>NZ_SODV01000002.1:1241773-2483546 GCF_004366355.1 Dinghuibacter silviterrae | reverse complement strand
GTACCCGGTGTAACTGCCTGAAGTTCTTTGAATAAAACCCTGCTATAGGCAAAATGTCCTATGCCCTAAAGGTTATGAATTACCGAATCATCTGGATAATGTCCTAGCTACCATATCAGATCGGAGATATGGGGTGTCTACGGATGGATCGACCGTGGATCACTTCAGCCCGGTGGTGTTAGATGCTAACGACTACTACCCCTTCGGATCGTTGATGCCGGGACGCGCTTATAATGCCACTGGAACTTACCGCTATGGCTTCAATGGAAAAGAAAATGACAACGAGGTCAAGGGCGTTGGAGATCAAATCGACTATGGCGCCAGGGTATACGATCCGAGAGTTGGCAGGTTTTTGAGCGTAGACCCGTTGGAAGACAAATTTCCGTTTTACAGCTCATATCAATACGCAGGAAATAAACCCACTTGGGCTCAAGATTTAGACGGTGCTGAAGAGTTACTAGGGTTCCCACGTTGGCTCTCATTTCCGGATCCTATCCTTAGCCTTCCAAAAATTCCAACAGCCCCAGTCCCGCCACTTCCGCCCGCTCCACCAATTTTGCCGGGACCTGTTGCAATGCCACAAACACCAACCCTCCCCCCGGCACCTTATTTGCCAATGCCCCCGACATCGCCCTCAATTGTACATAATACGCCCATAGACGAATCTACAATTGATCCCAATGATGCTTCGACTTATCCCACACCACCGGCAAGCCTACCCGGTGAATGGAAAGTAAACCCCGTGAAACCCGGGACAAAAGGATATGAAAAATTGAAGGAAAAAGGAGCCACACGTTTAGAGAATGAGAGGGGCGATATTTTAAGATGGCACAAGGCAGATAAATGGCATCCCAAAAGTCACTGGGACTTCAAGCCGGGGGGGAGTCCAAATAATGGATGGGAAAATTATACACCAGACGGGGTAAAAATACCTGATGGTCAAATCTATGGGAAGGACTTTAATCCTCCAATGCTGATGTATATTGACCCAACAACATTTCCGCCGCAAGAATATCCTGTATATCTACAAAAGGAATACCAGTTAAGCAAACAGCAACAAGAAGAATATCTGAAGAATTTACAGGACTACTATCAAAAAATGAAAGACTACCAAGAAAAAATGCAGGAATACAAAAAGAGAAGAAAGGAGTATGACGATAAGATGCAACAATATATTAAAGACAACCCTAATGCAATCGCGTAAAATATGATGAAAGTAGATTTGACTTACGAATCCGTTTTTGGTTTTGACGGCCCTAACCTTTGTTTGTTAGGAAACGAGGGCGACTATGCAAAACTTGCCAAATCGATAAGCGAGTTTACAGCAGTAACAACTTGTCCGTCGATAAATATCCGAAGTTTGGATTTTGTAGAAAATGAAGGGTTGGATAAGGCAATAATTTTTTCTTCAGAATTAGGCGCTAATACTCTAGGAGTATTTGATAATGACCAAAATCTAATCTTTAAATTAGATCCTCGTATCTGGGAAAGAATATTCAAATACTTTGTATTTATGTCCTGGAAAAAGAGCACTTACTACTTGAACTGCTATGAGAATGCATTGAGCGATCTTGATCTTATACAGGAATGTAATTTTATTTGCAGTTCGGAATTTTAGAGCAGCCCCCACTACCAGCCATAAACAGTGGCATCTCTCAATTCAAGAGATGATTCGCGATATCGAAGCCAGCAGCTTAACGTTCGTATTGGGTACGAAAGACATCTCTCCGCCCCTAAAGGTGTGCTAGTTCGAATCCACCCCCGGGCACGCCCTAATATGTAAATAAATCCTATCTTGTACCCGGTGTAACTGCCTGAAGTTCTTTGAATAAAACCCTGCTATAGGCAAAATGTCCTATGCCCTAAAGGTTATGAATTACCGAATCATCTAGGTAATGTCCTAGCCACTATATCCGATAGGCGTTATGGTGTTTCTTCTGACGGGTCGACGGTCGACCATTTTGCACCCGTAGTTCTTGATGCCAATGATTACTACCCCTTCGGCTCGTTAGAGCCTGGTCGCACCTACGATGCAACCGGTACTTATCGGTATGGGTTTAATGGTCAGGAAAAAACAGATGAAATCGCTGGTAATGGCAATCACACAACCGCGCAGTTTTGGGAGTATGACCCCAGAATTGGGAGGCGATGGAATTTAGATTCCAAACCGGCGGCGGGAGTAAGCAGATACTCATCTTTTGTCGATAATCCTATATCATTTAGTGATGTGAGGGGCGATACGGCTGCTAAGCCTCAAGACGCTAAATCACCAAATGACGTTACACCTTGGTCACACCTTATGTTTGAGAATGCGCCACAATATTTGCTGGATCGCGTAAATAATAGAAATCCAACTGAGAATTTTGCAGATCAGCGAATGTCGGCTGCATGGGGTTTACGGATGAATTTCGATCAGTATGTGGTTCGTATAACCAAACTCCCGCCAGACATGAAAGATGCTGCAGCTGTATTAACTTTTGTTCGATTAAATCTTGCTTTATTTATCAATGGCAAGAGATCTGACTTTGAGGCTTATAGTGCTCAGGAAGCTGCTGTATGGAACAGCAGTAATCCAAATTCTGCAGTAATGCGTTTTAGAGGAAAGGAGGGTCCCTTCCATATCGACGACGCCGATGTCTTAACCACCCACTTCAACTCTTCAAGCGATTATGCTTCATGGACATTTAGACCCGTTTATGACGGCTACAAAAAGAACTTTTCTAATTGGTTTAAAGGAGATAAAGGGCATCCATTGGGGGGGAATAGAGAATTTGGCGTTCAAAAGGAAAATGGAGGATATATATTTTACATCCAAGGAGTTGATAGACTATTTAACTCAACCGGAGACCAGGTTATCTCTGCTGGTGATATTTTCTTTAAACAGGCCGACGAGATGTGGCGTCAGGTCATGGTTAATGTTGCAAATGCCATCAACGCTGCTGGCGGCGAAGCAACATTTGATACCCAAAGAGTAGTATCCAAAAGAGTCTGGTACTCGGATTTGCCTAAGGAAACCCGGGAAAAAGTCATAAATAATGGCAACTAAAAAGAATATGAACCTAAGAATATATTTAAGAGGGTTGTTCTTTTCAACCTGCTTGGGCTTTGTAATAAGCTCATCGATCACAGCTTATTTTACAGGCTTTTCTAGTTTTTTCCCAACGCTGCTAATATGGATCTTTATTTGGTCGCTTGACAGGCTGGCAGCCCAGATAGCAATATATTCGATCTATTATTTAATTATTCATATTTTATTTAAGTATATAAAATCAACCAGTTTGGCGTTTTTTTTGTCTTTGCTGTCTGGTATATTCCTTTTGACTATGGTGACATGGTTCTATTGGAATTTGACCAAGGAGACTTATAAAACTTTTGGAGAGTATTTTCAAGATGGGTTCTATAGTTCAGCATTTGCTGCATCCGTAGTTTTGATTTTGTTAATCATGTATTTAAAAAAACGGAAATCCGAACAAAAACCCTTTAATACAAGTCAAATAGCTTAAATTTATTTACGAACGTCGATCAACTACGCAATCGGATGTAATTCTGACCTCCTCCCTATAAATAGGAAAGCGAAAATTAGAAAATTCGGGTAATTTACTCCCCCTCCGCAACAAAAGCGTGTTGGTTCGAGTCCATTTCTGGGCACAACCTTATTTGTAAATCAATCCTATCATGTACCCGGCTCAATACCAAAGTATCCTTGAATAGAACCTTGCTAATCGTTCGAAGGACTACAAACTCTATCAAAAGCTTAATTATATTCTGACAAACTTATAATTTTAGACAACAGCCTTTTGGAGTTGCTATTAAAAGGGCCTGCATTTACAATTGTCGATATAAAATCGATAAGCGCATCTTTCCCAATCCAAAAGGAGAATTATAGCCGAATAAGCAACCCAGGATCGTTCTCATTTACTAGTCAAAGCAATACAATCGCAATAGAAAGATATTTAATATATTGAAATCCGTCAATTCAAAAATTCAAATCACAATGGAATCCTAGTTAATGAAATTATTGAAGTATTTTTTATTGACGACCTTTGTGTTGACAGCATGTCACACTCCAACAAATCCAAGTAATAATTATTCATCAACATCAGAGAAATTCATTGCTGACCTGTACAAAAATAATCTCAAAGATGTACATTCGATGTTGGAAGACAGTTCAAATTTGCAAAGCATCAAAAATAATTTAAAGATCTTAAATTATTTTCTCCATAAAAACGGCTTGCCAATTGCCGAAGATTATAAAATTGATACAGGCCTAATGGAAACAACAATATTAATTCCGGTTTTCAGAGGTCGGGATACCACCGCAGGCTTTATAATTGATCGAATTGATTTAAAACTGATATTCTACCATACGACAATCTCCGATCATGTCGGTCGCTACATTATGGACATTCATCAGCTTAGCAATCAAAGATAAACAGAGTTTGCTTCACCAAGGGCATTGCAATATCAGGAAATACTCACGACGAGCAAAAATGCAACAATTCCGAAACTCATATAAATCAAGTTGATACCATATATCACCGGACTCGTAAGGATAAAATCGGACTTGTCTTTGGAAGAATTAGGCGAAATATTATCGCGTGAAATATTTGCCGGTTTAAAATTTGGCGGCAAAGAGGAATCTATTCATGAAGAAATTCCAGCCATATTTATAGAACCGACTATTCTGGGTTTGCAGATTATTTTGGATGGCTACAATGAAGACGACCAGGATAAGACATATTATTTAAGCGTTCGCCCTTTGCGAATGTCGGATGTAAAATGGGGAAAATTTCCAGTAAGTGATTTATTGACCTCCCTTATTAGGCATCTGCTATATGAGTATAAGCAAATTGAGATTTTGGAGGAATAGTTGCAATCTTTGCCCTACCAATACAAATTCAACGAACAAATAATGTGGATCTAATTAGTATAACAACCTTAATAAATAGATATTTGGATTTGTATCCTGGGATCAATCCAAATTTGGTGCAGGAGTATAACCAAACAAGGCTACAATCTACCGTAAGAATGGCTAATCTTTATAAAACACGATTTCGCATACGCAAGGAAGCTAGAGGTGAGGATATTCAATTCCTGGACTTTGTCATATGATTATCGGAATGCGCCCACAACTTCGCACCTGTCATCCTTCGCACCGGCGCAGTTCGATAATGTCATGTTGTCGGCTTCCCCGTAGGTCGTTAGTCTAGAATTAAAGACAAAATCCTAATTTTAAACCAACGACCTACAGGAAATCCGTCAGCATTAATTATTTGGCGTCAGCTTCCGAATCTTATTATTGTAGGTATCCGCCACGTACACGTTTCCATTATGATCTACCGCTACGCCCCGGGGCAAGAAGAAGGTAGCAGAACTGCCTGGCCCATCAGCTGATCCTCTTTTCCCAACAATACCAGCAATAGTCGTTACTGAATCGGAAGGGCTAATTCTACGGATGGTATTATTCACATAGTCGCATACATAAATGTAACCAAGTCTATCTATTGCCGCATCCATAGGATCGCGAAAACTGGCCACCGTGCCTGCGCCGTCAGATGAACCGATGGCACCACTACCCGCTAAGGTAGTCACCAACGCAGCCGGTGTAATCTTGCGAATCTTTTCGTTTATACAGTCTGCCAGATATATATTGCCATTCGTATCTGTGCACATTCCTTCCGGACGGGCAAAGCTGGCGGCTGTGCCTATGCCATCGGACGAACCGCTGGTATCACGGCCTGCAAAGGTTGTTACCACGCCTTGCGATGTGATCTTGCGTAGCTTACAGGTGCCCATTTCTGTCACATAGATATTGTCATTCCCATCCACCGTTACCCAAATGGGCGAGTTAAAGCTGGCGGCTCTTCCGGTACCATCTACCGATGCTGCCGCGCCGCTTCCGGCAAAGGTAGTGACCACTCCGACCGGCGTGATCTTACGGATCATATTGTTACGGGTATCGGCTACGTACAGATTTCCGGTGGCATCTATTGCGACCCCTGTCGGATTGTGAAAAACTGCTGTTGTGCCGGTACCGTCTTGCCAACCAGGTTGACCGCTGCCTGCAAAAGTGGTGACTACGCCGTCCTGAGTGATCTTGCGTATTTTATTGTTGGTGAGGTCTGCTATATATATATTCCCGCTGCCATCGATGGCAATACCGATCGGTTGATTAAAACTGGCTGCAGTTCCAATGCCGTCTACCGCCCCTACGGCGCCGCTTCCGGCAAAGGTGGATACGGTGTACGAACTGGCGGCCGAGTAGGCAGAAGCATCGTTGGTGGCATACTTAAGCTTAAGTGCATCAAGTTTTTCTTGCTTACAGGAGAAAAAGATGGCGGTTGCAGTAATACCTAATACTAAGGGTAATGTTTTGCGTGTCATTTGGTAGCCTTTTATTATTACTACAACGGACACATGGCTTGCAATGACTATGCATAATAATTAATTAACGCAGAACCGCCTGCCCCGCAAAAACCGGCAACCGCTCCGCAGGAAAATCCTCCTCCCCCCTCAACACCAACCCCGTAGCATTCTTAATCGTAAACCCCAAAGTAGCCCCCGGATCGCCAAAAAAAGTAGCCCAAAATCCTGGTCTATCAAAAAAGATATGCTGCGCCTTAAACGCAAAGACCAAAAAAGTCTCCCCGGGACTCGTAACGCTTATAGAATTCTTGCTGGCAACCTTTATATTCTGACTAATGTCCGCAATCCCCTTGATCGTCGCAGCCACATCCACAGCCGCCCCTGATTTGTCCTCAATGGTCACCGTAAAGCTATTGCTCTTCAGCACGGAGTTGATGACAAAGAGCGCACTCTTCCTCAACTTGTCTTCGTAAGTCCTGAATTTGTTTTTAACCGGAGCAGCCTCTGTCAGATACCCATCCAGCTCACCCAGCTTTATCTTATCTTCCCTGACTTCCTGATATTTGAAGGTCAAGACCTTGTTGCTGTCAATATCAACCTTCCCTTCCAGTTTGCCCACTTTGAGTTTATCGAGGAGCCAGCTGAGCAGGGAGACACCGGTCGTTGAGTCGAATGAAGCCGCTGTAGAACCGACAATGTCCCCGGTGATGGTATTGTGCAAGACAGAAGGTGGAGCCTTTTCATCCGACGTGAACAGCGTCGAAATGCTGCTGTCAAGAGAAATAACGCTCACCCCATCCTGGCAAAGCAGCGTGAGGGGCTTAATGTCTTCCTTGGGTAAGGCAACGATGTTGTACCCGTACTCTTCGAGGAAATTCTTTAATAGGTTGCTCATAAGTCAGCTTTTAAAAGGTTTGCATGATGTTGTATACATCGATGCCATTAATGGCGTCGAAGGGGGGCTTCCTGTTCTTTATCTCAACGACACCACTGCGGTGGCAGATATTCGGGCCGGTGTCTTCGTCGTTGAACAGGATGGTATAGAAGCCGCGCGCATAGGCAATGCCGGCCTGGTCGGGGAATACGGTCGTTGTACCGGCGGAAAAGTCGGTGTATGGTTTTGCCGCCCGGGCATGGCCCTCGGAATTGCAGGCGCTGAGGATGATAATGGAGGGACGGCGAATCGCTTGTTGCAATTCAATGATATCTTCCCACTCCTCCACGTCCATGGGTGCTGCATTTTGTTGGGCGTCCTGGAAATACAAGCCTTTTACGGGGGAGGCGTGCAGGACGATGTGGAGGATGTCGGGTTTGTTCTGTACCAGGAGCTCTTTTAGTTCTTCCTTTTCCACGCCCGTACGTACGGCGATCTGGAAGTAGGCCCGGTCGGTGCTGGATTGGTGGAGCTTTTGGATGATCTTTAGCTCTTCGCCGAAATCCAGGGTATTTTTATCGCTGGGGTTCGAGCAGAGGAAGAGCAGGAGTTTTTTATCCATGGGCTTTGACCGGTCGACAAAGTTCTGCGTGGTGATGACGGCAAACCGGTCGTTCAATTTTTGCACCAGGATGGCCAGGGTATCCCCAGGGAGGACTTCGGTCTCGCTGCGCAGGGCAAAATCAAGGATGCTTTCCTGCTCGATGCCGGATCGTTTTTTGCTGAAAAGCTTTTCGCCGGTGTCTTTCAGGTATTTCGCGAGCAGGGTCGTATTCACCTCCTTGCTGTCGAGGTCTATCCGCCGTTGCTGGACAGCGTTCAACAATCCCTTGATGGTCTCTTTTTCCGCGTGTACCCTCATGAGGTTGATGCGCAAATTGCGCAAGATGGCATTGGCCGGAGAGCCTTGATCGAAACCTCCGGTGGGTATCCGGATGATCCAGCATTTGATGTAATGGTCCTGGAGGTAGAGGATATAGCCGAAGAGCTCGATGGATGGAAAGGATTTGATCGCATGCGCTTCGGATGGTATGCTGTA
Organism: Dinghuibacter silviterrae; assembly: GCF_004366355.1. Lineage (NCBI taxonomy): Bacteria > Pseudomonadati > Bacteroidota > Chitinophagia > Chitinophagales > Chitinophagaceae > Dinghuibacter > Dinghuibacter silviterrae. Next base: position 2,475,207 of record NZ_SODV01000002.1, on the reverse strand, counting down.
GTTCTCGCCTTGTTCAACAATGGCCATCAGGCATATTTCACCTTCTTGCACGAGCCCCGGTTTGGGGGCGGTTTTGTGACGGGTGGTAGCTTGTTGGAAAAGGGTTGCCAGTTGCCGGCCGGCCTGAATGAGCGACACTTGCTGGCCGGAGACTTTTACCGGCAATTGCAGGATGTTTTTGAAGATGGTCTTCAGATCCACCGGCAGCTTGTCGTCCGCGTAGAGAAACGGAAATCGGTCCCTGAGACCCAGCTCGATCTTATTGACGAATTGACCATCGGAATAAAACCGTCTAAATATGCTTTTTAGCTGCTGACTATGCTTGTCATCCATTTTGAACCGCTGGTCCTGGAGGGCCACATACTGAAGGGCGTTCGTGGCGTCGCAGTAGAATTCTTCTCCTGCCCAGTCGTCTACGCCGCCCTGCAACCTTTGATAGACCTTCCCAAACCTGCGGATAAAGGGTCTTCTGTTGACCAGCGGCAAGGGCCAGGAGGGATTGGCCAGCTTGCTTTCTGCCGCACCGGAGGCCGACCTGAAATCAAAAATAGGTATTTGCAGTATGGCCAGCATAAAAAAGGAGAGCCAATCCCTAGACGACCAGCTCTCAGGATTTAATCCAACGACTAATCCTCGTTTTACGACCCGACAATAACCGGGTGTTTATCGTAAATTCTAACCCGCTCAGTCGAGCGGGCTGTATTACGTTCTAGAAAAATACTGCTTTTTTTTGCAAATCTGAAAACCGGGGGTAAAAAGGGTGTTTTAACGGTAGAGACTGCAACAGAAAGCAGATATATTAATGTGCCACCGCCTTTTGCCAATCTTAAAATTCATCCATGCCGCAAGCAGCAGTTCAATTAGAACCGAGACAGAATCGGAACAGGGTGTTAACATTAATGGCCACCTTGATCTCGGCGGTAATATTAGCGATTCTTTACTTACTTTTCCGCCAAACGCCTCCGCCCCCGCCTCCGCCACCACCACCATTTGGCGGCTATGTTCCTCTGAATGTTCCGAGTAACGATAGTGCCTGCATTGGAAAAATGTATGATCATGGCGACCTAAAAGGCGAAGGAACAACAAAATATAAAATTTACAGGAGCTTTGACAGCGTGCAACGATATGCTGGCATTGATGATTTTGGCAAATTAAAACTCGCGATCCTAAAGGAATTGAATGCTTCTGCCGAATTTCACAACAAGGATATAAACGCAACAGATGTAGACAGTCTAGTTCTTTTTCGTGCAGACGACTATTCTGCATTGCCATTGCCCAACGAAGGTTCTCTGGTTGTTTCAGCTGCAATAGCAGTGAAAAAAATCAAGATCTCGTCTGAAAAAGCATCTGGCGGAAGCCTGAAGATTGACTCGTTAAAGGCGTTCAAAGGCGCCACGGTCTCTTTCGATACAAAAGACAGCAGCATAAGCCTTGGAAGAGGACTTGTTAGTTATGTAAAGGTTATACAAGTAAAAAAGGTCGCTGCTTTATCGTACCCCGTTGCCTGGAACTCAGAAATCACTAAAATATATGACGGGCTCTTCAAAACCTCCGACTTCTTTTATATCTCTAGTGCGTCCCTCGACGAAGCTAAAGACTACCAAACTAACAACAACGTACCTTCGTCAATCCTCAAAATAACCTTCTCAACCCGAGCATTTGACAATAAGAGCAATTTTATCTTATATTCCCCGAGATCGGACCAAGTAAAGCTAAAACGAGACGGGCTCCAGATGAATCTCAACTCCATCTCAGATTATTATCAACAAATTGATCAATTAACGTGTGAAAGACCTAAATATATTTTGAATTACCTTACCGATAGCAACATTTATAAATACTCTGTGTTTATTGACAGCGCTTCGGTTCAGTTAAATGCCCAAGTCTACATGGCGGCTCCGAAAAGTGTCCAGAAATATTACCGGATCTTGAATTCGAACGGGGCACTCAGCCTTTTTCTTGATATCTGGACCTATCACAACTACAATCCACAGAACCCCAAATGATATTTTTGCCTAATTTCATGTAGCCGAAGGCCCTTTTGGTGTAGGCAGCCTCGATTTGCTTTCCAAGTAGTTCAAACTATATATAGACCTAGAAAAATGACGAAATCAGGCTGGATCTTTGAAGAAGACTTGTTGCCGTTTCTTATCATCCTTTCAGAGATAGCGACTTATGATCTACAGCCGTATGATTGGGATGCCATAAGTTTTGGTGTGATAGGGACATCCGATCAAGACGAAAAATGGTTTGCGTACGAATTTTATGGGGAAGTTACCGTCCCCTTTAAACTGGCCAGGAACACTGAGGACGCCTATATGATTTTTTATGTTATAATCATCCCGAATGAGCTTGAAAAAAGCGTCGATTTAATGATGCATGTATTGAGCGAGTTTAAATTAGAGCCTAAACATTTAAAATTTGGCAAAAACATATAAAGGCTACAGCCTCGTCATTGCGGGTGCGGTGGCCCTATTTTGGATATAGCTTGAATATGATTTTAAAAGATCGGATCAGATCGACAACCAGCGAAATTGTGAAGCCGCTAAAATGTCCTTATGTGAAATAGTGACAAACACAGCGGGTAGAAACCCTACCTTTATGATATTTGTAAACAATGTCAAAAATGCTGTGTATGTCAATGCAACAGCGAAATTCAATAGCAAAGGGTTTACAACCTATTGGATCGAAGTGGGCGATTCCGTAATGAAGCAAGCAGGATCAAAGGAAATTACCTTCCGGCGTGGAGATAGTTCAATAGCATTTGCTTTAGATTGTGACCAATAGTTCGGCAGATCAAAAATGCCTAAGATAGCTCTCGGGGTTATCCAAAAACCGCTTCGTCACGCGGTAATGATCGGTCTCGGTATACGCCACCTGCCGCATCTCCTCCTCCCGGATCTCATAAAGCCTTGCACCGGGTATGCCCATAAGGATAGGGGAGTGGGTGGCGATAATAAACTGGGTGTTGTTGTTTTTTAATACTTCAAGGATAAAAGCGATCAGCGCGAGTTGTTTGAGCGGCGACAACGCGGCCTCTGGTTCATCCAGCAGGTAGACCCCCTTGTCCTGGATACGGTTTTGCAAAATGGTCAGGTAGGCCTCTCCGTGAGAAAACGCCTGGAGATCCGCCCCATAAAGCCGACGGGTGTTATGAAGAGCGTAATTCATGCTGTCGCTCATTTGCCGGATGATGGCGTCGTCTACCTGGCCTTTCAGGTCGGCTAAATCCATTTCGATCTTCATCCTTCCTTTTTCCACGCCATCGATAAAATCGCTAAAATCCTCCGCCCGGAAAAAGAACCCCTTGCTGGTTTGCCGGGCCCATACGAGCTCCAGATAGGGCTTTAACAGCCGTGCCGCCTCAAAGCTCCCGGCGGCAGCACTCATCTGGCCGCCGATCAGGGGCAAGTGCACGGCAAAAGCAATGCTCTCCAGCAGAGTTGACTTACCGCTCCCGTTGTCACCGACGAAAATGGTGACCCTTTCGTCCAGTACAACCTCCCGCGCGAACTGGACGGCGGGGATATTGAACGGAAAGGGGGTCCGCTTATCGGCGTTGATCGAAAATGATTTTATGAAAGGCATCGCTTATAAATATACAGCAATGATTTGATTTCCAAATTCTTCAGACGTAATGCCTTGGGACGTTAGCAAAACGCCACCCGTTTGGTTGGCTCGGTTTTAAAAAGTAAATTTGTATACAAATCAGTGTTATGGCAAAAGCTTTGGATCAGGAGATGTACAGCTACTTTATCCAGCTCAATGAAGCTGAAAAAAAGTCTGTCATCCAAATGCTGAAAACCTTCTTGAAAGGCCGAAAAGACGACATCAAACCCCAAACCATCGAAGAGTACAACAGGGAGTTGGAGGAAGCTGACGCGGCAATTGATGCCGGGCACTTCATTACTCAGGAAGACCTGGAAAAGGAAATGAAGACATGGTAAAAGAACTTCGGAAGGTTGTTTGGAATGAGGATGTCCGTCAACAGCTAAAGGAAATCTACGAATATATCAAGGCCGGTTCTCCACGGAGTGCCAATAAAGTGAGGAACGATATAGTATCCCTTACCCGTAAACTCCCTTCCCAGCCGGAATCCCATCCTCCAGATAAATACAAGATAGACAATGACGGCACCTGGAGGGCTTTTGAAAAACACCATTATCGTATTGCTTACCGCATCAAAGAAAAGGAAATCCGAATCATCCGCATACGTCACACTAAGATGAACCCTTTACAATACTGATCCGGACGCAGAGACACGCTTTGAGAGAAAAAAGAAGATGACACTTCAGAACGCCATCACCCTTCTAGGCCCTCTTGACAACACCCGCCCCCAAAAATGGGCCGACCTCGGCTGCGGCACCGGTCTCTTTACCCGCGCCCTGGCAACCTTGCTTCACCCCGAAAGCACGATCTACGCGATAGACAAAACCCGCCAGGACCTGCCAAAGGGCATTCTTTTCCTACAAAAAAACTTCGAAAAGGACCCGCTAGGCCTGCCACCCCTGGACGGCATCCTGATGGCCAATTCCATGCACTACGTAAAGGACAAAGGGACGTTGATAAGAAGGCTGCAACCACCCAGATTCATCATCGTCGAATACGACACACAAAAGTCCAACCCCTGGGTCCCATATCCGATCGGCAAAGAACAACTGAAAGGTTTTTTCAAAGACATGGGTTACGACCAATTCAACCTCCTGGGCGACCGCCCCTCTGCCTTCGGGCGCGCCCGGATGTACGCGGCGACGGCATGGAAAACATGAGTTATTTTTCGTATATTGCCACTGCAAACCGCCCTCCATGCGTATCCTCCTTGCCTCTGCCGTCTTACTGTTGTTATCCTGCAACAAGAACAACAACCATCCGTCCTCCGACAAATACATCATCAGCTTTACGTTCACCGCTGCCGCCAATCAGGGGCTGACGAGGGACATAGGCAGCACCATCGGTGCGGACTCGGTACTGGTGGCGGTTCCCATGGGCACCAACCTGAACGGACTTGTTCCGACGATCACCTATAAGGGAGCGAAGATCACGCCTGCCAGTGGGCAATCAGAGAATTTTTCGGCGCCGGTGACCTATGTGGTGACGGCACAGGACGGCAGCACTCAGTCCTATGTGGTGACGGTGAGATTCCTGTCTAACGCCAAGGCGATCACTTCTTTTGCTTTCCGGCCGACGGAAAACCCGGGGCTGACCGCAACCATCCAGGGGATCATCAGCGGGGACACCATTGTCGTTCCGTTTAGCAGCGACCTGCCGCTTGATAATTTGACGCCGTACATCACGTATACCGGTGTCAGCATCTCCCCATCTTCGGGTACCAAAGCTGATTTTACATCGTCCCAGCGGTACCTCGTAACGGCGGAGGACGGCTCGATGGCGGCTTATACGGTGTTTGTCTCCACCAATCTAAGCGTGTTTGTGGGCTCCGACGACGGATACGTGTATGCCATCGATGCCGCTACGGGGCTTCAACGCTGGAAATTCGCTACGGGCGGAGCCATCGACCATGGCCCCACCGTGAGTAATGGGACGGTATTCGTGGGCAGTACCGACGGCTACCTCTATGCGATCAATGCGGCCAACGGATCATTGCTGTGGAAATACGATTTTTATGAACCCGTGTATTCCTATCCGACGGTGACCAACGGGGTGGTTTTCATGTACGGCAACGCGACCATGACGGCACTGGACGCGCAAACCGGCGCGGTTAAATGGCAATTCGTAACCCAAGACCTCAAGGCCGACGTTCTCGATGCCAACCCTACGGTAGCCAATGGGCTGGTGTACTTCTCCCTCTTTGAAGGGTATGCTTCTGTGGTCGCCTTAAATGTCGCCACGGGCAATCCGGTCTGGACCTATTATAATGGGAGTGGCTATTCAAATCCAGCGGCGGTGGGTGGTACGGTGTATGCGGCCGATCAGTTTTGCAAAATAGTGGCGATGGACGCCAACACCGGCGCGGTCAAATGGCGTTATTATGACGGTACATTTGGAAGCGGTACTTCTCCGACGGTGTCTGGAAGCAAAGTCTTCATCGCCGGCTACGACAATTACATGTATGCCTTCGACACGGCATCGGGTTCCGTGCTTTGGAAATCCGGACCTTACGGAGGAGGAACCAGTGGACAATTTTCCAGCCCTGTCACGTATAATGGCGCTGTTTACGCCGGCAATAATGACGGTGCTGTCTATGCATTCGATATGCAAACCGGCAACGTCCTATGGACGTCTACCAATCCCGTCGGAACGCTGCCATCCATTTCCGAGGTTACCATTGCGCACGGCATTTTGTATTATGGCACCAGCGACGGGTCGTTTGTTGCCGTAGACTTAGCGAGCCACGCCACAAAGTGGTCCTTCCATACCAATGGCATCATTTCCGACGGACCTTGCGTTATCGATGCCGGCGGCGCCACCTTTCACCCAGGCGTCTCAGGGGATCAGCAATAGAATCCGTAGTTTTACCCCCGGATGCCCAACCCCTACCTCTCCCTCCTGCGCACCGCCTGGACCTACGCCCGAAAGGAAAAAAAGCGCTTCGTCCTGGTATACGCGATGTTTGTCGTTGCGAATGCCATCATCGCCCTGAGCCCCCTGTTATTCGGCTGGTTCGTGGGCCGGTTGCAAAACGATAGCGCGCACGTATTCAAATACACGCTGATGTATGTCACGGCATACACGTCCCTGAAGTTTTTCCAGTGGTGTTTGCACGGCCCGGCGCGGGTAATGGAGCGAAGCCTGGCCTTCCGGTTGAGCCGGAACTTTCTACAGGAGCGCTACCACCAGGTGATGCACCTGCCGGCAAAGTGGCACCAGGACCATCATAGCGGGGCGACGATCAACCGGGTGCGAAAGGCGTACGAGGCGCTCAGGGAGTTTTATGACCGGGGGTTTATGTTTATCGATTCGATTTGCCGGTTTCTTTTTTCGGTGAGTGCCATCGTGATCTTTTCGCCGCTTTTTGGCTCGATCGCGGTGGGGTTGGGGGTACTCACGGTCGTGGCCATCATGCGTTTTGACAAGCCTTTTGTAAAGGCCCTGGACGAGGTGAACGAAAAGGAGCACGTGGTGAGCTCGACGCTTTTTGACAGCCTGTCGAACATCATGACGGTGATTACCCTGCGCCTGGAACAAAGCATGGAAAAAGGACTATTGGCCAAGGTGCGTCAGATCTTCCGGCCCTTCCGCCGGAGCGCGGTGATCAATGAATGGAAGTGGTTTGTCACGGATATGATGATCACCCTGATCTATTGCGTGGTGGGCGCGGGGTATGTATACCAGCATTGGGTGCCGGGTCAGGTATTCCTGATCGCGGGGCTGGTGACGTTGCTGGGGTATGTCAATACGTTTACGAGCGTTTTTCAAAACGTGGCCTGGTTGTATACGGACCTGGTGCAGTACCATACCAATGTGGAGAACGCGTCGATGATCCCGAAGGCTTATCAGGAAGCGCACAGGGCGGACGCGCCACAAAAATTGCCGGAACGCTGGCAAACCCTGGAACTACACGGATTGAATTTTGCACATAGCACGGCTCAAAGCCTCCGCGACCTGCACATCCGGATCAAACGGGGCGAAAAAATTGCCCTTATTGGGGAGAGCGGGAGTGGGAAAAGCACATTGCTCGCGTTGCTGAGGGGGCTATACCTCCCACAACACGGATATGTATTCACAGTGGACAACGCGTCGTATGACCTTGACTCGCTCAACGAATCGGTAACACTTTTCCCGCAGGAGCCGGAGATCTTCGAGAACACCATTGCGTACAACATTACGCTGGGGTTGCCGTTTTCGGAGGAGGACATTTTACACGTGTGCTCCGTTGCACACTTTGCGGAGGTCGTCCACCAGCTCCCCGGCGGCCTCCAGTCGGACATCCGCGAAAAGGGCGTCAACTTATCTGGTGGGCAAAAGCAACGCCTGGCCCTTGCGCGCGGCGTCCTGGCTGCCCGCGAAAGCGACGTAGTGCTGCTGGACGAACCGACCAGCAGCGTCGACCCGAAGACCGAGGCATTGATCTACGAGCGTCTTTTCGAGGCCTTTGCAGACAAAGCTATCGTGTCGTCCATGCACCGGCTGCACCTACTACATCGTTTCGACTACATCTACATCCTAAAAGCGGGCCGCGTGGCCGGGGAGGGGACGTTTACACAACTGCTGTCGCAAAGCGAGGCCTTTCAGGACTTGTGGGCGCACCAGAAAGTTGTATCTTAGGTTAACCGTATGCCTCGCCTTCTGACTGCCATCGCCCTTCTTTGTTGCGCTTCTTTTGCGCAGGGGCAATCTGTTTTTCATCGAACGATGGACACGTTTGACAGCCTCTTCAACGGCTTTTGGCCACGACTGCCGGATCGCTACATTTCCGTGTACATAGAACCTTTGGCCACCCTGGACCCTAACGGGGGCAGTCTCCGAGCAGGTGTCGAATGGGCATGGAACAGGCGCTGGTCCATTTATAGCGGCGGAGGGCTGTATTTTGACCAGGGTTATATGGCGAGGGTCGGGCTCAAACGGTCCTTTAGAGGCAACGGACCGGATCGTTACTCCATCGCACTTGACCTGATGCACAACTGGCATACGCGTACGGAGGAGGACTACTATCCCAAATATGATTCGTCCATCCATGACGAGACGGAGGACTACAGCCGCCCGGTGCATTACCCGGTAGAGAAGGATGTCAGTACGGTCAGCTTGTTGTTTTGCTGGGACAAAAGCTTTTGGCGGTATTTTACCCTTAGTCTCTATTCGGGTGTGGGTGTGAAATTCCGCAAGGCGGTCGTTGGCATCTCCCAGGACATCCAGGACTCGCTGTATCATTATACCTACGGTGGAGGGTATATCGTTCCGCTGGAAGACAGCAGGGGTAACGGGGTCATGCCGGAGCTCATGGCGGGATTCACCGTCGGCTGGCTGTTCGCCAAACGCGAGCGCGACTAGCTCTGGCATATTTTTGGGAGCACTTCCCGCATGCTAACCTTCCACCTTCCCGACCTGGTTTTCGACCTGCTCCTTTTTGCCGCGGCGATCGCGGCCGGTTTGCTGGTCAAATTCGTGCTGGCGCGCATCAGCCGGCGGTACAAAGAGCAACAGGCGGGTCAATTCAGTCTTTGGAGAAGCCTGCTTACGCGCCTGGGTGAACCGATCAACATTTTTATCCCGCTCCTTTTATTCAACCTCTTAGTCCCTTTCCTGCGCCTGGGCACCCCCTACAAGGACCCGATCGACAAAACGGTGGAGATTTGCTTCGACATCAGCGTGGCTTTTTTCCTCATCGCCATGGTCAAGGTGGGGGAGGACTATATGTACCACCGGTACGACATTTCCAAACCGATCAACCTGAAGGAGCGGAAGGTGCGCACGCAACTGCAATTTATCCGTAAGATCCTGGTGGTCCTGATCATCCTCGTCGCCGCCTGTGTCATCCTGTTGAGCTTCGACTCACTGCGCAAGATGGGCGCGAGCCTGCTCACGGGTGTCGGGGTGGGGGGGATCATCATCGGGTTTGCCGCCCAACGATCGCTGGGCGCGCTGCTGGCGGGTTTTCAAATTGCCTTTACACAACCGTTACGGATCGATGATGTCCTGGTCGTCGAGGGCGAATGGGGAAGGGTGGAGGAGATCACGCTGACGTATGTGGTGTTGAACATCTGGGACCAGCGGAGGCTCATCCTGCCCATCACTTATTTTGTGGAAAAACCATTTCAAAACTGGACCCGTACCACGGCCGATCTGTTGGCCTCGGTGATGTTTTACCTCGACTATAGGACACCGGTAGACGCGATCCGGCGGGAGGTGAACCAGATCCTGGAGAACGAGCCGCGCTGGGACAAACGCGTCAATGTCGTGCACGTGACCGATCTCCGCGAACGGGTCATGGAAGTGCGGGTGTTGCTCAGTGCGCGGAATTCGGGCGACGCCTTTGAGTTGCGGTGTAAAGTGAGGGAAAAAATCATTGCCTTTCTGCAGGAGTATCACCCGGAAAGCCTGCCGGTGGATCGTTTCAGCGTTCCACAAACGCTCTTTGATACGCCTGGGGCACCTGCCCGGTGATCCGTTTGAAGGCGGCATTAAAGGAGGTGAAATTATTAAACCCGCTGGCGTAGCACACCTGTTTGATGCTGTCTTTGCCTTCGATCAGGAGCTTGCAGGCGTGGCCGACGCGGATCTCGGTCACGAACTGGGAGTAGGTTTTCCCCGTTTTTGCTTTGAAATAGCGGCAAAAGGAATTCGGAACGAGCTGGGCCACGCGGCTGACGTCTTCGAGGTAAATATTGTCGGGGAAATGTTGGAGCGTAAAATCATAAATCGCGTTGATCCGCTCGCTTTCGCCTTCGGTGAAGACGGGTTGGAAGCCGATGGAGCTGAGGAGTTGCGGACGGGGGGCGGCGGCGAGCTCACCTAAGACCTTAAGGAGGCGCAACAGCCTGTCCAGGCCTTCGGCCGCGCGGACCTCGCCGATGAGGGCGCCCAGGCGTTGCTGCTCTCGCTTGCCTTGGATCAGGATACCGCGTCCGGCCGTGGTCAGGAGGGCTTTGACGGGCCGCAGCTCGGGCAGGTGCAGAAAGGGAACACCCCAGAGGTCATCGCGAAAGTGGATGACGGTTGAATAAGGTGCTTCGGCGTCGGTTTCGGGATGGTCGTACCGCCAGAAATGGGGCAGGTTGGAGCCCACCAGGACGATGTCCCCGGCGTCAAAGCGTTTGATGTTGTCCCCCACGAACTGGGTCCCGCTTCCCCGGTGGATGTGGATGAGCTCCAACTCGACATGATAGTGCCAGCGGTTGTTGACCTGGTTGGAAAAGTGTTGCCGGACGCTAAAGGAATCGTCCGGCCGCCGGGGCACCTTGAGGAGTTCTGCACGCATCTATTCACAAAAATCGGGATAAATCCGATAGTGATGTTAAAATTCTTTAAGCGTCGGATAATCTGGGGGGGCTGGCGCACGCATAAAAAGCATTTCTTTGGTGAAACGAAACACTTGCCATGTCCAAGCAGCCCATGATCCCTTCCGGCAATGTCCTTGCCTTTTCCCTCGTCACCATGCTCTTCCTGATCTGGGGCATCCCCAACAACCTGAACGATATCCTCATCAAACAGTTTATGAAGTCGTTCGAGCTCACGCGCTTTCAGGCGGTGCTCGTACAGTCGGCCTTTTATATGGGGTATTTCGTCCTGGCCGTGCCCGCCGGTCTGATCATGAAAAAATATTCCTACAAAGCGGGGCTGGTCATCGGGCTTTTCCTCTTTAGCATCGGCTGTTTCCTGTTCTGGCCGGCTGCCGTGGTGGGCAAATACGGGCTTTTCCTGGTGGCGCTTTTTGTGATCGCCTCCGGTCTGTCCTTTCTCGAAACGGGCGCCAACAGCTTTGTCGTCGAGCTGGGCCCTGAAGAAAGCGCCGAGCGCCGCATCAACCTCGCACAGGCGTTTAACCCGTTCGGGGCTATCCTGGGCGTCCTGATCGGCACAGTCTTTATCCTTTCCGGGATCGAAAACGACCCGGCCCACGTGGCGGCCCTAAAAGCAGCCGGTACCTATGACGCCTACCTGCACAAAGAAACGATGCGTGTGGTGACGCCTTACCTTGTCCTGGCGGCTTTCGGACTGGTGTGGGCTATCTGTATGATCGCCACCAAGTTCCCAAAAGTCAGGGATGAGCTCGTCACCGAGGCTGGCCCCAAAGGCAACTGGCGGGAGCTTGGTAAAAAGCCCCACTTCATCGGGGGCGTGCTCGCCCAATTCTTTTATGTGGGTGCCCAGGTCTGTACCTGGAGCTTTTTTATCCAATATGTACAAGACTATACCGGTGAACCGGAAAAAACCGCAGGGTATTTCCTCACCGGCACCCTGGTCGCCTTCCTGCTGGGCCGTTTTTCCGCCACCTGGTTTATGAGGTACCTCTCTCCCAACCGGTTGATGGGTCTATATGCGCTGATCAATGTAGGGTTGGTCGCCGTGGCGATTCTGCATCCCGGTCCGGTAGGCATGTGGGCGTTACTCCTGACCAGCTTCTTTATGTCCCTGATGTACCCCACCATCTTCGCTTTGGGCATCCGTGACCTCGGTCCCAACACCAAGGTCGCCGGGGGCATCCTCGTCATGGCCATCATCGGGGGCGCGGCCTTCCCGCCCCTCATGGGGTTAATTGCCGTGCATGCACACAGCATGGCACTCGCGGAGATCGTACCTTTAGTGGCGTACGTATTTATCGCGTGGTATGCCTACAAGGGGTCGGCCCTCAACGCAAAAAAACCTGTTTTTAATACGACACTCGCATGAAACGATACTGCCTCGCCGTCGACCTGAAAGACAATCCCGAGCTGATCCGGGAATACGAACACCTGCACGAGGAGGTTTGGCCGGAGATCCTGGAAAGCATCCGGTCGGCGGGCATCCTGGACATGCAGATCTACCGTACCGGCAACCGGCTTTTTATGATCATGGAAACCGCCGACAACTTTAGCATGGACGCCAAAGCCGCCGCGGACAAAAACAACCCCGCGGTGCAACACTGGGAGGACCTCATGTGGACGTTCCAGCAGCCGTTGCCCTGGGCCGCGCCCGGCGAAAAGTGGATCCTCATGGATAACATCTTTCAACTATAAAGGTTATGCTCCGCATCGACGCCCACCAGCACTTTTGGAAATACGATCCCGTCCGCGACAGTTGGATGATCGGGGACATCCGCCGGGATTTTTTCCCATCGGATCTGCAACCCCTCCTGGAGGCACAGGCCTTTGACGGTTGCGTGGCGGTGCAGGCGGATCAGTCGCCGGCGGAAACGGCCTTTCTCCTGGGCCTGGCGGCTGCAAGCCCTTTTATCAAGGGCGTAGTGGGCTGGGTCAACCTCCAGGCTTCGGATATAGAAGAACAACTCGCGCACTACCGGAGCTTCCCGCTCCTGAAAGGGTTCCGGCATATTCTCCAGGGGGAGGCCCAGCGGGATTTTATGCTCAGGCCGGACTTCCTACGCGGCGTCGGGTTGCTCAACCGTTATGGGTTTACTTATGACATCCTGATCTATGCGGATCAGATTGAATATGCCACCGAGTTTGCACGGCGGTTCCCGGACCAGCCGATGGTACTGGACCACATGGCAAAACCCGACATCAAGGGGTATGCGGCCCGAAGGGCGACGCGCCACGGCGCCGCCCGCGGGACCGGCGACCAGTCAGCCGCGGGCTCCCGCGAGCCGGCCATGGGTGGCCTCAGCGTCCCGCCGGGGGGCGGCCCCGGCGACCTGCCTATCTGGAAAAAAACGATCCGCTCCCTGGCGAGCTGCGAAAACGTCTGCTGCAAAGTATCCGGCCTGGTCACCGAAGCCGACTGGGCCCACTGGAAACCCGAGGATATCCATCCCTTCCTGGACGTGGTCGTCGAGGCCTTCGGCCCGCGGCGCCTGATGTTTGGAACCGACTGGCCCGTCTGCCTCCTGGCGGCTTCCTTCGAGGAAACCGTCCGCGTCATCCAGGACTACTTTGCCGCTTTTTCGCTGAGCGAAAAGGCCGCCCTGTTCGGGGGCACCGCTTCTGAATTTTATAAACTTACTTAATAGGATTGTTATGGATTTACAACTACAGGACAAGGTCATCATCGTTACAGGCGGGGCCAAAGGTATCGGGGAGGGGATCTCCAGGGTGTTGGCGGCGGAAGGCGCCCATCCCGTAATCATAGGTAGGAATGCCGCGGACAACGAAGCCACGGCAGCTTCGATCAAGGCCGCGGGTGGGCGGGTGACCGCCATCACCGCCGAGCTCAATGAACCCCTGGCGTGCGCCCGGGCGGTACAGGCGACCCTGGACGCCCATGGCCGGATCGACGGCGTCGTTAATAACGCCGGTCAAAACGATGGCGTTGGGCTGGAGAACGGGAACTACGAAGCGTTTATGGCTTCCCTCCACAAAAACCTCGTCCACTATTACCTTATCGTCCACCACGCCCTTCCGGCCCTGATCAAGTCCAAGGGGGCGGTTGTCAATATCACCTCCAAGACCGCGGAGACGGGGCAGGGTCATACCTCCGCTTACGCGGCGGCTAACGGCGGCCGGAACGCCCTTGTCCGTGAATGGGCCGTGGAACTCCTGAAATACGGCATCCGCGTCAACGGCATCGTCGTGGCCGAGTGCTGGACGCCCCTTTATGAAAAATGGGTCAGCTCCCTTCCGGATCCACAGGGCAAGCTGGAGGAGATCACCGCCAAAATCCCGCTGGGCAACCGGATGACAACCAAAGAAGAGATCGCCAACATGACGGCCTTTCTTTTGTCGGAACGCTCCAGCCATACGACCGGGCAACTCGTCCATGTGGATGGAGGATACGTTCACCTGGACAGGGCCCTGGCCAACGCTTAACCTGATTGTATGCGCGCCTGGTCTTGTACAACACCCGGATCTTTTTCTCTCCTGGATATACCTGCCCCCGAACCGCAGGACGGCCGGACGACCTTGCGCATCCGCCGCATCGGCGTGTGCGGGACCGACCTGCACGCGTTCCAGGGGACACAACCTTATTTCAGTTACCCGCGTATCCTGGGACACGAGCTGGCGGGGGACCCCGTCGACGGCCCCGAGCGCGGCGACGCCTGCACCCTCATCCCATATTACGCCTGCGGCCACTGCATCGCCTGCCGCCGGGGCCTCCCCAACTGCTGTACCTCGATCAAGGTCTGCGGCGTCCACATCGACGGCGGGATGGTAGAGTATCTTTCCGTTCCGAACGACGCCCTTGTCCCTGGCGAAGGCCTTTCCCACGACGCCCTGGCCCTGGTCGAACCCCTGGCCATCGGCGCCCATGGCGTCCGCCGCGCGGGCATCACCCCGGGGGAGTTCGTCCTGGTGATCGGCGCGGGCCCGATCGGTCTCGGCACGATGGCGTTTGCCCGCATTGCGGGCGCGCGCGTGATCGCGCTTGACGTCAACGAGGCGCGGTTGCGCTTTTGCCGCGAGCAACTGGGGGTGGAGCACACGGTGCTGGCAGGTGGCGCAGGGGCCACTGCCGCGGGCCCGACGCCAACCGCCTCCAGCGGCGCGACAGGGCCGGGCGGGGCGGCCCAAGACGGCTCCGCCGCGCCGACGGCCCTGGAGGCCGTCCGCGACATCACCAGCGGCGACATGGCCACCGTCGTGATCGACGCCACCGGCAACCTGAAGGCGATCAACGGCGGCCTGGACTACCTGGCCCACGGCGGCCGGTACGTGCTGATCGGTCTGCAAAAAGAGGCCTTTTGCTTCTCCCACCCGGAGTTTCACAAAAGGGAGAGCACGCTGATGAGCAGCCGTAACGCTACCCGGGAAGACTTCCGGCAGGTGATGCGGGCGCTGCGCAGCGGCGAGGTGGACCCCGTTACCTTTATCACCCACCGCGCGCCCTTTGACAAAGTGGGCGCCGAATTCCCCGGCTGGCTGGATCCGGCTTCGGGGGTTATCAAAGCAATGATTGAACTTTAATAGCACGACATGAAACTTTCTATCAACGAGCTAGCGCAGATACCGGACGAAGGCGTGGTCAAACCCAAAGCGGAAAACCTGTCCCTCCCGGAGACCGTCCTGCAATTCGGGACCGGCGTCCTGTTGAGGGGATTGCCGGACTACTTTATCGACAAAGCCAACCGGCAGGGGTTGTTCCACGGCCGCATCGTCGTCGTCAAGTCGACAAGCGGCGGGGACGCGGGGGCCTTTGACCGCCAGAACAGCCTGTATACGCTTTGCATCCGGGGAATCGAACACGGCCATAAGGTCTTCGAGAACCGGATCAGCTCGGCCATCAGCCGGGTCCTTTCGGCGGCGGACGCCTGGGACGATGTCCTGGAACTGGCCCGGAAAAACGGCATCCGCATCATCATATCGAACACCACGGAAGTCGGCATACAAGCGGTAGAAGAGGACATCCATGCGGAGCCGCCTGCTTCTTTTCCCGGAAAATTATTGGCCTTTCTGTATACGCGCTATGAATCCTGCAAAGGGAGCGCCGATGGAGGCCTGGTCATCATCCCGACCGAGCTCATCAGCGACAATGGCAAAAAACTGAAACGGATCGTCATCGACCTGGCGCGTTTCAATAAACTGCCGGAGGCTTTCCTGGAGTGGCTGGACAGGTACAACAGCTTTTGCAGTTCCCTGGTGGACCGGATCGTACCGGGGCGGCCGGACGCCATCATGCTCGACCAGATACAGAAATACCTGGGGTATGAGGACGACCTGCTCCTGGTCTGTGAGTCTTACCGGCTTTGGGCCATCGAGGGAGACGAAGACATCCTGGGACCGGTCCTTTCGTTTGCAAAGGCGGATCCGGGCGTGGTCATCGCCCCCAGCATAGAAGTTTTTAAAGAACTGAAACTCCGGCTGCTCAACGGTACCCATACGCTGAGCTGCGGCCTGGCCTTCCTGTCGGGTTTCGATACGGTGCGGGACACGATGGAAGACGAGGCTTTCGAGGAATTTATGGAAACCCTGGCGCTGGGCGAAATCGCCCATGCCATCCCCATCGCGCTGCCGGATGGCGCGGCCCACGACTTTGGCCAAAAGGTCCTGGACCGTTTCCGCAATCCTTACCTGGAGCACCGCTGGATCAACATCACCCTTCAGTACTCCTCGAAGATGAAGCTGCGCGTGATCCCCGTGCTCCGGCAGCATTATGTCAACAAAGGGAGCGTGCCGCCCGCCATGACCAAAGGTTTTGCGGCGCACATCCTGTTTATGCGCCCGGACAAGGTAGAGGGGGGTAAGTATTCCGGATCAAGCCGGGGCCTGCACTATCCGATCCAGGACGACAACGCCGCCGTCTATGCGGCGCACTGGCAAAGCGCCGACCCCGTCCGCAGTATCCTGGGCGACGTATCCCTCTGGGACACCGACCTGACGCAGCTCAACGGCTTTGCGGACGCCGTCGCCAAAGAATTGTTCATTCTCAAGGAAAAAGGAGGTTTATAATGCAACAACGTGTTTTAAAAGTACACCACGACGATAATGTGGGCGTCGCCCTGGCCAACCTGAGCGCCGGAGAAAATGTAGAACTCGACGGTCATACGTACCGCCTGCCTTCCGCCGTTCCAGCAAAGCATAAATTCGCGACGGTCGATCTGCAACCCGGCGACCCCATCTATATGTACGGCGTCCTTGTCGGCAAGGCGACCGAGCCCATCCCCAAAGGCGGCTGGATCAACACCAAAAACGTCCACCACGCGGCCGGTGACTTCCACGTGGGCACACGGCACACCGACTGGGTAAGACCGGACACCAAAAATTTTGCGGACCGGACCTTTAACGGGTACCATCGCGCCGACGGAAGCGTCGGGACTGCCAACTATTGGGTGGTCATCCCGATGGTTTTTTGCGAAAACCGCAACCTGCAAGTCCTCCAGCAGGCGCTGGTCGAGGACCTGGGCTACGGACGCAACCGTACCTACCAGGACCAGGCGCGTCAGCTCATCGAGCTGTACAAGGCCGGAAAGGCGGTCGAGGACATCCTCCAGGCCGACCTCCGCGCGGACTACGGCCAGGCCGGGCATGCCCACCGTCTTTTTCCCAACGTCGATGGCATCAAATTCCTTGTCCACGACGGCGGCTGCGGCGGCACCCGCGACGATGCCCGCGCCCTTTGCGGTCTGCTGGCCGGGTACATCACGCACCCCAACGTGGCAGGCGCCACGGTGCTTTCTTTAGGTTGCCAGAACGCCCAGGTCAGCATCCTGGAAGAGGAGATCGCCAGGCGTTCCCCCCACTTCAGCAAACCCCTCTACGTCCTCGAACAACAAAAGATAGGCAAAGAAAGCGCCCTCCTCAGCGAAGCCATCCGCCAGACGTTTGCCGGTCTCATGCTGGCCAATGCCAACCACCGCGCCCCCGCGGGGCTGGACAAGCTGTGTATCGGCCTGGAATGCGGCGGTTCCGATGGTTTTTCCGGCATTTCGGCCAACCCGGCGATCGGCTACACCTCCGACCTGTTGGTCTCCTTAGGCGGCTCCGTGATCCTCTCCGAATTCCCCGAACTCTGCGGCGTCGAGCAAAACCTCAGCGACCGTTGTGTCACCGAAGACCTCGCCACGCAATTCGGCAGCCTGATGCGCGCCTATAACGATCGCGCCAAGGCCGTTGGCTCCGGCTTCGACATGAACCCCTCGCCCGGCAACATCAAAGACGGACTCATCACCGACGCCATCAAAAGCGCCGGCGCGGCCAAAAAAGGCGGCACCTCCCCCGTGGCTGACGTCCTCGACTATCCCAACAAGGTGACCCGTCCCGGGCTCAACCTCCTGTGCACCCCCGGCAACGACGTCGAGTCCACCACCGCGGAAGTCGGCGCGGGCGCCAACATCGTCCTCTTTACGACAGGTCTCGGCACGCCCACCGGCAACCCCATCACCCCCGTCGTCAAGATTTCCAGCAACACCGCCCTTTTCGAACGCATGCGCGACATCATCGACATCGACACCGGCACCATCATCGAAGGCAAGGAGACCATCCGCCAGGCCGGCGAACGCATCCTCGACTACGTCATCAGCGTGGCCAGCGGGGAGACCACCGTGGCGGCGGTGCGTCATGGGCAGGATGATTTTATTCTTTGGAAAAGAGGGGTGTCGCTTTAAAATCGCTTATATGTCTAAAGTTTCCCGGCGCAAGGCGCTTCGATTGATCACCGCGCTGGTGGCGGCGCAACAACTGCGGCCGCTGGCGGCGCTGGCCGGCGACGCGCTCAACGGCAGCACAACGGGCCTCGGCGGCGCGATAGGCGGCCCCGGCCCCATCGCGCCCGGCCCCTTCCAGGGCACCCGCGCCTCGCTGCAAGCCTACACCCTCCCCGAATGGTTTGGCAACGCCAAATTCGGCATCTGGGCCCACTGGGGCCCGCAGTCGGCGATTGAAGCCGGGGACTGGTATGCACGGAATATGTACCGCCAGGGCAGCGACCAGTACAAGTACCACCTCGAACACTACGGTCACCCCTCCAAACCCGGTTCCGGATACAAGGACACCATCCCTAAATGGAAGGCGGAACGTTTCGACCCGGACTACCTCATGGGGTTGTATAAAAAAGCCGGCGCGCGCTACTTTATGAGCATGGGCGCGCACCACGACAACTTTGACCTTTGGGATTCTCCGTACAACCGGTGGAATTCGGTCAAGATGGGGCCGGGCAAAGACATCGTCGGGCTTTGGAGGGACGCGGCCCGCAAACATGGATTGCACTTCGGCATCAGCGACCACTTGTGGATCAGTCCAAAGTGGTTTTCGGTCAGCAAGGGCGCGGACAAGGACGGCCCCTTCGCAGGGAAACCTTATGACGGCGCGGATCCCGCGTTGGCCGACCTCTATGGGGACGACCCCACCATTTTCGCGGACGACCTTCCCTGGAATGAGGATACCATCTCCGAAGCCTGGAAACAACGCTGGTTTCAGCGCATCCAGGACCTGATCAACCGGTACGAACCGGACCTGTTGTATTGCGACGGGCCCATTCCCTTCGAAACGTATGGGCTGAATATCCTCGCCCACCTGTATAACAAAAGCGCGGCTAAAAACGGCGGCAAACCCCAAGCCGTTTATACCAGCAAACGCCAGGAAGATTCGGCAGTGGGTACCTGTGCCTTTGACGTGGAAAGAGGCGTAGTGCAATCCATCTGGCCACAACCCTGGCAAACCGACACTTGTATCGGCGACTGGCACTACAACCGCGCCACCGTGGGCCACTATAAAAGCCCCAAAACCGTTGTCGACCTGCTGGTGGACATCGTCAGCCGGAACGGGAACCTGATGCTCAATTTTCCGTTGCCCGCCAGCGGCATGTTGGATGACGACGAATTGAAAGTATTGGAAGGCATCACCGCCTGGATGGCCGTCAACAGCGAAGGGATCTACGGCACCCGCCCGTGGAAAGTCTACGGGGAAAGCCCGGCGGCTGCCACGACACAAGGCGGTGCCTCCTTTAATGAGGGCAAGCGCCAGGAACTGGGGGAACACGACATCCGGTTCACCACAAAAAAAGGGCACCTCTACGCCTTTTTCATGGGCTGGCCCGCGAACTGGGAAGTCACCCTCCACACCCTCGGCAGTGAAAATG
Organism: Dinghuibacter silviterrae; assembly: GCF_004366355.1. NCBI lineage: Bacteria > Pseudomonadati > Bacteroidota > Chitinophagia > Chitinophagales > Chitinophagaceae > Dinghuibacter > Dinghuibacter silviterrae. Next base: position 2,455,143 of record NZ_SODV01000002.1, on the reverse strand, counting down.
TAGAACATGCGGAACTACTCGGGTACGGCAAGGTGCCGTTCACCCAAACCGGCGAAGGGTTGAAGGTCACGCTACCCGCGATGCCGCCTTGCAGCCTGGCCTACTGTCTGAAACTCCACGGCCGCGGCCTCGCCTAAGCATCCGCGCCCGGCGCAACAACACAAAAGGCCCCCCCTAGACAGAGGGCGCCTTTGCTTTGCATTTAACCAAAAACGACTGCTTATATAACGAAGGCTTACTGTTAGTTTTCGGTGATGTGGTAGAACGCACATACCGTGGCGTAGTCGAACGAATCCGGTACGTTTACACCACCCGGAATAATCACAAAACGGTATTGATTCAAGGTTCCGAGCGTGACGGAAGCCGAATTGTCGGTGGTGTAGCGCGTGATCAGGATCTGTCCTGCCTCGGGTATAAATGAAATGATGCTCGTCTTTCCTCCCGCGTCATTCATATAAGGCAATGGAAAGTCGCCATCACCAAAGGTGAAGTACACAAGGACCGTCGCGGTGTTGAGGTCGGCTGAAGTGAGGGAGGGGGCCAGCAGGGTCATGAGCACATAATTGGAGCCGTCAAAGTTGGTATCCCGGAGGTTGATGGCCGTATTCCAGTTGGAATAAATCACGTTGGCGGTACCCGTGGCACCTTGCGGGCCTTGTGGACCGGCAGCGCCGGTGGCACCTGTCGCACCGGCCGGGCCCGCAGGCCCGGTTTTGGAACACGACATATACAACGTCGCCATCAGCAGGAGGTAAGCAAAAAGCATTCGTTGTTTCATCATCTTTTTGCTGCAAACATATACCTGCATCGGCCAGGTGTCAATACCACAAAGCGGTATAACGATCATTTAGCGTATTAACTATCATCGGTCGCGCGTAGTTATACGCATCGGCGGAAGGCACAACTACGCGCGGCGGCGCCTGGCGGGCAGCCACGATTAGGGAGCAGCGGATTCCGGTGGGGAAAAATTACCGCGACGCGTTGATGGCGATGATCGAAAAGGGCTTAATCGACAGGGCCGCTCCCCTGGGGGGCAGAGGGGGTAACTGACGTATCCGCGACGGGCAGGGTGACGCTGGCGCCCCAGCCGGAGGCGCTTTTCGGTCCGTACAGGTTGGCGTGTACCATGTCGAGGTAAAAGTCGGGGATGTTCCCGACGGTGGGGCCGGGTGCGGCTCCACCGGTCCAGAGCCTGGGGCCGCCGGCAAAAACATTGACTTGCTCGGGGAGCGTATCGGGGTGGCCCCAGCCCAGGGTCGATTTTGGTCCATACAAAAGACTATCGGACACGTCCAGAAAGAAATCTCCCCGGACACCGGTCAGGGGCGGGGGGTGGCTGGGACCGCTGTAAAAAGTGGGGAGGCCGGGGGCGGGCGGCGTCGTGGGTAAGGGGTTGTTGTCGATAGGGCGCACGTCGTGCTTGGCGCAGCCAGCAAAGAGCATACACGCCACGGCTACCACTCCATACATTAGACGCCCCATATAAACTTGATTCTGTCCTAATATACGAAAAAACGCGGGCGGGGTTGGTCGATTCCCTTACTTTTATTCACCAACCAACGTACTTGCCATGCATCGTAGAACCTTTCTAAAAGACACCAGTCTCGCCGCTGCCGGCGTCACCATTCTGAATTTTCCCGTATTTGGTAAAAACGCCCCGTCGAATAAAGTCGTCGTGGGTGTCATGGGCGTCCACAGCCGGGGCGCTTACCTGGCGAAGTGTTTTTCGCAGCTTCCGAATGTGGAGGTGGGCTTTATCTGCGACGTGGAAGAGGGGGCGATCAAAAACGGCTTTGACGCGCTGAAGGACGCGGCGAGAAAACCAACCTTAATCAAAGACATACACGAGCTGGTGAAACGCCCGGACCTGGACGCGTTGATCATTGCTTCCCCGGATCACTGGCATGCCCCGGCGGCACTGTTGGGCGTGGCGGCGGGTAAACCCGTCTACGTAGAAAAGCCTTGTTGTCATACCCCGCACGAGGGTGAGCTGCTAGTGGCGGCGTATCAGAAGACGGGGCGGCCGGTCCAGATGGGCAGCCAGCGGCGTTCCATGCCGACCCTGATCCAGGGGGTACAGGAGGTGCGGGATGGCGCGATCGGGAATACCTATTTTGCAAAGGCGTGGTATACAAACAACCGGGCGTCGATCGGGGTCGGGAAACACATCCCGGTGCCGTCCACCCTGGACTTCGAACTTTGGCAGGGGCCGGCGCCGCGGAGACCCTTCCAGGACAATCTGGTCCACTACAACTGGCACTGGTTCTGGCACTGGGGGACGGGCGAGGCGTGTAACAACGGCACGCACGAGATCGACTGCTGCCGTTGGTTCTTAGGCGTCGACTACCCGACCAAGGTGACCTCGGGGGGCGGCCGCTACGCCTATAAGGACGACTGGCAGACACCGGATACACAGGTGGCGACCTTTGAGTTCGGTGACAATAAGGCGATCACCTGGGAGGGGAGGAGCTGTAACAATTACGGCGTCGAAGGGTCAAGCCGCGGTTTTATCATCTATGGCGACAAGGGCACCCTGGTCAACCTGGGCGGGGGCGATTATAAGATCTACGACACGAAGAACAAACTTGTCAAAGCGGTGACCCCGGATGAAAAGGCGGACCCCACCAATACGGTGAGCGCCACGGGCAACCTGGACTTCTATCATTTCCACAACTTTGTGGACACGATCCGGGGCGAGGCGAAGTTGACACAGCCGGTGGATTCTGGGTACAAAAGCGTATTGCTTTGCCAACTGGCCAACATCGCGCAAAGAACGTCAGGGGTGCTACACACCGATCCGTCGAACGGCCACATCTTACACGACGAGGCCGCAAACCGGCTTTGGGGGCGGGCGTACGAAAAAGGTTGGGAACCCATTGCCATATAAGGATTTATCCTTAACATTGTGGCAGTGTAATGCTTACCTCTGTGAAAGAAGTCCGGACGGGTGACCCCGTAAGAGACCCACGTGGGTGGATTGCACTATGTTTTTGTGCAGTCAAATCCAAACCCCGTGAAACGTCGACTAACCCTTTTTGCAATTCTCCCCTTTATTGCGCATGCCCAGAATCCAGGAGGCATTACCGGTAGCACGCTTTGGCTAAGAGCCGACTATAATTCCACGTCTTCCACCACGGATGGCAGTTCGATCTGGTTTTGGATCGATCAGTCTGCCACAGCCACTTTTGCCTGGCAGCCGTTTGGTACCCAACCGACCTACCAGGACGATGCCACCTACGACGTCAACTTCAACCCGGTGGTCTATTTCACCGGGGGTGCCAGCTTAGGTATGTTTAGCACCACCGGTTTGCCCAACGGCAAGAATGCCCGCACCATCATCGCGGTGGCCAGCCCGGCGACCGTCACCGGAAACCAATACGTGATGTCCTGGGGCAAAAACACCGGCACCAGCGGTTATTCGCTGGGCGCCACAGGCACTCAGGGCACATTGTCGTATTACAGTTCCAGCCTCAATACCGCGAACGGTTTCTGGCAAACCGGGCAACCCCAGATGCTGACCTCTACCTGGGCGGGGAACGGGGGCAATATGAACTTATACGGAGTGGGCAACCTGGTGACGGGTCCCACCGCCGAAAACTTCAACACCAACCTGGGGAGCGGCACGGTGGGCGCCTCGGCCTGGGGCACCAACAGTTGGAACGGGTCGATCGCCGAGGTCATCGTTTATCCCAGCGTCCTGAGCCCGGCGAACCTGGAACAGGTCGGCTCTTACCTGGCGCTGAAATACGGCTTTACGCTGGGCGGATCCGCGCCCCAGAATTACCTGTCCAGCACAGGTACCACGGTCTGGAACGCCGCGACCCTCGCCACCTGGTCCAACAACATCGCGGGGCTGGCCCTGGATAACAACAGCGGGCTCAATCAGCTTCAGTCGAGGAGCAGCAATACCGGTTTCCAAACTACGATCGCCCTGACAAACATCGCCGCGACCAATTCTGCGAACACCGGAACGATCAGCAACGACCGGAGCTTTATGATCTGGGGGGACGACGCCAAGGCCACATCCTATACCCGGACGATCATCTCGGGGGGCGTGACCTATTATGCGATGCCCCGCACCTGGACGATGCAAAAGACCAACTGGACGGACCAGAACATCGCGATCACCCAGGACAGCGGGAGCAAAAGCACGGTGCTGCTGGTGGCCACCGATGCGGCTTTCACCAACGTCACCCAGCACATCAGCCTGACGGGGGGCGCGACCACCCTTAGTTCGGCCAAGATCCCTTCGGGGTCGTTTTTTACTTTTGCGTCGATCATTCCGCTGCCGGTGGACCTGGTCTCGTTTACCGGAACCGCTACCAAAACGGGGAACGTGCTGAACTGGTCGACCACCTGGGAGACCAACAACGCCTATTTCGCCGTCGAACGCTCCACCGACGGGCGTGACTTCGGCGAGATCGGAGAGGTACAGGGCCACGGGACGACCTCACAATTGCAGGAATACGCGTTTACCGATCCGACGCCCGTACCTGCCACCACCAACTATTACCGGCTGCGACAGGTGGACAACAACGGCTGGACCACCTACTCTCCGGTCGTCAGCCTGCGATCGGATGGGGGCCCGTTGTCTTATAAAGTCTATCCCAACCCGGCGGTCAGTACCCTGCATGTTGCTTTGCCCACGCGCCTGGACAGGTTGGGGATTTTTATCTACAGTGTTGGGGGGAAACTGCTACAATCGAAAACGGTGGCCGGGCCCGGGGAGGGGGTAGACGTGGACGTTAGCCGGTTGCCGGCGGGCCTATACTACCTATCGCTTGATCCAGGGGGGACCTTGAGTTTCATCAAAGAGTAAAAAAGCCATATTTTTACGCGAATTACTTTTATGAGTCGTTGCGCCTATCGTTGCTTATGTGCCCTTATCCTGTTGTTGCCCTTTGCTATCCAAGTCCGGGCCCAATCCGATAACCTGACCCTTCACACGAAGGATTACACCCTTATGGACCGGCTGGACATCAAGCTCCGCAACGACAGTACCCTGGCTTTTTCCACGGTAAAACCGTTTAACCGGAAAACCTTTACCGAACGCATCGCGTACATCGACTCCCTGGACGCTGCGGGTCAGCTCCCCATCAAGTTGTCGGCGGTGGACCGTTATGACATCCGCTGTTTTCTCATGGAAAACAACGAATATGCCCCGGCCCGCTACCTGGACTCCTTCCGGCTGAAACACCCCATCCTCAAGACTTTTTACGAAACGCCTTCCCATTTATACGCGGTCGACACCAAGGATTTCACCATGCGGGTGGATCCGGTGTTGAACCTCCAGACCGGGCACGCCAACGACGGTACCGGGTCGACCTACCTAAACACCCGGGGGTTGTATGTCCGGGGGATGCTGGCCAAAAAAGTTGGTTTTTATACCTACATTTCCGACAACCAGGAAAGGGATCCGCTCTACGTCCGCCAGTGGGTCTCGGCCCACAACGCCGTGCCTGGGGTGGGCTTTTACAAACCCTACGGGACGAACGGGTATGACTATTTCGACTTCCGGGGGGGCGTGAGCTTTGACCTGATCAAAGTCATCCACGTACAGTATGCCTACGACAAACTCTTTATCGGGAACGGGTTCCGGAGCCTGGAGCTGAGCGACTTTGCGAACGACTACGTTTTCCTCCGGCTCAATACACGGATCTGGAAGATCGACTACGAAATGATCATCGCCCAGACGATGCAATCCGTACCCCAGGTGGGCCGGGACATGAAACCCAAAAACTACATGTCGATCCACCACCTCTCCGCCCAGCTGGCGAAGTGGCTGAACATCGGCTTGTACGAAAACATCATGGAAAGCGGGGCGTACGGTCTCCAACTGAGCTACCTGAACCCGGTCATCTTTTACCGGGCGACGGAGTCCAACCTGGGCACGTCGGGGAAAGCGAACATTGCCTTTGACGCCAAATCCAACATCGGCCATCACGTCCAGCTCTACGGCACCCTTCTCTTTGACGAATTCCAGATCCACGAGCTCTTGCACTACAGCGATGGGAGCTTTACCAACAAACAGGCGTTGCAAGGCGGGATCAAGTACATCGACGCCCTTGGCATCAAGAACCTGGACCTCCAGGGCGAGGTTAACCTGATCCGGCCGTTTACCTACATGAACTTCGACAGCACGACCAACTTTACCCACTACAACCAGCCCCTGGCGCACCCGAACGGCGCCAACATCCGGGAATTCGTGGCCCTGGCGCGGTACCAGCCGATCCCCCGGTTATACGTGTCCGGCAAGATCATCCAGTACCTTCAGGGGCTTGACTCCGCAGGATACAATATGGGCAACAACCTGTTCGACACCTACAATACCCGTCCGCGCGACTATGGCTGGCACATCGGAACCGGTATCCCGGTCCACAGCACGACCCTGGGGCTGAACATCTCCTGGGAGCTCTTCGACAACGCCTATATCGAGGTCGGCGGCACCCACCGGACCTACAACGTCCAGGGACAGCCGAATGCGGGGGTGACCTTCTATTCCGTAGGCTTCCGGATGAATATTGGGCGTAGGGAATTCGACTTTTAAGTCGCCTCGACAGCGGCACAGCCTTTGATGCGCTCATAGTTTATGAGCCTGACCAACGCACCCACCTACGTCGACCAACCCCAAGACCTGGACAAAGAACTCCTCCGCGTACTCCTGGAAGTCCGCAACGGCAACTTCCAGGCCCGTATGCCCATCGACGAGGTGGGTACCCGGGGCAAGATTTACGACGCGCTCAACGACATCATCGAGATGAACGAGCGGATGACCGAGGAGTTCATGAAAGCGAGCAATACCATCGGTAAGGAAGGGAAGCTCACCCACCGCATCGATGTCCCGTATTCCAAAGGTTCCTGGCGGCAGGGCGTGGACTCGCTTAATACGCTGATTTCGGACCTGGTCCATCCCACGATCGAAATTGCGGGCGTCATCAGCTCCGTGGCAAAAGGCGACCTTGGTCAGCAAATGCCCCTGGAAATCGGGGACCACGTCCTGCAAGGGGAGTTTTCCCGGATCGCCCGGGAGGTGAACGACATGGTGAAACAGCTCAACCTGTTTAGCCGGGAGGTGACGCGCGTGGCCAGGGAAGTGGGCTCGGAGGGCAAGCTCGGGGGCCAGGCGACGGTGGACGGCGTGGGCGGTGTTTGGAAGGACCTGACCGATTCCGTCAACCTGATGGCGGGGAACCTGACGGCCCAGGTGCGCAACATCGCCGAGGTCACGACCGCGGTCGCCAAAGGCGACCTTTCCAAAAAGATCACCGTGGACGTAAAGGGGGAAATCCTGGAGCTGAAAAACACCATCAACACGATGGTGGACCAGCTCAATTCCTTCTCCTCGGAAGTGACACGGGTGGCCCGCGAAGTAGGGTCGGAAGGACGGCTGGGCGGCCAGGCCAACGTACCCGGGGTGGGCGGGACCTGGAAGGACCTTACGGACTCCGTCAACATCATGGCGGGGAACCTGACGGCCCAGGTACGCAACATCGCCGAAGTCACCACCGCGGTGGCCCGGGGCGACCTTTCCCGCAAGATCACCGTGGACGTGAAGGGGGAAATTCTCGAACTCAAGGATACCATCAACACGATGGTGGATCAGCTCAATTCTTTTTCCTCGGAAGTCACCCGCGTGGCCACGGAAGTGGGCTCGGAAGGGAAACTGGGCGGACAGGCCAAGGTCACCGGCGTGGGCGGTGTATGGAAAGACCTGACCGAAAGCGTGAACCAGATGGCGTCCAACCTGACCGCCCAGGTACGCAACATCGCCGAAGTCACTACCGCCGTGGCCCGGGGCGACCTTTCCCGCAAGATCACGGTCAACGTGGAAGGCGAAATCCTGGAACTGAAAAATACCATCAATACCATGGTGGACCAGCTCAACTCCTTTGCCTCCGAGGTTACGCGCGTGGCCCTCGAAGTAGGGACGGACGGGAAGCTGGGCGGCCAGGCCAAGGTGCGTGGCGTGGGCGGGACCTGGAAGGACCTGACCGAAAGCGTGAACCAGATGGCGTCCAACCTGACAGCCCAGGTGCGCAACATCGCCGAAGTGACCACCGCCGTGGCAAAAGGAGACCTGTCGCGTAAGATCACCGTGGACGTCAAAGGGGAAATCCTGGAACTGAAGAATACCATCAATACGATGGTGGACCAGCTCAATTCCTTTGGCTCGGAAGTCACGCGCGTGGCGAGGGAAGTAGGGTCGGAAGGACGGCTGGGTGGCCAGGCCAACGTACCCGGCGTCGGCGGTACCTGGAAGGACCTCACCGACTCGGTCAACATCATGGCGGGGAACCTCACCGACCAGGTGCGCAACATCGCCGAAGTCACGACGGCGGTGGCCAATGGCGACCTTTCCCGTAAGATCGAGGTGGACGTCAAGGGGGAAATCCTGGAGCTGAAAAACACCATCAACACCATGGTGGAACAGCTCCGCGGGTTTGCCTCGGAAGTCACCCGTGTCGCCCGCGAAGTAGGGACCGAAGGAAAGCTCGGGGGCCAGGCGCACGTACCCGGGGTGGCCGGGACCTGGAAGGACCTCACCGACTCGGTCAACCAGATGGCGGGGAACCTGACCGACCAGGTGCGCAACATCGCCGATGTCGCCATCGCCGTGGCCAATGGGGATATGTCCCGGAAGATCACGGTGGACGTCCGCGGGGAAATCCTGCAGTTGAAAGAAACGCTCAATACGATGGTGGACCAGCTCAGGGCCTTTGCCTCCGAGGTGACCCGCGTCGCCCGCGAAGTGGGAACGGACGGGAAGCTGGGCGGACAGGCCTTTGTGCCGGGTGTCGCCGGTACCTGGAAGGACCTGACCGACTCGGTCAACCAGATGACGGGGAACCTGACCAGCCAGGTGCGCAACATCGCCGAAGTGACCAAGGCGGTGGCCTCGGGTGACCTTTCCAAAAAGGTCACCATCGACGTCAAGGGGGAAATCTTCGACCTGAAGAATACGATCAATACGATGGTGGACCAGCTCAACTCCTTTGCCTTCGAGGTCACGCGCGTAGCCCGTGAGGTGGGTACCGAGGGCAAGCTGGGCGGCCAGGCCGAGGTCAAGGGCGTGGCCGGTACCTGGAAAGACCTGACCGACTCGGTCAACATGATGGCCTCCAACCTCACCAGCCAGGTGCGCGGGATCGCCAAGGTCGTGACCTCCGTGGCCACGGGGAACCTGAAACAAAAGCTGTCCATCAGCTCCCGCGGAGAGGTGGCCCAGCTCACCGATACCATCAACGAGATGATCGACACCCTGGCGGTGTTTGCCGACCAGGTGACGACCGTGGCCCGGGAAGTAGGTGTGGACGGAAAACTCGGCGGCCAGGCCAACGTACCCGGGGCTTCCGGTATCTGGAAGAACCTCACGGAAAACGTCAACCAGCTCGCGGCCAACCTTACCACCCAGGTGCGTGCGATTTCGGAAGTGGCCTCCGCGGTGACCAAAGGGGACCTTACCCGCACGATCCGCGTGGCGGCCAAAGGGGAGGTGGAAGAACTCAAGGACACGATCAACCAGATGATCGCCAACCTGAAGGAAACCACCTTGCGGAACCAGGAGCAGGACTGGCTGAAGTCCAACCTGGCGAAGTTCACCCAGATGCTCCAGGGGCAGAAGGACCTCAACACCGTGACCCGGCGCATCCTGTCCGAACTGGCGCGCGTGGTCAACGCCCAGCGGGGCATGTTCTATATCCTCGAACAGGACGAGACCCCGCACCTGCGGCTGTTCGCAACGTATGCGCACCAGCAGGAGCTCAGCCTCGACCGGCAGTTTGGGTTGGGCGAAGGACTGGTCGGCCAGGTGGCCATGGAAAAACAACGCATCCTGCTGACCAACGTCCCCAAGGACTATATCCGCATCGGGTCCGGTCTGGGCGAATCCACCCCGATCAACCTGATCGTATTGCCCGTGCTCTTCGAAAAGGAAATCAAGGCGGTCATCGAGCTGGCCTCCTTCGAGCCGTTTAACGAAACCCACCTCGACTTCCTCGGACAACTGACGGAGTCCATCGGGATCGTGCTCAATACCATCGAGACCAACTCGCGGACGGAACACCTGCTGGAACAATCCACGTCGCTGGCCGACGAACTGAGACGCGCCAACGAAGAGCTCCAGGACAAGGCCCACCTCCTGGTCAAGCAAAAGGAGGAAGTAGAAAACAAAAACAAGGAAGTCGAAGAGGCCCGCCGCTCCCTCGAAGAAAAAGCGGAACAGCTGACCCTGACCTCCAAATACAAATCCGAGTTCCTGGCGAACATGTCCCACGAGCTGCGGACCCCGCTCAACTCCCTGCTCATCCTGGCCCAGCAGCTTTTTGAAAATGCGGACGGCAACCTGACCGAGAAACAGGTCCGGTACGCCAAGACCATCCATAGTTGCGGGGACGACCTGATCCAGCTCATCAACGACATCCTCGACCTTTCCAAGATCGAATCCGGGTATATCTCCGCCGACTTTAGCCCGGTGGCGCTTGGCGAGATCACATCCTTTGTCGAAACGACCTTCAAACACATATCGGAAAGCAAAAACCTCCGGTTTGTCATCGACATGGACCGGGAACTGCCGGGGAACATACGGACGGACATCCAGCGCCTCAACCAGATCCTCAAAAACCTGCTCTCCAACGCGTTTAAGTTTACGGAAAAGGGGGAAGTGCGCCTGCGCATCTTCGAGGCCCGGAAGGGGGACTGGAAGTCGAGCCTGCAAGCCCTCGACCTGGCGCCCCGGGTCGTCGGCTTTGAGATCCGGGACACGGGGATCGGCATCCAGAAGGAGAAACAAAACATCATCTTCGAAGCCTTCCAGCAGGCCGAAGGGTCCACCAGCCGCAAATACGGCGGGACCGGTCTGGGGCTGTCCATCAGCCGCGGCCTGGCCGACCTTTTAGGCGGTGTCATCGACCTGGACAGCGAGGTAGGGCGGGGGAGTACCTTTACCCTTTACCTGCCCGCCGACTACAATCCCGCCCTTTTCAAAAAGGAAAAACAAACCAGCCTGGTCATCAGCGAGTATGCCCTTGACCAGGATAAGGTGGTACAAACGGTCAAACTCCCCGAGCGGGACCTGGAAGCCGTCAGCGAAATCATCAACGATACGGGCGACGACCGCAACAGTATTTCTTTTGGGGAAAAAGTAGTGTTGATCGTCGAAGACGACCTCCGTTTTGCCCGCATCATGATGGACAAGGTGCACGAAAAAGACCTGAAGGGCGTCGTCGCGACGCATTACGGGGAGGTCTTCGACCTGGCCAACAAGTTTATGCCGGTGGCGGTCACCCTTGACGTCAAGCTGCCCGACGCCAGCGGCTGGCGCATCCTCGACCTGTTTAAAAACGACCTGAACTTCCGCCACATCCCCATCCACCTGATCAGCGGGGAAGAAAACCGGGCCCTGGCCATGAACCGGGGTGCGCGCAGCTTCCACCTCAAACCCCTGGACGCGGACGCCCTTGGCCAGTTGATGGACGACATTGCCGGTTTCGACCCCAACCGTACCAGGGAGCTGCTCATCATCGAGGACAACGAGCTGGATTCTTCCCAGATCGCCAAAATGCTCGACTTAGGCGACCAGGTGCACCTTACGCTGGCAGCCACCGGACAGGAGGCCCTGGAGCATATCCGGTTCCATCCTTACGACGGGATCAGCGTGGACTATGGTGTCCCCGACATGAACGGTCTCGACCTGGTCACGGAAATACACGCGCTCCGCGGGGCCAAGATCATGCCGCTGACGATCTATTCCGCCCGGGACTTTACCCCCCGGGAAAAAAGCCTTTTGAAAAAATACGCCAACAACGTCCTGCTCAAAAACGTCCAGTCCCTGGAGCTCCTCCTGGAGGAGGTCGTTACCCAGCTCCACATCAACCACAAGGGCCTCCCCCCTGAAAAGAAACGGATCATCGAGAACCTGCGGCTAAAGGAGGAAATCCTCTCGGGTAAAAAAGTGCTGGTCGTGGACGATGACGTCCGGAACCTGTTTGCCCTGACCACGGCCTTTGAAAAATACAACATCAACACAATCACCGCTGAAAGCGGCCAGGACGCCATCCAGATCCTGGAGGAAGAACCCGGCATCGACATGGTCCTGATGGACATTATGATGCCGGAAATGGATGGATACGAGACGACCCAGAAAATCCGCCGGGAGCACAAAAACGCCCACTTACCCATCATTGCCGTCACCGCCAAGGCCATGAAAGGGGACCGGGAAAAATGTTTGGAAGCCGGCGCCTCCGATTATATTACCAAGCCCGTAAAAATAGACCAACTGTTATCTTTGATGCGGATATGGCTGTACAAGTAAAACCCGACATCAAACTGCTCCTCGTTGACGACCGCGAAGACAATCTTTTTGCCATAGAGGCGATCCTCGAACCCGACGGATATAACCTCTATAAGGCCAGAAGCGGGCGGGCCGCCCTTCGTATCCTATTGAAAGAGGTGGACTTCACGTTGATCCTCATGGACGTGCAGATGCCCGAGCTGAACGGCTTCGAGACCGCTACCCTGATCTATCAAAGGGAAGTGCTCCGGCATATCCCTATCATCTTTATCACGGCCAACGACTACCCTGATGAGACCATGTTTACAGGGTACCGCATGGGGGGCGTCGACTATATCAAAAAACCCATCAACCCGGACCTGCTGCGCACCAAGGTCAGCGTTTTTGTGGACCTGTACCGGAAAAACCACCTGCTTCGTCAACAGGAGCAACACCTTATCCAGCTCAACCAGCAATTGACGGAGAACATCCACCAGCTCCGGGTGACCAACGAGGAATTGGAGCGCTTTGCGTACGCCGCCAGCCACGACCTCCAGGAACCCCTGCGGAAGATCATGCTCTTCAGCGAACGCCTGGTCTCCCGGACCCGGGAACTGGACACCGAAGGCAAGGGGTATATCGACAAGATTACCCGGGCCGCCTCCCGGATGCAGGTCCTGATCAAAAATATCCTGGAGTTTTCGCGCTCCGCGGCGGACTCCAACGTCTTTGAAGAGACCGACCTCACGAACCTGGTGGAGGGGCTCGTCAGCGACCTTGAGGTCTCGATCGAGCAAAAGAACGCCACCGTTACCGTGGCCCCCCTGCCCATCCTGAAAGTGATACCGACCCAGATCCGCCAGCTTTTTCAAAACCTGCTCATCAACGCCCTCAAGTTCAGCCGGGACGATCCGCCCCCTTTTATCCGGGTCTTTGCCCGCATAGACGGGGATGTCTGCGAGGTCTGTGTCCAGGACAATGGGATCGGTTTCGAGCAGAAATACGCCGACAAGATCTTTTCCCTGTTTAGCCGTCTCCACAGCTATGACCAGTTCGAGGGGACGGGGATCGGCCTGGCCATCTGCAAAAAGATCGCGGAAAAACACGGGGGACGCATCGACGCCTACAGCGAACCGGGCAAAGGCGCCACTTTTGTCGTAGGTTTACCCACCTTGCACCGGGAAATTCCGGTGGAAAGTGTATCTTAGTGAGCCAATATCCAGATGCTCATGAAAAAGCTGCTTACGCTCGCTGTCTGCGCCCTGCTTTTTGTTCGCACGATTGCTCAAAATCAAACTCCTGATGCTCAAGGTTTTGCACAAGCTGCAGCCTTGAAAAAGTTGAGCAAAAAAGCCAAATTCGGCGCCTCCCTCATCACCCAATCCATTACTTTTTCCACCGCCAAAGGCGTCCAGGGAACCCCTGTCGTGACCGCCCTGGAAAAGGGAGAAGTCGACCTGGCCTCGATCACCAACAAGGTGGACATGGGGCACCTCATCTACTACAACCAGTTCGTTAGGGTCAAGGACTACGACTTCCAGATCTGGTACGGGAACAACTTCCGCAACCAGCGCTACCAGCCGGTGAAGATGTCCCTCTCCGGTGACGACATCTACTTAGACGACAACTATGGCGAGTTTTACGGCTTCGAGGCGGACGGCTCCGGTCAGCGCTGCCGGTTTCACTATGCCCTTGAATACAGCGACGTCAAATACCTCACCCGCTTCTTTTTCCACTCCGGTTATCCCGTAAAGGAACACAGCATCAGCTTCACGGTACCTTCCTGGCTGAAACTGGACATCCAGGAAGAAAACTTCGCCGGGTATAAGATCAAAAAAGACGTACGCCGCGAAAAGGATCAAATTACCTATACCTACACGGCCACCGACCTCCCGGGGATCAAAGAAGAGCCGTCCAGCCTGGCGCGGCCTTATTTCCTCCCGCACCTGGTCGTTACCGCGCGGACCTATACCGTCAATCAGAAGACGTACAACGGGTTTAAGACGCTCGCCGATCTGTATGCGTGGGATGATTACCTGTATAAGAAGTGCGACAACAATACCTCCACGCTTACGCCCTTGGTGCACAAGCTGACGGCCGGCCTGACATCGGACCAGGACAAGGTCAAGGCCCTCTATTACTGGGTCCAGGACAACATCCGCTACGTCGCCTTTGAAGAAGGCTACGCCGGTTTTGTCCCCATGACCGCGCAGGATGTGTATAAGAACAAATACGGGGATTGCAAGGGCATGGCCAACCTGCTGACGCAAATGCTCAAGATCGCGGGATATGACGCCCATTTTGCCTGGATCGGTACCCGGGACATCCCCTACGATTTTGGGACCGTCCAGTCCCTTTGCGTGGCCAACCACGCGATATGCGTGTTGTATATGGGTGGTCAAACATACTTTCTCGACGGCACCCAGAAGTACGCACCCCTCGGCGTAAATGCCTATCGCATCCAGGGCAAGTCCGTCCTTGTCGAAAACGGGGACAACTTTAAACTGGACACCGTGCCCTCCGCCACCGCAGAGAGCAACATCGTCCTTACCAAGGCCGATCTTCACCTCGTGGGCGATTCCATCGTAGGCCACGTGACCATGACCTTTAACGGCGAGTCCAAAAACATTTTCCACAACATCTACCACGGCATCCCCTCAGACGAGAAACAGGATTTTGTCAAAAGTCTTGTCGAGCTCGGCGACCCCAACGCGGAAGCCACGGGGATCAAGACCTCCGATTTCCAGAACCGGGACATCCCCATCGTCATCCAGGGCGACGTTGTCCTGGCCAACCAGGTCACCAACGTAGACAAAACCTGTTATATGGGCATTGACTTTTTCCCCGGCTCCATCGCCCGGTTTATCCCCGGCGAAGAACGCCAGACGCCCATCGACATCGACGGGACGCTGCTGAGCAAGGACGAGATTTCGCTGGAGCTTCCCTCCGGCGCCAAACCCCGGTACCTTCCACCGGTCTTTACGGCGGCGTTCCAGGGGGATTCCATACACGCGGATTACCTCATGAAGGGACACACCGTTCTCCTGTCAAAACAGCTCCAGATCGCCTCTCCCGTCATCAACGTGTCCGACTTTACCGCCTGGAAACAGTTTTTGGATGACATACGGAAATTTGACAGGAATAATATATCCGTCAACCTCTAAATCGCCTTCGATGAAACGCTTTTTCGTCCTACTCTTTTTGCCTCTTTTTATCCACGTCCACGCCCAGGATCGTATCTCTCCCAAAGAACTGGAGCAGAACGAGCGCAACCTGAAAACCGCACCCTTGCTCGCCGACGACGCCGATTTTACCACCTCATTTGATTCCGCCCGCTGGTCCTCTTCCAGTGCCGTGCTGCTTTGCCAAAAGACGACGTTTGACTTCGACAAAAAGGGCGTCACCGTCGGCCAACGCATCGGGCGCAACCTCGTGGGGCTTTTGCTGGCCATTCCCACCGCCGGTACCTCCATCTTCTGGGAAAACATGCGCAACGAGGCCCACATCCTGGTCGAGGAAACCGAACGCCGGAAGATCCTGGTCAAAGACAAGGCCGCCCTGGAGAAATATTCCCTCCTGTATTTCCGCCAGACCACGGACCAGGACGCATTTGCCGCCCGGGTCATCAAAAAGGACGGCACCAAGCAGGACGTAGACCTGGAGGATGCCGTACGTATCGAAGACATCCACACCGTCCCCTCCGTTTTCAAAAGTTATACCGAACCCGCCCCCTCCTCCTTCTACCGTCCCAACTACTTCAAGATCGCCATCCCCGACCTCGAAGAAGGCGATGTCATCGAATACCAGTTCCGGCACTACAATTCGAAGGAATATTCCAGCAACCCCGAATACAAGGAATTCGACCCCGTCTTCTACCTCTGTAACCGCGACATGCCCGTTGCCCGGCAGATCATCGAGGTGGCCGCCGAAGACGATCACTATTTCGTGACCTACAAAAGCATGATGGGCGCGCCCCGCTTTATCGAGACCAATACCGGGGGCAAACGCGTCTACCGCTGGACCGACGACAACCGCGACAAACTCAAAGACACCCGTTACGTCAACGACTTCCGCGAGTTCCCCTCCATCAAGTTCCAGGTCGTCTACGCGCGCAGCCGTGCCCGCGACCTCGTCTGGTTCAAGTCCGCCGAGGACATGCAAAACGACATGCCCGTAAAAGACCTCGCCGAAAAAGCCAAGGCCTTTTGGTTCCAGACCGGCAGGATTTCCGCCGGGGGCGACCACACCAACCTCATCGACGAGATCTACAAAGGGCTAAAGAAAAAAGGCATCACCGACCAAAGCGACGACGAGTACGTCCGGAAGGCCTATTACACCATCCGTTCCTACACCTTGTATAATTCCTGGAACGACTATGCTTTTGCAAAGGTCTTTTCCGGTCTCCTGGCCAAGCGAAAACTCGACCACGACATCATCGTTACCTCCTACAACACCCTTTGCGACCTCGACAAGGTCGCCTTTACCCAGGAGCTCGACTGGATCGTGCGCTACAAAGGCAAATACTACGTCAACCCCGGCGAGCACGGCAACCCCGAAGACCTCAAGGAATACCTCATCGGCAATACCGCCGTCAGTTTTGACATCCGTTCCGTCAAGGAAGCGCCCAAGACCGAGCTTGTCCCCCTCACCGACACCGCCGACAACATGATCTATACCAAGGTCGGTGTTGGTTTCGACGGCGACGACCAAAGCCGCCTCGCCATCGACAAAACCGTCCAGGCCAAGGGCCTGTCCAAAGACGACATGGAAGGCGACGCCCTCGCCCTCACGCCCTTTATGGAAACCGACTTCCGCAACTACGATGGCTCCAGCATGTGGGAAGGGCTCAACCCCGTCCAGGCCGACAAAGCCATGACCGACTTCAGCCAGCAGAAAAAAGACTGGAAGGAAGACAAGCCAAAGCAGATGAAAGCCCAGGCCGAAAACGAATACAACGCGACCGTCGAAAAATACAACGACTTCAAAATACAGGAAGACGGCCGCAGCTTTAAAAAGCGCAACCTCCAATACGAGGAAACATTTGTCCTTGGCGGGCTCACCGCTACTGCGGGGGACGACATCCTGCTCGCGCTTCCGGCACTCATCGGGAGACAGCCGAAGCTTACCCGCGATGAACGGTTGCGCACGTTACCCGTCGACGTCAGTTATCCCCGGACGTTACTGTACAGCATTTCGTTCAAGGTGCCTGACGGATATACGGTCAAAGGGTTATCCGGCATTACGACGTCCGTCGACAACGAATGCGGCAGCTTTACCAGCACCGCCACCGTTACCGACGGCGTGCTCCGCATCGACGTCCGCAAACTCTACAAGGTGCGCAACCTCAGCGTGGCCCAATGGCCCGAGTTGTGCGCCATACAGGATGCGGGGTATGCGTTTTCGCAAAGGAAAATTGTGTTGCAGAAAAACTAAGCCATTGATGCGCCAGATTATAGCCATGGGGGGCGGCGGATTTTCCATGGAGCCCGGGAATCCTTTGCTCGATCAGTATGTGTTAAATGCTTCGGGCCGTTCGCGGCCATCGGTGTGCTTCCTGCCGCATGCCACGGATGATGCGTCCCGGTATGCGCTGAATTTCTACACTGCGTTTGCGCGGCTCGATGCCCGGCCTTTTCACTTGTCGCTTTTTACACCCCCCACGGCCGACCTGGAATCTTTTCTGCTAGGGATGGACGTCATTTATGTCGGTGGCGGCAACACCAAAAGCATGCTCGCCCTCTGGCGGGAATGGGGGCTTGATACGATCCTGCGCAAGGCGTATGATAAAGGCATAGTCCTGGCCGGTATCAGCGCCGGGGCCAACTGCTGGTTTCAGGAGTGCAGCACCGATTCCATACCGGGGCCGTATACCATGTTGCCATGCCTGGGTCTTGTGCCCGGGAGTTTTTGTCCGCATTATGATGGGGAGGTGGAGCGAAGGCCGTCGCTCCACCGTCTGCTGTCTTCCGGTTCTATATTGCCCGGGTATGCTGCTGATAATAGTGCGGCGGTGCATTTTGCGGATGACGCGGTTACCTGCGTGGCATCGGTGCCTTCGGCCCGGGTGTATCGCGTGGGGCTTGAGGGCCGGGTCGTCGTGGAGGAGGCTTTGCCAACGAGGTACCTCGGAGCCTAGCGCTGGGCGGCTTTTGCGGCGCGCTGCTGCGCCCTGGGGTTATGGCCCCGCCGAGCCTTGGCCCGCTCTACAACTTCACCATCGCCCAACTCCCCGAGCACACCTGCCCATTCCCCTCGTCAATCACCCACGTCCCCGTAAACGACACTTCGCGGGCGTCAAAAAAACCCGTATAGTGAATATCCTGGGTCGGCGACTCCGGGAATTTTTTGATAAAGCTAATCAGTTCGCGGTCCACAAAACCCCAGACACCCGCCTGGCCCGAGTGATCCTCGTCCACACACGTCCCCTCCAGTTGCCCCGCCTTGGAACGAAGCGTCAGCTGGAATTCCCGCCGGCTCCCCAGCAAGGGCGCCCGGAAACCCTGGCCGTACTCATAATACCCCTCCCAATATCCTTCCAGCAGGTTGTCCTTGAGGTCCGAGAAAAAAGCAGGATGCGCCAGCGGCGTCCGCAGGTACGCCAGCAGCCGGTTGGGGATAGAGTAAGTAAGGGTATGCCCCTCCATGATCTTCGGGAAACGTTCAAAGCGGTTATGGTGAAACCAATACAGTTCGTTGCTCAGGGGAGACGGTCCCTCCTGGAAATGACGATTGATCATTTCCGCCATTTTTGTAAAGGCCGCATTAAAGACATTCGGATCCGTCACCGGGTAGATAAACACATTCCCCTTGTTGGGCAGCCCCACCATGGCGCCCATTTTCCCCAACCACTCCGAACAATGGTTCCCAAAGTCCAGCGCAAAAGCCGCCGCGTAGTCTTTATGCAAAAGCGACGTCAGGACAAAACCATCCCCCTTTTCCTCCACCACCTCGATCTGTTCCCGCTTGTCCGACAGGTTCGCATACGCCGTCCACAACAACTCATCCTCGTCAATGCCCCAATGCGCCACCTCCGTCCGCTGGAGGATGTGAAACTGACCCGGCAACTCCAGCGCCACCGCTGCATACAGCTCCGGCAGCACCGGCTTTAGGATATACCCGTCTGTCGGAAACTGCACATAGGTTTCTTTGGTGTGCAACCGCACCGTCAGCCGCCCGCTCGCCTCCTCGAAGGAGGCCAGCAGCACTTCCAGCGCCTCCTGGTCCGCCCGGTGAAGGTCCACGTACCACCCGATCTTTTCCGACCACGTCCCGCGGTCTTCCCCCGCCAGCAGTTGCACCAGGTGAATCAGGTTCACCTGTCGCCAAGACGTCCCTTCCAAACCGGTGTAAAAAAGGTGCCCCCACTGCAGCCGGAAAAGGTGTTTTGTCTTCCCCAAACGACGGATGGTCTGGCCGACGACCCACGAGTACGCCTCACGCGTAATCAACGCGTCCAATTCATCCGGTAAACGGTCATCCAGGCCGTCCGGGCCCGTCTCAGGGTGAGGGGAGGAGTCATGTCGAGGCGCCCGGGCACGAAAAAGGGCGGTTAGTCGATTCAGGAGCTTCATTGGGGGTACAAATCGTACTTTCGAACAATGAAGCTAGCAATTATCGGTGACTTCCGGAAGGAAAATGCCACCCACGTGGCCACAAACTCCGCACTTCAACACTCCATCGATTTCCTAGGCGCTGACCTCGACTTTTCGTGGGTCCATACAACCACAATCCACCACGGATTCAACCCCGACGACTACCAGGGCTTCCTCATCGCCCCCGGCAGCCCCTACGCCTCCATGGAAAACGTCCTGGAGGTCATCCGTTTCGCCCGGCTTCACCTGGTGCCTACGCTCGGCACCTGCGGAGGGTTCCAGCACATGATCATCGAATACGCGCGGTCGGTGCTCAAGGTCGCTGACGCTACCCACGCGGAGACCGATCCGTATGCCTCGCGGCTCGTCATTACGCCTTTATCCTGCTCGCTGGTCGGACAGCGGTTAGACGTTTCCGTTCTTCCCGGTTCCCGCGCGTTTGCACTCGTCGGCGCGTCTTTTACCGCAAACTACTATTGCAACTTCGGGCTCAACCCCGAATACGCTGCCGCCCTCGATGCGTCCGGGTTTCGGATTACCGGCACCGATGCGGACGGCGAGGTGCGCATCCTGGAGCTGGATGGGCATCCGTTCTTTATGGGGACGTTGTTTGTGCCGCAGGCCAGTTCTACGAAGGAGCGGCCGCAGCCGCTGGTGACGGGGTTTTTGGAGGCGGTTGTCGTATATTCGAATCCATGAAATCAAACACCTTATTGCTCCTCCTTTGCACCATATTCCTGTGGACCCTTCACGCCAAAGCGCAGGAAAAGAGTAAACTCCTCAAATCCTGGATCTGCGTCTCTTCGATGTCCTTGCCAGACAGTATCGTTGGGAACAACAGCGCGTACATCCGGTATACGTTTGAACCGCGTACTTCCTACGTCAGCTTTGACCCCCGATGGAACGAACATTCCCAGGACTGGTCCCTGGAAGGGAACCAGCTAAAAATGGGATCCGTCACCTATACGGTAGAAGAACTCACGGATGCCGACCTGGTACTGGTTCAACCGGGTATCCAGGTGGTTACGTTCCGGGACGAACAATTATTCTGTCGCGATTCCACACATCTGATTCAGGACGGCATCTTTAAAAGCGAACCCGTTTTCACCGCCAACCGGTGGTTTGCGCCGCGGCTTAAGTCTGAAGATCTCCACCCGATCATTGGCGCAGCGCTAGGCAGCTCCGCCAGCTACCGGGGCAAGGTTTTCGCCGTTTCATTCGTAATTGGCACGGACGGCAGTGTAAACGACGTCCATGTCCTTCAGAGCGTCAAGGATAGCTATGATCAAAAGGTGTTGAAGCAATTAGATAAAACGTCCGGCCTTTGGACCCCACCGTTTTTTCATGGACACCCCATCCAAACACGGATGGTATTCAGGATGAATTACGCTGGCGCTACTATTGTCCCCTTTAATTAGGTCGCAAAACCTTACTTTCACACAGTGGAAATAAAAGATTTCAATTCTTTACAAACCTATTTCCGAAAAGAACGAATTTTCGATCAGTACGGGCTGGACCAAATCGGTGTGTTTGGGTCCCTTGCCCGTGGAGAACGGTTTCATGATATTGATCTGATGATCGATTCGCCGGTGTCCGTTGAAGTCCTGCTGCGCCTTCAACAAAAAATGGAAACCGACCTGCAAACACCGGTGGACATCATGCTCAAAGATCTGGCTGAGCCTATTATCCTTTTCAGGGCGATGAAAGACGTTAAGTATGCAACCAGGGATTAAGAATGATCTCACTTAGGGGCGATACTATCCCCCCCATATCCTCCTTCCCTAAAAACATCCCCGTCCCCACAACTCACACCTGCGGTTATGCGGAAAAAGGCAAAGTATATGGGATATTAGCCGCTTGATGGGACTTATTTTTTCTTTACTACCACTTCTTTTGTGGAATTGTCCGTAGTATTCGTCAAAGCTACTACCGCATCCTTGTCGAACATATATGAGAAGAATTGTTCCGCAAAACCTTCAGGATTAACTTCTTGAATGATCATTTCTTGAAACAACGTACCCGAAAGATTTTTGGCGAAAAGAGCTCTGGTATGAGATATTGAAAGGTCTACTATTCGGATAATGAGTTCCTTGGGGAAAAGGATCACCCCATCCTTGTTTCGAAAACTTGCTAACTGAGGTATTTCATAATAGTTCTCAACCTGTATATCTGCAAGTATTTGCTGGGGTTGGTCAAGGTAGTGAAAATATATCTTGATTTCAAGCTTAGTAATATTAGAGTCTATATTGAAACCTAGCTGATGACCAATCTCAATCGCAATAGACTTGCTTGCATCAGGGATAAACAAACTTTCGTTTACCTGAAAATAAGTATCTCTTACTCTTTTAATAGAAAATTGAACAGGATTTGAGGCGGCTTTATTCATTAAATCATTATTGGCTAAGATAAAGATTCTGTTTCCGTCAATGAAGCTCTATAACCAGGAGTCCTTTCCGCAACACGCTGCCAACTAATTTTGGGAGTTGAATTCTGGATTAAAGAAGGGTGGACATGAACATTGAAATATTGCACCGGCTTGTGATTCGAGTAATAAATATGCTCCCGATTTCGAGCATCGTCTTTTATATACTCCCCCAGATTCACAAAGTTTAGAATTGGTGCATTCCCAGTCGCAATGGCCAGGTCGACCAGCTTACTGAGTTTATGATCAAAATCCCCATTCAAGACCTGTGAAATATATCCCTTTGTTACGTTTAGCTCTTCTGCAAGCTGCGTTCGATTGATGCCCTTTTTTTTCATATATTCTTCGATCACACCATAAAGATTATTCTGGATTTGGACCAACCAGTAATCTTTGCTGTGTAACAGTTCACTTCTTTTCATGTTGCTTTAGAAATTTTGTCTTAACAGAACGAAACCTGGTAAAATCCGATTTTTGCTGATTCTTATATCCACCCAGCAATATCAATTTCCCATTGGGGATCTTTATCGCGTACACCCTAAGATCTTGGTATTTGAATTCGAACTCTTTCACCAGCTCGCCTTGCGGAGTAACATCTTTAAATTTGTCCGCGGGGACAGGTTGATTATTGGCCACCCGTTCCATTATGGTTAACAACCGTCGAAAGGGGCTGTCATACTTTTTCTCCAGGGACTCCCTATATGCGTCAAATATTCCGGGTATTTCGGCCTCGCCTCCATTTAGCTCCGTTTTATTGATTTCAGCCTGAATCTTTTCAATATCAGCACTTTCCTCAACGATCACTAGCTGCTTGGTTTGTTGAATCCCTTTTATGGTTCCAATATTTTTCAGTACAAATTTAGCCATAATCTGGTTTAGCTCCAACTAAACTTTTCAAAGTTAACAGATCTGATGGACTTAGCCTAGCTAAAACAAACGGCAGCTTATGTTTAACCAATAAATGGGTCAGCTTTTCAAAATCTCCAACAACATCCCCCCATCCGGCACACCATTCCCCGTACAAGCATCCCACCCCGGCCCCGCGGCGTACGTGGACCCGGAATCCACGGTATCATTATTCCCCTGGGTGATATCCCGGCAAACCGAAGGATTGGAATAGAGAATGGGATTGAGAAACCCGACGGGCTTTCCAAGCGCCTGGTTGAGCCGGGCGACGAGGCCTGCCATGAGGGGCGCCACGGCGGAGGTCCCGCCGATGGGTTCTCTCTGGCCGCCCAAAAGGATGTTGTAGCCGGTGGCGGGGTCTGCGTCGCCGGCCACGTCGGGTACGCCCCGGCCGGGGTTGCCGGTGTTGGGGGACACAGGGACCTTGGCGCCGCTTTGATAGGAGGGCAGGCTGAAGAGGTCGCTGACGCCGCCGCCGGTGGCGCCGCCGTTGCCGGGTTCGTTCCAGACGACTTCGCTGTTGATGGAGTCGGTTTGGACGTTGGCCTGGAGGGTGGTGCCGCCGCAGCCGAGGACGTAGGCGCTGCTGGCGGGGTAGTCGACGTGTACTTTTCCATCACTGACGCCGTCGCTGGAACCGGAATCGCCGGCGGCGACGCAAACGGTGATGCCCATCGTTGAGGCGGCCTGGAATTCCTCGTCGAAGGTGGTATAGTAGGAACCGTAGGAGGAGTCCTCTGGTCCGCCCCAGCTGATGGAGATGACGGAGGGCTTGTTGGTGGTGTCGTGGATGGCGGCGGAAACCGCGTCCTGAAAGGCTTTTGACGTATTCCCCGCAAAATATACGGCGATTGTAGCAGCGGGGGCAACGGTCCCGGCAACCTCTATATCGAGGGTGACTTCGCCGTCGGCATCGCTGACACCATTCCCGGGATTGTTAGAACCGCCGTCGACCGGGATGGCGACGAGGGTGGGGGCGGCGAGACCAAGGCTTTGGTAATACGTGTTGATGTCGCTGGTGTTGTACCCGCCGCCGAGCTCGATGATGGCGATGCATTGTCCCTGGCCGGTATATCCGTCGGGAAAATTATATAACCGGGCGATGTCGGTCGGGTTGTAGGAAGTGGTCGCCACCGCGGCGCGGAGGGGGGAGGCGGCCGGTAACCGTTTGATCTTGGGCGTGGCAATGGGGCGGGTGTCCAACCCAAAAACACCCCGGACGATTCCTTCCAGCTCTGAAGGGATGTACACATCTCCTGTGCGACCCCGGAAAATCTGGCCGGAAGTGTCCTTATAATGGGAAAGGCTGACCTGGAAGGTGTGTTCCATCTGGGCGATGGTTCCCCGGATCTCGACGGCCCTTTTCTGGGGCTCTATCCGGACGAGGCTAAACCCTTCGTGGCGGGCAAACGCCTCTACGGCGGCGATGTCTTCTTTGCTCGTCCCATATAATTCCCCAAAGGTTTCCCGGCTCAGGGGGGTAAACCCACGGCCATGGGGCATGTCCCGGAGGTCGGGCAGGGGCCGGCCTGGCCGGAGTTTGAGTGTCACATTGATGAGGTCGGTCTTTTGAAGACCCGTAGCGGGTTCACCGGGGGGAACGGACTTTTTGCTGCCCGGCAGGACAAGGCGCGTCGAATAGGGAGTGTTCATGGTTAAAAACGATTTGACCGAAAAGATAATACTTTATCCTTAGAAACCCCAACGATGCATGGTAGTCAGATCGTTACGTGCGTCATCGAGCGGATTTCGGCCCTGGTAGGATTCCTGTTCGATGGTCAGCTGCGTGGCGCCCTGCCGCACCGCGCGGGTAACCACCGACCGGGTATCAAGGATACCCTGGCCAAGAATCGTGCTTTCGTAAGCTCCGCCCATTTCACCCGTACCGTGTGCGGGGATCATGTCTTTGACGTGTAAGAGGGCAAACCGGCCGGGGTGAGCCTGCAACACGTCCATGGGTTTGGCCCCGCCCAACAGCAGGTTACCGATGTCCAGCTGTTGGGCGACCAGCGACGGGTCGGTTTCGGAAAGGATGATATCAAAAAGGAGTTTCCCGTTCAGGTGGTCTTTAAATTCGAAGTCGTGGTTGTGGTAGCCGAACTGCAGGCCCATGGTTTTACACAGCGCCCCGCACTTGTTGAACACGGCCATCCAGCGTTGCAGCCGGTCATAGTCCCCCCGGAGGGACTCGTCCAGCCAGGGGCAGACGACGTATTCCTGGCCCGCCGTTTTTGCATCTTCCAGGGTGTGTTTCCAGGCGTCGGTAAAGTCACTTCCGCTCCAGTGGACGCCCTCTTTTAATTCCGTGTGTCCACTGACCATCGCCAACCCCAGGTCGCTTAAGATCTTCCGGAAGGAAACGGCGTCAAAGCCATAAAACTTCCGGTCGATATAATTGGCGTGTTCCACGTTCCGGTAACCCATCGCCGCCAGTTGTTTTAACGTCCCCGTGGGGTCCGCCTTCATGGCGTCCCGGACGGAATACAGTTGGAGACAAACACGGGTGTGGGGCAACAAGGGCGCTACGGCGACCCCGGCCATGGCTAAGGTGCTATTTTTCAGGAATGTCCGGCGTGAGGAAGTCATATCCCACTAATCTAGTAAATTTTAATACATTTATAGTTATGGAGATCAAAGTCTATCCCTTTTACGCCCGGTTAAGCCTGAGCCTTGTCGCCATCTTCCTGATTTTCTTTTTCCTCAAATATGCAGAAAGCATCTTCATACCGATGTCTTTTGCGGGGTTGCTGGCCATTATGCTGATCGCGCCCTGTGACTTTTTGGAAAAAAAGGGCATCCCGCGGGGTATCGCCGCCATCGTGTCCCTGCTGCTGTCGGTTTTCCTGGTGGTCTTCGTCCTGTACTTTATTTCCTCGCAGATCATCAGTTTCCGGAACGACCTGCCGGCCCTGGTCACGCAGTTTGAATCCGTCCTGGACAGCATACAGGTGTGGATCAAACACCGCTTCCACATGACACACACCGGGATGCAACAGCTGATGAATTCCGCCAAGAGCCAGACCATTTCCAGCACGGGCTCCATCGTGGGCAGCACCGTTTCCTCGCTGTCGAATACGCTCCTGTACGCCGTCCTGATCCCCATCTATACGTTTCTGTTGCTGCTGTACCGGGGGCTTGTCGTCCGTTTCCTGATCCGCGCCTTCCAGGACCAGCACACGCCCAAGGTCTATGACATCCTGGGTAAAACCCGCCACGTCATCAAAAACTATATCGTAGGATTGATGATCGAAATGGCCATCGTCGCCTTTTTGAACTGCACATTGTTCTTTATCATCGGTGTAAAATACGCGCTCCTGCTGGGGGTCATTGGCGCCCTGCTGAACCTGATCCCCTATCTCGGAATCTTTACCGCGCTCATCCTAAGCTGTCTGATCACTTTTACGACCAATACACCCACGGTCGTCCTGGAGCTGGCGATTGCCATGGTGGGCGTGCATTTGGTGGATAGCAACATACTTTTGCCCAGGGTCGTCGGATCCAAGGTGCGGATCAACGCATTGGCCACCATCCTCGGGGTCGTCGTGGGGTCGATGTTGTGGGGCATCCCCGGTATGTTCCTTGCAGTCCCCATTGTGGCCATCCTCAAAGTCATCTTTGACGGGGTCGACAGCCTGAATGCCTGGGGGATCCTCTTAGGGGACGACCGGGACGAAGCTACGGTGCATCAAAAAAAGAAGCACGGGTTGCGGTGGCCGGTGCTCCGGAAGCGCAGGGTGCCCGCTGGCGAAGCGGAGGCTTAAAGGTTTTCGAGGAAAAAATGGAACGAATCGCCCCGTAAGCCGATCCGCATCGCCTCCAGGGCGATCACATCCTGTGTGGCAACATTCCCCAGGTTGGCGTTACACCCCAGCAAACCGAGGAAATACAACTGCTGATCCTTGAGCGGCGCTTCCCAGATGATCTTTTCCCCCGGAATACGCGTCAGGATTTCCTGTACGAGGCCTTCGCGGACCTCGCCCGAATCCCGGTACAAACCAACCGTGCCGGTTTCGCGGGCTTCCGCAATGACATAGCTGGCGCCGGCGTTTAGTTCCGCCTGCATCAGCTCGATCCACTTATAGGGAGGGGTAATGTGTTCGCGGTCCTTGTCCTTGGACCCCACTTCGCTCAACACCATGGCCTGTTTGGACAACTTCTCGATGTATCCGCACTTTTCGGTATGGGAGATATTGATCGACCCGTCGGACACTTCCACACAGGTGATGTCATAGTCCTTCAACAGCGCCAGGTAATCCGCAAACTGGTTCCGCACGATAAACGCTTCGAACAACAACCCCCCAAAATATACGGGAATGTTATGGGCGCGGTAGGCGTCGATCTTTTCCCTTAGGTGCGGCAGCACAAAAGACACGCCAAACGCGAGTTTGGCCAGGTCTACGTAGGGGTAGGCCACCGACAGGTAGTCCTTGGTGCTTTCGACGCTTAACCCCTTGTCCGTCACCATGGTTAGACCATTTGTACGGGGAGGCTGCGTGCGCTCGGGGATGTGCGTGAGGTAAAAGTTCGGTTGCATGGTGCAAAGATAATTGGCTTCATAATTGGTTTACTCAAAGGGAAACCCAAATTATAGTTAACCTATGGAATATAGACAATTGGGCCACACAGGCTTACAACTGAGCGTACTGGGCTATGGAAGCTGGATCACCTTCAAAGGCCAAGTCGACGACAAGGCCGCGGGCGACATGATGCAGATCGCCTACGATAATGGCGTTAATTTTTTTGACAATGCCGAGGTCTATGCGCGGGGCGAAAGCGAGCGGATTATGGGGCGGGTTCTCCGCTTGAAGGGTTGGGAGCGTTCCTCCTACGTATTGACCAGCAAGGCCTACTTTGGTTGGCACCACCCCAACTTGCCCACCCAGCACGGTCTGGCCCGCAAGCACCTCCGCGAGGCCTGCGACGAAGCTTTGGAACGTTTGCAGACCAGCTACCTGGACATTTTTTATTGCCATCGTCCCGACCCCACGGTACCCGTGGAGGAGATCGTGTGGACCATGCATCAACTTTTCCTTGCCGGAAAAATCCTCTACTGGGGCACCAGCGAATGGACTGCGTCCGGCATACAAGCAGCCATCACTGCCGCGGAGCGCTATCATCTCCTCCGTCCGGTGGTCGAGCAGCCCGAATACAACCTGTTCCGGCGTTTTAAGGTCGAAGAGGACTACGCCCTTTTGTACGACACCTACGGGTTGGGGCTCACCACCTGGAGCCCCTTGCACAGCGGCATGCTCACCGGCAAATACAACGACGGCATCCCCAAAGGCAGCCGGCTGGACCTGCCGGAGTTTAAAGGCATGATGGGCATGGCCTATTCGGAGGAAAAAGTCGGAAAAGCCCGGGCGTTCAAAGCCATCGCCGACCAGGCGGGTTATTCAATGACCGATCTGGCCCTGGCCTGGGTCATCCATAATCCCCATGTCACCTGCGCCATCCTCGGCGCCTCCAAACCCGAACAGCTCGAACAAAACCTCCGGGCGTTGACGATTGATTTAAGTCCTGACCTGGTAGAACAGATCGAGAAAGCAACACGCATTTCTGATGATAAATGAACCGTTATGGACCTGAAATTAAACGACAAAGTCGCCCTCATCACCGGTGGCGCCTCCGGTATCGGGCGGGCCGTCGTCAAAATGATGCTGGCGGAGGGCGCGCGCATCGTGATCGCCGACCTACACGATCCCCAGAATAGCGATGTACTTTTTATAAAAACGGATGTGTCTCACCGGGAGGAGGTGCATTCGCTCATACAAGCCGCTCTGGGGGCCTATGGACATCTGGATATCCTGTTTAATATCGCTGGTCCCGGCGCCGTGGGCAGCCAGCTCGACACCGACGATACCGAATTCCACCGGCAGATCAATGGTCACGTTCTGGGGACCTTTTTGTGTACCCAGGCCGTGCTGCCCCACATGATGGAACGCCGCTACGGCAAGATCATCAACATCGGTTCCTTTGCGGCGCACGGTGTCATGGATTCGATCCCCGCTTATTGCGCCGCCTTCGGCGCCGTGGACGCCTATACCAAAAACGTGGGGCGATGGGCGGCGCCCTATAATATCAATATCAACACGGTTTCGCCGGGCAATATTCTTACGCCAATGACGGTGCAATGGCTCAGCGAAGATAACCGTATGGAAACCTTATCTTCTGCTATCCCGATCCGACGGATCGGGTCGCCGGAGGACGTGGCCGCCGCCTGTGTGTTTCTCGCCTCCGACGTTGCGCGGCATATTGTTGCTGCGGATATAAACGTGAGCGGCGGGCAGCGCATATAGCGCGTCTTAGCCGCGGCGCGGCCGCCGCCCGCAATCGTTTGCGGACCTCCGGGGGACAGGTAAACGTGATAAACCTTATATTGCACCCATCGCATGAGAAAGTGTCTGCTGGTCATATTGATCTCGATGGGGCGTCTTGCGTCGTACGCGCAGCCTCAGTTGTACCCTTTTATACATATAGGTAGCGCCCAGGGGCTTTCCTATAACGAAATACACGCCATTTATAAAGATGACAAGGGGTTTATGTGGTTTGGCACCATGTCTGGGCTCAACCGCTACGACGGGCACGAGTTCCGCGTCTTCCGGCATGATCCGGCGGACCCCGGCTCCATCGGGGAAAACACCATCAAAGCCATCTTTGAAGGACCCGGCGAGCGGTTGTGGGTCCAGTTCAGCGACAATGTCCTCAACATCTATGATCCCCGGACCGAAACCTTCAACCGCGATGTCAACGCCGCGCTGAACGCACTCGCCATACCCGGGGGAAGCATTTCGAATATTGTAAAGGACCGGTCCGGCTGCTTTTGGTTTGTACAGCCCACCGTGGGTCTTTTTCGTTTCGATCCCCGCCGCCAGCTGACCACCCGCGTCCTTCTTGATCCCGAAGAGCCCACCGTCGCCGCCGACAACATCACCGACTTTACCACGGACAACCACGGTCACTTCTGGATCATCCGCAGGGATGGTCTCCTGGAATGCCTGGATACCGGTTCGCTCCGGATCAGCCGCGTGGACCGCACCATCACCAAAGCGTCTTCCGGTCAGGCCACCGATTACAATGTATACGCCGACAACCTGGGCGACCTCTGGATCTACAGCACCGGGGACGCCCGCGGCATCTGGTTTTACAAAACCACCGACCGTTCCTTTCTCCACCTCGACAAAAGCACCGCCACCTGTCCCCTCAACAACGACATCGTCCGGGATGTGGTCCAGGACGATGCGGGCCTGATCTGGATCGGCACCGACCACGGGGGCGTCAACCTGCTCAACAAAACCACCTTACAGATCCGCTACCTCGAACACAATGATTTTGACGACAACACCGTCAGCCAAAACGCCATCACCTGTTTGTTCAAAGACAACGCCGGCACCGTTTGGGTCGGCACCTATAAACAAGGGATCAATGTCTATCATCCCGGTGCGATCCGTTTTCCCCTGTACCGTCACCATCCCTTTGTCCCCGGCAGCCTTGGCTTTGACGATGTCAACCGTTTTGTGGAAGACCCCAGGGGCAACCTTTGGATCGGCACCAACGGCGGCGGCCTCATCTATTGGGACCGTACCACCGGAAAGTTTACCAGCTACGTACACAACCCGTCGAATCCCAACAGTCCTTCCAGCGATGTCATCATCAGCCTGTGCATCGACCACCGGGGGATGCTGTGGATCGGCAGCTATTTCGGGGGACTCGACCGTTTCGACGGCAGGACCTTTACCCACTACCGCCACCACCCCACGGACAGCACCTCTCTTGGCGATGACCGCGTGTGGGAGATCCTGGAAGACAAATGGGGGCAGCTCTGGGTGGGCACCCTCGCCGCCGGTCTCGACCTCATGGACCGCGACCACGGCCGCTTCCGCCACTTCCGCTTCGGAGACCAACCTAAAACCATACAGTCCAACTATATCTCCGAGCTCACGCAAGATACCGCCGGCAACCTGTGGATCGGCACCGGCACCGGCGTCGACGTCCTGGAACACAAAACGGGCCGTTTCCGCAACTACGACCTCGCCAACGGCATCAGCAGCCGCAACATCCTCGCGGTGATCGCCGACAGCCTCAACCGCGTGTGGATCGGCACCGCCGAAGGCCTCAACCTCTTCGACCCCGTCCTCGGAAAAACCCTCCACGTCTGGAACAAGGCCGACGGGCTCCCCGACAATTATATCCTCACCATTGCCGAGGACAACAACCACAACCTTTGGTTGGGGACGCCTTCGGGGCTTTGCAATGCGGTGTTGAAGTACCCCGGCGCGGATGCGCCGGGCAAAGGCGGTGCACTGCCGCCCGGTGTAGCCCCCCAACTCCAGGCCACCACCTACGACGAATCCAGCGGCCTCCAGTCGCGGCAGTTCAATGAGAACGCCGTGCTGCGCACCCGCGAAGGCGAGCTTGTTTTTGGCGGACCCAACGGGTTTAACGTTTTCAAGCCCGGGAACATCCATACGGATAAGGAAACGCCGGCCATTGTTTTTACTGACCTCCAGGTATTCAACAAAAGCATCGCCCCGGGGGACAAACTCCACGGGCGGACCATCCTACCCGCGGCGCTGCCGCAAACCCGCGAGGTCACGTTGCGGTATAACGAAAATGTATTTTCGGTGTCTTTTGCCGACCTCGATTATTCGGGCAACCAAAAGACCGCATATTCTTACCGGCTCGACGGGTTTAACCAGGACTGGCTGGCGCTGCCCGCCCGCCAATGGAGTGCCACGTATACAAACCTCGACCCGGGTACCTACACCTTCCGGGTCAGGGCGGTTCCCACACAGGGCGTCGGCCAGCCGCGGGAGGCGTCCCTGGTCATCCATGTCCTGCCGCCGTTTTGGAAAACGCCCCTGGCCTTTGTCCTTTACGTCCTTTTTATCATCGGTGTGCTGGCCCTCGCCCGAAACATCCTGATCGAACGGACGCGGATGAAGTTCCGCCTCGAACAGGAACGAAAGGAAGCGCAAAACATGCACGAACTGGACATGATGAAGATCCGGTTCTTTACCAATGTCAGCCACGAGTTCCGGACGCCCCTGAGCCTTATCCTGGCGCCCCTGGAAAAGCTGATCAAACAAGAGGGCACCGGGGCGGCACAGTTCCAACTGATGTACCGGAACGCGCGCCGCCTCCTCAACCTGGTCAACCAGCTCCTGGACTTCCGGCGTATGGAGGTCCAGGAATTTACCTTGCACCGCAGCAGCGGGGACGTCGTCCGGTACGTGCGGGAACTCACCCAATCTTTTTCCGACATATCCGAAAAACGGCACATCGCGCTCGACTTCCAAAGCGAGGTAGGGGAGTGCGTCACCGCCTTTGACCGGGACAAGCTCGAAAAAATCGTATTCAACCTCTTGTCCAACGCTTTCAAATTCACGCAGGAAGGCGGCCGGGTGGATGTCCGGGTACGGGTGGACGGCGACGCCGTGGAGATCCGGGTCGCCGACACGGGGATCGGCATCCCCGCCGACCAGCAGGACCGCATCTTCGAACGGTTTTTCCAGCACGACCTCCCGGGGAATATGATCAACCAGGGCAGCGGGATCGGGCTGGCCCTGACCAAGGAGTTCGTAAAGCTGCACCAGGGAACCATCACCGTGGAAAGCGAGCCGGATAAGGGGAGTTGTTTTATCGTGCGGTTGCCGATTGTGCAGTTGCCGCCGAAGGCAGTAGCCCGTGAGGACGGCGAGGCCGCAGGCACACCAGTTGGCGGAGACGCCGCGCACGCACCGGCCGGGGAAGCGCGATCCGGCGATGATGCGGCGGGCGCGCCCCCGCCGCGCACGCGCAAGCGCCCCACGCTCCTCCTGGTGGAAGACAACGAGGACTTCCGTTTCTACCTGAAGGATAACCTGCGCGCGTATTACGAAGTCGTGGAGGCGCCCAATGGGAAAGAAGGCTGGAAAAAAGTGCAGGCATCGCCCCCGGACCTGGTGGTGAGCGACATCATGATGCCGGAAATGGACGGGATCGCGCTGGCACGGCGGATCAAGCATGACCCGCGGACGGCGCACATACCGGTGATCCTGCTCACGGCGCGGGCGGACGAGGAGCAGCAGTTGGAGGGGTTTGGCACGGGGGCGAACGACTATATCACCAAGCCGTTCAATTTCGAGCTGCTGCTGGCGCGGATACGGAACCTGCTGGCGCAGAAACGGCACCAGCGGGCGGCCTCCAAAAATATGGAGGTCAACCCGAGCCCGGTGGAGGTGACGCCGCTGGACCAGCAGTTTCTCCGGCAGTCGGTGGAGGCGGTGGAAGCGCGGCTGTCGGACCCGGACTTTTCGGTGGAGGACCTGAGCCGGGCGCTTCATTGCAGCCGGGTGACCCTGTACAAGAAACTGTCTTCCCTGACGGGGAAGGCGCCTTTGGACTTTATCCGGCACATCCGGTTGAAACGGGCGGCGGACCTTTTGGCAAAAAGCCAGCTGACCGTGGCTGAAATCGCCTACGAGGTGGGGTTCAACAACCCGAAGTATTTTGCCAAGTTCTTTAAGCGGGAATTTGGGGTACAGCCTTCGGCCTATAAGCAGCTTAACAAACAGACCCCCTCTTGATAACATTTGAGACCGGCCCCTTAACATTTGATGCCCCATTTGAGAACAAAGAGGGCGTATAACTCATTGTAATTCAGAATAGATTTGAGGCAACTATTCTTGCCATGCGAATTGAGAGACTGCGCGCTGCCCTGGGTGGATTTCTGTTGATTTTTCCATTTGGATTAAAGGCTTCCGGACCTGCCGGCCGTTACGAAAAAACCGACAACGGGATTATTGTCCATATTGCACATCCCCGGCCTCATTACCCTCACCTTATATCTATACAAGCGGTCACGGACCAGATCATCCATGTCCAGGCCTTTCCAACGGATGCGGATAACCCTCCTGTAAGCCTGATGACGGTCAAGACCCCGGAAACAGCGGTCCGTTATGAGGTATTGGACAAAGACGGGTTTATCCGGCTGTCTACGGACTCCCTGCGGGTGCTGGTGGATAAAAACAGCGGCCGGGTCACGATCACGGACGTCCGTGGTCGGGTACTGTTGGGGGAAGCGGAACGCGACAGACCGGTTTTTTCGACCGATTCCAGCCTCAGCGTCACCTTTAAGTCGCCCAAAGATGAATCCCTGTACGGGCTGGGGCAGCAGCAAAACGGCTGGATCGACCTGAAGGGCAAGAGCCTGACGCTTCTGCAACAAAATTCCAACGTGGCGGTGCCTTTCCTTGTGTCCAGCCGGAACTACGGGCTGTTGTGGGACAATTATTCTATCACGCGCTTTGGGGATTTGCGGGCGTATGGGCCGTTGTCGGAGCTGACCCTGAAGGGGGAGAACGGCCAGCCGGGTGGGCTGACAGCCACTTACGCCAACGGCGACTCCATATTCACCAAGAGACAAGAACAAGTCATCGACTATAAATACCTGCCCGATCTGGGCAAGCTGCCAAAGGGATACACCCTCGCAAGAGGCCTGGTGCGTTGGAAAGGCAGCCTCACCGCAACCCAACCGGGGTTGCACCAGTTCATGCTCTATTTTGGGGGGTATGTCCGGGTATGGGTCAACGGGAAACTCCTTTTAGACCGTTGGCGTCAATGCTGGAACCCGGAAACAGCCCCCTTTTCTATCCCGCTCGGCGAAAAAGCAGTCCCCATCGACATCGAATGGAGACCGGACGGGACGGAATCATATATCTCCCTGACTTGTCTTCCGCCGGGGCCCGGTTTGTATAAAGACACGTATTCGTTTAGTTCGGAAGTCGGGGACGCCGTCAATTATTTTTTTATCAAAGGAAACAACCCGGACCAGGTCATCTCGGGCTACCGTTTGCTGACGGGTAAAGCGCCCATCATGCCGGTATGGGCGATGGGGCTTTGGCAAAGCCGGGAACGGTACAAAACCCAGGAGGAGCTCTTACATACGGTGCGCACCTTCCGCGCCCAGCACATCCCGCTGGACAACATCGTCCTGGACTGGCAGTATTGGCGGCCGGACCAGTGGGGGAGTCAGGAGTTTGACCCCAGCAGGTTCCCTGAACCGGACGAGATGTTGCGCACGCTTCATGATTCGCTCCATACGCACTTTATGATCTCCGTCTGGCCGAAGTTCTACACAGGCACCCAAAATTTCGACCTATTCCAAAGCAAGGGCTGGCTCTATACCCTGAGCGTCAACCGCGGCCAGAAGGACTGGCTGGGGTATGTATCGACCTTTTACGACGCCTTTAACCCGGACGCCCGGCGCCAGTTCTGGCAGCTCATGAACCAGCACCTTTTTACAAAAGGCGTGGACGGCTGGTGGATGGACGCGACCGAACCGGATATCATGAGCAACACCTCCATACAAGACCGCAAGGCGCTGATGGAACCCCATGCGCTGGGGACGGCGTCCAGGTATTTCAATGCTTTTCCTTTGGAAAATGCCCGCGCCGTATATGAAGGCCAGCGGGCGACGGACGATCAACGGGTCTTTATCCTGACGCGCTCGGCGTATGCGGGTCAGCAACGGTATTCGGCGGCGACCTGGAGCGGGGACATCGCGGCCCGCTGGCACGACATGCGCAACCAGATCACCGCGGGCCTGGGCTTTAGCCTCTCCGGGATTCCTTATTGGACGATGGACATCGGAGGTTTTGCGGTCGAAGGCCGGTATGAACACCCGAACCCCGCCGACCTGGAAGAATGGCGGGAACTCAACACCCGCTGGTTCCAGTTTGGTGCGTTTTGCCCCTTGCTCCGGGTGCACGGCCAGTACCCTTACCGGGAGGTTTTTCACCTGGCCCCCACGGACCATCCCGCCTTCCAAAGTATCCTGTATTACGACCGGCTGAGGTACCGGCTTCTTCCGTATATCTATTCCACCGCGGCCCGTACCTGGAGCGGGGACTATACCATCATGCGTGCCCTTGTCATGGACTTCGAACAGGACAGCGTCGCCCGCGGGGTCGCGGACGAGTACCTTTTTGGGCCTTCCCTTTTGGTCAACCCGGTCTGTCAATACAAGGCCCGGTCCCGGAGTGTGTACCTTCCCGCCGGTACGGACTGGTATGATGCGTATACGG
This sequence comes from Dinghuibacter silviterrae, assembly GCF_004366355.1. NCBI lineage: Bacteria > Pseudomonadati > Bacteroidota > Chitinophagia > Chitinophagales > Chitinophagaceae > Dinghuibacter > Dinghuibacter silviterrae. The sequence goes on along the minus strand of NZ_SODV01000002.1, from coordinate 2,418,891 downwards.
GGAATGCCTTCCACGGGGGACAGCGCATCGACGCCCCGGCCCCGTACGAAAGGATGCCCCTGTTCGCACGCGCGGGATCGATCGTTCCCCTGGGCCCTGCGCTGGAATACACCGGCGAAAAACCGGCCGATACCATCACCCTTTGCGTCTACAGGGGGGCCGATGCAGCCTTTACGCTGTATGAAGACGAAGGAACCAATTATCACTACGAAAAAGGCGCTTATGCGGAGATCCCGCTACAATACAACGAACATACTGGAATCCTTACAATAGGCGAACGCAAGGGAGACTTCCCCGGCATGCTCCAACACCGCGTTTTCCGTGTCGTATGGATCGGGAAGGGGCACCCGGCTCCCCTGGAAGCACAACCGGGCACGGACATCCCTTATGACGGCCAACCACAACAAATAAAGGCACCCATCTAACATTGCAAATACCTTCATTATGAGAAAAAACAACGATTGTAGGGGTACCCGGCCGGGTATCCAGCTATGGAAAAGCCTCCCCGGGCGGCTGCTTTCCCTCGTCCTGCTGGCCTGCGTGCTGGCGGCGGGGCAGGTCTGGGGACAGAATGCATCGCCCAGGACCATCGAGGGCAGGGTCCTCTCCAAAAGCGGAGAACCTGTCGTCGGCGCCAACATCCAGGTAAGGGGCTCCAAGGTCGCTACGGCCACGGATGCGAACGGTAAATTCAATATTTATGCACGCATTGGAGATGTCCTGGACATCAGCGCCGTCGGTTACCGCACCCAAAGGGTGACGATCGGGGCCGAAGGCACGGTGCGGATCGCCATGGAAACAGACTTCGGTCATATGGACGACGTCGTCGTCGTGGGGTACGGCCAGATGAAACGGACGGACCTCAGCAGCGCTCAGACCACGGTCACCTCCAAGGACATCGGGGAAACGGTCAATACGACCCTGGACCAGGCGCTGCAGGGCCGCGCCGCCGGGGTGTACGTCAGCTCGCCCAGCGGTCAGCCGGGGGCGGGTGCGAACGTCGTCATCCGGGGGATTTCCTCCATCACCGCCGGTACGCAACCGCTGTATGTTATCGACGGGGTGCAGATCCGGCCGGGCGACTTCTCCGATGATCCCAACAGCCACCCGACCGGGTTTGCCAACGCGCTTTCCGGTATCAACCCGGATGACATCGAAAGCATGAACATCCTGGAAGGTCCTGCGGCTACCGCCATCTTCGGGGCGGCGGGCGCCAACGGGGTCATCATGATCACCACCAAACACGGCAAGGCCGGGGACACCAAGATCTCCGCCAGCACGACCTGGACGATACAGGACAAACCCAAGGAATTGCCGGTGATGAACCTCCAGCAATACGCCACCTTCCGCAACGACGCAGCCGCCGCCGGCGGAGCGCCCAGCGATCCCAGTTTCGCCAACCCCAGCGTCCTGGGCCCCGGTACGGATTGGCAGGCCGCCCTGTACCGCCGGACGCTGTTGCAAAAACATACGCTGTCCCTGAGCGGCGGGAACGACAAAACGACCTTTTACCTGTCCGGTGAATATTTCAGCCAGGAGGGTGTCGCACCCGGTTCGGGCTTCAACCGTGCCAGCACCCGGATCAACCTGGACAACAAGGTCCGCCCCTGGCTCAAGCTCGGGTTGAACCTGAATCCCAGCTATACCACGGAAAAAGTAAACACCACCAACGCGGGGATCGTACAGCTGGCCGTCTATCAAAACCCTTCCGTACCGGTCAAAAACCCGGACGGTACCTGGGCCGGCCCGGTCAGCACCCAATACCAATACACCAACCCGGTGGCCCTTTCTTACATCAACAACGACTATAACAAAGGGCTGGGTGTTATCGGCGGCGGCTACGTGGACCTGACCCCGATCAAGGGGCTCACGATCCATACCGAAGCCAATACCAACCTGAACTATACGAACAACTACCAATTCCATCCTTCTTACCAGTTCGGCGGCTACGTCAACGCGACGACCGTGGCTTATGTCAATACGTACAACAGCTGGTGGTGGAACTGGCACAGCCGCATACAATACGATACCAAGATCGGGTTGCACAGCATTTCCGTCATGGCGGGTCACGAAGCCCAGGCGTATGGCGGCGGGGCGCTCAACGGCCAGCGCCAGGACTATGTCACCAATTCGATCCAGGACCTTTCCGGGGGGGCGCAAGCCACGTCCATCGCCAACAGCACGCGGTATGACGGTGCCCAGGAAAGCTATTTCGGCCGGTTGAATTATGTGTACAACGACCGGTACATCCTCGGTGCGACGTTGCGCGCGGACGGCAGCTCCAACTTCGGACCCGACAACCGGTGGGGCTATTTCCCCTCGGTCTCCGTGGCCTGGCGGATTTCGCAGGAGAATTTCATGAAGAACATAAAGTCCGTCAACGACCTGAAACTGCGGTTCGAGGTCGGGACCAGCGGGAACTCGGCGCAAACCGGCGGTGGATACTATGCCGCCCTTCAGTCCGTACCCACGGCCTGGGGTACCGGCTTCCTGTCCTCCAACTTTAGCAACCTGAAGCTGAAATGGGAGAGCGACAAAACCTATAACGTCGGTGTCGACCTCCACATGTTTAACAACCGGATCGAGCTGATCGCGGACGCGTATAAAAAATACACCACCAACCTGCTGACCCAAAGCGTCTATCCCTTCTACGACGGGGGAGACATCGCCTACTCCGCCGGGTATATCCAGTGGCCGGAAGGCAACGTGGGGTCAATGTGGAACAAGGGGTTGACCGTGACACTCAATACCGTAAACTTCGCGACCAAGCAGTTTCAATGGAAGACCGGTTTCAACATCTCTTTTGACAAAAACCAGGTCACTTACCTGCCCACGCCCTACATCACCTCCTGGAATTCAACCCAGGCGCAGTTTCAAACGGTCGCAGGGCAGCCGCTGAGTATGATCACCGGGTACATTGCCCAAGGGCTGTTTAAGAACTACGCGGACATCACCAGCCACGCCGTACAAACGGCCAACGGGGTTATGACCGTCAGCCCCCAGGGTACCTGGGTAGGGGACATCAAGTTCAAGGACCTCAACAAGGACAACGTGATCAACGCCAGCGACCGGACGACCATCGGCAACCCCTGGCCAAAATATACCTTCGGCTTCAACAACGAATTCACCTACAAAGGATTCGACCTGAACGTCCTGGTGATCGGCAGCATAGGGAACGACATCCTCAACTACTTCAAGTATTACAATACGATCCCCCTGGACAACGGCGTCTATGGCAACTACCTCAAGGCAACGGCGGGTTATGCGCGGCCCAGCAGCTACAACATCGCAGACAGCTCGACGGTGACGCTCACCAACCCCGGTGGTACGGTTCCCCGGATCGCCCCCGGCGACCCCAACGGGAACAACCGCATGAGCAACCTTTGGGTGGAAAATGGTTCCTACGTCCGGGTAAAAAACGTGGCCCTGTCGTATGTCGTACCTACCCGGTACCTCGGTCACATGCCCATCCGCGGCTTGCGGGTCGGTGTCAACGTCCAGAACCTGTTCACCATCACGAAATACTCCGGCTACGATCCCGAAATCGGCATTGTTAAATACCAGGGCGTGAACATGGTCGGCATTGATACAGGCCGGTACCCGAACGTGCGCATGTATACCGGTTCCATGGTCCTTGACTTTTAAATTCATTCGTCATGAAAAAGATTCTTCCATATACCTTATTGCTGGCGGGGTTGAGCACCCTGGCCGGTTGCAGCAAAAATTTCCTGAACCGCCCGCCCATATCGAGCCTTACGTCCGGTAATTTCTACCAGACCGATGCAGAGGTCATGGCCGGCACGGCTCCCCTGTACAACATCACCTGGTTTGACTACAACGACAAGGCCTTCTTAGCCTTCGGTGTAGCCAGGGGGGGCAGTCTGAACTCCAACGACCGGACGCCCTATATCGAGTTCGATCCCTCGTCCACGGACCAGACGACCCTGTTGACCGGGTACAAAGCGTTCTATAAGATCGTCGCCCAGTCCAACCTGACGATGCAAAACATCGTCGATGCCAAGAACGCGACGGTGTCGGACTCGATCCGGAGCTACGGCCTGGCGGAATGCCATTTTATGCGGGGACTGGCCTATTATTACCTGGTCAGCAACTGGGGCGCCGTTCCCATCATCTATGACAACACAAACCAGCTCAGCGATTCCCTGTTGCGCAACACCATCGAAAGCGTCTGGCAGTTTATTCTCATGGACATGCGGTACGCGGTCAATCACCTGCCCACCGCTTCCTATCAACCGGGCAGGATCAACAAGTATTCCGCCGAAGGGATGCTGGCTAAATTTTACCTGATCCGTTCCGGTCTGGACAAAACCCTGGGGAACCGCACCCAAAGCGACCTCGACAGCGCCAAGTATTTTGCGTCCGACGTCATTTCCAACAGCGGTATGTCCCTACCCAGCGATTATTACAACGAGTTCGTGGGGGTCAACAACAACGCCGCCACCCTCGACCCCGAAAGCCTTTTCAGCCTGTTGTGGCAACCCGTCAACAGCCCCTGGGGTGTCAACAACTCCTTCCAGGCGTACATGGCCTTCGAACCCCAGATCACCCAAACCGGCGACGGCTGGGGCTCCGCCCAGGGTGGTTCGGCTGCGTTGATCAAATACTTCCTGGCCAACCCCAACGACTCCATCCGCCGCAAAGCCACCATCATGTTCCCCGGCGACTTCTATGCCGAGCTGGATAAAAAAGACAACGGCGTTACGGTCCCGAACACGACGAACTACGCGTACATCAAAAAATACGTCATCGGTTCGCCCGCGGACAACAACAACCTCGGCGCCTTTATGGCCGCGTATACGAACACGATCATCCTTCGTCTCGCAGAAGTCTACCTGATCTATGCCGAGGCCACCATGGGGAACAATACAAGTACGACCGATGCCACGGCGCTGGCCGCGTTCAACGCGGTACGGACAAGGGCCGGCATGCCCACCCTGACATCCATTGCATTCTCGGATATTTTCCAGGAAAAATGGATCGAAACAGCGATCGAAGGCAACGAGTGGTACGACATCCTGCGCTGGTACTATTTCGACCCTATCGACGCCGAGGCGTATGTCACCGCCCAGGACCGCGGGATCAGCTATACACTGACCTGGGTGCCGGGTAGCTTCTCCCCGCGCCGGTATACGTTCACGTCCAGCGGGGAGCACTTCTCCTTCAATGCCAACAACGTGTACCTGCCGTTCCCCGAACAGGAAATGGAACAGGCGCCCAGCCTGTCCAAGACCCCGGTACCGTTCAATTTCAGCGTATTGCCTAACTATTAAAAATGATCCCGATGACCAAACAAACCTTACGACTTTGTCTTGCCGGGGTCCTTTCCCTGGCCGGGCTCTCCGCCTGTCAGAAACAAAACACCGGTGGCCCCAAGATCACCGGTCTTCGCGCCAACCTGACCACGCCCGCCGACACGACCCTCAGTCTTGTCAACCCGGGTCAATACGTTATCCTGGATGGTAGCGGCTTGTTGTCCACCCGCCAGGTTCTTTTTGACGGCGTGGCGGCCAATCTGAACGTCGCGCTCAACGCCGCAGGACACGTGGTGGTCCAGGTGCCCAGCATCCCACCGAATGTCCTCAGCGGCACCATGGCCAATACCATCGAGGTCACCACGGCCAACGGGACCACGACCTATACCTTCCCGGTCGATCCCCCGGCGCCCATCGTCTCCTCTATATCCAATGAGTTTGCGCATCCCGGTGACGTGATTACGATCAGCGGCCAGTTCCTGTACCTGATCCAAAGCATCACCTTCCCAGGCGGCGTTGCCGCCACCACGTATACCAGCGCCTCCGACGGGTCCAGCGTAACCGTTACGGTGCCCGCGGGTGCGACAACGGGCGGAGGCATCCTCATCACCAGCAAAGGCGGAACAAGTTCTTCCGATCCCGCCGCGGGTTTCCGGGATACCCGGGGCATGCTTTGCGACTTCGATACCTATAACCAATATTCCTGGGGTGCAACGGGCGTCGTCGATTCCCCTTCGTTTACGGGGAACAACGGGTATTTCGCCCAGATGAGTTTCACCGGGGTCAATACCGGGGACGACCAATGGTGGAACGGGGGTCGCTCCGTCAACACCAATGCCGTCCAGTGTGTCGCTGCCGACAGTATGGGCAACCCGATTGCCGACTACGCCCTCAAGTTCGAGGTCTTTATCAAACAACCCTGGAATACAGGTATTATACAGGTTGTCTTCAACTACAGCTGGAACTTCACGGCCTCCTACGCGGGTTGGCAAAATTTCGCGGACAGCTCCATGGTCAGCACCACCCAATGGACCACCGTTGTGCTCCCCCTGGCCGGTTTCCAGAGCTCGTCGGGCGCAGCCCCCACCAGCCTGGCCGCCCTGTTGGGCAGCAGCGGGAATGCCAACCTGGACATCATGTTTGACAACACCGGCCCCAGGTCCGTCACGAAGTTTGACGCCGGTGTCGATAACATCCGCATCGTTAAGATCAAATAAATCGTCAAGACCAAGTAAGGATTCTCTGCAATATGGATGGAAGCCGTCCCCCTTGCATGGGGGGCGGCTTTTTAAAATCAGTTCATGCGTATTATTTTTTTGCTGGGGCTGGTCGCGCCTCTCGGCCTGTCGGCCCAAAACTTTTTCCTGAACGGCTGGCAGGCCAGATCCTGGACCGCGCCCACCTATGTACAGGCCACCAAGCCCACCGGGTCCGTGACAGCCACGGTCAGGATCGATCCCACTAAGGCGCTTGGACAGGTCTCCCCTTACCTTTTCGGAAACAATACCAACCCATACATCGGTCAAATGGTGACCGAGCCAACGCTGATCCAATACCTCACTGATCTGTCCCCCCACCTGATAAGGGCGCCGGGGGGCAGCATCAGCGATGTATACTTCTGGAACGCCACCACCGCCCCCGCAGACGCACCCGACTCCCTCTACAACACCAACGGGAACCCCATAGCGGCGGGGTACTGGTTTGGCAACAACACCGCCTCCTGGACGCTCTCCCTGGCCAACTATTACAAGATGTTGCAGATGACAGGGGCCAAAGGTATCATCACGGTAAACTATGCCTACGCGCGATACGGCACCGGCCCCAACCCCGTGGCAACCGCCGCCCACCTTGCGGCCGACTGGGTGAGGGCAGACAGCGGCCGGACCCAGTTCTGGGAAATCGGGAACGAAAGCGGGGGCCCGTGGGAAGCCAGCTATAAGATCAACACCGCCACCAACCAGGACGGCCAGCCCCAGATCATCAGCGGCGCCTTGTACGGCCAGCACGTCAAGGTCTTTGCAGACTCCATGCGAGCGGCCGCCTCGGAGATCGGGGCCACCATCTACATCGGCGCCCAGCTCTTAGGCACAGACGCCAGCAGCCACACCTGGAATCCCCCCGACATCACCTGGAACAGCGGCTACTTCTCGTCGGCAGGGGAAACCGCCGATTTTTACATCGTCCACGACTACTACGCCACCAGCGGGTCCGCCACCAACGTGGACAGCATTCTGAATATCGCCACCGGGGAAACCAACGCCGTGTCCTCCTACATGGCCGTCACGACCGCCCAGGGCGGCGTCACCGAAAAACCGGTCGCACTGACCGAGTGGAACATCTCCAACACCGGCAGCGACCAGGAAGTATCCTTTATCGCGGCTTTGCACGCCACCCTCGTCCTGGGAGAACTTACCCAACACCCGGTTTTTGGAGAGGCCTCCCGCTGGGACATCGCCAACGGCTGGAGCAATGGAGACGACCAGGGCATGTTTAACGCCGGGGACGAACCCGGCGGCGCCCCGAAATGGAACCCGCGTCCCGCCTTTTTCAATATGTACTATTTCCAGCGGTGTTTTGGGGACCGGGTGATCGGTGATACCGTCACCGGGAGTACCTCGGTCAAAGCCTACGCCTCCAGTTTCAGCTCCGGGGAAACCGGGGTGGTCCTTGTCAACAAAGGGGCTTCTTCTGAGCTGGTGCAGATCGAGGAAAACGGGGTAGGGGCCACCTATCACTGGTACACCCTGACCGGCGGTACCGACAACGGCAATTTTTCCCGCCAGGTTTTCGTCAACGGCAACGGCCCCACCGGCATTTCCGGCGGCCCCTTGAATTATGCCACGCTGTCGATGAACACCGACTCCGTGAGCGGCGGTGTACTACTCAGTCTTCCCCCGCTATCGGCTACTTTCGTGGTGATCGACAAAGGGTCCCTCGTCACTGCCGTCACCAATATCGATCCCACCGACAGGCTCATCAAACTTTTTCCCAATCCTGCCCCCCGCGGCCACTGCCACATCCGGGTTCAAGGCTTTACCGGTGCCGACCGGCTGACGCTTCACGCCATCGACCTTCGGGGGCGCGTGGTGTACACGCAGACGCTGAGTGGCCTGGCCGATCAAGACCTGTTTATTCCCGCGGCCGCCGGTGTATATAAGATCGAGATAACGACGCCATCCGGCGTTACGACCAAGACGTTATTAATTGATTAATGATGCGAATTATATTCTTCACCATAGCGCTCGCCCTGGGTTTGGGCGCGCGGGGCCAGCAGGGCCAGGGAGGGGCCACGGGCTTCCGGGCGGTGTCGCAAGGCTCCCGAGTGCTGTCGCAAAGCCCCCAAGTACTGCCGCAAGGCTTTTTCCTGGATGCCTTCCGCCCGAAAACGGCGCCGATGCCGGCGGTCTTCGCCTTCGATAGCCTGGCAGAACGTGAAAAAGCCCTCAGAGCTTCAGGCGCGCCGCCCCCTCAAGACGTCTTCGACTCCGCGCCACCGCCCCAGGTGGACATCGCGGTGTATCCCTCCGACACCATCGCCCGGGTCTCTCCCTGGCTCTTTGGCAACAACGCCAACCAATGGATGGGACCCATGGTCAACCAGCCCGTGTTGCTTGACCACATCCGAACCCTCCATCCAGGGATCATCCGGTATCCCGGGGGCAATGGAAGCAATACCTTTTTCTGGAACGCGACCCCGGGGCAACTGCCCGCGGACGTACCGGATACGCTCCTGTATGGTCTTGGCGTCCGGGCGCGGAAGGAACGCTATTTCCTGGGCCGCGCGCCCTGGGGCCTTTCCGTGGACAATTATTACAAGATGCTTACAGAGACGGATAGCAAGGGCATCATCTGTGTGAACATGGGGTATGCGCGATACGGAACCGGGCCGGACCCTGTGGCCACCGCGGCGCACCTGGCGGCCGACTGGGTACGTTATGATCATGGCCGGACGCGTTTCTGGGAGTTGGGGAACGAGGACAACGGCCGCTGGCAGGCGGGGTACCTCGTGGACAGCGCACACTTGCCTGGTTCCCGGCCCGCTGTCATCTCAGGTGACCTATACGGACGCCAGGCGCGTGTCTTTATCGACTCCATGCGCGCAGCAGCCCGCGAAACCGGCGCGGACATCAAAATCGGTGTGGTGCTGATCGAACTGCCCCCCGGGCCTTATACGTTTCCCGTGGACAAAGTCTGGAACGAAGGGGTGCTCCGCCAGGCCGGGAACGCCTGCGACTTCTTTATCGTCCACAGCTACTATACACCCTACTTTCAAAATTCGAAAGCCGCGGCCATCCTGGCCACCGGCCGGTCCGTCACCGACCAGATGGCAGACTATATGCTCCGGATGGGCAACAAGCCGGTCGCGCTGACGGAGTACAATATTTTTGCACAGGGGTCCCGCCAGCAAACCTCTTTTATTGCCGGTATGCACGCCGCCCTCGTGATCGGTGAACTGGCCACCCGCGGGTTTGGGGAGGCCACGCGTTGGGACCTGGCCAATGCCTATGATCATGGGAACGATCATGGGTTGTTTAATAAAGGGGACGAGCCCGGCGCGCCTCTGTGGAATCCACGGCCGGCTTATTACTACCTGTACTACTTCCAGAAATGTTTTGGGGACCATGTGGTGCGGAGCACTTCCAGTGACTCGGCGGTCGTGGTTTTCGCGTCGAGCTTTAGCGGCGGCGGCGCGGGGCGCGGATTGGGTCTCGTTCTCGTCAACACCTCCACGACACCGCGGCGCCTCACCATCCCGTATGGTCGCGGTTATGGCTATTACGGTTATTATTACTCCCTTACCGGCGGAGACGACAACGGCGAATTCTCGCCCCGCGTCTTTGTCAACGGACAGGGACCAGCCGGTGCGTCCGGGGGCCCCGCTGATATCACGCACGTTCCCGCCCGAAGGCTTAACTATTGGCCAAGCAGCAGGTTTGTGCTGGAGGCACCGCCGCGGTCGGTCCAATTTGTCGTATTGTACTGAAAAGTTATACTGAAAGCGCGGTATATTGCGCCCATGAACACCCGCTTGTTTCTCCTCGTGCCAACGTTGGCGTTGGCAGGCTTGTGTGCCAAAGCCCAAACCCCCGTTTACCAGGACCCGCACCAACCGGCGGATGCCAGGGCCGCCGATCTTATCCAACGGCTCAGCCTGAAAGAAAAGATCAGCCTGCTGGGGTTTGTCAGCCCGGGCGTTCCGCACCTCGGGATCCAGCGATACGTGTGGTGGAACGAGGGGCTGCACGGCGTGGCCAGGGCGGGGGAGGCCACGGTTTTCCCGCAGGCCATCGGCGTGGCGGCAACCTTTGACGACGCCTTGTTGCGCGTCGAGGGCGACGCCGTATCCACCGAGGCCAGGGCCAAATACAACATGAGCGTGGCCGAGGGCCGCCGCCAGCAATACCTGGGGCTGACCTTCTGGGCGCCCAACATCAATATTTTCCGTGATCCGCGTTGGGGCAGGGGACAGGAGACCTACGGAGAAGACCCTTATCTCACCGGGCGGATGGGCTCGGCCTATGTCCGGGGAATGCAAGGGAACGATCCCCTGCACCTGAAGACGGCAGCCTGCGCCAAACACTTTGCGGTCCACAGCGGACCCGAAGCCAGCCGTCACTCCATCAATGTCCGGGTAAACGAGGACGAACTCCGTGAAACCTATCTACCCGCCTTCCATACCCTCGTGGATAGCGGGGTGGAAGCCGTCATGTGCGCCTACAACCGCGTCAACGATCAGCCCTGCTGTACCGGCCGGACCCTCCTCAAAGACATCCTACGGGATGAATGGCATTTTAAAGGGCATGTCGTCAGCGACTGCGGCGCGCTGGATGATATATGGGAACGCCATAAAGCCCTGCCCGATGCGGCGACCGTCGCCGCCGAAGCCATCAAAACCGGTGTCAATGTGGACTGTTCGAACCTGCTGCAGGCCGACGCCGAGACAGCCGTCCAAAAGGGCCTGATCAACGAAGAAGACGTCAACAAGGACCTGGCGCCCAACCTCCGTACCGCGTTTCACCTCGGTCTTTATGACGATCCTTCGCTCAGTCCTTATAAGGATTACGGGGCCGACAGCGTTGCGAATGCCTACCACCAGCAGCTGGCGCTGCAAATGGCGGAAGAAAGCATGGTCCTGCTTCGCAACGACGGCGCGCTCCCGCTAAAGGCCGCGAACGTCAAGACCATGCTGATCGCGGGTAGCAACGCCACGTCCGCGGACGCCCTTTTAGGAAACTACCACGGGACCTCTTCCCACATGGTTACATTTGTGGAGGGGATTACGGCCATTGCCGGTCCCGCCACCGGCGTCGAATACGACCTGGGTTGCGATCCCAAAGACACCGTTCACTTCGGGGGGACTTGGGTAGCCTCCTTCAGCGACGTCGTCGTGGCCGTCATCGGTCTGACTCCGCAGGTCGAAGGGGAGGAAGGCGACGCTTTCCTATCCGATGCCGGGGGAGACAAAAAGACCCTGAGCCTTCCCGCGGGTCAGCTCGCCTATATCCGCGCCTTGCGCAAGGCCACGCATAAGCCCATCATCGCCGTCGTCACGGGCGGGAGTGCCATGGACGTTGACGCCCTGGCGCCTTTTGTCAACGCCATCATCGTCGCCTGGTATCCCGGCCAGGAAGGCGGCGCAGCCCTGGCCAATATCCTGTTTGGCCGGGTAGCGCCCTCCGGGCACCTGCCGGTTACGTTTTATAAATCCGTGGCCGACCTTCCTGCGTATGACGACTATCACGTGAAGGGGAGGACCTACCGGTATTATGAGGGGGAGGTGGAGTATCCGTTTGGGTTCGGGTTGAGCTACACAACCTTCTCTTATAGTTGGGCCGGCAAACCTCAAAAAATCGGCGACACGCTGCGTTTTGCGGTACAGGTCACCGCCAAAAGCGACTCCATTCCCGCCGTCGCCGTACCCCAGGTGTACATAGAATATCCAAGCGTACCCGGCAAGCTGATGCCGGTAAGGGAATTGAAGCAATTTGCCCGGGTGACGCCCGGCGCCATTCAACCGTTCGCCATCCCGCTATCCGCCCTGCGGAAATGGGACGCGGAACACCACGACTGGAAATTGTATCCAGGTACCTACCGGCTGGTCATAGGGGAAAATTCACGCGATGAACAATTGTCTTATAAATTCATAGTAAAATAATATAATGTAATAGAAGGGGGGCTCCTTACGTTCTTTGAACAGATTTGTCTATCTTTAGGGGGCATCGAAAGATCCGCCCTATCGAAATTCCAACGTGCATGTTTCCCCGTTTACTTTGTGGCATCAGCATCCTTTATGGGACACTTTGTGTGACCCCGCGGAGCTATGCACAGGTGCGGGTAGGGCTGGGGCCGGATACAGCGGACAAGCATGTCCAGATCCCGGACACCCATCTTTCGCTGATCCCGCCCACCGGTTTCGGACTCACCCATGCTTTTCCCGGTTTGCTAAAGACGGATGGTTCCGCCGTCATCCAGGTGTATGACCTCCCTGACGGGGATTTTTACACCGACGGCCAAAGCTTTACCGCCGCCAATTTCACGGCCAAGGGCGCCCGCGTCCTGGCGTTCAAAACGCTGACGGTCGCCGGTTTTCCCGCCAAGTATTGCTATATGAAGGGCGACTCCGCCAAACGCATCATGGCGCTGATCTTTGGGGACTCTACCTTTTCCACGACCCTGATCGGTCTGTACCCGGATACCGCCCTGTCCGTTGGTCAGGCCATCCGCGACGCCTACGCCACCATCACCTACCAGAAGGCCCAGGTGGTGGACCCGTTTTCAACAGCCCCCTTCAGCCTCGATACCACGGCCGCTTCATGGCATTTCGCGCTGTACAACAAACCCCTGTTTATCTATAGCCTGGACGGCAAACTGCCCGCCCAGGGTTCGCCCTTTGTCACCGTGACCCCCTATCCCCGGAAGAACGGCAGTTCCCTCCAGGACCTGTCGGAAAACCTCATCATCAAGGATATGCAAGCGGGTCTCGAAGAACCTATCCTGTCCAATATTTCGCTGGACTCTGTCAACGGCTATGAGGCGTACGAGGTCGAGATCCATTGCCGGCTCGGCGGGCAGGCCGGTTTGCTGTACCAGTTCCTGGCCGCCACTGCGGAACATACCATTGTGGTGGAGGGCGTGGCCAATGATGAGTTTGATAAGAATGTGCAGGCGTTTAGGGCGCTGGCGCATACGATACATATCAAATAACCGAGACCCATGAAAATAGTTTTCATTCTTCTCATTGCGGCAACCCTCGGAGCCGCGGCTCCGGGCGCAGGAGTGCGGAGCGCGGTGGTGCCCCCGGCTTCCGGCACGACCCTCCAATCCCCCGACGGCACCCAAATCTCCTGGGACGACCTCCTCCACCGCTACGCGGGCAAAGTCGTCTACCTGGACATCTGGGCCAGTTGGTGCGGCCCCTGCCGCCACGAGACCCCCTTTTACGAAGCCCTCCGGGCCAAGTTTGCCAAGGACCCTGTGGTCTTTCTCAGCATCAGCATCGACTCCGATCCGGAAGACTGGAAGGGCGCGCTGGGCGACGGCCAGCCAAATCCCGACAGCTTTTTGCTCCTGGACGGGCATCATTCTTCGCTCAACGCCGTTCTGCACATTAATGGGGTACCCCGCTACGCCCTGCTCGACCGCAGCGGGCGGTTTGTAGACAAGGATGCGCCGTTTCCATCCACCGACGAGATCGAGGGGCGGATCCGGAAATTGGTGGAACAATCCCATCCGTAAACGGTTCGTCGTACCTTTGCGGGGTGATGCACGACATTCAAACCCTCCCCGATATTCAACTGCTGGTCGACGCCTTTTACGGTAAGGTTCGCCGGCACCCGTTGATCGGGCCCGTTTTCGAGGCCGTGGTGCAAGACAACTGGCCGCACCACCTGGAAAAAATGTACCGTTTCTGGCAAACCGTCCTGCTCGAAGAGCATACGTATTTCGGCAGTCCTTTTCCACCCCACCTGAAGATGGGTCTGGAAAAGCCCCATTTTGACGCCTGGCTGGGTCTTTGGAAGGAGACCGTCGGGGAGCTGTATGAGGGGGAAAAAGCGGACGAGGCCCTTTGGCGGGCGGATAAGATGGCGGAAATGTTCCGTTCCAAGATCGATTTTTTCCGAAACAATACCGCGATATTATGATGAAATGGACGTCCGGCCTGTTCATGGCCGCGTTGCTCGCCACCTCCTGCCACCGCGGCGCGAAAGTCCCGGCCCCCTCCGCAGACAGTGCTTTTGCTTCCCTCTCCAGGGAGTTTATCAAAGGATACCTGGACTGGCGCCCCCAGGCCGGCGTTGCCCTGGGGTATCACCAGTACGACACGATGGTGCCGGACTTTGGTAACGGGCCGATGCTCAACGAAATCGTCCGGCTAAGGGTGTACGACAGCCTGTTGTCCGACATCGACACGGGCGCACTCAGCCCCCGGAATTACCGGGACTACCGCATCCTGCACCTCGGTATCCAACAGGAGCTGTTCAACATTGTGGATCTGAACGCCTATACCCGAAACCCGATCACCTACGCCCAGGCCGTGGACCTCAACACGTATGTCAAGCGGGATTTTGCCCCCCTGGAGTACCGGTTGGGTTGTATCATCAAGGTGGAGCGACAGCTCCCTTTTTTGTTCGAACAGGCTAAACGAAATCTGGAAGCTACACTACCCAAACCCCTCATCGACATGGCGATAGAGGTCGCAAAGGGATCCGAGGATTTTCTGAAACGCGACCTCCCTGTGGCCCTGAAAGACGTCAAAAGCGATGCCCTGATGCACGTCTTTGCGGAGTCCAATGCCGAGGCGATAAAGGCCATCGACGGCTATATCCAGTTCCTGGCAAAGCACCCCGCCGACGACCACTTCGCGCTGGGGGAAGAGAACTACCGGAAGATGTTGCACAATGTAGAACTGATCGACCTTTCCCCCGACAGTCTCCTGGCCATCGGGATGAGGGAGCTGAAAAGGGAGCAGGGCGTTTTCCAGCAGGCCGCCCACATCATCAACCCCAACAAGCCGGCGGTAGAGGTGTATAAGGATATGGAAAAAGAGCACCCCTCCGCGGACAGCCTTATCCCGGACACCCGGAAACACCTCGAAGGCATTCGCCAGTTTCTCATAGACCACAAGATCTGCAGCCTGCCCTCCGACGTCCGGATCCAGGTAAAAGAAACACCGCCCTACGCCCGCTCGACCTCCACCGCCTCCTGTGACGTCCCCGGCCCCTTCGAAACAAAGGCCACCGAAGCTTATTACTACGTCACCCCGGTGGACGCGCGCTGGACACCCCAGCAAAAGGAAGACTGGCTCGCGATGTTCAACTATTACACAACCGACGTCGTGACCATCCACGAAGCCTATCCCGGTCACTATGTCCAGTTCACCCACCTGAAGGCCTCCGACGGTTCCGACGTGGAAAAGATCTTTGCCAGCTATGCATACGTGGAAGGCTGGGCCCACTATACCGAACGGATGATGCTGGACGAAGGCTATGGCAACAACGGGGACCCCGTCACCGCCGCCAAATATCGCCTGGCGCAATCCGGCGACGCCCTGCTCCGGATCTGCCGTCTTTGCAACTCCATCATGCTCCACACCAAAGGAATCAGCGTGGACTCCGCCACCCACTTCTTTATGGCCAACTGGTACCAGGGGGAGAAACCCTCCAACCTCGAAGCCCTCCGGGGAACCTTTGACCCGGGGTATCTTTTTTACACCGTGGGCAAGCTGGAGATCCTGAAGCTCCGCGCCGACTACCAACAACAGGAGGGAGCAGGGTACAGCCTGAAAACCTTTAACGATGCCATGATGGACAATGGGCAGCCGCCCATCCGCCTGCTGCGGGAGGTTTTGCTCAAGGATAAAACGAAATGGGGGGAGGTACTCTAATGAGCTTCAGTGTTTTTGGCGCAACGCCTAAGGGCAGCCGTTTGGACAGGATGCGCCGCTCGCCGCGGTTTCGGGACGGCGTTTTTGACAACCCCGAACCCACCGATCTGCGCCTGCAGGACGGTTCGATGGCCAAAATCATGCGGGAGTACTTTTTCAACAAGCCAAAGGACACCGTGCCATCCGGGCCCCTGCCCGTGGTCAAAACCGACCTGACGACGCTGACCAACGACTCCGTGGTCTGGCTCGGTCATTCCTCTTACATCATCAAAACCCCGGGACTCACCCTGGCGGTAGACCCGGTGTTAAGCGCCCACGCCTCACCGGTCCCCTTTGTCGCCCGGGCCTTCCCGGGAACCGAAGTATACACCCCCGCGGATCTTCCCGAACTGGACGTCCTTGTCCTGACCCACGACCACTACGACCACCTGGACATGGAAACCGTCCGTTCGATAAAAGCGGGCACCATCGTCACCGCCCTCGGCGTGGGCGCCCACCTCGAATACTGGGGGATTCCAGCCGAAAAAATCGTAGAGCTGGACCTCGGGGAATCGTATTCGCCCCGCGAAGGCGTCCGTTTTACCGCCACCCCGGCCCGGCACTTTTCGGGCCGGCTTTTCAAACGCAATGGGACGCTTTGGATGTCGCTCGTCCTGTCGCTTGGCGACCGGCGTCTGTTCCTGGGCGGGGATTCCGGGTATGGCGCGCACTTCGCGCAGATCGGCGAGACCTACGGCCCCTTCGACCTGGCGTTCCTGGAGTGCGGGCAATACGGGGTGCACTGGCCCTTTATCCACATGTTTCCCGAGCAAACCTGGCAGGCGGCGAAAGAGCTTCGCGCACGGGCGCTGATGCCGGTGCATTGGGGGAAGTTTAGCTTGAGTATGCATGCTTGGGATGAGCCGGTGCGGAGGCTGGTCGCAGCGGCCGGGAGCGCTGCTTTCCGCGGGAATGACGGAGTCGCCACCAGCGGCGAAGCCGCGAGCCATGACGGCGCCCCCACGCTGGTTCTCCCGCGGATCGGTCAACCGTTCCCGTTGGACGGCCCGTACCCGGCGGACCATTGGTGGGAAACCCGTTAAACATCGTCACGGGCCGGGAGGCCTTTTTCATCGGTACTTCCACTTTCCACTCCGAATATACACAAATGCCAGTACCCCCAATATCAGCCAGTAGAGGTACTCCGACCCCCAGGCCCAGACGAGCCCGAGGTTAAAGCGTTCGAGCACGAGATAGACGTAGACCAGGTAGGCCACGATCGCGACGATCTCGATGGCGAGGTTGATCCGCGTCTTGCCCGTACCGGTCACGGCGTTGAGCCAGACGTTGGCCACGGCCATGAGGCAAAGGCTGCCGGTGACCATCCGGAGCAGGGGGATGGCCACGTGGACGAAGGCGGCGTCCTGTCCATAAATACTTAAGAATGCCCGGGGGAAAAGGTTCAGGATCAGGGCGATGCATATACAGAAGCCTAGGCTTAGCCACATGATCCGGCGGATGAGGGGCTGGACCTTGGGGAGCAGCCCTTGACCGATGACGTTGCTGACCATCGTATTGGTGGTCGAGGCGAAGGCCCAGGAAAATACCCCGAAAAGACCGATGATGTTGCGCAGGGTGTTGGACACGGCGAGCCCGAGCGTGCCGTGGTGTTCGATGAGGGTATAGAAATACAGCCAGGACAACAGGCTCATGGAGTATTGGAGGACGAGGGGCATGGACTGACGGGCGATGACCTTGATCAGGGGGAGGTCGAGCCGAAGTTGGCGGAGGAGGTAAAACCGCCGGTGCAGCCCTTTGAACGCGATACAGCCGAGCATCACGCACATCCCGGTACATTCGGCCGCAATAGAGGCGTAGGCGGCGCCGTTAAAACCGAGGGCGGGGAGCCCGAAGTGGCCGTTGATCAGGCTGTAGTCTAAGAAGACATTGACAGTGGTTTCGCAAAGCGTGCCGATGACAAGGAAGCGGCTATGGTTGGTTCCCACCATGAAGGCGTTGCTCATCTGGTAGCAAAACAGGAAGGGCAGTCCCCAGACACGGATGAGCAGGAACGAGACGGCTTCGGACGCCACGTCGGGGGAGTGGAGAAAAAAGTGCATCAGGTGGGGCGTGACGAGGTACGTCAGGACGATCCCGCCGAGCGCGAATACCAGCGCCAGCCGCAAACCCTGCGTATAGGTGCGGCCGATGGCGGCGATGTTGTTTTCGCCGGCGCGTCTCGAAATGATGGATTGGAGCCCGTTGTTGAGCCCGTTCCCGATGACCGCCACGACCAGGTAATAGACCCCGGTGATGCCAGCGGTGCCGAGTTCGCGTTCGCCGAGCATCCCCAAAAAGATATTGTTGGTGATGAAATTGATTTGTGGAATGATCATTGCCATGCTGATGGGCAAGGCGATGGAAAGGATCTGGCGGTTGGAGATATTGAGGCGTAGGTCCATTTGGTCGCGAAATTATCGTTATTATTGCGGTCTTGGAACCGATCATCGTCATATTGCCCCCTTTGGTGGAGTCCCTGCCTCCCGGTGAGCACCAGCTCATGTTACAAATAGGCGAACAGGAACTCTACATCAGCCTCCTGCACAAAAAGGAGCAGCTCGTGGTGGGCCACCTTGCGGTCCATCATTACGGCGATTGGCAGGAAACCAGTTGGACGAACGCCTGGAAGATGTTGGAAGAGAAATACCCCTGGCTCATGAAGACCTGGAACAAAGTGTTTATCTTCTATCAGCACGGCGACGCGACGCTGATCCCCGCGACCTGGTTCCAAACGTGGTACAAGGAAAAAATCATGGAAACCCTTTTCGGGCTTCAGCATGAAGCGCTGGTGTTCAGCGACCTGATCCCCGAGGCTTCTATTTATAATCTATACCAGATCCCGCGCTGGCTGCACGGCCGCGTCCTGCGTCACTTCAAGACGGGGGAATGCTGGCACCAGCGGACCCCGGAGCTCCGGGAGCTTTTCCAGCGGAAGGTGGAGGAGTGTATCCGGGTCGTCTTTTATCCCAACCGTTTTGTCATCACCGTCTTCCAGGGCGGTGAACTAAAGCTGGGGCAGACCTACAGCTATACCTCCCCGGAGGACGTCACGTATCAGTTGCTGCAACTGGTCCGGACCTTTGACATGGATACACAGGCCATCCCCGTCCAACTCCAGGGCATGATCGATAAAAGCTCGGGGGTATACAGGGAGGTGGAAAAGTATTTCCTGGAGGTATCCTGCGACGCCGGCGCAGCCGACTGGCACCTGTCACCCTATTTCAAGGAGTATCCATCGCACTATTTTACTTCCGTCTTAACCGCGGCCGCATGCGTATAATCAGCGGAGACTTCGGAGGCAGAAAGATAGAACCACCCGGGCACATGCCCCACACCCGGCCCACGACCGACATCGCCAAAAGCGGGCTGTTTAACATCCTCCAGCACAACGTCGAGCTTTCCGGAGCGGTTACCCTTGACCTTTTCGGGGGGACGGGGGCGATCAGCTATGAGCTGGCGTCGCGCGGGGCGGCTTCGCTCACGGTTGTAGAGAAGGACCCGACGATGGCGGATTTTATCCGCTCGACGGCGGAAGCCCTGGGAATTTCAGGGTTGACGGTGTTGCGGGTGGATGTGTTTCAGTTTCTCGCAGGTGCGCGCAACGGCGCCTTGGGCGCGGCCTCCGGCGACGCGGCGGCGCGCGGCGGAGCCGCAGACGTCGCGACTGGCGGCGGGGGCTACGACTTTATTTTTGCCGGGCCTCCCTACGCGCTCGGTAACATTGATGACCTCCCGGGGCTGGTGACGCCGCTGCTCAAGCCCGAGGGCATGTTCGTCCTCGAACATACGCCCCGAAACAGCTACAAAAACGAACCCCTGTTCCGCCAGGAGCGCTCCTACGGGACGACGGTGTTTTCTTTTTTCATCAACCGCACATAACATGGCCGTTATTTTCGTGACAGGGATCGGGACCGGGGTAGGCAAGACCCTGGCCGCCGCCGTGGTCGCCGAGGCGTTGGGCGCCGGATACTGGAAGCCGGTACAGACCGGGGACGAGTCGGACGCGGCGTATGTGGGCGCGCGGTTGACGCATCCGCGGATACACCCGGAAGTCTACCGGCTGGCCTTGCCGGCCTCGCCGCATATCGCGGCACGGAACGAGGGCGTGTCCATCGACCTGGAGCGCATCGCGGCGGCACTTCCCCCGGGGGATGTCGTGGTGGAAGGCGCAGGGGGGCTGATGGTGCCGCTCAACGGGAACGACTTTATGGGCGACCTGGCGATGCGGCTGGGCGCCAAGGTGGTGCTGGTCAGCCGGAACTACCTGGGGAGCATCAATCACTCCCTGTTGACGGCGCGGGTAGCACGGACGGCGGGGCTGGATGTCGCGGGGTGGATCTTTAACGACCGCTTTGGGGATTACGAAGAGGATATCGCACGGTGGAGCGGGTATTCGATCCTGGGGCGCATGCCGTTTACGGCGAATCCGGACGCGGCGTTTGTGCGGCGCCTCGCGGACGAAGTCCGGCCGGGGCTGCTGGGGGCGCTGGGGCGGTGAAGCGCGCGGCGCCTGACAAAAATTTGAAGAGATGACCAAACAGGAAGCCCGGACATATTACCTGCAGGAGCGGGTTCGCCTGACGGCGGCCGAGCGTGAAACGATGTCGGCCGGGCTGTTGTCACAGTTTGAACGCATCACTTTTCCTCCCTTAAAAGTCGTCCATGTATATCGACCGCTGCTGGCGAAGGGGGAGATCGATACCCAGCCTTTTGTGCGGCACCTGGAGGCGCTGTTTCCGGGGCTGACGCTGGTGGTTCCGAGGGTGAGCGGCTCCTCGGACCTGGAACACCTGGTGTGGGATACCGGCACCTTTTTTGCTCCCGGCGCGTATGGTATCCCGGAGCCCGTGGAGGGGATCCGGGTGATTCCGGGGGCGGTCGACCTGGTGATCGTACCTTTGCTGATCTTCGACAGGGACGGGTTTCGCGTCGGGTATGGACGCGGAATGTATGACCGGTTCCTGGCGCAGTGCCGGCCGGACGTCCTGAAGGTGGGGCTGAGCCTTTTTGAACCAATGCCCCGGCTGGAGGACCGCGGGGAATTTGACGTACCTTTGTCCATTGGTGTTACCCCGACGCAGTTGTATGAATTTGTATAATCTAACCTTCCAATCGATCCGCTTTATCCTGCTGCCGGTGGCCTGTATATATGGAGCGGTAGTCTGGGTACGCAACAAGCTTTTCGACCGGAATATCCTAAAAGGGGCTTCGTTTAACCTGCCGCTGATCTGCGTGGGGAACCTGTCGGTGGGCGGGACGGGTAAATCACCCATGACGGAATACCTGCTTCGTCTGCTCCAGGACCGCTACCAGGTGGCGACCCTGTCGAGGGGGTACAAGCGGAAAACCCGGGGGTATATCCTGGCGGGGGACGGGACGACGGCGCTGGATATTGGGGACGAGCCGATGCTTTTCCATCTGAAATTCCCAAAGGTGGCGGTGGCCGTGGGGGAGGAGCGGCTGGTCGCCATTCCGCAACTGCTGCAGGACCGGCCGGGGACACAGGTGGTGATCCTGGATGATGCTTACCAGCACCGGGCGATTCAACCTGGGTTCAATATTCTCCTGACGGACTATAATAACCTGTATACCCGGGACTTTTATTTGCCGACGGGGGATCTGAGGGACCATAAATGCGCGGCACGCAGGGCCCAGGTGATCGTGGTGACCAAGTGCCCCCCGGGGCTTAGCGAGGAGGAAAGGGCGGCGGTGACCCAGGAGCTGCATCCGCGCGAGGGGCAGCGCGTATTTTTTGCGACGCTGGAATACGGGCAGCCGTACCACATCATCGACAACCATCCTTGTCCGCTGGAGAAGGATATGGAGGTCCTGCTGGTCTGCGGAATCGCCAACCCGAAACCCCTGAAGGCTTACCTGGAGGCGGAAACGGCTTCCTTCGAGGTGCAGGCCTATAATGATCATCATATTTTTACCATAGATGACCTGAGGGCGATGCGTCGCCGTTTCGAGCAAATGTCTTCAGGGAAAAAGATTTTACTGACCACCGAAAAGGACGGCGTCCGGCTTTTGAAATTTCAACAGGAGCTGGAGAACCTGCCGCTTTTCGTGCTCCCCGTCCGGCACCGGATCCTTTTTGGGGAGCGGGATGCCTTTCACGCATCCATTCTTACATTTATTGACAATTTTCACGTATGAACAAAAAGAAGAAAAACACCACCAACACGTATAAAGGAACCCTCGATATAGCCCGCTCGGGCATCGGTTATGTGATCGTGGAGGGCCTGGAACGGGACATTCTCGTGCGGCCCACTGAATTCAACACCGCCTTTCACGGGGATACCGTCCGGGTGGAAGTGACTTCCGCCAAGGCCGGGGGACGCACCGAAGGCCGGATCGCGGAAGTCCTGGAAAGAAAACAAACCGAATTTATCGGCCGGCTCGACATTCGCCAGCAGGCGTTTTTTGTGCCGGACGGACAGAAACCGATACCCGACTTTTTTATCCCGTCCGAGCACCTGGGCGGCGCTTCCAACGGCGATCGCGTCGTCGTCCGGATGACCTCCTGGAATAAAGGCGAACGTAAACCCGTGGGCGAGGTCATCGCCATCCTGAACCCCGAGGACGCCAACGACATGGCGATGAAGGAGCTGTTGCTTGAAAAAGGGTTTCCCCTGGAATTTGGAGACGAGGTGCTGGAGCAGGCGCTCCGGCTGCCCGATACCATCAGCGCAGAGGAGGTCAAGCGGCGGCGCGATTTCCGTCCGGTCCTCACGTTCACGATCGATCCTGTCGACGCCAAGGATTTCGATGACGCGCTTTCTTTCCGGCGCGTCAAAAAAGACTTATACGAGATCGGCGTCCATATCGCGGACGTCAGCCACTTTGTCGAGCCGGATACCGACCTGGACAAGTCGGCTTACCAGCGCGCCACCTCGGTGTACTTACCCGATCGCGTCCTTCCGATGTTGCCGGAACGGATCTCCAACGAGCTTTGTTCGCTGAGGCCGCATGAGGATAAATATACTTTTGCGGCGGTTTTTCAGATCAATGCCAAAGGAGAAATCAAAGACACCTGGCTGGGGAAGACCCTGATCCATTCGGATCACCGGTTTACCTACGAGGAGGTCCAGGAGGTCATTGAGACGAAGGACGGTCCTCATGCCGAAGAAGTGTTGCTGTTGAATAAACTCGCCCAGCAGTTCCGGAAGAAACGCCTCGAACACGGCGCGATCAACTTTTCCAGCGTAGAGGTCCGGTTTATCCTCGATGAGCGCGGCAAGCCCACGGGGATCGTCATTAAAGAAAGCAAGGAGGCGCACCAGTTGATCGAGGAGTTTATGCTCTTAGCCAACAAGGCGGTCGCCGAGGCAGTTGCCAAATACAAAATCGACGGTGAGCCCGTGCCCTTCCCGTACCGGGTTCACGACACACCGGACGAGGAGAAGCTAAAACCCTTTGCGGCCTTCGCCGCGAAATACGGCCACAAGTTCGATGTGTCCAGCCCGGACGCTATCGCTTCGTCCTTTAATTCGATGCTCCGCGACGTCCAGGGACGGCCCGAGCAACACGTCCTGGAACAACTGGGGATCCGCACCATGGCCAAGGCCATCTACGCCACCGAGGACATCGGTCACTATGGCCTGGGCTTTGACCATTATTGCCACTTTACCTCGCCCATCCGCCGGTACCCGGACGTCATGGTCCACCGCATCCTGGAACGCTGTCTTCAGGGACACCCGCCCCTGGACAAAAAGATGGACCAGAAGTGCCGCCACACCAGCGAGCGCGAACGCGCGGCCATGGAAACCGAAAGGGCCGCCAACAAATACAAACAGGTCGAGTATATGCGCCAGTTCCTCGGCGATACCTTCGAGGGCGTGATCAGCGGCGTGGCCAGCTTTGGCTTTTGGGTGGAGCTGGTGGCGACGAAGTGCGAGGGGCTGGTGAGCCTGAACAGTCTGCTGGACTTTGACGAGTTTTTGCATATCGAAGAGGACTATTGTCTGACCGGGCGGCGCAGCGGGCGGACATTCCGAATGGGCGATAAGGTCCACGTCCGCGTCGTGGCCGCCAACCTCGACAAGCGTCAGCTGGATTATGAGTGGGCGCCTTCGGAGGCGGAGGCGGCGGAGGGCGTGGGGGCGCCCGCAGGGGCGCGTCGCCTGTCGGCGGGGCACGCTGGGGGCGCACGTGGGGGCGCGAGCCGCTTTGGCGGGGCGCGCGGCGGCGGCAAGCCGCGACATGATGGCGGCGGCGGGCGCCCCGGCGGTGGGCGTGACAAATCCGCGAAGCCCGCGCGCGACGGTGCGAAGCGTTCCGGCACGGGAGGCGACAAGGCCGCCAAACCCGCGCGCGACAGTGGCAAAAAGGGGAAAACCCACTATCCTGACGGCCCCACGGGCCCCGGCGGCATCACGGGCTCGAAAAAAAGTAAGAAAGGCAAGAAAAAAGGAAAGTAGCGCTACATTTGCGGCACATGACTAGCTTTGAAGACCTATTACACCAGTTCGAAACGCGTTTTTCCCGCCGCCACTTCCCGGTAACACCCGCCACCCTTTATGATCCGGCTGAGTACATCCTGGGCATCGGGGGCAAGCGTATCCGGCCGGTCCTTTGCCTGATGGGGAACGAGCTCTTCGACGACATCCGCCCGGACGCCTTCGAGGTAGCCACGGCCCTGGAGCTTTTCCACAATTTCACGCTGATCCACGACGACATCATGGACAAGGCCCCGCTCAGGCGCGGCCAGGCCACGGTGCACGCCAAATACGGCGAGAACAGCGCCCTCCTGGCCGGGGACGTGATGCTGACAATGGCGTACGAATACCTGAACAAGATCGACGTTTCGTATCTGCGCAGGATCGTCTCGCTGTTTAACCGTACCGTGTTCGAAGTCTCCGAGGGGCAACAGCTCGATATGGACTATGAACAACGGACAGACGTGACCCTGGACGAATACCTCCACATGATCACGCTCAAAACCTCGGTCCTGCTCGCCTGTGCCCTTCAGACCGGTGCCCTCTTAGGGGGCGCCAGCCAGGGAAACGCCGACCTGTTGTACCAGTTCGGCAAACACGTGGGGATCGCCTTCCAGGTCCAGGACGATTACCTGGACGCCTTTGGTGATCCGGCCAAGTTTGGCAAACAGGTGGGTGGGGACATCATAGCAAACAAAAAGACTTTTCTTTTATTACATACGCAACAAACCGCGTCTGCCGCACAGACCGTCGAGCTCGCCCATTGGATGGCTTATCCTGAGCCGGCGGCGAAGGTAGCGGGGGTGCTGGGGGTGATGCGGGCCTGCGGGGCGGACGCCTGGGCGGCGGAGCTGAAGGCCCGCCACACGGACCTCGCGATGCAGTATTTGGAGGACGTTGCGGTCCTCAGCAATCGGAAGGAACCCCTTCGGGCGGTGGCAGCGGAGTTGCTGCAGCGGCAGCGGTAGGCGCGGGGCGTCGGCGGCGGGTCGCTTTCGGTGTGCGGCGGATTTTTGCGCGCGGCGTCGGTTTTTTACATATTTTGACGCCTTAATAATCAAACAGAGAGACATGCCTTCACTGCTGCGCCGCAAATCCCTTGACAAGATTATACAGGAACACCAGGCCGGCCTCGGCGATCATACCGAATCACTGCGGCGGGTGCTGGGGGTCAAAGACCTGACCCTTCTCGGGGTGGCGGCGGTCATCGGCGCGGGTATCTTTTCGACGATCGGCAAAGCCGCCTTTGACGGGGGGCCCGGGGTCATCTTCCTTTTTATCATCACGGCGGTGACCTGCGGGTTCACCGCTCTTTGTTATGCGGAATTTGCCAGCCGGGTGCCGGTGGCGGGTAGTGCCTATACCTATTCATACGTGACGTTCGGGGAACTCGTGGCCTGGATCATAGGCTGGGCGCTGATCCTGGAGTATTCCATCGGGAACGTGGTGGTGGCGATCTCGTGGAGCGCGTATTTCAACAACATCCTCCACGCCTTTCATATAGACCTCCCCGATTACCTGACGATCGGTTACAACACCGCGAAAATGTCGTTTGACGAGGCGGCGAAAAACCACCTGGCGCCAACGGGCGCCGGGCTGATCTATACCCACGCGCCCCGCATCGCAGGCTGGCCTTTTATCATCAACCTCCCGGCCTTTATCGTGATTTGCCTGATCACGGCCCTTGCCTATATCGGGATCAAGGAGAGTAAAAAGAGCGCCAACTTCATGGTGACGCTGAAGCTCGTCATCCTCGCGGTGATCGCGGTGGTGGGCGTGTACGTCATCTTCTCCAACAACAGCTTTTCCAACTGGTCTCCTTTTCTGCCGAACGGCATGACGGGTGTGCTCAAGGGCGTGTCGGCGGTGTTTTATGCGTACATCGGCTTCGACGCCATCTCCACCACGGCCGAAGAATGCGGCAACCCACAGCGCGACCTGCCCCGGGGGATGATCTACTCCCTGGTGATATGTACCGCGATCTATATCATCATCACGCTCGTGATCACCGGCATGGTCCACTACTCGGAATTCCAGGGGAAGACCGACCCGCTGGCCTTCGTCTTCGACAAGATCAACATGCACAAGCTCGGGTTCGTGATCTCCATCGGTGCGGTCATCGCGGCCACCAGCGTTCTGATCGTCTACCAGATCGGCCAGCCCCGCATCTGGATGAGCATGAGCCGGGACGGCCTGCTCCCGAAGCCTTTCGGGCGGGTCCACCCGCGTTTCCAGACGCCTTCTTTTTCCACCATCATTACGGGGTTGCTGGTGGCCATCCCCGTGTTGGTTGTGGACGACGGCCTGATGACGGACCTTACGAGCATCGGGACGTTGTTTGCGTTCGTGCTCGTGTGCGGGGGCGTACTGGCGCTGCCCATGGTCGCCAAACAACCGGGCCGGTTCAGCCTCCCGTACATCAACGGCCAGTGGATCATCCCGGTGTTGTTTGTCCTTTTTGCGGTTCTTTTCCGCGAGCGCATCACCGATGACGTGACCCACCTCGGCACCGAGGGTCATGAGGAGATCCTTTTCCTCGTTTTCATCCTCATCTCCGCTATCATCGCCGTGCAGTCCTTTGTCAAACGCTACTCACTGATCCCCGTGCTCGGTATGTTGTGCTGTATGTACCTCATGATCGAGATTCCCGTCAAGAGCTGGATGGTGTTTTTTGGGTGGATGGCCGTGGGGCTGGTGGTGTATTTCCTGTATGGGTTTAGGAATAGCAAACTAAACCTGTAGGCTATGGTGTGGGCGGGAAAAAGTATTTACCTTGACGCGCTTGTTAACACCATAAACTATGCGCTATCTTACCTCACTCTTCATTCTAACACTGTTTTTTCAACAGGTTTTTGCATCCGATAAGGTCACGGTGACGACTACGCCACAGACGGCCCGCATTTATGTCGACGGCGTCCAGATGGGTACCGGCAAGGTCGTCGTAAAAATTTCCAAAGGGGCCTGTGTCACCGTCGAAGTAAAAATGGAAGGCTTCATCGCGGAAACAAGAACGTACTGTGATCGAAAGGGTGTCACGGAGCCGCCTTCGTCAGACTACATCCAATTGCAGGAGGACGAGTCTTATACCTCCACCATCGAGTCCGACGTAGCCAATACCGACGTGCAACTCAACGTCAATCCGTCGAAATCCAAAGAGGAAGCCTGGAAAGAGATCGTGGGCGTCGTGCTGGAAAAATTTGATGACCTGGAAAACAGCGACGAAAAATCCGGCTATCTGCGGACCTCCTGGGTCGGCATGTCTTTTAAATCGAATACGGTTCGGATCAGGCTGATCATCAAACAATCTTCAGACTCCCCCCTGGTCTACCGGGTGAAATTCGTGTCGGAAGCCTCCGGAAAAACAGGCACGGCCTACAATGCAGATGAGCAATTCCGGCCATTTAACCGTATTCTGAAGAAATACGACGGCTTTCTCGATGAATTGACCACGAAACTGAAGAACTGACGGGTTCCGGTACGGCGCTTGTATTTGTCCTGGTAAATGAGTACCTTATCAGGACACCCTAAAATTTTGCCGTATGAACCTCATTCAACGAATGGAACACTGGGGCGATACCCATCACCCGAAGTGGCTCGATGTGCTTAGGATGATCCTGGGTATACTGCTCTTTATGAAGGCCGTGGAATTCATGAACAACATGGACGTCCTCTCCTCCCTGATTGGTAAAAGTGCATTTCTGAGCTCCATCTCCATTGGGGTGATGGCGCACTACGTGATCATGACACAACTCATCGGGGGGTTCATGGTGGCCTTCGGCCTGCTCACCCGGGTCGCCTGCCTGATCCAGATCCCCAACCTGCTGGGGGCTCTTATATTTGTCAATGCGCCGTCCAGCTTGATGTCACCTTCGGGGAGCTGGTGGCTGTCGCTGCTGATCCTGCTGATGCTCGTTTTCTTCCTGGTGGAAGGGGGTGGCCCCTGGTCGGCGGACAGGCTTTTGGAACATCACCCGATGAAGAGTAAATAGCGGCTTCGTATCTTTGCGGAATTATGAAGTTTCAAGTGGGCGACAAAGTCGTCGTCCGTCATTCCAACGAAGAAGGTGAAGTGATCGACATCATCAATGACAAAATGGTGATGGTCGAGGTAAAAGGCGTGCGTTTTCCCGCCTATTCAGACCAGATCGAGTTTCCCTATTTCAAGCGGTTTATGGAGCAGAAAAAAGCCGCTCCTGCACCCAAAAAGACCATCGAGCAGCTGCGACCCGAGCCCGCCAAGGGCCCGCAGCCCAAATTCAACCTCCAGCCCGGGGTATGGCTGACGTTTTTCCCCGTTTTTGACAAGGACGTGTTTGACGACGACGTAGTGGACTATTTTAAGGTCTACCTCGTCAACCAGACCGCCCTGGAGCTGAATTTTCAGTACACCCTTCGGCTGAACGGTGAAGCGGAAATGGAATTGAATTCTAACATACAGGCATTCACCGACTTCTATCTCCAGAATGTGCCCATGGAGAATGTCAATGACAGCCCAAAGTTCGACTTCGATTTTTCGCTTGTGAAACCTTTACAGGGCAAAGCCGAATACTTCGAGGCTTCTCACAAGTTGAAACCCAAGCAGTTGTTTCAGAAAGTAGAGACGCTTCGGCAAAACCAGGAGGCTTCCTTCTCTTATCTCTTGTTTGACAAATATCCGGATGCCGCTTTCCGTGAGTCCCCGAGTCACCAGGGTGGTCTGGACCTTTCCGGCCTGAGCAAGGCCGGGTTTAAGATCTATGACGCCGGAAAAGCCCGCCAACACCTCGAACCCGCCCGGAGTGTTGTGGACCTGCATGCCGACAAGCTGACCCATCCCGGCGAAAAGCTCAGCCCCGAGGAAATACTACACCTACAGATCGGCACTTTTGAAAAATACTACGAACTGGCCGTCCTGCACCACCTCCCGGTTTTTACGGTCATCCACGGGGTGGGGACGGGGCGTCTCCGGGACGAGATCCACGAAATCCTGAACACCAAACGGGAAGTAAAAAGCTTTGTAAATCAATATCTTAACAATTACGGTTATGGGGCAACCGAAATCTTCTTCAAATAGTGCTAACAACCCATTAACGAAGTAGTTGATAATTTACAAATAATCGCTATAACTTTGTAGGAGAATTATCGCTTATCCTATACCCAAATTGAAAGCATCATGCGATATGTATTTCTACTGCTTATCCTCTGTCTCACTTTCTTTGGACTGAATTACGTCTCCCAGTACAGGACACCTTTTTCTTTTCTTTCCGGCAGCCAAAAGGCTTCCGCTTCCCGCAACGGCGCGCCTCATTTTCAGTGGACGACTGCGGCCATGATGCCTCAAAAGGGTGGGCCTTCCAGTGGGACGGGTCTGCATGGGTCGCTTGTTGCTTCACCGGCCAGCGAAAGCGCAGCTTCCACCTCTGCTGGAGAACAGGCGGCGGCCCTGGCGGCGGTTGGGACTGCGGAAGTAGCTGATGCTGAACCTTTTGCCCACAGGGCTTCTTCATTTGTTGCGCATGTTGGAACGGTTGCCCCGGCTGACGCCGTTTCGGCGATTGATGCGCCGGCCGGCGACCAGGTTGCTTCCAGCGACGTTCAAATCATGGACTTGTCCTCCGAAGACGCCCAAACTTCCGACTACATCGACTTTTCCGCCGTCCCCGATGCTTCCGAAGTCGGACCCGCCGCGGAGCCTTTTGCCCTATCCGCTGAAGCCAATGCCTTTGCCCTGCATATCGCCGACTCCATCCGAAACTCCCTGATGGATCCCCACGGCATCCAGTTCGGGGGTATCGCCGGTCTCAACTGGTCCGGCGCCTCGGCCAACACGACCACTAACGGCAAGGTATCCGGCTCCCCCCTGACCGGGTTCAACCTCGGCTTTTTTGCCGACATCCCCCTGCAAAAGTCGCTGTCCTTCCGCCCCGCGCTCATCTACTCCTACGAAGGGTATCAGCCCAACGTCAACGGCGACAAGATCAACATCCACGCCGCCTTCCTGACCGCGCCCCTCGACCTCGTCTACCACACCAACTTTCTCAGCCGGCGGTTGTACATTGGCGCCGGTCCCTACGCCGCTTACGCTATGAACGGGACCTACACCCTCAAGGGTATCAACACAGACATGCAATTTGGAAATAACTACGCCGCCGGGGATAACCTCCGCCGGATGGATTTTGGCGCCAACTTTATGGCAGGAATCCTGATGGACCGGAACTTTATCTTAGGCGCTTCGTTCAACCTTGGGCTTAACAACATGGCACCGAGCGGTTCCGCAGCCTCCGTTCATACCCGGAGCTTTGGCTTATCGATTGGCTATGTGTTCCGCAACAGGCGGAATATGCCCCTCTCGACGTCAGCCTATTAAGAACATGGTTTACCAATTTTACTGATCACACGCACTAGTAGAACTCCTCCGGGGCCTCCAGTTTGGGGGCCCTTTTGCGTTGCGGCGGCGCCGTTTTAGCTTAGGATCAACTCCATAAACACGAGGTCCAGCCACCGCTCGAACTTGAACCCCACCTCGCGGAACCGCGCCACCTCCTCGAATCCAAAGGCTTTGTGCAGCCTCAGGCTCGCATCATTGGTCGAATCGATCCCAGCAATGAGGGCGTGCATCCCCTTTTTGCGCGCCGCGTCAATCAGGGGCGCCAGCAAGGCCCTTCCAAGCCCCTTGCCGCGCTGATCCGCGGCCACGTAGATCGAATTCTCCACGGTGAACTGATAGGCCGGCCAGGCCCGGAAGGGGCCGAAGGTGCTAAAGCCGACAGGGCGGCCGTTGTCCTCGGCCACGAAGACGGGGTAATGCTGATCGACCTTATCCTTGTACCACGCCTTGCGCATCTCCAGGGTGTGCGGCTCGTAGGAGTAGACGGCGGTGGTGTGGAGGATGATGTCGTTGTAGATCTCCAGGAGGGTGGGGAGGTCGGTTTCGGTGGCGGGGCGAATAATCATCCCACAAAACTAAGGATTTAGGGCTTTTTTAGGGCCTTGGGGCCATCACATTAAACATCCAACGGACGCCAAAGCGATCCTTGCATGTCCCCCAATAGCCCCAGAACTCATCGTGCGGCGCGACGGCATCCGTGCCACCCGCGGACAGTTCTTTATACAACCTGTCGGCTTCTTCTTTGGTGTCGGGATTCAGGCTGATGGTAAAATTGTTTCCTTCCACGAGTTTTTGGCCCATGCTTTCCAGCATATCCGTGGCCATGATCATCGTGCCGCCAAGGATCGGCAAGGCTACGTGCATCACTTTCTTTTTGTCCGCATCCGATAGAGCGGGTGCGCCATTCTGGGGTGGCATGTCGCCCATCCGCATGATGGGCATGGGGAATTCCGTTCCGAAAACCTTTTTGTAGTGGGTGAAGGCTTCTTCGGCGTTGCCGGCGAAGTTTAGGTAGATGGAGACGTTTGCCATGGTTAACTTTTATTGGTGATGCGGCAAGATACAAACTTAATTTGAAGCGTTATATGGGCATTATGTAAAACACTGTATCTATGAAAAACAAAAACCCTTGCCTGGCTATAACATTTTCATCGTGCATATCTTCCAAAACCAATCCGAACTCTTTGTTATAGTAGTCTTGTCGCTTGGCATTTTCGAAGTGCAAAATGCCGTTTTCTTCCGTAAACCCCAAAAGTGAATAAATCGTGCCGGGAAATAGCAAATTATGAAGTACTACTCACTTCCATGTGGCAGGGACGTTAACCAAAGACCCGAATCTTGGGCATACCCTTTTAGGAATTCGCCCTGCTTTTCTTTGATGATTGCCCTACTTTCGAATTCTCCCTTAACAGTCGAATTTGCTCCAAAGCTTTCGATAAGGATATTTCTGATCGTTGCGCAACGATCTGTTGGCTCCTCCTGGCGTGCTCCTCTAACGATATCTTGAAGCTCTGAACGGGTTTCATCTGAAATCATTTATGCGAAATTAGTTATTTATTGGCAATAATTCAACGCGCTGACAATCTGATACTTATGCCGAAAAATCACTATAGCAAATCAATGGCTTGGTTACGCCGCCAGGAAAATGGTCTATTTTGACCGGATCATCAGGTACATGGTGATCGCCCCCCTATAGTCCAGGCTATCCGGCGCCTGTAGCTTGTCCAGGTCGCCCATGATGTCCAGGCTGGTGGAGACAATGCCCTTGTCTTTTAGCACGCCCTCTGCCCTGGAGGTGTAGTCGGCGATGGTGTCCTGCGGTTCGTGGAACTTGGCGGACAGGCTTTGTAAAAGCGCATCCATGGTTTTTACTTTGGCGTCGCTGGTGTCGATGTTGTCGAGGATGGCCAGTTTCTGGGCTGGGGTAAGGGACTTGACAGCAGACTCGCTGTCGCAGGCAAAAAGAAGCAGGCAAAGGGACGCCGCAAGGATTGATTTTTTCATCTGGCAATATACCCAAAGCCAAAGGCGAATAAAAAGGTGTTTTCACGGTTTTGTATTATTTTGGTTAAATGAACCCTAAACCCTTTTTTTTCCTCCCTATATTCTTCTTCCTGGCTACCTGTTGCCGCGCCAATGACGGCGCTTTCCGAGCCAACGGCAACCACCTGATCCCGATGTATGAAACCGACATCAGCGTGCAAAAGGAGATACTGACCATCCGGCGGATCAATCCGAAACAGGCGCAGATAACGGTGTATTACGAGTTCTTTAATCCGAAACAGGAAAAGGAATTGGAGGTGGGCTTTGAAGCTTTTTCACCCTCGGGGGATGCGGACCATTCGCCCTCTGCAAGCGGGCAACGGTATATATCCCATTTTACGGTCAATCTTAATGGGGCAATGG
Source organism: Dinghuibacter silviterrae (assembly GCF_004366355.1). NCBI lineage: Bacteria > Pseudomonadati > Bacteroidota > Chitinophagia > Chitinophagales > Chitinophagaceae > Dinghuibacter > Dinghuibacter silviterrae. Next base: position 2,385,483 of record NZ_SODV01000002.1, on the reverse strand, counting down.
TGCCCTGGCATGTCGCCATTGTAAACGATACGAGCTATTACCGGGCGGGCAGGTACAAGACCATTACGCTTGCCCAGGCCGAGAAGGAAGGAGACGAGGAGGAAGCTGATTTTTTTTATGTATATCACTTTCGGGCGACCTTTCACAAGGGCGTGAACATCCTTCAACATACCTATACAGTCGATTTTTCCAGTTCGGTGGTGGAGACGTACAGCCTTCAATATGTGCTCACGGCGGCAAAACGCTGGGCCAACCATCAAATCGATGATTTCACGTTGCAACTGGACATGGGCGATTACCAGGATTTGTCTATCTCTCAGACTTTTTTTCAGCATTCTTCGGAATGGACGATGACCGGACCCGGAAACCAGATCGAGCGAAAGGAGCAGTATGGGGATGAGAAGACGCCCAAGGTTTCGCAATTTTTTATGCGCAAGGGGATTCTTGTTTTCAAAAAAATGAACTTTCGGCCTGCGGGGGAACTTTATCTCACCGCGGTGAATTCCTATTTTTACTACACTTCATCACTTGAAAAGCATACCGGAAATGGGCCATTCAATTTCGATTACCGCCTGGACGACCTGCCGTTTTCGGTCGATGCGGGCTGGCCTGGTGACGCCGCGGATGCATTGTCAAAAAAGATCCTGCATAATCTGCCGTTTGCGCGGAGGGGATATATCTTCAAAACGCCGGAAATTCAAGCATACTATGCGCGCCAGCCCTGGTATATTCCGGATTCCTCCTATAGGCCTGTCATAAGCGAACTGACGCGCAATGAGCAGGTGTTGCTGAGCAAGGAGTGAGGGGTGGCTTGGGATGTCATTCCGGCGGCTCCGGCGGCACGCTCATAGGCTGATACGTTACGATCGAAGTTCCCCGCACAATCCCAAGGTTGTACGCCGACAGGAGCTTTGGCGCCAGATCGTCCGGGGGTAATTCCTCACCGCTAAGGTAAGCCCTGAAGAGCTCCCCGGGAATCCCGAGCTTCTCCGCCAATTCGTCCTCAGTTACGGCGCTGTCTTTCTCCCGGACATACCTCATGGCATCCGGCAATGGGATATGATTGACCGGGGAAATAAAAGTTTCGCTTTTGATAGGTTTTCTTACCATCCTGATTAAAATACAAAAAGGAATCCTTTTTAAAAAGCGTAGTTATACCCTTGATAAACCTGAGCGCGCCGGCTAATTTTGTCCCACTCATTGTTCAACCTAAAAATACCTCACATGCAACCTATTGCGCTATTTCTAATGCTTATCTCCTTTTTTGCTCCGGCAAAACCTGCAACGATCTATGTCTACGGCGACCTCAATCTCGACAAGATCGAAAATACGGCACCCGGCACCAAATATGTGGTCACGGGCAACATCACCATCAGGGAAAAGATCGATAATCATGCCTCCGTCTTGCTGCAGGCAGGGGGTGAGATCCACATCGGTCAGAAGATCGATCAACATTGCAGTGTTACCCTGAGGGCCGGCACGCTTATTTCGATCGGCGAGAAAATAGACCAGCACTGCCAGGTAGAGATGTTCCTAGCGTCTGGCGGCCGGGTTTATATCGGCCAGAAGGTCGATCAGCACTCCAGGGTCTGGATGACCGTTCCTGGCGGATCCATCCAAATCGTCCAGGGCACCGACCAGGATTCTCATGTTCATTTCTTTTGCCCGAGCTTCAGATCCGCGGGACCCAATGGGGGCAGCACGGAAGACTCCTCTCCCCGTCCATTTCCTGAAATGAATTTTTGGAGGCAGGCGGGGCCGGAAAATTAACATTGGATGTACTTACCTTTTTTTTGGGATCCATTAATCGAAATAGGTGAACCGCTCCAAGCTATTTAGTCTGCAGGCAGATATACCGGGCGATCTTTTTACCATTCTTCAATATATTCAGGTAAAGACTTGAAGGATATTCATCCACATCGTCACTGACTGCAGTATACTCAAACGAGTAGGTCCAAGGGCCGTTCAAAAAAGTGATCGTGTAGCTTCCCATCGTTCCGTTCATCTCTTGCACCCCCTTGAATAGCACCAGATCCGGTTTCTCCGAAATAGTTTTGCCCTCACCCCAGGCAATATATCGCAGGTCATCACCAACCTCGTCGATCCTAATAAGGCGCTTACTCACCTTACAAACGAGCAGATTCCTTTTCCAATGGGCAATCCCGGGGTACAGCAAACGGTAGGTCTCTTCCGTAAGAGAATCTTTTTGTTGTTGTTCGGAAGGTGAAGAATAATTAATAGCAATGATCTTTCCTTCCGGATCGAACCAGACATCTCCCTGCCCATAGGACCAATTCCCTTCATGTTCAAATAGGTCCGAAGGCTTCAGACCAACTAAAACCCGTTTTAAAGTGGAGTCGAATAGCCTATTATATACCTGTCCAAATTCTTTCCGGGTAGTAACATCGGGCAGGGGGTTTTCTCTAATAAGGGGATAAACGACCCGCCCTGCTAAAGCAGCAACCCGATCTTGTTGAATTAATTGTATGGTAGCCGTGATACATTTCCAGGCCTGAGCATCCGCATCGACGTGAAGATTATCGTCCTGGGCCCGCCCTATTAGAGATGAGAGCACCGGAAGCAATATAAGCAGGCGATAACGAGACATATACCGCTAACTTACAAAAAACAGCTGAAAATCAGCGACTTGAAGAGTAGCATAGCTGAGGGGCGTCAAAAGCAGAAATATTCACTTTCAATCTAACTGATTATAAGGCTGTTAAGTTAAAATTCGTATTTTTGGGAATTAGATTCCCAAAAATACATGATTTCAAGAACCGCCGAAATAGTTTTGACAAAGCTGGCTACCCAGTTTAAAGCTGTCGCGCTCACCGGTCCAAGGCAAAGTGGCAAGTCTACGCTTGCCCGTACAGCCTTTCCGGAAAAGAAATATATATCGCTGGAAAACCCGGATATAAGAGAAGCAGCCCTTACCGATACCAGGGGATTTCTAAATAATCTACCGGATGGAGCAATCTTAGATGAGGCCCAGCGGGTTCCTGAACTATTCAGCTACCTCCAAGAGGTATTGGATGAAAGCAATGAAAAAGGCCGATTCATTTTAACGGGATCCAACAATTTCCTGATGTTGGAAAATATCACCCAAAGCCTGGCAGGTCGCATCGGTTATCTGGAACTTCTTCCTTTTGGTTATGACGAAATAGAAAAAATCGAAAGCTATGACCTTGCATTGAATAACATGATATTTTCCGGAGGTTATCCTGCCGTCACCTATGATAGGGTCGATGCTGCGTTTTGGTTTCCTTCCTATGTAAGAACCTATATCGAAAGGGATGTCCGTCAAATAAAAAATATCACCAACCTCAATCTCTTTCAGAAACTATTATATCTCTGTGCAGGTCGTGTTGGACAGGAATTGAACTTAAACAATCTTGCTATCGAATGCGGAGTTGACCACAAAACCATTGGTTCTTGGATTGGAATCTTGCAGGCCAGCTACATCATACACCTGCTTCCGCCTTTTTATAATAATTTTTCAAAGCGTATCACTAAATCCCCTAAGTTGTATTTCTACGATACGGGGCTTGCCTGCGCCCTACTAAGTATATCTTCTCCGTCTCAGTTGAGCCTGCATGCAAGCCGTGGGCCCTTATTCGAAAACTATATTATTAATGAACTAATTAAGGTCAGATTCAACAAAGGGTTGAGAAGTAACCTCTTTCATTGGCGGGACGTAAGCGGCCACGAAGTCGACATTGTGGCTGACCATGGCTCTTATGCCGTGGGGATGGAACTCAAAGCCGGTATGACAGTCATTCCCGAATTTTTCAAGGGGCTGACCTTCTGGCAAAAACTTACAAATTTTGAAAAAAGCTATCTCATCTACGGCGGTGACGAAACGCAAAAAAGAAGTAACGGCGTGGAAGTTATTCCATGGAATAAACTTCAAGATATTCAGTAGATGAATACTATCCTCCTAGTTTGTATAGGCGAAATACAGCTTCCAGCCCGCGCCTGTCTTCTTGAAACAAAAATCCCCAACCCTCGCCTGCTGGTCATTATAAGTGTCCTTTTTATTTGGATAAAACGTTTTATTGATGCCGTCTACTTCAGTGGCCCCACTCGTGTCAATCCCGCCCGATTGATCTAAAAGTGAATAAAAAACGGGAATAAAATTTTCTTTATCATACGATGTGTCGGGATCATCATCCAAAGGGCCCCTGGTTTGAAACGGAAATTCCGTCATTCCGATAATTTTAGCCGTGTCTGAGTCGAGGACGGCCGTCCTGAATCTATGCCAAAAGCTAAAGAAGTTTTCATTGGCGAAAGTCGTGTCAATAGGGGTACTTGCAAGAACTTTTGGGGGCGCTTCAAGGGTATCTCTTTTTTCGTTTTGAGGTGCGTTCACCGTTTGTGGATTTTTACACGAAGCGGTCAGTATCATCAGGAAAAAGAGGGGTTGGAGGGTTGCTGCTTTCATGCACTGAATGTAATCAAAATTACTCACTGCACCCACACCTCATCACAGCAAATCATCGCCTTCTTCGTCGCGCTGGGCCGCCACTCCGGCAGCGCCGCAGGCACGACTGCGGTGACGCGGATAAAACGCGCGGAGACGCCCCCCGTGAAGGCACAGTCCACAATGGACAAGGTATAATCCTCATCCGGCGCGGGGTAGGGGTGAACACCAAGCGATGTAAAATGTGTCCCATCGACAGACGTCTCTACCCGCACCTCGCGCGGTAAAAAGATCCAGTGCCGTGGGTCATATAGGAAGTGCATGTGCACATGGCTGAACGGCTGAACTGTCCCAAGGTCGATGGTCGCGCCCATATCGACCCCATAAAAACAAAGCCAGTTGTAGCTGAAATCGTTAAACCCGGGCATCCCGTCGGTAAGGGTGCGCTCACCCTTGGCGGGATAGTCTTCGACGTAGGGGTGGGCTAGCGTTACGGCGGTGTGGAGCGCTTTGGTGGGCTCCCAGCCATGGGCGAAGATGGTCTTCCATTCGGCGGCGTAGGCGGCGGGGGAAAGGCCGCCTTCTGAGAGTTCCTTTACGCCAGCTTTTAAACAGGCCGCTACGAAGCGGTCCACGCGGGCGGACCAGTTGGGGCGGACGGTGTAGCCACCTTGGCCGTCGGGCTGTAGATAGCCGTGGGGCTCGATGCCGTAAAAGCGGGACTGCTGGAGAACCGTGTATTCGAGAGGGAGACGGGTGGCGGCGACGCGGGCGGCGTAGGGGACGTTTGCGGGCGGTGCAGCCGCGGCGGCAAGCGGCGGGCCCTGGGCGGCCCTGGGCGGCGCCGGCGATGCCCCCGCGGCGGCTTCCGCCTTATCCAGCAAGGTCGACAACGCATCGATCGCTTCTGGTGTCAAAAAACTGTTGTATTCATTGACAGGATTCCCATAAATATCAAGCAGCATCCCTGAGCGGGCAAGCCCCGCGGAAAGCGCTTCGAGGTATTGGGCGATATAGGAGCCGGCGGCCGGCCCGTAGTAGCCGTTGCAAAAGTCGGTCGTCAACCGGTGGACGTCGGCGGACGGATTCCACAGCAGTGCCGCCTGCACATACGAGTTATACACCCCCATGTCGCCATAGGTTTCGCCGGAACCTTGTTCAAAGACACCGCGCACACCGTGCTGCAGCGCATATTGAAGGTTGGGTTGCAACACCGCATAATCGGGGAAGGGCGCAGCATAGTTGGTAAACTGGGTGGTGTAGTCCCAAAGCATAAGCCGCGGCGTCAGGCGGGCCCAGGCATCGAGGTTTGCCAACGTAAACGGCCGCTGCCGGGGCGCATCGATGCTGCTGAGCATGACGTATACGTTGGAGGCGGGGGCGGTGTGGAGGGGAGCTTTGCTGGTATAGCCGTACGCGAGGGTAGTGAAGACTTTATCGGGAAACTGCTCGGCCACGCGGTTGACAAAACGGATGAGGGAGCCCGAAGGGCTGCCTTCTTCGGTGTCGGCGCGGCGGCAGCGGTCGCAGGTGCAATACCCGTTGTCATCGTTGGCGGCGATGGACCAGTAGAGCGCGTCTGGGTTGCGGGCCATCCGCTCCTTCAAAAAGGCGACGGTGAGCTGGAAAACGGTGTCATTGCTGAGGCAAAGCTGGGTGGGCCTGCGACGGCCATCGACCAGTGCGTAATATTCCGGATGGGCCGCCCAATAGGTGGACGGCGGTACGAATTTGAAATACGAATGTCCCCACACACCCCAAAGGTCCTCGAATTGGTGGAGGTGGTGCCATTCCAGGTACTCGGGGTCCGAAGAAGGGGGGTAGTAGGTTTGACGGTAGGAAAAAGAGGGGTTTTGCAGGTCGTACACCCCGCCGTCTACCGTGACCGTGCGGGCGGCCGGTACCACGGCGGGACCGGCGTCGTATTTTTTGCAGCCGAGGTAGCGGTCGAGAAATTCGTAGACACCGTAGACGGTGCTGCGGCCGTGGGCACCGGCGATAAAGAGGGCGTCGTCGCGGGTGGCGATGAAGAAGCCGTCGTCGTGGATTTTGGAGAAGTCGAAGGCGCCGCGGGCGGCGGCGGTTTTGCCGAGGAAGATGGCGCCGCGCGCGGCGGAGACGGCACCCGGAGCAGAGGGGCCAGCCGCAGCGGGGCCGGCGGCCACCGCGCCTTTGGGCAGGTCGCTCTCGGATACGATCGGCAGCGTCGCCCCGCTCACAAGCGCGAGATACCGCTGCAACACGCTGGCCGCATCACGCTCCGCCTTGCTGGCCTCCGCCGGAATCACGATCGTATACGTACTGACGCCGTCACGCACGAGCGTAACGGGCCCGGCATTGCAGGCGGTCATAGACAGAAGCCATAGGAGCGTATTTCCGAGGACGCGGCGCATGTTAGAATTTTCTTAGGTAGCTCAACATGAGGTCATACTGATTCCGGTAACGCCCGGGAGCCAGGCGCTGGCTGTACCAGGTCCCCGAGAGGTTGACGACATTCCGGTAGGCAAAGGTCTTTTGGTAACCGGCGCCGATGCTATAGGTCTGGCTGCCGAGGTTTTGGCCAAGTTGGTAGTTGCGGCTGAATTCGTCGGGGGAATTGCCGATCCCGAGGGCACCGTATAAAAAGTCGGTTTTGTTGTTTAGGTATTGGCGGGCAGTGAGTACACCTGCTTCGTACATTTTGCCGGGGGCGAAAATGAGGTACCCGCGGGCATTAATATAGAAGTCTCCAAAATATTTGGTGACGGAGGCGACGCCGGAATAGACGGAAATGGAGTCGAGGTTGAGGTAGCGTCCACCGAGCTCACCGGCCCAGCCGCCTTTGAAGTTGTAGGTAATGGAGTAGGCGAGACGGATACGGGGGAAAACGTTGTCGTTGGCAAGGGCGGCGTCTATATACGAGTCCCAGCGGTCGTTGTGGGTATAGTATATTTCCTCTTCAAGCTGAAGACCGGTGCCGATGGCGCGGCCGGCAAAGTTGAGCTTGGTGTCGAAGCTGGAACCGTTTTTACTATAGCGCACATAGTGTAGGGTGGCGATGTTGGCGGCTTCGAGGGAGTCGAAGTGGGAGCTGAGGTAGGAGAGACCCAGCGCGTTGCGGAAGGTCTTGCTCCGGAGGTAGTCGGCATAGTCGCGGTGGGCGTCGGTGGGGTCGATCTTCGCCACCGAATCGGCGGGGGCTACGGCGTCGGCGTAGCGGTGGAGGTTTTCGAGAATGACGGCGCGCTTCAGCGTGAAGTATTCGTTGCCGGGATAAAACCGCAGACCCTGCGCCGTGAGGGCAAGGGCACTGTCCAAGGAAGCCGTGTCGGCGGGCGCGGAGGCCGCAGCCGTGCCGCGGTCATTCAGGATGTTGATCGCATACATAAGCGCCGCCGAATCCCGCGGCCGGACAGCCAGCACACGACGGTATTCGCCGAGCGCCAGCTCAGGCTGCCCCTGGCTGCTGTAGGCACGCCCGGAAGAAAGAAGCTCATCTATGTATTGATCGCGGATCTTCGCGTTGTATGGATAGCGATCGCGGAGGGCGTCGGTGATCGCATACGCTTCGGGATAGCGGTGGAGGGCTTCCAGTACGGACGCTTTTTTAAGCAGGAAGTCCCTGGAGTCTGGATAACGCGAAAGCGCAAGGTCGGCGACAATCAGCGCGGAATCGAGGGGGCCGGGGTCGACAACGCCGCGGGCGAGTTCTATGTTGATGAGCGTACCCAACGCCTCGGTATTACCGGGGTCCAACGCAAGCACACGGGTGAACGCGCCGTCGGCCGCATCATAGTCCTCCACCTGCATCATCTGACGCCCCTGCACGAGAATGAGGTCGACGAGGGAGGAGCGGTAACGCGTGTTTTCGGGGTGGGCTTGCACCAGGGTGTCAAGAACAAGGGCAGCGTCCCCGTAACGGGTATCATCCTGGAGTATTCCCGCCTTTTTGAGCAGCAGCGCCTCGTCGCCCGGGTAAAGACGCAAGGTTTTGTCCAGCAGGGCGATGGCGGCGCCATAATTCTTTTGCGCGCTGAGGATATTGATGGAATAGTTGAGGGCGGCGGGTTCGGCGGGGCTGATCTCAAGGACGTCGTGGAAGGTGGCCAGGGCGCTGTCGTAGGCGAGGTCGCTCATATAGGCGCGGCCACTGGCTTCGAGCAGGGTAATGTATTGGTCGCGATACAAAGAGCCACCGGGGCCAAGAAAGAGTTGGCGCGTGATGTCTGCGGCCTGGGTGTATTTCTGGAGGCTTTCGAGGATACTGACCTTTTTGGCAAGGAGGGCCCGGTCGCCGGGATAGTAGTGCAGCGCGCGGTTGACAAAGGCCAGCGCGTCGGCATTGAGGCCGCGGGCGGACGCGAGGTTGATCACGTAGTCGAGGGCTTCCCGGTTGGAAGGGGATTTGTCGAGCACGGCCTGGAACTGGAGGTAGGGGTCCTCGCTCATGAAATAGCGGCCGGCCTCCATACGGAGGTCGACGTCGAGCTGGCGGGCCTTGGCGTCAGCGGGATAGACTTTTAAAATATGTTGCAGCACTTCGATGGCCTCGGGATACCGCTTGAGTTCCTGGAGCAGGGACATCTTCCGCATCAGAAGGCTATAGTCATCGGGGTGTTCCACCAGCGCGCTGTTGACGCTGGAAAGGGCGTCTTCGTAGCTGCCGGTACGGACCTGGAGGCCGTAGATGCCCTGGAGGGCTTCTGCGTTCACAGGGTCTACCTCCAGCACCTTCCGGTATTCATAGGCGGCGCGGGTAAAGTCTTTGAGCTTTGTATAGCGCTGGGCGGACTCGATCTTATAGGCGATGTACGTCCGGAGGACGCCGGTGTCCTGGTTGTAACGGTCGAGGAGGGCTTGTCCCTGTTCGTCGGCCAGCGCGGGGTTGCGCATGGTCTGGAGGATGGAAAACTTCTTCAGGGCGAATTCCTTGTCATCGGGATAGTTGTAGAGACCGTCGTCGATATAGCAAAGGGCCTCGCCGGGGTTGTGCCGTTCGAGTTCGATGTTGGCCAGCAGGAGGTAGGCATCCCTATATTTCGGATCCTTGTCGACAATGGCCTTGAGCACCTGCCAGGCGCTGTCGGGGTAGTGGTTCAGGAGGTAGGCCCGGCCAAGCACGAATTGAACATCCAGGTCACCGAGACTTTTAAGTGTCGCCCGATGCGCCAGGTCCAACGCCTCCGGGTATTTTCCTTGGGCCATGGCATCCCTGGCGGCTTGGGCCAGCTCGGAGGAGCTCCGGTGCGTTTGGGCCAGGGCGCCAGTTGCACAACAAAGAAAAAATACGACGTGGACGATCCGCATAGGCAATTGTTTATCCCGCCTGGGGTTTGGCTCTCTGCCCAAAACCCTGGCGCTGCATGTTCCCCCAGACGTGTTTGCGCCCGGTGATGAAATAAAAGTATCCCCTTATGGCAAAGAAAACGATGAGCGGATGGTAGATGATCGGCTCCAGGAAAGCCATGCTGGCCAAACCGACCACCTCGTGCCAGGTCTTGTAATAGCGGTAGGTGATCTGGTCCCAGAGGATGGCAAAGGTGGTGATCATCACGGAATAGAGGTAGACGAAAAGGAGCAGGATCAGGGCAAAGTGCCAGTTGATCTGGCCCGTGGCGATGATGTAGATATAATACAGGATGCCGGTGATTTCAATGATGGGGGCCAGGAACTCAAAAAAAAGGTTGTAGGGAAAGACCACCAGGCCCAGGGTGCCGTAGCGGGGGTTGAAGATGATCTTTTTGTGGAGGGTCATGATCTGGATGAGCCCGCGTCCCCAGCGGGTCCGCTGGCGGCTTAGGATTTTCAGGTTGGGAGGGCCCTCGGTCCAGCACTGGGTGGAGGGGATATACCGGATGGCGTACTTCTGTTTGTTATCCTTCATATAGGCGCACATCCGGGTTATAAGGTCCATGTCTTCCCCAAAGCTGCGGGGGTCGTATCCACCCGCCTTGATGGCGACCTCCTTGTCAAACAAGCCAAGACCACCGGAAACGTTGGGTACGGCGTTGATCATGCTCCAGCCCATCTTCCCGAGGACATAAGACCGGATGTATTCCATTTCCTGGAAACGAGGGATGATCGCCTTGGGGGGACGCATCCGGACCAACACGCCTTCTTCCACCTCGCAACTGTTGGCGATCCGCAGGGTGGCGCCCGTGGCGATGACCCGGCGGCTTTCTTCCTTGATGTGGATGTACCCGCATTCGGGGCAGGGTTCACCCACCTCGGTGATCCTCGTGCCCTCCTCGTTCATGAAGGGCTGTATCATCTTCAGGAGGGTGTCCTTTTCGATGATACAATCCACGTCCGTGCAAAGGAAATAATTGAACGAAGACGCATTGATGCCCGCGTTGGACGCGTCCGCCTTACTTTTCCCATTGACCTTGTCCACCACCACGAGTTTTTCGTATGCCCTGTTGGTGGACTTGAAAATGCGGCGAACCGGCTGGGAACGGATCTTTTCGTTGTAGGCAAAGTCCACCTGGACCATCTCGAACTCCGTCATCAGCTTTTGCAGCGTGTCGTCGGTGCTCCCGTCGTTGACGATGATCACCTCGAAACGGGGATAGTTGAGCGTCAGCAGGGAACGGACGTTCTGGATGATGGTGACGCCCTCGTTAAAGGCGGGGGCGATGACCGAGATGCCGGGTGCAAGGGGCGACCCCAGGATCTTTTTATAGTCGGAATAACTGTTTTGTTTTTGGAAGCGCTGGATCGATATAAAAGAAAGGATGGCCAGGAGGGCATACATGAGGAGCATGGTCATCCCGTAGACAAAGACCGAACTCTCGTAAATGTGCCGGACATAATCCCATATATTCATCGGTTCCACCATAGTCTATACAGCCACTTTTTGTTGGACCGTCGTATTCCCAAAACCCTGGCGCTGCATATTCCCCCAGCTGTGCTTTTTCCCCGTGAGGAAATAGTAGTAGCCGCGTATCGAAAAAAGGACGATCATCGGGTGGTACAAAAGAAATTCCATGAAGGGGGTAGTGCACAGCAAAAGCACTTCCTTCATCGTCTTGTAGTGCCGGAATGCCAGCTGGTCCCAAAGGATGGCGATGGTCGTGATCATGACCGAATACAGGTACACAAAGACCAGGAGCAGGATGGCGTATTCCGCGTTGATGGCGCCCCGGACAATCTGCACGATATAATAAATGATCCCCGTGAGTTCGATGACAGGCGCAATAAGCTCAAAAAAGAAGTTATACGGCATCAGGATCCAGCCTACTTTCCCATACCGGGGGTTGAACACCATACCCTTGTGCGCGTACATCAACTGGGCCAGGCCCCGCGCCCAGCGGGTACGCTGGCGCATAAAGATTTTCACCGTATTGGGCGCTTCGGTCCAGCAAAGGGTTTCGGGGATATACCGGATGGCGTAGTCGATCTTGTTCTCGTAGGCGTACCGCGACATGCGCACCATCAACTCCATGTCTTCTCCAAACGATTGTGCATCATACCCGCCAGCTTTAATGGCCACCTCCTTGTCAAAAAGACCAAGCCCCCCGGACACGTTGGGCACCAGGTTGATCAGGTTCCACCCCATTTTCCCCAGGACAAAAGCCCGGACGTATTCCGCTTCCTGGAAGCGGGGCAGAAGCCTCCGGGGTGGCCGCATCCGCACGATCACCCCCTGCTCGATCTCGCAGGAATTGGCGATCCTCAGCGTTGCCCCGGTGGCGATGACCCGCTTTTTCGGTTCTTCGATGACGGGTTTGACCAGTTTCAGCAGCGTATTTTTATCCAGGATACAGTCCACGTCCGTGCACACGAAATAATCATAGTTCGCCACGTTGATGCCCGCATTGGACGCGTCGGCCTTACTTTTCCCATTCACCTTGTCGATGACCAGGAGACGCGAGTACGCCGGGTTGGTCGATTTGTAGATCCCCCGGATCCGCTGACAGCGGATCTTGATCGTATAAGCATAGTCTACCTTCACCATGTCAAAGGCCTCGATGAGCTGGATCAGGGAGTTGTCCGTGCTCCCGTCGTTGACCAGGACGATCTCGAAACGCGGATAGTTCAGGGTCAGCAGGGAACGGACGTTTTGGATGATGGACAACCCTTCGTTATATGCGGGCGCGATGACGGAAATACCAGGGGTGAGCGGGGAGCCGAGCATATTTTCAAAGCTGGCCAGCTTGGCGCGCCGCCGGTAGAGGCGTATGGCGATAAAGGACATGACGGCTAAGAGCGCATAGATCACCAGCAGGATGGTTCCATACGCGAACACCACCCCTTGGTACACATTCCCTATGACATCCCATATATTCGTCGTACTGTCCATCAGAACTTGATTAAGGGGTTCATGCAATGTTTCAGGATCAGTATGTTTTCCGCCGTGCCCGTTTCGATCAGCTCGTCGATCAGGCTTTGGGGCGTGGCCCGGGTCTTGACCAGGGATTTGGCTGCGTTCTTCCGGATGTCGAAGTCAGAGGAATGCAGGAATTCCTGTCTCAGGAACTGGATCTGGTTCCCCGTTTCTATACGACCGAGGGCCTTGAGGATTTCAATCTGGCAGTTCAGCGGCTGGTTGCTGTAGATCGCGACCAGTTTATCCTCCGCCTCTTCATACCGCAGCTTCCCCAGGCAATTGATCGCATCCGCCCGGAGGGAATGGTCCTTGTTGTCCAGGAGCTTGAGGACGGCAGGGGCCGCATCCTGCTGATTGTAATGAACGATGAGTTTGAGGCAAAAGGAAACGATGCTTTTGTTGGGAGAATAAGTGACCCAGCGGGCAAACTTGGGGATGGAAATATCTTCGGTGGTGGTGATGGTTTTGAACAATTCGATCTGGTCCCACATCAACAGGGGCTCGGTGACCACGTCGAAAAACTTGAAGGGTTCGTTTTTACTTAATTTAATATAGGCGTTGCGCGCTTCGGCCCGCAGCTCCCGGTTTTTTGAATTCGTGAGCGGAAGGATATTGACATCCGAAATGGACATATCCATGTCCGTTAGCTCGATCATCCCCTGGACCTTCCGGTTCCAATGGGCCGACTTCATTTTTTTAAAGGACACTTTTTCCAGCTCCAGGTCCAGGTAAAGCTGCCGCAAAAGGTCTGCGATAGCCCCGGAAAAGCTCTTCTTATAATTAATAATACGCTCGATGAGGAGCTGGCGGTTTGCTTTGTTGTGGAAAAGGGGGATCCTGAACTCGTCCAGGGGGATGTCGATATCGGTGATGGGTTTGTTTTCCGACAGCCCCTCGTTGAGCACCACGTGCTCGGTCAGCAGACGGTCGATGATGGGCAGGATGGTGGCTTCCTTTCTGTCGTCCCGGTAACCCCTGTAGCGGCGGATGAGAATGCTGAGATAAGCGAGGAGGGTGGCGGAAAGCGCGACGAAGATAAAGACGACAGCGACCTGTATGACCAGGGGAAGGTCAAGGAAATAGTAGAATACGGCGGTGGGGACACTGCTGTCCTGTAAGTACGAAGTGAAGTTCTTGAACATATCTCAGTTAGCACTCTTTCTCGACTCAATAAGCCTTTTAACCCTCAGTATCAACTCCTTCCCGGTGATCGGCTTTTTCAGGTAGTCGTCCGCCCCCAGTTTGAAGCCCTCCGAGACGGAGTCTTCCTGCGTGACGGAAGAAATGATGATCACGGGCGCATGACGCCCCTTCGGGTGCTGGCGGATCTTGCTGATGATCTCGAAGCCGTTGGCGTACGGCATCATCAAATCCGTAATGATAAGGTCATATTCTTCCTGGTCGATAAAAGTAAGGCCCTCTTTTCCGTTGACGGCCACATCCACGGAATAGCCCTCCTTTACCAGGATCTTTTGCAATACCATCTGAACGATGTCGTTGTCATCGATGATAAGGATCTTCTCCATAATAGTCATTTAGTGAATGTACTACTACCGGACGCGCTCAGAGGTAAGAAATGGAGGGCTATAATTGCAGGTCAAGCAAATATAGCCCTTTTGAGTAAAAAAAGGATAACAGAGATAAGCAAAACTATAAACTAAGCAAAGCTTCCCAATAACTTGCGGATTCGTATGTGCAATTCGTGCGGCATGACTGGTTTCCTTATAAAGTCGTTGGCCCCGATCTGGTAGCACTGGGTGATCGCCGCCTCGCTCGACATAGAGGTGATCACGATCACGGGAACCCCCTTGTAACTTTCCTTTGCCCGGATCCGGCTCATCACCTCGAAGCCATTCGCATAAGGCATATTGATGTCCGTGATCACAAGGTCGTAGGTGTGCAGTTCGATTTGTTGCAACCCCTCCCTACCATGCGCGCAAGCCTTCACCGTAAATCCTTCCTTTTGCAGGAAGCGGGTTAATGCTTTTAGTAGTATCTCATCATCCTCTATCAACAAAATTTCCGACATCGTATTCTGGACTTTTGGTAAGCGTTTTTGTTTCTTTCTGGATGTAAAGCTACGCGTTGTTTTCAATGAATTTGTTATCCGTATCTTAACGGAAGGCCGTATAACATGCGCTTAACGAGGCTACTATGCGTTATCTTTGGCACATGAAGTTTCGTTCAGAACTAGACGTAAAGCCGCTGTCAGCGCCGATTCGATACCCCCAATCCATCCTTCTGGCGGGGTCATGTTTTACCGAACATATAGGAGAGAGACTTAATACATATCGTTTACCAGTCCTCCAAAACCCGCACGGGATCATGTTTAACCCCATCAGCCTTTGTGATATGCTCCTGGCGTGCGTGGAAGAGCGGCGGTATACGGCCTCCGACTTGTTTTCCTATGGCGGGCTTTGGAGTAGTTGGGCGTTTCATGGGCGGTTTTCGTCTCCCGATCCCTTGCTTGCTCTTCAGGCGATGAACGAGGCGCAGCGTGAGGCATCGGCGTTCCTTCGGCGAGCAGATTGGCTGGTGTTGACGCTGGGCAGCGCCTGGGTCTATGAACTGCGCGGCGGCGTGGCTGCCGCGGGGCCGCAGGGCTCGTCCGCGCGCGGCGGCGCGGTTACAGGTGCCCCGGCCCTCGGCGGTTTCGCCCCCGGCCAGGCCGTCGCCAACTGTCACAAGGCCCCTGCGGACTGGTTTATACACCGTTTGTTGTCCGTGGAAGAGGTGCTTTCCGCCCTGGACCAGATCCTGCACCGTCTTTTCCTGGTCCGTCCGGGGCTGCGCGTGCTTTTTACCATCAGCCCGGTCCGTCACCTGCGCGAGGGCATGGTCGAAAACAACCGGTCCAAGGCCGTCCTCATACAGGCGGTCCACCACCTCGTCGGTAAGTTCGACCGGCTGGACTATTTCCCCGCCTACGAGCTCGTCATCGATGACCTCAGAGACTACCGTTTTTACGCGGAAGACCTCGTCCACCCGAACTACCAGGCCACCCAATATGTCTGGGAAAAGTTTGCGGCCTCCTGTATGGACGCGGACGCCAGGGCCCTCATGCAGGCCCTCGATCCTCTCCTCGCCGCCCGCCGCCATAAACCCTTTAACCCGACCGGGGAAGAACACCGGCGCTTCCTGGCGCGCATGGGCGCGGAGGCTGCCGCCCTCCAGGCGAAGTACCCCTTTCTCGACCTTTCTGCGGATATAGCCTATTTTACGGCCTGATATGCACACACTTTGGCTCGCCAGCTGGTACCCGAACCGGACGGACCCCTTTAACGGAGACTTCGTCCAGCGGCATGCCCTTGCCCTGGCGGGGAGGGCGCCCGTGACCGTGATACACGTGGCGAAGGAGGAGGCGCCCGCCGGGCGGGGCGGCGCCGCCGGGGCGCCCGCTGGGCGGGGTGGCGCAGCCGGGGCCGCCGCGCCGCGCGAAACGCTCACCCATCGGGGCCGCCTCACGGAGCGCATCTCCTATTTCCACGCCCCCGCGACCCGCTGGCCGCTGTGGAACAAGCTCGTCTCCCAGACCCGGGCCTTTCGCGCCTACCGGCGGGCTTTCCGCGCGCACGTCCGCGAGAACGGCCGGCCTGACCTTATCCACGTTCATGTTTGCATGAATGCGGGGCTCTACGCCCTTTACCTGCGGTGGACCCGGGGCATCCCCTTCGTGGTGACCGAGCACTTCACCGCCTACATACGGGGAAACCCCGAAGACTTTTTCTCGCGACCCTGGCCATACCGGTTTTTCAACCGGCTGATCCTGGAGCAGGCGGAGGCGGTGCACTCGGTGTCCCGGTTTTTGCTGGGCGAAATGGGAAAGATCGCCCGGCTGAAGCGAACGGCGGTGATCCCCAATGCGGTGGACACGGCGTTGTTCCGGGCGGAGCCAACGGCGGCCGGGGCGCCCGGTGACCCGCCGCAGGCGGCCGGCCCCTTCCGTTTCATCCACGTCTCTAATTTCAAGCCCCAGAAAAACGTTCCCGGTATGCTGGAGGCCTTTGCCCTTTTGTTGGAGCGGCGCCGGGATTGGGAGCTCCTCCTGATCGGACCGGCGGACGACGCCATCCGGGCCTATGGCGCGTCGAAGGGGATCGAAGCGCATCTTCGATGGGTGGGAGAGGTCCCTTATGCAACCGTGGCAGCGGAACTGCGTGCTTCGGGAGCCCTGGTGCAGTTTAGCCGGTGGGAAAATCAGCCCTGCGTCATTTCGGAGGCGTTTTGCTGCGGGGTACCCGTGGTCTCGTCGGCGGTCGGGGGGATCCCGGAGGTGCTGGGCGCGGGAGTCGATGGAGCGACCGCGGCGGCTGATGGCGCGACCGCGGCGTCGCCGGCAGGGCCCGCCGCGGCGGCAGGAAGCGGCCTCCTCGTCCCGCCGCAGGACGTCGCCGCCCTGGCGGACGCCCTTCACGCCATCATGGAGAAACCCGGAAAACGGGCGCAGTTGGCGGCAGCTGCAGCTGCGGTTTATGGCTACGACGCCGTCGGCGCCGCGCTGGAAGCCTTTTCAAACGCCACGAAAACAACCCATTCGAAGGCCAGGTAGGTGAGGTAGGAGACGCTGCTCACCATGGCGGCGGCCATGATGTGGTAGCGGGGGATAAAGATCATGTCTCCGAAAAACATCACGACCACCGCCACCAGTCCGCCATAGAGGTTGACCGTGACGCGGTTACGGCCGGCGAAATAGGCGGCCAGGAGGGCCAGGGGGCCCAACGCATAAACACCGGGGATCAGCCGCAGAAAGGCGGGATATACCTGGTCAAAAGTAGGGCCCAACAGCCAGACAAGCCCGCGGGAGCCGGCCACCAGCAGCAGACCGATTCCGGCCGTGTAGATCAGGAGGGTATACCCAACCAGTTTCCGGACGGTATCCCTGTCGGCCATTCCCTGGACAACGTCGGGGAAAATGATCAGCGCGATCAGTTGGGGGAGATACAGGAAAAGCTGGATCAGCTTGGAGGCTTGTATATAGTTACCCAGTTCCCCGGGTTTGCAGTAGGCGGCCACCCACCAATAGTCCATGCGATAGACCCCGAAAAAGACGAGGTTGGAGAGGAATGCAAGACCGGAATACCGTAAAAGGGAAGGAAAATGGATCTTTTTATCGTCCTTGGGCGCAAAAAGGGGTGCGCGCCGCTTGCGGATAATGCCAAAGAGGAAAAGACTGCAACACAGGGGCATGGCGTAGTAGGAAAAGAAAAATACGGGGAATGCGTGAAGACCCAGCAGGCCGAGCAGGAGGGCATTTCCGCCGGCCTCGATCGCGGCCGGGGCGGTGAATATGCGGACACCGTAGCCCAGCACGGAAAAAAACCGGAATAGGAGCGACCCCGCGATAAAGCCGGCGCCGTACAGGACGAACTGGAGGCGATCCATGCGGGGGTTTACGATGTGAAGGGTCACCAGGGCGGCCAGTATCCCCAGGAGCGCTACAAAAGCGACGCCGGCATACCGGAAACTGAACAAACTGAACTTGCCTAAGAGGCTGTTATCGGCCGCTCCGTAGTATTGAAGCCCCGATTCGATGCTCAGACCGGCCACGGCGACGGCGAGCTGGAGGTTAGCGATCAGGAACAGAAAATCACCGGAGCCTCCGGCCTTAAATGCCCGTGCAATAGCGATGTTGAGCAAAAACGTGGATCCCAGTTGCAAGCCTTTCCAGAACACGTTGGCCGTTATGGTTCGCCATAATTGCTTCGTCATCCGGGGAAAGGTAAGGGAATTCTTGTTACTTTTGCAGCCTCATGAAGCACATCCGGAATTTTTGTATCATAGCGCACATCGACCACGGCAAAAGTACTCTGGCAGACCGTTTGCTCGAAGTGACCCGTACCATTGGAGAAAGGGATATGATGAACCAGGTCCTGGACGATATGGACCTGGAACGGGAAAAGGGGATCACCATCAAGAGCCACGCCATCCAAATCAACTATATCCAGGACGGACAGGAGTACGTCCTGAACCTTATCGATACCCCGGGGCACGTGGATTTCTCGTACGAGGTCTCCAGGGCCCTGGCGGCCTGTGAGGGCGCCTTGCTCCTGGTGGACGCCTCCCAGGGGATACAAGCCCAAACCATTTCCAACCTTTACCTGGCCATCGACAACGACCTGGAAATCATCCCGGTCATCAACAAGATCGATATGGAAGGGGCGATGATCCCGGAAACCAAGGACCAGATCATCGAGCTCATCGGCTGTAAGGAAGAGGACATCCTGCTGGCCAGCGGGAAAAGCGGGATTGGCATCGAAGACATCCTCCGGGCAATCGTGGCCCGTATCCCCGCCCCTAAGGGCGACCCGGCTGCGCCGCTCCAGGCGCTGATCTTCGACAGCGTTTTCAACTCTTTCCGCGGCATCATCGTCTACTACCGCATCATGAACGGCGTCCTGCGCAAAGGGGATACGATCCGTTTTATCAACAGCGGAACCGTCTACGGGGCCGACGAGGTCGGTATCCTCAAGTTGGGGCTGGCCCCAAAGAATGAGGTCGGTTGCGGAGATGTCGGCTACATCATTACCGGTATCAAAAACGCCAAGGAAGTCAAGGTAGGGGATACCCTAACCCTGGCATCGGCCCAAAATGTCGAAGCCATCCAGGGCTTCGAAGAGGTCAAACCGATGGTCTTTGCGGGCATTTTCCCCGTCAATACCGACGAGTTCGAAGAACTGAGGGATTGCATGGACAAACTCCAGCTCAACGATGCCTCGCTCACCTACGAACTGGAGACCTCCCAGGCCCTTGGTTTTGGGTTCCGTTGCGGCTTCCTCGGTATGCTCCACATGGAGATCATCCAGGAACGGCTGGAGCGGGAATTCAATCAAACCGTCATCACGACGGTACCCAACGTGAGCTTTATCGCGCACACGACCCGGGGCGAGACCGTAACGGTGAACAACCCCACCGAAATGCCCGATCCCACGTACCTGGACACGATTGAAGAGCCCTATATCAAAGCCCAGATCATCACCAAGCCTGAATACATCGGGAATATCATGACGCTTTGCCTGGGCAAACGCGGCATCCTGCTCAACCAAAGTTACCTGACCCAGACCCGGGTGGAGCTTATGTTTGAGATGCCCCTGACCGAAATCGTCTTCGACTTCTACGATAAACTCAAGTCCACCACCCGCGGATACGCCTCCTTCGATTATTCCCCCATCGACCGTCGCGAAAGCGACATCTGCAAGATGGACATCCTCCTCAACGGGGACAAAGTGGACGCCCTGAGCGCGCTGATCCACCGGAGCCGCGCCCAGGACTTTGGCCGCAAGCTTTGCGAAAAGCTAAAAGAACTTTTGCCGCGCCAGCAGTTCCAGATCGCCATCCAGGCCGCCATCGGCGCCAAGATCATCGCCCGTGAGAACATCTCCGCCATACGCAAGGACGTCACCGCCAAGTGCTATGGAGGGGACATCTCCCGCAAACGCAAACTCCTGGAGAAACAAAAGGAAGGGAAGAAGCGCATGCGC
The DNA here is from genome assembly GCF_004366355.1 of Dinghuibacter silviterrae. Taxonomy (NCBI): domain Bacteria; kingdom Pseudomonadati; phylum Bacteroidota; class Chitinophagia; order Chitinophagales; family Chitinophagaceae; genus Dinghuibacter; species Dinghuibacter silviterrae. The sequence continues at coordinate 2,365,277 of NZ_SODV01000002.1, read as the reverse complement.
CAGATCGGGAACGTGGAGGTGCCTCAGGAGGCCTTCCTGGCGGTGCTTAAGCTGGATGAATAGCGAGGGATACATACTGGAACGATTGCGGGACGGTGACGAAGGGGCGTTTACGGCGCTCATGGAACGTTACTACGATACCCTTTACCGTTATGGCCATCACTTCACAAAAGACGACGACCTGCTCACGGATTGTATCCAGGATGTATTTGTCACCCTCTGGCAAAACCGGCACAAGCTGGAGGCCATTAATTATCCCCGCCAGTACCTGCTGACTGCCCTGAAAAGAAGGATCATCCGCCTCAGCGACCGGGAGCGTAAAATGGCCGGCACCCCCGCCGATGACTACGCGTTCTCCCTGGAATTCTCGGTGGAAGACCTGATCGTCGAAAAACAGCTCGCGGAGGAAAAAGCGTCCAAGCTAAGGCAGATCCTGGACCAGCTTCCCGCCCGGCAAAAGGAGGTGATTTACCTCGTGTACTATCAAAAGCTCGATCCCGCGCAGGTCGCCGAGCTCATGCGCATCCACCGTCAGTCGGTCTACAACCTCCTCTCCGAAAGCCTCCGGAAGATTAAGGAGTTTTGGCTGGAATCCTCTCTGGGACTGACTTTTAGCGCATTGCTCTAGCGCAACCGATTGCGCATTATTTGGCAAAAAGCCGTTTCCCGCCAGTAGTTTTACCGGTCAGTCCGTTCTATAACAGTATGCATGTAGAAGATCTGATCATCCATCCCCGGTTTATCCGCTGGGTCCTGGAGGAACGGGAAGAAGACCGCGTCTTCTGGGAGGACTGGCAGCGCCTGCATCCCGGGCACGAAGGCACCCTCGAAGAGGCGCGGACGCTGTTGCGGTCGCTGTCGGTACGGGAGGCCAACCTAAGCCCCGCGGAGGTGCGGGTGCGCATCGACGCCATACTGAAAAGGGTGAGGCACGTCTCACCCTGGCGTCCGATACTCCGTTGGACCGCAGCCGCCGCGCTGGTCGGCATCGTCGCGCTGGGTGTGTACCTTTCGTATACCGTCAAGCCACCGGGAGAGCGTCAGGCGATGGCTCCGGACAGCCTCACGACGATCACCAATACCGGCACGGCCATGAAACGGGTGAGCCTGTCAGACGGTAGTACTGCCTTACTTTTCCTCAAATCTTCGATACGCTACACAAGCCAACCGGGCGCCTCCATGGACGTCTACCTCACAGGCGAAGCGGAGTTCTCGGTGGCCCCGCATCCAAACCGCCCGTTCCGGGTGTATGCGCAAGACCTGGTGACGTGCGTGCTGGGCACGCGTTTCCGCATTGATGCCTGGCGCAAAAAGGACGTGCGCGTGACGGTGCTCTCGGGCAAAGTATCGGTGCGCCGCGCAGACGACCGGGATTCGGCCCGGACGCTGACGGGCGTGATCCTTACGCCGAACCAGGAGTTACACTATGGGGAGGAACAGTTCCGGAAGGTGCTGGTGGATACACCCGTGGCGGTGCAGCCGCTGCGGCCCGGCTTCCGGTATGACAACGTCCCCGTGACGGACGTGTTGGAAGACTTGCGTGCCACGTTTGGCCTGGACATCGAATACGACAAGGAGATTTTGAAAAACTGCCGCATCAGCGCGGACCTGAGCGACGAATCGATTTACCGGAAACTGGACCTGATCTGCCAGGCGCTGGACGCGCACTACGAGGTGATCGACGGTGTGGTGACGATCCAGGCCCGGCCGTGTCAATAACCACCAAAACCAACGATATGAACCCACCGCTTAATAAAGGGGGGCCCTGAGGCCCCCTGGAAACCCCAGCGCCATTCCACTGTGATGGGGTCGTTTTGATCATCCTTTTACGTCAAACCAAAACTTGTTCAAGTTATGAAAAAATGCCCATGCATTCACGGGTCAATGCTTCATTTTATGAGAATCGGATTGCTTTCCATCGCCTTGACACTAACCGCCGCGGGAGCCGTTTATGCACGGCCGGCCGCCGGTCAGGAGGTGCTCAAAAAGAAAGTATCCCTGGTCGCGGACCAGGAAGAATTGAAAACGGTTTTTCACCGGCTATCCAAGGAGGCGGGTGTAAAATTCATCTATATCTCCCCGGGCGTACCCGACCAGCAACGGGTGACCTGCCTGGCGGTTCATGAGGACCTGGACGTGGTCCTGGGCCGGCTCCTGGGGCCGCTTCACCTCCGGATGGAGGTGGTGGGCAACCAGGTGATCCTGAAACCGGAAGTACCCGCGACCGTTGTGGTGACGGCCCGTCCCGTCCATGGACGAGTCGCCGATGGCGCCGGTGTTCCGCTGGAAGGCGTATCGGTGACCGTCAAAGGGTCCAATACGGGCACGATGACCGATGCCAAAGGGGCATTTACGCTGGACGCAACGGAGGGCACCGAGCTGGTGATTTCGTATGTGGGCTATGCTTCCCAGACCGTGAAAGTGACCGGTGGTGAGGTATCGGTTGTGTTGACCAAACAACAAAACAGCCTGAACGAAGTCGTGGTCGTAGGTTACGGCACGCAACGCAAGGTCGACCTGACGGGCTCCGTATCCACGGTCAGCGCCGCCCAGCTTGAAGACCGGCCGGTCACCAGCCTTGGCAACGCACTCCAGGGCACCATGCCCGGCGTGACGGTGATCCAGAACAACGGGCAACCCGGCAGGGACGCTGGCTCGATCAATATCGACGGGATCGGCACGCTCAACAGCACCGCCCCCCTGGTCGTCGTCGACGGGATCATTTCTTCCATGAACGAGGTCAATCCCAACGACGTGGAAAGCATCTCGGTGCTCAAAGACGCCGCCAGCGCCGCCATCTACGGTTCCAGGGCGGCCAACGGCGTGATCCTGATCACTACCAAAAAGGGTAGGAAAGGGGCCTCGCAGATCGAATATGATGTGTACGTCGGCAAACAAACACCGACGCGTCTCCCAGACTATCTCCCTTCCTGGCAGGCCGCGACGATGTACAACCAGGCGCTGGCCAACGTCGGCTCGGCGCCCGTGTATTCGGCGACGGACATCCAGCAGTACAAGGACGGCTCCGACCCGGTTGGTCACCCGAACACCGACTGGCTGAACCTTTTCTACAACAAAAAAGGGCTCCAGCAAAACCACTACCTCGGGATCAGCGGCGGATCGGAAAAGACGCAGTATCTTTTCTCCCTGGGTTATTTCGACCAGGAAGGGAATGTGGCCAAAACCCAGGCCCAGCGCTTTACCACGCGGTTGAACCTGACCACCCAGGCAACCCGCAACCTGAAGGCGATCGCCAACATTTCCTATACCTTCAATCCGTTTCAGGAGCCGCTGAGTTCGTATCCCGGCGTCAGTGCTTTCTCCCAGATGATCCGTCAGGTCAACCGTATTTCGCCGATGGTGCCGCTGAAATGGGCCAACGGGGACTATGCATATATCGGGGACGGGAATCCCATCGCATGGCTGAATTCCCCCAGCCTGGGCACGTATAACAAATACCTGCTCACGGGTTCCGCCGGTCTTGACTGGGAACCCGTCAAGGACCTGCACGTAAAACCCTTTGTAGGGTATACGCTGACCCAGGACCAGAACAAGTCTTATGTCGCCGACATCCAGTTCTACACCGCCACGGGTTCCGCCGGTTTGTACCAGGGTCCGAATAACGTCACCGACAAATACGACAATACGACGTATGTAACGCTCCAGGCCACCATCGACTATATGAAACACCTGGGTAACCATACGTTAAAAATCCTTGGGGGCTATTCCCAGGAATACACGAAATATTATGAGCTGGACGGCTACCGCCAGAGCTTTTTGAACAACCAGCTATCTGACCTGAACGCCGCGTCCACCACGGGACAGACGTCGAACGGTTATTCGAACGAGCTCGCGCTCCAGTCCTTTTTCGGCCGCTTTAACTACGACTATGACGGGAAGTACCTTTTCGAAGCCAACCTCCGGTATGACGGTTCTTCGCGCTTCGATACCGCCAACCGGTTTGGTACTTTTCCTTCCCTGTCGGCAGGGTGGCGGATTTCCCAGGAGAACTTCTTTAAACCGCTTCGTCCCATTTTCTCCGAGCTAAAGCTCCGGGGCAGCTGGGGTAAGCTCGGGAACCAGAACATCACGGGCTCCAACAGCGACAATACCTACTATCCCTATATCACCACGGTCAGCGCCGGTCAGAACTATGTATTCGGGGGTGCCAACCCTGCCTTTGCCGCGGGGGTAGCGCCCATCAACGGGGCCAACACCGCCCTGAAGTGGGAAACCACCACCGAGACGGACCTTGGTCTGGACGCGGCTTTCCTCCAGGAAGCCCTGACGTTTTCTGCGGAATATTTTGTCAAAAATACCAGCAACATCCTCCTCAACATCCCGGTGTCCGCCCCTTACGGGTTGAATACGCCCTATCAAAATGCAGGCGCCGTCCAGAACAAGGGTTGGGAGTTTAACGCGAACTATCGCGGACGGCAAGGTGCTTTTACCTACAACATCGGCGCCAACGCAGCCTTTATACAAAACAAGGTCACCAGCCTGGCCGGCACGGGTCCCAACATCAGCGGCATAACGATCCAGAAGGTCGGTCTTCCCATCAACTCGTTCTGGGGGTATGAAGCCGAGGGCCTCTTCCAGAACGCTACGGAGGTCGCCAAACACGCCACACAGTCCCCCAATACGGGTCCCGGCGACATCATCTACAAAGACCTGAACGGGGACGGCAAGATCGACCAGACCAACGACCGGACCTACCTGGGCACGTATTTCCCGAAGGTCACATACGGCTTTAACGTAGGTGCCGGCTGGAAAGGGATCGACCTGACTGCCTTCTTCCAGGGCGCCGCCGGTGTAAAAGGGTACGCACAGGGCATCGCCATCGGGCAGGTAGGCACCACCGTGGGCAAACCCACCAGCGCCATGCTCAATGCATGGACGCCCTCCAATCCCGGCGCCTCCATGCCCCGCCTGCTCACCACCTCATACCTGCAGAACGACCCGGGCACGAACCCCTCTTCTTTCTGGGTCCGCAACGCCAGCTACCTGCGGCTGAAGAACCTTCAACTCGGGTATACGTTCCCGCAAGGCATCGCCCGCCGGATCGGTGCCCAACGGATCCGCCTTTACTATAGCGCACAGAATATCCTGACGATCACGTCTTTCTACAAATGGATCGATCCCGAAGCGCCCGCGGGCACTGCCGGTTACGACTACCCTCAAATCAAGACCTCGACGTTCGGGTTAAATGTGACATTCTAAAAACCTTTTGTAATGAAGAAGCTTCTATATATCCCTATCTTACTGCTGGCGTTGAGTGCCTGTAAAAAGAATTTCCTTGACCGGCAGCCCACCGACAGCCTGAGCAACTCCAGTCTTTTCAGCGATTCCAGCGACGTCATCGCCGCCCTCAACGGCTGCTATTCCGGCTGGTCCAACCCCGTCTCCGGTCTCCAGGGCTGGGCCGACGGGTACAACGTAATCTACATGGACGCCTGTTCCGACAACGTGTACAGCCAATATCCATGGGAAGGCTTCCAGGCCTACGGGAACGGTTCCGCCACCCCCGGGGGTGTCGTCCCCAACGGGAATTCGGACAACCTGTACAACTATGTCACGATCCAGAAGTGCAACTGGTTCCTGTCCAACGTGACCCGCGCACCGATCAGCACCGGCTTGCTTGCCCGCACCCAAAGCGAGGCCCGGTTTATCCGCGCGTACCAGTACTTTATGATGTCCCAGTTGTACGGTGGTGTGCCCCTGGTTACGTCGTCCCTGACCCCTGCCCAGGCCGATGCCGTACAGCGGACCACCAAGGATTCCGTCACCCAATTTGTGTTGAGCGAGCTGGCCGCCATCGCGCCCAACCTTCCGGTGGCCTATTCCGGCGGCGCGGGCTCCGAAATCGGGCGCATTACCCGTGGAGCAGCGGTCGCTTTGAAAGCCCGGATTGAGCTTTACACCGGCGATTATGCCGACTGTATCACCGATTGTCAGCAGGTCATGCAATTGGGTTACGCCCTGTATCCCAGCTACACCGATTTGTTCCGGGAAAAGTTTGCGGAGAACAGCGAGGTCATCCTCGACGTGAAATACATCGGCAATACCAGCACATCCAACACCAACTGGGTGGTTGGCGTCATGCCCAGCTTTACCTACGGCGGCTGGTCTTCCCTTGACCCGCTCCAATCCCTGGTCGATGCGTATGAAATGACCAACGGGAAAACCATCGACGACCCTACCTCCGGGTACGATGCGTCCAATCCCTTTGCGAACCGCGATCCCCGCCTGGCCGCTTCGGTGGTGTATCCCGGAGAGCAATATCCCTACGCCGACGGAAGTTCTAACTATTACGACCCGCTCGATGCCTCGTCTTCCGACTTTTACCAGTCCGGGAACAACACCTCGGTGACCGGGTACCTGGAAAAGAAGTTCACCGCTGTTTTATCGGACTATAACGGGGACAACGGTATCTTCAATACCGGGCTCAGCATGATCCTCATCCGCTACGCAGAAATCCTGCTCATGGACGCCGAGGCCAAGATCGAGTCCGGAAAGATCGACGCCACCGTCTACAACGACCTCAACCAGGTCCGCGCCCGCGCAGGGATGCCCGCCGTCGACCAAAGCGTCTACAACAGCCAGGCCACCTTGCGCACCCTTGTCCGCCGCGAACGCCGTGTCGAGCTTGCCCTCGAAGGCCTTCGCTGGTTTGACATCCAGCGGTGGCAGATCGGGGCCCAGGTCATGGCGGGGCCCGTTACCGGGGCGCGTCTCGGCACGGTCAATGCCACCACCGGTGTCGTGACGTATACCGGGGGAAACATACCGGTGGAGACGCGGTTGTTTGATCCGAGCAAGAATTATTTGTGGCCGATACCGCAGTCAGAGATTGATATCAATAAGCAGTTAAAACAAAATCCGGGGTACTAATGCAGGGGTTTCGGTTTTTTCTTCCCGGGGCCAGCCTTGTGCTGGCCCTTGGGGTTTTGGCGGCGGCCGCGCAACGGGCGGCGGGGCAACCGGCGGCACCTTCCGGCGGCGCTTCGCGGGCGGCCCTATCCGGCAGCGCCCCTTCCGGCGGCGCACCGCGGGTGGCCCCTTTCGGCGGCGTCCCGCGCCTCGAAGTTTCCTTCGACCGCGGGTGGGAGCGGTACGCCATCGACTCGCCCAATGCGCCCGCTGGCGCGGGGCGGGTGCGTCAGGGGACTGCGTTTACCGGGCAATTTACGGACGAGCATGTTGCGGCGGCGGGATCCGACGAAATCTCGTCGGCGACGCGCGGGTTCAACCGTGAATATCCCTTGATCCGGGGCGCTTATTGGACGCGCGTCACACTCCCCGCATCTGCCAGGGACGAGTCGGAGCTGAACCCCGGCCCGCGGCAATTCGTGGGCATCTGCTATTACCGGAAACGCTTTCGCGTGCCCACCGACGGACGGGAATACAGCCTGCGGTTTGACGCCGCCATGCAGGTCGCCTCGGTCTGGGTCAACGGACGGTTCGTGCTCCAGCACCAGGGTGGGTACCTGCCGTTTACGGTGCCTGTTTTTCGCGGGGACAGCGTCATCGTCGTCCGGGTCGACAACCGGAACAACAACCAGACGCCGCCCGGCAAGTCCCTGGAGCGGTTGGGGTTCCTGTATTGGAGTGGGATTTATCGGAATGTGTGGCTGGTGGGGCTGCCGCCGCGGCATATCGATGTATTTGCGCGGTACGAGGAGGTGTCTGACTCGTCCGCGACCGTTGTCGTGCGGACCACCGCGACGGACGACGTGCAAATCTTAGCGATGCGTGCCTGGGCACGCCATAAGGCGGACGCGCGGGTCCGCCTTATGGCGGGTACCCGCATACGCCAGATGTTGGACGGTCAGATCATGGCCGAGGGTGACGCGACGGACTCGCTGGTACAGCGGTTTACCGTGGTACACCCACACCTATGGTCACCCGAAGACCCACATTTGTACACGCTGCGCACGCAACTGCTCTCCGGCGGGCGCGTCATCGACGAAGAGGTCCACCGCATCGGCATCCGGTCGTTGGCGTTTTCCCGGGCTCACGGTTTCGTCCTCAACGGCCGCCCCTATCGGATTGTAGGCACCAACCGGCACCAGGATCATCCCTATATCGGGAACGCCCTGTCTGCCGCGGCCAACTACCGTGACCTCAAACGCATCAAGGACGCCGGGATGAATTTCGTGCGGCTCGCGCACTACCCGCAAGACCCGTCCGTATACGAGGTCTGTGACTCCATCGGCCTGATGGTCGCCGATCCCATTCCCGGCTGGCAGTTCTTCAACAACAGTGAGCGCTTCCGTTCCCGCGTCTTCCGCGACATACGCGAAACCGTACGCCGGGACCGCAACCATCCCTGCGTCATTATGTGGGAAATGAGCCTCAACGAAAGCTACCCACCGGATTCGTTTCGCATCGCCTCGGCGCGCGTGGCCCACGAGGAGTACCCCGGGGACCAATTCTTTACGTCCGGAGATACGTATGGCGCGCAACATACTGCCTGGGATGTACCCTACAACAGTTGGGAAGACCCGTTTGGCCGGCCGCAGGACGTACAGCCTTTGCAGCCCGGTTTTGTCCGCGAATACGGCCATTATGAATTCGGGGGAGCGGAATCCACGACCAATGCCAACGCTTCTACCGGCGAGGCATCGTTGCTACACAACGCCTGGAACGTCCAGTGGGAGCACAACCTGTTGCGAGGGCCGTCTTATTACCCCTGGACCGTGGGCGACGCCAACTGGGCGTTTTATGATGGGTTTGAGGCGCCGACCAAAGGGACGACGGACTGGGGCGTGATGGACGTCTTCCGCCTGCCCAAGTTCAGCTACTACTTCTTTCAAAGCCAGGCCGCCCGGCCAATGGTCTATATCGCCAACTGGTGGACGCCCTTCGATACATCCGGGAAAGTGGTGATCTATTCCAATGCAGACTCGGTGGCGCTGTATCGTGACGGGACACTGCTCGCGGTGCGAAGTCCCGACGATGGACCGGATTCGGGGTATGGCGACTGGGACCACGGGGGGAATCCCTTTGACGGAGGGAATGCGCGGCATCTGGCGCATCCGCCGTTTACCTTCACCGGCATACGATTTACGCCCGGGGCGTTAAAGGCCGTGGGGTACCGTCATGGCGTGCCGGTGGCATTCGACGTGCGGCGCACGCCGGGAGTGCCCGCGCGGTTGACACTCGACGCCGACCTCCAGGGGATGCCGCTGCAGGCGAACGGAGTGGATGTAGTGTTTGTCCACGCGTCCTTGGTGGATTCCGCGGGTGCGGTCGAGGTGTTGGACAATGCGACTGAAGTCGCCTTCTCGGTGAGCGGGGAAGGGGTTGCCGCCGGGCCGTCAACCGCACCCTTGCGGGGAGGCGTAGCCACCATCCTTGTACGAAGCACCGGCCGTGTGGGAACCATCCGGATAAACGCCGTTTGTAAGGGCATCCATAAAAGCCTTATTTTACAAACGCAATGAAGACCGTCAAGGAACTCCTCAACATCAAACCGGCCCCGACCCCGCTCCAGAGGGTCCCTGGCGTTAACAAGACCGGCAGGATCGGGGCCGCGATCGTTGTCAGTTTCATTATCATCATCCTGTTCAGCTATTCGATTTACGCAGACTACAAGGTATATACCGAGGGAACGGTGGTAACGGCCACCATTATATCCAATCCAGGTGGACGCTCGTCTATTGTATTTAGTGTCGACGGGCAGCGGTATTCCGCCAAAAGTCACCTGGCCGGCCACCGGTTGAACAAAGGAGATACCATTCCCCTGAAGTTTAACGCCGGATACCCGGAACACGCCATGATGCCCGGTTACAACCCTATCCCTGAGGATCTCCTCATCATGGGGGTGTTCATTGTGTTATTTGGGACATGCTTTTTAATGGGTTTTGGAGAAAGATAACCCTATCTATCGCCGCTCGCCCGGCACCACCGCCACCGTCTGCAATTGCCCGTCCCGGAAAACCGTTAACTCCTGCCGCACTCCCACCGTCTCAAACGTCAAATACCGATGCAGGTCATCCGTTGACCCCACCGGCAACCCATTAAAAGCCACGAGGATGTCCCCGACCCGGAGGGCATCGTTGCGCACCCCCGCGTCGGCGATCTTTTCGCTGACGTAGACCCCGGTGTGACGTGACAGCTTGCCCACCGCGACCATTCTTTCTGTCAGGTTGACCAGTTGGCCGGCGATGCCGAGCTGGGCACGGCGGACCCGGCCCTCGATGATGAGTTTGCCCGCGATATAGGAGGAGAGGTTGGAGGACACCGCAAAACAAAGACCCTGGGCGGACGGGATCGTGGCGGTATTGACGCCGATGACGTGCCCGTGGGTATCCAACAAAGGCCCGCCGGAGTTGCCCGGGTTGAGGGCGGCGTCGGTTTGGAGGACATCGTCGATCAGACGGCCGTTTTTGGCGCGGAGCGTGCGGCCCAGGGCGCTGACGATGCCGGAGGTGACGGTGTATTGCAACCCCAGAGGATTTCCCACAGCGATGGCGATTTGTCCCACCTGGAGACGATCGGAGTCGGCAAAAGCAAGGGTGCCCAGGCCTTCCCCGTATACCTTGATGACGGCAATGTCGGTGGAGGGATCGGATCCCTTAAGGTCGGCCTGGAGTACCTGGCCGCCGGCTAAGGTCGCCTGTATTTTTTCCGCGCCTTCGATCACGTGGTGGTTGGTTACGATAAAACCGTCGGAGGAGATGATAAAACCCGAACCGGCGCCGCGTGCGGTCCTGGGGGCCTTGGTGCGGGGGTCCGTTTCTGTTTTTTCCACTTGTATATGTACGACCGCGGCGCCCGCACCGGCTACGACGCCGGTGATGGTCCTGGAGTAGCTGTCCAGCAGTTCCCTGTCGCGCTCCAGGTCATTGTTCACCCACTGTATCATTGGTTCCATAAATGCCTTTTCAGGGAAGAGCCACCAGAATGATACCAGCGGGAAAATCCTGTCAGAATGGCGGCGCCGGCTTGAGCCGTTTGTCCAGCCAGTCGCCCATGGTCTTCAGCACCTCGGGGGAAAACGTCTCCTCCAGCTTCCCGTATTCTTCCACGGTACAGGTATGGCAGTGCTGGAAAAGGTGGTTCAACCCGGGGAGGAGCTCCTCCGTCAGCTTTGGTTTTTCCGCAGGATTTACATAGTTCAGGATGAGCCGGAGGTCGATCGAATTGTCTACCTGTATGTCTTTGTCGCCCCCCAGGGCCAGGACGTAACACTGCAACCTCCGGTAGTCCGGCGCCGGATCATAGGACAGGAAGAACTTCCACCAGGGGGATATCAGGGACGGTGCCTGGCGGACCAGGGCTTCCCGGAGCTGGTCCGGGGGGACAATGTAGTCGGGAAGGTGATGGGTGGAGTCCAAACAGGTTTCCGTATACGCCCGGTACTGGGCATCTACGCCCTGTATGAACGCCGTGACGGTGGTATCCCTGAGCATGTGCGACAACAGGATTTTTTCCCTCATCATACTCGCCTTCATCACGTTCGCGGGTGCCTTTGCATATTCCAACGGTCTCAGGGTCTGGAAACCCATCGTCGCATAACCGCCCTCGGCGGGCGCCGCCAGTAAGATGATAAAATCGATAGACTTGTCCCGGGCCGCGATCATCGGGGCGATCATCGCGCCCTCGCTGTGCCCGATCAACCCCATGCGCGTGGTATCGATGTTTTTCCTTGTCTTTAGCCAGGCGAGGCTGGTCTCCACATCCTTTGCAAAGTCGGCGCTGGTGGCGCCGGCAACGTCGCCCCTGGATAAACCCGCGGTCCGGTCGTCCACGCGCAGCACGGCATACCCCCTCCGGGTCAGGTAGTCGGCGATCACGGCAAAAGGACGGTGGCCAAAAATCGTCTCGTCCCGGTCCTGGATACCGCTGCCCGTGATCAGGACCGCCACGGGAAAGGGGCCGCCGGTGGACGGATAGGTCAGCGTCCCCGCCAGGTGTACGGTCCTGTCTGTGTTATCGTATTCAACGCTGTCGCTGCGGTAAGGCCAAGGCCTTACCGGCGTCTGTGGCCGGGCCGGGGGCGCAAAAGCCGCCGCCTCGGCGCCGGTAAGGTGACGGATGTACAGCGGTACGTGTCCTTTGCCTTGCGTCCAGACGCCGTCAAACGTCGAATCGCTGGTCCTGACCGCCGCAAAGGTCGCCAGGGGCGCATTTAGCTGGCAAACAAGGCTGTCCCCGTTCAACACCACTTGCCGGATCGGGAGACCGATGGCGCCCTGCTGTGGAACGTCAAGGGTGCCTTCTGTCGCGTCTCCAGCGGGCGTAAAATGAAAAACCACCGTGATACTACCGGCAAGCTTGCCGCTCCAGGTACCGTTCAACTGCGCATCGGCGGCGCGTGCGCATAAGCATAGCGCCATCAGGAAAAAACGTTTCATACTGTTTTTTGTATTTGCCTGTAACACACATAGGAGTAAATGATGGGCGCGAGGGCAAGGATAGCCGTCCCCGTCAGGAACACCGCGACCTTCGGCCAAAAGAAGGTCGTCACCGCCAGGGTAAGCCCCCCGATGACCCAAAGACGCCCACCCCAATGATGGGTCTTTCTCCATACGCTTTCGTTCTCCAGCGTCCAGGGCGTCCGGATCCCGACAAAATAATTGGGCTTTATATTATTGAAAAGGTTTCCTAAATAGACATAAAACAGGCCCATCACCGGGAAAAATCCGCGCCCCAGGGCGAAATGCCCCGTCTGGCTGGCGTGTACGATCATAAAGTTGAGAACGGTGAGGAACAAAACAAGGCCATAACTGAGCTTTATCAGTGTGCCTTCCGAGTACTGTACTTTCTTTTTGGGGTCGATCAGCGGCAGGAAACGCACCAGCAAACCCACGCCCAAAGCCACAACGGACAACATCAGAATGGGGAGCCAGGTCTCGCTTTTGTTACCCCAGCGATCCGGCTCGCCTTTTACATTGAAGTGTAGTGCGACGGTCTGCGGCAAACCGGGGTATAGATAGATGAAATAAGCCAGGGGCAAGAACAAGACAACCAGCGCCACCCCGTCCGTCCAGGAGATTTTTGTACGCATATCACGGCTGTTTTTTATGGGTGAGTTGAAGAATCCATTGCAGCATTTCGTCCATGACCGTCGTATTGATCGAGTAATAGACAAACTGGCCCTCCTTCTGGGCCGTCACCAACCCCGTCCGTTTGAGCAGGTCCAGGTGATGCGAAATACTTGGCCAGCTGATGTCAAACTGTTCCGCGATCTGCCCGGCCGTCAGGTCCTTGTCCTTGAGCAAGTCAAGGATGGCCCGGCGGGTGGGGTCGTTGAGGGCTTTGAAGAGCTGGTTCAAGGGAGCATTTAGATAATTAGACAAATATCTAAATAAGATTTGACTTCGCCAAATGGCCATTTGGGGGACCCGCTGGCTTGGTTCGCCGGGGTGGTACGAGCCGGACCCGGCGGCTCCGGGTCGCGAAGCCGCCGGCGCCTTAGTGTGCCTTGGTGATCCGTGCTGCGAAGCCCCCGCCCGGTGCGAGGTGAACGTGCAGCGTGCCGGGCACAGACTGGCCCGTTATGCGCTTAAAGTCTTCCGCGTTGCGGTCCGCATTGATCCCATCCTGCCAGCTGTCCATGGTCCAGGCGCCGCCGCCCAAAAACGAAAGGTCCAGGTCGAGGTCCCGGGGCGTCCAGTCGGTCATGGCGCCGATGTACCAGTCTCCGTTGGTGGCCCGGCGGGCCAGGGCAACGACATGGCTGACGCTTGCCTGCAGGACCACGGTCGTATCCCAGGTCGCGGGAACCGTGCTCAGGAAGTCCATGCATTCGGGTTCCTTATAGTAGTGCGTAGGATTGTCGCAAAGCATCTGGAGCGGGCTCTCGTACACGACATACATCGCCAGTTGCTGGCAGCGCGTGCCCTTGCTCATCGGGTTGCTGAAGATGGCTGCCCATGCGTGCTGCGTGGCATTCTGCATGGCGCCCGGTGTGTAGTCCATTGGGCCCGCCACCATCCGCGTAAACGCAAGGGTGACGTTGTGCCGCGGATCCAGGACGCGGGGATCGCGGACGTCGGCCCACTTGCTGTTTTCGTTCCCGAAAACGCCTTCCCGGGTCAGGGCATTGGGGTACTGGCGGTCCAGCCCCGTCGGTTTATACGCCCCGTGAAAGTCCACCAGCATGTGCCGCGCCGCCGTTGCTTTGGCCACCTTCTCGTAGTAGTTCACCATGAGCTGGTCGTCCCTCTGCATAAAGTCGACCTTAATCCCCTTGACACCCCAGCGGGCATACAGGTCCAGGGCCTGGTCCAGTTGTTTGTCCAGGGAAAGCCAGGACACCCACAGGATGACACCGACGTTCTTCGACTTCGCATAGTCCATGAGCGCCTGCATATCCAGGTCCGGCACCACTTTCAGGATGTCGTTGACCGGGCTCCAGCCCTCATCAAGGATGATATAGGACAACCCGTACCGGGCCGCGAAGTCGATATAATATTTGTAGGTTGCGGTGTTGATCCCCGCCCTGAAGTCCACGTCATAGACGTTGTTGTCGTTCCACCAATCCCAGGAGACTTTGCCCGGTTGCACCCAGCTAAAGTCCTCCTTCGTGCCACGGGACAGCTGATACACCAGCGTGTTGGTCAACAACCCGCCGTCCTTGTCCTCGATCGCCAGGAGCCGCCAGGGGAGTAGTTTGTCGCCTTCCCCTTCCGCGATATAGTCTTCGCGTTCCAGGACTTTTCTATCCCGGTCGCTTGTTTCTTTTAAGGTTTTTGGATAGGAAGGCCAAGTGGCGTCTAATCCGCCTTGCCCGTCTCCTCTTACCCAGAGACCCGCATAGTCGTAGAGGTCGGCTTCCGAGAAAAAGAGCTTCGTCCCGTTGTCGCTGAGCGTCACCGGCAGGCTCGCGAGCTTGTTTTGTTTGATGCTGTCAAGGGTGAGCGGTACAAAATTGCGTTCGTTGTGCGAGTAAAAACCGTCCTCCAGCGGATACCAGGCCGTATCGGTGGGTTGGAACTGAAGGTGCAGGGTTTCTTTCCAAATTTTATACGCGCCCTTGCGGTGAATGACCCAGCGGTAGGCGACGCCGTTATCATAAGCCCTTAGGATGAGGCTTATGCCGTTCTTGAAGGGGAATACGCCTTCGTTATAATGATCCCGGATGGAGGCGAACTTGACGGGGACCTGGGGGTGGATCCAGGTGTCGGTCGTGCTGCGGGTCGCTTTTAAGGGCTTCCAGTTGTTTGTCCCCGCAGAGTCTATGGACAAGCCTATCAGGCTTTTGGCGTTCACCAGGGTTCGCTGGTCGTGGGTGACCTGGAGGTTCAGGTTCGGCGTTACGCTCATCGTCGTCCGCCCGTCGGGGGACGTTACGCTAAAGGTTTGTGCATGGATATTTGCACTGATCAGCAATAAAGCGCCAACAATTCTTGACTTCATATAGTTTTATTCAATCGTGTACCAGCTAAAACCATCGGGGGGCAACACCACGCGGAGGTGCAGGTTCCCGTCCCGTCCGGGTGCGTATGTTTTCGCCACGCCCTCTTGTTCGCGCACCCTTACGACACCCGATAGCCCCGTATAATACAGGGGCACCGTGATGGTCCTCGTCAAAGATACAGGCAGCGGGTTATACAACATCAAAAACCCTTTGATCGCGCCCTTCGGGTCGACGTGCAGGATTCCATCCCAGTCCCTTCCGTCGGGCCTCCTCAGGTGGATGATATCCGCGTTCAGGATCGTCCGGTACTTTTTGTACCAAAGGATCGTTCTTTTTACAAGCGCCTCCGTATTATCGGTGTCGTATAAACGAGGTCCCCGGTAACAGGCCTGGACACCTGCTCCATAGTACTGGACCATCAGTTGCCGATAGTCCTTCAGGTGGTCCTTCAGCGGTTCCAGCACCGCCTCCGGTCCACCCTCATGGTAGGCTGTCAGGGGCACGAAACCCCAACCCATCGACGGTGTTTTTTCCCAAGTACCATCATAGATATTCTGACGGTTCAGGATGACCTGCTGGTCCCTGGGCAAGGTAAAGTTCATTTCCCGGTACCCCAATGCGATCTTGTTGGTCCCGTCCAGGAAATACCAGTCCGGTGCGTTGACATACACCCCGTGCGCGCAACACCAATGATAAAGGCTTTTTTGTAGCAGCACTTGCTGCCATTGGCTGTCCTCCAGGCCCCGGTGGCCGGGGTGGGTGGTGGACGCGCAAACGTCCCCCGGGTAAGGACCGTCGTTTTCGAAAATATCAAAACCCGTAGCGGCCAGAAAGTACTCGATCTTGCGCAGGTAGGCCAGCCCCCAGGCGCTCCCATAACAGGGCGCAAAGCCAAAAACCGCGCCCCCCGGTTTTCCCGTTTTAGGGTCGATCACGTCGTCACTGTCGCTGATGTGCCGGCTGGAAAAAAGCGAATAGCCGCCGATAAGGATGTGTTTGCCATGGGCGTATGCCGCCAGTTTTTTCCAGCGCGCGATGTTCTCTGCCGACGTGTCTTCCATATTGCAATGGCTGCCAAAGCTAAGGATCACTGCCTCGTACCCCGTGGCCACACACTGGTCGACGGCAGTGGTGACGTCCTCATCCTTCCTGGAGATCAGGTGCAAAAAGATCGGATTCTGCGTTGTCCAGGGCGCTATCGTGCGATACATCCTCCGGATCGCCAACCCCCTTCTTTCCCGGTCATCGCTATCCATCAATAGCTCCCAGGTGCGAACGGATTCGAGGGTATCGTTCGTCCGGAGGATCACCCCCGGGCCTTTGTCCGGGTAGACTTCCGCCAGACAAGGGTTCTGGCCGCCGCAATTCACCTGGGACGTATAGCCGGAATCCGCCATCCAATGCGCCGTCTGGTCCGACAGCTCGTACCGCATCGAGCCGTTAAAAGCATAGTTGGATTCCAGATAAATACCATGGGGTTTTGCCGTGCTACTCCCGTCTGGCGTCGCCAGGATCTCATTCACGACGCGGTCGACCTTGACCGGTGCGCCTTCGTTGCGGAGGATGAGCCATTTGCAGAACAGGGGGAGGTTGTCGTAGAGGACGTAATGTACCTCCACTGTAAGGGCAGGCACTGCCTTCGGCGACGGGTCTTGCATCGCGGCGGAGGCCGCGGGTCCGGCCTGCGCCGCCGCGCTTGCGGGCTGCCCGCCAGGCGCGCGAAACTCTAGCACAAGCTCGATACCCGTGGCCTGTTGCGGGTTCCCCGTCCAAGTGCGAGACACCCATTGGATCGGCGGCGTCAGCATTTGTACGTGCCAACCGGTGCACTTAAAGTCCTCCGGGTGCGCCCGTAGCCCATTGATCTCCGACGCGCGCAAATATGCTTTTTCACGTTGCCCGTACAAACCTCCGACCTCGTAGGTCTTGCCATCCAGCACCAGCCTTGCCTCCGGCGTGACCGCCCGTAGGAGCTGTTCCCCGTTGACCAAGTCGACAAAGTCGACACAGGCCGCATTTGGCATTACCAGGAAACGGCGCCTGGCGAGGCCGTTGTCCAGGATCACTTCGCGCCGGTCAAAATCCGACTGGACGGTCGCTTTGTAAGTACCGCCCAGGAGCCAGTCGCCGACCGGCTGGGGCGGCTGTGGCGTCTGAGCCGTCGCGCTCAGGCACCAAAAAATCGCGAGTCCAGCGAGCCCTCTCATTGCAGCGTCGTTACCCCGCTCACCGGCGCAGGCTCGGTTTGCAGTTGATCAAAGATGATCACCTCGTTATCCCCCTTCTTTAGCCAGGGCGCGGGGCAATAAAGGTGCTGCTGGGGGCCGATGTTCCAGAAGCGGCCCAGGTTGTGGCCGTTGACCCAGACCACGCCCTTTTGATAATGGGAGAGGTCCAGGTAGGTGTCGGCTACGCTGTCGAGGTGGACACTCCCTTTAAAAAACATCCCCGGTCTTGGCGTCTTCGGAGGCGTCGCTTTGGTACGCAGCGTGCGCATGTACGTGTCGTTCAGGGGGAGCGGGTATACTTTCCAGTTCATGAGCGTCATTCCGTCCAGGGTGACGCGCTCGGTAATCCCTTTGGGATCGATCATTTCCTGGGCAAAATTTATGTGCCCCATGCCCTCCACCAGGACCTCCAGGAGGGGGTTGGGCGACTCTGGTTTGGGTAGCTCGATGCTTTTTTTGCCTTCCCTCCGGTCGAGGTAGCCGATGTACTTGCCGTCGACGAATACGGTGGCATAGTCGTGCAGGTCCGTCAACGTCAGCCGCCCGCTTTTGTGGCCGATGAGGCGCGTGGTGTAGAGCATCAACCCCTGGTTTTGGCCCAGGGCCTCGAAGGGCTCGGGCTGGACCTCGACAACAGGCTGGGGGAGCGTATTCCAAACAGAAGTCCAGACCGCCGGGGTGAATGCCGGTATGCTCATGACGGGAACAGGCGCCGGGATGTCCGGCAGGCTGCCCGTATAGCTCCCGATCAACCGGCGGAGCGCCATGTATTTGGGTGTTGCTTGTCCTTGTTCATTCACCGGCGCGTCGTAGTCATAGCTGGTGACGTCCGGTTCGAAGCCTTTGCCGCCGCTGTTGGCACCCGCCGTAAAACCAAAATTGGTGCCGCCATGGATCACGTACAGGTTGAAGGAGCGCTTGGTATCCAGCAGGAATTTGACTTCTTTGCAGATCCCGTCTGTATCCGTCGTGGCCCACTTTTCCCCCCAGTGCGTCAGCCAGCCGGGATACGTCTCGCTGCTAAAGGAGGGCACATCCGGGTTTCTTTTGGCCGCCTGGGCGAAGTCGTCTTCACTCACCCCGGGGTCCAACCCGATCGCCGCTCCATTCACGTTCCCCGCTTCGAGCATGGACGGGGCTGCCCCATCCGCCGTATAAAAGGGAACGTCGATCCCCGACGCCACCCACCATTTCCGGAGGGTCTCCAGGTAGTTCTTGTCGTTCCCGTAACTGCCGTATTCATTTTCCAACTGGACCATCAGGATCGGTCCGCCATGGGTCACCAGCAACGGATCAACTTGAGCCGTCAGGGCTTTGACATACCGCTTGACCGCGTCCATATAGCGCGGATCGGCGCAACGCACCTTGATCCCCGGAATCGACAGAAGGTAGTCCGGAAGTCCTCCGAAGTCCCATTCGGCGCACACATAAGGGCCGGGTCTCAGGAGCACCCACATTTTCTCTTCTTGCGCGATGCGGATAAACGCCGCGATGTCCCGGTTTTCCGAACGAAAATCGAACCGTCCCTTCGACGTCTCCAGGTAATTCCAAAAGACGTAGGCCGCAATGGTGTTGCACCCCATGGCCTTCGCCATACGGATGCGCTGCCGCCAATACGCGCGTGGGATGCGCGCGGGGTGCATTTCGCCGGAGATGATCTGGAAGGGCTTGCCGTCCAGCAGGAAGTCGTGTGGGCCGAGGTGAAAGGTGTGGGGCGCTGGCCGAGGCGCGGGCTTCTGCGCCGCGGCGGCGGCGCGCGGTGCGCCGGGCGTCTGCGGCGCCGCAGCGGCGGCCGGCGACGCAAGGACGGCGCCTACGGCGGCGCCCAACGATAAGGCTGTGCTAAGTAAAATCGTCTTCATTATCGAGCTTCGCTATTGTACAAGTCGTCGAGCAGGGTGCGCATCTGACGGACCTCCTCTGAGTGTACGGCCACCAGCGTCAGCTGTTCCTGCATCTGCGGGTTGACGTACTGCATGAGGGAGGGCATCGGTACCCTTGCGGATGTATGGAATTCCCGGGCGCCCGTGGTGGCCTGCAGGGCCACGAGGTTTTCCGCCCGGACCCCGGATCCCGGCATGATCTTAATGCGGTCTCCTGCCTTGGTCACGAGCGTGTGGATCAGCGCCGCGCCCTCGGGGGCGGTGGGCCGGAGACCACTCGTCAGGATGCGCTCGCAGCCGATGGCGATGATGTCTTCCAACGCGTCCAGCGGATCGGCGACCCGGTCGAAGGCCCGGTGAAACGTCACGCCCATGGGGCCGGCGGCCTCTACCAGGCGTGCGCATTGTTCTTTGTCCACGCGTCCGTCCTGGGTCAGCCCGCCGATGACCACGCCGTCGCACCCCAGTTCCCGGCAAATGCCGATGTCGAGGAGCATCTGGGCGTAGTCGTTCTTATCATAAAAGAAGTCGCCGCCGCGCGGGCGGATGATGGGGTAGAGGCGCACGGGGGCGGGCGCCGGGCCCGTGCCGGGGGCGGGCGCCGCCGAAGGGCGCTGCCCCGGCGCGGCGCGGCCCGCGTTGCGCGTCACCTCCGGCGCGGTGCGGTGCGCGTTGCGCGTTACTTCCCTCGCCGTGTGGATCAACCCGTATGAGGGTGTCGTGCCGCCATCCCCGGGGTCCATGCAAAGCTCTATCCGGTCCGCGCCGGCGCCGGTGGCGACGATGACGGAGGAGAGGTTGAAACAGCAGATTTCGAGGATAAAGGGACGCATGGGTTATCGAAAATAATAAGGGGCGGGGTACACCTGGTCGATGGAACCGGTGCGCACCGAGTAGGTGAATCCTTTTTGAAGGGCATAAGCACCGATCTCTCCCTGGCGGTTGATGGCCAGGTAGCCGACCTGGAGGGTCTTTGCTCTTTCGGGGCCTTTTTTGACGATGCGTTTGACGGCTTCTTCGCAGGCTTCCTGGGGAGAACGGCCCTGGCGCATCAGCTCTACCACGAGGTGTGAGCCCACGGTACGCATCACTTCTTCTCCTACACCGGTGGAGGTGGCGGCGCCAACTTCTTCGTCGACAAACAAACCCGCACCGATGATGGGGGAGTCGCCCACGCGACCATGCAGCTTGAAGGCCATGCCGCTCGTCGTACATGCACCGCTGACCCGGCCCTGGGTGTCGATGGCCACCATGCCGATGGTGTCGTGGTTGCCGGGGCCGCCGGGCATGGGCGGTTGGTTATGGCTGAATTTGTTTTCGATATTCATCACGGGCTGGTAGTTCGAGGTCTTGAGCCATTGCTTCCAGGCCTTTTCGCTGGCGGGCGTGAGGAGGTTCATTTTTTGGAAGCCTTGCTCCAGGGCAAATTGGGTTGCGCCCTCACCTACCAGCATGACATGCGGTGTTTTTTCCATCACCTTACGCGCCACCGAAATCGCGTGCATGATGTGTTCCATACCGGCCACCGATCCGCAATTGCCGTTTCCTTCCATGATGCACGCGTCGAGGGTCACGTGACCGTCGCGGTCGGGCAGGCCGCCGTAACCGACCGTGTTGATATTGGGGTCGGCCTCGGGGATTTTGACACCTGCCTCGACGGCGTCGAGTGACCAGCCGCCGGCGCCTAGTACTTTCCAGGCTTCGGCGTTGGCGGCCTGGCCGAAGTCCCAGGTGGATACGACGATGGGGACGGTCGCCACGGTGGGGCGATTTTCCGATGCCATGGCGGGGCCCGCAATGGGGTGCGGAGCCAACGGCGGGTGCGCGTTTTTGTCAGCGGACGTTCCCGCAAAGGCGGATGCGGCTTCCGCCAGGAGGCTTTTGCCGGAGAGCGCCAGCGGCGCCGTGAGTGTTGATAACGTCAGAAATTTTCGGCGATTGAGCATACTTCATGTCTTTTCGTGGCCACGAATATAGGGACTAATATCCACCCTGGCCCTTGTAAAGCCGGACGGGGCCGTCGAGCCGGAGCGCCAGCACAGTCATGTATTCATCCAGCACCGTGGCCGGTACGTCAATGTACACCAGACCGGGCACCGCACTCCAGGAGATCTTCCCCACGATCTTGTGGGTGAGGTGTTGTCCTGTACCAACAACGCGTATATCCTGTATATTGTTGGACAAACCTTTTACAAGGACCTGGCCGTAAGTTTTTGACGGAAGAAACAGATACAATGTCGCCGAGTCCTTTGACAAGGTGGACGGTCCGAAAAAGTGCCCCTGCGGGATGCCGGGCAGCGTCCCGAAGATCGCCTCCTGGTGTGCGTTCGTCCATCTACCCAGCTCTTTCAACAGGTGCGTTTCTTCATCGGGGATGGTGCCGTCCGCACGGGGGCCGATATCCAGCAACAGGTTGCCCCCATTGTAAATAACGTCTGCAAAAACAGAAATGACCTCCGCGGGTGTTTTGAAATTCGTATCGTCGGGATGGTAGCCCCAGTTGTTGTTGCTGGTGTAACACAGCTCCCACCAGGGATACGCCGGGCGTGAGACGGGTATGTTCTGTTCGGGGGTGGCATAGTCGCCATATCCCTGGAGCCGTCCGTTGATCACGGTTTGCGGGTTGCGGGACAGGATGAGGTGGCGGATGTGCTCTGCTTCCCATTCTTCCGGGCTGTGCTCCCAGTCGCCGTCAAACCAGACCAGGTCGGGGTGAAACCGGTCCATCAGCTCGACGATCTGTCCCTGGCAAAAACGCCGGTAGCGGTCCCAGCGCGGATAATCGTCCTCTATGCGGTAGCGGCTGCTGTCTTTCCGGAAACCCGGATAGTCGGGTTGCGACCAGTCCAGGAGCGAGAAGTAGGCCCCGCAACGGATCCCATCGGCGCGAAGGGCTTTGAAAAAAGGCCCCACGACGTCCCTTCCCGCGGGGGTACGTTTCGCCACGTTGAGGTCGCTGAGTTTCGTGTCCCAAAGCGCCACGCCGTCATGGTGTTTGGTCGTCAACACCGCATACCGGGCGCCCGATGCCTTAATCAGGTCCGCCCATGCCTGCGGATCATAGTGCGCAGCCGTAAAACCCTTGAGTTGCTGCATGTATATGGGGTAGGGGATCTTGTTGTTGTAAAAACTCCAACTCTCATCGACGCCGTTTACCGAATACACACCCCAATGGATGAAGATGCCCAGCTTTGCATCCTGGTACCATTGCATTTTGTCCTTGATCGTTTCGGGATCGATGTGTTGCGCAAGCCCTCCAAGCGGTAGTAAATAAGCCAGATACAGCAAGCATTTTCGAAGCATCCGGCAAAGTAGGGAAAAAAATAAGCATCCCGCGTGGGGAAACGATTGCGCAAAATTGCGGGGGCCGCGGCGCAGCCCGCGAGAGGGGCGCTGTCGCGCAAACACTAATCGTGCTGTAGAATGGCAATGCCCAACGTACGATTGCCCGCCACGCCTGTCGCGCCCTTGGCAAAAATCGTGTAGGCCTTTCCATCCTCGAAGGTGACGGCGGCAAGGCTGGCAACGGTCACAAACGTCCCGGGCGCGCGGAGCTCCAGCTCGTAGGTGCCGGACGGGTAGGGGACGAAAGTGGTAGAAAACGCGTCGTTTTCCTCGAAATACCGGTCCGTAAAAAGATCCTGTGAGAGGGTTGTCGAATACAGATCGAGGTTGGAAACGGAGGGGGTGAAGTTCAGAAAACGGAGGAAAGCATAACCGGGTCTCGTGGCAGGAAAACTATCGGGGACCGCGGTTACCTGCACGCCGGTATTCACACCCGTGTCCGCGACAAAAATACTGTATTCCCGGCCGGTGGTAAAGTTCGCCGGCTGGCTGAATACCGTATCACCGGCCGACAGGATGGACAAGGCGCGGACGGGTTCCCGGGTACTCAGATACCCCGTACTGTCCGGAAAATTGAGGTTTGAAACGAATAGCGTCCCATCGGTATAAATATTTATACTGGACTCGTGCACGGAGGCGTTGACAAATAAAAGAGAAGAAGACGGGGTGGGGTAGCCGCCCTTATGACAGCCGGCAATGACCAGGCAGACGGCAATGACAAGCAGGCTATGGCGTGGATAGCGCATGGGGTACGGGCTAAGGGCTAAAAAAAAAGCCATCGGTTGAACGATGGCCTTTCTGTATAGCAAGGTTCGGATTAAATTCTGATTCTACCAAATATTTTTCCTCAAAATAAGTCAAGTTGCCTCGAAACCCGCGCCGGCCGGGCTTCAGTCGCCCCTGCGGGGGGCTTGGCAGGGCCCATGACCGTCATGCCTCCGTACTGATAGGAGGTGGCGCGCTCGTGTTCGATCCACTCCTGGACGCGGTCCGCTTCGACCCAGCCCTTTTCCAGGGTCGCGGAAATCGTAGAAAGGGCTTTGATGGCCCGGGCGCTGTCCTCGCGTCCGAGCTTAGCCCGGGTGACAGCCCCTTCGAGCTGCCGGAGGGTTTCGTCATAGACGTTGAGGGGTACGGGGAACGGATGCCCGTCTTTCCCACCATGGGCAAAAGAAAAACGCGCGGGATCGCTGAAGCGGGAAGGCGTGCCGTGGATGACCTCACTGACCAGGGTCAGGGCCTGGAGGGTCCGCGGACCGACGCCTTCCATCAACAACAGCGACTCGAAATCCATAGGTTGTCTTTCATGGGCCAGGGCCAGGATTGCACCCAGCCGTTTTATGTTTATATCAGCAGAACGAACGTCGTGGTGGGCGGGCATGATGAGGTGGGGCGCGGCCGCCACCGCGAGGGCTTCCCCGGCGCGGGCTACTGACAGTACCCCTTCACGGGTGGGGCCCGCGGCCCCATGGGTAAGGTTCAGGATGTCCCCCCTATTGGGCCCGTAAATCGCCGTATGCGGCTCCTCCACAAAAGAGCGGAGCGAAGCCGAATGCCAGTGGTACCGCCGGGCGGTGCGGACCGCTGTGTTCATCCCCTGCTGGACCACGACCCACTCGCCCTCGCGGGAAACGATGAAGTTGTGGAGGTAGAGGTTGAAGCCATCCTGGACGGCGGTGTTGTCGACCTTGGCGGCGAGGCGGCTGCTGCGGATGAGGGTGTCGCCGTCGAGACCGGTCGCGTCGCTAAGGGCGCGGAGTTCGGCGGGGGTCTGGAGGGAGAATTTTCCACGCCCCCCGCACACGTGAAGCCCAAGTTCCCCGGATAGTGGATTGATGGCCCGTTTGAGGGCGCCGAGGACGGAGGTGGTGATCCCGGAGGAATGCCAGTCCATGCCCATGACGCATCCCAGGGATTGGAACCAAAAGGGGTCGCTGAGCCGCCGGAGAAAACCGGAGGTCCCATAGTCCATGACCACGGTTTCCGCTACAGCCCGCCCCAGACGCGCCATGCGCTGGGCCAGCCAGGTGGGAACGCGGCCGTAGTGGAGGGGCAGATCGGCGGAACCGGCTTTTGTCATAGTGCTAACAAAAATAGTATTTTTTCCTAAAATAATTAGTATTTTGTTTTTGGCCCCTCCTTTGGACGTAACTGCCTGGAACCAAATCAAAACACCATGAAAAAGAATTTTTCAGGGGTGGCCTTGCTGCTCATGGCGCTCGTGGCCTGTCACGGTTCTTCGGGGAGCGGCGACGCTGCGGCGGAGGCGCCTGCCAAACAGGATTCGAGTAATATTACCGGACCAGTCTCTGCGTCCAGGGGCGACCAGGATTTCATGAGCGCGGTGGCGGAAGCGGGGATGACGGAGATCCAGGCTTCCCGGACGGCAGAACAAATGGCTTCCCATCCAAGGGTCAAGGATTTTGCAACGATGATGGTCCAGGACCATGGGCATTGGGGGGACGAACTGAAGGCGCTGGCCCAGGCGCGGAACGTGTCGCTGCCGGCTGCGATCAGCAGCAGCCACCAGGCGGCGGTGAACGCGTTGCAGAAGCTCCACGAGGGGGCTTTTGACAGGCACTATATGGCCATGATGGTCCATGACCACGAAGGAGCGGTAAAAGATTTCGAAACGGCGGAGAAGACGGTCAGGGATACAGCGTTACTGCGTTTCCTAAAAGAAAAGCTTCCGATGATCAAAATGCACCTGGATTCGGCAATGGCCATCGGCAAAGCGTTATAGGGGCGGCTTCGCCGCCACAGTTCACAGAATTGTCATAATTCTCTGGCCCGCTGAGACAAGAGCGCTGAAAAAAGAGACAAAAAGGTCGACGGTTTCCTACGGGTTACCGGGCGACCTTTTTTTGTCTATCTTTACTTAGTAGGTCACGCGGTCCTTATAGGTTAATTCTATGTAAGTTACCTTTTGGGCCTCGACCCGGATGGGAGCGAGATGGTTGTATTGGTCGGTGAGGCTGGCATAGTAAAGACCCCCGATCCTGATGAAAAGGGAATAGTTCCCCGTATCCAATGAAGCTTCGAAAAAGCCCGTGCTGTCGGCCTGTACGGTTTTTATGACCCGGGCATGTACCGTCTTATAAAAAGAAGCCTTTTGGTCCGGTTCGACCTGGCTCAAATTCACTATCGGATAGATATACACCAGGGCGGGTATGCCCTTGCCTTTGTGCCTTGGCATGCCGGGGGCTGGCATTTGGTTACCTTTTAGTACACGGACATAGCCGCGTACCCCTTGTTTTACGTATGTATGTCCGAGGGGGAGCGGGTGGGTCAAAACGGCCGTTCCGAGGAAAAAGCCAATGAAAAATAGAATCCGACGTTTCATTGGATTGAGGGAGTTTACGTTAAATTTACTATAAATCCGAACAAGCTATCTTCACTGTATGAGGAGTACATTTACCCCGAGCGTAGCCACGATTTGCGGTATAGCCGCCTGTCTTACTTTTTCTTCCCTGAAAGCACAAGTGATGACCAACAAGACGGCCTTGAACCGGGCGTCTACCCTGGCCAGGCAGGAGGAGGATCGCTCCTACAACCTGGCCATCCGGCTGGCGGCCCAAAAGCGCTGGCCGCTGATCATCCACGGCCGCCAGGGGAAGTATGCGGTTCTTTCGGGTGTGGACGAAGCGGGCGGACCGATCTATAAGGTGGTCGACAACCTCTCCAGCGCACAAACCGTCAGCACCACGGCGCTTTGGCCGGGAGGGAGCACAGGGCTTTCCCTGAGCGGGAATGCCACCAACCTGAAGGGAAGGCTGGCCATCTGGGACGGGGGTGCCGTCAGGGGTACGCACGTGGAGCTGGCCGGCAGGGTCATCCAAAAGGACGGCGCGACGACCCTGGACGACCATGCCACGCATACGTCGGGCACGATGATTGCCACCGGGGTAAATCCGCAGGCAAAAGGCATGTCTTTCCAGGCGCCGGAACTGGACGCCTACGACTTTAACAACGACGTATCCGAAATGGCTACCGCGGCACCCAACCTGTACCTGTCGAACCACTCGTACGGGACGATTGCGGGCTGGTACCTGAACACGGACAACAACCACTGGGAGTGGTACGGCAATTCCGGGGATACAGTCGACTATAAATTCGGCTATTACGATTTTTATACGATGATGCGCGACTCGATCGCGTATAATGCGCCGGACTACCTGATGGTCCAGGCGGCGAGCAACAACCGGGGAGAAACCGGTCCCGCGGTGGACTCAAACTATTACCCTGTAAATTCGAACGGGGTGGAAGAGTCGCCGGTTGCCCGCCCGGCCAACCTGAGCAGCAATGCCTATTTCCATACCATTCCCACCTACGGGAATGCCAAGGACGTATTGACGGTGGGCGCGGTTGAGCCGATCCCCGGCGGGTATAACTCCGCCTCGGACGTGGTGATGACCTACTTCAGCAGTTGGGGGCCGACCACCGACGGCCGGATCAAACCGGACATCGTAGCGGACGGAGATGGCGTTTTGTCGTCGATATCGACCTCGGACTATGCGTATGATACGTACGCGGGCACGTCGATGGCTACGCCGAATGTCACGGGGTCGTTGCTGCTGTTGCAACAGTATTATACCCAGAATCACCACGATACCGCGATGCGGTCGGCCACGCTCAAGGCGCTGGCCATCCATACCGCGGACCAGGCGGGTACGAGCCCGGGCCCCAACTACATCTACGGCTGGGGGTTGCTGGATACGAAAACCGCGGTGGGCGTGATCAAGTCTTCCCTGACCGACGGCAGCCAGCAGATCCTGGAAAGCAGCCTGGTCAACGGGACCACCGATACGCTCCGCATACCGGTAGTGGCGTCGGGCAAGGGCACGCTCAAGGCGACGATCGTCTGGACGGATCCTCCCGGCACGGTCAATTCCACGAACCTTTTCAGCACCACCCCGATCCTCGTCAACGACCTGGACCTCCGGATCATCAAGGGGTCTACGACATACCTGCCCTGGGTGCTGACGCCTTCGTCTCCCGCCACCGCGGCGACCAAAGGGGACAACAAGCTTGATAACGTAGAAAAAGTAGAGCTTGACTCGGTCGTACCGGGCGCCACCTACACCATCCAGGTGACGCACAAGGGCACGCTGGCCCGCGGGCAGCAGGCCTTTAGCCTCGTCTACAGCGGAGTGGGCGGCTCAGCGTATTGCACCTCGGCGCCCACCAGCAGCACGGGGACCCGGATCGACAGCGTATCCCTGGGCGGCGTGCACAACAAGAATGCCGCCGGTTGTACAACCTATAGCGACTTTACCAGCCTTCAGGCCAATGTGTCGGGTGCGCAAACGGTGCCATTCTACGTCGGGTTGTCGTCCTGCGACGCGTCGGCAAACAGCCGTGTGGTCAAGATCTACATCGACTATAACAACGACAATACCTTTACGGATGGGGGCGACCTTGTGGCGACCAGCCCCGTCCTGGCGGGTGGAACGACGTCCTGGACCGGTTCGTTTACGACCCCTGCAACCCTGACCGCCGGGGGGACGACGCGGATGCGCATCGTGACCGAAGAGGTCACCGATACCTCCCTGGTCAAGCCCTGCGGTTCGTACAGCAACGGGGAAACCCAGGACTACAGCGTTCTTTTTGTAAAACCCGCCAAGGACCTGTCGATCTACAACATGGTGGATCCCCTGAACCCGGCCTGTGCCGATTCGACCCAGATCGTCACCCTGACGATCCATAACAATGGGACGGCCACGCAGGCCGGCTTCCCCGTGACGGCGACGGTCATGAACGGCAACACGGTGGTCGCGACCCTGACGGGGACTTACCCGGATACCATCGGCGCGGGCGCCAACATCGCCTATGCCCTCCCGGGGAACTTCAACTCGATCCCCGGCACGACCTATTCGATTAAGGCGTCCGTCAACCTGACCGGGGACCAGAATACAGCCAACGACACGGCCACCTTTAGCTTTACGGTATCCCCCGCGGCGACCAACCCGTCCACCGGCACCGCCACCATCTGCGGCACCGGCGCTTCCACGGCCAACCTAAAGGTCAACGGGGCCGATTCATCGAACAGCTATTTCTGGTATACCACGGCCACGGGCGGTTCGCCTATTGCGTCGGGGTATAATACCACGACCACGACCATCCCGTCCAACAATACCTTCTATTTCTCATCCGGTGGCAGCGGCTCCTTTGGTCCGGCCACCAAAACGACCCTGGATACGGCCGGAGGGTATAATGCTTTCTACGGGAACTGGGTCAGCTATCACGCCGCGGTCCCCGTTACCCTGGAATCCGCGCGCTTCTATACGAAGTACCATGGGACCATCGCCTTTGTGGTGGCGGACGTCGACCAGTCCACGATCACGTCGTCGGGTGCTTTTTCCTACCTCCCGTACACCACGACCACGGTCCATGTGTACGCCACGGCGCCCCATACCGAGAAACCCCATTCCGACGGTTCCACCCAGACGGACGACCCGTCCGATACCGGGGCCGTCTTTTACCTGAATATCCCGCTCCCGGCCGGGGACCACGACATCATCATCGAAAGCCTGGATTCGGCAACGATCTTCCGGAATACCGGCGTGCCGTCCACCAACACCTATCCCTTCGGGTCCACCAATCTTTTTGCGTGGACCGGGAACAGCGCAGGGGTAACCGCGGGCAGCCTGGGGACCTTGTATAAGTCTTATTTCTATTTCTTCTATGACGCCAAGATCAAGACGACGGATTGTTCCGCCACGGGTGCGCGGACGCAGGTGACCGCGGTCACGGCGCCCAACCCGGTGATCACCGAGAACGGCGATTCCCTGATCAGCAGCGCGGCCAGCGGTAACCAATGGTTCCTCGGCGGGGTGATCCTTTCGGGGGCCACCAATCCCATCTATATAGCCTCGAAGTCCGGCGTATACGATGACGAAGTGACCGACTCCGCCACGGGTTGTGTCCTGACCTCGAACAGCATCAACTACGTGCTAACGGCCGTGGATACCGTCTCGGCGCCCCAGGGTTTGAAGATTTACCCGGACCCGACGCCGACAGGGCTGGTCAACGTGACCTTTACCGTCACGAACTCGGCGGACCTGACCTTCGAGGTCTACAATGTCCTGGGTGAGCTGGTGTCCAAACAGGTCTACCCGTCCTATATCGGCGCTTATTCCGGCCAGATCAACCTGAAGGGCTATGCGGACGGGGTGTATATTTTGAAGATAACGCACGGGGATAACGTCACGATAAGAAAGATACTTCTGCAACAACAATAGTAGTCGACTTTTGTAAGTGGACATATTTTGCGGCGGTGGGCTATGTGGTCAATTTAGCCCACCGCCGCAAAATGTCTAATGATCTTGGGGGCGCCTGTGGCGCCCTTTTTATTTTTAAGGCAATATGTAGTAAATATTGGCGTTATAATTGCTTATATTGCATGACAAATTTATACCCTGTGCGATACATTCTACTCGTTTTAGCCATTATCCTATTGTATGCTCCTCTGCGAGCGCAGAATTTCTTTCTGAACATCGACGCCGGCGCCGCCAACTACGACGGCGAATTACAGCAACACCGGTACACCTTTCAAGAGGCCCATCCGGGTGGTGGCCTTGGCCTGGGGTATGAGTTCAGTCCCCATTTCACTCTGAGCACGGGGTTTTTGCTCACCGAGATTTCCGGGGCGGACAAGTACAGCTCCAACCCCGGAGCGGTAGCGCGTAACCTGAGTTTCTACAGCAATATCTTCGAATGGAACGTGCGGGCCGAATACCAGTTGTTCGACCTGTCGGACCGGTCTATTTCGCCTTATGGCTTCGTGGGCCTGGCCGTGTTTCATTTCAACCCTTATGCATATGATCCCACCGGGCAAAAGGTGTTCCTGCAACCCCTGAGCACCGAGGGAGAAGGCCTCGCAGGCGGTCCTCCGAAGTATTCCCTGACCCAGTTTGCCATTCCATTTGGGGCAGGCCTCCGCCTGGCCCTTTCGGACAATGTCCGGGTCGGTTTGGAGGTGGGTGTCCGCAAGACCTTTACGGGTTACCTGGATGACGTCCACGGCGCCTATTACGACGAATTCTCCCTTTTAAACGCGAAGGGCGCGGAAGCCGTGGAAATGGCCTTCCGGGGGAATCAGCTTCCCGGTCACACGGGAGCCACCTATCCGGCAGCAGGCAACGCACGTGGTGCCGGGGGAGATGACTGGTACTATTTCACGGGGCTGAGGATCAGCTTCCGGCTGAGCGGTGCGGAATACACACACAACCATATGGGGTGCCCGACGAGGATCCTGTAAATTGTGCCTAAATAGTTAGAAAATATAGGCCCCCGGTGACCCCGGGGGCTCTCTTTTTGCATTCATTTCGATACCTTTGCACACTTTCAATTCAGACTATGGATCAAGTGGATCAAACTTTGGACGGCTCCCAGGAGCAGGGGGGTAGGATCATTCAGGTTAATATCGAGGAACAGATGAAGACGGCCTACATCGACTATTCGATGTCGGTCATCGTGAGCCGCGCGCTTCCGGACGTACGGGACGGCTTCAAGCCGGTACACCGCCGCATCCTCTTTGCCATGAATGAGCTGGGGATGACCTATAACAAGCCCTACAAGAAAAGCGCCCGCGTCGTCGGGGAAGTATTGGGTAAATACCACCCGCACGGGGACTCTTCCGTGTATGACGCGATGGTCCGCATGGCCCAGGAATGGAGCATGCGGTATATGCTGGTCGAAGGCCAGGGGAACATGGGGAACCAGGACGGGGACGGTCCGGCCGCCATGCGGTATACCGAAGTCCGTCTCCAGCGACTGACCGAATACGTCCTCCAGGATATCGAAAAGGATACCGTGGACTTCCAGCTGAACTTCGACGACTCCCTGGAAGAACCGACCGTAATGCCTACCCGTATCCCCCAGCTCCTCGTCAACGGGTCGAGCGGGATCGCCGTGGGTATGGCGACCAATATGCTTCCCCACAACCTGGGCGAGGTCATCGACGGTTGTATCGCCTATATCGAAGACCGCGAGATCACGGTGGAGGACCTTATCAAATACGTCAAGGCGCCGGATTTCCCCACGGGCGGGATCATCTTTGGCGTCGAAGGCGTCAAACAAGGCTTCCGCACGGGCCGCGGCCGCGTCGTCGTCCGGGGGAAGCTCCACGTGGACACCAAACCCAGCGGGCGGGAACAGATCATCATTACCGAGGTGCCTTACCAGGTGAGCCGGGATACCCTGACCGACCGGATCGGCCAGTTGGTCAACGACCGGACGATCGAAGGCATCGCCCACGTCAACAACGAATCCAACCAGAAAGAAGGTACGCGTATCGTCCTGGACCTCAAAAGGGACGGCGTTGCCAACGTAATCATCAACCAGTTATATAAGCATACCGAGCTCCAGACCAGCTACGGGATCAACAACGTGGCCCTGTCGAAGGGTCGCCCCCGTATCCTGAACCTGAGGGACCTGATCTCCGAATTCGTCGAGTTCCGGCATGAGGTCGTGGTCCGCAGAACCAAGTTCGAGCTCCGGGAAGCGGAAAAACGCGCCCATATCCTGGAAGGATACCTGATCGCCCTGGACCACCTGGACGAGGTGATCCAACTGATCCGGAACTCATCCACCCCCGAGAACGCCAAGGAAGGTCTCATGACCCAGTTCGGCATGTCCGAGATCCAGGCCAAGGCCGTACTCGAACTCCGTCTGCAACGCCTGACGGGTATGGAAAGGGATAAGATCCGCGAGGAACACGGCGAACTCATGAAACTCATCGCGCATCTCAAGGAAATCCTCGGAGACGAGGGCATGCGTTTCCAGATCATCAAGGACGAATTGCTCGACGTGAAGACCCGCTTTGCCGACGAGCGCAAAAGCGAGATCCAGTACCTGGCCAACGAAATGCGCATCGAAGACCTGATCGAGTTGGAAGACGTGGTCATCACCATTTCCCACCTGGGTTATATCAAACGCACGCCTGCCGACGAATACCGCCAGCAAAAACGCGGCGGAAGGGGCGTCATCGGTGGCAAGACCCGCGAGGAAGACTGGATCGAACACCTCTTTGTCGCCTCTTCCCACCATACCCTGATGTTCTTTACGGAAAAGGGCCGTTGCTACTGGCTGAAGGTCTATGAAATCCCCGAGGGGGACAAACAAAGCAAGGGCCGCGCCATCCAAAACCTCATCCAGATCCCGCCGGACGACAACATCCGCGCGATCATCGACGTCAAGAACTTCGACGATGTAGATAACCAGTATATCCTGCTGTGTACCAAAAAAGGCATCATCAAACGGACCGAGCTTAAGGAATTCTCCCGCCCGCGTCAAAGCGGTGTCAACGCCATCACCGTGGTGGAAGGGGACCAACTGTTGGAAGCCCGTTTGACGAACGGACAGACCCAGGTCATCATGGGCGTGCGCAGCGGCCGGGCCATCCGTTTCCCCGAAGACAAGGTCCGGGCCACCGGCCGGGGCGCTATCGGCGTCACGGGTATCGAGGTGGACGAGGCCGGGGACGAAGTCGTTGGCATGATTTGTGTCGATGGTACCGATACCACAAGGAATGTCTTGGTCGTCTCCCAAAAAGGCTTTGGCAAACGAACGCCTGTAGACGAATACCGGATCACCAACCGGGGTGGGAAAGGGGTGAAAACCATCAATGTCACCGACAAAACCGGTTCCCTCATAGGCATTTTGGACGTCGTCGAGAACCAGGACCTGATGATCACCTGCCGGTCCGGGATCACGATTCGTATGTCCGTGGCGGACATTCGCGAGGCGGGGAGGAATACCCAGGGGGTGAAGCTGATTAGGTTGGAGGAGAGTGATGAGATTGCGGCGATTACGACGCTGGATGAAATGGAGGAAGAGACGCCTTCGGAGGGCGCCTCTGAAGCGCCGGACGCGCCGGCAGAGGGCGCCGAACCAGCCGCCGACGCCGCCGCAGGGGAAAATCCGGAGAATGAATAGAGGTTGCCGCTGCAACACAATAATTTAGGTATATTTAAGGCGAAAAATCAAATAACGCAACATGACAAAATTTTTCCTAGCCGGTCTTTCTGCGCTGACGCTGCTGGGCGCTTCCGCCCAGGACCTCAAGCAGGCCAAAAAGCAGATCGACAAGAAAGACTGGGCAAGTGCAAGAACGACGATTGACCAGGTGGTGACCAACGATAAATGGTCCAAGGACCAGGATGCGTGGTATACCAAAGGAAAGGTGTACAGCCAGTTCGCCACCGACAGCGCCCTGAAAGGACAGGTGCCCGGCGCGAACATGATCGCCCTGGATGCCTTCAGAAAGGCTTATGACATCGACAGCACCAAGACCTCTATCGAGGCCGTCCTGGACAATAAATACGCTTACATCGCCAACCTGTACAACACCTCTTTCAACGAGGCCTACAGGATCTTCCAGAAGAACGACTTTGCCGGCTCGCTGCCCGGTTTTGACAACACCAACCAGATCGGCCGCTTTATCTACGACAAGCACATCGGTCTGACCGGTCTTGACACGGTCGTCACCTACTACCTCGGCTTCGACTATATGAAGCTCGAAAAGAACGACAGCGCCACCTACTATTTCAAATTGCTGGCGGACGCCAAAGTATCCGGCCAGGGCTTTGACCTGCCCTACCGCTGGCTGGTGTATGTCTATTCCGACAAAAAGGATTGGGACAACGCCCAGAAATACGCCGCCGCCGGTAAAACCCTTTATCCCAAGGACACCTACTTCGACGACGTCGCCCTGCAGATGCTGAAAGAGCAAGGCAAAACCGACGAGCTCATCAAGAAATACGAAGAGGTCATCGCCAACGATCCGAACAGCTACGAGCACCAGTATAACTATGGCAACACGCTCTTCGGTCTCGTGTATGGCGTCGATAAAAAGCCCGCCGGCTATACCGAGCTGATCCAAAAGCTGGAAGGCGCCTTTACCAAGTGTACCGAGATCGACCCCAACCGCCCCGAAGCCTTCCTGGCGCTGGGTAAATCCCACTTCAACCAGGCCGTGTCCATCAACGACAGCCTGAAGACCATCAAAGGAAAGACGCCCGCCGACGACGCCAACAAAAAGGCGCTCCAGGGCCAGGCCGAAGAGCAAATCAAGGCAGCCATCACGCCCCTGGAGAAAGTTTTCAGCTTCTATGACACCCAGTCTACGCTCAAGGTAGCCGAAAAGTCGAACTATAAATCGTCCATCAGCCTTCTCGGGGATTGCTACCGCTACCTCGAAAACAAGGACAAGGCCAAGTTCTACGACGACAAGTATACCGCAGCAGACAGCAAATAGACTATGAGACCCTGGATATTCCTGGTCTTATTCTTCTGGGGGGATGTTTCCGCGCAACGCGCAGGAGACATCCCCTCCGATTTTAAGGCCGCCTGGATCGGTTGCCCGGGAGTGCCCGCCAAGGCCTACGGGGTGTATCACTTCCGAAAGACCTTTACGCTTTCGGCCGCGCCTGGCCGTTTTCTCATCCACGTCTCGGCGGATAACCGTTACCGTTTGTGGGTCAACGGTCACTTCGTTTGCGCCGGGCCCGCAAGGAGCGACCTGGCGCATTGGTATTTCGAAACGGTGGACATAGGGCCTTTGCTGCAACCCGGGGACAACGTTATCGCAGCCCTGGTCTGGAACATGGGGGAATATGCGCCGGTGGCCCAGGTCAGCAACCAGACGGGTTTTTTGTTGCAGGGAGCGTTAGTGAATACCAACAGTTCCTGGCGCGTTTTTCATGATACGGCGTATGCGCCGTTGCCTGTCGATTTGCACTCCTATTACGTGGTGGGGCCCGGGGATCACGTTCGCGGCGACGCCTATCCGTGGGGGTGGGAGCAGCCGGGGTTTTCTGACTCCGGGTGGTCTCACGCTTCGTATGTCGATCACGCCTTTCTTTTTGGCAGCGGTACCGACAACCGGTGGACGCTGGAGCCACGCAATATCCCGCTGTTTCCGGAGACGCTCCAGCGGATACCGTCAGTGCGGCGGGGTGGCCTCTCGGGATTTTTGCAAGGCACTCCTACGACCATTCCTCCGTCGAGCCACGTCAGTCTCCTCCTCGATCAGACTTATAACACCGTTGCCTATCCTTCGCTTTTGGTCAGCGGTGGCCGGGGCGCGACCATCCGGATGAGCTATGCCGAAGCGCTTTTTGACTCGGCCGGCCGTAAAGGCAACCGAAATGACATCGAAGGAAAAAAGCTTACCGGCAACGCCGACCTCTTCGAACCCGACGGCGGCCCGCATCGTTTGTTCCGCCCCCTTTGGTTCCGGACCTACCGGTATGTACAGCTCGACATTACCACGGGCGCCGACTCGCTGGTGATCGACGACCTGTACGGTATGCGCACCGGGTATCCATTTGAGGCTAAGGCGTCCTTTTCCTGCAACGACAGTTCCCTAAGCGACATCTGGAGGGTAGGGTGGCGTACCGCCCTGATGTGTGCCGGGGAGAACTATTTCGATTGCCCCTATTACGAACAGCTCCAATACGAAGGCGACACCCGTATCCAGTCGCTCATCTCGCTCTACGTTACCGGGGACGACCGCCTGATGCGCAAAGCCATCCTCGACTTCTACCACTCCCGGATCCCCGAGGGGCTGACACAGGGACGGTACCCCAGCAACCGGCTCCAGGTGATTCCGCCCTTTTCGTTGTACTGGGTATCCATGGTGTACGACTACTGGATGCACCGGGGCGATTCCGCTTTTATCGAGCCGCTCCTGCTACCCATACAGGAGGTGTTGCACTGGTACGCCGGTCATGTCGATTCGCTCGACATGCTCGGGCCCATGAACTGGTGGAGTTTTGTCGACTGGGACGATCAATTTCCCGGAGGGGTACCCGATGGGGCTACCAACGGGCATTCTTCCGTGGTGACGTTGCAGTATGCGTATACCCTGAATCAAGCGGCGGCATTGTTCGCGGATTTTGGCATGCCTGCGCTTGCTTCTCAATATCGCTCGTTGGCGCACCGCTTGTGTGCGGGAACGTACCGGTCTTGTTTCGACGCCTCCCGCGGGTTGATGGCGAATACGCCTTCGCGGACGACGTTTAGCCAGCATGCCTCCATTATGGGGGTACTCAGCGGGGCGTTACCTGGTTCCGTCATGCGCCGTGTGCTCTCCGACACCGGCATCAGCCAGACCACCTTCTATTACCGCTTTTACCTCACCCGTGCACTGAAAGTCGCCGGGCTGGGGGATCTGTACTACAGCCAGCTCGGGCCCTGGAGGGATATGCTGGCCCGCGGGCTCACGACATTTGCCGAGAAGCCAGATCCCACCCGTTCTGATTGCCATGCCTGGAGCGCCAGCCCCAACTACGACTTTCTCGCGACGATCTGCGGGATCGTGCCGGCGGCGCCGGGGTTTTCGCAGGTGCTGATACAGCCTTGTATGGGGCCTTTGACGGAGGTACGCGGGAGTATGCCTGTACCGGCGGGGATGGTGAGCGTGCATTTGCTCCGCCATGGGGAGCACGTGACCGGAAACGTGGAATTGCCTTCTGGGGTGAAGGGGCGGTTTGTATGGAAAGGGCGTGTCGTTTCCCTGCAAGGGGGAAGACAAGAAATTTCCTTATAAAACTTTGATTTTTGCTCAGCTCATCAAGCCGATCAGAAAGAGGGAAGCCATGCAAGCGATTCCCCAAAGAGCCCGGTATTTCATCGAATTGGATTTTAAAGTACACACGAATATACATTTTTTTTTGTATACTAGTAGTACTTCCCAAAAATGATGGATAGCCGCACCTATATCGCGCGTTCGGGCCCCAGCCGGGCAATCGCGTCCCGCCCGGCCAGCCACACCGGTGCCGGACCGCGGGGCAAAAGCATGCCCGCGGCACCGCCGGTCCAG
The DNA here is from genome assembly GCF_004366355.1 of Dinghuibacter silviterrae. Lineage (NCBI taxonomy): Bacteria > Pseudomonadati > Bacteroidota > Chitinophagia > Chitinophagales > Chitinophagaceae > Dinghuibacter > Dinghuibacter silviterrae. The sequence continues at coordinate 2,327,624 of NZ_SODV01000002.1, read as the reverse complement.
CGGGAAGGGGACTGGATCACCGCCCTGGTGGAGCTGGCCAAGGCAAACCCTATAGGGACTGCGTTGACCATAGTGGGAGGCGCCGCAACGATTTTGGCGTACTACTATTGGCAAAAGCATCCCCCACCGAAGAAGCAAGTGCCACAGCAGCTCCTGGAACCCCCGGATTGGACGACCCTGGAGGGGGTGGCCAAACAAGTGAAGGTAGCTCCGGAGGTCCTGAGGGCCGGGTTGGAAGAAGGAAAAGGGATGAAGGGCATTACGATCAATGACATTTATAAAAAGGGTTTTGATCCTAGCAGTGAATCGCTCACGGGGGTGGTTCCGCCTTCTCTCCTGGTGAACCTGCCCCAGCAGCCGGCGGATAAGGTGGAAACGCTTTTCCAACGCCTTAACCAGTTCCCCTTTAAATATACAGGCATTTTGGAATCGGGGGGAAGCAGCTTTTTGAGCGGAAACGGGGACTGCATGTCGCTGGCGCAACGCTTCCTGCTGGCAACAAAGGCGGCCGGGGTGGAGGGCGTGGTGATTCAATCCGACCCGACCGCCATGGTGGTTGCGTCCCACGCCATCCACGGGAGGGAGACCGTAGCCAACGTGGACGGGACGCCGCTTTGGTTTTTCCATGATCACCATTGGGGCGTCTTCCAGGGAACCAAATACGACCTGTTGTTTATGGACCACCAGTCCCCGCAAACGGGCCACCGAACGGCGCAGGACGTGGTGTATAATGGCGTGAACTATGATACCTTCGAAGGGGATATTGCGGTGATCCACGCGAATCAGTTTGGCAAGCTGACGGTTGCTTTGACCGAAGGCCGGGTGGGCCGGGCGATGCCTGTTTCGGAGGTGAAGACCTTTATCGATACCCACAAAAAGGTCTAGTCTTTCAGCATCCCCTGCCCTTTGACGAGCCACGACAGCCCAAAGGCCCACAGGGCCAGTGCTTCCAGGAACAAGATGGGATGATAGGCCGCAAGGGGCACCCCGATGGATGCCACCGTCGCATCCAGCAGGATTCCAACCAATGCCACCAGCATGACGACGCCGCAAATCCGGTAAACCAGGTTCCGCTGGCGTTTCCGTCGGCCCGGTTCCGGCGCGTCCGTTTTTGTAAAAAGGAAAATGGAGATGTAGGCAAAAACAAGGAACATGAGCGAGGCCGACACGAAGTGCACGACGTGCACCCAGTAGGCGCAGGAAAAGCTCATCACACTATACAAAGGCGCGGGGTCCGCGGGGAAAAACGCAACGACCAGCGCAAAGATCGCCGCCAGCCGGGACGTCACGCGATCGGCCATGTCGTACCCCCTGTAACAGTACAGGAAAAACGCCACTATGCAAAGCGTGCCCACGAAGGCGGCACCCATGCGGGTGTAGTAATAGTGGCTGAGGCTGGGCTCCAGGTCCTGCTGATCAAAAATAAAAGCAAGCCCTGCCACCAGCAGGAAGGGGAGTAGGATGCCTAATATGCCGACGCCCTTCCGGATCGTCATAAACGAGATGATGATCGGCTCATCGCTGGGTTTCTGGGTAGCCATGCCGCCGAAGATAGGATTCCGCCCCGAAATGGCCAAAGACCGGCTCCGTCGGAAGGCAACGACGTCAGCCCACTGGCGGCAATGCTTCCAACTCCGCCTCCGTAAACACCCGCGACCGGATCAAAAACCGAACCCCCAGCGGGATCTCCAGGGAGAAGCTGCTGCCCCGCCCGGGCGTCACGTCCAGGATAAGTTGGGTATGCTTCCAATAGTCGAACTGGTCGGCGCTCATAAAAAAGGGGCAGCCGTCCACCTCCCCAAGGCGGACGTCGCTGCCCCCCGTTTTAAATTCTCCTTGCATAAAACACATGGGTTGCGACCCGTCGCAACAGCCACCGCTTTGATGGAACATGAGGGGGCCATGCTCCTTGCGCAAAACCTCGATCAGGTCTAGGGCCGCCGGTGTAGCCAGGACCCTCTGGTTATCTGGAAAGGCTAGCATACTAGAAAAAGCCCAGCTTGGTCTTACTGTACGATATAAGCATGTTCTTTGTCTGGCGGTAGTGATTGAGCATCATCTTGTGGGTTTCCCGGCCAAAGCCCGACTTTTTGTACCCGCCAAAGGGTGCGTGGGCGGGATAGGCGTGATAGCAGTTGACCCATACGCGCCCGGCTTGTATGGCCCGGGGCACCTGATAGAGCTCGTGTGCGTCACGGGTCCATACACCGGCGCCCAAACCATAGAGGGTGTCGTTGGCGATCGCGATGGCTTCCTCCGGGGTCTTGAACGTGGTCACCGAGGTGACGGGTCCGAAGATTTCCTCCTGGAAGATGCGCATCTTGTTGTTCCCCCTGAAGATGGTCGGTTCGATATAATAGCCGTGCTCCAAACCGCTGTTGATATGGAAGGGGCCGCCCCCGCACAACACCTGGGCCCCTTCCTGCTTGCCTATATCCATATAGCTGAGGATCTTGTTGTATTGGTCTTCCGAGGCCTGGGCGCCCATCATCGTATCGTCGGCCAGCGGGTTCCCTACCTTGATCGCCCGGGTCCGGCGCACCACGCGCTCCATAAACCGGTCGTATACGCGCTCGTGGACCAGGATGCGGCTCGGACAGGTACACACCTCGCCCTGGTTGAGGGCAAACATGACCGCGCCTTCTATCGCTTTGTCCAGGAACTCATCGTCTTCGTCCATAACGGAGGGAAAAAATATATTCGGGCTCTTACCCCCCAATTCCATCGTAACCGGGATGAGGTTCTCGGAAGCATATTGCATGATCAGCCGGCCCGTTGTCGTTTCACCCGTAAAGGCCACCTTGGCCACCCGGCTAGAGCTGGCCAGGGGTTTCCCGGCCTCCGGTCCGAAACCCGTAACGACATTGACCACACCCGGCGGGATCAGGTCCCCGATCAATTCCATCAGGCACATGATGCTCGTAGGGGTCTGCTCGGCCGGTTTGATGACGACGCAACAACCCGCCGCCAGGGCCGGCGCCAATTTCCACGTGGCCATCAGCAAGGGAAAGTTCCACGGGATGATCTGGCCGACCACGCCGATGGGTTCATGGATATTGATGCTCACCGTTGTCTCGTCCAGTTCGCTGATCGAACCTTCCTCGCTACGGATGACACCCCCGAAATACCGGAAGTGGTCGACGGTGAGCGGCAGGTCCGCGGCCCGGGTTTCCCGGATGGCCTTGCCGTTGTCGATGGTCTCTACCGTGGCGAGGTATTCCAGGTTGTCCTCGATGCGCTGGGCAATCTTGAGCAACATGTTGCTACGCTGCGCGGCGCTGGTTTTGCTCCAGGAAGGGAAAGCCTTGTGGGCCGCGTCCAGGGCCTTGTCAATGTCCTGGGCATCGCCCCTGGCGGCCTGGGTAAATACCCGCCCGTCCATGGGGGAAATATTGTCAAAATAGGCGCCTTTCGCGGGCGCCACCCATTCTCCACCGATATAGTGTTCGTACCGTTCCTTGAAACGGGGACGGTTCGCTACGTTGGAGGCGGGGGCGGCCATCGTTGTCGTACTCATAATGCAAGCAATTTTTATCGTTATAGGATGGGCGAATTTCAAAAAGGGTTTTCTCCGGCCGCTGCTCTTTCGTATCTTTTTTTAGCACAATCGTACCTCCTCATTGTGCCCCCCCGGAAATCGCCGTAATTTGATTATCGATGCCTGCCCCCCGTCTTATTCCCCTGACAGAGCCCCGCCGGTTGCAAACGTTGGTGGAGAACCGCCGTGTGTTCAACCTGGAGCACTGCGAACTCAACATCTACGAATCATACGAGGAGGCCTACCGTGTTCCCCTTACTTTCCCCGACTTCGTCGTCACGAGTATGATCCGTGGTAAGAAGGTCATGCACATCTTCGGCGATCCCGCCTTTGACTACCTCCCGGGCGAAAGCGTCATCGCCCCCGCCGGCGAGACCATGGTCATCGACTTCCCGGAGGCGCGGGAACAAAGCCCCACCCAGTGTATCGCGCTAACGGTCGACGCCGGCTATGTCCGCGACACCGTCCATTTCTTAGACGATGTTTACCAGGGAGAGGGCGCCCACTGGACCCTCCGGTTCAACCGCTACCACTTCGACAACGAGGCCGAGATCACGTCGCTGATCAACAAATTGATCCGCGTCTGCAGCAGCGGCGACAAGGCCAAAAACATCTACGCCGACCTCAACCTCAAAGAACTCCTCATCCGGCTCCTCCAAAGCCAGCACCTCTTCCAGATCCAAAGCGAGGCCGGCCAACAGGAAAACCACAGCCGTCTCCACTATGTCCTTCACTATATCCACGAGCACCTCACCGAGCGCATCCCCGTGGACACCCTCAGCCGTAAGGCCTATCTCAGCCGCAACATGTTCTTCAAATGGTTTAAGGAACAGTTCGGCCTCACCCCCCTCGAATACGTCAACCGCGAGCGCATCCGGCTGGCCAAACAGCTCCTCGCGGAAACCCACGGCAGCATTTCCGATGTGAGTTTCCGGTGCGGGTTTTCCGATGTCAACTACTTTGTACGGATGTTCAGGAAGATGGAGGGGGTCACGCCCGGGGCCTATCGGCGGCGTTAATGAACCGATTTCGGCATCTTCGGGCAGTCCAGCTTGTTATGCCCGAACCGGTAGCTGATTCCGATCATAAACCCGTAGTAGTAATCATTTTTGCCAGGATCGGCGGCGTACTTGAAGCCGTCCAGGTAGTCCGTAAAATCCACGCGGTAGGTCCACTCCGCGGTGATACCGAGGTTATCGGTGATCCGGTAACGGACGCCAACGCCCACAGGAATGACCGGGATCGCTTTAGGCATCGCCGTTGTGGTGTCCCGCGCCAGACCATGAAGGAAGGAGGAGTCTGACTGAAAATAGGCGACGTTCAGATGGGACCAGTTTCTATTGACATTCAAGCCGCTAACGCCTAAGCCAGCAAATAGATATGGGGAAAAACGGGCGTCGTTTCCCGACAGGATGTTGCCCAGCGGATGCCAGACCATCATGGCCGACAACTCCGCAACGGACGTATTAAAGGAAAAGGCGCGTTCTTTCCGATAGGCCGGGCTGGAATAGCTGGCGTCATTCCCCGTCAGCGTCCCAAAATCCAGGTTGAGCCGGACGGAAAAATGTTCGTCAAGCGCCCGCGCTACATACAGACCCAGGGCGGGTTTTAGCGTCCGGGTGTACCCCAGCGCCCCTTCGGAGAGGTCGCCCTGGTAGATCAGGGCGCCCAGGCTACCGCCGATTTCATAGCGGGAGGTGATAAATTGCGCATTCACCCGTTGAAACGCGCACGCGATCAACAGGGTACAAAGGAAACCCTTGCCATAAGAAGTCATGAGCCTTGATTTTACGACCAGAAAAAAAAGGGTAGCGCTCTATTCGAAGGGCAAATGGTTTAGCTGATTAACGTATCAGGTCCTGTGCCTAGTATGCGCGTAGAGCAAAGGGGGATGTCATGCGACGAATGAATATATTTGGTATATGATCCGTTCGCAATATTAGAGTATTAGCCCCCAAACCCAATCAGTATTTTTGAAAACTGCTGTTTCAGCATGGGCAGAGCTAAGCGGTGGCTACATAGATCAGAATCTTATCTTTTTCAATGTATGGAAGAACATATTTGGAAATTCCATCACTTGTGACAACGTCTACCTTATTATGCAAAAGATCTTCAAGTTCACGTTGGAAACTAAAAAATCTCATGCCGATAGGTTTGGAATAGTCAAGTTCCAGTAGAATATCAATATCACTGGTTCCCTTTACAGCAGTGTTTCGCGCGTAGGATCCGAATAAATAGGCCCTTTTTACCGGTTTGCCGGCAAAGTATTTCCGAAGAAGGTGGGTATCATGTGCGGAAAGGGCCATGTTACAAATATATGGCTTTTACGGCACCGGTGTCAACTGAACCGATCGTAGATTCACCGGCTCCCACCCCGTCTCCCGCGGACTAATCCGCAACACATAAGTCCCCGCCTGCGCGACATTCAATTGCCCCATCGCCTGGTTTTGATAAGTGCCATAACTGCCAGTCCCACTGACCACCGTGTCTATCTTTAAAGCGATGGGACCCGATAGGGTAATGGTCCAGGCCGGGGACGACGCCGGTGTCGCCACGTCAACGGCCACCGCATACCGGCCGGGCTTTTTAACGGAGACCGTCCAACTGGCCCAGGCCTTTGTATCTGTCCAGTACCCAATATTTTGACGCCCGGGTTCACCCTCCAACTGCGGCGGTTGCCCCGTAGAACCCAGGCGGGCCTGAGCGGCGGATAGCGTAAAGGACCCATCCGCAGCCGAAAGCAGGGGCTTGGGCGGGGTATGGACGACGACCATCTTGCCCCCCTTCACCACGATCACGGAAGCGATGCTGTCGGGGGGTGCTGTGGGCAGGTGGATGATCAGCCCTTCGGCGGTATGCTCGAAACGCAGGGGCTTGTGCCCGTCGAGCAGATATGCAGAACCGGGGACGGATCGAAGCCCGGGCACCAGTAACCGCCCATCCGCAGGCCAATTAAACACATGCAGGTAAAGCACCCCCGGCTTCTGCGTACACCGCCCCCAATCAAGATGCTCAAAAGGACTCGCAGTCGTCCCGTAAATGGCCTCGCCGTTGACCTTCATCCACCGCCCGATCGACTGCAAGCGCTCCACGATGGGCCCGGGAAAATCGCCGAGGGAAGTGGGCCCGACGTTGAGCAAATAGTTCCCGCCCTTCGACGCGATGTCGACGAGGTTGCGGATAAGCGTCGAAGCGCTTTTCCAGTGGTTATCGTCCACCTTGTACCCCCAGGTATCGTTCATGGTCATACAGGTTTCCCAATCGCGGCCGGGGATCCCGGTGGCGGGGATGTATTGTTCGGGGGTTTCGATGTCGCCCTTGACGTCGCCGCCGAGGCGGTTGTTGACGATGATCCCGGGTTGGAGAGCGAGCAGGGGGAGGAACTGGGCGGCGCGCGCGGGGGTCATCCCGGTGGGAACGTCCCACCAGAGCTCTGCGACCTTGCCGTAGTGGGTGAGGATTTCCTTGACCTGGGGGACGGCGACGTTCCGGATATAGTCGTCCATGCTGCCGTTTTGGGTGGAGTCCCAGTGGCCGCCGGCAGCGGCGCCGCCGGGGTTGTTCCAGTCGTTGGCCTGGGAGTAGTAGAAGCCGAGGCGGATGCCGTATTTGCGGCAGGCGGCGGCAAGAGGGGCGAGGAGGTCTTTGCCGTAGGGTGTGGCCTGGACGACGTTCCAGGGACTGGCCTTTGTATCGAACAGCGCAAAGCCGTCGTGGTGTTTGGAGGTGATGACGATATACTTTACACCGGCCTCTTTGGCGAGACGGACCCAGGCATCGGGGTCATAGTGGATAGGATCGAATGAGCGCGCGTATTGTTGATAGGTGGCGCGGGGGATGCGGGCGTCGTGCATGATCCATTCGCCGAGGCCGGGGACTTCCTTGCCGTCATAGCGGCCGGCGGGGACGGAGTAGACGCCCCAGTGGATGAACATCCCAAAACGCGCCTCCCGCCACCACGACATACGGGCGTCGCGGTCGGCGGGCGTCTCCTGGGGAACGAAGGGCGTCTCCGAAGCGGAGGCGGGAGCGGCGGGCGCGGTAGCGGCCGTCACCGGGGCCTCAGGTGTAGTGTTCTGAGCCCCGGCTCTAGCCGCGTGGAGGGCCAGGCATATCGCCAAAGCCGCATGGATTAAACGATTTTGCATAGGCCGAAAGGTAAAAAAAATCCCCGGCGAAGTGCGCTATCGTTGTTTGATGAATACTTTTAGCGCAACCGGTTGCGCACGGTCTCCGCGAAAAGTGATGAAATACAGTCCTTGAGAAAGGCCGGCCGGCAGATCGATAGAGATAAGGCCACCCTGTGCGGGGATGGTGATCTGCCGGACAAGCCTTCCTGTATTGTCGGTAAGGGTTGCCGTCGTGAATGCCTTGTCCTGGGGGATGCGCAGGTACAACACGGTGGAAGCCGGGTTGGGGTATACGCGCAGCCCGCTTGCCCCCGTGAGCAGGGGGGGCAGAACCCAGGACTGGATGCTGTCCCCCGCTGTCCACGCCTTCCATTGGAAATACTGGTCAGCTTGTTTGAAGGGTAAAGAGTACGTAAAGTGCACCAAACCGGCGGAGACGCTTTCCACGGCGGCGTATGCTGTTTTTGCAAAACTCCGTCCATCGGGGGACGCCATCAGGGCTGTGGCGGTCCATCGACTCCCCGTGGCCACATCGGTAGTGATCAGGAGGGTGTCGCCTTGCATGCTTTCATAAAAATTGATGACCTGCAGGGGGAGGATGATGTTGGCGTAGGTGGCGGCGGCGTCCCCGCAGTTGTTGTCGGCGCCGGGGGGCGCAAGGGTGAGGTTCCCGCAGCCGTTGCACGTCCGCGCGGCGGGGTGTGTGGCGAAGGCGGAAGGAGCGACGGACGTCCAGTCTATGTTGCTGGCGTTTTGGGCGGTGGATATCCACCCGTTATAGGTGCCCCCGGTATGTTGGAAAAGGTAGGAAGTACCGGTCCCCGTTTCTGTCAGGAAACCGTTTTTGCTGACGGTCACGACGCCGCAGATTTCGATGAGGGCGGAGGGACCGATGTCGATCGTGACGTCGGAGGCATTGGTCGACCAGGAACCCTGGACGAGGAGCACGCCACCGGAGGCGATGGCCATATTGATCTCTTGTTGCTGAAAGGCGCCGGTAATGTTCAGAACGCCCTCGTTACAGACATTGACATTGGTGATGGCGGGCGCGGGGGTGGTGGGGTCCCCTGTAAAGGTGCCGCTGACGACCAAATGGCCGCCCGTTTGCACATCAATGACTCCGGTCCGGCTGAGGGTGACCGACCCGATGGTGTCCGGTCCGCCCTGCACAATGAGGGTGCCGTTGATCACATAGCTGGTGGTCTTGTTCACGACTGAACCCGAGACACAGTAAGTGGTCCCTGCCGGAATGGTCACCGAAGTACCGGAGGGAAGGGTGGTAAGGGCACCCGATGGACAAGTGCCCGTGCATTGAGCCGTAAGGGCAATAGGGAGAACGACTCCGGCTATGGACAGGTTGGCTAGGCATAATCGTTTCATTAGGATAACGGATGATTGACCCGGTAAAAGTAGTCAATCAAATATAACTAAACCACCATTTATTATGTACGCGCTTGTAGCGATCGTACCACTTACTAGGAAAATATAGCACAAAGACTACAAAAAGCCAGACGAGGTACACTCCGCCGAGGCCAAAACCCAGATCGCTTCGGCGGAAAAGGAAGGGGCCGGGGGAGTGGGGATCGAATGCATCCTTAAAACCATACCCGGAGACAAAGAAAAGCACCGCACAACAAAAATGGATCAGGTAGAGGTGGATCACATAATAGAAAAAGGGAACCCTGCCGTATACCTGGATCACGGAAACAAAAGCGCCCTTGGCCTTTTCCGTCAGGGCCAGCAGGATCAGCACAGGCCCAAGGGTCATACAAAGGTAGAGTAGGGAAGGGGGGTACTTGGTCGTGTTCACGAAGGACAAAACCGTGTACAGGGGGGAAGATTGTACCGACCAGGGACTGCGGTCCCCATACCCGTTGATAAACCTCAGGAGGATGAACAGCGCGGTGACCGCAAAACCCGCGCGTAACAACAGCTTGCGCCGTTGCTCCGCAGGATAATCCGGGGTAAACCACCGCCCGATCGAATAACCCATCAGCATCACCCCCGTCCAGGGCAGGATGGCATACAGGTCAAAAAAGCCCCTGTGGGGTGCGTAGCCGATAAAGGTGGGCGGTGACGTGAGCAGGATATCCCAGGCGGGGCCGTTATGGGGAAAATAGTCGGTCGCGTTATGACCCGCTACCAGAAGCACGCCCACAAAAGGAATAAGGGCCGGGGACAGCCGTGCGAGCAGCCCAAGGATGATCATACTCCAACCGATAGCCCAGATCACCTGGAAAATAATGACATGATAAGCGGGGTCGAAGGTCCAGCCAAGGGTCACCAGGCTGACTTCTATGAGCACCAACCATGCACCGCGTGTCATCAGGAACGAACCCAACTCCGGCCGGGTCCTGCGCCGGCCCGCGATATAGGCCGATACGCCCGACAGGAACACAAAGGTGGGCGCGCAAAAGTGCGTGATCCAGCGCGTAAAGAACAACAGGGGCGTCGTGCTGTGGAGGTCCGTGGGGTCTCCGGTGGCGGTGCTGAAATAGTCCCGGACGTGGTCCAGCGCCATAATGATCATGACGGCGCCGCGAAGGATGTCGATGGACACGATCCGCGTCTTGGCGACGGGGGGCGCGGCTGCGGTCAGGGGTGAAGCCATGGTTGTGTTCATACCGATAAGATAGCAATTTTCACCTATCAACAGCGCATAAATCCCTACAATCTTTTTTATAACCACAACTGGTCTTTTTTCGTCTATAAATAGGTGATGTAATTCCATTTTAACGAATTGCCCTCACTGGATCCCAATAGTTTGGCATCCATATCAAATCTAGCATAGTCATGAAAGTACAAACCTTGTTGCTTTTGAGTTCGTTTGGCTTCTTTTCTTGTAGTCGTTCCAGCAATAACAATAACGGGGACTGGCTCAGGCGGTCGGATTTTAATGGAAACAGCCGGATCGGCGCGGTAGCGTTTACGCTGAACAACCTGGGTTACGTGGCCACCGGGTTCGACGGATCCAACTACCTCAATGACGTGTGGTATTATGATCCGAATCTCGATTACTGGACGAGTGTAGATACATTGCCAAGCATCGGAAGGGCGTTGGGGGTTGCCTTTGCCACTTCAAAATTCGGATACGTCGGCTTAGGCTTCAATGGAACCGACAACGGAACCGGAACTTACTTTCCAACCGATTTTTTCAAATTCGATCCCAGCAGTAATAACTGGACCCCAATACCCAGCCCGAAGTTAACCAATAATGGGGGCGTAAAGACGGCGGTGGCCTTTGGTATCGGGGCACCTTACAACATCGGGGGGGTGCTGGGGGGCATCGACGGCAACGACAATTACCACAAGGAATTCTATGTGTGGAAAGAAGACTCGGGCGGTTGGGTCACCGAACCCTTTCCAGGGCCCAAATGGGCAGGGGCGGCTTCCTGGGTATATCAAAACAAAGGCTATGTCGTTACAGGCACCGGCGACAACCAACTTAATGTAAGCGACTTCTGGTTTTACGACCCAAGCAGACCTCTTGGGCACCGGTGGAGCGATAGCCTAAGGAGGATATTCGGCATAACGGACCAGAGCTATGACGCCGGGTACCGCGTCCAGCGCACCAATGCGGTAGCCTTTACCGGGGTAAGCAATGGGATACCCAAAGCCTACGTAACCCTGGGCTCCAACGGACCCAGCCAGACGGATTGTTGGGAATATGATTTTGCCACGGACCAATGGTCGGTAAAAAGCAGTTTTCCCGGTGCCGGACGTGTAGGCGCGATCGCCATGACATTGAACATCAAAGATCCCACGACCAATACCCTGGTGCCCCATGGCTATATCGGACTCGGCGGTCAAAGCCTGCAAAATAACGGGGCGGGGACTGGAGTCTTCTATTCCGACATCACGGAATTTCTCCCCGATCTCCCCTTTAATCCGGATGACTATAATAACCAGTAAAAAACCCGGTCTCCCCCTTTAACCTTTCCACCACGGTATAAATAATCGGGCAAACGCCATAGTACATGATCGTCGAAAAAAGCCGGTCTGTAAAATGGTCCTTGTGCAGATGCGGAAACTCCCGGCAGTCGCTAAACCGGTCTTCGTATACGCTGCACCGTGTGCCCGTCAGAAAGGGGCAGGGGATTTGGTTTAGGACGGTTTTGCCTCCAAGGGACCTTTCCAGGTAGCGCCCTTCCCAGGTCTCCCGGGGTAGACCCATGCGCGCCGCCACGCGTTCATTTTCTTCCGGTTCGGTATGGATGATCAGCGATTTGCAGCAGTTGCCGCAGGCCGTGCAATCGACGCGGGGCGTCACCTCCGCGTCCAGGCGATGCACCCGGCGGTCGATCTCGTCTCCGTCCTGGCGGCGCAGAAAATCGCGGAAAGCATGGTTCTCTTCCTCCCTGGCGACGGCTTCGCGGCGGATATGGTCAAGATCGATGGGGATCTCACTCATCTTTGGCCCCCTTTTCCCCCACGAACCAGTGTTCCTTGTTCCGGAAAAGGACGTTAAAGGTCGTGAGCGACCCGTAAATGCGGGTAATGTATTGCTGGAGGTTGACCTTGTCCTCGTCGGTCAGCACCTTGTGGCTGTTGATCTGTTGTTCCAGCACCCTTAGCCGGTCCCGGGTCATGACGATTTTATGGAAAAAAACATCGATGGGCACCTCCTTTGGTTTCTGGCTCCCATCCTTGGGTTGCAGGACCAGCGTGCCCCCGGCCCAACGTTCGCCTAAAGGAACCAGCTCTTCGGGGCTGCTCCATTGGCGGAGGATCTTTAGCAGGGACTTTTCCACGTCCGAATGCGTTTCGATTTCTTCGGTCACGTTTTCGGGAAGGATCTCTTCGAGTTTGTCGTCCCCTTTGTCGATTTCCTTGATGCCATGGTTGATAAAAGAGATCAGGTAGGTCGCGTAGCGGACGCCCACGATCACCCCCGGCCCATAGTGGGTATGTTGTAGCCGGGTGCCAATCCCCAGGTGCAGTTGGTCGATGGATTCCATAAATGGCGTAAATATAGGATATTAGCCCCTCAAATGAGAACCACCATCCTTTTCCTGTTGTGGGCGGTGCCCGCACTTGGTGACCTTCACCGGCCGCCAGTGGCGGCCGACACGGTCGCGCCCGGCGTATCGCTCCGCCTCGCGCAGGAGCGCGCCCATCGTCTGAAAGATATCCGCTATACGCTGGCGTTTCATATCCCCGAGGAGCAGGCCGGCCCGGCCCCAGGCAACGAAGACCTCTCCAGCCCCGTCACCGGCGAGGAGGACCTCGACTTCGTCTGCCTGGACACGCGGCGGCCGCTGCAGCTGGATTTTAAAGCGGCGCGGGACCAGGTCGGCGCGATGACTGTCAATGGCCATCGGGTCACGCCTGACCTGCGGATGGAACACCTTGTTATTGCTGCCCGCGACCTTATTAAAGGCCACAACCACCTCCACCTGACCTTTACCGCGGGCAACCGGCCCCTGAATCGCAACCGCGAGTTCCTATATACGTTGCTTGTGCCGGACCGGGCCCGTGAATTGTTCCCGTGTTTCGATCAGCCCGACCTCAAGGCGGTGTTTAAGCTCAGGCTGACGCTGCCCGAGGGGTGGCGGGCGATTGCCAACGGGCGCGCGGCCGCGGCGGGCAGAGCGGCCGCGGGCGGCAGAGCAGCGGTGGACGGCAACGCGCCCGAAAAAGCCGGAGCTGCCGCGGCGATGGCCTTCGCGCCCTCCGACAAGCTCCCCACCTACCTCTTCTCCTTCGCCGCCGGCCGCTTCAAAGACTCCGTCAGAACCTCAAGCCACGGCCCGGTTGAAGCCCTCTACCGGGAAACGGATACGGCAAAGGTCCGGTTAAGCCTGGATACGCTTTTCCGGCAACAGGAAGACGCGTTAAAATACCTTGAAACCTACACAGGCCTCCCATATCCTTTCCAAAAATTCGGCTTTGTCGCCATCCCCGATTTCCAGTTCGGCGGGATGGAACACCCGGGGGCGATCCAGTACAAGGCGTCGGCGCTTTTCCTCGATGACGCGGCGACCCTGGACCAGCGCAATGCGCGGGCCAATGTACTGTCACACGAGACGGCGCATATATGGTTTGGCGACCTGGTTACGATGCGCTGGTTTAATGACGTCTGGATGAAGGAGGTATTTGCCAACTTCATGGCGGACAAGATCACCCGGACGGACGACTATGACCTGCGGTTCCTGACGGAACATCTCCCGGCGGCGTACGCGGTGGACCGGACGGAAGGCACCAACCCGATCCGCCAGCCCCTGGACAACCTCCAGGACGCGGGCTCGCTGTATGGCAACATCATCTATCATAAGGCGCCGGTCATGATGCGGCAGCTGGAATTGCAGATGGGAGAAGAACCTTTCCGGGACGGCGTGAGAGACTACCTGAAAACATTCGCTTACGGGAACGCGACCTGGCCGGACCTGCTGCGGTGTCTGCAGCGCTATACGACGATGGACCTGACGGCGTGGAACCAGGTTTGGGTCAACGAGACCGGGCGGCCGGTCTTCTCCTGTACGTATGATACGTCCGGGGACGTCATCAAAAAGCTGACCTTGTCTCAAAAAGGGGAGGACGGGAGTAGCCGCGTATGGCCGCAGGTAATTGATGTCGCCCTGGGGTACAATGACCATATCGACACGCTGAGGTTTACCATGAAAACCGCCCACACCGAGCTATCCTGGAAGGATGGGCTTCCTAAACCCCGATATATCCTGTTTAATACCTTGGGGCTTGGGTATGGGGTTTTTCCGATGTACGGAAATACCATTCCGTTCGTGGCCGGCGCCCAGAACAGGGTCATACGGGCCTCCACCTATATCAACGCGTACGAGAATATGCTGGATGGGCAAGGCCTGACGCCGTTCCGGTTCGTCAGCGCAGCGTTGACCAACCTTCTGCTGGAACATGAGGAGCTCAACATGGGGCTGCTGCTGGGCCAAATCAGTTCTTGCTACTGGCACTTTTTGTCTCCCTTAGCGCAAAGGGCAACGGGGAAAGTCCTGGAGATAGCGCTTTGGCAAGCGATCAATGGACCGTTTACGCCCGCGGAACGAAAGCTCCTGTTCCTCAACTATGCCGGGATCGCCCGGAGCAAGGCGGCCGAAGATTCGGTCTTCAAGGTGTGGAACACCCAGCATCCGCCCCAGGACATCAAACTCTCCGAAGACGACTATACCAACCTGGCCGCGGGCCTGGCGCTGCGCGGCTACCCGGGCAGCGACACCATCCTCGCGGCCCAGGGGCGGCGGATCAAAAGCCCGGACCGGCAGGCGCGTTGGGCGTACCTGCAACCGGCGCTGTCACCGGACCAGGCTGTCCGCGACAAGTATTTCTATGCGTTGAAGGACGCCCAAAACCGGACAAAGGAGGCGTGGGTGCTTTCGGCCCTGGGTTACCTGTTTCACCCGCTCCGGGCGGACCAGGACGAGAAGTACCTGGCCAGCGCCCTGGACTGGATGGAGGATATCCAGCGTACGGGGGATGTGTTCTTCCCCCAAAGCTGGGCCGCAGCGGTGCTGAGCAACTATTCAAGCAAGAGCGCGGCAAAACTGGTGCGGGATTTTCTGAAGGAGCACCCGGATTATAATCCGCGGTTGAAGGGAAAGATCCTGCAGGCGGCAGACAACCTGTTCAGGGCGCAGCGGCTCGAAAGCGCGCCGAAGCTCGAAAAGTTGGGCGCGGTGCCGTGGCACTAAACCGCGGCCTCTGCCTCCTCCACAATCATCGGCATCGGCAACGTCACATAAAACGTCGTCCCCTGCCCGGGTTCGCTGTCGAACCAGATGCTGCCGCCGTGGGCTTCGACGATCTGGCGGCAGATGGAGAGTCCCAGGCCAAAGGATTGCTCGCCCTGGGTGCCGGAGCGGCGCGCCCCGCCAAAGGCGTCGAAAATTTTTTCGCGCATGTCTTCGGGGATGCCGATGCCTTGGTCGGTCACGGTGATGAGGAGGTTGTGTTCCTGGCGAAGCGCGGATACGCGTATGACGGATTTTTCCGGGCTGAATTTGATGGCGTTGGTAAGGAGGTTGTTGAGGACGCGCCACATCTTGTTGCGGTCGGCGAGGAGTGTGGCGGAGGATAAACCGGAGAGTTTGATCTGCTGGCGTTTTTCCTCGGCCTTGACCTGGAGGAGGGCGACGCATTCTTCGAGGAGCGCGCTCATGTCGCACCAGCTCATGCTCATCCGGCGGGTCTCGGGGTTGGACTTGCTTTCCAGGAGCTCATGGATCAGCCGCAAAAGCTGGCTGCAACTGTGCTGGATGAGGGCGAGCATCTGCCGGTCTTCCTCGTTGATGCGTTCGCTTTCCCCGAGCAGGTTGGTGATGCCGCTGATGCCCGCGATGGGGTTGCGCAGGTCGTGGGCCACCATCTTGAACAGGTGGTCGTAGTCGCGGTTGCGCTGCTCCAGGCTTTCCAGCGTAAGCTCCAGGTGTTTGTTGTGGAGACCGATAATGCGGAGGTTCCGGCCGGACCGTCTCCAGTTCCACCAGATCAATAACAGGATGACCACGGACAGCGTGGCAAAACCGATGGCGATAAGCAGGTAATCGCGCTGGAGTACGTTTTTGTCCTGAAGCTGTTCCAACTGGTGCTGACGTTCCAGTTTGTCAAATTCATGTTTGACGTCCCTCTGGCTGAGGTCCTGGCGGGCCTTAACCAGGGAATCGCGAAGATGGACATAGCTTTGGTAAGCGGGATAGGCCAGTGAAAGGTTGTGCGTCGTGTCGTAGTATTGCCAGGTGAGGCGTCTCCACATCAGCTCGTCTTCGACTTCGTGGTGCATGGTGTCCAGTTGTTGCCTGGCCAGCGCCAATTGCTGCCGGGCCGTGTCGAGGCGGCCCAGGTGGCGCAGGTTCAGCTCCGCAAGGGACAGGATGCCGTTGTCAAAATGGTTGCCGGCGGGGAGAATGGACGCTCTTATAGCCGTTCCCTCCCGGACGTAGTCCCCCATCTTGTCATAGATTTCGCTCCTGTTCCCGTTGACCAGGGCTTTGGCTTCGGCGATAAAAGCCAACTGGCCCGGTTCCCTGTATTGGGCTTCCCCACGGCCGAGGTAATCCAGTGTCCGCTGGAAGTAGTACAAGGCGCTGTCGTATTTGCCCAACTCCCCGTAACAAAGACCGATATTGTCCAGTTGCCCCTGTTGTTTCTGAAAACTCGAATAGGGGTCATGGGAACGGCAGTCCGATAATTTGTCAAGCGACGCCAGGAAATACACGATGGCGTCCGCGAACTTATGCTGCGTGTAGGCAATCAAGCCTAACTGCTCGTTAAACTGGCTGGAAAAGTAACAGGAATCGGGAAATTGATCCGACAGGGCTTTGCCCTTGAGAAAATAAGCAAAGGCCTCGTCGTTTTGCCCCAGGGAGATCAGGACGTTTCCTTTTTCCAACAATGCCTGGCCGTAGCGGTCCATATAGTGCGGATCCTGCGCAAACGGCTTGGACACCAGGAGCATGCTGTCTATAAACCGGTTGCTGGCGGCGTAATCGTGCCGGCCGTAACCCTCGTGCGAAGCCAGGAAGTCATACCGGCGGAATTGGTCGAGCGGCCCCGGCGTACCCGCGAATACAGAGAACATGGAATCCACGTACGCAACACTCCACTGGTCGCCCCGGTATTCAAGACTGTCGGCGTGCCTGAACACCGGATCGAAAAAAGCGGGGTGCTCGGGGGTGTTGCGTTCACAGGCAACACCAAGACTGAGGGCCAGGATATACCATCCTATATATTTTCCTAATGTCCTGCTCATAAGGGGCGGATAAGCCCCCGGAAAAGTAGGTCAAAAATGGCGAATGCGCAATTATGAATAAAATGAACGGCGCCTTATGGTTTGATGATCAAGGCCGACGGGATCGAGGATAACCACACGCTCCGCGTGGACAACGCCTTTTTCCAGCTGTCCATGCTGATCACCATCAGGTTTTGCTGTTCCAGGAATTCCCGGTCGATGGTTCGTTCGTGGTACAACGCAATGTGCTGGGGTGCCACGAGCTCTATGGAACGGATGGCTTCTTTCATCTCGGGATTTTGCCGGATGACACCCGATGCGTCCAATATGACCACGCGGCTGCCATTATTGTGGATGAGCTTTTGGGCATAGATCAGCAAAAAGCTGTCGCTGATGGAAAAGACCGGGATAAATACGTCGCGGGGTTCCCCGCTGTCCTTGTCGACATATACCCCCAATGGGATGTCCGCAGACCGGATGATGTTCATCGCGCGTTCGTCAAAAAAGGACTGTTCAAAAAGCCGTTCCCGTCCCGTCAGCGTGCCGTATAAACGCTCGGGGTTGATGATCTTGGTGGTAAAGCCCAGGATCTTTCCGAGCAACGTTCCGTCAAAAACCGAACGCCCGAGACCGACCAGGAGCAGGTCGAAGTGACCGGTGTTCGCGGTCTCCGCGATTTCCTCCTCGATGTTGGCCGATGGCTTGAAAAGGCTGATCACGGGGAGGCTCAGACGCTGGGATTCTTTTTCCACCGGTTCAAAGCTATCCCGCTCGTATTCTTCCAGGTTATACTGATTCAGGTCGTTGGACGGAGACAAGTGGAGCATCGTAATGGTGGCGTTGTCCATGGAACGCCGGACCAGGCTGCCCGCCAGGCGCAACAACGCGATGCCTTTGTCGGGGGTACTGAAGGAAACCAGGATGTTGTATTTCACCGCCTGGCCCATGAAAAGACGCTCCGCCTTCTCCGGGAACCATCGCTGGATCAGCGTCAGGGCGGGTCCGGTCATAAAGGTGGTGGCGAGGGCCATGATCACCAGCATGGTAAAAACCTGTGGCGTGAGGACCCCCAGGTCATACCCGATGTTGAGGACGATGAGCTCCATCAGCCCCCGGGTATTCATCAGCGCGCCCACCGAAAGGCTGTCGCGCCAGGACTGCCCCACCACGCGGGCGGCCAGCGCGCTCCCCAGGAACTTGCCGCCCACGGCCACCGCCAGGATGAGGCCGCAGGTTCTCCAGGCATACGCGTCGTTGAGCAACCCCACCTGTGTCCGGAGCCCTGTAAAAACGAAAAACAGCGGAAGCAGCAACACGAGGGCGACGTCCTCTATTTTTTCTATAAAAATATTCCTGAACCGCATGTTCTCCGGCATGATCACCCCCGCCATAAAGGCTCCGAAAAGGGCGTGGATGCCGATCATTTCGGTGACGCAGGAAGACAGCAAAAGGGTGATAAAAAAGATGGCCACCACCGGGCGCGACAGCGATTCCTTGTTCGAATACTTGTCCCCCAGCTTCCGCAAAAAAGGCCGGACCACGGTCAGCATCAGCCAGACATAGGTAACGGCAAGGCCCAGGGTCACCAGCGCGCTCATCGCCGAACCCGCCTTCACCACCGCGATGACCGCGGCCAAAAGACACCAGGCCGTGATGTCATCCGCGGCCGCGCAGGTGATCGCGATCGCGCCCAACCGCGTCTTGGACAGTCCCCGCTCCTGCACAATCCGCGCCAGGACGGGAAAAGCCGTGACGCTCATCGAGATCCCGATAAACAAGGCGAAAGAAAGAAAACCCACCGAGGCCGGTGCAAAGTGCTGGTATATGATATAGGCCAGGCCCATCCCCATCGTAAATGGAAAAAGGATGCTGGCATGGGAAATCACAACCGCGTCCGTCGCCTTGTTCTTCAGGACCTTTACGTCCAGCTCCATCCCCACAATAAACATAAAAAGGATCAGCCCCACCTGGCTCAGAAACTGCAAGTGTCCCAGGGAAGGCAGGGGAAAAAGAAAATCCGACACCCCCTTGACATAGGTTCCCAGGAACGAAGGTCCGAGTACGACCCCCGCCACGATTTCCCCGATGACCGTGGGCTGTTTGATCTTTTGACAGATCCAGCCAAAAAAACGGGCCACGACGATGATCGTAATGATTTGCAGCAACAGGATGGCCATAGCCCCCGCCGCCGTATGCGTAAAGGCGTCCCTGATCTGGGTCCAGACCGACACCGGTTTGGGCAGGGTCACCTGCACCGGTTCGAGCAGCGTCCCTTGTTTGATGACCAGGTAGATCAGGAAGGAAAAGACAGCGACGACCGAGAGGTAAAACGCGAGGTTTTTATATCGTTTAACCATGGGTTAGCATTTGGGGTAAAAATAAAGATGGCTTTTTGCCTGCCCGCTTCTCTTGTGATAACCCGGTTATTTCTTGTAATAAAATTCCTGGCGGTACGTCTCGCTCAGCGGAAAGCGCTGAGCACCCCCGGGGAGGTCGATCGTCACTTCGCCCGCCGTATAGTGCGTGATCGCCTTGATGCGGACAACGGTCTTTTTGTTGATGCGCGCAAATTGGTCGGGGGGTAGATGAAGTTGGGAAAAAGAAACGTTCTTGAGTAGGAGCGCGCGACCGTTCTCCAGGACCACGTTTTTGTCTCTCGCGTCGCCGTCAGCAGTCGTCACCAGGAGCACCTGCTCGTAGTGGAGCAATACCTTGCCCTGGCTGGAGTTGAAGCGGGCGAAGCCCGCTGCCGCGCCAGACGCGGCGGCGAGCGCTGCGCCATGCGCGGGCGTGGCGGGCCCCGGCGAGGTGGGCGCGTGCGCCGCGGCGAGCCGCGCTTCGACCTTGCGGATGGCCTGTTCGAAGCGCTCCCTGTCGATGGGCTTGCGCACATAGTCCACCGCGTCCAGGTCAAACGCCTCGGCCGCGTATTCCTTATACCCCGTGGTAAAGATGACGGGTTTGCCTCTGATGGCTTCCGCCACGGCCAGCCCGCTCACCCCCGGCATCTGGATGTCAAGGATGCAAAAGTCAAAGGTGAGGCGCCCGTATTCATCCAGGAACCGCTTCGGGTCGTTGTAGGCCCGTACGATCTCCAGACCGGGGATCTGCTGACAAAGGAGTGTCAAGTATTGTAAACCCGGTAGTTCGTCGTCCAGGATAACACAGGTCATCATAGTTGTAGGTCCAGTTTGGCCGTATAGACCTCCTCCTGCATAAATTGTTCCAGATGATGACGGCCGGGGTAGAGCGCAGCCAAACGGGTCTGGAGGGTGGCCCGGCCGACGCCGCTCTTTTCTTTTTTCAGGGGCTCTCCCGCGCTGACCTTGTTGGAGACGGTGAGGGTGAAACGGTCCCCTTTGAGCTCGAAGAGGATGGCGATAAAGGCGCCTTCGCGTTGGAGGTCGGCGTGTTTGAAGGCGTTTTCGATAAGGTCGATGCTGATCAGGGGGGCGATCCATTCCCGGGTGTACAGCGGCGACGCCGTATCGATCCGGTTTTTCACCTGGAGGTCGAACAGGGGGCTGACTTTTAGCCGGTTGATTTCGATCAGGCTCAGCGCGAATTCCACCTCTTCCTTCAACGTCACAAATGGTCTTTCGCTTTCGTAAAGGATAAAGTCCAGGACGTTGGAGAGCTTGTCCAGCGCGTAATACGTTTGGTAGGCGTGAGACTGGATGGCATTCAGCGCATTTTTGAACAGGTGGGGGTTGAGCCTGGCCTTCATGGTCTCCAGTTCGAGGGAGCGCACCTTGTCGACCAGGTCCTGTTTGCCGCTGTGATGGTCCATCAGCGCCTGTTTCATCCGCTGGTGCTGGATCATGATAATCACGAACTGCAAAGCGATGACAAGACCGAGTATCAGCAACAAACCGTGGTAAAGGATCATACTGACCCGGAAGATAATAAATTACTCGGTTCTCAGGCTGCGCACGGGGTTGGCCAGCGCGGCCCTGACCGCTTGTACGCTGACCGTGGCGAGGGTGAGCGCCAGGGCGCAGACCGCTGCCCCCGCAAAAATCCACCAGGGCAGATCCGACCTGTAGGAATAATGTTGCAACCACCGGCGGGTCAGGTAAAAGGCCACGGGCAGGGCGATCCCAAGCGAAAGCCCCACCAGGACAACGAACTCGCGGGACAACATTTCCCAAAGCTGCACGACGGAAGCGCCCAGCACCTTCCGGATGCCGATCTCTTTGACACGCTGTTCCGCGGTAAATGAGGCCAGGGCAAAAAGACCCAGACAGCTGATAAAGACGGCCAGGGCGGTGAAAAAGCCCGCCAGCCGCCCGATGCGTTCCTCGTCCCCGAACTTCAACGCGAAATCCGTGTCCGCGAATTGAACGTCAAACGGCTGGCTTGGCGCAAAGCGTTTGAAGATCGCTTCCGTCTTGGCGAGGGCGTCGTGGGGGCCTGCTCCGGGGGCGATCCGGACCATCACTTTTGCATAGTCGTCTTTGGGCAGCAGGTGATAAAAAGTGGGGCGCACGGCCGCATAAGGCGACTCCATCAACATGTCCTTGATGACACCGACGAGTTTGAACGGATGCCCGTCCCAACGGATGATCTGGCCCACCGGGTGTTGGAGCCCCATAAAATGTACCACCGTTTCGTTGGCGACAAAGGCGGCAGTGTCCCCGGGTTCGGCCCTGGAAAAGTCGCGCCCGTCGAGAAACTGCCAGCCCACCGTTTTACCATATTCGGGCGATACTTCGATGTTGGGAAAATCAAGGGAGAGACCCGGTGTTTTCCCCACCCATTCAAAATCGCTGTTCGTGGACCAAACCCCGGTCGTAGGGCTGCTCGACTCCGCGGCCTCCGCGATCAGCCCCGTCTTCAGGAGCTCGTCCCGGACCACCGGGAAATGCTGGTGGATGTCCGGGGTAAACATGGACACCATGAACAGACCCTGTCGGTCATACCCGACCGGCCGGTCCTTTGAAAAGTCAATCTGCCGGAACACCACCACGGTCCCCACGATCAGGATGACCGAGATCGTAAACTGGAGAACGACCAGGGCGCGACGAGGCAAGGCGGCCCAACGGCCTGCCTTGAATGTTCCTTTGAGCACCTTTACGGGCCGGAAGGAAGAAAGATACAACGCGGGATAGCTTCCCGCGATAAGACCGGTGACGCCGCAGAAAAGCGCCACCGCCCCCCAGAACGCACCACTGCCCCAGGGTATATGAAGCATTTTGTTGGCCACGCCGTTAAAAAAGGGGAGGGCGGCCTGCGCCAGCCCCAGCGCCACCACGAACGCCATGACCACTACGAGGATGGATTCACCCATAAACTGCCCGATCAATTGTCCCCTCAGGGAGCCGATCGCCTTGCGAACCCCCACTTCTTTGGCCCTGCGTTCGGAGCGTGCCGTACTCAGGTTCATAAAGTTGATACAGGCCAGCAACAGCACGCCAAAACCAATCAGGCCAAACATCCAGACGTATTCGATAAAACCGCCCGCATACTTCCCCTCCCGGAAATCCGAGTGCAGCCGCCAGCGCGGCATGGCGTGGACAAAGATCAACCCGTGGTGAAGTACCTCATCCTGCCGGACCCTCTTCAACTTGGCATACTCGATGTCCTGGCTCGCCTGGGCCGGGCTAACCCCCGGCCGGAGCTCCACATACGTGGAAAAGGAATTGGACCGCCACGGATTATCCTGCGTGGCAAAATGCTGACGGCGCGTCAACTGGTCCCAGTTGGCCATAAAACGCATCCCGGAAAAGGAACAATTGTCCGGCAGGTCCCGGTAAACACCTTCTACCTTGAGGTCGGCCTGGTTGTCGATCCGCAACACCTTGCCCAAGGCCTGTTCGTCGCCAAAAATTTCCCGCGCGAGCGATGCCGATAGCAAAACCCCGTCCGGATCACCCTCCAGCCCTTTGCGGGAACCGCTGACCATATCGAGACTGAGCATCTCTGCCATCGGCGCTTCTGCATAGGCCCCGTTGGCGGCCATCGTTTTATCCCCCTTACCTAAGAGGAAGCCATACGGCCCGGCCATCATCGCCACCCGGCTAAAGTCCTTCGCGTAATTCGCGCGCAACTCACCCCCCATGGGCCAGGGTGTATCGTCCCACGTCTCCACGTGACCGTTGGCGATCGTATTTTGCCAGATCACACCCAACTGGTCGTAATGCTCAAAGTTTTTATCATAGGTGAGCTCGTCCTTTATCCAAAGACCGATGAGCAGGGCGACGGCCATGCCCACGGCCAGGCCCAGGACATTGATGGCGGAATGGACACGGTGCTTGACCAGGTTGCGGTAGGCGGCGATGAGGTAGTTCTTTAGCATAACCTTTTGTCCGCAAAGGCGGAGCCAAAGACGTATGCCTTTGGTGGTCAGCCTGTTGGCGCGATAGCTCCGGGACGGGGCGTCCGGTTTCGATACGGTGAGTGTCCGGGGCACGCGGCCGGCGGCCGCGGCGGGGCGGCGGGCGGCTGCGGCGGGCCCGCGGTGGACAGCGGGTCTGCGATGGGCGTCCTTTCTGCGCGGTAATTCGTACTTTTAGGTATGACGTTTTCGCAAAAAAACAAGTGCCGCCGCATCATCCACTTGTCCGCCCTGGCGGGCGCCTTTGTGGGGGCGGGCCTTGCGCAGATCCCGGAGAGCGACAACCTCATTCTTGTGCCCATCGAAATCATCATGGTCATCAGCCTGGGAAGCGCCTTCGGTCTGCGGTTGCGGCACAGCTACCGCACCGCGCTGATCGTAGGCACTGCCGCCACAATGATCGGGCGGGGAATCTCGGACTTCCTGGTGGGGTGGATACCCGTGCTGGGAAACCTCTTCGACGCCTTCACGGCAGTCCTCGTCATCGAGGTCCTGGGCTGGATCGTCGCCCGGGAGTTCGAAAGACAGGCCCGGGACCTGCTGGCTTCCAATAAGTCTGCCGGCCTACCGGCTTCCCGGTAGACACAAATACCGGGAACACGGTATTGTATAAGCGCTAGCCGCGGATGTACTTTTAAGGCAATTGCCTTTGTACCATGAAATCGACGTTCCTCCGGCTGCTCATCGCGCTGTTACCCTTGTGGGCACAAGCCCAGCATACCTATTCCACGGAAATGCATCCCAAGACCTGGCGGTTTAACTCCGGTTTTGATGTTGGCGCCTGGTGGGGCGGGACAGGGGTGGCTCCCCTTGACCCAAAGACCAATACCCTGGTCCAATCCCACCTGATGCACCAGACTGCGTATTCAGGAGACATCTACCTTGAATGGCTGCATAAGAAAAACAAACCCGGACGCATCGGTCCCGACATCGGGATTAAAACCAAACTGGTGTGGGACTATTTCACCGCCAATAACGGCGGGGATGGGAACGGGCAGGAGTCCCTGACCCTGAATTATATCAACGTGCCGGTGTTGTTCGAGTATTGTATCTCGTTTAAAAACAAGGTAACCTCACCCAGTTATACGGCCGGTTCGAGCAACTCCTATACCTACGTATACGATCATGGGTATTACTACCATGTCATCACCACCACCACGACCACGCCGGGGCACTACAATCCCGGGGGGATCCCTTATACCAACGCGATTTTTGTGTATGCCGGTCCGCAAATCTGCTACCTGGCCAAGGGTTTCCACAGCCTCAACGGGACAGAGGCCGTGGACACCGATCCAGCGCTGACAAAGTCCTACGCGGGGTTCATCGGGGGCTTTTGTTTTTATCTCGCCAACCTCAACATCGATATTTCTTACCAGCGGGGGCTGACCAGCATCTGTACGGGGAAGAATGTGTATGTGAGCGGGTGCCTGTTTCGCGTGGGGTTTAACCTGACGCGGAGGAAGTTTTAGGCGGCGGCCGGCGCCGCCGGCCATGGCGTGCGGCGCCAGCCGCGGCGGCGCAAAAAAAAGGCCGGGTCGCCCCAGCCCTTTTGCGGTGACACCTCTTACCGTCGTTTTAAGGTGTTTTATTATGCTCTCTTAGCGGGGAAACGGACACTTGTGCTGGATGCTCAGCAGAACCGTCGTCGTGGGTTCCACTTGCGAAGCCGCAGCGGTAGCATTGTTGAGCTGGGCGATCTTTTCCCTTTTCAATTGGAGTTTCGGTTGGCTCAATTCGATCTTTTTCATAAAAATTTTTGGTTAGTGATAAAATGGATTCCGCCTAAGATAAGAAAGTTATCCTTACGATTTTTCATGACAAGTTCATAAACGACCACAATCAGGTAGAAAGACGGGGGGGAGCGGCTTCTATTTTTGTCTATATTGCCGGCTTTAGCCGGTATGAAAACGAACTATTTCCAACAAGAAAACAGACGCGAGGCCGCAGCAAATGCTGTTACCCAAAAGCAAGGCGGTATAAAATCTGCCGTTCGCCCCATGAAACCGGTGGTTCAGAGGACGATAACGATAGGTACCGTTTCAAAAGAACATAATGATGCTGCGCTGATCAATGCGCAGTATGCGGAAGTCAAACCCTACATCGCGCAATGGGCCCAAATGGATACGATTTTTGCTGGAGGCACAAAAGGCAAAACAACAAGGGCTAAAAACACTTATTTGAATAATAAGCTGAAAACCGACATAGGAGCAATGTTAGTGAAATATAATAACACTAAGACCTTCGCCGGCGACAAAGACCTTACCCGTCAACTGGTACAGGATATTAAGCTGAGGCTGCTGGGAGTGGAGGACCTGGTAGGAACGGACCAAACGGATGGACAATTCTGGGAAAAGGCAGACGAGGCGCCCCAGGCACGTACCGGGAAAAACAAAACCCTGCGCATTTATCGTACCATGAAGAAAGCAGATTGGGCTACCTATGAGGCGAGTCATAACGTTAAAGATATACTCAAGGGACATGGGGGGTCTTTGGGTCAAGCCTTGCATTACTTTTTGAAATCCAAAGACAGCAATTCAGACGACGTTTTAGTTGAATTTGCGTTCTCGGCAGCGGCCCAAAGCCTTGTAGACTACACAAAAATCAGTTCCGGAGGGGAAGGAGACGGACCTCAGGGAGGGAAATTGACCGGGAAAAAAGAAGACAATGACGTTCTGAAAATATGGGATGAGAAAATATTCAGTATTAATCTGGGCAAAAGCAAGGATCGCATAGCTGAATTAAATCCTACAGTAACACTTAAAGATAAAGTACGGTCCTAAAAAACGAAAAAAGTTATGAATTCGGGAAAAATCATTTAAGGCAACGTAGGATTTCTAACTTTTATTCACTTTTAATTTAGATTCGATTGTTTGGAAAACTAAATATAATATATACTTTAGGTGCACCAAACCCAAGGTCATGCCATCGAAAAACACCTTTGCGCAACGGTGCATTGTTTCCCTGGAAAAAGAAATAAGGGATACCATATCTTTGAATGCCTCCTCCTGTATTGAGTATCCATATATTAAGAAAAGCTTTGCCTCCAATTCACACGAGCTTACCGTAGAAGGAAGTGTTAGAAACAGGTATTTTCCCATCCCTGGCGCCTTGGATGACCTGGAAGAATATGCCCAAAAGTTGTATGGCGAACTATTTGGTCTTCCATTTGTCGATGTTCGGCCGTTAACAGCCACCCATGCAAATATTTCCGTTTTTTTAGGGCTCCTCGCTACGGGAGATAAAGTTGTATCCCTGGGGTTGAGTCAGGGCGGGCACCTTAGCCATGGCCATCCAAAATCATTTTTGGGCAGATTTTTTGAAGTAACACATTATGGAACAGAGGATGATGGCACGGTTGACCTGGCAGCGCTCGAAGAAATGATTGGCCGGGTTAAGCCCAAATTGGTTATATCGGGCGGGTCCTCTTGTCCAAGAACTGTCGAACATTCAGCAATTGCCAGGATCGCACACGCTTATGGCGCATATCACATGGCAGACATATCCCATACGGCGGGACTTATTGCCGGCGGAGCCATGACCAATAACCTGGGGGCATCCGATATTGTCACTTTTGGAACACAAAAGACATTTTTAGGGCCCAGGGGAGGCGTCTTAATGGCAAAAGAACACTTGAGTAAGAAATTGTTGTCCTCTGTTTTTCCCGGTGTTGAGGGCGCCATGCAATTGCCACAACTTATGGCGAAGGCGTTGGCCGCGGAATTCGCTCAAACCGATGACTTTAAAAAGATAGCCCGGCAAATCGTTTTTTTGGCAAAACGATTTGCCGGCAAGTTGCAGCAGAAAGGAATAAAAGTCGTAACAAATGGCACAGACTCCCATATTGTCTTAATCGATATTCCAAATTCGAAACAGCTAGTTGCCGATTTTTATAATATGGGTATTCGAATAAATGCCAATCCAATCCCCAATACGGATAGATGGGGAATCAGGTTTGGTACCATTTCATTGGCCCAATCCACGATGAGCAATGAGAAAATAGACTATCTCCTGGATAATATAGCGGATTTCCTGGTTGATCAAAGTCCATCAAACCTGGAGTTGTTAAAACAAACAGCGCAGGATATTATCAAAAAACGGGAGCACGACCTCCCCAATGTAGAAGCCGGCCAGTGGAGTGACGAGTTGTCTGACGAATACAGAACAGATTCGACGTCAAAATCCTTAATAAAAAGAAGAATTGATACGGAGGGCAAAGACGTTTTCCTTTATATAAAACCGCCCGCATTCCAATCGTCTCTGCTAAAAACATCGGGTATCGGCGTCATTATACCCACTGTGGGGGTTGAAAAAGAAACATTGTGGAAAGTAGCCAAATACGCCCAGAAAGCATGCCCGAACGGCCACATATTGATCGTTAATAAAACTTTAGACAGCGACATGATTGCCAAAGACGGCAATATTTCCCATGCCTCTTTATCCTTTCTAAGCAACAGTCTTTTAAATTTTGATAAATTTCGAACCAGTCACCCTATTACGGCGTATAATTATGGTAAAGGTTGGTCCATGTTAATGGGTTCTCTGGCTTTGTATGACGAATGTGACCACTTGTTCTTTTTAGATTCCGATCTGGAAGAAATTGATGAATATGACCCGCTGAATAAACTGGCTTATGGCATAGAAAATGGCGACGGCATAAAGCATGCGTTAATCGCCACGCCAAGAAGAAGAAACGAGGTTATTCATGGGGTACTAAATGCACTGGAGGGTTCAGTAAATGTAAAGGAGGCATTACACAGGTTAAAATTGATTATTCATCCGCTTGCAGGGGAAAGATACATGAATAAAGAGACGCTGATGGCCATTCCCTGGGCGACCAACTATGGTGTTGAAACGCTTTGGAATGTCTATACTTCTTTCAAAGGGGTTAAGACCTGCCAGGTATCCAATGACGACAGGCAGGATGGGATTAATTCGTATGTAAAGAATGAGGTAATGCTAATGTACTGTTCCCGATTGCTTTCCTTGATTCTTCACGGGTGCAACGCCGATAGCGGCTTTTTCGAAAACATAGATCTTTTCAACAAAGAAATAGCAAAACATGACAAGGTAACCATCCTGCCCAATAAATCAGAACAGGAAGTACAGACTTTCCAGTTAAACATGGATTACTTTATACCCTCCATTAAGGACTTGTCGAATCAAGGAATGCTTCAAACCAAATTTGCGCTACAAGATTGAGCCGGTATATTTATTTGCATTTAATAATAATAATGTGGGGTTTTACCGCAATTCTAGCTAAATCAATATCGATTCATAGCGAAGAAATTGTTTTCTACCGGTCCCTACTGGCATCATGTAGCATTGGCCTTTGGCTGATATACAAAAAGAAAAACGTCAGGCTGGATAAAAAAATCGTCACAAAGGCCTTGCTAAACGGCGCCCTTATTTGCTTACATTGGCTTTTCTTTTTTTTGGCGGGGCGTTTATCGACCTTATCCATTTCGCTTATTGGCGTTGCCACGACGTCATTTTGGGTTAGCCTTATTGAACCCATCATTGCCAAAAGGAAAATAAGAACTTATGAAATTGTATTGGGGCTTATGGTCGTACTCGGGATTTATGTCATTTTTCACTCCGAGTCACTATATTGGGGAGGATTATTGAGCGCATTGTTGTCCGCTATTTTTGCAGCTGTATTTACCGTCATCAACGGGACCACCCTTTCAAAATATGATGGATCTGTGGTCACTTTTTTTGAAATGACAGGAGCCTGCCTGACCAGTATGGTCATTTTCCCGTTGTACATCAGGTTTTTTGCCCATAGAGCCATCGACCTTGCTTTGGTCACGTTTTCTGATGTCTTTTATCTACTGATGATGTCCCTGCTGTGTACTTCGGTTGCCTACATTGTTTTGTTGGACATCATGAAAAAGATTACCCCATTCACAGTAACCCTTAACAGCAACCTGGAGCCAATATATGGAATGACCTTTGCCATTCTGATTTTTGGAAATAAGGAAGTACTAAACCTGAACTTTTATATTGGTTCCGCATTGGTGCTTATTCCTGTTTTTTTGCACTCCTATTTTTCTATTACAACCTCCAGATCCATATCTAATCGTCCAACGCCTCCTCCAACTGCCGGACCAGCACGTTCCTATCCATAGGGTAGCCAGCCTTGGACAAGGCAAAGGTGCCGTCCTTTTTGATGATGACATACGTGGGAAAGCCGGTGCCCTTTACTTTGTTCATGATGTCCTTGCTTAGGTCCCGGCCCGCCAGGACATGGGTACCCTCCAGGTCGAAATACGCAATGAGCTTTACCCATTGTTCCTTGTGTGCTTCGTCATAGTTGGCGACGTATACAAAGTCAAGGCCCTTGCCCTTGAAGTGGTCGTGAAGCGCCTGGGTATTCTGCTCCAATTGTTCCCGGCAGGGGTTGCACCAGGTACCCCACATATCCAACAAAACGGTCTTGCCCTTGACCAGCGCCAAAAGGTCTTCCCACGTATGCAGGTGGGCCCCGCTATCGGGGGCAAAGACCATTTGGGGGGTCAGTTCCCGGCGTTGCCGTTCCATCACAGCCTGTATCGGTTGTTCGAACCAGGGCAGGTAGGTGCTGTGGGGGAAACGTTCCTTGAACCGTTGCCAGATGGAAATCAGGTTGTTCGGATTGCTTTCCGCCAAGGCCTCCTCCATCAGGAGGGCGTATGCATATTCCACGACCCCCGGGTCTTTAAAATAACGAAGGATGATCTTTTCCTTGAGGCGGTTTTGAAGGTCCGACTGGTACATTTTTGCACCCGCTTCCTCGGTGGTGTCGTACCATTCCCGGTAAAATGAAACGGGGTGATTGCGGGCTTCCTCCCAAAGACGTTCCTTGGTGCGCAACAGGAAATTTTCCACGAGCGCCTGGTAACTGGGCGCGACAAGCGCTTCGCCATTGTCGAGGGGATGCCCGGCAAAAATGCTGTCCTGGACCCGTTGCCATTCGGCCTTGTTCCGTTCGTACGCAGCCCCTATGCCGTATTTGTTATTTTCCTTATAAAAAAAATATCCCCAGGGCGCCATGTACGCCGTATATTCCGCCCACGCTTTTATGAAAGCGGCGCTCGGATGGTATTGCAACACATAAGCCTTCAGGGTGCTGTCGCCTGTATGCACCTGCCGGCCGGTCACCTCGACGGCCTCTCCGGGCAGCGTGTCCGTTTGCAAACCAAAGGTTGCGGGATAGGCATACAAGGTGCCTGCCATCGGTTGATTGTCTTCCGCGCCCCTGCCGGAGACCTGGATGTTTACCGGCCACTGGCTCTGGTCTGCTTTAAAAAGAAGGCTATCGCCGGGTGAGAGAAAAAATGTATAGACATGGATTTGATTCGAATCCGAATCGCCATAGGTTAACCGGACAAAGCGGGGCTTATCGAGTTGGAACGACAGCGAACCAGATCCATGGGCGTCCAGCGGGATCGTCTTATGCCCTTCTTTTGAATAGTCAGACTGTATCGTCCAACCCGTCATCGAGAGGTCACAAGAGGTAGCGGTGGTAGGGGTCAGTGACACGCGGATCGTAACGGGGCGTGGCATTTCCTGCGCGCGCAGGAGAGAGAACATCAGCAGGCAGGAAAGCAGCGAGGTGATACGTAGCATACCTAAATATAATGTAACTTCAGACCTATGCCTATACGCACCCTAATTTTAACAACCCTTATCGTTTTGTCCGCCGGACAAACCTATCTACAAGCACAAACCCGCGACATCTGGCTTTGCCCACAAGCATCCATTCCCCCTTCGCCCCTGAACCGTGCGGTTGATTTTATGCAGCTATTCACCCCGGACGCAACCTGGAAAAAGGCAGCGGAGCATACCCGCGTGTTCAAGCTCTACGGGAGCTTTGTCAACCCGGCGCGCCAGGGCCAGATCGATACCATCGTTGCCGATCTGAAACGCAGGGGGATCGCCATCGGGTTGGAGACCGGCACGATCGATGTGAACTTTAAAAACCCGGTGCCGCCCTGCGGTGGGTTGGGTCTGGTGGAAGGATATGGAACACCGGCACAAGCCGCGAATATTTGCGCCAAGATCAAAAAGGCCGGTGGCAGGATCGACTTTTTGTGTATGGACGAGCCGTTGTATTATGGCCATTATTTCACCAAAAGGGCAGGCAAGTCACAACCGGGTTGTCAAAGCCCGGTGGATACCATCCTTCGCTTAATGATCCCCACGCTAAACGTATACCGGCAGGCTTTCCCGGACATCGTCGTCGGCGAGGTAGAGCCCACGGAAATCGCGGCGTTTCCGGGCTGGCAGCAGGTGCTGAGCGACTGGACCGCCGGTTTCCGGGCGCTCAACGGGCGGCCGCTGGCGTTTATGCAACTGGATATTCCCTGGGCCAATCGGGCGCCCAGTGTCGAGCCGGCGGATGCGGTGGCGTATTTTCATTTTTGCGAGACGCTTCGGGAGCGGCATTTGCTGGACAAGATCGGGATCATCTATGACGGCACACCCCTGGACACTACCGATGCGGCCTGGATGCAGGATGCCCGGAACCACCTGGTGGAATTGAGCGATCGGTATCAACTGCATCCGGATATGGCCATCTTCCAGTCATGGATGCCGCATCCGACGCATGCGATGCCGGATAGCGATCCTAACACGCTGAGCAGCATCGTCGAATTTTATGTTCAACGCGCCAACCGGCGCTAACGTTGGGGCATGCGTATATGTACGCATTCGGTGTAGACCCGTTGCATATAACGGGAAAAGTCTCTAGCTTGGGTGGGTCACCTTTTGTTCACCTATACTTGCCCCGGCTATGGCTAACCTCGATCCCTCCTTGGCGCTCCTGCTCATGGAAAAAGAGCGTTTTGAAAAAAATCCTTCCCTGGGCACCCACCCGGTGCCGGACAACCAGGAAATATCGATCGGCATCGCCTTTACGGGAGATTACGCCAACATTGCGGCGTTGGGTTTCCGGGGCAGGCCGACGCCCAGCCACACGGCCTTCGGCGACGCGGACGTGCCGACGCTAAGGGCCCTGGCGGCGCATCCACAAGTCCTCAGCATCGACCGGCATTTGCCCGGGCACATTGTCCTGGACAAGAGTGTACCGGATATAGAGGCCAACCAGGTCTGGTCCCGAAGTGGCAATACCTTTAGCGGTACGACAGGGAAGGGGGTGGTTGTCGG
Source organism: Dinghuibacter silviterrae (assembly GCF_004366355.1). Taxonomy (NCBI): domain Bacteria; kingdom Pseudomonadati; phylum Bacteroidota; class Chitinophagia; order Chitinophagales; family Chitinophagaceae; genus Dinghuibacter; species Dinghuibacter silviterrae. Next base: position 2,294,775 of record NZ_SODV01000002.1, on the reverse strand, counting down.
CATCATCGATACCGGGATCGACTTCACGCACCCCGTGTTCCGGGACCCGGTGAACCCTCAAAAAACCCGCATCAAATATATCTGGGACCAGACGATGATCCCAGGACTCAAGGCCCCGCTACCGACGGAGCAAGCACCCGACCCCATCAGTTGGCCCCCACTGGGCAGCGCCTATACAATAAACTATGGGGTGGAATACAACGACGAGGATATAGAAGCGACACTTGCCAATCCGGACAGCAACCCACCGACCTGCCGGCACACGGACGACGACGGACATGGCACCCATGTGGCGGGTATCGCTGCGGGCAACGGGGCCCCGCCGGGGGCCTGCTCGGACGCCTTCAAATATATCGGGGTCGCACCCGAAGCGACCTTTGTCATCGTACGAAAGTGGGGGTTGACAAAGGGGGACACCGCTGTGGCCAATCCTGCGGGGACCGACGGGAATGAGCTGCTCGATGCCATCGCCTACGTTCTTGACAGGGCAAAGACCGGCTTCACCAATCCGATGCCGGTCGCCGTCAATCTCAGCCTGGGCCGTATGAACTCCTCGCTGATGCACAGCTACAACCCCACCATCCAAACGATCGAAGACATCCTCAATCTACCCGCAGCCACGGGGATAGGCGTCTCTTTTGCAGCGGGTAACTGGGGGGACAAGGACATGCATGCACAGGACAGCATACCCGCCGGCGGGACCCTCGATATTCCCTGGAACATACCTGCTTCGGACAAGCGCGAACGTGATTTTACCCTTTGGTATGCGGCCGGCAGCCAAATACAAATATCCATCACCTCGCCCGCACCCACATCGGAAACGGTAACGGAGGCCAACTCCAGCTCAACGGCCAATGGGCCGGGAAGCGCCGTGTCCGTCGCCAGCTCGCCCGCAGACGGCATCTCCAACGGCTCCATAAAACCGGGGACGAGCGGCATGAGCCTATCCGGAACCTGGGTCATCCATGTGACAAACAGCGGTGGGGCGGCGGTTACCGTGGATGGTTATTGTGAAGACGGCACCGGCAAGGATGGGTTTTGCTTTCATGACAACAGACCAGCCCAACCCGGGCCACCCGTCCTTCCGTTACCGGTCAAAACCACGTCCTTGTCGACGATGTCCATGTTTGCTTGCGGGAAACTGAGCATCAGTACGGGCGCATACGGCATCACCGACCCGGCAAACAGAACGCTGACTGCTTTTTCAAGCCGGGGGCCTACCCGGGACCGGCCGGCAACGGCACAAAAGCCGGACCTCTGTGCACCGGGAGAAAACATCCATTCCGCGGGTCATGACAAAGAGCATTGCTCTTGCTGCTGCGCCTGCTGCCAGGACTGGTATGTCGCCCACAATGGGACCAGCCAGGCATCTCCCCATGTAGCAGGCACCATGGCGCTGATGCTCCAGGTAAAACCGCAATATACCCAGGCCCAACTGAGAACCGCCCTGTTGGACCCCGCCAGTGTCAACGCGCCACCCGGTGGCTTGACGCCCGAGGATGTCCAGGGCTGGGGGGTGGGCGCCGTGGACGCCAAAAAAGCGGTACAGAAGGTGTCGCTTTTCAGCGCCCTGGTGGTGGAACCTGCCACGGTCCAGGCGCCGGAAACGGAGCCCTCCCTGCAGGAAGAGCTGCTACGGACTCCAAACGGTAAAAGCCTGGCCGGGCTTTTCCAGCGGTATTTCCCGGAAGTCATGAACCTGATCAACCATAACCGGAGGGTGGCCACGATATGGCACCGCGTCAAGGGGCCGGTCTGGACAAGACTGGCGATGCAGGCTTACTACAATCCAGCCCTCCGGTTGAGACCGGAGATAGACGGGTTGTCGCTGACCGACGCGGCCACGAAGTTCCTGGACATCCTCAGGCAATATGCCTCGTCCGCCCTCCTGGGGGACATTGCGCCTCTCGAACCGCTGCTGGCCGGATTTTCCCACGACATGACCCTCCGGGAAATGATCGACATGGTTGGACACTATAAACAAGAACCCGCTGTATGGCCAACACAACCGGTACACTAGAAAGTGTCGTACTGGAGCTGGGGAAGCTCCTGACCCCACTCGAACAACTCCTGGGGCCCGGGATGTTCGGGCTGTTGGGCGTGCAGTTGCCGGCGGCGTTATCGTCCGACACTGCCATCCTCACGAAGCTGTCGGACGCAGGCACCAAGGCGGGCGCGCTGGCCGCGGACATCACGACCCTGGAAAATGCCATCAGCGGGGGGGACGCATCGACCATCATCGCGGACGCGCTGCCCCTGATCGCCCATATCGGCGAACTGGTCGCGGCGCTGGCGGCGGTGGGCAACGAAATCCAAACGGCCGCCTCGGGGCTCAGCGCGGCGGACCAGCAGGTGGTGGCGGACCTGGCGGCGAATATGGCGGTGCGGACGCTGGAATACATGATCGTGGGTTTCCTGAACGATACCTTCCCGGTCCTGACCAACGTTTTTTCCGTGATAGGCGTGATCGACATGGAATCCTCGCCCGATCAGGCCATGGACAGCCCCGTGACGGGTGGTATCATAGTACCGCGGCGGTTTTACCTCGACCGGATACCGACGTTGTTCAGTCATCCTGACCAGTTCCTGCAACAGGTCTTTCAATGGGGCACGCCATCGTTCGACGGCCTGGCCATCTACAAGCGGTTGCAAATGTTGCTGGAGGACATCGCCATACCGGCGGCAATTTACCAGCCCACCGGACAACCGGCTTCCCTGGAAGCATACCTGTTCAGCCTGCAAACCGATACCACACAGCATCCGCCGGGATTGACGGCCTCCATCACCCTTCCGGGCCAAACCACCTTCGACAAAGCCTTCCCCTTATCGGCCCTTTGGCAGGCCACCACGCACGTGGCCGCCACGTATGACGCCGGCCTTTCGGTGGGCCTGACCCCACCGTTCAACCTGACCTTTCACCCCCCCACGGGCAACGTCAGCCTGACAACGACCCTGGGGATACAGGCGCAGAAAAGCGACGGCACCAACGTCATGATCCTGGGCGAGACCGGCGGTTCCGGGCTGCAGGCGAAAAGCATCAGCCTGTCGGCGGGGGTGACCGCCAACCTCGGCACGTCGGGCGGGTCCGTCACACCGACGGTGCAATTCAGCGTGGACGGGGGACTGCTGCACATCGACTTTTCCCAGGGCGACGGGTTCATTCAGAAATTATTATCGGGTGTCAAGCTCGATTCGGACTTTAGCATACAGGCGACCTGGGATCCTACGAACGGCCTGAAGTTTACGGGGCAAGCCGGGGTAGAGGTTTTGATCCCGTTGCACATCGACCTGTCGGTGATCGTGATCAACGGGCTGTATGTGTCCCTGGGTTTTACCAATACCACGCCTTTGCAGATCGGGCTGGCGGCGGAGTTTACCGCCAATCTGGGGCCGTTGGTGGCGACCGTGGATCAGATGGGAGTGAACATCGGCATCACTTTCCCTCCGAACGGGCAGGGGAGGTTGGGTATGGCGGACATCGATTTTTCTTTTTTACCGCCCAAGGGCGTCGGTCTGGAAGTCAATACCGGGATCATCGTCGGGGGCGGCTACCTGTACCTTAACCCGGACCAGGGCGAGTATTACGGGGCATTGGAGCTGGAGTTCCAGGATTTGTTTAGCCTCAAGGCGGTGGGCATCATCAATACCAAGATGCCGGATGGGTCCAACGGGTTTTCACTGTTGATCATCATCACGGCGGACTTTACGCCGATCCAACTGGGCTTTGGATTTACGCTGAACGGGGTAGGAGGGTTGCTGGGATTGAACCGGACCATGAACGTAGACGTGCTGAGACAAGGCATCAAGACCAATGCCATTAAGAGCGTACTTTTTCCTGACAATGTTATCGCCAATATCGATAAGATCATCAGCGACCTTAAACAGATCTTCCCGGTTTTTGAAGGGCATTTTATCGTGGGGCCCATGGCGGAACTGGGCTGGGCGGACATCATCACCCTGGAGATCGGCATCCTCATCGAGATACCCGATCCAAAGATCGCCATCCTGGGTGTGGTCAAGGCGCTCCTGCCGACGCAGGATGCGCCGCTGTTGCGCATACAGGTCAATTTCCTGGGGGTGATCGACTTTGACAACAAGTATATCTCCTTTGACGCCAGCCTGTATGACTCGAACCTGCTGGTGTTTACGCTGACGGGTGATTTTGCGTTCCGCCTGAGTTGGGGGGACAATCCCTATTTCCTCCTAAGCGTGGGTGGGTTTAACCCGGCCTTTAAGGATGCGCCCCCCGACCTGCAGCACATGACGCGGTTGGGGATCAGCCTGCTGAACAACAGCGTCGTCCAGTTGTCGGTGACTTGTTATTTCGCGGTTACTTCGAACACGGTCCAGTTTGGCGCCAAGGCGACCTTGTATGCCGGTTGCGACGCTTTCAACATATACGGATACCTGGGGTTCGATTGCCTGTTCCAGTTCGATCCTTTCTATTTCGAGGTCGACATCTATGCGGGTCTGGCATTGAGGATGGGGACGTCGACCATCATGGGGATCACGGTATCCGGGCAGTTGTCGGGGCCGACGCCCTGGGACATCCAGGGGGACGCCAGTTTTACGATCCTGTTTTTCACCATTTCGGTCGGGTTCCACGAAACCTGGGGGCAAAGCAACCAGGCCGGCTCGAAACAGAAGATCGATATCCTCGGCCTGCTCAACCAGGCGATCGCGGACAACAGCAACTGGAAGGCGATTTTGCCCAGCAACAATTCGCAACACGTCAGCCTTAAGACCATCGCGCCGGGGGGTCAGGAGATGGTGGTTCACCCGTTCGGTTCCCTTACGTTCAGCCAGCGGATCGTACCCCTGGACGTGGACATCGTCAAATTCGGGAACAATATCCCGCAGGATGCGAACCATTTTACCATTACAGACCAGAACCCGGCAGACCAGACGGTGGTTGCCCAAGAGGAATTTGCGCCCGCCAATTTCTTCAATTTCACAGACGATCAAAAACTGTCACAGCCTTCGTTCCAAAACATGGACAGCGGGTTTACGGTCACCGGGACGACCGGCCTGTTATCCGCCGACGTGATCACCGAGGAAGTGGATTACAAGCTGACTTATCTGCATAAGCAGACGAATACCCTGGTGAGCGCCGGTATCTACATACCCTCCGCCAGTTGGTTCCCGTCAAACGTCAAGGCCTCCGCGGTCTCCCGGTCTTCGTTGTCTTATGCCAACAACCGGGTGTCCGTGAACGCACCCGACCCGGTCGCCGTCAACAATACCCAGTATGCCATCGCGGGGACGGCCGATCTGAAACAAGTGGCCGGCACCAACTTAACCGGGTCTTATGCCGAGGCCATGGGTATGGTGAGCAACCTGCTGGTGACGCAACCTTCGCTGACGGGACAGATACAGATCGTACAAGATTATGAACTCAACCCGAATTAAGGATCCATGAGTATCGATATCGCCAACTACCAATTCCACTCCTGGTCCCGGAAGGGGATCTCCAGCCGGATCGCGGAGACGGACGACCTGGGTACGGGTACGGCCACCCAGATCGAACGGGCCCAGGTACCCGTGGGCATTGTGCTCAACGGTGCGGCCCAATCGAAGAACTTTTTGTTGATCGGGCCGGGGGACATCCTGGGGGTGAACAGTAATATGATCGTCCGGACGGATCCGCTGAACAACATCACGAACTATGAACCCAACTACCTTGCCTTTATAGAATTCTATGACGAGGACTTTGCCTGGAGGTACACCCCGGCGGCCCCTAACGGTTCCAAGTTACGGCCCTGGCTGTTCCTACTGGTCCTCAAGAATGGGGAGTATAAGGTGGAGAAAAACCAGGTGCCTTTGCCTGCCATCACCGTTACGTCGCAAACGGTCTTTCCACCCGCCGATGAGTCCTGGCTCTGGGCACACATGCACAGCAACGCCAACATCCCGCAAGCCGACCTGACGGACTATGAGAAATGGCTGTTGTCCCTGAACCAGGCGCTGACGGCAGATCCCGACCAGGTCTATTGCCGGTTGATGTCGCCCCGCAAACTGGAAGCCAATACGGCGTATACCGCGTTCCTGGTCCCGGCCTTCGAAACGGGACGGTTGGCAGGGCTGTTACAGGATACCTCCACCACGCCCGCCCAAAAGCCGTCCTGGAGCAACAATGGAGCCAACGGCGTCCTGCCCGTGTATTACCAGTGGCAGTTTACCACGGGTCAGGACGAAGACTTCGAATCCCTGGTCAACCTGCTCCAGCCGAAGCCCATGGACCCCAGCGTGGGAATAAGGGATATGGACTGTTCCCAACCCGGTTTTGTAACAGCAGATCCACCCCACAACGGTTTGCCGGGGACCCAGCCCCCGATCCTGGGGTTGGAAGGCGCCCTCAAATCCCCCACGGCGGTGTCCACGGTCTTTCCGAATCCGCCTGCCTCCAATGACTTCCAGGTGCAGTTGCAAAAGATCGCCAACCTGCCCGTCACCATCATAGGGACGACGACCTCGGGGGACCCGGTGATCTCGGTACCCATCTATGGCAGCAACCACGCCATGCAAAGCGCGACCGACGTGGTGACGCTCGACATCACCCAAAGCAACTGGGTGAACGACCTCAACCGCGACCCACGCACCCGGGTACCGGCGGGGTTTGGCACTACTATCGTACAAAATAACCAGGCTTACTTTATGAAGAAGGCCTGGCAGCAGGTGGCGAACATCGTCAAGGCCAACAAGCTGATCAACGCCACGGTCTTTATGATGCAGGTCGCCGTACAGTTTACGGTACAGACCCTGCAGAAGCTGCCCCAGCAAACCCTGCTGGGCATCGCCTCTCCTGTCTTATCCCGCGTGCTCGGCAGCCCGGCTACGATCCTGCAACTGATTCGCGGAAGCAGCACCCCGGTCCCGGTATTTTCGGGAGCTTTCCGGCGCCTGGTCCGGCCCCGGGGAAGGTTTGTGCGAAAACTCACGACGGGGGCTGGGTTGAACTATGCCGGGTTGGTGAATGGATTGAACGCAGGTACACTCCGGCCGGGCGCCGTATCCGTGTTGCCCACCGGGCTGCCCAATACCCAGACCATCGCCGGTCAGCTAGGGGGGCCGCCTGAACCGGCATGGTTGCAATGGCTGACTGCTCACCGGCTCATCTGGCTAATTGTGCTGCTCGTTTTATGCCTGATCCTGGCGCTGTTGACCGGTCTTTGGTGGCTTTTCGGTTTGATCGCCCTGGCAGGTATCGCCTTGTATATCTATCTCGGACAACGGCAGTCCGCCATAACGGCGGCCACCAACCTGGATAATCCGCAGGCGGAACTCAACAGCCTCCCGTCCATTCCACCACAACCCAACTTCACCTTAAAACTGAGTAACGAGACGGCGCCGCCGCCACCTACGCTCACCACCCCCACGACGGACAGCGTGGAAGCCGCCAACTTCCGGACCGCACTAACAGACGTGGACACACGGATGGCTATTGCCGTACCGGTGTTGTCCACGGTCCCGGTGGACTTCGCCGGTGCCTATACCAAGGTCACCACCGCGATCAACCCTTTTACCGCTTACCCCTTACGGCTGATCGGGCTGATCAAATTCCCGGGGTATATCTCACTGCTGGAACCCTATAAGATTTTCCCGGCCATGGCGTACCCGGACTTCGAGGACCCGATGTACAAATACCTCAACGCGATCTCGCAGGAACTGTTGTTACCCAACATCAAGCTCGTTCCTCCCAACACGATCTCGCTGCTGCAGACGAATCCGAAGTTTATCGAATCCTATATGGTGGGGCTCAACCATGAGATGGGCCGGACCTTGCTGTGGAACGAGTATCCCACGGACGAGCGGGGCAGCTACTTCCGGCAGTTCTGGGACGTAAAGGGCCTGGTCGAGCCATCGACGACGCAGACCGAGGCGCAACTGACGGAGGCGTATAAGGACATTACCCCCATCGATACCTGGAACATCGCTTCTTTATTGGGTACCCACAACAACCGGAATCCAGGTAGCAATTCTCCGCTGGCCGTGTTGTTGATCCGGGGAGAATTGTTAAAACGCTACCCCAACACGATCATCTTTGCACAGAAAGCCATTGCCGGGCCCAAGGGGCAACCCCCGGTCATCAACCTCAGCCTGAGCGACGCCGATTTTGCCAAACAGGTCAAGTTCCCTCAATACAAAGCGGATTGCAGCCCGGACATCAAGTTCTTTGGCTTCGACCTGACCATCGACCAGGCAAGGGGTACGGCCCCCAGTCCCGACTTCCCCGGCGATACCCTGGGCTGGTTCTTTGTGATCCAGGAAGTCCCGGGCGAGCCTCGTTTCGGTATGGACGTGACACACGTGACGGACTCCGCGGGCTTAAGCTGGGCCGACCTGTCCTGGGAAGACTTCGCCAGCCCTGACGCGATGACGTTTATCACCGCGGGCGTAAAACCCATTTTGAACTATCCCAACGCCAACTATTGGGGTGCCGATTCCGCGGACATGGCCTTTATCCTTTTCCGAAAACCGAGCATGGTGGCGGTCCACGCCACCGAAATGCTCCAAAGCCTTCCCTCCATTTAAACACCTTTTATGGCCACCGGCATACCACAGATCAACAACCTGCGTAACCAACGGGACACGGCGGACACCCAGGTGTACCAGAACAACCTCCAGTTGCAGCAGGTACAGGCGCAACTGCAGAAGGCGATACAACAGCAGGCACCCAATGTGCCCCAATTGCAAGCGCAGTTGGCGGTGCTGCAGGCGAGCCAGGTGACGGCGAAGCAGAACCTGGCCGGTGCGCTCGGGGCCCTGAACCAGGCCATCGTTGGGCTTTATGCGGCGGAGGGGCCGCAACAACTGATAGGGTCGTGGTCGGATCAGGTGCCGATTGCCTTGTTGCCGGTGCGCGTGGAGACGCGCTTTGGGGCGGGGAATCCGTCCGTGGTGCCCCCGGTTGGGACGGTGCCCCCGGTAACGACAGCGCCTGTTCGCGCCAACGCCGTCGTCAACCCCGCGGTCCCCGAACTCTGGGTCCGCGTCTACCCCGACGACGTCGCCGTCATCACCGATGAAAAGACGCTGACTGCCGGAGAAGTCACCGCCGGGGAAACCTACTGGCAAGCCTTGTACACAGCGATCACGACGGGGGCGGGGGACGACCCCAAAAAGGCCGCCTGGAGTACCCTGGTCACGTCGTTTGGTTCCGGTCGCGCCGCCTGGGTCGCGCTCCAGACCCAACCCACGAACTGGAGCAGTGACCTCACGGGCATCAGCCAACTCATTTTTCCCACCTTTAATCTGACCAAGACCCAGGCCTGGAGCAGGGCCCCGAGGACAAAAGTGATGCCCGACAAATTCGTCCTGATGCTTTACAACGGGAACACGGTGGTCGCCGAGCAGACGGGCAACGTGATCCCGGACGACCTGATCGTGGGACCCGATCCCGCGGACCAGGGCAGCTTTGTGACCAGCGGCAACCAGCTCAACTTCGGACCCGATTTCGACTGGTCTTCCGATTTCGACAAGGCCGTCTCCCTGGGGATGGGCTTCCGGGTCCCCATCACTACGATACAAGCCCAGGAAGGTTTTGATAAATTGCTGGTGCTCGGTCTCTACCTGTCCAACGACGCCCCGGGGACCCAACAGGTGGTGGAAGACCTGATCGACAGCCATCACTACTCGTCCCAGGGATTCAGCCTCGTTCCCCAAGGGATGTCCACCAGCAATACGGCAAACGCGAGCTCCGGTTTTACAAAAACCGATCCTTTCGACAACCTCAGCTACCTCGTGGAAGCAGGGGCGCCCTTATTCACCGCCGGAGACGACTGCGACGGCAAGAATATGGCAGACGCCCTCGGCCTCGACTACAGCGTTCTTCAGCACGTGGCATACAGCGACGGCACGGACAACCGGGACGCGGTCCTGATGAACACCTGTCTGTACCCGGGGACGCTGGGGTACTATGTGGATTCGTTGCTCAACCCCGTCCTGAACCTGACTGCCCAGGCCAGCCTCCAGGATTTTTTCACCCGGTTCGTGACCGGCCGCGGGCCTTTGCCGGCGTTCCGGGTGGGGAATCAACCATACGGACTCCTGCTGACCAGCGATTTTTCCGCGTGGCAGGCGGACAAAACGCCGTTTCAAACGACCTTGTACAAGGTGCTCTCCGACTACCAGGCCATCTGGAACAGCCTGCTGGGCCAGTTGATGTACGCGGGCAAACCGGGGACCGATCCCACGGCCGTGCTGACCAATGTCCTGGGCCTCCAGCCGGCGTCGGCTACCTTTTTCCAACGAAATGCATACAGCTCGGACAACCTGTGGAACCTGGACGACTTCGAATACGGGGGTAAGTACTTCTCGGAAGCGCAAAAGAATTTTATCAGCAAGGAAGACGGGATGTTCTGGCTGCAATCCTTTGGTTATACAGGAGGCGCCATCCCCCAGATCCTCCGCCTGATTTACCAGCACTATACGACGACGCTTGACCCGGCCAACCTCGTGGACAAGGTGCCCATAACCGAGACGAATCCGCTAAGCCTGAACTACCTGACCTGGCTGGCGGGGGTGACCGGCATCGACCAACTCAATCAACAAAACTTCGGCACGGGGGTCACGCCGCCCAATACCTTGTTGTACCTGATGTTGCGCAAAGCACTGCTACAGGCTTTACACACGGCCTCGGTCAACTGGTTCCTGGGGAACGGGGCCGACTTTAGCGCCACGCTCGGGGCGATCAACTTTCACAACATCCGGCCGGGGGGAACCCTGACCAAATGGGAGGTCATGAAGGCGCCGTTGTCCACGGTGGCCCCTGCCAATCCCCTGGCAAAACTCGCCGTGGCCGACTATTTGCTGGGCCCCGGCAAAACCGAGGTCGCCGCCCAGGTCCCCCAAGCCATCGTGTCGGCGCTAACCGAATTGTCTACACGGAGCACCGCCAGCCTCGAACGGACTTTTATCGAGCACATCGATGCCCTTACCTATCGCCTGGATGCCTGGCAAACCGGGATGTTCGACGTCCGGTTGCGCAACATGCGGCAATCGGCGAATTCGGATCGCGGCCGCGCGCAAGGCATCTACTTAGGGGCCTACGGCTGGCTGGAGAACATCCGTCCTTCCGGGATACAAAAGGTCCCCGCGGCTTCCCTGCCGCCCCAGCTCCAACCCGCGGACAACAGCCCTGTCTACCAATATGCCGGAAATGGAGGGCTGGTGCACGCGCCCTCCATCAACCACGCCTCGACCGCCGCGGTCCTCCGCAGCGGGTACCTGACCCATGCCGACGCGGGTGCTCCCGGTACGCTCTCAGTGAACCTTTCTTCCGAGCGGGTCCGCCGGGGCCTTACGGTGATGGAAGGTATCCGGAACGGCCAAACGCTGAATGCCCTGCTGGGCTACCAGTTCGAACGGGGGCTGCACGACCGGGCTTCCGCTGATATTTCTTTGCTGTTGCTCAACGACTATATCTACGACTTCCGCGCGGCTTTTCCCCTCCAGCAAACCATCGTTCAGCAACAGGGTGGGGGCGCCCAGGAAACCCTACCGGCCACCGACGTGGTGGACGGCCTGGCCCTGGCCGGAGTCACCGCGGCTTTTCCCTACGGCGCCACCGGGGATGTCACCACCGCGACACCCGCCCAGATCGCCGCCATCCAGGCGGAGAAAGACAACTTAGCCGATACGCTTGACGCCGTCAAAGACATGCTCACCGTAGAAAGCGTGTACCAGCTTGTACAAGGGAACTACGATCGGGCTTCCGCTACGCTTGGCGCGCTCCAGAACAGCGACCTTCCCCCGGTACTGGACAGCATCGACACGCCCCGGGGCAACCAGTTCAGTTTTACCAACCGGGTGACGGTCCAGTTTGCCAACGCAGCCACTGCCAATCCATGGCCCTCCATTCCGCTGACGGCGCGCGCCACCACCGAAACCGGCATCAATCTTTGGCTGGGTTCCCTGCTGGGTGCACCCACCGGCATCGCTGTACAGGTCGCCCAGCTCGATACGGGGGGCAACCCGGTATCCCCCCAAAACATCGGGCTGGACCAGTTAGGTATCCAACCCATCGACCTGGTGTATCTCATCGAAGCCAACCCAAGTACAGGAGCGCCCCGGCCGGGCCAGGAAGCGCGGACGGGGGCGTCGGAGCTGGAAAGAAGGTTCGCTTATGCCTACCGGAAAGCCAATAACTTAGCCGACAGCGTAGCGGTGAACATTTCCTTTCTACAGCCCCAACCCGGGAAAAAGGCGCTGGGCCAGTTGTTGCCGTTGCTGCGCAGCCTCCGGACCCTGATCACCGGCTCGCGTTACCTCAACGCCCAGGACTTCGACCCACCCGCCCAAACAGGTTTGGCGGACCCGAACAACCCGTCCGGTTATGATGCGACGGAACTGCTCACCAGGATACAGGCTGCAAAAACGGCCTACGAACAACAACTGCAAAACCTAAAAGCCATCCCCATCCAGGCGGGCGCCTACAATAACCTGGGGGCTGTCTTTACCGCGCTCGACAACGCGCAGCAAACCTTTGCCGACATCACCTTTACCTTACAGAACGCGGACGCCCTTACGCTTAGGGACCAAATGATCGCGCTGGCGAACTTAGGCTACGGGGAGGCCTTTCCGACAGTTACGGCCCCCTCGACCGCTTTGCTGCAAACGACTTTGTTGGAACAAGCGAGAAGCGTATCCGGACAAATGACCGCCGCCGACCAAAGTGCCGCCACCCAGCTGACACAGGCGCAAGCCCTCACCGACATCTCCGCGCAGACGGCGGCGTTGATCGACGCGGCCAAGACCCTGCTGGGCTCAGACTTCAATATGCTCCCCCTTTTCCGTTACAACAACGAGAGCGATATCTTGAAGTCTGATGCCGACCGCGCGCAGCTCCTAAGCTATGCCGCTGGTGATTTCCCCGCGGACGAATGGATGCAAAGCGCGGCCATGGCGCGGCCCGCCCTGGCCAGTTGGGATATGATCCGGTTGCTTTGTGAAACCGGCGGCACCCCGCTTCCCCTCAAACCCGTCCAGGTGCCCTACGTGGCCCAGGACAACTGGCTGGCGGTCGAATTCCCGGCCGGTTTTACGATCACCCAGGACACGCTGTCCATCGTCATCCACGGCGACCAGGCCTTTACCCCCGGGGCGCCCCATTGTGGCCTGATGATCGATGCCTGGACGGAGTCCATCCCCAGCGCCGACCAGGTCACCGGGATCACGTTCAACTATAACCAGCCCAATGCCTTTCCACCGCAGGCAGTGTTGCTGGCCGTCCCACCCGTCCTGAAGGGGGCGTGGGACTGGAACGAACTGGTCGGCATCCTGAACGATACCTTGCTCCGCGCCAAGCTGCGTGCTGTGGAACCCCAGTTGCTGGCCACCACGGACAAGATCGAAACCAGTGTTTTGCTCCCGGCCGTTTTATCCAACTTTACCCAATACGACCTTGATATTTCCCTGGACTACAGGCTCAACCTGGCCTCTGTTTTTGCAGACTATCCTGTAAAAGCCATACTAAACAACTAAGATTATGCTCGCTGACATCATGCTGCCCCCCTTCCGGATCCCCTCCATCACCGGCTATAACCGGCTGGAGGCGGCCCCGCGTACCCAGGACCTCAACCAGAGCTTGTCAGCCCAGGTCAGGGACCCGTTGTGGATGCTGACCCGGCAATGGCAGTTCGGGGAATTCCAAGCCGAGGACGCCGGCAGTCCCATCCAGGCCACCATCCTGGGGGAACATACGCCTGTGGACAGGGTCAGTCTCGGGGGCGGCGGCGCCCAGGCGTATGACCCCAATATTCCCCTGGAAAACCTGGTGACGCGAGAGACTATTCAGGCCAGTTTGTTTATGGCGGTCCAAATCGCCCGGTATTATGTAAAGTTGATGACGTCTAAAAGCCTTACCGCTTATCTCACCAACCTGCAATCAGGCTACCCCTTAAAATATACGATCGACCCCAACGACCAGGACGGCCTGCAATTGAACGCCTCCGTGTCGGCCACGCTTTTCGACGGTTGGGCCATGCTCCAGGCGGCGCAAACGACCCAGTTCAGCACCTGGCTTCAAACACAGACGACCATAACGGCCGCGGACCAGGCCACCCTGGTCACGCTGGCAGGATCGTTGATCGCCTGGTTCAACCGGACGTTCTCCCTGCCCGCCACCGGGAGCGGCAGCCCGGCCTGGCAACCCTCCCAACTCGAATACCAATTTGAAGTAGCCTCTCCCGCCGGCGCCAACCAAAGGGTGCTTTCCGCCAGCCAGTATGACGGCGGACCGCTCGACTGGTATTCCTTTGACCTGGCCGTAGGGGAGACCTTGCCCCTGAAGCCCGAACCCGCCAACCCACCGCCGGTCGTAGAGAACGTCGTCTCCTTTATCCCCTCCCCGGTATCCTTTAAGGGGATGCCCCTTCCCCGCTACTGGATGATGGAAGACAGCCAGATTGATTTTGGAAAGATCGATACCAGCCCCACGGGGCTGCTCAGCCTGCTGGTGGCCGAATTCGGCCTGGTCTATGGAAACGACTGGTTCATGTTGCCCTACCCGTTGTCCGTGAATACCCTTTGCGAGATCAAGGGGATCGTCGTCAAAGACGTATTCGGGGAATACGTCCTGGTCAAACCCGTCGGCCTCGGGACCGACGACAACTGGCAACAATGGGCGCTTTTCCATCAAAGCGACGTCAACCAGACGGGACCCGTCAATTACCTGTTTTACCTGGCGCCCGCCGCCCAGGGCACCATCGAAAGCAACCCGCTCGAACAGGTCAACTTCCTTCGCGACGAGGCCGCCGAAATGGTGTGGGCGGTGGAGGACACCGTGCCTTCCCAGGCCGGCATGGGTGTCAGCGGAAACCTCATCGCCCTCAACGACCAGCCGCCGCCCGTCTTTGTCCCCGCCGGCGACGCCGCCATCCAGTATGTCCTGGGCACCACCGTCCCCGACAACTGGATCCCCTTTATCCCCGTCCATATCCAGGGCAGCAACAGCCAGATCCGCTTCCAACGCGCCGCCATGCCCGGCGCCAAGGGCGCCCTTGGAAGGGTCCTCACGGAGGTTCCCGCGCCCTACTACATTGACCAGGAACAGATCCCGCGTGACGGCGTCATCGTCCAGCGTGCCTTTCACCGGACGCGCTGGTTGAACGGGAAAACCTTTCTCTGGATGAGCCGGTTTAAGGAAACCGGGACGGGTGAGGGGTGGAGCAATTTGAAGTTTGATCAGATTGTGGGGATACCGGGGCAATAAAAAATTCTTTTCCTTCTACTAAGGGTAAATCCCCGTTTTTTTGTCCTATTATCATAGGCCGCGACTGCTTGTATATGAAAGGACCGAAAAAACGCTCCGGAAACAATCCTTTACGGATCGCCCAGGACAACGAGGCGGGGGAGGAGGCATTCCTTACAGACAACGAGGCGCTGATCCGGCTGATGCTGAAGGAAGACCCGGAAAAGGGCTTTTCCGTCCTTTTCAAGCGGTATTATGGAACCCTTTGCAGCCATGTTACCCGGTTTGTGTATTCAAAGGAAGTTGCAGAAGACATTGTGAGCGAGGTATTTTTTCATTTTTGGAAAAACCGGCTATACGCGACCGTCACCACCAGTTTCCGCGCCTATCTGTACACCGCCGCCAGGAACAGGGCGTTTAACTACCTGAAACAGGAGTTTGGCGAAAAACTGTCCGCGGACGCGGACTGGCCCGTGGACAACAATCCGCAAACGATTTTGTTGTTCAACGAGCTGATGACAAAGATCGAGCGGACCATCGGTTCTTTCCCGCCCCAATGCCAGAAGGTATTTCTGCTGAGCCGGTTCGAAGGCCGGAAAAACCGGGAAATCGCGGATGAACTGAATATCCGGATGAAGACGGTGGAGGCACACATCATGAAGGCTTTGGGCATTTTACGAAAAACACTATCCGACTACCTGAAACAATGACCATGGAGCTCGATAAGCATATATTGTGGGAGCACTTCGCGGGGAGATCGACGCCGCTCGGCAAACAACAAATCGAAGAGTGGCTTCGCGTACCCGGGAATATCGAACGGTATTACGAATGGCTGGACGAATGGGAAAGGAGAAACCCCCAGTTTGTGCCGGATACGGGCGCTGCCCTGGACAGGGTTCTGCAAGAGCCTGGCGGACAACGGGTGACCAGAAAGGTCCGGGGCATGTCGCGTGTATTCCGCTTCCGGCTGCTGGCCGCCTCGGTGGCTGCCTTGGTGCTGGTGACGGCTGCTTATCTTTTGAGGGATCGATCCATGTCCACGGCCTATGGAGAAACGCGTTCGGTGATTCTCCCGGATGGCAGCCTGGTATCGATGAATGCCAACTCGACGATCCGGTACAGCCGGTTTGGCTTTGGACAACGCGGCAGGGAAGTGTTTCTCTCCGGTGAGGCGGACTTTACGGTGACCCGCGATGGCAATCAGCCCTTCGAGGTCACGACAGGAAAAGACCTGCACGTCGTCGTGTTGGGCACGCGGTTCACGGTGTATGCCCGGGCAGGCCAGGAAAGGGTCGTCCTCCGCCAGGGGAAGGTCCGGCTGGACTACCGGGACGAACAAAAGATCCTGCAACCGGGCGATCTTTTTACCGCGGATGCTGACGGACGCTTCAGACTGGAACATATTTCCGCCCCTGAAAACCTATCGGCCTGGAAAGACCATGAGTTTCTTTTTGACGGGACCTCCATGTCCGAGGTCGCCGGGATGATCCGGGACAACTTCGGACTCACCGTACGCTTCGACCCAACGGCCCTGGCCAGCCGCCGGATCACGGGGTCCTTCCATGCGGATACGGTGACCGAACTGTTGGACGTTATGGCCCAATTGCTCA
Source organism: Dinghuibacter silviterrae (assembly GCF_004366355.1). NCBI lineage: Bacteria > Pseudomonadati > Bacteroidota > Chitinophagia > Chitinophagales > Chitinophagaceae > Dinghuibacter > Dinghuibacter silviterrae. The sequence continues at coordinate 2,277,975 of NZ_SODV01000002.1, read as the reverse complement.
ACATCCACTATACCATACGGGAAGACACCATTTACTTCTCCGAATAGATTTTAAACGCTGCTATATGAAACGATTTCATCATTTACTGCTGAAAGGGTTACTGCTTTTGCTCCTCCTTCCGTTTATCCTGCAAAAAAGCCTTGGCGCTGCGGACAACGATTCGACCATTCCGCTGTCGGCCGCGCTTAAAATGGTCAGGGATCATTACAAGGTGGATATACTTTTTGAGGACAAAACCGTGGACGGGCTTTCGGTTCCGTCCGGCACGGTCAATTTTGAACGGTCAGCGGAAGAAAATTTAGGTGCACTGCTCCGTCCCTTTGCCCTACATTATAAAAAGGTCAAGGCAAGGTCTTACCTGATCGTCTCCGCCACAGTCCCTGCCGCTGCCCCGGCCCCGGTGGTACAGACAGGCGTTGTGGCGCTCCCGGGCCGGTGGATCACCGGCACCGTGACCTCGACGGATGGACAGGCGCTTCATGGCGCCAGCGTAAGGGTAAAAGGCAGCGGCAAGGGGACGTACACGGACGCAGACGGGAAGTTCCGGTTGGAGGTGGGTCCGGAGGATAAGGTGTTGCTGATTTCTTTTACGGGCTATGCGGCTGCTGAGATACCCATCGATAACGACATGGCCGTCCGGCTGACCGCCGTGGCGAGCCGGTTGAACGACGTCGTTGTCATCGGGTACGGCACCGCCAGCAGAAAGAACCTCATCTCCTCTGTGTCCACCGTCAAGGGGAGCGAAGTATCCAACGTGCCTGTGACGAGCATAGATGCTGCCCTGCAAGGAAAAGCCGCCGGCGTACAAGTGGTCGAGAACTCCGGTGCCCCCGGGGACGAGACCTATATCCGCATCCGGGGGAACGGATCATTGTTCGGCGAAAACCGGCCGTTGTATGTGATCGACGGGGTGCCCATGAATAACCTGCCGGCGGCGCAGTATGGCATATCGGGCGACGGCCAGCGGATCGCGGCCACCAACGACATCAACCCCAACGACATCGCTTCCATCGAAGTCCTAAAGGATGCCGAGGCCTCCGCCATCTACGGGTCGAGGGGCGCCAACGGGGTCATCCTGATCACGACCAAAAGGGGCGTGGCGGGAAAATCTAAATTTACGGTCAGTGCGTATACCGGTCTGGCCAGCGTGACCAAGCGCTTGAACCTGCTGAACAACACCCAGTATGTCGACCTGATCAAGGAGGAAAGGGCCAACGCGGGGCTGCCTGCCGATCCCACCATCGCCTATACCGACACGAACACCAACTGGCAAAACGCCATTTTCCGGCAGGCGCCGATCACCGACGCCAACCTGTCCATATCGGGAGGAACGGGTAAAACCTCCCATTATATCTCGTTGGGCTACTTCGACCAGACCGGGACCATCGTCGGCCTTCAGCGCTACAAGCGATGGAACGGACGGGTGAACTTCGACTTCATGGCGACCGACGACCTCAAGATCGGGATCAACCTTGCCGGCACCCATTCGATCAACCACCGGATGGACAACAGCTTTTCCGGCCAGTCCGTCCTGGCGGCGGCGCTCATCGAAAACCCCAATTATCCCATCTACAACCGGAACGGCACCTACTTCAGCGACCCCAACCGCCGGGTCACGAACCCGGTCATGCTGGCCAACTCGTTGCGGTTCGTCTCCGACGTCGACAGCTATGACGGGAACATCTTTGGCGAATACAACATCCTGAAGGGGTTAAAGTTCAAGACCAGCTTAGGTTTTGACGACCAGGAAGTGACCGACGACCGGTACCAGTCCGTGGCCGTCAACAACGGGTCTCCGGCCAGCGGTTTTGTGTCTGTTTTCACCCAGTTTCTCTGGCTCAATGAAAATACGTTATCCTATACGCTTCCGCTAAAAGGACGGCACAACTTTTCCGCCCTGATCGGGCAAAGTACACAGGAAGCAGCCGTCCGGCGGATCGGCGTATCGGGCTCGCAAAGCTCGACCGACATCATCCAGTCGGTCTCCGGTTTCACCTCCCTGTATTCGCCCACCGACTACCGCTCCGAGTGGGGGCTGGTGTCCTATTTTGGCCGTCTGAATTATAGCTATAACGACCGTTACCTGGTGGAAGGCGTGGCGCGTACGGATGGTTCGTCCCGGTTTGGTGCCAACAAGCGGTATGGTTTTTTCCCCTCGATCGCCGCCGGGTGGCGCATCAGCAACGAAGCGTTTATGCGGGACGTCAAATTCGTCAACGACCTAAAGCTCCGGGGCAGCATCGGGGTCACCGGGAACAACGAAGGGCTGGGGTCGGACTTTCCTTCCCTGGCGACCTACAGTACCGGCTACAACTATGGAGCGGAGGCCGGGATTGCCGGGACCTCCCTCTCCAACAACGACCTGAGCTGGGAGTCCACCGTGTCCAGCGACCTTGGCCTGGACATGACCTTTTTGGACAACCGCATCAGCGTCACGGTGGATGCCTACGACAAGGTCACCAACCGGTTGATTTTTAAACTCAACCTACCTTATACCTCGGGCTATTCCCGGACCAACGGGGCCAATATCGGGCAGATGACCAACAAGGGGCTGGAGTTCCTGGTCAACACCGACAACATCCGCGGCGCCTTTACCTGGAACACGGGCACCAGCTTGTCCATTAACCGCAACAAGATCACCTACCTTCCGGAAACCGTCGCCGGCGATCCGAGCAGTTCCGACTTTACGGAAAGCCTGCCGGGCTCTTTCTATACGAGCCTGCCGACCAGCATCTATAGGGTAGGGGCGGCCGTCGGTTCGTTTTTTGGGTACCGGTCCTTAGGCGTCAATCCATCCACCGGCAATATGATCTACGACGACGTAAACCATGACGGCAAGATCAACGCGAACGACCGCGTGATCATTGGCAATGCCTTGCCAAAGTTTACGGGGAGCATGACCAATACCTTTGGTTATAAGGGTTTCGACTTCAACTTTTTCTTTTACTGGTCCTACGGCAACAAGGTCTACAACCAGACACGCGTGATGCTGGAAAGGATGAACGCATATAACAACGGGGATACGAGGACGTTGAACCGGTGGTCGTCGGCGCATACCGTTACGGATGTGCCCAAGGCGATGTTCAATGACCCCGTTCAGGTCAACAGCGTTACCAACGGGGAAATGTCGTCACGATTTGTGGAGGATGGGTCGTATATCCGGTTGAAGAATGTGACGCTGGGGTATTCCATACCCATGTCCCGTCTCCGTCGTTTTAAAGTTTCCAGCTTCCGGGTATACATCAGCGGGCAAAACCTGCTCATGATCACCAGCTATTCCGGATTCGATCCGGAATCACAAAATCAATCTGTCAAAAACTCTCAGCTGGGCATCGACTGGGCCGTCCAGCCGCAACCCCGCACCCTTCTTGCCGGTCTTTCGGTTAATTTTTAAACGCTTGCTATATGTATCGCTTATACTGTCTTTTTTGTTTGGCGACCCTTGCCTCTTGCAGCAAAGTCCTGGACCAGACGCCCGAATATACCATTGCCCAAAATAACTTCTGGCAAACGTCCAACGACGCGGAAAGCGCCGCCACGGGCATCTATCCCGCCGTCCAGTCCCTGGCCCAGCAATTCCCGCTGGCCTTTGACGCCTGTTCGGATGCGACGACGGGTTTGCTGGCGAACTACAGCCCCTTCAGCCAGCACGCCATACCCGTCGACAACGCGGTGGTGGCGGCCTACTGGGATAACAACTATACCGGCATCGGCCGGGCCAACGACCTGCTGAAACACGTCCCCGCCATCAGCGACAGCCTTTTTACGCCCGGGGAGAAAGCACGGATCCTCGGTGAGGCGTATTTTCTCCGGGCCTACTTCTATTATGGCCTTGTCCAGGCGTTTGGTGCCGTGCCCATCGTCACCACGCCCTATACGTCGTTCAATGCGGACTTTACCATCGGTCGATCGTCGGTGGACAGCGTATATCTGTTGATCCTTTCTGATTTACACGCCGCGGAATCCGGCCTGACCCAGACCTGGGCCGCCCAGGTGGATACCCGGGGCAGGGCGACGTTGGGCGGCGCACAGGCGCTGCTGGCCAAAGTGTTTCTCAGCCTGAAGAACTACGATTCCGCCGCGGCCAACGCCCTGGCGGTGATGAACAACCCGACCTACAGCCTGGTTCTGGGCAGCGCCGCGTACAGCAATATGTTCTCTACCAGCGGCAAGAACGGGGCGGAGTCCATCTTCGAGATCCAGTTTGTCAGCGCCACCAACCAAAGCAACGGTTTATTCAGCTTTTATATGCCCACCACCGGTTTGCCGTCGGGGATCCAGCCGGGGCAGTATCAGATTGCGCCTACGGCCAAGATCATGTCGGCTTATGCCCCGGGGGATATACGGGCTGCTGCCGCACTGGGTACGTCCAGTGCGGCCGTACCTTATGTCAACAAATATGACCGCCTCATCAACGGGACGGAGCCCGACATCATCGCCCTTCGCCTGGCCGACATCATCCTCGTCCGGGCGGAGGCGTTGAACGACCTTGGGCAGACGGCCGCTGCGACCAGCCTGCTCGATACGATCCGCCGTCGCGCGTTTGCTTTGCCGCTTTCGTCGGCATCCGTCTATGACTATCCCGATGCCGACGACCAGGCGAACGGGTATACCCTGGCGCTGGCCATCGAAAACGAACGGTACAAGGAGCTGGCGTTTGAAGGGTACCGGTTCTTTGACCTGGTCCGGACCGGGCGCGCGGCGGCGGTTCTTGGCATTACGGCGAACCAAAGTTTATGGCCCATTCCGCTGTATGAAATTGGAGTGAATCCACGCTTATTACAAAATCCTGGTTACTGATATGAAAACACTCATCGTTCTTGCACTATTGCTGCCCGCAACTGCCGGTCTTGCACAGCAGTATACCACCTCCTGGATCGGCAACACCTACGGCGACAACGCCCACCACGTCGGCAACTGCGCCCGCGCCATGTGGGTATCTCCGGGCGGTATCATCTACACGTCTTCCAACTGGGACGAAAACGGCCGCAACATCGGTATCTATCAAAACGGCGTAACCTTAGGTTCCATGGGCGGCACCAGCCAGTCCCAGGGCAGCGCCATCAGCGGCGACACTACCTGGATATTCGCCGCCCAGGAAAAACCCAACAACGGGAAAATCGGCCGGTATAACCGGGCTACGTTGACGCGCGATTTGCTGTTCCAGGCCAGCTCGGGCACGATCGATTGCATACGGGGCATCGCGGTGCTCGGTGGGTCGGTCTATGTCAGCGACTCTTCCGGGAACCGGGTTGCCGTCTTTACGGAAGGCGGTGTACTCTTGCGTTCCTGGAGTGTTCATCTTCCAGGCCCCATCACCGTCGATAGCCAGGGGCACGTATGGGTCACCAGTGACAGCTTGGGGAAGATCCTCCAGTTCGATTCGACGGGGGTACCACGCGATTCTATTGTAATGGATAGCGCTTCCCGGCCTGTTTCGCTGTTTGTGGACAATGCCCACGGACAGCTGTGGGTCGGGGACAAGGGGCCGGATATGAATATCAAAATCTATGGGTTGTCAACCGGCACCCTGGCGGGCACTTTTGGTGTCACCGGCGGTTATCTGAATGAGTCCACCGGTATCCGGGGGCAAACCGGGGACAAGCGTTTTACGCGCGTCGTCGGTATCGGCCGCGACGCTACGGGCCATATCTACGTCCTGAACAATCCCTGGGGCGGCACCTGGGACCTCGGCCGGAACGGCGCCACGGACATCCATTGCTACGACAGCGCCGGTTGCCTGCAATGGACCCTCCAGGCACTGAACTTTGAAGGCAACGCGGCGGCGGATACCACCGCCGACTTGTACAGTGGAAACATCATCTATCATTTTACGGGGACCGGTGGCGCGTGCTATAAAGCAAACACGGTCGATCCTTACCGTTATCCTCATGACGCACGCATCCAGTGGAACGACCACAGCCGGGGCGAGCATTTCGGGCACCTGGCGACGGTCGGCGGCCACCGGATACTGTTTGCCAACAACCAGAACGCGGACATTTTCTATACCTATTATTTCAATCCGGCCACCGACGGCTATATTGCCATACCCTACGACACCATCTCGCATATACGGAACGGTTTTGACGTGGATTCGGTGGGCGATCTCTGGTTGGGTATCGACAAAACCAACGCCATTACACACTATCCGTTGACGGGTTTCGCGTCCAATGGTCAACCCTTATGGGGCGCCGCCGTCACCACGCCGACCCCTTCTTCCATCGCGCCGTTGAACCGTCTCGGCTACCTGCCCGCCAGTGATAAAATGGTACTGGACGGCGGCAGCACGGACTGGACCCTTCTCGGCAACAGAATCGAAGTGTACAACGGCTGGCTGGCCGGCAACCGGACCCCTAATACGGTCATTACCCTCAGCCGCGGGCAAGGCAAGTCAATGGCGGTAGCCGGTAACTATGTGTTCATCGGGTATTACGCCGTCCCCGACATCGACGTCTTCGACCTGGACAGCGGTCACCTGGTGCTGACGCTGGTGAGCAACGACAGCACCATCTATATAGGGAATGACGTGGATTCGGAGTACGGGGTGCAGGCGTATCATAAAGCCGATGGTACTTACGTGATCACGAAAGACGACTATAACGGGACAAAGATTGTAGTATACACATGGGCGCCTTTTACACCGGTGGCGGCGGTTCGGGCGCGTCCGGCAACGGTCTATCCCAACCCGGTACGCAGTACGTTGAATGTGCCGCTGGGGGAGCACACCTCCGGCAATTTTTGTGTACGTATCGTCGATCTTTCCGGAAAAGTGCTTCGCACCACACGTGTTTCCGCAGCGGGGTCGCTTGCGGTGGGGGTAGCCGATCTGCGTCCCGGGCTTTATATTTTGACAGTCGCCGACCTGTCCACGCACAAGATGATTTCGGAAAGTAAATTCATAAAGGAATAATGAGGCGGCTTGGCCTTTGTTTGCTGGTATTTTTTCGTGTTGCCTGTTTTGCACAGATGGTTCCACCGGAGAAGTGGGTGAACTATGAAACGGTTTTTGGGGTGTCGGTTGGTTGGAGACACTATGACTATGACGCCTTCATGGTGCGATCGTCGGTTCCGGCGGGGGTGTTGTGGCCGGGAGAGCAACCCAGGGTTACTATACGGGTCGTCAATCATACAGGCGGACGTCTTCAGCGGGTTGGGCGGTTGTCGGTCATTCGATACGGCACCCGGGGTCGCTTGAACGACATCTGGCGCCCCTCTGTAGTGGGGTTGGATTCTTCCATTGCCACCGTGTCTGTCGATGTGCCCGCGGGCGGTTATGTGGATGTCGGTGTTTGTCCTTTCATCCCTGCTTTGTTCGGCGGCTACGCCTTGGTGATGGACCTTGGACCTTATGGACGGCGGCTGGTGACGAGCCTGGTGCGGACGTTCCGGGCTGACGCCCGGCGTCTGCAATTTCCGAAGCAGTCTTTGGATGATATGGGGGCGGGATTCCTCCACCGTGTGGGGGTGCAGGCCATCCGTATGAGCGTCGATTATACGCCGACAACGGCGCCTTCATACGATTCTTTGATGAAGGCGCTCGGCCGGAGGCTGGCGGAATACCGGTCGAAAAACATCACCGTTTTGCTGATGTTTGGTGCAGGTACGGCCCCCATGCCGCTCGGGATTTCCCGGCCGTTCCTGGACAGCAACGGCGCATTGCTCAAGACCAAACAGGACTTCGCCTGGCTGCCTTCCGCCGATCATGATTTCCGGGAATTTGTCCGGCGGCTTTGTATACAATGGGGCTGGCCCGCGGGGCCCGTCACGGCCGTCTCGCTTTGGAACGAACCCTGGGAAGGGATGTCGATCTCCGGCTGGCAGGCGGACATACCGCGCTACCGGGAAATATACCGCGCCATGGCCGATGCCGTGCTTTTGGCCCGCAGGGAGGGCGCCCGGGTGTTGATCGGTGGGGGCGATTCCAACTCCAATGCCTGGGACAAATTGTTCGCCGATGGAAAAATGACTTTCCTGCCGGTTTTCGACTTTTGCTCGATCCACTACCAGGGTATAGAGTCACCGGCCCTTTACCCGGAATGGGTCCACCGGCGTTCCCCCAACGGGAGGGTAAAGATCTGGGATACCGAGAGCTGGGTGGGGAATACCGATGACCGGATCGGGCTGGTCGTGGCGACAGACCGGTCGGCGGGGTATGACCGGTCGATGGGGATTTATGCGGGGTATATGCGTACCGGCGGCCCTTCTGATAGCGCCGCGTGTACATGGTCCCCCGCGGCGGCGGTGGGCGCTGTGCAGCATTTCATAGGGGAGCGGGATTTTAAGGAATTGCTGTTCAAGGGCGGCCTGCCTTGGGTCATGTTGTTTGACGGGTATCGTCACGACCCCGACGACGGGACGGCTGTCGTCTGCGGGGACATCGGGCAGCTCTTTGGACGGGATCATGTATTGTACAGGGGCGTACAGCTCGCGCACGGGACAATGACCATTCCCGCTTTGCCTTCCTTCCGGTTGTACGACTTCTATGGGAATATTATTCCCCCTTTGCACGGCAAGCTCATGATACCGCTGAACAGCCAGGGTTATTACCTGAGGGGTGCGCATGACCGGCTGATCGCGGCGTTGCGGAATGCCCGCATCGAGGGCTATTCACCGGTGGAGATCGTCGCGCGGGATATGACGGCGCGGCCGCCATCCGTTTTGTCTTTACAGTTGCGGAATGTCCTCAACCGGCCGGTACAAGGGCGGTTATCGGTGGAGTTACAAGGGCTGGCCATTCATTCATGGATACGGCTCCGGCCTCACGAAGCACGGATAATCCCGGTGCACGTCCCCGGCAGTTCACCCGATAACCGCTATCATCTTTCCGTCCGGTTTGACGGCGGTGTGGATGGTGTCGCCAGCCACGAGGAGGATATGCACGTCAACCTGATTACCCGTCGCCATATTACTGTAGACGGACGGCTGGACGACTGGGAGGGGGTGTTGCCCCAACAAGTCAGAAGCAGCGATTCGGGGGGGATTAGCCTTACCGAAACGGCCTGGTACCCCTTCAAAAATTTCGATACACGCTCAGGGGGTTTTGCCACCGGGTATTTCGCTTATGATGACCGTTATTTTTACTTTGCCGCCAAGGTAGCGGACAGTACGCCGCATCCGGGGACGTATCGCTTTGCGAACAGACCCGATTCCACGTTCTTTTATCCCGATACGGCTTATGATATGCAAGGGTCGTTGGAGACCAAGGAAGGCAATGGATATTGGGAAAACGGAGAGCATAGCAATTCCTTTGGGGTTGACCTGGTGCTGCCCCGGCCGATGCAGGTGGCGTTCTATCTGCCCAATATCAAGGTGTATGGGGTTGCTATGGAATGTTTTGATTCGACGGGACGCTTGTTGTTCGATCGTCGTATCGATAAATTGTGGAATGGGGTGTACGAGGTATGCAACCTTTCCGGTCGTGTGCGGGTGGTCTTCCATAGTTTCGGGTGGTGGTATACCGCAAAGCTGGGCGGGGTCTTTTTCGATACGGCGTCCGGCCGCGAGGGATTTGTAAAAGAAGACTTCGATACGGCGCGCGTGTATGGCAGTTTGCGCCTCCCTCCGGGCGTGACCCTCCGGCCGATCCAACAGAACCGCTTGACGCCTTTGGTCTGGCCCGCCGGTGTCCGGCATTTTACCTACCGGAAAAACCCGGTAACACCCGATAACTCCGGGCTCGGGTATATGTTCGATAATGTCCTGCTGGCGTTCAACGCGCTGCCTATAGGACAGGACGGGATGCTGGCAAATCCGCCGGGGACCATGCCTCGCTATACGGGTTATAAGTGCACCGACTATGAATACGCGCTCAACCCTGTGGCTCCGCAATACGGTGGCGGAACGGAGATCTGGCGGTTACTGAAACCGGGGTTGAACCGAAAGCATTTTTTTCCCCGCCAACCAAAGTCTCCCGGGGAAGGACCGGTCGGCGACGGAAAGCTCGTCATCCGCAGGGAAGGCAACACCCTCATCACCGAATGTGCCCTGCCCTGGTCCGAGATCCCGGACGTCCACAAGGCGATGGTGGAAGGACGCACGGTCAAGCTTTCCTTCCGGGTCAACGACAACGGCGCACCGGGTGCCTGTATGGAGCTGGCGAAGGACCGCAGCGTCTCCAAGGTCAATGCGCGGGCGTTTCACCCGGATTGGAAGACGCACTGGGCGAATGAGGTGGCGTTTGGGTTTGAGAAGCCGGCAGCAGCCGGCGCCACTGCCGCGATCCAGCGGTGGATCGACAATTGTGCCCTGCGGGGCGGCGGGGTCGTCCGGGTCACGCCCGGTAAGTATATCATTGGTACGCTTTTCTTAAAAGACAACGTCGAACTTCACCTCGACTCCGGCGCCGTATTGCTTGGCAGCACCCACCTTGAAGACTACACCCAGCCCGCTTTGATCTATGCCGAAAACGCTACGGGCGTTGCGATCACCGGCAAAGGCGCCATCGACGGGCGGGGTGGGGACCCGGTCTTTCAAAAAGGCGACAACGGACCGGGGAGGCCCCGGCTGATCTACTTCGTGCGCTGTAGGGACGTGCGCATAAAAGACGTGACCTTGCGGAATTCCCCCTTTTGGGTACAGTATTACAGCGGCTGCGACAGTGTAGCGATCCAGGGCATCAAGGTGTACAGCCACTGTAACTGGAACAATGACGGTCTGGACATCGACAGCCGGCACGTGACGGTATCCGATTGCACCATCGACAGCGACGACGACGCGCTTTGTCTGAAGAGCGAGAGGCCGGATACGGCCTGCGCGTATGTCCGTGTCAGCCATTGCCGGTTGGCCAGCAACTGCAACGCGATCAAGCTGGGGACCGCGTCCCGCGGCGGGTTTCAGCATATATTCATCAGCGATTGCACGGTGCGGGCGGCTTCTTCGGATCCCATCCGGCATTGGAAACGGCGCTTCTATGGCATCTCCGCCGAAAGAACCGTGTTGGCGGGCATCGCCATAGAAACAGTGGACGGTGGCGCCACGGAGGACGTGAATGTCTCCAACATCCGCATGGACGACGTGCAGACACCGATCTTTATCCGGTTGGGTCACCGCAGCGGGGAAGGTACCTTACAGGATGTGACGATCAGCCATGTCGTGGCAACGGCACGCAGTCTCATGACCTCCTCCATCACCGGTCTGCCCGGCGCACCCGTGGACATCGTCCGGCTAAACGATATTACGATCAACGGCCCGGGCGGAGGCACGGACAGTCAGGCGCACGCCCCGGTGCCCGAAAGAGGAGACGGCTATCCGGAAAACAGGATTTTCGGATACACCTTACCGGCGTCCGGTCTTTACGTACGACACGTGAGGGGTCTTAGCATCAGCGGGTTGACTTTGGCCACGGCGCTGCCGGACCGGCGGCCACCGGTGGTTCTTACCGATGTGGATACCGTCACCACCCTGGTTCCGGTCGTACAGAGCAGGGACGCCTCCTATAATTGGCAGTCCAGGCACGAGGCGGTTTTGGCACTGAATAAAACATCGCCGCCTGTCGATGTGATCCTGGGCAATTCCATCGTCCATTATTGGGGAGGCATGCCTGCCGGACCGGTCAGCAGGGGCAGCGACTCCTGGCCGCAGGACGCACGGAACCTGGGGTTTGGATGGGACAGGATCGAGAACGTGCTCTGGCGGGTACTCCATGGGGAGCTGGACGGCTATTCTGCCAAAAACGTCCTGATCATGATCGGGACCAACAACCTGGCCGTCAATACCGACGACGAGATCGTCGCAGGGCTGACCCACCTGGTGCGTGTGGTCCGGGAGCGTCAGCCACGGGCGGCGATTTTACTCGCGGGCATTTTGCCGAGGAGAGGTATGGAAGCCCGGATCGCACGCCTGAATCAACAGATCTCGCGCATACCCGGTGTCACCTATATCGATCCGGGCAGGCACTTGCTCTCCGCGGACGGCAAGATAGAGGAGGCTTTGTTTGTGGATGGGTTACATCCTAATGCGGAGGGGTATAGGAAATTGGGGGTTATACTTCCTTTGCCGAAATTATTGTAAATTAATTTTCAAAAATATACACATGAAAAACGAAACCAAATTCGGCAAAGTCCTTACAAAAAACGAAATGAAAAAGGTGCAGGGCGGTATTGGCGGCGGTGAGTCCTGCGGCACCGAAACGTGCGGCAAATACCAGGCCTGTTGCAGCCGGGATGGCGCGAACGGGCAAACCGTATACTATTGCACAACGACGGCCTGCCTGTAAGTTTTTTGAAGCCTCCCTCCCGGAAGGGCATCGGGAGGCTTCCTATATTTTAGCCAGGTCCGCATCCAGCGTAGGATTGGCAACACCTGTGACGGTCTCATTCCATGAATACTGCCAGAGGGTCCAATCACTCCAGCCCTTTGGCAACCTCGGAACGGCAACATTGACATGGGCAACCCAGAGTTTGTATTGCTCACCTAAGGTATGCGTCGCCGGCAAATTCCTATCCAAAAAGTCCGGTGCCCCATAAATGATGATCTCAGGAACAGGCGCTTTGCCAAAATGGCCTAAAAAGACGGTCATGAATTGCTCCACCCAGGCGAGGTAGTTGGCTGGGCTTAGGCTCGCCTTTGTATTGGGATTGGAATTGGTTTCGAGGTCCAGTGCAAACGGATAGGTGAAGGTGGGCGTCGTAAGACCGGTAACGCGCCGGTAAAAGTGGCTTGCTTCATCCGAGGCCGAATAGGTGGCCGGATGGGCAAAATGATAATAGCCAAAAGAGACACCGGCAGCCTTGGCTTCCTGGGCATTGCTGGCGGTGGCGGGATCATCAAAGGCGACCCCTTCCGTGGCTTTGATAAAAGCGAACTTTACAGACCCATGGGGCGTCGTCGCTTTGGCCACCTGCTGCCAGTCGATGGGGTGGTGGCCGGGTTGGCCGTTGAGATGGGAGACATCGATGCCTTTTGTCATAAAAATTGACTTTGGTGGGGGGATAAAATAAGCGAAGAGGCATCAATATGCAACCGTAGATATACGCAAAGCAAGGGGGTTAGTAGCAAATCACGGTCTGCAGGTCCATATCCACGTAATAATGCCAGCCGTGGCGGTCGGAGTTGGCGCTGTAACGTGCCAGGAGACCTGCCTGCGTTGCCTTGCTCTCCATGGTTTCCCTGCCAACCTGGCCAAGCAAAGCACCGGAAAAGCCGCTTCCCACCGGAGTAGAGGGATAATAAACATCGTAGGACGTATCAGATCCCAAGACCAATCCCGACTGAAAAACCAATACGGTCCGTAAATACGCCCAAATGAGGCTCGGAGAGGGGTTTGCCACAAAAGTACTTCCCTCTTTGGTCAGTTTCAGGAAAGCCCCTTTCTTGAAGCGAAGGTACAGCGCCCCGTTCTGGCTCGCAATGGCCAAAGGTTGACGTTGCCACCGGCGCAGCCACCGGTGTTTTTTCAGGGACTCCCTGGGAAAGGTAATGGTATAGATCGTATCACCTTGGGGTATCCGGCTCATGGACACTTTGGGTACGCGGGGTCTCCAGGAATAGTCCCGCCCTGTAATGGTGTCGACTTTGCCGGATACGGCCTGTGGTTTTGCCATCAAAAAGTCGTGTATGGAGGGATAGACTCCATTGATTGCAGCATCGGCATGCAGATTCCAATCCAGTCCATCCCGGCGTTGCTCGATTTCATTCAGGGATACTTCATGGCCTGACTGCCCTCCCATCGCACGTACCCTTTCCATGAGAACGTCGAGGGCGCCACCGCTTATATAATACTTCCAATCCCGCCTGAATGTTGTGTCTTCCCTAAGGATCTGGTAGTAGCGCCCGTTTTTCTCCAGATACACATCCGCCCCCAGGGCCACTTTACCGTCGAAAAGCACGTATTTTCTCAGGTAGACACACAAGGCCTGGTCTCCGGTTCCCGAGACATACCACCGGTTCAAATACCGCTCCATTGCTGCGACCGGCGTCGTATCCATGCGCAATGGGATCGTATATCTGAAGTCCGTTTTTTTGCGCGTCTCATAGGTTCCAACCTCATCGGTCTGGTACAGCCTTCCGTCCAGAACCGAGATGGTGCCGAAGGGGAGTCTCTGAAGGCGCACGGTATCCTTAGGATGCAGCAGGTGTACCTGGTTGTAATTGACTGGGTTTACCTGGCAAAAAATAATTGCCGGGTACAGAAAAATTATGAATAATACAAACCGCATAGTATGCTATCTATGGTAATGCGTTCATGAAGGACAACAGCACCGAGGTTGAATACATTGGATAATATTCCTGATCAATCATCGCATCCGTCAGGGCAAGCCCTCCCTGTTTAGCCGCCAAGTCCAAAAGGCCTCCTAAATCGTGGCCAAAAATATTCCCTCCGCTCAAATTCCAACTCCGAAGCCAACCATCGAGGTTGTCAAGTATTCCGGAATTACCGTTAACGGAGGGGGATGCAAAATTCAGGGTATTCGTCAGCCCTATATTGGAAAAATCACCTGGCGCCGTGACTGCGTTTAAAAACATTCCGGCCGATAACAAATTATATTCATTCAGTTCAAGACAGGGCCTCCCTCCACTGAAATTAACCTCCACGGGTCCTAGGGGCACCGGCAAATTATAGAACATATTTTGATTTTTCTCCACATTGGAAACGACCGCTCCCCCTGTCTCCTTAATTACACTATATAAAATATTCTGCCATTGCTCCCCGCCATCGAGGAGGCCGTACCCACCTGACTTAGTGATTGACCCCTCCAAAGCGCCCAGTCCAATGGCCTCGAAGTAATTGGAGAGCCCATAACTCTGACCGCTAAATAACTGGTTCTTAATATCCAACGCTCCCGCCTTGGCCGCACCTAACAATCCACCGTATATAGCGGTTGCCGCGACGCTGTTGGAGGCGATGCCCACGTCGCCTAAAATTTGACCCGATGTTCCAAAGATGTCCAAACCAAAATAAGCTAAAGCCGCCGTCACGACAACCTCTAAAGCAATATTAAGGAACGAGCTTCCCCTCCCTGTTGGATCGATGTTCTGTGGCCAGTTGTTGGCCATGGCCAGGTAAGGGCTGGAGAACTGCTGATCGGGGTCCTGATTGTGCCAGACACCCAGTTGGTGGTCGTAAAACCGGGCATTGAAGTCATGGGCTTTCAAGCCGCTGCCGTCACTAAATTCTCCGTCCTGCAACTCTTTGCCCTGGTACTTGAGGTAGTTCGGCACGCCCCCGAAATTCAGGGCCCTGGAGCTGATCCCCGCCATCATCAGGCCGGCTGGATAGTATTGATTCTCCTCGACCAGGGGGCCGTGGTTGGCCACTACCTGCAGGTTGTCAAAATACACGGGCACCTGCGATTCATTGCTACAATAGACGTAAATATAGCCGCTGAATTTTATCGGGATATTCTGCAAAACGGCGTCCGAAGAATAGTCTTTCACCACGCCTTCCGACCCTACGGGATCGGTTCCGTAGCCTTTGACGTTGAAATTATTATCGAATAAAATATAATTGATGTAGGCGCGGGGCGGCGCGAAGGTGGAGGTAGTGCTGTTGGAAGTGGCCGTCGCCTGTGCGGCCTGGAGCAAGGCGATGGGACCCGTGGCCTCGCTGTTGGCGTTGATCATGGTGCTGGTAATGCCATCCCCGGCGGTGATCGAAGCGCCCTGGGGCGTTCCCAGCATGGAGGCGATAATGGTGGCTACTGGCAGGGGATTATAGGGCTGGGACAGGGCATTCAGGTTGTAATAGCTTTTGCCGAATACGCTGACCTGGTCACCCGCCATGACCCGAAGGGTGATGCCCAACCCGGTTTGCGTGGTGCTGCCCGCCGCGCCGCTCAGTTCGTATACGTACTGGCTGGTGGCCGTCACGTTGGAGTTGGGGTTCGGGTTGACCGGTGGATCTGCCGCGGCATCTCCCCCGTTCTTATTCCAGTAGCTGGTGATCCCGGTGACTTCATTGGAAGGGAAGATATCGCCCCCGTTGATGGTATAGTAGCTGTTTTCCACGTACACCGCAGAGCTGCTGCTGGTCAGTCCGGTGGCTCCCCCCTCCAGGGTTGCCGCGGGATAGATGTCCTGCTGCTGCTGGTCCGTAACGATGGAGCGGATATTGCCCAGGTGGTCTTTCAGGAAGTAATCATAATCATACCCCAGCAGGTTCCCGTATGGGTCCCTTTGGGGGCGGATCTGTCCCAGCTCCTGGGATAAAAACTGCAGTACGTTGTTTTTGTATTGAAAGCCGCTCACGTAAGAGACCGTCGTCAGGATCGTTGCGTTGTTGTTGGTAGAAGAGGGAAGCTCGTTGACCCTCGTTTCCAACTTATTGCCCACCGCATCGTAGATATAGGTCAGGGTACCTTTGGCGGAGCCGTTAGCGTTGGTGAAAGCGATCTGGTAGGGCTGGTTGAGGAAATTGTAGGTGAGGGTGATGCGCTTGTTCAGATCCTGGGTGAGGTTGCCGTTGCCGTCGTACAAATAGTCGTTGTTGCCGGAATTGTTGTCGATAAAGTTCCCCAGGTTGTATTGGAGGGTATTGGTGGAGTTCGCGTCGGTTGCGGACAGGAGTACGTTTGTGCTGTTCGTTTGGGTATATTGGTATGTGATCTGGTCGATGCTGTTGCTGACAAAGGCGGTCCCGTTGTTGTACATCCCATTTTGTTGCAGGTAGCCGATATTGCCATTCGCGTCGTAGGCGGGGATGCTGCTGCTGCCGACGGCCACACTATAATCGATTTGGAACTTGCTGTTGTTGGGGTCGGTGTTCAGCCAGTTCTCCGTGGTCCCGGACCCGAAATTTTGTGCAAAGTCCGCATTCAACAACCGGTTCGAAGGGTCATAGGCATAGGCGTAGACGCGCTCACTCAGGTCCCCGCCGCTCATCCATTTCATCCCCGAGAGGTCGCCGTTGAATTGGTTGGCGGCGGTACTTCCATTGGCGTATCCATAGTCATAGCCCAGGTCTTCGCCTACCCACTGGTAATTTGCCGTATTCTGAGTATTCACCTGGGAGGTGGTAGGGCCGCTGGAAGGATAGTTCCAATTGATCCCCTTTAACCACCCCCGGATATTATAGGCATAGTTCTCGTTTTCCAGAAAAGTTCCGGGCGTAGGGGAGGGGAAGGCACCTGCCGTCGTCGGAAGGCTGGTCTGCTCGCCGATCTCGCGGTTTTGCAATCTGCCCAGCGCGTCGTACTTGTTGGTTAAAATGGTCCTTAATGTGGCGGTGTTCCCATTCAGCATCTTGGTGACGGAGGTCAGCCTTCCCCCGGCATCATAGTTGTTAGAGGTGAGTTCCCCGAAGTTGCTGATGTTTCCCAGGGGATTATTGTGGTTCAGGTAGGTATAAACGACATCCCCACTGAAATTATAGCCGGCAAGATAGGTATCGATCCCTCCTTTGTAGTTTTCAGAAACGGACTCGATCGTCCTTCCTTTGCTGTCATAGTATTTTGCCGTTTCCATCCAGTTGCCCGTACTCAGACCGGCAAAGGTGGCCGGATTCTCCAGGGCAATCACCTTTCCACCGGTTACCATGCCTTGGATCTGGGGACTGTAGGCACCGGGCTGCGCCACCAGGGTGGCGGCGGGGTTACTTCCTCCCGTCAGGTTACTGTTGTATGCCGCCGTGAAGCCGACGGCCGATGACGACTGATTGTAGTTGTCATAGTAGGACATCGTCAGCGGTGTATAACTGGCGCCCGATATGGAAAGGGGGCTGTAGTTGATCGTCTGGGTCGATGTGCTGGTCGTGATCGTGGGGTCCGCCGTAATCTGGATGTTTACTGCCGTACCGTTCGCCGGCGCAGTGATCGAAAACCCTGGTTCACAGACGACCGAACCGGTAGCCGTATATACGGACCTGGTGGGGTCCGGCTGGCTGACGACAAGGGTGGGCGGGACCTGTGCCGTCGTATTCACGGTATTGATGACCGTGGTTAAACTGCTGGTGAGGTTGTTCACCAGTCCTTGCAAGGTCGCCGGTGTCGCGGCATATTGCATCATCCCGGTTTCCGCCGGACGATCCTGGTTATCGTACAAGGTAAAACGCCATTCATTCAGGTTGCCCTGGTTGGGGTCCTGGGTGAATACCGGCCGGTCCCGGGTATCGTAAATGATGTAGGACCACCCGGCACCGGGTGCTTTTTCGGCGATAGTCCTGCCCCTTACATCATAGACATACCAGAAGCAAAGGTCGCTGATCATGACGGACGTCAGGCTCCAGGAAGAGCCCGCCACCATTTGCGCAACGGCCTTGGGCGTAATGGTACAATAGAGGTTCCCGATGTCGTCGTACACATAGTAGGTGCAAGACCAATTCTGATACGGGGCGCTGGAGCTGACGGCCCCGGTTTGCTGCTTCTGGAGAACCAGCTTCTGGTTGGTGTCGTAGAATTGAACGACCTGGTTGCCGTTTTCATCGGTAGTGATGGTCTTCGTCAGGGTCCCTTGCGCATACGTGGTGCTGGCTTGCGGTGTAAAGGCGCCCACATCGCTAAAGGAATAGGCGAGGGTGTAGGCAGGGGCGATGTTCCATACGTATACCTGATCCGCGGTGGTGTTCACCGAATATTGAATCAGTTTGCCCGCCGGCGTGGTCCCGCCCTCACTTCCCGCCCAGCTGTTGCCCGGGGCGTAGTCCGCCGTTACCCTTTTCAGGGGCGATTTTTCATAGTCGAGGTGCTCATAATAATATTTTTCCCCCTGCATCGCCGGCTCGCTCGCCGGATAGGTGCTGTTGTAAAAGTTCTGCTGGTCCGCAAAGGCCGTGTACTGGAACTGACCGGTCCCTGTGTTATCCGCATAGGGGAGATATTTGTATTCATCGGTGCCGGTGGAAGTGTAATAAATGGGCAGTACAATATCATTGCCGGTCGGGGAAGCCTGCCAGCTCACCACCTGCACAGGGCGGCCCAGCCCATCGGT
This sequence comes from Dinghuibacter silviterrae, assembly GCF_004366355.1. Taxonomy (NCBI): domain Bacteria; kingdom Pseudomonadati; phylum Bacteroidota; class Chitinophagia; order Chitinophagales; family Chitinophagaceae; genus Dinghuibacter; species Dinghuibacter silviterrae. Next base: position 2,259,114 of record NZ_SODV01000002.1, on the reverse strand, counting down.
AAACCGGATCACTTTTTGGACCTGGAGGACCGTGTTGGAGGACGCGCTGACGCTGGATTCCGTGGAAAACGGTTGTTTGGGTTGCCATGTTGTCGTCTGGGTGAGCAATTCCGTGCCGGGGTAAGGGTTGACGATACTCTGCACCGTATTGACACCCACGGTGCCGGTCGCGGCGGGCACCTGGCCGGCCGCCGTGGGCCTGTTGGGGGTCCGCTGCGCAGAGAGCGGGCCCCATACGACGATGCCCAGAACCAGGAGGAAGATGGAGTGTTTCATAAAATCAGGCATGGCTTTTTAATGGGCAATGATGTTGATGTCTCCGTTCACCGTAAATGCCGTCTGGGAAGTCGTACAGGGGACGGCGGTCCCGTTCATCGTATACTGGATGGATGACGGGTTGTCGTTGTTGGCACTGGTGCAGGAAAAGGTGAACAGGTGCGTACCATAAGGAATATACCCTTCCACCACCGACCCAAGGCTGTTGCTGGCCGGGAAGGAGTAGGTATTGTTGTCTATCGTCAGGTTGATGATGTCGGGGGTCGTCGTATAGCTCGTGTTGTTGGTCAATATGATCCGGGCAAGCTGGGATTGGGAGCCATAGCTGTACGCATAGTCTTTGAGGATATTATGGTCCTGGTCCATCACCAGCTGTGGCCTTCCAAAGGCATCGTACGTATAGTTGACGGAATGTCCGGCGGGATCCGTCTCGGAGGTTTTGCCCACCATCGGCGTGTAGGTATAGGTGGTCATCTGGGCGTCGGAGGGGAAAATGCGGATGTCATCCACCGGGCCGGTCAACACTTTATTGGGTGTATAGTTGGTTTGGTTGAAGTTCCAGGTGCCGCCGGAAAGGTTCCACCATTGAATAAGGTAGGTTCTGCTGTCCGGCGGTTGCCAGGTAACCGTATCATTGCCGTTATAATAAGCATTACCGGTATGGGCGCTCCCCAGGGTGGCGGCGTGGTTTTGCTCGAATCCCTCAAAGAAGAACCCGGTCGTAAGGGTGTTCGTAACCGGCCCCGGATAGGTGGCTTGTATGAAAGGATTGGTCGTCCCCGTTGCCGTATTGGTATAGGAGGTGACGGATATTTGATAGGTGCCTTTGAGCAGGCTCAGCGTAAGCGAGCTTCCGCCGCAGCTCCCGCAGGAACTGTTCGAGGAGGTACACAGGCAACCGCTGCCCGAGGTTGGCCCGGTATAGGAAAAATTGACCGTTGTATTGTAAGTCCCGGAGCCCGGAAGGTTGGTGTACACCAGGGCGAGTGTCACCGTTCCCGCGTAGCCCATCGTGATCGACAGGGGGGTGGTGGACGAACAATACAGGTCGGAGGTCAGCGTATGGGTCGACTGCGCGGTAGTGGAGGTGCCGTTGTTGACCTTCGCCACAACAAAAGATCCATTGTACCCATAAGAGGAGGATACCGGCATGCCGTTGGTCATATAGGAAGAAAGCAGATCCGACGCCGATTGATCAAAGAAGTAGTTCTTTTGTCTCCCGGCGGCCTTGTTCACATATTGCGTCGAGGTTCCCAGGTAAATATTCTGATTCAGCGCGGAGATATAGGTATTATGGACATCTGTAACTACGGTATTCGTCGAATCGGTTTGATGTATGACAGCCGCCAGATTGTTCACCGCCGGGGTTGCCATCGCGGTGATGGTGTTGCTCTCCGCCTGGTTGGCTACCATCGGTATTGCTGCGTCACCCGGGTGGTAGATCGTCCGGGTAAAAGTATTGCCCTTGGAATTCGTAGTGGTGATCTGGTGCACCAGGCTCAGGTCATTGGGGCTATACGTATACGAGGTGGTCGTTACCAGGGTGTTGCCCGAATTGACCATGTCATATTTCGTCGCTACGGTGGTGGTCAGGGCAAAATTATCCACATTGGTGTGGTAGGCGCCCGATAAAGGATTGTCATAATTGACATAGCCCGTCGAACCTAAGAGATAATACCAATAGTTGACCTGGTGCCAACCCCAGGCCGCCTGTCCGACCTGCGAAAGTTGGGAAGCATAGGTATTTTGCACCGATTCCAACAGTGTACCGGCAGCGTTATAGATGTACTGGGACAACAGCAAACCCCGTTTGTACGCATTGCTGGTCATCGGGTCGAGCTCATACAAGGTGCCTAAGCCCTGGGCATCCGACTGATCCGGGTAATTGGTAAAATTGGTGACGGTAGATCCCCCGTCCTGATCCGTGACCTTTACGGTGGAATACGTCACGAAATTTCCATAAGGGTCGTATAGTATATAGGGCGTTTCCGAGAAGGTATAAAAAGCGTTACTCGACCCACCCGTTGTTTGGGAAACATAGGTGACATTGTAGGGAGTTACCCTCAACTGTCCCGAAGAAAAGTTACCGGAGGTGAGGTAGCTGTAGCTTTTGGTAAGGCTCTCCCCGGTAGCCAGGTTGTGGGACAATTGGTTTACCCTGATGCCATCCACCGATACCGCCGTACCCAGGTTGTTGGCCATGTTGGATTCGTATGTAAAATGCCAGTTCCCGCCAAAAACGTCATTGACATCCGTCAGGATGTCCGCTTCGGTGTAGGGCATATTGGGCGCTTTTCCGGAGGAAGGGTAGGTCATCGTGGACGCCACCGTCCCGTTGTTGTAGAACCCAAAATAGTCCGCAGCATAGTACGCCGTCCGGGAAGGAAGGTTATAGGTGGTATAATAACCAAACGTCGCCAGGGGGATCGGCGGGTCCTGCGGGTTGTTGTCCTCCAAAAGGACATTTTCCAGTTGGAGCCTCATTTGATTGGGATCTCCCGAAGCCTGGTTGAAGTATGTATAATTCAAGGCATACGTCCGCAGCGTATTGTCATACGCGCCGCTTAGCGGGTCATAGCCTGTCAACACAACACTGGACAACCTGGCCGCGTTGGCGTCGTCCTTTCGGTCCCATGCATAATTAAAGGTCACTTGTCCCTGGGAAGATGTAATGGTGCTCACGTACACAGGCGGGATGAGGGTGGTCACCTGGGGCGTGGCATCGCCCTGGATGAGCCCGGTCACCAGGGGAGGATTGTCCGTGGTGTTACAATAATAAGAGTTCCCTGCCATATAGTGGTTCTGGGCATCGTTGGCGGACCCGTGGAGGTAGGTCAGGGTAATGGTTTCCTTGGAATTAAAGGTCACTATTTTATCCAGGTACCAGGTCGTTGGAAAAGTATAGACGGTCGGGGAAAACAAAGTGGTTTGCACGTTCTGGACGTCGTTCTGGTTGGCCCCGAAATAATATTGGTTTCCCCTGTCGTCGATGACCTCGAAAGAGGTTGTGCCATAGTTATTCGGAGTAAGGTAAAAGTTGTTGGCTATGACCTTGAATCCATAGTTATTGGAGAAGACAGGATTCCCATTTTGGTCGAAGACAAACTGAAAGGAAAAGTACGGGGTGGATACGTAAAAAAGATCCGGCTCGCAATCTTCCGTGGCTTCGCTCCCTGGTGCACCGGAACCTCCAATCGCTCGTTGTTCGTCCGTGGTGAGCGCCTGGTTGCTTCCCAACCAACTGTTGATCACCTGGCCCATCGGAGGTTGGTTCACCGTATTGTTGGGCACGATGCCGATATATCCGTAATCCTGTTCGTCGGGAAGTCCCCGGACCGTGCGGGTGATACTGCCGCCAGCGTTGAGCTGCCAGCCCAGACCGACGTCCGACGCAAAGTCCTGAACCCGCACCCCGTTCCCGCTGGTATAGGCCAAACCGACAGGGACAGAAAGGTCGATCCCGCTCAGGGTGCAAAGGGGAATGAGCGCCGTTGCCATCCCTGTAAACTGATCGACCGACACGCTGTCCCTGGACACGCCCATGGACATCAGGCTGTTGGAGGCCGACAGGTTGGCCGACCATTCTATTTGCGAATTGCTGGTTTCGACTTGGGCGGATGCAAGGGAAAAACAAAATATTCCCGAAAAAAGCCCTAGCGCTCTGAAAGCCGAGTTGCGGAACATAGCAGGATACATTATGTGCATTAGAAGGTATAGCCAATACGGAAAACAATGGACTGCCCCTTGGGTACCTGGCTGGCCGCCAGAAAGTCGTAGAGCAGGGAAAGGGAATTCTGGGTTTTGCCGATCTTGATCTTTTTGGTCAACCCGAGCAAGGCGCTCTTTTGCCAAAGATTGATATCGTAGAGGGTATGCAGGCTGGAGAACTGCTGCATATAATTGTATTCGAAACCACCCGTCACCCAGATGCTCCCTTTAGCCTTGATGTCCACAAAGCTCCGGAGCCCGGCCCCCTGATTGCTCAGTTGCAGATCGGTGAGCCCGTTGCCCAATCCCAACTGGTATACCACGCCCAGACCGGCCGTCACCCGGTCGCTGAACTTATACCCCGCCGTAAGGCCGAAAATGGTCATTTGGGGCAAAAGGGTGGTCCCGGGATTGTTCTGGAACGTCAATCCAATCTCGATACGCTTGAAAAAGGTCTTCCCATGCTGGGTGTTGGGCGTGTACGCGGGCATGATCATACTGTTACTGCCCCCCGTATTGATCCCCAGGCCGCTCAGCTTGTCCTTCAGCGCGCCCAACTGCGACTGGGCCTGTTGTAACTGGCCCTGCAGGAATTGGGAAGGATCACCCCCTTCCGTCTGGGCCGGGATCTTTGCCCGCACAGCCGTCAGCACCTGGGCCCTGCTTTGCAGCCCGGCCAAAGCCACCGGTGTGCCCGCCCCTTGCGGAGTGGGGTAGAGCATCGCCAGGTAACTGTTTTGTTGCATATAATGTTGGAAGACGGGCAGCCGGCTTACCGTCGACAAAAGCGCTTCTTCCATTTTCTTGGGATCGTTCAGGGCAGCCTTGTACTGTCCGATCTGCTGCTGGTAATAATAGGCTTGCTGGGTCATGCCCGACACATTGACTGTGGGCAACGCACTCGTCAATTGCTGTTCCCGCTGCTGGACGAAATTCTGTATTTGACCGGCCATCTGCAGCTTGGCCTCCAACAACTGTACGGACCCGCTGAGCTGCTGGAGCTGTTGGAGCTTTCCGGCCGGGATATTCGCTCCCTTTTGGGAAAGGAACGCCAGGGTGGTCTGCAGGCTGTCCAGGCGGGGGATATATTGCTTCAGGGGGAACTTCTCCGTCACCGAACTGGCCGATAAGCTTTGCATTTTGCTCTGCAACTGCTGGTATTGCTGCTGAACGCCGGTGAAGACCTGCTTCGCTTTGTTGGTGTCGGTCTGGGAAACCTTTTTTTCCAGGCTTTGTTCTTTTTGCAGGCAGGCCGACAAAAGCTTACCGGACTGGCGGCTGACCTGATTGCCCATGGCCGCGTATTGGGTATTGAGCTTTTGTAAGGTATGCCCGCTGACCTGGCTTAGATCGACGTTTTTCAGGGTGGAGGTATCCTGGGCGAAAGCACGGCAGGAAAGGAGCAAAGTGTATAACACAAGCAATTTGGTGCGGCGTCTCATGGTTTCAGGAATAGTCTGGCTTATTGTATGAAGATATATAATATTTTTATAAGAAAGGAAGAAATCCTGACAGGGCTAGCTCCGGGGAAAACGGGTGTTTTCACGGTTGCGTGGAATAGTGTAATTTGCGCCCATGCAAAAATGGGCCCTCACGTTATTTTTCATCGGGACATATACTTTTCTGCTGGGGCAAACCCCTGAGCAACTCATCCTTTTCGGCCGCGGCACCTACCCCGGTGACGACTCCACGGTTACCCTGATCCGGAACTCCGGGTTTACCACGTTGATGCTGTCCAGTTTCTATATCCACGCCAATGGCGACGTCTTTTCGGGGGATGACGGCCAGCATCCGATCATCCATAACGGACAGTATACCGGTAGTAAGGAATGGTTGGATCGCATCGCCGCGGTGAAAAAGGGCGGCTCCATCAAACGGGTCGAAATCCTGTTGGAAGGAAGGTGGTTCAACCAGGCGCCCAACACGTACGACTTTATCAAGGACTGGATCGACAGCGGCAAGACCGGTACCCTTTACGCGATTGCCCGCATCATGAAAAAAACCATCGGCGCCGACGCCCTTTGTATCGACGACGAATCGGTCTATGACAGTCATTCGATCATCCGGTTTGGGGAGATCCTCCATGGTCTTGGTTTGCACATGACTCTTTGTCCTTATACCAGGATCCCTTTTTGGAAGACGATCCTTGACAGCAGCCGCAAGGGTCTTGTCGATGCCGTCTACCTGCAATGTTATGACGGAGGCGGCGACAATACCCTTGGCCCGTGGGTGCGCGGCATGGGCGGGCAGGTACCGGTATACCCGGTATTCCTGTGCCGCGGGAGCTTTGGTACCTGCAGTGTCACGCACAACAGCAAGTCACCGGAAGAGATCCGGACCAGCATGCAGGAATTTGCCAGGGAATGTCCGGGGTTGCATGGCGCAGGCATTTGGCAACTGGCGGATATTAAAGACTATATCCGGATGAATTGCGCGGTCAAGGAGCCGGCTTCGGGTAGCGCGACCAGCGTGTCCCAGTACCTGGAGCAGCTCAGAGCGAGCTTGCAGCCTTGATATATACAAAAAAACACTCTATGTTGCCCAATTGTTTATATGCTCCGGGAATGATAACGATTTCTTATTTTTACTTCATTCCGTTTTGGGCAACAATGATGTATATGACGAACAGGCTCTGCTGGACCGCCTACGCCAGGGGGACATGGATGCTTTTGACGTCATCTACCGGCGCTATGTACGCGAGCTCTACCTGGCGGCTTATAAGCGATTGGACAACAAGGAGCTGGTGGAAGACCTGGTGCAAGATGTTTTTTTCCGTTTGTGGAACCGCCGGGACCAACTGCACATCGATAACCTGGGCGCCTATTTGCATACCGCCGTCCGGTACGAGATCCTGAACCATATTACCCGGCACAAGGCTCCCGCCGCTTTCTACGCCCCCTTCGAAGCCATCCTGGCGGACGCGGATACACCCGAGAACCGGCTGATCGCCAAAGAGCTCCTGGAGCTGGTCTACAAATATGCGGAGACACTCCCCGAAAAAAGAAAGCAGGTTTTTCTACTCCATATAAAGGACAAGCTGTCGGTGAATGAAATAGCCGAAGAGTTGAATATTACCACAAAGACGGTGCATAACCACCTGGGGACGGCCATCAACGGGCTACGTACCCATCTCGCCCCCGCGATCCTGCTGCTGCTGACGACGCACCGGTAACCCGCCCTTAAAGATTTTTTAAAGATTTCTTCATTTCGCTTGGGAATTTTTCTCCTTTCTGTGGCATGATAGTATGCGCGCAAAAGAGGAGAAAAAACGGCTCGACCGGATGATCCGGAAATACCTGGACGGGACGGCGTCTACCAGTGAGAAAGCCTTTGTGGAAGCCTACTACGGGTATTTCGAAGGGAAACCCGCGGAAGCCTTGCTCTCCACCGGGGAGGAAGACCGTCTGCTCGAAAAACTGAAAAATCGCATAGCCGGGTCGACCGCCCCTATATATCATCTCCCGTTCTATCGCCGGCCCCTCCCGCGTATTGCTGCAGCGGCCGCGGTGCTTTTGCTGGCCGCCGGCGCGTACTGGCTTTTCAGGGGAACCAACGGCCATACCGTGCAGACACCCACCGCAAAGGTGGACGTTCTTCCCGGCGGAAACCATGCCACGCTTACGCTTGCCGGCGGCCGGACGATCGTCCTGGATAGCGCCGCCAATGGCAACCTGACCGCCCAGGGACAGTCGACGATTGTCAAAGTCGCGAATGGTCAACTGGCTTATGTGCGCGGAACAAATCCCGACGCCGGTGAACCGCTGTACAACACGCTTGCCACGCCGATCGGCGGTCAATATAAAATTACGCTCCCGGACGGTACCCTCGTGTGGCTGAACTCGGCCTCCTCCATCCGCTACCCGACGGCTTTTTCGGGGCGGGAAAGAAGGGTGGAGATCACCGGGGAGGCTTATTTCGAAGTAAAAGAAAACACCAGGATGCCCTTTACCGTGGACGTCCGCGGAACGTCGATACAGGTCTTGGGCACACACTTTAACGTGATGGCTTATGCGGATGAGGCGTCCATCAATACCACCCTGGTGGAAGGAAAAGTAAGGGTTTTGTCGGGTAAGGAGAGCGTAATCCTCCGACCCGGGGAGCAGGCGAGGACTGAAGGGCGGATAACGGTAGGGACTGTGGATACCGACCGTGAAACCGCCTGGACTACCGGCTTCTTTGAATTCGATCAAACCGACCTGCCCACCCTTATGCGACAATTAAGACGCTGGTACGGCGTAGAACCTATCTATCAAAGCAACGGCAACGGGAGGCTTTTTGACGGGCGGATCAACCGGAACCTCACCCTATCGGAAGTGCTGCATCTATTGGAGGGCAATGGTATACACTTTAGCATAGAAGGGCGAAAACTGATCGTTTTACCATAAAGGCACTTCGGTAAAAAAATATACATCCATCCTGTAAGGAAGGCAGGACTTCTTATCACCAAAACATGAGCAAAACTATGCAATTGATTGCTTTTGGCAAGAGCCAATGTATGCTTGCGCTTTTCCTGGCTGTTTTTTTGGGCGCAAGAGCCCAGACAGGCATCACCCTACAGGAAAAGAATGCATCTCTCAAAAAGGTCTTTAACGATATTTCCCGCAAGACCGGGCTTTCATTCATGTATGACGACGCACTTATCCGGGATATGGGAACTGTGAGCATCGACGTCCGGAACGCCAGCCTGGAAGAGGTAATGAGACGGGCCCTGGAAGGGAAGGGATTGCAATACAGCGTGCAGGGAAATTCGGTGGTAATCAACCGGGAGGTGCGGTTGCCCTATGAAGGCACCGGGCATATTGACATCCGGGGAAAGGTCGCCGATGAAAACGGTGTCCCGCTTGCAGGCGCCACCATCTCCATTCCGGGCACGGATTTTACCCTGGCTACGCTTTCCGGGGGTGATTTCAGCATGGGCGGGGTTCCCGACAAAGGAGTCATCGTCTTTAGCTGTGTCGGTTACCAAACCCAGGTCATCAAATACGATAACCGGACCGTGTTCAATATCACCATGAGAAAACACGTCGCTGAGCTCGCCGGGGTATCGGTAGAAGTCGATAACGGGTATCAAATGATCCCCCTGGAGCGGACGACGGGTTCGTTCGACATCATCGACAACAAACTCTTTAACCGCAGCGTGTCGCCCAATCTCCTGGATCACATCAGCGACATAGCCAGCGGGGTTCTCTTCGACAACCGTACGTCGGGATCCATTCTTACGTATGCCTATGGTCCCGGACTGAGCCAGAATTTCACGATCCGGGGGATCAGCACCCTCAACGCGATTACCAACCCGTTGGTCGTCGTAGACGGATTCCCCTATAACTCCAGCCTTCCCTACAGCCAGGACATCAACAACCTCAACCCGAACGACATCGAATCCATCACGGTGTTAAAAGACGCGGCCGCGGCCAGCATCTGGGGCGCCAGGGCGGGCAACGGCGTCGTAATCATTACGACCAAGAACGGGAAGTACAACCAGAAGCCGGAGATCAGCTTTAATACATCCGTCACGTTCACCGGCAAGCCGCGGTTATTCACCCAGCGGCTGATATCGAGCCCGGACTATATCACTGTGGAGGATAGCCTTTTCCAACAGGGCAATTATACGAATTTTCTAAACCCCGCCACGGCCAATGGGCGTCCGGTTACCGGAGTTGTTCAACTCCTGGGCGAAGCCGCCGCCGGTACGATCAGCCAGGCGGACGCCGATGCGCAGATCGCCGCCCTGTCCCATGAAGATATCCGCAATGATGCCCTCAAATATTTCTACCACACCGGTACCCAGCAACAGTATAACCTTTCGGTTCGCGGCGGATCGTCCTTTGACAAATATTATATAGCGGCGGGCTACGACAACGTCAACGCGGTGGATTTCAGCTTCCTCAAACGCTTTACCCTCACGGCGACCAATACCTTCAAACCCTGGCAGAACCTGGAAGTCGCTTTGCCGGTTACCTTCTCCGACGACCAGGCGGGGTCCAACGTGGGGTCGTTCAGCGAGGGCAACTACGCGCCTTATACCCGTCTCGTCGATGCCCAGGGTCAGCCCCAAAATGTGACCTGGAGCGGGGGATACAATCAGGCCTTTATACAAACCGCGCTCTCGGACGGGTTGTACGACATGAATTACAACCCCATTCAACAGTTCCACGCCTCCCAGTACAATCATACCAACACCACCCTGATCCGGGTTTCGCCCAGCCTCAAATACAGTTTTTTGAACGGTTTTAGCCTGGAGGCCCGGTACCAGTATAGCCGCACGGTCACCAACAATACGGTCTACCAGAGCGATTCGGTCTTTTCGGTCAAAGACATGATCAACAACTACACCCAGATCAGCCCCACCGGCCAGCTGACCTATCCCATCAACCAGGGGGGGATCCTAAACTACAACGACCAGAACCAGGAAGACAACAACATGCGGTTCTCTCTCAGCTACAACCACACCCTGGGAAAAGACCACCGCCTGGACGCGATAGGGGGCTATGAGCGCAACGAGACGCGGATAACGGGGAACCAATACGGCTATTATGGGTACAACCCCAATACGGGCACAGCGCAGAATGTGGTGGACTACGTGACCTATTTCCCGCTGACCAACTATAAAATCGAGGGTCTTCCGTATAACATCACCAGCACGATTTATCCCCTTCAGACGTCCCTGACCCAGGAGTTCATAGCCTTTATATCGGGCTTTGCCAATGCGTCCTATACCTACAAGGGTCGCTATGTCCTTACCGGGAGCGCCCGCATGGACCAGGCCAACCTCTTTGGGGTCACGGCCAACGATAAGCGGAAATTGCTTTGGAGCGGCGGTGTCGCCTGGAAGATGGACAGGGAGTCCTTTTACAAAATACGCTGGATGCCCCACCTGACATTGCGGGCGACCTATGGATACCAGGGCAACATATACCTGGGGAGCGCGGTAAATAATACCAGCGCCTCCACGCTGACCACGATTTCCTACTATCCGGGCACCACCAATTCTTCGGGGCTTCCCTACGCCGTGTTGAACAATATCGCCAACCCCGACCTGACCTGGGAAAGGGTGGGCCAGGCAAACGTGGCGGTGGATTTCGGGATCAGGAAGGAACTCCTTACCGGCACGCTTGAATTCTACAAAAAGAACGCCACCGGTCTCGTGGCCAATTATAGTGTGGATCCGACCGTCGGCGTGACCCAAAGAACGGGTAACGTGGGCAATATGACGGGGCGTGGGATGGATCTTACCCTTACAAGCAAGAACATCAATACCCGGGTCTTCAGGTGGACGACCCGTCTGCTGGTCAGTCTTGACAAGGACAAACTGACCAAATACAACCAGAACACACCCGCCATCCAGGTGTTGGAGGAGCAATCGAGCAGCGCTCCTCCGTCTTCTCCGACCCCCATTACCGGCAATGCGGTGTATGGGATATACAGCCTTCGCTGGGCCGGTCTGGATGCCGGTGGCAACCCCCAGGGGTATGACAGCACCGGCAAGGTGAGCGAGGACTATAACCAGATGACCAACTACGCCCGAACGAAGGACTTGGTGTACGCGGGGTCCGCCATTCCCACGAGTTACGGCTCCTTTATGAACGACTTTACCTGGAAGGGCTTCACCCTGTCGGTCAACATTTCTTACAAGATGGGTTATTACTTCCACGCCCAGTCGATCAATTATGGGCAACTTTTCGGGTACAATATGGTGGGCGTGTATGACGGCTCTTCCGACTTTGCCAAACGCTGGCAACACCCGGGGGATGAAAAAAAGACAAATGTCCCGTCCATGCCCACCCTGGCGAATTCCAGTTACCTCCGGGATATATTCTATGAGTACTCTTCCACGCTGGTGCAAAAAGGGGACAATATCCGCTTGAAAGACGTCTCGCTGAGTTATGACTTCAGTGACTGGGCCCGCAAGCATACCCCTCTCAGCCACCTGGAGCTGTATGGTTACTACCTGGGCAATACCCTCCTGTGGAAGGCCAATAAGATGGGTATAGACCCCGATTATACCACGATGCGTCCGGCCAAAAACTACACCCTGGGGGCGAGGGTATCCTTTAAATAATAAACGACTCAATGATGCGGAAAAATATCTTCATATTATGGGCACTGGCCATCGTCTCGCAGACGTCCTGCACCAAAAATGCCCTCGACCAGAAACCCAACGCCACCCTTGCGGTGCCCTCGACCATCAGCGACTACCAGGCACTATTGGACGGAATAGAGGGCGGCGCCATCAACAACGCGCCGGGGTTATATTCCTACCGTTCGCTGGGAGACTACCTGGCGGACGAAGTGACGGTGTCCGACAATAACTATACAACCTTTTTCGCGGGAAGCCCCTTTATCACGGGGGTCCTGGAATGGAATCAGCATATGTTCAGCAGCCTCACCCAATTGTTGGAATGGGACAAACAATACCAGGTTGTCCTGAACGCCAATATCGCCATCGAGGGGGTGAACGCGATTGCGCGAACGTCTTCCAACCAGGTTGCCTGGAACAACGTCATGGGGATGGGGCTTTTTTTGCGGGGGCAGATGTTTTATAACCTCGCGCAGTTTTGGGCCAGGCCCTACAACGCCGCTACCGCGAGCTCGGACGTCGGGATCGTGTTACGCCTGTCCTCCGATCCGAACCCTGCTTCTGTCCGTTCCAACGTCCAGCAGACTTATACCCAGATCCTGAGCGACCTCAAGGCCGCGGTACCGCTGCTGCCCAACACCTCTGCACAGAACACCCAGGTCAGCAAAGTACGGCCTTCAAAAGCGGCGGCCTATGCTATGCTGGCCCGTGTTTACCTGGCCATGGGAGACTCCATTCATGTGGGGCTCTACGCCGATTCCGCCCTCCAATTGTATTCCACCCTCATGGACTATAATAATGTACCCTATTTCAGCAATTTCAACGCCGAAACGATCTATACAAGCATGGACCAGAGCGGGACCATCGGCAACACGTATGGTCCGTGGGCCGTGGACTCCACTCTCGTCAATCTGTACGACAACAACGACCTGCGCAAGACCCTGTTTTTTACCAACAACGCCTACGTGGGCGGATACGCGTTCATCGGGGATTACTCCGGATACTATTCCTTTACGGGTATCGCTGTCGACGAACTTTACCTGCTCCGGGCCGAATCCTACGCCCGGCAGGGAAACGTCAACGCCGCCATGGCCGATCTCAACACGCTCCTGCTCAAGCGCTATACCACCGGGACTTTTACACCCAGGACCGCGGCCGGTGCCTCGGACGCCCTGGCACAGGTCCTTACCGAAAGAAGGAAGGAACTGGTGATGCGGGGTGAGCGGTGGACGGACCTGAGACGGCTCAATGCCCGTTTTCCCACGACCCTCACGAGGACCTTGCTGGGTGTCACCTATACGTTGCCCCCGAATGATGACCGGTATACGCTTGCCGTGCCGGACTATATCATCGCGGCGTCGAACGGGTCGATCACCCAGACCCCATAACATCATTTCTCATGTCTGTGCCGCCGTGTGTCTACATGGTGGATCTCTTAAACCAGGAATAAATTATATGGAAAAAACCGTTGTAAAAGTAGAGAACCTGTCGCACCGCTACGGGGGGAGCCAATGGGCTATCAAGGACATCAGCTTTGACATCCGGGGCAAAGGTGTGCTGGGGCTGCTGGGCTCCAACGGGGCGGGCAAGTCGACCACGATGAACATTATTTGCGGGGTACTCAACCAGACCGCCGGAAATGTATACATCAATGACATAGATGTCCGTCAACACCCGCTGGAAGCAAAAAGATACCTGGGGTTTTTGCCCCAGAAACCGCCCTTGCATCCGGACCTTACTGTGGACGAATACCTGACCTACACCGCCCACCTGCGGTCCGTGCCCGGGGACGAAGTAAAACGTGCGGTAGGAAGGGCAAAGGAGAAATGCGGGATCACCCATTTCAGCCAGCGCCTTGTCCGGAATCTTTCCGGGGGCTATCAGCAAAGAGTGGGCATCGCCCAGGCCATCGTCCATATGCCCCAGTTCGTGGTCCTGGATGAACCGACCAATGGGCTGGACCCCAACCAGATCGTGGAGATCCGCCACTTGATAAAGGAGCTCGCGACGGATCACGCCGTGTTGCTCTCCACGCATATCCTTTCCGAAGTACAGGCGACGTGCGACCACATCAAGATGATCGAACACGGTCAACTGGTTTTTTCCGGGACCACCCAGGAGTTTGACAACTATATAGAACCCGACGCTTTGGTCATGGGGCTGGAGACGCCTCCATCGCTGGAAGACATCCTGTCCATACCCGGTGTGAAAAGTGCCGAGCCGATAGAGCCGCCGTTTATCCGGGTAAAATTTTCCGGCTCCACCGACGTCGTCAAACGACTCGTGGAAAAAAGTGTACAGGACCGGTGGCAGCTCACCGAGATCCGGGTGGAAAGGAGTTCCATGGACGAAGTATTTGCCGAATTATCCAACAAAAAAAATAAGCCGAAGTGAAGAAGATACGCAAAATCGCCCTTACAGAACTCCAGACCCTTTTCTATTCCCCCATCGCCTGGCTAATCCTGGTGCTCTTTGCCGTTCAGACCGGGTTGATCTTTACCAATGGGATGAAGGGGCAGCTACAATCAGAAATGATGGGGCAGCACTTTGCCGATGTGACCGGCTGGGCTTTCCGGTTTAGCGATATGATCGGGTATTTCTATCTCTATATCCCCCTCTTGTCCATGGGGTTGATGAGCCGGGAATTCAGCAGCGGGTCCATCAAGCTTTTGTACTCGTCACCCGTCTCCAATACCCAGATCGTTCTGGGTAAGTACCTGGCGATGATGATCTACGGTCTTGTGCTGACGGGCGTGCTGGCCTGTTTCGGGATTTTTGGCTTCTTCACCATCAAGGACATGGATATACCGATGGTGGTGACCGCCCTGTTGGGCATGTACCTGCTGATCTGCATCTATTCGGCCATTGGGCTTTTTATGTCCTGCCTGACGTCTTACCAGGTCGTAGCGGCCATCGGCACCCTGGCGCTTTTTGCAGCGCTCAATTACATCAGCCATGTGTGGCAGGGGATTGCATTCGTCAGGGACATTACCTACTGGTTGTCGATCACGGGCCGCGTCGAAAATATGTTGCACGGGTTGATCAACAGCGAAGACATCCTCTATTTCCTGATCATCGTTGCTCTTTTTCTCTTCCTGGCGGTCTTCAAGCTGGACATGGACAAGGTTAAACGGTCCCGGGGATCAAACCTGGCGCGTTTTTCTTCCGTCGTGGTCATCGCCATGCTGCTGGGTTATGTCACTTCGCGGCCGGCCTTGATGGGTTTCTATGACGTCACCAGGACCAAGATCAATACCCTTACACCCAACAGCCAGGAGATTGTCAAAAATGTAAAGGGGCCATTAACCATTACCACCTATGTCAACCTTTTTGAATCGAATTTCGACCAGTGCGTTCCTGATTTTATCAACTTCGACCTGCAAAACTTCAGGGAATACCTGCGGTTCAAACCGGATATCCGGATGAAGTACGTCTACTATTATGCCCAAACCGACCAGTCGTCACCTATTGCGCACTATCCGGGTCTGAATGACCGGCAACGGATGGAACGTGCGTGTGCCATCAAGGACCTGGACCCGGACATATTCCTTTCCCCGGAGGAGCTCAAAAAGAAGATCGATCTTTCCGGGGAGCGCTTCCGATTCGTGCGCGTCCTGGAAACCGAAGACGGTCGAAAAGGCTTTCTGCGTCTTTTCAACGACCCCTACAAGCACCCAGGTGAACGGGAGATCAGCGCCGCCATGAAGCGGCTGGCCATGGACCTGCCTACCGTCGGGTTTCTCGCGGGACACGGAGCCCGGGACATCGATAACTTTGGGGACAAGGGCTATTTTGATTTCACCAACAGCGGTTATACCCGGAGCGCCCTGCTCAACCAGGGTTTTAACGTACGGGAAGTAAACCTCGCGGACAGCGCCGTTCCCACGGACATGAACATCCTCGTACTGGCAGATCTGAAAACACCCCTAACGGACGCCGAAGACAAAAAACTGGATGATTATATTGCGAGGGGAGGAAACCTCCTGGTCATCGGCGACCCGGGAAGACAAGCCTCTATGAACCCGATCGCAGGGCGTTTCGGGGTCAGCTTTCTCCCCGGCAGAATCGTTCAGCCCCATCCGTATTATGCTCCGGACTTTATCCTGGTGCGGCCCACCAAGGTGTCGGAGAAGATGTCCTATGAGCTGGGGGGGATCAGGAAAGAGGAAGGCGTGGTCGCCATGGATGGCGCCTGCGGGTTGAGTTATACAACGGACAAGGGCTTTACGGCAACATCCTGGTTCGGCACCGAGCCAACAGGCAGTTGGAATGAACTGGAAACGACCAATTTCGGAGACGACACCGTTGTCCTGAATCCAAAAGCAGGAGAGGTGGAAACCGCTTATACAACCGTACTCGCCCTTTCCCGAACGCAGAATGGCCACGACCAACGGATCATCGTCATGGGCGACGCAGATTGTGTGGACAACGCAAACCTGTCCACCGGCCGCAGGGGAATACGGCCCATGAACAACACGATGATCGATGGCCTGTTCTACTGGCTGTCCGGGGACAAGGTGCCGATCGACGTGCGCAGACCACCCATGACCGACGATCATGTCTATTTATCCCTAAGCGGCATGAAGTGGGTAAACCTGTCTTTCGTATGGATCCTGCCCGCACTGCTCGCGGTCTTCGGGACGGTTTTATTGATCAGGCGTAAACGGAAATAGAGACCATGCGATTTACTACGGACCAGCAGACCCTGGACGACCTCAGCCTCTTTGGCAAACGGGGCGGGGCCTCCGTATATGCGTTGTTTAACCGTACGGTCACCCTGGGCGGTGCCAAGGTGCTGGAGGACATGTTTCGTTATCCCTTGTCGGACGCGGAGGCCATCAACCGTCGCGTGGGTTTGATCCGGTACCTGTCAGGCGTGGCATTTCCCTTTCGAAGCGATTTGTTCGACGCGGTGGAACCGTACCTGGCGAACACCGACGAGCGGACAAAATTATCCGGAGAAGAACGCAGCCTGGGAGAACGCCTGACCAACGCGGTCGGGGCGGACATGGAGTTCAAGGCCATTCAAAAGGGGGTAGGAGCCTTGCTGGAGCTCCTTCATGGACTAAAAGCCTTTGCCGGTTCGAACCCGTATCCCGGGTTGGACGCGCTGTTGACGAATCCGGCCCTCGAACCGGTGTTCTCCGCCGGGAGCAAACTTCCTTATGCAAAGATCGCCGCACTCGACCTGCTGCTGCGGTTCAGGCACCGTGCACTCGTCCTGGACTTGCTCAAACAGCTTTATTACCTCGACGTGTACATCGCGGTGGGAAAAGCAGCCCTCGACCTGGGTTTCGTCTTTCCCACCGCACTGCCTGCTTCCGCGGGCAGCGTCCGGTTGGAGGCGGTTTATCACCCCTTGCTCAAAAACGCAGTACCCAATTCCCTGGAGATCACACCGGAAAACAATGTCCTCTTTTTAACGGGCGCCAACATGGCGGGCAAGTCCACCTTTATGAAAACCCTGGGCATCGCACTCTTCCTTGCGCACATGGGATTTCCCGTGCCCGCTCTTAAGATGGAATTTTCGGTCCTGGACGGCATCTATACCACCATCAACCTCCCGGATAACCTGGGGATGGGGGCCAGCCACTTTTATGCCGAGGTCCTTCGCGTCAAAAAGGTAGCGCATGAATTATACCGTTCCCGGAACCTCTTTGTCATCTTTGACGAACTGTTCCGGGGGACCAACGTAAAGGATGCGTATGAAGCGACCATTGCCATCACCGAGGCCTTTGCCGGGAAACGGAACAGCATTTTCGTGATCTCCACCCATATCGTCGAGGCGGCCGAAGTGCTGGGCAGGCGCTGTAACAACGTCCGCTTCGTCTACCTGCCGACGCGGATGAACGGCCACACGCCGGTATATACCTATACCCTGGAAGAAGGCGTAACCGCCGACCGGCATGGAATGGTCATTATTCACAACGAAAGGATTTTCGATGTGCTGAAGACGCCCGCCTCCCCGGGCTCAACCAAAAAAGGCTTTATCGCGGACAAACAAACCCTGGATGATTTGAACCTGCCCGGCAGGTACAAACCGCATTCGATATACAGTCTTTTTAACAAGGTACAAACGGTGGGGGGAGAACGGCTGCTGGACCACCTGTTCCGGCAACCCTTGTCCGACCCGGACGCCATCAACCGGCGAAGCGCTGTCTTCCGGCACTTTGCGGACCTGGCCCTGCGCTTTCCTTTTGACAAAGAAGCATTGACCCTCGTGGAAGACTACCTGGGCGGTGCCCAAGGAAATGCGCTGACTGCAAGGGTAGGGGCGCTCAGGAAAAGGATAACCGCCGCCATCATGCGGGACGAAGCCTATCACGTGTTAAAGACAGGCGTGGGTGCCGTCGTCAGGGTTTTAGAGGTGTTGACAAAATTTTTGCCGCTATTACCGGAGGAAGGGCCTTTTGGAGAGGAGGTCCGGTTCCTGAAGGAAATATTGGCGGATAAGCGTTTGGCGGCGCTGTCATTGACCCGGCTGGGTTCCCTCGATCATCTTTTCCGGAATGTGCTGCGCCCCGAATTGGAAAAGCTGCTGCAATGCATTTATGCGCTCGATGTCAACATTGCCGTCGGCAACGTCGCCCGGGAAAAAGGGTTTTCGTATGCCAAGGCGTTGCCAAAGGAGTGCCGGACTTTTAATGCCACCGCGTTGAGACACCCGGGTATCGACAAGGCCGTTGCCAATCCCCTGTCCCTTGACGGGGAAAACAATATGCTTTTCCTCACCGGGGCCAACATGGCGGGTAAGTCCACCTTTATGAAATCCTTTGGCATCGCGGTTTACCTCGGGCATATCGGCTTCCCGGTGGCTGCTGAAAACATGGTCTTTTCGGTCCGGGACGGTCTGTATTCCTCGATCAACGTCCCTGATAACCTCAGCCTGGGGTATAGCCACTTCTATGCGGAGGTCCTAAGGGTCAAACAGGTCGCGGAAGAAGTCAGCGCCGGTAAGGACCTGGTCGTCATCTTTGACGAGCTCTTCAAGGGTACGAACGTCAAGGACGCCTACGATGCCACCCTGGCCGTGACAGAAGCACTTTCAGCCTACCGGAACTGTCTGTTCTTGATCTCCACCCACATCACCGAAGTGGGAGAAACCCTGGGACAGCGCCTCGACAACCTGCGGTTCGTGTATTTGCCCACGCAGATGGACGGCCCGATCCCGCGCTATACGTATCGGCTGGAGCCAGGTATTTCGGCGGATAGACATGGCATGCTCATCATCGAAAACGAACAAATTTTAAACCTGATTACATGAAGAAGTTCTTCTGTTTTTTCTTCCAATTAGCCGTCCCCATGGCTTTATTTGCACAGACATTTACGATACACGGCACCCTCCGGAACATGACCGCCGGCGAGATTTACCTGCTCTATGCCAAGGACGGTCAGCGCACATTGGACAGCGTATCCGTAACAGATGGCGCTTACGTATTCCATGGGGAAGTGTCCGATGAAGGACCCGCCTATTTGCTCGATAGGTCTCCCAACCAGGGGATCCCGCTCCATGAACCCCATTTTGCACAAATCTACCTGACACCGGGTGTGTTGACGGTCGCCCACACCGATTCATTTTCCAATACTGCTTTTACCGGTTCAGAGCTCAACACCCAGTTCAAAGGTCTCCAGGATGCGGAAAAGCCTTACAGCCAGCGCGAGGCCGACCTGGTCACCCGGTACCAGGCCGCCCATGCCGCCGGGGACACCGCTGCCATGGCCGCCCTGGAAAAAGAAAACGAGCAACTGCGCGCGGAAACCAACACGGTATATGGGGCATTTGCCCGTCAACACCCGGCTTCCCCCCTGGCCTTGTATGCCCTCGGGCAATATGCCTCCCGGGATATGGACCCGGATAAGTTACAACCGATCTTCGATGGCCTGAACGCATCCATAAAGGGATCCAGGCAGGGAAAGGCCTTTGGGGAACGCCTGGACATCGCCGCAAAAACCGCCGTCGGCAAACCGGCCCCGGACTTTACCCAAAACGATACGGCGGGCAATCCGGTCACACTTTCTTCCTTCAAAGGCAAATACGTCCTGCTGGATTTCTGGGCCAGTTGGTGCAGACCCTGCCGCATGGAGAACCCGAACCTGGTAGGGGTCTATGCCCAATACCACCCCAAAGGTTTTGCGATCCTGAGCGTATCCCTCGACCGCTCCGGCGACCGGGATAAATGGCTCGCCGCCATTCAAATGGACCACCTTTCCTGGACACAGGTTTCCGACCTCCAATTCTGGAACAACGCGGTGGCGAAGCAATATGGGGTCAACGCCATCCCGCAGAATTTCCTAATCGACCCGCAGGGGAGGATTATCGGGAAGAACCTTCGGGGGGAGGAGCTTGAGAAGAGGCTGGCGGGGATTTTCTTGAATTAACTGTTTCTTGGCATAGGCACAACATCGGTTGTCCTATGTTTGCACCGTCAAATTATGAAGTCCGGCACGGCTGCAAGTGGCATTTTTCCGTTTGCTTCCGCGCCGGCACCATTTATAGCGTCCCATGGCTAGAAGGGCGCTAGCGCCAGTCGCCCGGTTTCCGTCAAATGACCACACCGGTAGATGGCGAAGCCTTCGCGGGGGTCGAGCCATGCATAGTAGAAGAGGCCAAGGACCCGCTTCTGCGCGATATATGGCCGGAGGTTGGACCGGGTCTCATTCACGAGAGCGATCTGATCCGTTTCGCGGGGAGGACAGGAGGTATCATGATTGGGGATGCCCCATTCGGTAATCCAGCAGGGCTTGCCGCCGGCACTGCCTGGTGGCCGGGTCACCGACAGGACATATTTCTGCAATCGATCCCGGCGTCCCGCCGCGGCGCTCGGATTTCCCGGGTTGTCCGTCCAGGGGTAAGTGTGCACACCATAGACATCTACGAGCGTGTCCAGACCGCCGGCGCGCATGAAATCAAGGGTCGCGGCTGCGCTGACGGCGTCCAGCCGCGCTTTACGGGGAGCGTCCGGAGCCTCGTTGAACACCAGGCCCGCGCTGACGATCAACGTATGCCGGTTGAGCTTTGATCGGGAGCGTACATCCTTGATGACCGCCAGCAGCTTGAGATATTGCAGGTAGCCCTTTGCCACCTGCCTGGCTTCGGGGTCATGAGAAAGATCCCAAAGGTTGAATTCTTTGGACTGGTTGGGGTTTTCAGCAGGCAGGCTGAAATCCGCATTGAACATGGGGGAGTTGATTTCGTTTCCCAGTTCGAAGCCGGCCAGTGTGACGCCGGCAGCATCGAGCTTTGCGAGCAGCGGCTCGAAGTACTTGCGGAATTGATCCGGATCGGCCGCAGAGAGGGGAGGTCCGCCCCACACGCTAAACGCATTGGGCCACGGCCGGCTGGGCGCACCCGGCCGATATTGCAACTCGACCAGCCAGTCGATTCCAATACCCTGCGCCTGAGCGCGCCGGGCAAAGTCGACACTCCTATCATCAGGCAGGATGCCCGACCGGATGTAACGAACGCCGGCAGCGTGCAGCTGAGCAAGAATGGCATTCTGCTGCGATACGCTCATGGAAGCGATAGCAGCATTCACACCGAGGATCAGATCCTGCGGCTGCTCTTGCACAGGCCGGGATCCGACGGGCAGGCAGAAGATACAAACTAAAATAAGAACACCAACGATGCGTTTTTTCATAGCCGACATGGCTTTCAATTTATCATATATTTGCCTATATGACCCGGAAATTCTTCGCAAAATTATCTCTCTCCCTTAGCTTCATCGGTCTAGTTTCCCTTCGGGCGGTGGCACAAGTGCCTGAGCCCGCCCAGGTAGGCTTGCCCTCAGCGGATGCCCTACACACCCTCCAACAGCAATTTGAAGACCTGCGTTTCGGGATGTTCATTCACTTCGGGATGCCCACCTATATGAACCAGGACTGGCCGGACCCGGATGCACCTGCATCCCTGGTCAACCCCACCAAACTCGATTGCAACCAGTGGGCAAAAGCCGCGAAATCCGCCGGCATGACCTACGGCTGTATCACCACCAAGCACCACAGCGGTTTTTGCATCTGGGATACCAAGACCACCGACTACAGCATCATGAGCAGCCCGTGCAAAAGGGACGTTGTGGGCGAATTTGCGAAGGCCTTCCGGGCCCAGGGGCTAAAGGTGTTTTTGTACTATTCCATCCTGGATACCCACCACAAAATACGCCCGGGTTTTATCACCCGAAAAGACGTGGACATGATCAAGGCCCAGCTGACGGAGTTGCTGACCAACTACGGCCCCATTACCGCCCTGATCATAGACGGATGGGATGCCCCCTGGTCGCGGATCTCTTATGACGAGGTGCCTTTCGAGGAGGTCTACCGGCTCATCAAGTCCTTGCAACCCGACTGTCTGGTGATGGACCTCAATTCCGCGAAATACCCCGCGGAGGCCCTCTTGTACACAGACATTAAATCCTATGAACTCGGCGCCGGTCAGCGGATCTCGAAAAGCTCGAACCGCCTTCCAGCCCTGACCTGTCTGCCCCTTCAGGAGAACTGGTTTTGGAAGACGGACTTCCCCACCAAGCCCGTCAAGGACCCGCAAAAACTCGTCAATGACCTTATCGTCCCGCTGAACAATGCCTGGTGCAACTTCATCCTCAATGTCGCGCCCAACACGGACGGCCTGATGGATGACAATGCAGTGGAAGCCCTGGCGTCCATTGGGCGCCTGTGGAAGAACCAGGGGCCCGTCTCCCCGGTGCCGGCCGGTCCCTATCCCGTCATTTCACCCAACATTGCCAAGCATCAACCGGCCGAAGGAAGTTGGAGCGATGACATGAACATCATGGATTTCGGGAACGACGACGATTTCCGGAGTGCATGGCAATCCAATCCGACCGTGAAGGCGCCCTGGTACCAGGTTGATTTTGGCAAGGACAGGTCGTTTAACACGATCGTCCTGACGGAAGCGGAGGCGCATACTTCGCACTATCGTTTTGAATACTGTGAGAATGGGGTGTGGCATCCGCTGCTCACGGGGGACCAGAAGGGGAGGGTGAAGATTCACCGGTTTGACCGGGTGTGGGGGGATAAGGTGAGGGTTTGGCTGGATGTGTTTGATGCGCCGCCGGCTATTGCGGAGCTGGGGGTGTTTGATGAGCGGAGATAGATTCTTATCTTTGTATCGTGTACAACAAGGATCAAATATTGTCCATTCTGAGTGCCAAGAAGCCTGACCTCCAGACGCGCTATCCCATTAGCGAACTCGGGCTTTTTGGGTCCTATGCCCGAGGGGACAATAACAGTGCAAGCGACATTGACATCCTGGTTGACTTCAATGGCCCCATAGGTATCCGGTTTATCCGACTTGCCCATGAGCTGGAGGATCTTTTTAACCAGAAGGTCGATCTTATTTCCCGTAAAGGCATTAAGCCCCGATATATGCCTTTCGTCGAGAAAAACCTGATTCATGTCTGAAAGAGATACGCCGTCACTTCTACAAGACATTCTGGAAGCCATTGGAAATATCAAGGCATTTACTCAAGGGCTAACGCTTGACACGTACAAGTCAGACTTAAAAACCAAGCATGCTGTAGAGCGAAACTTTGCCATTATTGGGGAAGCTGTGGCCAGAATCGATGCATCCTACAAATCCCTTCATTCAGACATCGACTGGCGTCAGGTTAAAGATTTCCGGAATATCCTTGTTCACGACTATTTTGGCATCGATGATGCCATCGTTTGGGAGATTATTCAGATGGATCTAAATATGCTGGATGCGCAGATTCGCGGTTTATTGCTATGACAGGCGGTGAGCGATCCTCGCTCCTGCTGCCGCATCGACCAGGATCTCGCAATTCGGATGCAACTGAACGACAGAGGCCGGTATATCCGTAGTCACCGGCCCCAGGATGGCTTTTTGGATGATCTCCGCTTTGTGGGCGCCCTTGGCGATCAATATCAGTTTCCGTGTGTGCATGATGTTCTTTATGCCCCGCGTCAGGCCGCCCAGGACGACGTGGTCGGGTACCTGCGTCTCCCTGCGGACCCTCGCTTCGAAGTCGGGGTCCATCGGCGACACCCATGTCTCGCGCTCAAATGGAGTGCCGGGCTGGTTGATGCCGATATGGCCGTTGAGCCCGATACCGAGCATCTGGAGGTCGGCACCGCCCCGGGAGGCGAGGCGTTGCTCAAAGAGCAGACATTCTGCTTCAAAATCATCCGACAGGGTAGGGGGCATAATAAAATTTTCCGGAGGGATGCCCAGGGGCCCGGCAATCTGGTTCTGGATCATGGTATAACAACTGCCGGCATACGATCTTGGGAGGTTGGTCAATTCATCGACATTGAAAAGGGTGATCCGGGAGACGTCGAAGGGGTATGCGGTATGAATGGCGGACACGATCCGGTGCATCTCCATGGTGGTTTGACCGGTGGACAGCCCTATGACGGCATCGGGTTTTTCGAGCATTTGGGCAATGATGCGCCATGC
Source organism: Dinghuibacter silviterrae (assembly GCF_004366355.1). NCBI lineage: Bacteria > Pseudomonadati > Bacteroidota > Chitinophagia > Chitinophagales > Chitinophagaceae > Dinghuibacter > Dinghuibacter silviterrae. The sequence continues at coordinate 2,234,623 of NZ_SODV01000002.1, read as the reverse complement.
GGCCATTTGATCAAATTCCTGTTCGTTCCTGGCAATGGTGATTGTCATATATCGGCGAAAAATTTATCTAGTGCTGAGGCAGCCGTCTCTTCGTCTTCCCCTTCGATCAGGAGAGTGATGGTCTCCCCGCCTTTCGCGGCCAGCGAAAGGATGTTCAGCAGGCTGTTGAGCCGGACAATCCTGTCTCCTTTTTTCAGGTTGATCACGGATTGGAATTGTTTGGCCAGCCGGACCAGCCCTGTGGCCGGGCGGGCGTGTATCCCTTCAGGGGCGCTGATTACATACTCTTTGGCGATCATCGGTTTACCTCCTCTAAATAGTGGACGATGTCCCTTGAATTATCCATGGTCATTACTTTTTTGAATACGGCAACAGCCTCGGAACGGCTGGAATGCAGGATGATATTTTTGATCAGTGGGATGGACCCTGCGTTCATGGAGAACTCTTCCAGGCCCATCCCAGCCAGCAGCAAGGTGGCCAAAGGGTCGGATGCCAGCTCTCCGCAAAGACAAACGCCGATGTTGTGTGCATGGGCCTGCCCGATGGTGTAACTGATGAGCCTTAATACGGCCGGGTTATAAGGATCGTAAAGACCCTTGACCCGTTCATTCATCCGGTCCACGGCCAATGTATATTGGCAGAGGTCGTTGGTGCCGATACTGAAGAAATCCACTTCTTTGGCGAGCAGGTCGGCCATGATCGCAGCGGAAGGGATCTCGATCATGATACCCAAAGGGATATGGGGATCAAACCCGGTAACTTCCTTTTTTTCCGCCGCCAGGATCTCTTTGACCGCCCGGACCTCCTGTACGCCCGAAATCATGGGCAGCAGGATACGGAGCCGGCCAAACGCGCTGGCCCTTAAAATGGCCCTCAGCTGGGTGCGTAAAATATCCTTTTGGTCAAGACCGATCCGGATGGCCCGGTACCCCAGCACGGGGTTCTGCTCTTCCGGCAACGGAAAATAAGGCAACTGCTTATCCCCTCCGATATCGAGGGTCCGAATCGTAACGGGTTTGTTTTTTGACAGCAGTGCGATCCATTTATAGTACTCGAATTGCTCGTCTTCCGTCGGGAAAGCGTCCTTGCCCAGGAAGAGCAGCTCGGTCCGTAAAAGTCCGACGCCTTCCGCGCCGTGTTCAAGTGCGGGGGCCATATCTTCTTCCCGTCCGATATTGGCCATCAGGCGTATGGTGATCCCATCGGTGGTCGTAGCCGGGATATTTTTCAGGGATTGCAACAGCCGTTGTTTCTCGGTAAAAGCGGCATTTTTTTGTTGGTATTCGTCTACCTGGTCCTGGCTGGGATTGACCAGAATAAGACCGGTCTCCCCGTCCAGCAGGATGAGGTCATTGTTGGCGATACCCGCGAGGTCATCACCGCAGCCGACGACGGCGGGTATGCCCCTGGACAAGGCAATAATGGCCGTATGGGACGTTTTCCCGCCGGCATTGGTGGCAAACCCACGGATCCGGCTGGTATCTATCAAAATGGTGTCCGAAGGGGAGAGGTCCTCGGCAATAAGGATGGTGCCGGCGTCGAATGTACGGGGACCGGCATTCCCGGGGCCGTCTATATGCTGAAGGATCCGCTGACCGATATCCTGCACATCGGCCGCCCTTGCCCGGAAGTAATCATCATCCGTATTTTTTAGCAACTGGACGGCTTCCTGGATGGCCTCTACGACGGCATCGTGCGCGCTTTTCCGGTCCCGGCCTATTTTGGTGGTCACATCCGTTGCCAATTGAGGGTCATCCAGCAATTCAACCTGCATCTCTAAAATGGCAAGGCCTTCTTCAGGGATGGCCGAATTGACATTGGCAATAATGGCCTTCACTTCATGGATGGATGCCTCTACTGCCTGGTGGAACAGCACGACCTCTTCCTGTACGGCTTGGTCGGAGGTCAATACGATGCCGGTCCGGGCCATGGTATGACTCGCGACGACATAGGCCCTTCCGATGGAAATACCGGGCGAAACACCAATCCCTTTCATATAATTTTTTTTATCGTCATACAAGCCAGTGAAGCATGCTCCCGGCAAAGCCCAACGCCAGCAAGCCTAACAATAGATACGTTATTTTGACACTCTTTTTTACAAAATAATACACCAGGAATGTCAGGCCCAAAGGGATCATACCGGGCATCACCTGGTCCAATACGGCCTGTGAGGGCGCTTTGACGGCCATCAGTGTAGCCGGCATGGCGCCCACCACCATCAATCCCAGGATAGCGGCGCCGGTGGTCAGCTTCTCCATGACGTGGCCCTGGGCAAGCTTTTGCAGGAACCGGGTCCCGGTTTTGTACCCGATAAAAGTCAGTTCATAGCGAAGCCACAGGTGAGGAACGTTGAACAGCAGGATGAAAAGAACGGGACCGGCGATATTCCCTTTCAGCGCCAGGGAAACCCCGACACCTGCAGCGATCACCCTGAGGGTCCCCCAGAATAAAGAATCAAAAACGCCCGCCAGGGGGCCCATCAATCCCAGCTTGATGGAATTAATGGTGCCCGGGTCGACCTGCTGCTCTTCCATGGCAGCCGTTATCCCCAGGATCAGCGTAGATCCATAAGTGCTGGTATTAAACAGTTGCAAATGCCGCTGAAGGGCCGGTGACATCGATTCTTTTGTGGGGTACAATTTTTTCAGGACGGGAAGCATGGCAAAGGCAAAACCGGTATTCTGCCAGGTCTCGAAATTGAAATTCGCTTCAAGGAGCAAGGACCTGAAAAAAAGGTTCCGGATCGTGGCCTTTGCCAGTTGGGGTGTAAAAGGGTCCGGTTCTTCTTCCGCAGGAACGGGCTGGCCGCCTTGTGTGACCAGCAGGGCTATGATGACCCCCAGTCCTCCTACGGCGATCAGCGGCAGCTTTAGATAAGCGGCGAGCAGGAATCCAAGGAAGAAGTAAGGCGCCACCCGCCTGGTGAACATCAGGTTCATCAATAAGGCGAACCCCAGCGCCGGCAGCATATTTCCGGCCACTTGTAGTCCCTCATTCACCCAGGAAGGGATCCGGTCAAGCAGGGACTTCATGGCACCGGCCCCCAACTGAAGGGAGAGAAAGGTGATCAGCCCCATCGACAAAGGCTTTAAGAGGCCCGATAGAATGTGGAGCCGCTGTACCTTGTCAAACCTGCCGGCCCCGGCATACGCCATGAACTTCTTATTGAACGCGGACCTGGATACAAAGAGTGCGCTGAGCAGCATTTCCGCCAATATGGAAATGGGTATGGCCAAAGCCAGCGCTATGGCGGCGCCCTTCCCCGACAGGATGGCAAAAGCAGTGCCCAGGACGCCACCTGTGATCACATCCGGGGGGATCGCCGCGCCGACCTTGATATTGCCCATAAATATCAGCTCCAGGGTGGCTCCGATCACAAGGCCCTGGTGAAGGTCTCCAAGCACCCAGCCTACCAGGGGACCCAGGACAAGGGGCCTGCCTAAGAGGGTGGTCCCCAGGAAATCCTCCGAGTGACCAAATACAACGATTAGCGTAATGAATATATAGGACATCATGGTTACGAGGGAAGTAGCTTTTCCAGCATTTGTTTTTTGTCCGTGGGCACCTGCCGTACTTCGAGCTCGATCCCTTGCCCCAGCAGTTCCCGCGCGAGCAGTACATCGTCCCCGGTTAGGGCAACGGCTTTTGACAGAAGCGTGGCGCCCTCTTTTGCCCGGATACCACCGACATTGACCGAGCGGATGGCCGGCACTTCCTGAGACAGGGCATGCGCATCTTTTACGCTGTCTATGAGCACCAGGATCTTATATCCCTGGCTTTTTGTATCGTTCAGGAAGGCAGCCGCCTCCCGGACCGTCCTGATCAAAAGGGTAACCCCGGCCGGCTTGGCCAGGCCGAGTGCCATTTTCTGAAATTCGTCACCGGCCAGCTTATCATTGGCCACCAGCAGGCAGTCGATACCCAGGGCGGGTGTCCAGGTGAAGGCCACCTGTCCGTGCACCAGCCGGTCGTCGATACGGGTTAGTTTAATCATTGTACTACTTTGTTTACATAGACCAGTTGGTCCTTTGCCCTATTGACGGCCTGCTCCACCACCTCCACCAGGGGGGTGTCTGTATCGGACAGAAGCACTTCGATCAGCAGGGCCAGGTTGAACCCGGCCACGATATGAATGTTATCCAGGATCCCTTTTTCCGCAGCATATCGAAGGACCTGGTTGGTGATGCTGCCGCCGAGCAGGTCTGTAAAGACCACCCATTCATCTTCACACAGCCCCTCAAGTTCTTCCTCAATAGGCTTGTTTTCATGCAAGTAGGCCTGTATTAAAAATACGTTCTCTACCTGGCCCGTAATAAGATGCACGGCCGACAGGACGCCCTCGGCCATAGCGCCGTGGGTGGCGATCAGGAATTTTCTATTCACCGTACAATGCTCCGCCAAAGTCTGCTCAACCGCTAATTTTCAGCCACTACATTTCCCCTACAGCGTTGCCGGCCGGTTTTTTTGCGGGCCGTAGTGGCGATGTAGGGGCAGGAAAATAGCATGGGGTGGGAGGACGGATTAGATTGGGGGCCACGCATAAAAACTGCTCCAATGAGAAGATTGCTCCATCTTTTGCTATTCATCCCGTGCATGGCCATGGGAGCTTGGGCTGCCCCGGTACGGGGTGTTGTCCGGGAGACCACGGGTCAGCCCCTGCAGGGGGTGACGGTCAGTGTCAAAAACGCCCGAACGGCTACGCTCACCGATGCGGGTGGCCGGTTCTCCATTTCCGCCAAACCGGGCGATGTACTGGTATTTACGTTGATCGGATACGGTACGAAGGAAGTGACTGTGACGGTCATTGGCGAAGGCGAACTCACCGTGGAATTATCCCCCGAAGCAAGAAAGCTCGACGCCATCGTGGTCACGGCCCTGGGTATCCGGCGCTCCGAAAAGTCCCTTACCTATTCCACACAGCAAATATCCGGTTCGGAACTGACGAACGTAAAGACCGACAACCTGATGAATTCGCTGAATGGCAAGATTGCCGGGGTGACCATCGCACCCAGCGCCTCCGGGATCGGTGGTTCGGTGCGGGTCATCCTCCGGGGCAACCGGTCTACCAGCGGCAACAACCAGCCATTGTATGTCATAGACGGGGTCCCCATATCCAATGACGGAAATCCCTTCGGACAGCCGGCTGCCAACACGTATGGCGGCAATCCCGAAGGAAGCGACGGGATCTCCAACCTGAACCCGGAAGACATAGAAAGCATGACGGTGCTGAAAGGGGCTTCCGCCTCCGCCCTGTATGGCAGCCAGGCAGCCAACGGCGTCATCGTGATCACCACCAAAAAAGGAAGGGCAGGGAAGACCCTGATCAATTTCTCTTCGTCTCTTTCCATTGACACGAAAGCATATACACCCGAATTTCAAAGCAACTATGGAGAGACCAGCCCCGGGGCGGTCGATAGCTGGGGGCCAAAAATTACCGGGGCGCACGACAACCTGAAGGATTTCTTCCAGACCGGCGGTAACCTGACCAATGCCATCAGCCTTTCAGGCGGCTCGGATATAGCCCAGACCTATTTTTCCTATACCAATACCAGCGCCCGCGGGGTTACGCCTGAAAATTCGCTGGCCCGCAATAATTTCAATTTCCATGAAACGGCCCGCTTCCTGGATAACAAACTGACGCTGGATGGGAATGTCAATTATATTACCCAGACGCTGAAGAACAGCCCCCCCATCGGTTTCAATTCGAATCCGCTGACCGGTCTGTATTTTTTCCCGAGGGGACTGGACATCCTTCCCTATAAACGGCAGTTCGAACTGCCGCCGGTGTCGGGGGGAAACGGCGCGCCTACCCAGAATTGGCCTTTCCACGAGGACATACAGCAAAATCCCTGGTGGATCATCCACCGGAATACGAATGAGAATACCCGCAACCGCATCATGGTCAATGTCAGCGCCAAATACGACTTCACCAACTGGCTCAGCGTACAGGCCAGGGGAAATGTCGACCGGATCCAGGACATCGGGGATCAGAAATATTATGCGGGCACGTTGGCGCCGCTCGCCGCGCCCAACGGCAACGGGAGCTGGAACGGCTTCAATCATACCGTACAAAACCAATATGGCGACGTGCTGGTCACCTTGCATACGCCCGGTAACGGGGCCATCAAAATAGACGGAGTGGCGGGCGCCAGCATCTCTGATAATGTCACGACCGGCATCGGCTGGGGGCCGGGCGCGGGTCAGGGATTTGGTCTTTATTTTCCCAACTTATTTACCATTCAAAATATCGAAGTGGCGCCTGCCGTGCCACTGGGAAGCTCCAGCGGAACCTACGGCAGCAACGTGAGCACCGATCAGCCTTACCACAACCAGATACAATCGGTCTTTGCGAACGCCAACCTGTCTTACAAGGACTGGGCGTACCTGACGGTGTCCGGAAGGAACGACTGGTCGTCCAACCTTGCCTTTACGTCCACCGATCACTATTTCTATCCATCGGTAGGCTTATCTTTTATATTAAGCCAGATGATTCATCTGCCCGACGCTTTCACTTACGCCAAAGTCCGGGGAACCTATTCGCAGGTAGGCAACACCGTAGGACAATACCAGACGAACCCTGTGAACACCACTTCTACCAATTCGACCATCCTGAACCAGGCTGCGCCTTCCACCCTGAAGCCGGAACAGACCAAGACGTATGAGCTGGGTACCGACCTGCGGCTTTTCAAGGACCGGTTGAGCGTCGGCTTTACCTGGTATAAGACCAACACCTACAACCAGGACATCTCCATCGTTCCCCTGCCCGCGTCCGGTTATGCGTCCCAAAATATCAACGCGGGCAATATCCAGAACGAAGGGATAGAAGCCACCGCCGGCTACAATTGGGTAATTTCCCGGAACCTCAGTTGGAACACGATGGTCAACGCCTCCGAGAACGTCAACAGGGTCATCGACATCGATTCCAAGGACGGCGTTACCCTGGTGGACCTGACCCCCGGCAACAACAACTATGATACCTATGTGGCGAAGGGGGGCTCCTTCGGAGATATTTATGTGCAGACCCTGCAAACGGATGCCAAGGGGCGGCTCGTCCTGACACCGGACGGGAATGGCAATTATTTCCCGGTACAGGGCGGCGGAGAGTTGAACGGGTATAGCCGCGTCGGGAATCCGAATCCGAAATTCCAGCTGGGTTGGAACAACAGCTTTAGTTACAAGAATTTCTCCTTCAATTTCCTTGTGGATGGCAAATTCGGCGGACAGGTGGTGTCCGTCATGCAAGGGATGCTTGATTTTTATGGCGTATCAAAGGTGAGCGGGCAGGCCCGCGACAAGGGGTATGTCGCGATCAATGGGGTGGATCCCAACGGGAATTCCGTTTCAGAAATCAATCCCAAAAACTGGTACACCTTCATCGGCGGCCGGAATGCAACCCTGGGTGAATACGTATACAGCGCCACGGTCGTCCGGCTGCGCGAAGTAGCCCTCGGGTATAGCGTGCGCTTTGCAAAAAAGGTGTTGCGGCTTTCCTTGACAGGCAGGAACCTGCTCTATTTCTACCGGAAAGCGCCCTATGATCCGGAAATCGCCTCCTCCACCGGTAATGGCCTGGGCGGCGTGGATGTATTCAACCTGCCCGCCATGCGTACCTACGGACTGAAATTAAACCTGAACTTATAAACAGTAAAGCATGAAATCGATATATATCGCCGGTATCTTGTTCGTTCTGGCCGGGTGTACCAAAAACTTCAAAGATTATAATACGGACCCCACGGGGACGCCCAACCAGGACCTCAACGTAGCCACCTTATTTATTCCATTGGAGCAGGAGATCATGTATATCCAGGACGACGGCTATCAGACCGGTCAGAACCTGAATGCCGATGTCTATGCCGGTTATGCCATGCCGGACCAAACATTCGGCCAGGCCCTGGACAATGCCAACTACGTTTTTATCGATAGCTGGAATACGGAGGCGTTCAGCAGTATCTACACCAAACTGATCGGTCCTATCAAAAACCAGCTCGCAGCGACCGGGGTCAGCACCACCAATCCGGACTACTGGGCCATTGCACTCATCGTGGAAGTGGAAGCCATTGACCGGATCACGGACAAATTCGGGCCGGTGCCCTATAGCAAGGTAGGGACGTCCATGGTCAGCGTCCCTTATGACAGCCAGCAAAGCATCTATCAGCAGATGTTCCTGCAGTTGGATACGGCCGTGGCCAACCTCCAGGCATATATTGCCGCCCAACCGGGCTCGAAACCCCTCGCCAGCTATGACGCCATCTTCGGCGGCGACTATACGTTGTGGCTGAAATTCGCCAATTCGCTCAGGCTACGCCTGGCGATGCACCTGGTGAAAGTGGACCCGGCTACGGCCCAGGCCCAGGGACAAAAGGCGCTGAGCGCCGGCGGCGGGCTGTTGTCCGCCGCTACGGATGTCGCAGCCGTTCTGGCCAGCTCGGCCAACGGGAACGACTACTGGCAGATTACCGACAGTTATGGAGACAATTCCATGAACGCCTCCATACAGTCCTACATGACCGGTTACAATGACCCCCGCCTTCCCGTTTATTTTATGCCGGATACCAACGCCGGTCATACCAGTCAATATACGGGCATCCGCATCGGGTGCAATATCCCGCCGAAGCCTTTTTACTCCGGTTTCTCCAAATACAACTATAACACCACGTTCACCATTTCCGCGCCCGAGGTCATCATGACGGCCGCCGAGGTATGGTTCCTGAAAGCGGAGGCTGCGGTGCGGGGTTGGACAGGGGCCGGAGACGCAAAAACCGACTACGAAACGGGCATTCTTACGTCCATGACCCAGTATGGCGTAAACGGGGCCACCTACATCACGGATTCTACCAGCAAACCTGCCGATTATGTTGATTATCTTAACGCCACCAACAATGCACCGGCGCAGTCCACGATCACGATCAAATGGGACCCCACGGCTTCCAATGAAGTGCAGTTGGAAAGGATCATTACCCAAAAATGGCTGGCGATGTTCCCGGAAGGCCAGGAGGCATGGACGGAATTCCGTCGCACCGGGTATCCCAGGCTGTTCCCGGTCGTGGTCAACAACAGCGGAGGGACGATAGACACCAAAATCCAGGTCCGGCGCCTGGCGTATCCGCACAGTGAAGCCACACAGAATCCGGCCGGGCTAAAGACCGGGCTTTCCCTTTTAGGCGGTCCGGACAACGGCGGCACCCGTTTGTGGTGGGATATTGCAAAAGGTAATTTTTAACCATGATCATACCATTGTTGCTTTTCGTTGTGCATCAGACACTAGCCATAGGCGCTCCCGCGCCGGACTTTCATTTGCGGGGCGTAGACGGCAAGATGTACTCGCTGCAATCCTTCAAGGAGGCCAAGGTGCTGGTGGTCGTTTTTATGTGCAATCACTGTCCCACTTCGCAGGCGTACGAGGGCCGTGTCATTCAACTGACCAGCGATTATAAGGACAGGGGTGTACAGGTGGTGGCCATCAATCCCAACAACCCGAATGCCGTGCGGCTGGATGAACTGGGCTACAGTGACGTGGGCGATTCTTATGCGGAGATGAAGATCCGTGCCAGGAACGCCGGGTTCAATTTCCCCTATCTGTATGACGGGGCAACGGAGGTTGCCTCCAACAAATACGGACCGGTCTGCACACCCCATGTTTTTATTTTTGACAGCGCGCGGAAGCTGCGGTATAACGGCCGTATCGATGACACGGAAGATCCGAAAAAGACGCCCCATAGCCAGGATGCCCGTAATGCGATCGAGGCCTTGCTGAACAACCGGGAAGTCCCGGTGACCGTCACCAAAGTCTTTGGCTGTTCCATCAAATGGGCAGAGAAAAGTGTTTGGAAAGAGAAGGCCGCCGTCACCTGGGCCCAAGAGCCGGTGACCCTGGAATCCGTCGATACGGCTGGGGTCAGGGAACTGATCAAAAACCCTACGGGCAAATTGCGGCTGATCAACGTCTGGGCAACCTGGTGCGGTCCCTGCACAGCGGAGTTTTCGGACCTGGTCACCCTGAACCGGATGTACCGGGACCGGGGATTCGAGCTGGTGAGCATCAGTACGGACGATAGCGCGCACCGGGCCCAGGCGCTGCGTTTCCTGCAAAACAAACAATCCTCTTCACCCAACTTTATATTCTCCGGTAGTGATGTGTACAAGCTGATCGATGCCCTCGACACCCCATGGCAGGGCGCCCTGCCGTATAGCCTGCTCGTGGAGCCGGGGGGCAAAGTCGTGTACCGGCACCAAGGGATCATCGATCCGGAAGAAATGAAGAAGGTCATCTTTGACGATCCCTTTATGGGGAGGATCTACCGGTGACGTCAATCAGGAAATCGTACAGGTTGGTCTCCGTAGCGAGGTTGAATTTTTTGCGAATCCGGTACCGGCTGACCTCCACGCCTTTCAGCGAAATATTCAGCATTTGCGCAATCTCTTTGGAGCTTAAATTTAGCCGTAAGTAAGCACAGAGCTTAAGATCGGTCGCACTAAGGCTCGGGAATTTGGCTTTCAGCGTGGATAAAAAGTTATTGTGTACCTGGTCGAAATGGATGGCAAACCGGTTCCAGTCATCATCACTTTTTTCGGTATCGCTCATCAGCCTGAATACACTTTTGAACTCATGGGCCAGGCTGGAGATGTTGAGTCTTTTGATCACCGACAAAAGCTCTTCCTTGATCGTCAGTAATAACCGGCCGCGTTCGACCAGGTGCATGGTGACGGTAGCCAGTTCTGTCTCCAGTTTGGCCTTTTGTAAAGCGATAAGCTCCAGGCCGTGTAAATAATTCAATCGTTCCTGCTCCTCCTCATGCCGCTTCTGATGGAGGGCGAGTCTTGAGCGCTGTCTTTTCCGGACCCCCCAAACGACAAAAGCCGCCAGTGCTATATAGAGGAGCCAGGCCCAGGGGGTCTGATACCAGGCGGGCGCTATGGAGAACCGGTATTGGACGGGGGCGGAGGCATTCCCGAGGTTATTCCTGGCCCTTACATAAAAGGTGTAATCGCCAAAAGACAGGTTGGTATAGTCCTTCTCGGTCTTTGGGGACCAGTCCGACCATGCTTTGTCAAACCCTTCCAGCCTATAGCTGAATTCGACATTGTTTTCCCGGGCATATACCGGGGACGCATATTCGAAATTAATGGAATTCTTTCCCACGGGCTCAACGGTACTTAGCAGAACGGAGACTCCCGTGTCCGTCTTTATATATTGATTATAGTTTAGGTGGAACAGCCCGTTGTTACCACCTATAAAGATATTCTCGTCGTCATAGGGGTATATATACCCGGCTCCCTTTACCGTCTGCCCGTCGAGTTCCGGGAAATAGATGACGGAAGATTTGTTGAAATCGATGACACCCACCCGCTGATTGGAGATAAACCAGATATGGCCATGGTGATCTTCCGCGAGGTATTCGACGCTGTTGTCTCCGATCAGGGGTTTGAAAAAGGGGGAGGGCATGAACTTCCCCTTTAATGAATCGTACTCGTAGACTCCCTTCTCCGTGGCTATGACAATCTTATTCCGGATCCAAAAGACAAAATTGTTCAGATCCGAAGGCAAACCGTCTTTTGGGGTATAGTGTGTATAAGGGACATCCGCCTCTATTTTGAAAACGCCCCGGTAAGGGTGGGAGGCCCATACCGTATGATGTCCATCCATGGCGAGGCTGCTCAACGATTCATATAAAGGGCTGGCCCTCCCTTCTTCCCGGAATTCACCTTTTTCATAATGGATCCGCTGTAATCCCGTATAGGTGCCCGCTATAATATCAGTATCGTTCGAGGACGGGATAAAGGCGAACCCCCAGGCACCTTGCCCCGTCAGCAACGGGATGGCCCGGTCATGGCGGATGACAAAGGCTCCATCCTCGTGGCCGCACAAAAGCTCATGGTTGACTTCCGCCAGGCTCCATACCTGTCCTTTCGAGCCGGCCACTTCCGTGAATACGCCCTTCCCGGAACTGATATCGTCCTGTGCGGGGTCGAGCGGTACGCTGTACAAGCCGTTGGAGGTTCCGATAAAGAGCTTTTTATCGAATACGCTGACTGCATTACACATGATTTGCCTGTCCTTCACCGGGTAGATATGTTTGACCGCGGTGTTGTAATGGATGCAGGCCATCCCGTTTTTAAGACCCAACCACAGGTTTTTATCACGATCGGGGAAGATAGCAAGGATGCCATTGTTTGCGTATTGCTGGATCAGCCGGCCGGCATGATCGATCATATAGGCTCCACCGTCATTGGTACCAAGGACATACCGGTCATCCTCTATCTTAAAGGCAGTATTGACCAGGTCGCTGGCCAGCAGGTGATCGATGGCCGTTGGCTCTTTGGACAACGCGGACCCGTGCAGCAGGTATAGGCCACTCTTCAAAGTGGCAACCAGCAAGGTATCCTGTGCATATTCCATGATACCCGTTATATGTATCGGGTTTACTCCGCTTGCTTCCCATTGTCCGTTGTGAAAGACCTGTAACCCTTTTACCCTATCTTCGGCATACAGTGTGGAGCCGGCTTTGGCCAGGAACAGCCAGCCCCCGGGTGCGTCAAAGGTCTGTAGGGAATCGTCCTTCAGCTCGAAAATCGATTCAATGGTCCGGAAAAAAACGGCGTTTCCCAGGATAACGATACTCCAGATGTCGGCAAACTGCCGGGCGACCGGCGGAAGACGTTCTTTTAGGGAATGATAGACCAGCATCCCGGTCCCGCCCGGGTAGAAATAACCGATCTCGTCCTGGCCGCCGACAAAGATCTTACCGGAATCATCTATGGCCAGCGACCGGATCGCCGCTTTGTTGGGCAACGGAAAAAGCTTCCAGTAGGCGCCATCGAAGGTCAGCAGGCCGTCGTTATTGGCAAAATAGAGGATGTTGTGCTTATCCTGGCCGATACCCCAGATCTCGATCGCCGCGTGATAGTCGATATTGGTATAGTTTCGAATAGCCGGCAGGCCGATGGTAGACTGCCCCTCAGCGTCATTCATCAGGAAGCGGCACAAGATGACCAGGAGAAGAAACTTTCTCATATGGCAAAGATTAGCCGGATCGGCCCATCTAAAATTCTAAATTATTGAAAATAGGCGATGTAGTAGTAATGTAGGGGTGGGCAAATGGCCGCGATACGGTACATTCGGTCCTCATATATGAAGAAGCTGATTCTCATCTTAGGTGTCTTTTTGTTGTCCGCCGGACTCCGGGCGCAGTCCTTTAAGGTTTTGGTCGTTGCCTCCCGGGCCAAAGACCATCTGAAAATGATCGCGGCGGCCCGGCCGGTGTTGGAGCAGATGGCAAAAGACAATGGTTTTGCCCTCGACTTTACGGATGATACCTCCCGGATCAGCGATGCCGGTCTGGCCGGCTACCAGGTTTTTGTCATGCTGCACCTGGCGCCCTTTGATATGTCCTATAGCCAGCAGGCGGCCCTGCAGAAGTTTGTGGAACAGGGCAAGGGCTGGGTGGGGATCCATGCCGCCGGTCTTACCGGCCGGCAATTTCTGGGCACCGGTACCCGGTACTGGCAATGGTTTGAGGATTTTATGGGCGGGGTCACCTACTCGCCGCATCCCGCCTACCAGAAGGGGACCGTCCTGGTCGAAGACCACAACCACCCCGCTACCCGTCACCTTCCCCCGACATTCGACATTTCGGACGAGTGGTATGAATTTAATAAAAGCCCCCGGTCCACGGTGCGTGTCCTGGCCAGCGCCGATGAATCCACCTACCACCAGAACCGGCCGATGGGGGATCACCCGATTGTCTGGACCAATGAGCGCTACCGGCGGATGATTTATATCGGGGTTGGGCATGATCCTTCGGTGTTTGGCAATGAGAGTTACCTCCGGCTGGTGCGGGATGCCATTGTATGGGCGGGGTCTAACGATTATTCTTATGAAAAAGTGATTCCATCGTCTCTTGGTTTCGACCGGGCCCGGCAATGGCTCGCGGGCGGCCTGCCGGATTCCGGGTCCAGCCTGATCACCGCCGACAGGGCCGCTGGTCGTCTGAGCGGCACCGGCACGTTCCGGGTTGCTACCGGGGACTCCGGTAATTATTACCAGGTGACCTTCGACATTGATATCCGGGTCACGGACAGCAATTATTCCTTCCATGCCTCGCATTTTTATGAAAAGCCCGTTGAAAAAGGGATCACCAACGCGTTTTCGAAAATTGAATACAGGTGGTGGGACTACTGGCATGGTCATCCCTGGTCCTCCGAGGATTCGGCGCTTTTTAAAGGGATCGACCGGAATATAAGCGCTTTCACGGCTTCCCTGGCCAGCGGCGGACGCCGTTTCCGGGTACTGGCGTTGTATGAAAATGGAGGACATCACGTCGCGTTCTCCGCGCGTGCCCGGACCTGGCTGGACCAGTTGGCGCTCGACAGCAATTTTGCTATTGACTATATACAAAATACCGATAAGATCGACGAGGCCTATTTGAGCAACTACCAGCTGATCCTTCAACTGGATTATGCCCCGTATGCCTGGAAAGACAAGGCCGTGGACGCCTTTCAACAATACATCGAACAGGGTAGGGGAGGATGGGTCGGTTTTCATCATGCCACCCTGTTGGGTGAGTTCGATGGATACCCCATGTGGCAGTGGTTTTCCACCTTTATGGGTGGCATCCGCTGGAAGAACTATATTCCCGGTTTTGCCCAGGGCGAGGTGCGGGTGGAGGACACGCTGCATCCTGTCATGAAAGGTGTACCATCGACTTTTACCATCCCAAAAGAAGAGTGGTATACTTATGACAAAAGCCCCCGGGGCCAGGTCCACGTCATTGCCAATGTAGATGAGTCATCCTACACGCCCTCATCGGCCGTAAAGATGGGCGATCACCCCATCATCTGGACCAATGAACAGTACAAGGCAAGGAATGTCTATATTTTTATGGGCCATTCGCCTGTGCTCTTTGATAACGAGGCTTATAAGAAGATTGTAAGCAATGCGATATGCTGGGCCGCGAAGACGGCGCCTCCGCATTTCTTTAAGGCCGTTGCCTTCTATTCAACCACCGTGGAGCCTGACCATGTTGATTTTGCCCGTGATGCCATTCAATTTTATTCCGACCTGGCCGTTCGGAGGCACTTTGTTTTCGATACGACCTCCGACTGGGCAAATATGAACGATGATTTTTTAAAAAATTACCAGGAGGTGCTATGGCTAAACGATTTTCCGAAGACCCAGCCACAGAGAGCGGCGTTTGAAAAATACATGACCGGGGGTGGTGCCTGGCTGGGTTTTCATGTAAGCGGGTACAACGACAAAGACACGCATTGGCCCTGGTTTGTCCGGTTTCTTGGGGGCTCGGTGTTTTATACCAACAGTTGGCCGCCGTTGCCGGCGACATTGGTGGTTGATTCCTCCAACCATTCGGTGACCAGGGGCTTGCCTTCTTCTTACGTTTCCCCGTTGAACGAATGGTATGCATGGAAACCCAGTCCCCGCGAGAACAAAGATGTCAAGGTATTGCTCACACTGGATACGAGCAATTACCCCCTGGGTAAGAAGGACAGGATACCTGGCGGCGATGTTCCTGTCGCCTGGACGAATACACGCTACAACATGGTCTACATGAACATGGGGCATGGGGATCACATATTTACATCTTCCACACAAAACCGGCTTTTTGAGAACGCTATCCTGTGGCTCGGGGCCCCCAAGATCTATGTGAACCAGGTAGGGTTTGATAAGGACGGACCCAAAACGGCTGTTGTCAGTGCGGGTGGTTTTACAACTTTCAACCTCGTCGATGCCGGATCCGGAAAAGTCGTTTATACCGGCGCCCTTAGTGCCCCGCAGCGTCTCGACGAATGGGACCCCGGCAAGCTATTTTACCAGGCTGATTTTTCGTCCTTTAAAAGTCCCGGCAGGTACCGTCTTAGCTTGGGGGACTATAGCAGCGAGCCGTTCACCATCGAAGAAAATGCACTGGCCAGGCTTACGATCCCCTCCATCATCCATTATTATCATAAGCAGCGGGCCAATACGCCCCAGGAGCTGGCCGCCGATGCACACATGCGCTTATTCGGGAGCGACAAGACCGTCGACATCCGCGGTGGATGGTGTGATGCGTCGGGGGACGTCAGCAAATACTTTTCCCACCTTGCCTATGCCAATTTCATGTCCCCCCAGCAAACACCCCTGGTGGTCTGGTCCATGGAGAGCGCAGACGAAAGCATCCCCGGTCTGCTGACAAAATGGGGCATTAAAGACTCGCTGGAAAAAGAGGCGTTGTACGGCGCCGACTACCTGATGCGCGCCCTCTCCAAGGATGATTATTTCTATATGATCGTCTTCAGCTATTTCAATAAGGACCCCAATGCCCGCCGGATCGTGAGGCTTTTGGCCAACAGCGTCACCACCGATCAATACCAGGCCGCTTTCCGGGAAGGCGGCGGCATGGCCATCGCCGCGCTGGCGCGGATTGCCCGGTGGAAAAAGTATGGAGCGTTTACTTCTGAGGAGTACCTCTCCGCAGCCCAACGTGCATTTGCCCACCTGTTGGTCAATAATACCCGGTATGACGACGACGGCAAAGAGAATATTATTGATGACTACTGCGCCTTGATGGCCGCCACGGAACTATGGATTGCGACCGACAGTGCGCTGTACCGTGAGCAAGCGCGGTTGAGGATGCACCATCTGGAGGCTCGGATGACCCCTTTGGGCTATTTCATTGCAGACGATAACCATCGCCCGTTCTGGCATGCCTCCGATGCCGGGCTACCTGTGATTGCCCTTTCCCGTTTTCTGGACAAGGAAAAGGATAGGGGGGAGCGGCAACGCGCGCTGGCCGTTATCCGGAAGGCCCTCGATTATAACCTCCGCGTGACCCGTCGTGTGAGCAACCCTTTTGGCTATGCCCGGCAGACATTTTTGTATCATGGCGCTGTTCAAGACGGGTTCTTTATACCCCACGACAATGAGACCGGCTGGTGGTGGCAGGGGGAGAACGCCCGTTTAGCCTCGCTGGCGACCGCTGCGCTCGTGGGTGGAAGATGGGTAAATTCCGGACGCGTTAGCGATTCGCTCGCACGGTATGCGGCACAGCAGTTGTCCTGGATACTCGGGGGCAATCCATATTCCGTATGTTTCATGTACGGATTCGGTTATAGCAATACACCTTATATGCAGTCCAATTTTGGGCATGGTTCTGAAATAGGAGGGATCTCCAATGGCATCACCGGGGTCCACGCCGATGGCAGCGGGATCGAATACAAGCCCCATGACGAGGGCAACGAATGGCGGTGGACGGAGCAGTGGATACCGCATGCGGCGTGGTTCCTGCAGGCAGTGGCGGCGATGGCGCGGGAAAATCGGTGACATTTGTCCTTGTTTCCGGGGAGCACTATGCGCCAACTTTGTTCAAAAAAGAATATGCGCGTATTTGTTACAGGAGCCTCCGGATTTATCGGCTCAGCCGTTGTCAAAAATTTATTGGCGGCAGGTCACCAGGTGCTGGGTATGGCCCGCTCCGACGCATCCGCCCAAACCCTGACCGATATGGGGATACAGGTGCATAGGGGAGATGTGCATGACCTCGAAAGCCTGCGTAAGGGTGCTGCCCTTGCTGATGGGGTCATTCACCTGGCGTTCGTCCACGACTTTACCACTTACGTGGAAAATTGCGAAACGGACCGGAAAGCCATTGAAGCTATGGGTGCCGTTCTGGCCGGAACCGGTCATCCCTTGCTGGTTACCTCCGGCACCGGCGCCCCCGTTACGCCCGGCCAGCTCCGCGGTGAAAATGAACCGCCCGCCCCCTCCAAGGTTCAACCCCGCATGGCCACCGAAGAAGCGGCTTTCGCCGTTTCCCGGTTAGGTGTACCGGTATCGGTCGTGCGCCTGCCGCCTTCGGTACATGCCCGCGATCGTCACGGCCTGGTGAGCCAGCTTTTTAACCTTGCCCGCCAAAAGGGCTTTTCCGCCTATATCGGCGATGGTCTTAACCGCTGGCCGGCGGTGCACCGACTGGATGCAGCCCGGGTATTCCACCTGGCTTTGGAGAAAGGATCGCCCTTATTCCGGTATCATGCGGTAGGAGAAGAAGGCATCACCCTCAAAGACATTGCCGAAGCGGTCGGCCGGCGCTTGAATGTGCCCGTGACCTCCTTGTCCCCTGAAGAAGCGGTCTCTCATTTTACCTGGATGTCGTCTTTTGTCGGGGCAAATATACCGGCATCCAGCGCCCTTACCCAGGAACATTTGGGCTGGCATCCGGAAAATCAAGCTTCGTTGTTGGAAGACATAGCGCAGGCTATTTTACCACCTTCTGTTGCCTGAGTTGCGCCTGCCTGATGCGGCTCAGGGTTTCCCGGGTGACGCCCAGGTAGGAGGCGACCATGTGCAGGGGTACGCGCTGGAAAACGTCCGGGAAGGACTCCATAAATTCCCGGTACTTTTCCTCCGTGGTATAGCTGATATTCTCCAGGATGCGCTGGCGGCTAAGGTATAGGGTATTGACGATAAGCTTCTCAAAATAGGATTTCAGCGCGGGAATGGTCTCCAAAAGGCGGCCAAAATGTTCTTTGGTCCAAAGCAGCATGGTCGTATCCTCTATGGCTTCGACGGTAAGCCTGGAGGGAGTTTCGTCTTTCAAACTTTCGGGATCGGTGAACCAGGAATTTTCGGGGGAAAAGGCCAGGATGGACTCACTGCCGTCGCTTTTGAGACAAAAGGCTCTTAATAGGCCTTTCGCCACGAAGAGCTTGTGGCGGCAGACCTCGCCTTCTGCCCAAAGCGGCTGGCGACGCCGGAGTTCCTTCACCGTGGCAAGGGACCAGACTTGCTGCAGCTCTTCCGGGGTTAGGGTTGTTTCCCTGTCGGTGAAGGTTTTGAAATGGTCGAATATGGGGGGCATAAGTTTGCTACGGTGTAATTTAAATCTTTTAAATTTATCCAATGAAACTCGACTCCAGCTACATCGGCCGTCATGTATTGTCAATTTTAGCTTTTTCCCTTTATTTTTTTATACATCCTGCACCCGTACATGGACAGGCCGTTTTTATATCCGATGTCGATCATTTCTGGGGCGCATTTGACAGCATTCAAACTACGCATGATAAGGACAGGCAGATCCAGATCATGCAGTCTCTGTATATCGACAAGGGAACGTACGGGCTGAAAAAGTTTATGACACTGAGAAAATTTGACGCGGCCAGATTAGTGGAGTGCATAAACAAATATCCCGGGTTTTGGAAATCTATACGCCCCAATACCTTGACTATATGGCAGAATGAGCCGCTCATTGAATCTTACCTCAGAAAGTTCAAGATTTTATACCCGGATATGCGCACGGCCAACATCTATTTTACGATCGGCGCCATTCGCGCAGCGGGTACTACGCAGGATTCACTGGTATTAATCGGCTCCGAAATTGCCATGGGCGACAAAAACACGGATGTCTCCGAGTTCCCTGATAAAAGACTGGCAAATTTTTTCAATTCGAAAAATTCAGGCAATATTATTCCAGTAGTCATCCACGAATGTGTGCATACACAACAACGGCCTGAAGGCAAGACCCTCCTGGCGGAGTCCATTTATGAGGGCGCCTGTGAATTTATTACCGAGCTCATACTGGCAAAGCCCTTGGAGAATTCTTATTTAGTCTATGGGAGAACGCATGAAAAGGAGCTAAAGCAGCAATTTAAAAAAGACATGTTTTCCGAAGATCTTTCTCACTGGTTGTACAATGGGGCAACGTCAAAGACGATGGGGGATTTGGGGTATTTTATGGGCTATAGCATCTGCAAGTCGTTTTATAGTCATGCTAAAAACAAGAACACGGCCATAAAAGCGATTATCAATTTGAATTATCCGGATTCGGTGGCAGTGAAGGAGTTTTTGAAGGAATCAAGATATTATTGATAAAAGCCGTAGTTTCACCCGATCATTTTATGACCGATATGAAAAATCTATATTTATTCGCATTCATCGTCAGTCCTACCTTTCTTTTGGCGCAGCAAAAAGACAACACTTTAACAAAAAAGGAAAAAAGAGAAGGCTGGCAACTTTTGTTTGACGGCAAAACCACCCATGGCTGGCACACCTACCTGCGCGACACCGTCGGCTCAAGATGGCAGGTAGAGGACGGACAAATCGTGTTTGACCCGACCAAGCCAAAAGAGGGCGGTGGCTACCTGGTCACCAACAAGGAATACGAGAACTTCGAGCTCCGGTTACAATGGAGAATATCCAAAGGCGGCAATAGCGGGGTGATTTTTGATGTACAGGAAGACCCCAAATATGCCCAGCCCTATGTCACCGGCCCGGAAATGCAGGTACTCGATAATATCGACGCCGCCGATAACAAAAAACAAAATCACCTCGCCGGTTGCCTGTATGACATGGCCGGAGATACATCCGTGTCAAAACCCGTACCCGTCGGCGGGTGGAACCAGGTAAGAATTATTCAAAACAAAGGTCACCTGACCTTGTGGCTAAACGGCATACAAACCTATGACGGACAAATCGGAAGCCCCGAGTGGGATTCATTGGTCGCCAAAAGCAAGTTCAGGAATAAAGAATTCTATGCTTTTGCAAAGGTGGCAAAAGGAAAGATTTCGTTGCAGGAGCATCCGGGGGCGAGTGGGTGGAAGAATATTATGATCAGGGAGATAAAATAGCCTCCCGGGTTGATGCCGGGAGGTCTTTGTATTAGTTGTTGGGCGTCAGCTTTCGGATGACATTGTTGTAGGCATCCGAAACATATATATTTCCGCTGCGGTCTACCACCACACCGGCGGGTCGGCTAAAGGTGGCAACGCTTCCCGGACCATTGGCAGATCCCTGTTCTCCGGCAATACCGGCAATGGTCGCCACCGTGTCGGAAGGGCTGATCCTGCGAATAGTATTATTTATAGCGTCACACACATATAAATAGCCAAGTCCATCTATTGCTACATCCCAAGGTCCATCAAAACTGGCAGCAGCACCCGGACCGTCGGACGAACCGAGGGCGCCGGTACCCGCGATAGTGGTGACCACCGCAGCCGGCGTGATTTTACGGATTTTCTGGTTATTAGCATCTGCGAGGTATATATTGCCATAACCGTCCCTGCACATTCCATCCGGAGCGAAAAAACTGGCGGCGGCGCCTGTACCGTCCGCCGAACCAGTCGCGCCACTACCTGCAAATGTGGTCACTACAGCTTGCGGTGTAAGCTGGCGTATCTCAGGATAGATGGCATCAGACACATAGATATTGCCATTGACATTCACCGTGATTCCCAAGGGATCATCGAATTTGGCGGCGGTACCCGTGCCATTTACAGTCCCGGCGCCTCCGCCGGCGAAGGTCGTAACCACGCCGGCCGGCGTGATTTTACGGATCATATTATTGTACTTGGCATCAGTTACGTATACATTTCCGGTAGCATCTATCGCCAACCTAACCGGGTCATAGAATTCGGCTACAGTATCTACACCGTTAGCCGATCCACGCTGTCCATTGCCGGCAAAAGTGGTGACGACACCGTTAGGGGTGATCTTGCGTATTCTAAGATTTTGTACATCCGCTACATACAGGTTACCGCTGCTATCGATCGCGAGGCCCATGGGGTGGTTAAAACTGGCGGCAGTGCCCGTACCATCTGCGAACCCGGCGATACCGCTGCCCGCGAAGGTGGATACGGTGTACGAAGAGGCGGGGTTTTGGGCGTCGCTGGCAACCGCTTTTAATCCGGTGCCGGTTTGTTTGTTACAGGAGAATAGGAGGGCGCAGGCTAGCGCCAGGAACAATGATTTGGGAGTCATATTGGGATTGCTTTCCCGATACAACGGAGAGGGTGGGGCAAATAACTATCCTTAATAATTAAGTCATTTCCGGTGGACCACACTTTTTTTAAGAGACACCTCGCATTTAAAGTTTTGATTATCATTATTTTAATATTTTTTTCCATACTTGATTTGTTCGTTTATTTCGTTTATATAACTTTGTGATATAAAAATCAATGAGATGGACGCCTTAATAGAAAAGACAACCCGGGAAGATCAGCGCATTGCGAAAGGCTCCGTGAACCTTTTTAAAAAGCTATCTCGTTCACTTGGATCGAGTAAGAAAGTGGTAGAAATTTCCTTTCCGGAAAGCGATGAACCATTACGCCTGCCTGCAAAAGTGATTGCGATGATGGCCGAAATTTTATCGGGAATGTCCGTAGGAAGGTCAGTGGCTGTGATCCAAACCGAAATGGAAGTAAGTACCCAGGAAGCTGCGGACTTTTTGGAGGTTTCCCGGCCGCATGTTGTCCGGCTTTTGGAGAAAGGAGAGATTCCGTTTACTAAGGCCGGTACCCATCGTCGAATTAAAATAAGTGATTTGATCGCTTACCAAAAGACCTTGAAAGCTACCAGGAGAAAGCAATTGAAATTCCTTGCAAAACAAGCCCAGGACCTCAAACTGGATTATTGAAACAGGAAAAATGCAATTTATTACGGCAGTATTGGACGCAAATGTCCTGTATCCGCTTTCATTGAGAGATTACTTGCTAAACCTTGCGGTTGAAGGGTTATATGATCCTATATGGACCCCTGAAATACACGACGAATGGATCAGAAACCTTCTAAAAAATAGACCGGACCTCAAAAGGAAGCAATTAGAGGCCACGCGTAAGGCAATGGATAAGGCTTTTCCTGGGGCAAACGTAACAAATGTCCAATCCATCGCAAATCGCCTAGCGCTGCCTGACCCAGATGATCGCCATGTACTTGCCGCAGCCATTAAAGCAGGGGCGGAGGTTATAGTTACTGCCAATCTAAGGGATTTTCCTGAAGTAATGCTAGCCCAACATAACATCCGTGCTGAACATCCGGATAGTTTTATCTTATCCTGCATTGAACGGGACCATCAGAAGAGTGTCCGGGCATTTGAAGAACAGGTTGCAGTATTGAGAAACCCGACTATGACTGTAGACGAGGTTCTGAAAAGTATGGAGAAGAATAGAATAAATTAACTGAAAGCGTAGCCAAGCTGCGATTGCTTTTAACCCAATAAAGATCAAATAGCCAACTTATGCCACATTCAACTCGACAGGATATTCACGATCAACGAGAACAGAATAAAATGGGATTGGACACATATTTTTTAGATAAAAACAACCTTTTTGATCCAGCCATCGACAAACTGATAACTGATATAAAGACTCAGATGGAGACCATTTCGGATGAAATGGAAGGCTGGGACAGTATAAAAGAAGACGATCCAGAAAGATACGCAGAATTGGAGGACCAAATGGATCAGTCTGGAACGTCCATCCTTGAGCAGCAAAGAGATGCGACTATGGATATGATCTATCTTCAAGATCAACTGATTGCCCTGATGGAGATGAAGATTGTCTACGCCGTTAAAAGCCTTGAAATAAATATAAGTAGGCTATTGAGAGCTGCTTTTTACACAAATCAACGCTTTCATCAATGGACTGTTGTTGTTGAATTTATGAAAGGTAAGGGTATCCAAGTGAATAAACTTGACGGTTATACAGAAATCAATCAGTTGCGTAGTGTAAACAACGCCATTAAACACTCCGGCGAAGTAGACGAAAGCACTAAAAATATCCCTGAATTCGAAAGGTGGAAGGTATTCAGTTCACGATCCCTGGGGGACTTCTATGAAAGGATCTCTCGATATCCATCCATATTTCTTAAATCCTTAATCGCTGCTATTCATTCGGAACTATATGTCTTCAGCGACTCAAAGTTGGACGAAATGACGAGATCAATAGTGCTCAGGATGAATAAAGAGGACGCGTTGAAATTTGCAAGAAAGATCTTGGCAGAATATGGGGATCAGAAATAGGATAGCCACAATAATAGCTTTTTATTTTACAAGTATACGGTGTTGGGTGTTCATGAAAATGGAGACGTCTCCAAATATCTTTACTGAATAGGTCTTTCAGGTTCTTTGGAGACTGCAATAGGAGGGGAGCACGTTCATGAAATATGTTCATGAACAGCTAATGCTTGGGCATATTAGCCCACAATATTTACCTTAGATACCGTTTATTTTTAGCCCGTTTGCACGATTATTTTCCAGAAATTTTATTTAAAATATTAAATACCAATTACTTATTACTTTACAAGGGACCCAAAATGATGGCCGAGATTTTATCGGGAATGTCCGTAGGCAGGTCTATGGCTGTGATCCAGACCGTGATGGAGGTCAGTACCCAGGAAGCTGCCGACTTTTTGGAGGTCTCCCGGCCACATGTTGTCCGGCTATTGGAGAAAGGGGATATTCCGTTTACTAAGGCCGGCACCCATCGTCGAATTAAAATAAGTGACTTGATCGCTTACCAAAAAACTTTGAAAGCTACAAGGAAAAAGCAATTGAAATTCCTTACTAAACAAGCCCAGGAGCTTAATTTGGACTATTGAAGTAGGAAAAATGTACTTTACTGCAATCGACCACTTATGATGGAATTCCAACATTTTGCCCTAGCCCTTTCCCAATTTGCCGGCATCAGCGAGCAAGAAATTCAGCACGCCCAGCCATTTTGGAATATCAAGCATTTTGCCAAGGGTGAGTTCTACAACGTTCAACACAGTATCTGCCGGCACCTGGGATTCATCACTAACGGGGTTTTCCGGTCCTACATCATAGACGACAACGGAGAAGAAAAGAACATCTTCTTCTACTCCACCAACCAATTCGTCGTCACTTTCAAAAGCTTCATTAACCAAGCCCCCTGCGGCTACCATACCCGGGCCATGGCAGACGCCACCATCGTTTGTATAACGCTCGACAACCTACTCCAACTCTATAAAACCTCCCATGCCTGGGAGCGTTTCGGCCGGTTGCTGGCCCAGGAGGCCTTTAACGTAGCCATTGATCGGGCAGAGAGCTTTCTGTTCAAAACACCCGAAGAACGCTACATAGAACTCGTATCCAAACATCCAGGACTGATCCAGGAAATTCCGCTGTATCATATCTCCTCCTATTTAGGCATCCAAGGTCCATCCTTGAGCCGCATTCGAAAAAGAATCTCCCGGCGCTGAACCGTTTTTAACTCAGGTTAAAAATAGTGTGTGGCCCAATGGACAACTTTGTTGATCAAAAGCCAAACATATGCGTCCATTCGTCACTACCATGCTATTATTCGTCCTTTTCTTTTCATTGAACACTACCACCTTTTCACAATCAACAGACAGCACCATGCCCCGTGCCGCCATCACTTCAAAGACCATCGTCTTCATCCACGGTTTGTTTGTCAACCCCCAATGCTGGCAAGAATGGAAAGCCTATTTCGAAGCCCGTGGCTATACCTGCATCACCCCAGCCAATCCCTATCACAGCGGTCATCCCGCCGACCTGCGGGCTCATATCGATCCCAGGTTGGGAAAACTGAGCTTTGAGGAAGTCGTCAACAACATCGCTAAACTCATCGACTCCCTACCCGAAAAACCCATTATCATCGGCCATTCCCTGGCAGGACTTGTCGTTCAGAAACTCGTCGAAATGAACAAAGCCGCCGCCGGCATCTGCATTGACGGCGCCACCCCTAAAAATGTACTCCCCGGTCTCCGTACTTTCAGAACCATGTGGCCTGTGATCAATCCGCTCAAAGGAAACAGCACCTTTGTCAGCAGTAGAAAATGGTTCCACCGATCCTTCTGCACCACCCTCACCCTGGATGCCAGCAACCAGGTCTATGATTCCCTGTGCGTCCCGGAAAGCAGGAATATTCCCCGAAATACCCTTTTTAAATCCTTTGCCAAAGTAGACCTCAAAAAGCCCCACAACCCCTTGCTCTTTATCGGCGGAGAAAAAGACATCATCATACCAGCCAAACTCAGCAGGAAGAACGCCCACGCCTACTGGGACAAAAACAGCATTACTAATTTCAAAGAATTCAAAGGACGGTGCCACTACATTTGCGGCCAGCAAGGATGGCAGGAAGTAGCCGACTATGTACTGGAGTGGCTGAAGTAAGCCATAGAAGCACTTAAAAAATTAGCCCTGTAAACACCAGCTTTACAGGGCTAATTCACCAGAGGAAGGCAAAAACTATTGAAGATCTACGGCTCCCTGCGAACCACCGAGTTCATTTGGTTTCTAACCCTGCTGATCCGCTCATATACGATCTTACGCATACGATTGACAACACCCAAAGGCCGGTGCTCCACTATGGCGTGCCAGACGTTGAAGGACAAAGTTTCACCCAGACGATTCAACTCTTCGGTGTCAAAATCCTGTTTGGGTAGGATCAACCGGGCAACTTCGCTGAAGGGAGCCACCGATTCCGGCCATTCGTGCGTGCAATCCTCCACACTAAGATCCTCCGAGGTCTTTGGCTGTATCATAAAACTCAATACCACATCTTCCTTACTTAGGGTATTCTTCATTACCTCCCGCAAAAAATCATCCCCCGGATGATGGGGCATCGGGTCCTTCGCATCGGACAGGGGCTTAATGGAAAACTTAACGGCCAAGCGATCCTTGCCAACCCCATGTTGAAAAGCTGACGCCGAGAAATACTGCACTTGAAATGGATTAGCTATTTTACTACCGGTCATTTCCGCCAGCAGTACTGTGCTTCGTAAACCCAACGCAACCGGTATCGTCAGCTTTGAAAACAAGTTCCCGCCGGCCTTTTCAAAAAGGGTCAAATAGGTCTTGGGATCATTGACAAAAAAAGTCGGCTTATTAATCATCACAAAATCCTGTGTCCTGGCATCTTTATCGGTATCCAACAGCTTTTCTCCCGGAATGTCCAGCACCTTGACGGCCAACCCGCGGACATCACCATGGCTGTCCGAAAGTTGCTTGGGCTCCCCGGAACCGTTTGAAAAACGAACGATGGCTTCATACATCCTACCCGGAACAAAAATACCCTGGGCCAGGTTTGCAGGGATATCCTCATTCATTTGTAAAACAGCCCGCATACATCCAGTCGCCTTAATGTGTACGTCCCGCCTGGCATTCCCTTCAGAATACTGTGTGCGGATATTGTGCTCCAATAAATCGGCAATTTGCGTGGTCAGTGCCGCTTCGTCAGGAGAAGCATGCTCCCCCAATGCTTCATCGATAAAAGGATAGGTAATGTCCACCGGTATTGACTGGTCAAAATTTTCAGGCATGTTCATATAATTTTTTGATGTTTATTATCCTAAATGTCCACCAGTTAATCTGCTAAAATTTTAACCCGGGTTAAAATCCGGTGCCTCCACCTGCAACGAGAGCGGTGCCTTGGCGAAAGTCGCCTTTTTTATCATGAACGGCCGATTGGACGACGCGAGGACCTTTTTCTCATTAATTCGCTCTGGAAATGTGGAATATCTCCGGCCTGTGTCTCATGACGTTGCTATTGCGAGGAAGAAGCAGGAAATTACGCATAGAAGGGAAGGGTTTGATGAAGGGTATTGCGAGGGAATATGAACATTGGGTGCGTTGATTATTACTTAACATAATATTAATTATAGGACCAAAATACAAACCCTTCCTAAAGCCCACCTATAATGAAAATGCCAGCCTTTGCTTGACATTCTTCTTCTCACTATCAATGATTTCCCTATGATGCTTCAATTCGTATGCCCGGTCCTTTTCCAGCAATCTGAACCACATTAATGCGGGAAAATTTCTATTGGAGTGTATTTCCAGCCTAAAAATGAGTTTTTCCGTAGGCTTGCGTCGTTTATTGATCACCTGGCTTAGCTCCGCGGGGTCAACATTTATTTCCTCGGCGAATTGGTTATTTTTCTTTTCCAGACGACTAATGTATTCTTTTAGAAAATATCCGAAAGTATACTCCTTGCTCAGATGATCCGATTTTATATAATCCTCGATCAGATACTTTAGTTGCAGCAGTTGCGCAATAAGCTTTGTTCTTTCTGATTGCTTTTCAGAAACTTTTTTCCTATGCTCACGAAAAGCTTCCAACATTGCATCCCGTTCCGGTGAAGCTTTAGGACCGGGGAAGACAAATGATTCGGCAATCTCTTCGGGGGTGTATTCTTTTTCGATGTTTTTTGACGATTTCATGCTTTAACGATTTGCAATTAATTGCCTTAGTCAATATATCGCTTGATCAGTCGAAGAGAATTGTTGGTATTCAATTCCATAATTCCTTCGGGTTGGCTTGGTGTTTTAATGGGCACCCAAACAAATCCGTATTTTGACGAATAATGTTCCTTCAGGTACGTCTTTGGCTTCAAAAAGACCCATCCTTCATACCCTCGTTTGAATGACTCCCGGCAGGCAAAAGCAATCAGGCAACCGGCAATAAGGGCAAATTTCCTATTGCCTCGCCGGTTTTCCAGGCTCACTTCCAATAATTCGATCTCTATAGCGTCTATTCCTTCTCCGGGATGATCCGTGAGGCACATAAGCCCCAAAATAGTCTCATCACTAACAAGCCTGAGCTTGTAGACCTCCCTGCTTTTATACGCATTCCAGTTAAATGAATCGAATCGCGACTTGTCTCTTTTGATGACTTTGAAGTCATTGAGGTTCAGTGGCTCAATAGTTGCCTCTACTTGTTCCCCGCTGGAAATCTCCTCCAAGACCATTGATCCCGTGATTTACCAGGCAAAAATACAAAAAAATAATTGACAAAATTGTCAATTATTATCAAAAATGTAAAGCAATTAAAAGACCTAATGCGTCTCCGAATACACCTTATCCAGCCTAAAACACTTCTGCTTCTTGTCATAAGACGCCAGATCCCGGTCTGACCGGAACTGGATCAGCGCGTCGTCGAACTTTTTATTGTCGGCAAAGGCGTCGCGGAGGTTGTCGACGGTTAGTTCCTGGATATCGGCGGCGGCGTCCTTGCTAAAGAAATACTTGACGATCGTGTAATCGCCCTTGCCCGAGGAGCCGATGGTGACCTTGTACATCGGGATGCTGCCGCCGGGGTTTAGAAGCATGTAGGTTCCGCCCTGGAATATCCTTACGATATTGCCGTTGCAGCATTTGACGGCATAGATGGCGGCCATTTCGGTTTCGTGGAGCTGGCCGGACAGGTCTACCAGGAGGCGTTTGCTGCCGAGGAGGTCTTCGCCGTTGCTCCAGGATTTGCCCCTGAGCGTTTTGGCGGGATAGGCTTTTCCGGCGAGGTAGTCGCTTGAGGTGAGGTACACGCCCCCGCATTCGTTTTGTGCGCGGGCCGAAGAAAGGATGAGGGTGAAAAGACACCCTATCCAGAGAGAAAGAGTTGACTTTTTCATAACGGAGCATTTCTAACCTAAAGCTAGCAAGGATTCTGCCGGATTCCAGTTAGAATGCTTTAATCCTTTTACAGCGCGAATTTAACGGTCGCGGTCAAATAAAACAGGTTTTGGCCGGGTTCGCCCAGAAGGTTTTGCGGGAGCACATACGCGGGTGAAAGAATTAGATAGAATTTTTGGTAGCGGAAGACGACGGGCAGGCTGAATTCATACGCCAGCACATTAAATTGGCTGCTTTGGGTCGTGATTTGTTGGTCGGATACCGGAATAAATAGAAAGTTCTTTTGTTCGTAATACGTCTGGGTGAAGTGTTGGGTGCCGGCGTAAACATAAGCGGATGGATCGAGGACGAGGATCCCCTTCCCGAATACTTTCTGGAACCTGATGATGTGGTCGAGACCGGCCTGGGCACCGGGATCGACCTGGCTGCTCCATTTGGCGTTGATGCCGACGGTGATGTCGACGATCTTGTTTAGGTTGGTGAGGCTGGCGGTGGCCATTTCATGGATGACCGATTGCACGAGGTCGGTGCCGGGCCGGTAAAAAAACTGGGAGGCAGATAGGTTTCCTGCCCAGTGGCCGCTGTGCCCGGTAAAGTTATACCCGGCTTCGAGTAAGGTGGCGGCGTATTCGGACTGGACACTGTTTTGGATAAAAACAAAGGTGCTGTGCATGTATAAACCGTTCCTGAAGTCGATCCCGACGAAGGGGAGCACGCCTTTGGTGTGGAGGCTGTCTACACGGCCGTAGTAGTTGAGGCCGGAGTTGTAGGTGACGCCCGCGATGACGTGGGTCTTTTCCTTATGAGTGGTATCCTTGCTTTGGGCAAAGGTGGCCTGGCTAAGCAGGATCAGGAACAGGAGGTATATGAAAGTACGCATGTCTATGAATTTTTGATAAATGAAGGGCCGCCCTTGACGGGCGACCCCTGTGCTTTCATAGGTTGCTAGCGTAAACGGCTAGTGTTGAACACTAGTGTTCGTCGAAGCCTTAACCTGTAATCCTGCGTGGGCTGCTGTTGTGCTTTGCCCGGCCTGACTTTGCCCAGTCTGGCCGGAGGCACCGGCGGAAGCGGAAACAGAGGTCTTCGTCGATATAGTAGATGTGCTTGCCTGCGAGGTAGCGCCGGCTACTTTGCCGGAGGCGGCGACAGCGGCTGTCTGGCCGGTCTGTACGGTGGAGCTAACGGCCTGTTTGCCGGCCTGGACGGTGGTCGCAGCGGCTTGCTGACCGGCTTGAGCCGTGGTAGCGGCAGCGGCATGAG
The DNA here is from genome assembly GCF_004366355.1 of Dinghuibacter silviterrae. Lineage (NCBI taxonomy): Bacteria > Pseudomonadati > Bacteroidota > Chitinophagia > Chitinophagales > Chitinophagaceae > Dinghuibacter > Dinghuibacter silviterrae. Next base: position 2,204,207 of record NZ_SODV01000002.1, on the reverse strand, counting down.
CGTTTGCGGCCGTGGTAGCGGCAGCGGCATGAGCGGTAGCGACCGTTGCGTTAGTCGTGGCGGCCGTGGTGTGAACGGCAGCGGTGCTTTTCGTGGCGGCTGCGGTAGAGCTTGCCCTCAGCGCGTTGCTGACGCCTGCCGAGTTAACGGCGGCGGAAGAGGTCAAACGGGCGGAACTGGCGACCCCCAGGCCAAGCTGAGCGGAGGACACGTTCGAGACGGCGAGTCCTGCGACAAAGACGATCGAAAAAAAGGCATAACGTTTCATAATTCCTGGTTTTGATTGTTAAGTGATCAGGCCGCGAGGCCCTTTGTTACTATATCAACCAGACCGGGATGTTGTTACCCCCTTTTTCCAATAAATTTATTCCAGCTTGGCGTTCAACTCTTTAGCCTTTGCCGACAGGGAGGATCCTTCGGGGATCCTGGACAGCCATTGAAGGGCGGCGGGACGATCGTTCTCCGCGGCATAGCTTAGCGCCATGTAGAACGCTGCGTCATAACGCATAAGGGACTCCCCGGCATAGACCTTTTGCCAGTCGGCACGGGCCGCGGCGGTACCACCGGTCTTCCAGGCGGCTACACCTCTATAGAATAAGGCGAGCTGGTTGCTGGTGTCGGCCCGCACGGCCTGGTCGAGGACGGGTAAGGCATGGGAGAAGTCCTGGCGATTAAAATAGACAGCAGCTTTTTGCAAAAGCGTATCGGTATTGTTGCCGCGCTCGGCCGTGCCGATCATCTCGGTACGACTGAGGCGGTCGATGGTGTCTTGCCGGCTGGAGGGCCACAGCAGCACGGAAACGATGCCGATGACGGCGGCGGCGGCGACCCCGGCGACCCAGCGGGTGAAGGGAACGATACGGGAGCGGAAATACTGCGGTCTTAGGGAGGTCAATGTCGCCCTGAGGCCGCTGGCGGAAGCATCCGGCGCCAACCGTTGCCTGAGGCTTTCTTTCAGCTCCCGATACAAGGCGACCTCGGCCTGCAGGGCCGGGTCCTGCCGGAGGTCGGTTTCGAACCACCGGCTTTCCTCCTCCGGAAGCTCGCCGTCTACATAACGGATGATATATTCACGATCGTAGGTCGCCATGTTTTACAGTTTCAGGGATTGAATATGAGACAAAAGGGTCGCCATGCATTCGGTCTTCTTTTTGCGGAGATAACCATAGCTAACGCCCAGTGCTTCAGCGATTTTCTCCTGCCGTTCCCCGGTAAGAACGCTTCTCAGGATCTCGCGGCAGCGCTCCCCCAGCCTATCGAACGCTTCCCGGAACGCCCGGTGTCTGTCCTCTTCGGAAGCCACCCTCTCCGCGGCTGCGAAGGTATCTTCTCCAAAATCAGATACGTCTTCCGCGGGTTTTGTTACCGGGCTGTGCCCCCTTTTCTTTAGTTCATTTAGCCATTTCCGTTTACAGACGAGGAGGAGGAAAGGCTCGAAGGGGCAGGTCAACTGCAACTGCCGGTGCCGGGCCTGGTTGTATATGTCGATGAGGGACTCCTGGAAAATATCGGCGGCGTCGCCGGTGTCGCCGCCGTTTTTGAGGACGTAGTTCCTAACGGTGGCGGAAAAACGCCGGTAGATGTCCTCTATGAGGTTCCTGTCGTTGTGGAGCAACGCGTCAACATATTGTTGGTCCGGGTGGATCGCCATGCCGCGAATTTCAGCGAATATCTCCAAAAAAAAGAAGGGGGGTAACAAATGGGTAGTCCCATTGATCTATTTTTACAAGACAACCCATGCAAAAGACCATTTGGGTCATAGTATTCCTACTGGCCGGAGCGAAAATGGGCCTGTCCCAGGACACCCTCCCCGCGCAGGTAAGGGTGATGGAACAAGGGGACAGTATCCGTCTGTCCGCCGGCCTCCGGCCGCTCCGGCAAATGGCAGGGGCGCCCGCCGCATTTTACACGTATTTCTGGGAATTGGGGGACGGGCGGTTCAGTTTTGACAAGGAGCCTGTCTATGCCTACCGGGACACGGGTACCTACCGGGTCCGGTTATATGCCACCAACAATTACGACGACGGCAAGGCGCCGCCCACCCGGCCCCGGCCGGTAAAGGTTCGAAAGACCCCGGCGGGGAGGAACGCCTGGGCGTCCCATTTCTTTCATGGAAGCGGGGAGATCGAGTTAAAGGTCAACCGGTATCCCCGGCCGGGCGAGAACTTCGTAACGGTCGTCGGTTATCGCAACCAGGGCGCGGATTCGCTGAGCGGATCGATCGTCCTTTTTTACAACGAACGGATGATGGACCGGGAAGGCTTTGCCCTGGCGGACGAGCGCTGCTATAATGCAGAGCAACGTTCTTCCCTTTCGGACCTGGCGATAGCGCTTCCGCCCACCTGGAATGGACAAGGGGGGGTGGTTGCGGCTTTTACGGGGGACTTCTCCACCCGATCGGCGACCCTATCCATGCTCCGGTCCCTGCAAAACCTTTATACCAGGCATACCGTCCTCCACTTTTCGGGGATGGCTCCGGGGGAGGAAAAATTCATTTTCCTGGAGATGAATACGCTTCCGGGCATGCTGCAGGACACCAACGCAACCGTTAGCTTCAGCGCCATGCTGGTGCCGGATAACACGGCCGCTCCTCCCGGCAGGTACCAGTTGGACATGCCGGTCGTTTCCTCCCATGATCCCAACCGGTTTATGGTCAAAAGCCGCCGGATCAACTATCGCTTTTTCCGTCAGAAAAAGCCGGTGGTCTATCGCGTCCAATTCGAAAATACCGGCACGGGGCCGGCCAGAGACGTGTCGGTGGGCATCCGCCTGCCCAAACAGCTTGACCCGAACTCGCTGGTGCTGACGGCTGTCAGCCCTCCCTGCCCCTTGTGCGATTCCGCGGGTTCCGGGCAAAGCTGCGTGGACACCGTCCACCGGGGCGACAGCGTTTTCTTCCGCCTCCATCACATTTACCTCCCGGGTATACAGCAGCGGATCGCGGACCCGGATTCGAGTACGGGTTTTATAGAGTACGCCGCCCGGTTCAGGAAGAAACCCCCAAAGATCCCCTTCGGTACCCAGGCCTCCATCAGCTTTGACGGTCACCCTCCGGTGACGACCAACAGGGCGACGGCTCGCTTTATCAAGGGGCTTTCGCCGGGGATCATGGCGGGTTACAGCGTCCTCCCGTCTCCCGGGGGCGGGTATTCCGCCACGGGTCCCCTTCAATTCGGCTACGTCCTTGCACCGTACGCGCCCGTACGCCCGTATTTCCAGGTCGAAGCCTTTGTCGGGCTGCTCCAGCAAAACGTCCTTACCGGGCCGGTGGTGCAGGACAACCGGGACACCCTGATCGGCGGCCTGCCATTTTTGATCACCGGCCACAGGATCAAAACAACCACCCACTATAATAGCTTCGAGGTCACGCCCCTGCATTACCGGTACAACATTGGAAAATATGTGGGCGTTGGTCTGGGCGCCATGGTGCAGGTGGATATCTCGGAGCAAACGACGGTGGAACAAACCAACTATTTTACGGCACAAGGGATAGCAACGACTTCCGTGTCCCGCACGACATCCGCCGTCAAGTACCTGGGGGATTGGAATGCCGCTCCATTTGCCGACGTTCAATTCGGCCTGGTAAAAGGCGGCCCGTTCATAGGGGCGCGGTATATCCGGCTCCTGAAAGGGAACCTCACCGATCGTTTTTTCTTTTATCTTGGCGTCAAGTTGTAATGTTTGCACGCCCCATCATCCTCCTGTTGGCCCTCTTCACAAAGGCCGCGGCGCAGCCGTCCGATACAACGCTGCTCCGGTACCAAAAACAGAATGACCTTTCGGATTGGATCTATACCCAGATCCAATGGGTAGCCGCAGCCCCGGCCCAGCGAGCCTCGCAGCTCCAGGAAGCCACGCACAAGGCCTGGCGCGCCCCCCGGACGGAGGAAGAAATACAAGCCTGGCAGGACCTGCTCACCAACGAGGGGTATATGTGGTTGTTGAACGGAGCGGTCGTCCCCTCCACGGACGCTTATACCGCCGCCTACGACTGGGCCCGGGCGCACCCGGAGCTGGCAGACGACCACCTCGTCGTGGACAATATCCTCAAACCGCTGGGCAATAACTATACACGCTTAGGCGACTACGGGCAGGCGATATTCATCCATGAACAGGCCCTCACCATCGCATTAAAGGAGAACGACCCTTTCGTGCTCGCGGGGGTCTACAGCAACCTGGCCGGTGATTGCTCCGACAACGGGCAACCCCTCCAGGCACTGGCGTACTGCCGCAGGGGCCTCGCAGTGGCGGGTCGAACCCCTTCCCTTCGCGGATTACTGTTGTCTGAGCAAGCCGACGCCTTCCAGGCACTCCACCGGCAAGCGGAAGCCGCCTCCAGTATCCTGGAAGCCATCGACCTGCTCAAAAAGGCTTCCGCCATTGATTGGCTGCTAACGGCCTACCAGCAGGCCGGCGATATCTTTGCAGGGGTTCCGGAAAAGGCGCTTTCTTTTTACAAGGAAGCGCTGGCCCTCAAAAAAGGCAATATCCGGGAGCAGGCCAAGCTCCTGCAGCGGCTGGGCGCGCTTTATCTACGGCTCGGCCTGCTAAGGACAGCGGACGATTACCAACAAAAAGCGCTGGCGGTCCTCCGTCCGGGCACGACGTTTTCCAGTCTTCGCCCCTCGGACGCTTACGCGGAGTATACGTTTGAAGACCTGTTGTACGACCGTGCCCGATGGGCGCTGGCATCCGGCCAAACCGACGACGCCCTCCGGCTGTTCGGGCTGAGTTTTGCGACCGGTACCCGGCTAAGACAAGAGCTCGTCACCGGTACATCACGTGAACAATGGGCCGCGGACGCCCGGGAGCGGTTCGAGCAGGCCATTTCCACGGCCTGGACCGCATGGAATCAATTCCCCAAGCCCGTATACGCGCAATACATCCTTGATTTCATGGAGAGCAGCAAAGCACAGTTGTTGCTGGAAGAGATACGGCACCACCAGGCGGATGACCGGCGGCCACCCGACAGCGTGACCCGGCGGATCCGTCTCCTGGAGGGAGCCATCGCCTATTATAACCGGGAGGCCATTACCGAAAGCGACAGCGTCCGTCTGGGCGCCCTCTCCGCCGCCAGGGCCGCCGGCTGGGAGCTGGCCAGGTTGCGGAAAGCACCGGACAGCAGCGTTTTATCCGGCGGCGTTTTATGGAAGGACGCCCTTGGAGGCGGCCTGGTAGCGCGTTCGTATTTCGTAGGATCAAAAGCCCTTTATACGGTGGAATGTACCGCTTCCGCCATCGACTATGTCGAATGCCTGCCCGGCGCCTGGCAGGACAGCCTGAAATCATTCACCGGCCGCTGGTTCGCGGGTGGTGCGGAAGCCATGATCAACCATCCCCGCCGGTATGGGGAAGAAGCATATTCGATCTATCACCGGCTTTTTGGAACCCATCCCCTGGAACCGGGGAAATCATACATACTCTTACCCGACGGCTCGTTAGACCTCCTTCCGGTCGAAGCCCTGCTCACCCGCCCAGATTTCCCGGAGGACCCTGCTGACTGGCCGTTCGTGATCCGGCAGGAATCGATCTGCTACAATTGGTCCTTGGAAACGTTGCGGCAGCAAAAGCTCGACCGGAACCAGGGAAAGGGGTTTTCCGGGTTTTTCCTGCCGGATGCGCATGGTTCCTCCCCCGTTTTGAACGCCATTGCGTCGGAGGAAACGGGGATACGGCGTTTTGTCCCTTCGGGGAACTGGTTTACCGCCGGCCAGGCCACCACGGCCGCGTTCCGGCATGCGCTTTCTTCTTCCGAAATCGTCCACCTGAGTGCGCACGCATATATCCAGCAAGACAGCCTGGCGGCGCCCCACATCGCGTTGTACGACGGCCCGTTTTATTTCTTCGAAGCCAGTGGACATCCGGCACTCGTCGTGCTCAGTGCCTGCAAAACCGGGGACGGGCGGGCAGTAACCGGCGAGGGGGTGCAAAGCCTCTCCCGGGCATTCACCGCAGGGGGCGCCAGGGCGGTCATCTCCGGTTGGTGGAACGTCAATGACGAAACGGCCGCGCGGTTGATGATCCAATACTATGAAAAACTGCGGGAACCCGGTGGCGCTGCCCAAGCCCTTCGCGCCTCCAAGCTCCGGTGGCTGGATGACCCGGAGGTATCTTCCATACAAAAGCTTCCTTATTTCTGGGCAGCCCTACAATACCAAGGCGACCCCGATGCGCTTACCGGCCGGTCGTCTCACCGGCTGTGGTGGCTGGGGTTGTTGTTGATTGTCGCGGCCGGCATCACCTGGCGCCTCACGCGAAGGCCTTAATGCCACTGGATCCGTGAAACCACCGTCGCTCCAATACGCGTACCCATGTCATTGCCCTCCACACAACTATAGTAGTAATGGATGCCGCCGTAGAACCGGGATACCATGGTTTCCTTCGCGGCGTCACGGAAGGAAGTATAAGACCGGCTGGGTATGCCGAATTCGAGTTCCGTGGTGTCCGTATAGGCGAAATGATCGCCAAATTGATGGCTCAGGGCTTCGGAGGCAGCAGCGGAAATGGTACAGTGCCCACAAGTATATTCAGGAAAAGGCGGTGTTTGCAGGTGGGGTCTCCAGTTGGGATCGACGTATTTGTCGATGACGGATTCGGGTCGTATCGTGTTGTAGGTATACTTGACGTTCCAGCATTGGATAAAAGCATCGAAAAGGGCGATGGACGTTTCGGCATAAGCGGCGGCAGCCTTGGGGAAATCCGCCCCGGATTTCAGGACGGCAATACCGGTAATGCCCATCCAGTGACCGGGGGGCGAGAATTTTTTGGTAGCGTATTTGAGGTGTCCGTAGACGTTTAGCCGGAACGGGTTGTCATCCCAGAACTCCGCGATGGCCTTTTGATCGGGGGTAAGACTGTCGGTCGAGGCTTTGATCTTTTTGACCTCCTGGTAATACGCGCTTTTGGGATCGGTCACGTTGAAGGCATAGGGCGGCGGGGGCATGATTTCGGAGGGGCTGTCCAGCACCAGGCAGCGGATCCGGTTCCAGTGGGGCTCGGCAGCCACCGAATACGCGGGAGGCGTAGGTTGCCAGCGGCCGGCCGAGTCTTTGACGACGTATTGCGGCGCACGTCTTGTTTCGAGGTAATGGTCTTTACGGCTCCAGCGCATGATGTTGGCCGCGACGGTATCAGCGTATGCCAGCGTCCGATCGTACACGTCGGTGGGCATACCGTGGTCTCGCGCCATCGTTTTGAGGCTGTCCATCAGCTTTTCCATGGTGCCTTTCGGAAAGGTCACCGCCTGGCCGAGCTGGCAATAGGCCAGCAGGGACGCCAGCTCGACGTCGATCGAGTCGGTTGGAGTGGGGATCTTTTGCAACCCGCTCAATTGTCCGGCGAGGCTTTTGTATTGTGAGGGGTAGCCGGCCGCGATAACCTCGTACCCCGCGACGGCGGCGTACATATAATTCCTGGAGGCGACGATGGGCGAAAAATTATTCCCCATGACGACCCGGTTCAGGTCATGCACCACGGAACAATACAGCCGCGGGTCTTTAAAAATCGCATTCCAGTCATGCGGGTGGCTGCAAGAGGTCAAAACAATCAGCGTAAGCAATACATTTACTCGACATCTCATGGACGATGGTTTTCTGTTTGGTAGATCGATGTGATCGTGGTACTATCCAGGGCAGCCTGGAATAATTCAGGGGACGCCACGAGCCCCTCAAAGACCCGTTCCCCGGGGAATTCGGCGTTGCGGCCAATCATCCAGGGCGAGCCGGTGAAGGACAAAGATACTTCCTGCAACGCAGTGAACCCCTTCAACCGGCCATCAATATAGACCCGCAATCCATCGGGTCCGCATACCCCGGCGATGTGGTGCCAGTGGCCCACCCAGTCTGCGGGCAGGTCGACCGTGCAGTCGCCCCTTCCCCAACCACCGGCAAAAAATGTGAGCGAAGAACGGCCGGACACCTGGAGGACGTTGAAGTCTCCTTTTGTAAAAATATCCATCAACCCTTCGTGGTCCGGTTCTTTGGGGAAGACCCATATCATCATCGTCAGCGTCTTCCCGAGTCCATCGTTACCGAGGTCGGGCACGCTGGTTTCCAGCGCCGTCCGGTATACTTTCACCGGCCGGCCCAGAACAGTATGCATCCCCGGGCTCATCGGTGGTAACGCCAGGTCGACGGTGCGCTCCTCTCCCGGGTGCAACCGCAACGGATGGCCGATTAGGGAGACAGTCCGGGTGATCCAGCCTCTATACTGCACCCGGACACGGATCCACACGCTATCCCCTACCCTCACGAGCGGGGGCACCGTCGCCTCCAGGACGGCGGCGGTGTCCGGAAGCGGGCCTGCGGGTGGTACGACCCGGATCCCGCCGCTATCCCGGTAGAGGGTGCAGGTGACCGAATCCCGCAACACGGCGCCCGAGGGTACAAAACAATTCTTAACCCCCAACACCTGTAGGGTGCCGTCGCTCCCGGTATTGGACAAGGTGAACGGCAAAGTAAAAGGCACCCCCGCGGTAACGGTCTTGGGTATACGCAGGTAGTGGAGGGTGATGTGGGGGGCCTTTTCGCTCGGTTTGCCGGCCGGCAGATGCAGCGCCCGTACGGTTTTGACTAAAGGAGACCCCACCACATAGTCCGGCTTTCCCGGGCAAAACGGGTAAAACCCGATGGCGCTCCATACATACCAACTCGACATGGCGCCCAGGTCGTCGTTGCCGGGCAAACCACCGGGTTTGTCCTGGTAGCGGGTTTCCATGATCCGCCGCACCCATTTCGCCGTAAGATCCGGATAACCTGCTACGCTAAACAGGTAGGGGATCTGAAGAACGGTTTCGTTGTCGAAAGGGATAAGACCGGCGGATAAGATGGAATCCAGCCGCGCGGCGAACAAAGGCCCCTGGCCCAGGTAATTGATCAGCCCCGCGGGGTCCTGGGGCACAAAATAGGAATACCCCCAGGCATCGCCCTCTTTGTACCCGGCGTTGCCCGCACTGCGCAACACCGAATCGCCCTTCCGGGGCAGCAGCAAAAGGCTAACGGGGTCGAACAACCGCCGGTAGGCGCGGCTGCTGCTGTCCAGCATTTCGCGATAGGGGCCGGGCAGGCGCGCCAGGCAGGCGTCGTCATACGCGTATTCCAGCGTCCTGGATACCGATTCCGGGTAGTCGAAAGGAATATACCCCAGGCGGCGGTAAATAGCCATGTCGTTTTGCAAAAACGGACCTTTGACGATGCTTTTGGCCATGGCCTCATAGGCCAGGGCGGTGTCTATGCACGGTACGCCCTTGACAATGGCGTCGACGATGATGGGGATGGCGTGATTTCCGGTCATACTTTCCGTGGGCAGGTAACCCCGCTGCCGGTAAACATCCAGCATCGAGCGGACGATGTCCGATTCTTTTTGCGGGAAAAAAAGCGCCAGCAGGGGATGGAGCGTCCGGAAGGTGTCCCAGGGGGAAAAGCCCCCGTACTCGGTCGTGGCGGACCGGTGCAGCTTCCCGTCCGCGCCCCGGTACCAGCCATCCACGTCGCTGATGATCCAGGGCAGGAGCAAAGAATGATAAAGGGCGGTATAAAATATCCGGTCGTGTTTTTTGTCGGTCCCCTCTATTTGTAATGCCCCCAAAGCTTTCGTCCATGCGGCTTGTGTGCGGTGGCGCAGCGTGTCGAAGTTGTCGCTGCCCTCTACGGCGATGTTTCTCCGGGCGCTTTCCGGGCCGGCGGTGGAAACGCTCACCCTTAGCAAGAGGGTATCCGTGGGTGCGAAGGTGAGCACGACGCCTTCTTGCGCCGGTTCGCGGCTGACGCACGGCTGGCTAAAGAGATACGCGGCGTCTGAGGTGTCGCCGATATAGATTCGCGGCTGCGTGCCTTTTCGGAAAATAAACCGGAACATACCGGTCCTTGGCGTGGCAACGGCCTCAACGAGCGTGCTGTCGTCGCTGAAACGGACGCGGTAATAACCGGGAGACGCGACCTCATCGCGATGCGCAAAAGGATGGGCGCCGCCCACCATCACATAAAAGTGCCCCGCGGACCCACCGGGAAACCCGCTGTAGTGGCCGGTGCAGCTAAATCTTAAGATGTGGTTATCCCGGTAGTCATACCCCCCACCCCTGGTCTCCGGTGTCAATTGTATAAACCCGGACACCGCCACCGCACCCGGGTACACCCCTCCTTCGTTACCCCAACGGGTATCCACCGCGCTCACCGTGGTGCCGATAAACGGATCTACCCAGTGGAGCTGCGCCGCGCCGGCCAGCGGGATCACCAAAGACAAGACCAGGAGCAGCCGTTTCATAATACCCCTTCCGCCAGCCAGGTGCCCCGGACGCGTGCTTGAATTTTGGCAAAAGCAATGGCCCTCGACGTTGACGTATCGTCTGCAAAAGGAGAAAAACCGCAGTCGTCCGTTGTCCCCAATTGACGCGCGGGAAGCACAGCGGCAGCCTCCAGGATCAGGTCCCGTACTTCCTCCGGCGTCTCTACCCGTGGGTTGAGTACGTTGGTCACGCCAAGGAAAATCCTGGCCGAAGGACGGGCGTGTTTTTTGATCGATGCCAGCACGGACGGCTTGTCGGGTTCTGCCGCATATTCCAGGTAAAAGTTACCCGCCTGCAGTTGAAAAAGGTAAGGCAGCAAAGCCCCATACGGCACATCGGCGCTATGGGTCGAATCGTGGTCACCGCCCGGACAGGAATGGATGCCGATGCGCCGGCGTTCTTCCTCTGTAAACCGCGACAGCACCTGGTTGTTGAGGTCGATAAAGGACTGGAGCAATGCGCCGCTGGGATCGAGTTTCAACGCGAGCCGGCCCTCCGTAAAGTCGACCTGGACGACGTGCGCGGCCCGGTCCAGGCAACGCCGGATGTCGGTCTCCGCCTCACCGGCCAGGTCTTCAAGAAATTGCGCGCGGTCATAGCCCTCGATGCCCTCCTGGGGATACAAAAGGCTCAGGGCGGACACCGATATGACCGCCTGTTTGATGGGCATCCCGGAAAAGCGTCTTGCCTTTTCCAGGTAGCTGCTGGCGTAGGTCCGGTAACGGAACGGTCCCCCGGTAAGCGCCGGCAGCTGGCGCTGGTGTCCGTCGGCAAAAGAAATCACCACGCCGTTGGGGTTCAGACCCGGCAACCCGGCAATAGGATAGGTCGCAAAGCTGGGTTTTGTTTGCTCTCCGTCGGACAGCACCGGTGATCCCGTTGCTTCCAATTGCCGGAGTGTGTCTTTCAACGCCGATTCAAACAACCGGTCCAGCTCCTTGTCATCGATCAAACCGGAAGCATGCGCGTGCATCCCTTCCAGGAGGACAGCGGGACGCGGAATGCTCCCGACAGGTTCAGTGGGTATTCTCATACAACGATTATGGCTTTTGCCATAGGATACGGTTCCGGCTGGCGGCGGCTTCCAGGCCGATCGTGACCTGTCGCGCGTCCCTGCCGTCTTCGTCAAAAACGACGAGTTCGTTTTGTGTATTCCTCAACCAACACGAGGGCACAAAAAGCCCCTCCACAGGTATTTTTTCCGGATAGCGGCCGAGGTGGTGCCCGTTCACCCAGATCGAGCCATGGCCCAGGCCTTTGGGGATAATCCGCCAGACAAGGGCGGGGTCGGGCGAGGCGTCGAAGGTGGTGCGCCACCAACAGGGGGTTCCCGGAACGGCCGTTGCTTGCGCCGTGGGTCGCGTTGTTGCTCGCGCCGCGGGTCGCGCCTTTGGTCGCCATTGTGGCCGCAGGCCCGTGCCCCCTTGCATGCGCCAGCCCGTCACCAGGACCGGCGCCGAGAGTGCGCCCTCGCGCACAGGCTTGTCAATCCCCCCTTCGTTTGAATAGTTCTCCACAAACACGCTCAGCCGCACGGGTCTTGCTAACGTATCCGCGTGATCGATGGTCACGCTAAAAGGTTCGTTCCACCCCTCGTGACGATACACGCGGCGGCCGTTTATAAAAACAGTGGCGTTCTCATCCACGCTGGCGAAATCCAGTCGTATGGTGGGCGCGGCCGGGTCCGGCAGGTCCACTTGGAACCAACCGAAGCCTTGCTTTTTGTCAAAGGCATCCTGCCCGATCGTGTATGGCTCCCCCATATCCTTTGGAGGACCCTGCTTCATGTCCGTGGCCTTGACCATCCGCCATCCCTGGAGTTCGTGGAAGGGCGGAGGTCCCTTGACCAGCAAGGCCTGACCAAATAGCCCTTTCCGGTCAGCCTTGTCGATGGGGCCCAAAAAGCCCGCCAATTTATCGCGGCCGTCGTGTGCGGTAAAAATTTCCAGGTCGTGGGGGCCCTTCCCGAGCACGAGGGGGATCTGTCCGTCTTTTATGTTGAAGGAGTCTATGGGCTTTCCGTCCAGGAAGGCGGTGGCGCGGTCTGCGCCTTGTACGAGCAGGGTGTACGGGCCGGCCGATGGGGCAAAGACTTTCGTGGAATACCAGGCGTCGGCGGTGAGGTCGCCGTCGGAGCCCATTTGCTCGGGCGCTGGCGCGGAGGCCATTTGCGCGGCCGCTACCGCGGAGGCCTTTGACATAGGCGCCGTTTTCAACGGCGACCGGGCATCCGCCCCTTCCCAGGGCCCCGGGGTTATATGCGCGACCGCAGGCGTTGCCGTGGGCGCGCCGGCTTTCCACGCGCGCACCGCGCCCTCTGTGTACACCCACACCGGGGCCACGGGCGCGCCCAGCGTATCCTCGGTCTCCAGGCTATCGGCGGTCATACGCCCGACGTACCGCGGTCCGACGACCAGGTCATGGCCGACGACCCAGGTCCGGTCGGCCCAGTCGCCGTTCATCACCAGGACCCGGACACCCGGGAATCCACAAGTGAAGGGTTCGGTGCTCACGGTCGTGTCTATGCGCAAAGGGCCTTGGGGCAAGGAAAAATCAAGACGTATCCTGCTGCCCGGGTCACCATAGGTGACGATGGTCACCTCTTTACCTTGATGGACCAGCGTCAGGATCCTGCCCTCGCAGCTGTCGAGGCGAATACCCGGGTTGAGCGTGTAGGCTTCGACGGTAGGAGGCAGCGTGTCGGCAAACCGGATCCGCCCCGCAGGGCTGACCCGGTAGCCACCGGCACCGGCCGTGCTGTTTTCCAAAATATCCTGAAAGCTGCGGGCAAAAAGGGCCGCCCGCTTCATGGCGTAGTACACGGGCCGGAGGTCTCCCCCCTGCCCAACCGCCGCCCCGTAGTCGTAGGAGGCGGCGTCCTCGTCGTTGTTGGTGTACCCGAAGTTGCTGCCGCCGTGCGCCATATAGTAGTTGTAGCCGTTACCGCCCCGGGCGATGATCTTCCACGTCCGGTAGGCGTACGTACGCGCGTCCTTCTCCGTGGAGCCATACCCGTTATACCAGACGCACCAGAATTCGGTGGACATCCAGGGGTTGGGGCGCGTGGGGTCGTCGAGTGAAGGCCGGTCCCCAGCCGGGTCGCTGTCATGGTGTAGACCGCTAAAGAAATACGGCACTTGTATCCCCAGTGACACCGCCTTATCCTTAAGAAACGTGAAATAGGTGTTGGGCATCGCGGTCCCCCAACCGAGGTTGTGTTCATTTTCCAGTTGCACGAGGATCACGGAGCCCCCGTGGTTGACCTGGTTGGCGGCCACGATGGGGATCAACCTGTCGAAAAACCGGCCGGCATATTTTTCAAAGGGCGCGTTGGGCTCCCGGACACGCACCCCGGGTTTGAACCGCAGCCAGAGCGGGTATCCACCGTTGTCCCATTCCGCGCAATAGTACGGACCGACACGGACGATGGCATACATATCCATCCGGTGAACCAGTTTCAAAAAGGCGTCCAGGTCGTGGTCCCCCTTGAAGTCGAATTGTCCCTCGTGGGGCTCGTGCCAGTTCCAAAAGGTATAGATCTCCACGCAGTTGAACCCCGCACGCCTCAGGCGGAGCAGCCGGTCGGACCAAAGCTGGTGGGGAACGCGGGCATACTCGATCCCTGCGGATACGATAAAGGTGCGCCGGCCATGGATGAGAAAGCCTTTTTTATCAAAGTCGATATAGGGCCTGGCCGCAGGAGCGGCAGGGAAAATATGATCGTTTACCTGCGCTTTCGCTCCAGCGAACAAAAAACAGGCGAGGACGAGGGCGATATACTTATTGGTCCACAAGGGGCACATATTTTTTATACAAAGCCTTGACGACGGCCACGGGATCACCCGAGGGCTTCTCCGGGTAGGTAATGTCGTGCGCATTGACCCAATTCCATTCCCAATCGCGGATGCGCCGGTCGACGTCGTCGGTTTCCATCCGGGCGCCGGTGATTATTTTTCCCCGTACATCTGCAAAGTACCATGCCCAGCGGGGGAGGTAAAAACTCCAGATGAGCCCCGACCATTGACGGCAGGAATACTCGTGCAGACCGCTTTCTTTGTCGCCCCAAAGGGTGATGAGGTCGCGGGCATTTTTCTCATAAAGATTGGCCTCGGCGGTGTCGGCGCCGCAACGACGGGCGTCGCCGATCCAGCGCCCCAGCAGGAATTCCTTGCGGGTGGACAGCAGGGAGTCCATATCGGACATCAGTGCGATGAATGCGTCGGAATAGCGGTCGAAGGCGCTCAGGTCGTGTTGCAGGTAAGCCAGTACCCATTTTTGCTGAAGCGGGGTGGCATAATTCGCCAGCACCTGCCGCGTGACGTCGACGAGGTCATATTGAAAAGCGTCGTTGGCCCCCAGTGAATCCGACGCCGCGACGAGCATCGACCAGGCGCGTACAAGGTCGCGGGGCTTATAGTCGAGCTTGGTGCGCACGCGGTCGGCCCAGACGTCGGTGGTGGGTCGGGCAACGATGATCGATTCGGGTCCACCCTCCCCCAGCCCGCCGTCGTAGACGGTCGAATCCAGCAAATGCCACGCGCGGCGCGCCTGTTCATTGTACTGCCCATAGCGTTGCAGGGCATAGGCGTCCAGCCAGGCATGGAGATCGATCGCGCTGTCGGTCCAGACGTTGTCGAGCATGAGTTGATACAACGCGGGGTTCTGCTCGATCCCCTCCATCGTCAAGCCGATCCCGGCCATTTTGCCGGAAGCCGCGGAGGCCCCGGAGCCCGCGGCATGCGGCCCGCCCGCCACCGCGGACATCCGCCCCCAAAGGGAGATATTCCCACCAAAGTTGTGGAGCATATTCCAGATCCAGGGCTTGCCGTAGTAGGCGTCGGTCCGGTTCCAGACGGGATGGCTTTCGCTATAGAGGTCGAGTAAGATCATCTGGTCGTCCGGCACGGCCCGGAGAAGGGCCTGTATCTGGGGTTGTCCCCAAAACGAGGCATTGTAGTGGAACATCCAGCCCTGCATCACCCAGACCGCGGCGGGGTCCGCCCCGGCCATGGAGGCATAGACCTTTTTGCTCATCGCGCTGAGGTAGGCGGAGTCGTTGGTGGGCGGCACGTTTTCGTTGAACGAGTCGGCGGAATACAGGTGATCGGTACCGTAGGCCCGGGTTTGGGTCTCGATGAATTTCCGGCCGATCGATTCAAAAAGCGGATCTGACGGATCGAGGATGCACACATCATCAAACCCCGCCCCCCAGTTGGTTTTTTTCACTTTGGCTCCCGGGAAGCGCGACGCAAAAGAAGGGGGTACGTGCCCGGTGAAGGCCGGTAACACGGGGGTCATACCCATGGACCGCTCGGCTTGCAGGATCTTTTGCTGGAGGGCCTTGTGCGTCACCATCCAGTGGGCCGGCAAGGGCCCGCCCCAGGCGTCGATGTTCCCCATCCAGAACCAGGAGAAATAAGCCGGCCCGCAAAAGAAGCGGTCCAGCTCTTCGCGGGTAAAACCCATGTCCGTATAGACCTCGTCCCAGATGGCTTCTTCGCCGGTCAGCGCCAGGGGCATATTGATGCCGTTGAGCGCCATCCAGTCTATCTCCTGTTGCCAGCGGTTCCAGTCCCACCAGGCCATGGAATAGTTGAAGGTGCAATAGTTCAGGTAATACCGGTAGGTGTAGGGAGTCACCCGGTGCACGCGCTGCGAAACAGGCGGCAATACCGAAGGCAGCGCCGGATGCTCCCCCCAGGTGATCAGGCAGTGGCAATAGTTCCTCAGGTAGTACTGAAGGGCCGACGCCACGCTGAGGCCATTGTTGCCCTTCAAGATGATTTTACTACGCCGTTGCTCCAACTCGAAGACGTCCTTGCCGTGCTCAGGGGGGATCCAGGCGACCTCGAAGGAGGAGGCCTTGTCGCCGGCGATGCGCTGCAAGAAAGCGCGAAGCTCGGACAGATCGAGGGAGGAGGCCGGGCGAAGCAGCGGCGCGGCGGAGGCACCGGGCAACAGCGATGCGGCGGAGGCACCGGGCAACGGCGATGCGGCGGAGGCACCGGGCAACGGCGATGCGGCGGAGGCACCGGGCAACGGCGATGCGGCGGAGGCACCGGGCAACGGCGATGCGGCGGCCCGGGCCATGGGCCCGGCCGCCGCCGCACTACTCAGAGCCAAAACCGCTCCAACAATACACCTTCGTACGTTCATCTAATAATTCGAGTTCTGCAATATAACACCTTTACTCTCATCGATGATTTCCTGCGGGAGCGGCATGTAATAATCCTTGGGCCGGACAAACGTCCGGGCGGGGATGATGACCGTTCCGTTGTACGGGGGCAGGAGCGACGCGGCCTTTGGTTTGCTGACGATGGTGTCGAGGTTGATGATCTGGTCTTTGTCCCAGCGCAGGAGGTCTTGCCAGCGGATGTTTTCACCGGCGAGCTCTACGCGGCGTTCGTGGATCAGTTGGGGCATACCGGCACCGGCCACAGGGGCCAGGCCTGCACGCGTCCGGACGGCGTTGAGCTCGGCATCCCCGCTTCCCGCGCCGTGGAGACGGATCTTGGCTTCTGCGACGAGCAGGTAGACGTCGGCGGAACGCAGCAACGGTTGTTTGAGGTCGTAATCTACGCCGCCGTCCCCGCTGGGCATAAAGGCAGTGTACTTGCGGATGCAATAACCGGTCGTGGACATGCTGGGGAGCATTCGGCCCGTGGACAGGCCGGTATCGCCCGTAAACATCTGGTAGGCATCGGAGGTACCGATGGTGGTCATATTGGTTTGGTTCGGGATGGAATCGCCGACCTGAATGAGCGTGGCCTTTTTACGGATTGTATCGGCGGCCTCGAACTCATCCGCGAAGTTTTGCGTCGGATGGTGGAAACCCCAGCCCTGCCAGGCACGAGGCGTGAAATAAGTGCTGATGGCAGAGGCGGGCACGTTCGCGATTTCCTGGTTTTTGTTCCAGACGGCAAACAGGATCTCGGTATTGCTCTCCTGCTGACCGAGGGTAAAGTTAAAGGCATAGTTGGCGGCCAGGGCGTAGTTGGCGTCGCTGACTACCTGGGAGCCGTAATTGATAGCCTGTTGGAACTTGTCCTCGAACATATACAATTTGCAGAGCATCCCCCAGGCGGCGCCTTTGGGGACGCGGCCTTTGTCGGCGTCGTCATACGTCTCCGGCAGGAGGTTGGCGGCCTGGAGGAAGTCCGACTCCGCCTGGGCGCGAACGGAGTCTACGGAAGATTTTGCCACGTTGTAGTCGGCGGAGGAGAGGTTTTTTTCCGTGATAATGGGCACCTCCCCATAGATCTGGCTAAGGATAAAGTATGCGTACCCGCGAAGGAAGTAGGCTTCACCCATGGAACGGGCGCGGATAGAACTGTCCATGACGGGGACCTTCGGGATGTACAGGATGGCGTTGTTGGCGCGCCCGATCTGTTCGTACGCAAAGGGCCAGGTGATGTAGATCAACTGGAGCGTTGGATCGGCGTTAAAGCGCTCGATGGCTTTGAAGTCCGGGTGGTCGCCGTCGACGCAGATGTCGTCCGACTGGTCGTCGTACGCGTAGAGGTCGTGGCCGATCCAGTCTTCCGTGAACAGGATGTTGTAGATCCCCAGCACGCCGGCAATAACGTCGTCCTGGTTGCGCCAGTAGTTGGCGGTGGTGTATTCCCCGCTGGGATTTTGGTCGAGGGGTTTTTTGAGACACCCCTGGACCAGGCACATACCGGTGGGTCCCAGTACGAAGAACAGCAAAAACGTCTTATAGTCGAATCGTCTCTTCATATTATTGCAGATTTACGGTGGCCCCTACCATGTAGGTCCTGGTGGCTGGATATTGGGCTACGTCTACGCCCCTTTGCAGGTTCCCATCGGTATAACCGAGCTCTGGTGTATAGCCGGGATATTTAGTTATGGTGAACAGGTTGTAGGCGCTGACATAGAAGCGGACTTCGGGCAGCTTCCAGGTGCTGAGCGTGACCTTGGGGATGGTGTACCCAAGCGCCAGGCTCCGGAGCGTGATGTAATTGCCTTTGTACACCCAGAGGTCCGAGGAACGGTAGTTGTTGTTGAGGTTGTCGATGCTCAGACGGGGCACGCTGTTGCTCGTGCCTTCTCCGTGCCAGCGGTTTTGCTGATCGGCGTACCAGTTGTAGACCTGCGTCGCGTCCAGGCCGGAGAGGCGGTCGGCGTCGTAGAGCTTGAAACCGGT
Source organism: Dinghuibacter silviterrae (assembly GCF_004366355.1). Lineage (NCBI taxonomy): Bacteria > Pseudomonadati > Bacteroidota > Chitinophagia > Chitinophagales > Chitinophagaceae > Dinghuibacter > Dinghuibacter silviterrae. The sequence goes on along the minus strand of NZ_SODV01000002.1, from coordinate 2,185,761 downwards.
AGCCCCGGTGAAATTAAAGGCAATGTCGAAGTGCATATAGCTGCCCGATCCGTGAAAGCCGAAAACGAAGCGGGGGTTGGGGTCGCCTAGACGCACCCGGTCGTTGTCGTCCACCACGCCGTCCCCGTTGACATCCACGAAGCGGACGTCCCCGGGTTTGATGTTGGGTTTGTTGGGATCGTTGGCGATATAGGGATCGCTGTTGATCTGCGCCTGGGTCTGGTACAAACCGGCGGTTTTGAATCCATAGAATGAAGCGATCGGCTGTCCTTCATAAGTCCGGGAAATATCGGTATTCTCGCGGCCATAAGGCGTGGAGGCGAGGTAGGTGTCGCTCCCGTATAGCTTGGTGATTTTATTCTTGATAAAGGTCGCGTTGCCGCCTACCGAATAGGTAAAGTCGCCGACCCGGTCCTGGTAGTTCAACTCGATTTCCACGCCCCGGTTGTTGAGCGTACCGATATTATAATCCGGCAGGGTGATGTTCCCCGGGTCGTCGGGAAGATTGTTCTGGGCCCCGAAGGTCTCGACGATCTGGTAGGGGATCAGCATGTCCGAGGTATTCTTGTTGAACCAGGTGACGGTACCCGTGAGGTGGTTTTTCAGCGTGGCGAACTCGACGGCCACGTCGGTGGTCACGGCCCGTTCCCAGGTGATGTTGGGGTTGGCCAGGCTGGTGATATAGGCGCCGTTGTAGTTGGTGGTGGTGGTCCCCAGGTTGTAGCCGTAACCGCCGCCCCCGGTACCGCCGCCGCTACCGGTGCCGATGATGCTCAGGTATTGAAAGTCTCCCACGTTCTGGTTCCCCAACTGTCCCCAACCGCCGGTGATCTTGAACATGCTGACGGTGCGTTTCAACCGCTCCCAAAAGTGTTCGTCGCTCAACCGCCAGCCCGCGGAAAAGGCGGGGAAATAGCCCCACTGCTTCCCGGGTGCAAACTTGCTGGAACCGTCCGCGCGGAAGGTGGCGGTCAGCAGGTATTTGTTCATAAAGGCATAGTTGCCGCGGACGAAATAGGATTGCAAACCCCAGGGATTGTAGTTATACCCGCCGTTCGATGCCGAGGAACTGTTCCCTAAGTTGAGGACGCGCTGGTCGGTACTTGTGTCGCTAAAGCCCGTGCGGGAGGCGTTAAAAGTGTTCCCGCTGTAAACCTGGGCGGAGTACCCCGCCAGCAGGGTCAGCGAATGGACTTCGCCAAAGACATGGTTGTAAGTAAGGTAGTATTCTTCGAGCAGGGTTTTCTCCTTGGCGAACGACTGGCGCAGCGAGGCGATCGAAGGACCCCGCGTCTGGTCAGGCATGGCATTGTCGAACTCGTAGTATTCGTTTGTATTATGGTCATACCCATAGTTCGCGCGGAGCTTCAGCCCGTTGATGATTTCCAGTTCCGCATAAGCATTGGCCAGGACGCGGTCTATCAGGTTGTATTTGGAGATCTCATGGGCGGTGGCAACCGGGTTGTTGATGTCCCCCAGTTGGTTGTCCGCCTGCGAAGTGCCCCAGCTCCCGTCCGGGTTCACCACGGGGATGGCCGGGTTGAAGCGGATGGCGCTCCACACCAGCCCGGTCTGGGTAGACTGGGTATTGGGAGCGGCGCCGTTCGTGCTGGAGTAAACGATGTTTTCCCCCAGCTTCAGGCGCGACCCGATCTTGTGTTCTGAATTGATCCGGAAGCTGTAGCGCTTGAAAAAGGAATTCACGATCATCCCGTTCTCGTTGAAATAGTTCCCGGAAAAACTATAGTTGGAATGGGCGTTCCCGCCGCGGACGGCCACGTCCGCGTTTTGGACGTTGCCCGTGCCCATCAGCGCTTTTTGCCAGTTGGTGCGGTTGACGGCATAGTAAGGGTTGCTCCACACGGTCGGCACGGAAAGACCGTCGTTCGTATACGCCTCTGTCTTGAGCTGGACGAGCTGGGGCGCGCTGAGCATCGGAAGGAATTTGGCAGGGGTCTTTGTACCCGCATACAGGTTAACCGTGGTCCGGAGGCCTTGGTCATAGTTCCCCTTGCGCGTCGTGATCAGTACCACCCCATTGGCCGCCCTGCTTCCGTAGATCGCGGAGGCGGAGGCGTCTTTGAGGACTTCTATGGAGGCAATGTCATTGGGGTTGACGTCGTTGAGACCACCGGAGGGTACCCCGTCGATGACGACAAGCGGGTCCGCGTTGTTGATGGTCCCCGTCCCCAACACACGGATCGAGGGAACGGACCCCGGGGAGCCGTCCGTCTGGACGATGTCTACCCCGGCCGCACGGCCCGTGATAGCGTCCGCGGCGTTGCTCACCGGGAGGTTGGCAATGTCGCCCCCCTTGACGCTGGAGATGCTGCCGGTGACGTCGCTTTTCTTTTGCGTACCATACCCCACGACCAGGACATCCGCAAGACCCGTTGCATTGGGCTGCATTTTGATGACCATGTTCCTGGATGCCGTCACGGTTTGTTCTTTATACCCAACGGAGGAGATCACCAGTTGCACACCGGCGGTCACCCGGATGGTAAAGTTCCCGTTGTCGTCCGTCACGACGCCTTTTTCCGAGCCCCTGACCTTGACCGTTACACCCCCCAATGGTTTCCCGGCATCATCGGTCACCCGGCCCTTGACGACCTCTTCCGAGGTATCTATGGCGATGGGGTCCCCCACGGGTGAAATGATCACCTTGTGCTGGTCGGTGATGGCATACGTGAACTTGTTCCCCAAAAGGGTGTTCAGGATGCTGTTGAGCGGCGTATTCGTCACGTCCAGGTTGACACGGCCCAGCATCTTCAGGTAGTCATCGTTATAGTAGAACAAATAATTGCTCTCCTTCTGGATGACGTTAAAAATTTCGTGCACCTCCGCGTGGCGGAAATGCAGGCTGAACGTCTCCTGGGAATAGCCCTTGGCCGACACCTGGAAACAGACAGCGAGCGCAATCAATAAACATACTTTCATAAGCAGGAAACGTTTCAGTTTTTCCATATAACAATTTTTTGGCCCTCTACCCGGTAATCGAAACGCGTCGTCGCGCGGAGAATGTCCAGTACCTGCTGGAGCGTCTCTTTATCGAACACACCACTCACGTGTTCGTCTTTTAGTCCTTCATCCGCTATGTTCACCTGCACATTGTATTTCCGTTCCAGTTGCCTGGCCACTTCTTCAAAAGTGTCGTCGTTAAAGACGAGCTTGTTGTTGATCCAGGCGGTTTCCGCGATGTTGTTTTTCACGCCCGTCATCACGGATCGTACCTGGTACCGCACCTGTGGCTGGTCGCTTTTCAAGGCGGTGTCGACTTTGGCCACCACCAGCTTTTCCCGGGGCTCCAGGATGACGTCGCGTTCGGGGTTGTTGTCCATCATCACCTCGACCTTTCCGCTGATGAGGGTGGTCGTGATGTCCGCGTCCTCCTTATAGTCCTTTACGTCGAAACTGGTGCCCAAAACCTTTATCGTGAGCTTGCCTGCGTGTACAAGAAAGGGCATGGAGGCCTGGGGAGCCACGTCAAAAAAGGCCTCCCCTTCCACGGTCACCTCCCGCTTCGACCCGGTAAACCGTTCCGGGTAGATCAAACGGCTGCCGGCGTTTAGCCAGATCCGTGTGCCGTCTGAAAGGGTGAGCATCCGACGGGCTCCATAACCGACGTTGACGGATTTGCTGGCCTGGACCGGGCTTTTCCTCACCTGGAAGAGCCACGCCGCGCCTGCCATTAAAAGCACCATGGCCGCGGCCACCCAGCGGGGCCACAGTCTTCGCACCTTGGGCTCATTCAACCGTCCAGCCAGGTGTTTCCAACCCATATCCGTCACTTCCTGAGCCGGGAGGTGGAGTTCCACGTGTTCCCTGCTGCCCTTCAATGACTGCACCACTTCCTCCAAATAACTATACTCAGGGTGTTCGCCCAGCAAACGCCCAAGCTCTTGCAATTCATCAGGGGTAGCCGACTTGCCCAGCTTTTTGGCCAATAATTCTATGATCCGGGAGTTTTCCATTACATGATCCTCTATAGCAGAGGACACACGATGGAGGAGATATTCTTAAAAGGGATGGAAAAATATTTTCACGCCTTAATCCGGCGTTCCCCCAGCGACGGCTGAAGGTGCTCGCTCAATTTTTTGAGGGCAATGGTGAGCTGGGTGGTGACGGTCTTATAAGATATGTCAAGGATGGAGGCGACTTCGGCACAACTCAAACCATCCTCCTTCACCAGTTTGAATATCAGCTTACAACGAGGGGGAAGGCGGTCGATGGAGTATTGGATCGTCCGGCGGAGCTCTTCGGTGACGAGCAACTGTTCCGGATCGGGGCTAAGGTAAAAGTGATGGGCCGTGAGCTCGGGTTCATCAAGACCTTTCCTGCGTAGGTAATTGGCCGCTGTGTTCTTTACGGCCACGTATAGGTACACGGAGATGTTGTCGATCTGGTCGATCCGGGAACGGTGTTGCCAAAATTTGAGGAAAACGTCATTGACGATCTCTTCGGAAAGCTCCTTGTTCCGTACGAATGCAAAGGCAAACTGGAACAAACGGAATACGTGTTCCCGGTAGAACTCTTCAAAAGCAGTTTCGTCGTTCTCGTACTGTATTCTATGCAGCAAGCCTGGCATACACTGGTGGCGGCGGCACCTACGGCGCCTTAGGGCTGGATCACCTGAACGGGACCGTTATTCCTGGCTGCGACCACCAGGAACCGTTTTCCCTGTTTAAGTCCAATGATATTCCGAATATCCCCCGGCATGTACAACCGGGTGTCCGCATAGGGAACGGGATCAAAATGACCTTTGCCATCACCCCTCAGGAAAAGACCGATGCTTGCATCCAGCGGGCCTTGTTGCACCCGCATCGGGAAAAAATTTCCGGCAAGCAAAATGTCTTCTTTTCCATCACCATCCAGGTCTTTGATGAGGATGCCGTTGGCCGCACTCATCTGCGCATACATGGGTAAAGGTAATACAGTAAAGTGTTTATTTCCATCATTGCGCAGGACAATAGAGGATAACATGGTTAACGAAACCGATTTCGCTCCCGCCAGTTGTGCACTGGAAAACATATCCACAAGCTGTGCGTCCGCATAGTCCTTGTACCGGCCGAATTTTTTCTGGAGGGAGGGCATCTGGTCAAAAAGTTCGTCCCGTGTCACCGCGGGATAGCTCACGCCTCCATTGTAAAAACAAATGATCGGGTCAAGGACGCCGTCCTGGTCGAAGTCGGCGTAGGTGATCGTGAGGGGCTCGCTTTTTGAGGCTTTATACTGCGTGTTCAACCCCAGATTCCCGACCACCAGGTCCGTATCCCCGTCATGGTCCAGGTCCGCCGCTGCCAGACGGCACCACCAGCCGCGGGTAGTGTCCAGGCCATACCCTTTTGTTTCATCCTCCAGCTTTCCGTTGTGGTTTTCCAAAACCGTGATGGGCATAAAAGGTCCAACCACGACCAGGTCTTCCCACCCGTCCTTGTTCAGATCGATCCAACACGCGTCCGCCACCATACCCGGGGTAAGCGTTTGTATTTTTTCAAATTTGATGTTCCCCTTTTGGCTAACGTTTTTTAATACAAAGCTCTCCGGTGCCTCAGGGAAAAGCCCCGGTTGGACGGCGCCGCCCACAAAAAGATCGGGTTTCCCGTCATGGTCCACATCCGCCGCACGCACACAGGCGCCGCTCACCGTCTCCGGGGGCAAGGCCCCCACGACTTCTTTGAAATGGCCATGGCCGTCGTTTTCAAAAAACCGGTCCTGGTAGTGTTTGTCCCCCAGCGGATAGTCCGCCCCCCCGCTCACCAGGTACAGGTCCGGCGCACCATCGCCGTCGGCATCGAAGAAAAGCGCGTCGGTGGTCGTATAGCTCTTGTCTGCATTCCACGGTTGGTCCGGGGCTTCCACAAACCTGCCGTCTTTGGTTTGGAGGTACAGTTTGCAGTCATATCCCGCCGAGCCCCCGATAAAGACGTCTTCAAGACCATCGCCGTTGACATCGCCTTTGGCCAGGCAGGGGCCAACCTTTGAGAGTTGGTAGGGCAGCAGCGGGGCGATTTTGAAGTCAACGGTGTTGGATTGCTGGTGGACGTATTTTATACCGGTGGCGGCGGTGACGTCGCGAAAATGGGTCGCGGCTGCGTTGGGCTGATTCGCCGCGGGTGTCGTGGCGCCCTGTTCATCGATCACCAACAGCGTATCTCCTTTGACATGGCTCAGGGCCGATTGTTTGCCACCCGGCCAGGTCACGACAACCGCCTCCGCGAGGCTATCGTCGCCCAACCCGACGTGCATGACCGGATCGACCGAAGACTGAAACCCGCGACACGTATACTCTTCATAGAATTGCGTCCCGTGTGCGGTGGTTACTTTCACCTTGGCACCGATGCCGTACGTATTTCGCCCCTCCCCCTTTAACCGTATCCGCAAATAGTGCCGGTGCAACAATTCCGAGGCATTATTCCGATAGATGCTCACCCCCCCGTTGAGGTTATTGATGACCAGGTCCAGGTCCCCATCCCCATCCAGGTCCACATAAGCGGCCCCGTTATGGATGCCGGGCTGGGTAATGCCCCAGTCCTTGGTGACGTCGGTAAAACAAAGGTTGTGATCGTTATGGAAAAGATAATTCTGCAGCGGTGTGGACGGCATGTTCTGAACCAACTGCCACATCGCGGTCTTATCATTCGCCTCCTTTGCATTGTATCCCGAAGAATACCCGGAGGTATACTTTACAAAGTCCATGTTGGTCATGTCGCGGAGAATCCCGTTGGAGACAAAAAGATCCTTCCAGCCGTCGTTGTCAAAATCCGCAAACAGGGGCGCCCAGCTCCAGTCCGTCGAGGATATCCCCGCCATCTGGCCTATCTCGCTAAAGATCGGCATCCCCGTGCTGTCCACCCCATTGTTCAGTTGGAGCGTGTTGCGCATCTGCTGGTGGTGCAGCCCGTGGTCCACCCGCATCGTATACTTGTCATAGCCGTCGGGTCCTCTGAGCATCTTTTGCCGGTGGTTATCCTCCGGAAGCATATCCAGGACCGCAATGTCCGGCCATCCATCGTTGTTGTAGTCCGCCATATCGGAGCCCATCGAAAACTCCGAGATATGCCCCGCCGCCTTGTCCAGGACTTCCCGGAAAGTCCCATCGTGGTTGTTCAAATAGAGGAAGTCCCGCTCGTCATAGTCGTTCGTCGTATAGATGTCCGGCCACCCGTCCCCATTTACGTCCCCGATCGATGCGCTCAAACCAAAGTTCAACCCGCTCCCATAGATCCCCGCCTGATCGCTGATGTCCGTAAAATGCCCGTTGTCGTTCCGGTACAACCGGTTGCCAAAACGCGCATTCCGCGTCGAACGCAGCTTGTCTGTATTGAAAAAAGGGTTGAAAAACATGTCGGCGTGGTTGACCATGAACATATCCAGGTCCCCGTCGTTGTCCATGTCAAAAAAAGCCACCGTCGTCGTAAAGGTGCCCGGCGCATCCAGGCCATAAGCTTCGGCAGATTCGGTAAAAGTAGGCACGCCGTTATGCACCCCGTTGTTGATGAACAGTTCGTTCCTTCGCATCGAGTCCGGTCCTGGTCCCGAGTGGCAAAGATAAATGTCCAAAAGGCCATCCCCATTCACGTCCGCCATCACCGCACCCGTTTTCCAACCGTTTCGCCCACCGACCCCGGCCTTATCCGTTACGTCCTCAAATTGAAAGTGGCCTTTGTTGAGATACAGCTTACAGCTTCCCATATTCGACACCAGGAAAATATCCGGTAACCCGTCCCCGTTCACATCCCCCACGGCAACGCCGGCCCCGTTATACAGGTACTCATACGTAAGGATGTTATAATCCTCGTCTTCCTTGATGTCGTTACGGAAATCAACGTGCGTATAATCGGCGGGCATATCCGTGAAAAGGGTCTGTGGCTTTGTGTTACAAGCCCCCACCATGCCCGTCAGAAGGAGAAGCGTCCAGTGCCTTACCGATGATGTCATAAGGCACAATATAGTTAAATTAATATAGCAACTTCAGATTCTTAAAGTCACCGCCGGAACCGTTCCCTACCCAAAACCCCACCTTCGTGCCCCGCATTTCCGCCAGCGAGGTCACGACCAGCGCGGCCTTTGTTGCCCCGTTGACAAAGGCTTCTATCCGCTTTCCCTTTACTATTATTTTTAGGTGAACCCAATCGTTCGGGTCCGGCGCCGGTGTGACCGGTTGCTCGAATTTCCCAGGGAATGTCCGGCGGAGTGTATCCCAATCAAAACGCGGCAACGCTATATACTGGATCGCGTGCTTTTTGCGCAGCGTATCCGCCGACCTGAAATTGAACGGCCGCAGGTACACCACTTCGAAGGTGCTGTCGTTGGCCCCATGAAAGGCGATCCCGACAAAACTTTGCTGGAAGGCGTCCTTGCCGCGGATGTCGCACTCCAGGGTGCCGCCGGTCCAGGTCTTGCCGTTGATCCAGGCGACGCCGTCACCCGGGAGCTCGTTCATGTGGACAAAGCCGGTGACTGCGCTCAGCGTTCGGTTGACCCGGGTATAACCTTGGGGCTGCTGCTGGGCCGCGGCAGACATCGTGACGCTTGTGAGAAAGATGAACGCCCAGTGCTTTGGTGTCATTATACAATATAATTAAAAAGCTTGTTCATCATTTGAAGAGCGCAGGAATTTACCAAAAATTCAGGCCAACAGCAGCGCCAACCCATACCACGGTTTGCTTACCCCAGGTCCGGGACGGCCAGCCGCCACCGGGGATGTCCGACACATGCGCACCGGCGGGCAGGTTCGACGAGGCGGTATACAAATTGACCGTCGGCCCCGCCGAAAGGCTCGCGTGGGGCGTGAGCCGGAAAGCCAGCGAGGGTTTGCCGCGGACAACCTCGCCCAGGTATTTCCAACTGTCGCTGAATACCTGCTGCTGGATGAGTTCACCGGAAAAAATCCACTGACGGCCCAGGGGCCACCGGGTACCGATACCGGCTCCTGCAGCATACGTTTTTGTCGTGGACCAGTCGTCAAAACCGGCCAGGAGGATTCCGTATAAGCGGGACGTACCGCTTTTAAAACCGACGGAGATGCCGGTAACGTCTTCCTCCCAAACAGATATTTGCCGGAAGCCATTCTTATGCACGATATTGACAAGACCGACGCTGTAGCCGGAGGAGGTGTCGGCCACGTTGACAATGCCGATCTGGACGCCCTTCAGGTGACGCGCCTGGTTGTAGAAGCCGGCGACCTGGGCACCGTGTACGGTGCCGCGGGTGAGGTTGGCGAGACCGGCGACTTGTGTGCCGCGCACAGAGTCACCGTCGGCGTTCGCGAGACCCGCGGCCTGGAGGCCCTTCAACGGTCGCCGCGCCAGGTTGAGCAACCCGGCGGCTTGCAGACCGCGCACCGGCCCACCGGCAATGTTGGCCAGCCCCGCCGCCTGGACCCCGCGCACCGAGTCTCCGACGTAATTGAAAACCCCCGCGGCCTGCACATAGCGAATACTGCGAAGGTCGATGTTGAATACGCCGCCCAGCTCCACGCCGTCGAGCCCACGCTCGACACCCCCGGCGAGGTTAAGGGAAATATGGTTGACGGTCTGGCGGTCGGCCCTGCCGTGGGTGCTGATACCGGGAAAGACGGAAACCTGCCACGGAAGGGGTTTGAAGGCGACGGAATCCTGGGCATGAACGGAGAGGGCGCACAGAAAAAAGAAGAAAATGGAAATGATACGCATGATCGTTGTATTGTTCTTATACGACAACCATGCGGCGTGTTACCCCTATTCCGCTTAAAAGAATAAAAGCCCCGCCGCCGCGCCGAAGGGGGGCACGTCCCTGGAATGCCGGCCGGACGGCACATAGAGCGATCCATAGGGTCCGGCAAATACGCTAACGGTATGGGACAACCGAAATGTGAGCGAAGGGCTCAGCCGGTAGACGGTGCCTTCTTCGTTCCAGTGCCGGTCATAGACTTGCCGGACGGCCACCTCGGTGGTGATCCCCCAGCGCCCGGCCAGGGGAAAGGCCCGGCCCGCACCGTACCCGATGGTGGGGCCGTCGGGGTTGTACCCGGCCAGTAAAATGCTGTAGAGCTTTGGGTTCCCGCTTCTGTAGGCGAGCGTCCATCCATCGTCATACGACACGGACACCTGGTGAAGACCGTGGCGGACAAAGCTGACCAGGCCGATGCTGTAACCGGAGGAAGTGTCGGCGATATTGATCAGGCCGATCTGGACGCCCTTCAGGTGGACGGCGTGGTTGTACAGTGCACTGGCCTGGAGACCGTAGACCGTTCCACGGCAGTCGTTGAAGGCCCCGGCGATCTGCGCGCCAAATACCTGGCCATGCACGACGTTGGCGCCCGCGGCGGCGAGGACCCCGCTGACGGAGCCATGTACGATGTTGGCGCCGCCGGCGAGAACAGCTCCCTGGACGGTGCCATGCACCAGGTTGGCGCCGCCGGCGATCAAGGCCCCGCTCGCGGAGCCGTACACCACATTGGCGCCCCCGGCGAGGATCGCTCCGCGGGCGGAATCCATATCGACATTGGCGCAGCCGGCGGCCTGGAGGCCCACCACCGTCCCACCGGCGATATTGAACGCGCCGGCGGCCTGGACATGCCGGACGCTCTTCCTGTCGAGGTTGAAAACGCCGGCGATTTCCACGCCATGGGTGCCGGCGCTGTAGCCGCCGATGAGGTTAAGGGACACGGTATTCGTGACCTGGGAGCCCATCCTGCCCTGGGTGCCGATGCTGGGCACGAGCGATACCTGGTAAGGTTTATCGGTAAAGAAGTGGACGAGGTTAAGGCTTTGGACGCGTTGGCGCGATGTTAGAAACAAACGGCCCCACCAACTGCGTTCGATGGACGACGTGATCACGACCGGGGTGATTTCGGTGACGGGGACGGGGCGGAGGAGCACCCGGCAATCGTGGCCGGACTCCGGTGTAAAGATCGTGTCCTCGTACCACTCTTTGCTAACGGCAAGAAACGGACCGTGTTCCCGGAGGCGGAGCCGGAAAAAACCATGTTCATCGGTGAGCGTGGACTGGAGCTTTTCCGGTTCATAGACGCTGGCGTTGGCCACGGGCATGCCGGTGGCCTGGTCGATAACGGTGCCGGTTACCGTGTACACGGCGGGTGGCGCGGGCGCGCGGACGATAATCACGTATCCGTCGCGCGGGACATATTGATAACGGGCACCCAGCAGCGCGTCCAATACCTGCCGGACGGAGCCGGAGCCCGAAAAGGAAACAAGGCTGTCACCAGGGAGGATGGTACTGTTGTAGGAAAAGGCAAAACTGCCGCGGGCGGCGATGGTGTCGAGCGCGGCGGCCAGCGGCAAGCGGTGCACGCGCAGGCTGATCCGCCGGTCCAGGACGCCCTGGGGACGCGCCTCCAAGACGCCCTGAGGACGCGCCCTCAAGACGCCCTGGGCACGGGCCTCCGGGACGCCTTGGGCGTGCACCCCGGATACGCAAGCGAGCAGCAAGGCGTGTAGAAAAAGCCCCCTCATCGGATGACGACCTCCTTTCCATTTCTTGTCCACGTCAGCCCCAGTGTCTGGGTGACGACGTTCAGGAGACTGTCCAGGGAACCAAACCGGTAGGTCCCGGTAAGGGGTTTGGTGTCGGTGTCCGGCGGGACCAAAAGGATGGGTACGTTGTACGCCTCGCTGACGGTGCGCAGGAGTTCGCCCAAGGGCGTCGCCCGGCAGACGAACAAGCGGGTGCGGTAATACTGATAGAGCTCGTCGCTGCTGGCCCACTTCAAAAGTCCTTTTTCATCTGCCTGCACCCTTTCCCCGGCGCTGATCACCTGGCGGTCCGCGCCAAGGCTGACCGCTACCCTACCCGTCTCGACCACGACCGCGACCGCGGAATCACGGGTCCGCACATTGAACGACGTACCCAGGACCTGTATGGTGGCATTGCCCGCGTGGACCACGAAAGGTTTGTACGCGTCGGGCGCGATGGTGAAAAAGCCTTCCCCTTCGAGAGTAACGGCGCGGTCCTTATATCGTAAGGTCGAGTGGGCGTTCAGGGTGACGGAGGAGCCGTCGGGCAGGGTTGCCGTCAGTGCGGCCGTCGGGGCATCCAGCACAAGGGGTCGGGACAGCCACCACCAGGTGGCCGCCCCGCCGAGGAGGAGCACCATGGCGGCGGCCACCATCCAGCGCAGGAGAACACGCCGGGCCGGCAGCGCGTCGCCCGGCTGCGACGCGCTCTGGCGCGGCCCGGATGCGCGCCGCCCGGCGCCCGGCGCCGTCCTCCGCTCCACAAACCGCTCCCAGGCGGCCTCCGGGTCCGCGCGGAGCTCCGGGGCGAGGGCCCGCCCGGTATCCCAGAGCAAGCGGAAGTCGTCGAAGTACTTGCGGTTGGCGGCGTCGAGGGCGCACCACCGGGTCACGGTTTCCCGCTCTTCCGCGGATGCCTCGCCCAGCAGGTATTTCACCAGGAGGCCGTCCATTATGGGATCGCGGGGATCACGATGCTGTGCTGACGACATGAACTATGGTGTTATAAAGAATGAATAAAAGTGCGGGCAAAAAATCGGCGAGCCGTTCCCGAAGGATGCGGAGGGCCTTGCCCATTTGATTTTCCACTGTTTTTACGGAGATATCGAGCACGCCGGCGATCTCGCGGTATTTGAGGGATTCGAAACGGCTGAGCTGGAAGATGGTGCGGCATTGCTCAGGGAGGTCGTTCATGGCTTTGCGGAGGCGGGCTTCCAGCTCGCGGGTACCGGAAGCGCCGGCAAAGGGCACGCCGGTAACGGGCTCGCCTTGCCGCGCGGCGTGGGCCTGGTAGACGCGGCGGACCTTGAGGTGTTTCCGGTGGTTGAGGCATTCGTAGTATACCGAACGATAAAGATAGGCTTCCACCGAAGTGTCGATGCGGATCCCGTCGCCTTTTTCGTAAAGCTTGACAAAGACGTTCTGCACCATTTCCTCGGCCTGGTGGCTTTCCCTGAGGAGGGTACACGCGTACGCGTGCAGCCGCGAGAAGTGGCTTTTGAACAGGCGTTCGAACGCGTCCTCCGTCAGGGTGGGTCCCGGGGGCAGTTCCTCCATGTAGTGGGTTTGTGCGGGCAAGTCCTTGGTTTTGATAAAAGACAACCCAGCGGATAAATACCCCTACAAGGTGGCGATTTTTTTTTAATTGATGGCGGTGACGTAGTAACGTCCCCTGATCTCCTGAAACCAAACCTCCCCCCTGCCGATCATGGCGCCCTGGCCATTCCGGAAAACCCGGTCGAGGCGCTGGCGGAAGATGGCGGTCTTCAAGGCGGGGGTAAACAGGTGGGTGTAGCGTTCTTTGAACCAGGCGGGGGACCCTGCGGCGCGGAGGGGGAAACGGACGTGGTCGGTGATGCTGTCGACCTGGTCCTTTTTCACCCAGTCTTTAAAAAGCATCAGAAAGCGCTTGAACCGTTCGGGGTTGTTGAACCCGGCGGCGGCCCAGGAGGTGGGCCTGCTGCCATCCTCAAAAACGGTATCGGGGGCATGGATCTGGGCTTCCAGGGAGTCGACGTCCTGGGGCGCCCCATTGCTGAGAGAGTCCTTTCCGCCAGGGGTCATCGTCGTGCTGTCGTACCGCTTCTGGGTGGAGGGACCTGAGTGACAAGCCCATCCGGCCAGGAGTAAACAAAGGATGAGAGGCCGCATGGCACAAAGGTAGGGCCGCACGGGAAAAATTCCCGAATTAAAAGCCCGTCCCGGGGGATTTACCCTAGTTTGTCCGTATGGAAATACCGGTTTTGCGCAACCCTTTTCGCTCGGCCATTAACCCTTTTGTACGGGAGGCAGACACGCAGGTGATCCAGTGGGTCCAGCACCATGGCCTGGCGACGGACGCGCAGTGGGCGGAAGGTTACCGGGCCAGCCGGTTTACGTGGTTTGCGGCCCGTTGTTTCCCGGACGCCGACCTGCCCCAGTTGTCGCTGGCGGCGGCTTTCAATGTCTGGCTGTTCCTGTTGGACGATAGTTGCGACGAAGTTCCCACGGGTCAGAAATACGAATACGTTCGCAGCCTTGCGACCGACCTGTCCCTGGTGCTGGCGGGCTATCCCGTCCCGGCGGCGGCCACAACCGCGGCCATGGCCGGGCCCACAGTTGCGGCCGCCGCCGGGCCCATAGCTGCCCCCATGGGTTCAACACTAGCCACCGCCCTGGAGGACCTGTGGGCGAGACTTCGGCAGATCTCGACCCCCGACTGGCAGGAGCACTTCGTCCGCGGTATGTACCGGTACCTGGATGCCTGTAAGCTGGAAGCCCAATGGCTGGATATGGAGGCCTGGCCCAGCCTTGCGGCGTATACACGCTACCGGCCCTACCTGGGGGCGGTTCACCTCGAACCGGCGCTGGCGGAAGTGTTGTGCGGTCACCACCTGAACCCGGTCCAGCGGAAGGATCCCCGGATCGAGATCCTCACGCTTTTGTGCTGTAATGTCGTCTGCTGGTCTAACGACCTTTTTTCCCTGGATAAAGAGTGGGCCAACGGGGACCGGTGTAACCTGGCCCTCGTCCTGGCGCACGAGCGGGAATACGACCTGGAGGATGCCATCCGGGAAGCGGCGGCGCTGCATGACCATGACGTCGCACGCTTCGCAGCGCTGGCGGAGGAGGTCCTCGCCGGGGCGGCGGCTGGGGCGGCGGCCGGGCTGAACACCGGGCCCCTGGCGACGACACCCGCCCTCGTACACTACGTGCACGCGCTTCAGCACATCGTAGCGGCGAACATGGACTGGAGCATCCACGATACGCGCCGCTACCGTTTCACGTTCGGTGAAGCCCGGTCTACAGCGTAAGCCTCCCCATATAGTAGTCCAGGATCTTCGACTGCAGGATGTAATTGTACTTGGCGCCGATCAGGTTGAGCGTCGCGCCGTCCAGGCTGTTTTTGGCACCCACGAATTCATAGCTGGTGATGACCCCGGCGTCGAGCCGCGCCAGCGCCGCGCTGTAGGCGGCCCCATAGTCGGACACTGCCTGCTGGAGCGCCATATAGCTTTTGTACGCGGACGTCATGTTGATATAGTCCGTAGCAATCGCCTGGCGCAGTTGGAGACGCGCGGTGGATTGATTAAACCGTGTTGATTCTTCGGTGATTCTGGCGTTCCGGACACGGGTCCTTGCACTAAACCCATTGAGGATGGGGACGCTGAGCTGGAGGCCCAGACTGTAGTTGATGTTGTTGGACAACTGGTATCCGTAGCGGAGGGTATTGGGTTGGTAATTTTTCTGGGAAACATATACGTCATAAGTACTGCCGCCAACCGTGACATATTGCTGCGTATTCTCCTGGGTCGTATTGACATAAGTCTCTCCCTGGGCAAGGTTGGAATAGTTGGTATTCATACCCCCGGTGAGGTATAGGACAGGCAGGAGCGTGCCTTTGGCGCCCTTCAAACCGTTCCGTGCGCTTTGTTCCTTCAGATCGACGGACTCGATCAACGGCAGGTGGACGATGGAATACGCATACATATCCTCTATGCTGGCCCCATAGGGGGAAGACGCGGCGGTATCGCCCACGGGCACGAGGCTGATGGACGAGGAATACTGGACGTTCATGTCTTTGGACAAGGCCACTTTTGCCGTTTCCAGGGTGTTGACGGCGGTGGCAACGGTTACGTCGTTCTGGCTGAGCTGCCCCTTCAGGGTGAAGTAGTCGCCGGGGTTGATCGATCCCTGTTGGTTTCTGGCGGCGTAGACCCGGACCTGTTCGCGCGTGGCCGAGTCCTGGACCATGGCCGCCTTTAATTGCTCCTGGGCGCTCAACACGCTGAGGTAGTCAAGGATGATCGTGATGGTCAGGTTGTCCTTGGCCTGTTGTACGTCAAACCCGCCCGCCTGGTAGGCTTCCCGGTTCTGTTTGAGGAAGTGCTGGAGGCTGGAGCCCGCCCAAAGCGTGACATACGCGGACAGGGAATAGCTGGCCGTCAGCTGGCTTTGGGAAACGTAGGAATAAGTATACGGGTTGATGCTCTTACCGGTGTATTCCTGGTGGTTGACCGTGAGCCCGACGTTGGGCAGCATGTTGCCTATGGCCTGCTGGTAAAGGGCCCGGTCGGTTTCCAGCGTCAACTGGCTGGTTCGAAGCGTGAGGTTGTTCTTTATCGCGATGTCCACACACTGGCGCAGGTTAAGCTGCTCATCCGGCACCCTCATCGTCGTATCCTGAGCATGTCCCGTGGCAATGATTCCACAGACGGCCATTGCCGCAAGCGCTCCTTTTACAAAATTCATGGATTGATGCATAGTATTCATTTATTCCGAACGTAGATTTTTGACAGGGTTGGCGGCCGCGGCCTTAATGGTCTGGATGCTGATGGTCACAAAAGCGATCAACAGGGCGGATACGCCGGCGGCCAGGAAGATCCACCAATGCACCGGTATCCGGTAGGCAAATCCTTCCAGCCAGCGGTGCATGGCGTACCAGGCCACGGGAAAGGCGATCAGGGCGGCGACCAGGACGAGTTTCAGGAAGTCCACCGATATGAGCCGCACGATCCCCGCGGTACCGGCGCCCAGCACTTTGCGGATGCCGATCTCCTTTACCCTTTGGGAAATGGTAAAGGCCGACAGCCCCAAAAGCCCCAGGCAAGCGATAAAGATAGCGATCCCGGCGAACAAGGTAAAGATGGATCCTTGACGGATCTCCGCCTTATAGATGACGTCGAAGCGCTGGTCCAGGAAAATGTGGTCGAAGGCCTTTTCGGGTATAAAGCGCTTATAGGTCTCTTCGATATGGTTCAGCGCGCCGGGGATATCGGCGCCGCTGATCTTGACGCTTACCTGACCGTAGAAGTTCGTCCTGGTTCCCCGGTAGATAAAGATGAGCGGGCTGATCTGCTGGTGCAGGGACTCGAAATAGATGTCGTTCATTACGCCGATGATCTTGCCGTCCTGGCCCCCGTACCGGATCTGGCGCCCCAGGGCGTCTTCGGGCGACTTCCACCCGAGTTCGGGCACGGCGGCCTCGTTGATGACAAAGGCGGCGGAGTCGGTCGCGTAAGCCCTGGAAAAGTTCCTACCCGCCTTCATCTCCATCCCGTAGGTGGGGATGAAGTCCTGGTCCACGGCGACGTATTTGAGGCTAAGGTTGGTGGGCTCCATCTTCCCGTTTTCGCTGATGTAGGTCCCCATCTCGTCCAGCAGGCGGCCGGTGGGGATGCGGGAGGAACGGGTTACGTTTTTGATGCGGCTGTCCTCCAAAAGCTGGTTGCGGAAGGCGTCGTAGGTGTTGTCCAGTTCATTTTGATATTGGAAAACGACGGTATAGTCCTTGTCATACCCCAGGGGTTTGTGGAGCATATACCGGATCTGCTGGAAGACGACCGACGTGCAGATGATCAGGACGATGGAAATGGCAAACTGGAGCACGACCAGGGCCTTGCGCAGGGAAAGGTCGCCGGTGCCCGCCTTGAAAAAACCCTTGAGGACCTTGACGGGTTTAAAACCCGAAAGGACCAGGGCCGGGTAAAGACCGGAAAGCACGCCCACCAGGAAGGGCAGCACCAGCAAGGGAACCGTCACCCCGCCCCATAACACACGCATGTCCAGGGTCCGGCCCGACAGGTCACCCATGTAGGGCAAGGCCGTATAGGCCAGGACGAGTGCCAGGACCATGGCCACCCAGGCGATCAGCACGGATTCGGCCAGGAACTGGAGGATAAGCTCTCCCCTCCCCGCCCCCACGGTCTTGCGGATGCCGATTTCCCGGGCCCTAAGTGCAGACCGGGCCGTGGCAAGGTTCATATAGTTGATACACGCGATGAGCAGGATAAAAAGCGCAATGGCGCCAAAGATGTACACCTTGACGATGTCGCCGTTCTCCTCGGCCTCGAAGTCGAGGTGGGAACGGAGGTGGATATCGGTCAGCTTTTGCAGCGTGAGCTCGGTGCCGGTGGACGCCTTGGTGCCGTCATTGTTGGGCTTCATGTGCCGGTCGATGAAAGCGGGGAACTGCGCCACCAGCGAGGCAACGGGATACCCCTTTGGCAACAGGACGTACGTCAGCACGGAATTGTTCCCGAAGTTGGTCCGGAGCTGTTCCTCTCCGTACAGGACCGTATCGCGGAGCGAGCTCCAGGACAGGAGCATCGACGGATGGATGTGTGCATTGCTGGGAAAATCCCTGTACACACCCGCAACCTTGAAGTCGACCTGGTCGTTGTAGCGGATGACCTTGTTCAGCGGATTATCCGATCCGAAATATTTGCGCGCCTCGGTTTCGCTCAGCAGGACGGTATACGGTTCTTTCAACGCGGCGGCGGGGTCACCCCCCGACACGGAGGTAACATCGAACACCTTGGGCATATTTTCGTCGGCAAAAACGGCGGCCTGTTCATTGAATTTCTTTTCCCCAAACCGCATCGGCAATACCCCGAACGGGAACACCTGTGTTTCCGCCTGTATGTCGGGAAAATCATTTTGCAGCAACGGTCCGAAAGGCGGGGCCACCGTCCCGAGGTGCAGGGACTCGCTGTGGTGGGCGCCGTAGAAGATACGCGTCACCCTGTAAATGCGGTCGGCGTTCCGGTTATAGCGATCGTAGCTCAGCTCGTGGAGGATATACACCAGGATCAGCAGGCAGCAGGTCAACCCGATGGTCAACCCTGACAGGTTGATAAAGGACGTCAGGGAATGTCTCCTGAGGTTCCTGATGGCCATTTTCAGATAGTTCTTGATCATATCATTCAGTTCTTAAGCTTTTAATTGGACTGGCCTTGGCGGTCCGTATCGCCTGGTAACAGACGGTGGCCAGGGCAATGGCAAAGGCGATGGCCCCCGAGGCGGCAAAGATCCACCAACTGACGGGCGTGCGATAGGCGAAATGCCGGAGCCATTCGTTCATGGCCCACCAGGCCAGCGGGCCCGCGATGGCAAAGGCGATCCCCACCAGGACAAGGAATTCGCGGGACAGGAGGTTGAACAGGTTGAGCATGCCCGCGCCCAGGACTTTGCGGATGCCGATCTCCTTGGTGCGTTGCACCGCGGTGAAAATGGACAGACCGAGAAGGCCCAGACAGGAAATCACGATCGCCAGGGCTGCAAAAATGACGGACAGCCGGCCGACGAGTTCCTCGCTCTTATAGAGTTTGGTGTATTCCTCGCTGGAGAACTGGTACGTGAAGGGGAATTTTGGGTTGAGCGTTTTACACAATTGTTCCAGGCCGGACAGCGCCTGCCGGGTCTTGCCGGCCTGGGTCCGGACGAGAAAAACGCCCTCGTTGTCTTTTTCCTCCAGGTGGATGACCATGGGGTTGACCACGTCGCGTAAGGAATGGAAATGGACGTCCTCCATAATCCCTACGATCCTTCCGGGATGGCCCCAAAAGGTTAAGGGTTGACCGATGGGATCTTTATACCCGATCTTGGCTACGGCCGCCTTGTTCAGGATATAGCCCACGGAGTCGCTGGGAAAGTCCCTGGAATAATCCCGGCCCTGGGCCATCTGCATCCCCATCGTCTTTGTAAAATCATAGCCTACGCCCAGCACGTTAAAGGCGGGCTTGGCTTTAGGGTCTTTGCCCGGCCATTGCACCCCAATCGTCCAATTGTCGACCTGGGTGGGCGGCTCGCCGGAAACGCTGACCATCGACACCCCGGGTAAACGGGTGGCCTCGGTGCGGAAAAGGTCTATTTTGCCCAGCAGGTCTCCTTCAATGGGGATGTACACCAGGTTTTCCCGGTCATACCCCAGGTTGGCCTCTTCCACGTAGCGGATCTGGCGGGATATGAGGATGGTGGAAATAATGAGCACGATCGACAGCACGAACTGGAACACGACCAGTCCTTTGCGGAACCAAAGCGCGCCGGGTCCTGCCCGGAGGGTCCCGCCCTTGAGCACCCGGACGGGGTTAAAGGCGCTTAGGACGAGGGCGGGATAACTGCCCGACAATATCCCCGATACCATCACTAAGCCCAACAGGAGCACCCAAGTCGTCCATAGTCCTAACGGAAGTGCGATCTGTTTGCCGGTCAACTGGTTAAAGGCGGGCAGAATCAGCTCCACCAGGATCATGGCGACCAGGGCGGATATAAAGGCCAGGACGATCGCCTCACCCATAAACTGACGGATCAGCAATCCGCGCGCGGCCCCCAGGACTTTGCGGACGCCGATCTCCTTCGCCCTTTTGATCGAGCGGGCGGTGGTCAGGTTCATGAAGTTGATACACGCGATCAGGAGGATGAACAGGGCCACCAGGCTAAACAGGTGCACGTATTCGATCCGGCCGCCGTCCGGGTGCCCGTCGGAGCCGAAATGGTTGTACAGGTAGACTTCCTTGTAGGGTTGGAGGTTCAATTCCACCTTCCAGCCGGGATTCGGTCCGTCCGCCGCCTGGATGAACTTGTCCAGGAAGTGCAGGATTTTTGGTGACACCGCTTCGGGCCGGGCGTGGGGATAAAGAAGCACATTGACCTCCGGGTTGAAGTTGTCCCAGGGTTTGAGAAAGGGATATTCATTGAGCAAAAAGTCCCAGTTCAGCACGAAATCGAACTTCTCGGAGACATTGGCAGGAAGGTCGTCGAAAACGGCCGTTACCTTGAAGTCGTGCTTGTTGTCGTAACGGATGGTCTGGCCAAGCGCGGACGCGGGATTGCCAAAGAAATTCACCGCCATTTGCCGGGAGATCGCGATGCTCAGGGGACCGCTCAGGGCGTCTTCAGCGCGGCCTGCCAACAGCGGGTAGCTGAACATGCGGAAATAGTCGCTATCGGCACTCGCGCCTTTTTCCTTGATCAACTTATCCCCCACCATGAATGTATGCACGTCCATGTCCAAGTACGTGGTGGCCATCTGGACCTCCGGGATGTCCCGCTTCAGTTGCCGGGCCAGTAACCCGGGCATGCCATATTGCCCGCCGGTCTTCCCGTCGAAATAGGTCCGGCCGGTGATCCGGTACAAACGATCCCCTTGAGCGTGGAAGGCATCCACGCTCTTTTCATCCTTTACCCAAAGCACGATGAGCAGACTGCAGGCCATGCCCAGCGCAAGCCCGGCGATGTTGATCGCAGAAAAACCCTTATTCTTCCAAAGACTGCGAAGTGCGACGATGATATAATTCCTGAGCATATTATTCGGTTCTTAGGCTTTTGACGGGATTGGCGAGCGCAGCCTTGATGGCCTGGAAACTCACCGTCCCCAACGCGATCAGGAGGGCCATCGCGCCGGAAGCGGCAAAGACCCACCAGCCGATGGAGACGTGGTAGGCAAAGTCCTCCAGCCAGTGGTGCATGGCCCACCAGGCCAGGGGGAAGGCGATCAACAGGGACACGACAACCAGCCCCAGGAAATCCCTGGAGAGCAGGGTGACGATATTGGCCACGGAGGCGCCCAATACCTTGCGGATGCCCACCTCTTTGGTGCGCTGTTCCGCTGCGTAGGTAACGAGCCCGAAAAGGCCAAGGCAGGCGACGAAAATGGCCAGGGACGCAAAGAAAAGCGCGATCCCGCCCATCCGTTGCTCCGAGGCGTAGATCCGGTTGAAGTCGTCGTCCATAAACGAGTAGCTGAAGGGCTGGGACGGCGCCATCGACGTCCATAGGTTCCGGACCCTATCCAGCAGACCGGGCAGGTCGTTGGTGTGCATGCGGATGGCTACCCCGCCAGGGGCGCTCCCTACATACAAGGCCAGGGGGGTCACCACTTCCCTCAGGGAATTGAAGTTGAAATCCTTCACAACGCCGATGATGTGCAGGGTTTGTACATTCCCGGGCGCATTGCCGCCCCGGAAATCCCGGAGGGCGTACAGGTTTTTGTCAAGGGGCCTGGTCGTCCCCAATAGTCTTACAGCGGCTTCATTGACGATGATGCCGATGGAGTCGGTCGGGAATTGGCTGGAAAAATTCCGTCCTTCCGACATCCGCATCCCCAATGTGGGGATATAGTGTTCATCCACCCCCCATATCTGGAGGGAGATCGCTTTTTTGGGATCGAGCGTGGCATCCTGGAACAAAGGATTGTCGTCCCGGTTACTGCTCGTGGGCAAATACCCGGTGACCGTCACGTCCTCGACACCGCCCAGGCGCAGCAGTTCATTCCTGAAGACGGTGGCCTGCTTTCCAAGGACCTGTGTATTGGAAACGATCAACACCTGCTCGCGGTTAAACCCGACGTCTTTGTGCCGGATAAACTGGAGTTGGTTGTAGATCACCACGGTACCCACGATCAGAAAAATAGAGATCGAGAACTGGAAGACCACCAGCGTGCTCCGGAGCCAGCCGGTTCTAAACCCGGTGGACAAGACACCCTTGAGGACCTTGATCGGCCGGAAGCTGGACAGGTAGAAGGCCGGATAGGCGCCCGCCAGCAAACCCACCACCAGGGCAATCCCCAGGAGCACCCCGATCAAACCGGGCCGGTCCAGCAGGTGAAGCTGCATGTCTTTACCCGCAAGATGATTGAAGGACCCCAACGCCAGTTCCACCAACAACATGGCCAGAACGAGGGACATCAGGCTGACCAGGATGGATTCGGTGAGGAACTGGCCGATCAGGTTTTGCCTCAGCGAGCCCAGCGTTTTACGCACGCCCACTTCCTTGGCGCGGCCGGCGGACCGGGCCGTGGACAGGTTCATAAAATTGACACAGGCGATGAGCAGGATGAACAAGGCCGCCGCGGAAAAAATATAGATATACTGTATGTCGCCATTGGCCCCCAGCTCCGCCGTTTTGTTGGAATGGAGGTGGATGGACGTCAGGGGCGTCAGCATGTAGTGCGCAAAGTTGCCCTGTTTGCGGAAGGCATCCGCGCTGATGTTTAGGATTTGCGCCGCCTGGGGCATCAGATACCGGTCGACCAGGCCGTCGAATTGTGCATCGAGCCGCTTGGGGTCGGCCCCCTTCCTCAGGACGATATAGGTGTTGTAATTGTTGGATACCCAGATGTTCTGGCGGCTGTCTGGGTTAGACGCCATGGAGATGAAGATGTCGAAATGGAAGTGGGACTGGGTGGGCATGTCCCGGATCACCCCGGTCACTTTGTACGGAACGGAGTCGTTCACCGTCAGGACGCGACCTACGGCCTGATCCGTATTGAAATACCTCCGCGCCACCGATTCGGTGATGACCACGCTGGAAGGCGCTACCAGGGCCGTTTTGGGATCACCCTGGATCATGGGCAGTGTAAAAACGTCAAAGAGCGTTGAGTCCGCATAGATGACATTGTTCTCCTGGATATTCTGATTGTCTTTCCGTACCAGGAAGCTGTTCCAGTATCCGCGGAAACGGACGTACTGCTCTACTTCGGGATAGTCTTTTTTAAGCGTGGGTCCCATGGGATCCGGGTCCACCGCCAGGACGAAGTGGTTCCCGCCAAAACGGAGGTCGGCGTCGACGCGATAGATGCGGTCGGCTTTTTCGTTATACCGGTCATACCCCAGCTCATCGAGCACGAAGAACAGGATCAGCAGACAGGTGGCCAGGCCAACGGCCAGACCGGCTATATTGATCGCGGAAAAACCTTTGTTTTTCCAAAGGTTCCGGAAAGCGACAATAAGGTAGTTCTTAAGCATATCATTCAGTTCTTAAGCTTTGAACAGGATTGGCCAGCGCCGCCCTTATCGCCTGGAAGCTGACCGTCAGCAAGGCGATCACCAGTGCGGTTAGGCCCGCCGCGGCAAAGACCCACCAGGCGATGCTGACCTTATAGGCAAAATCCTGGAGCCAGCGGTTCATGAGATACCAGGCGACGGGCGTGGCTACCACGAAGGCAACCCCTACCAACAACACGAATTCCTTCGACAGAAGCCCTACGATACCCCTGACCGAGGCGCCCAACACCTTGCGGATGCCGATCTCCTTGGTCCGTTGCAAGGTGCTGTAGCTCGCCAGGCCGAGCAGCCCCAGACAGGAGATGAAGATGGCCAGGATCGCAAAGTCCAGGAACAGTTTCCCAAACCGGTCCTCGGCCCGGTACTGGCGGTCGAAATATTCATCCAGAAAATAGTAGCTGAACGGGCGGTGCGGCATGTCTTTTTTCCACTCTTTTTCGATCGCGGCGATTGTCTCCGGGAGCTGAGGTCCCGAAGGCACTTCCGCGGTCACCAGGTAACACCCGTCGGGCTCGATCCGGATGCTCAGGGGTTTGATGACTTCCTGGAGGGAATGGAAGTGAAAGTCCTTGACGACCCCGATGATCATCCCGCTTCTCCCCCACTGGTCGAACTTGCGGCCGATGATGTCTTTCGGCGAACGGTACCCAAAATCCTTTACAGCCGCTTCGTTGACGATCATGGCCTGGGTGGTGTCCGACCCGAAATCCCTTGAAAAGGCCCGGCCGGCGATGATCTTCATCTGGTATTGAGGGATATAGTCAAAGTCGACGAAATAAAGGTCCAGGTTGGCGATTTGCATTTCTCCTTTTACGTTCTGGATTTGCGAATACGCCCCCGGGTTATCACCCCCCGGGACACTCCCCGCCATAGAGACCGAGCGCACATTCGGCAGGGTGGTCAGGGCATTGCGAAACGCCATCCGCGCGGGGTCTCCCTCGGTGTCGATGACGAGCTTCTGGGTTTTGTTAAAACCCAGGTCCGCGTTCCGCATATACATCATCTGCGAGTAAACGATGATCGTCCCGATGATCAGCCCGATGGAAATGGTAAATTGCACCACGACCAGTCCCCGTCTCAGAAAAACGCCGTGGGTCCCCGTAGAAAACCGGCCCTTTAGTGTTTCCACCGGTTTAAAGGAAGACAACACGAGTGCGGGATAGATCCCCGCCAGGATGCCGACGCCCAGGGCGACTGCCAGGAGGACAAGGATGTATTGCGGATGGGTAAAAATAGTATGACTGATGACCTTCCCGCTGAGGTTATTGAACGAAGGGAGCAACGCGGACGTCAACGCTAAAGCAAGAATAAAGGCGATCAGGCAAAGCACGACGCTTTCACCGATAAACTGCCGGGACAATTGGGTCTTTACCGCACCGACCACCTTCCGGATGCCCACCTCCCGCGCCCGCTCGGCCGCCCGGGCAGTCGTCAGGTTGACGAAATTGAAACAAGCGATGAGCAGGATAAACAACGCAACGATGGTAAAGGTGTAGACATTGGTGATGTGCCCCGTCTTGCTGTCGTCCCGGGTGGAATAGAGATAGACCCAGCGGAGCGGTTCCAGGAAAAGCGTGGGGAACATTTGGGACGACTTCATCTCCCCGCCGTCGTATTTGTCCAGGAAGGCGGGGAGCCGGTTTTGAAAGGACTTATAATTGATGCCCGGTTTGAGCAGAATAAAGGTCCTGTTCCCATAATTGCCCCAGGCCGAATCGAGTCTACGGGCCCGTGAGGTCCGTGTCGTCATGGATACGATCACATCCGCTTTGATCTGCGAGTTCTCCGGCATATCCTTCATCACCCCCGTGACCTGTGTGTTGAAATTGTCAGAGGTCATGATCAGGGTTTTCCCCATCGGGTTCTCCGAGCCAAAATATTTTTTGGCCGCGGACTCCGTCAACACCACGCTCATCGGCTCCCTCAGACAAGTGGCCGGGTCGCCATGGATCAGCTTAAAGTCGAACACCTTGAAGAAATCGGAGTCTGCCAAAAGAGAATGTTCTTCCTGGTATTTGACGTCCCCGCGCCGGAACAGGAAACTATTTTCATCCGTCCGGACGGCGGCTTCCACCTCATCCGGGAATTCTTTTTTGATAAAGGCCCCTACGGCCCAGGCGGGTCCGCCCGAATTGAGGGTTTCCGTAGGTGTCTTGATGTCCGCCACCACCCGGTAAATCCGGTCGGCCTTGGTATTGAAGCTGTCATAGCTCAGTTCGAACCGGACGTACAGAAAGATGAGGAAAAAGGCGGTCAACCCTACAGTAAGGCCGAGGATGTTGATCAGCGAGAAGGCCCTGTGACGCCACAGGTTCCGGAATGCTACGAGGAGATAGTTTTTGATCATGGGCGTATACTATTCTGATCTTAGACTTTTTACGGGACTGGTGGTGGCCGCCCGGACGGCCTGGGTACTGATGGTCACGAGCGCGATGACGATGGCCGCCAGCGCCGTCAGCGCAAAAACCGTCCAGTCGATCGTCGTTTTGTAGGCGAAGTCCTGAAGCCAGCGCCGCATGGCCAGCCAGGCGAGCGGTGACGCCACCGCGATAGACAGGATCACCAGCTTCATGAAGTCGCCCGACAACATCACCACAATCCCCGCCGGGCTTGCCCCCAGGACTTTCCGGATGCCGATTTCCTTCGTCCTTTGCTCGGCGCTGAAGGCGGCCAGGCCCAGCAGGCCCAAACAGGAAATGCCGATGGCAATAGCGGTAAAGTAGGCCACGATGTCAGCCAGCCGCGTATCGGCGTCATAGTTCTTTTGAAATTGCTGGTCCAGGAAAGTATATTCGAAGGGTTCCCCCGGGTTGAGCCGCTTCCATGTCTGTTGTATGGAAGCGATCACCGGCGCCGGGTCACCGGGGGACATATGCACGATCAGGTAATTGAAGTTGTTGAACACGCTGTTCACCATCACACCATACGCGTCTATGAGGACGTGCAGGTCCGCAAAATGGAAGTCCTTTACCACGCCTACGATTCTGTAGGCTTGTGTATGGCCCTGGAAAGAACTGTATACCTTATGTCCCACCGCATTCGCTAGCGTATAGCCCATCTCCTTCACTGCCCGCTGGTTGATCACGATCCCGTCCACGCTGTCCGTAGGGAATCGGTTGGAAAAAAGCCGCCCGGCGACTGGCTGCACACCGAGCGTTTGCAGGAAATCGAAGTCGGTATAGTTCAGTTTCACGTCGTAGGCGTCGTTGACCGTTTTGCCCTCGGCGTACAGGACCTGGTCATTCGGGTTGTCGATCCCGGGATAGGCGGAACTCCCGGACGTAGAGAGGATACGCGGGTCGGCGGCCAGCATCGTCTTGAACGTCGTAAACAATTTTTGGGCGTCGGTACTCCGCAAGGGAACCACTAATTGCCGGTCCTTGGCAAACCCCAGGTCGGCCTCCCGTACAAAGCGCATTTGGCGGTTGATCACCACGGAGGCCACGATGAGCATGACCGAGATGATAAACTGGAAAACCACCAGCCCTTTTCGCAGCGAGGCGGCGGCCAGCGTGCCCGATGACCGCCCTTTCATGATCCGCACCGGCTGGAAGGAAGACAGGTAGAAAGCGGGATAGCTGCCGGAGATCAGCCCCGTGATCAGCGCCAGGATGAAAAATGCCCCGCCCAGGGCCCAAAGCCGGGGGGCGTCGATATGGATGTCCTTCCCCGCCAGGTACCCGAACCCGGGGAAGGCTGCATACGTCAGGAGCAGGGCGAACCCAAAGGCAATAAGTGCCATCAACAACGCCTCCCCTAAGAACTGGTACACCAGGGCGCTGCGGTGCGCGCCCAGTGCCTTGCGTACCCCCACCTCCGAGGACCGCTTCGCGGACCGGGCTGTGGCCAGGTTCATAAAGTTGACACAGGCGATCAGGAGGGTGAATACGGCAATGCACCCTAAAATATACAGGGACGGGGCGCTGCCCCCCTGCGTAATGTCATATCCGTCTTCGGTGTGCGCATACAGGTGGATATCCCGTACGGGCAACAGGAATTGCTTTTTGGTAAATCCGGCTTCCTTCAGGTCCTTCCCCTCATACGTATCCACAAAGGCCGGGAACTGCCGTTCGATGGCGCCTGCGTCGGCCCCGGGTTTTAACAATATGTAGGTATAGAACTGGTTGTTGTTCGCGAGGTTCGTGGTCCTTTTGAGAAAAGCCCCGTAATAGCCCCCATACATGGACAGGAAAAAACGCATATCGATGTGCGACGGCTGGCCGGCCGGGCGGAAGACGCCCGTTACGGCATAGTCGTGGTCCCCGTTGGTATTGCTGCTGATGTGGATGGTTTTCCCAAGGGCGGGGGCGCTCCCGAACATTTTCTGCGCGATCTCTTCCGAAATGACCATCCCGTAAGGGTCATCCATCGCGGTATTCGGGTTCCCCTCTATAAAGTTGTAGGTGAATAACTGGAAGAAATTGGAATCGGCCAGCCCACCCTTCTCTTCAAACAGGGATTGAAGATCGCCGCTCGCGGTGCGGTACTGTAACAACGTCTTGTCTTCGAACAAGGGCTTCAGCCGGGCAGTGGCCTCCACCTGGGAGAACACGGTCTTCATCAGCGGTGCCAGCGGCGAGGGTGAAGAACCCTGCCGGTGCTCGACGCCTTCCGTGATAAAGGTAGTCCCTACCTGGTAGAGGCGGTCAATATTTTTATGATAACGGTCGTAGCCGGTCTCGTGTAAGATGTACAGCGTGATCAGCATGCAGCAGGCGAGGCCCACCGACAACCCAAAGACGTTGATGAAGGAAAACGCCTTGCTCTTCATGAGGTTGCGCCAGGCAACCTTCAGGTAGTTTACTACAAGCATACCAAATAGTATTACTGAGGTAGCGCTCCCTCAAAATGTGATGACTGTTATTTTGCGGTCAGCAACACGTGGCCGCTGTTCGCATCCAGGTGGACGGGTATCCCACCGCCGTTTACTGTGCCGCTGATATGATCTTTCGATATCGATCCGTTGATGCCGCCGAGTCCTTCAGCCTCTACCCGGTTGCCGTCCAGGTCCAGGTTCAGGCCCTTGCCGGAGGGGATGCTCAGGGAAATGCTACCCGCCGAGGTGCTCAGCTTGACGTATTTCCCGAGGCCCGTCATGGTGACGTGTACCCCACCCCCGCTCGTGGAACCGTCCAGCGTGCAGGCGAGGTTGTCCAGGTCGATCGAACCGCCGGAGGTACTGGTCTTCAGGTCGCCGGTGATATTGTGTCCATGGACGCCGCCGCCGCTGGTACCGGCTTCGATGGTACCGGACAGGTTTGTGAGCTCCAGGCCGCCACCGGAGGTTTCCAGGTAGATGCTTCCGTCCAGGTGGTCGGCGTGGATACCGCCTCCGCTGGTGGTCAGGCGTATACTATTCGAACAATGGTCGACATGGATGCCGCCCCCGGAGGTAGATCCGTCGATCTTGCCGGTGATATCACTGACTTCCAGGCCGCCCCCCGAAGTGTTGAACATCTGCGCCCCTCCCTTCAGGTGGCTGATCTTGATCCCGCCCCCGCTGGTGTTGAGGTGGGTGGACGCACTGGTGGGTGCGTAGACATGGAAGCCGATGTTCAGGTGGTCGCTGTTCCAGCGATCATGTTCTTTTTGCTTGCAGGTAGCCGTCAGCTTGCCGTTCTCCAGCGTGATCTTGACGATATAATATTTGTCCAGTCTTTCGGCTATTGCTGCATTGGACAATTCCCGGCCGTTGTTGCCACGGATATACACCTCCACCCTGGACTGGGAGGGGTCCGTGCCCACCATCTGGATACCGCCGCCGGAGGTTTCCACCTCCACCTCCGAAATCGCCGAGCCCGCAAAGGACTTGGTCAGATAAGGTTTGTCTTGGGCGCTGAGGGTGGCGCTGACCAGTAGGCCGAGGGCCAGGATGATTGTCTTCATGGCTATACTTTTTGTCCTTTTATTATACAAGAATGTTTTCCGTCACCGTCTGGCCGTCCAGCATCCGGATGATCCGGTGGCTGTACCGGGCATCATGTTCGCTGTGCGTCACCATCACGATGGTCGTGCCTTGTTCGTTGAGCTCTGTGAGGAGCTGCATGACCTCGTTCCCGTTGGAAGAGTCCAGGTTACCCGTCGGTTCGTCCGCCAGGATCAGCTTGGGGTGGTTGACCACCGCGCGGGCCACGGCCACGCGCTGTTGCTGACCACCGGAGAGCTGCTGGGGGAAGTGGTTCCGCCGGTGCATGATCTGCACCTTGGTCAGCACTTCTTCGACCCTTTTTTTCCGTTCGGCGGCCTTGACACCGGTATAGATCAACGGCAGCTCTACGTTTTCAAAAACCGTCAGCTCGTCGATCAGGTTAAAGCTCTGGAACACGAAGCCGATGTTGTGCTTGCGGAGGTCGGCGCGTCTGCGTTCGTTATAGTGCGCGACTTCGATCCCGTTGAACACGAAGCTCCCGCCATCGGGGTCGTCGAGCATACCCAGGATATTGAGTAAAGTGGATTTACCGCAGCCCGAAGGCCCCATCACCGCCACAAACTCCCCTTCCTTTACTTCCATTGTCAGTTTGTTGAGCGCTACCGTTTCCACTTCTTCGGTGCGGTACATCTTCTCAAGCCCTGTGATTTTGATCATAGTTGTTTTATTTACCGGTTAATAACGAGTTCTTGTATGTGTTCGTAATTGTCATAGCTGCTGGTGACCACCTTGTCGCCGGGTTTGACACCGGAGACCACCTCATAGTAGTCGGGGCTTTGGCGGTTCAGCTGGATGTCCTGGCGGTAAGCGGTTTTGCCGTCGGAGCTTAGCTTGAAGATCCAGTTTCCTCCCGTCTGCTGGTAAAACCCGCCTTTGGGGATCAGGATGGCCTGGCTCGTATCGCTCAGGTTCAGGTGGATCTGGAGCGTTTGCCCCCTGCGGATCCCCTTGGGGATATGGCCCAGGAAATACATATCCACCTGGAACGTCCCCCCGGTTTTGACCGCGGTAAACACCTTGCGGATTTCCAGGTTATACGTAGAATCGGCGAATTCGAAAAAGCCCCTCAGCCCGTTAAACACCTGCGATATATAGTGCTCGTCTACGTCCACCCGTACCTTATAGCTTGTCAGGACGTCGATTTGCCCGAGCTGGTCGCCCTTATTTTTGTTCATGCCGAGGTCCGCATCCAGGGAAGTCAGCTGTCCGTCGACCGGGGCGCGGACCACCAGGTCGGCGACCTTTTGCCGCATCATCTGCAGGGTGCCCTGCATCTTCTGATAGTATTGTTCTGCCTGCAGGAACTGTTCTTTATTCGAAATGGAGTCCTGAATCAGGATTTGTTCCGCCAGCTCTTTTTTCTTCAAATTATAGTGATAGGTATTCTCTGCCGTTGTCATTTCCTGGGACCCGATGGCGTGCTGGGCAAACAGCTTTTTGTCCACCGTGTACGCGCGCAGGGCCTCGTTATAGGCGTTAGTGACGTCCGCCAGCTCGTTCTTTTTGGCCACCGTATTGACGTCCGCCTGGGTCTTTTGGATGTTCATCTGGGTAAGGGTGTTGAACACCTGGGTTTCCTGGTTGGCCAGGTTCAACTCCACGTCCGGGTTGCTCAACCGGAGGATGGGATCGCCCTTTTTCATCATGGATCCGTCATCCACATACCGTTCTTCTACCTTGCCCCCATCCTCGGCAGGGATATAGATGGTTTCGATCGGCATCACCACGCCGTTGACGGGGATAAACATCTGGAACGGTCCCTTGGTCACTTCGCTGATCGTAATCCGCTCCGCGTCCACGTTCAATTTGGTTTTACCGCTCGCCATAAGGAAGCTGCCCACGATCAATGCGACGAGGGCCGTTATCCCCAGGATGGTGAGGATGCGCTTCGAATTCCATTTCTTTTTTTTGATGACTCTGTCCATGCCGTGAAGGTATAACAAACGGGTGCCAGAATCTTAAAACACTACAAATCAATACGTTGCGGTTTATCCCCCCAAAGGGGTGTACGGAAACGATACACTTTTCGTACGCTCCCGATACAGCCCCCCTATATCGGTAGGGCATTATTATTCATTCCCAATGCTTTAGCTTTATGGTATGCTTGTAGAAGCTGCGCAAATACTATGAAGTTAAAAAAGGCAAACATCCTGGCGATCGACGACGACCAAGACGTACTCACCGCGGTACGCCTCCTGCTCAAACCCGAAGTGAAGGAAATGGTGACGGAGAAAAATCCGGAAAATATTCCTTCGATCCTGTCCAAGTTTTCCCCCGACCTCATCTTGCTGGACATGAACTTCAACGCGTCCATCAACACGGGCAACGAGGGCATTTTCTGGCTGAAGCGCATCAAGGAGATCAAACCGGAGGTCGCCGTCATTATGATCACTGCTTATGGTGACATAGACCTCGCCGTCCGGTCCCTGAAAGAAGGCGCCTCCGACTTCGTCGTTAAACCCTGGCACAACGAAAAACTGGTTGATACCATAGAAGACGCCCTGGGAGGGACCTCCAAGGATAAAACCGCCTCCGGCCGTTCGGAGAGCATGATCATCGGAACCGAGCTCCTCGGCGTGTCCGATGCCATGCAGGATATTTTCTTTAAGATCGAAAAGATCGCCCCCACCGATGCCAACATCCTCATCCTCGGTGAAAACGGAACCGGCAAGGACCTCGTGGCCAGGGCCATCCACGAACGTTCCCTCCGCGCCGCCAAACCCTTTGTAAAGGTCGACGTGGGCGCGCTCACCGAAACCCTTTTCGAAAGCGAACTGTTTGGTCACAAAAAGGGCGCCTATACCGACGCCAAGGAAGACCGGGTGGGCCGCTTCGAGTCCGCCGACGGCGGGACCCTTTTCCTTGATGAAATCGGCAACATCAGCCTTTCCCAGCAGGCCAAGCTCCTCACCGTCCTTCAAAACCGCATGGTGACCCGGCTCGGTTCCAATACCCCCGTGCCCATCAACATCCGGTTGTTGTGCGCTACCAACCTTCCTTTTGCGGAGCTCGCCAACGAGCACCGTTTCCGGAAGGACCTCATCTACCGGATCAATACCGTCGAAATCACCATTCCTCCCCTGCGCAAACGGGCGCCCGACATCCTCATGCTCGCCCGGCACTTTGCAAAGGTGTATGCCGAAAAATATTTGAAGCCCGCCATCGAATTCGACGAAGAAGCGCTGTTGAAACTCCAGCGGTACCACTTCCCCGGCAATGTCCGCGAACTCCAATACACCATCGAGCGCGCGATCATCATGAGCGACCGGACCGTCTTGAATGCCCGGGACCTTATTTTTTCCCCCATCGAATCCGTGCCCATCGAAGAAGCCGAGGAAAAGACGGTATTGAACCTGAGCTCCATCGAAAAGACCACCATCCTGCAGGTCATTGAAAAACACAACGGCAACATCACCAAGGCGGCCAAAGAACTGGGCCTGACCCGCACCGCCTTATATAGGAGACTGAGTAAATATGATATTTAGAAGATATGAATGGAGCATCCTGCTCCGCGTGGGTTTCCTTTTCGGCACCCTCATCCTGCTCTCGTTTGTCATCCTCAAAGGCCAGTCCGTCTACGAGGTCATCCTCTCCATCGCCGTCCTTTGGCAACTCGGCGGTTTTTACCGCTTCAACAAAAAGATACAAACCGAGGTCGAGCAATTCGTCGAGGCCGTCCAATACCGCGACTTTTCCCGCCACTTCGACGTCCGTCACGCCCCCGCCGAGCTCCAGCCCCTCCGCAAAGGCTTTAACGAGCTCAACCACGCCTTCAAGGTCATCAGCAACGAAAAAGAAACCCAATACCAATACCTGCAAAAGATCCTGGAGCTCGTCAACACCGGTATCCTTTCCTACGAGATCTCTTCGGGTGAGGTCGTCTGGATGAACGAGGCCCTCCGCAATTTGTTGCAGGTCCCTTATTTAAAGACGATCCACGCGTTGTCCAAACGCGACTGGAGCCTCTACCACGAGATCATGTCCCTCCCCCTCGGCGAAAACGTCATTGCGACCGCCCACACCGGTCTCCAAACCTATAAGTTACTGCTCAGCGCCACCGCCTTCCAGACCGAAGGCCGCAAATACAAACTCATCGCCTTCCAAAACGTCAACGAAGCCCTCGACGAAACCGAGTCCAAGGCCTGGCAAAAGCTCCTCAGCGTCATGACCCACGAGATCATGAACTCCGTGGCGCCCATCTCTTCCCTCGCCGACACCCTCGGTACGCGTCTTCAGCGCATTGTCCCCTCGCTACCCAAAGACACCCCCATGGAAGACCTCGCCGTCGGCATCGAAACCATCAAAAAACGCAGCGAAGGGTTGTTGAAGTTTGCCGAGACCTACCGGAATTTAAACAAGATCACCACCCTCAACATCAAAAAGGTCTACGTCCGCGACGTCTTTGAAAACCTCCACCACCTCATGGCGCCCAACCTCGACCAAAAACAAATCGAGCTCGACGTCATCCTCAAAGACCCCAGCCTCATCCTCGAAGCCGACACCAGCCTCGTCGAACAGGTCCTCATCAACCTCATCGTCAACGCCGTCGAGGCGGTCCGCGACCAGGAACAACCCAAGATTACCCTCAGCGGGTTGCAAAATGTTTCCAAGAAAACGTTGCTAAAGGTCACCGATAACGGGGCCGGGATGCCGGAGGAGGTGATGGATAAGATCTTTATTCCCTTCTTTTCTACCAAGCGGAATGGGTCGGGGATCGGGCTCTCCCTGGCGAAGCAGATTATGATGTTGCATAAGGGGAATATACAGGTGCAATCTATTGTTGGGGAGGGGACGACGTTTACGTTGCAGTTTTAAGCTTTTTCGCCTGCGTGCTTATTTGACCACATTAGTCCCACAAGTTGTGGGACAATTAGTGCAACGAGTCTTCGCACAATTGGCGGCCACTGGCCATAGACGATATTCAATTCATTATCAATTGGTTAAAAAAGTCTCACAACTTGTGAGACAAATTGTGCCACAGGTTGTGGCACAATCGTGGTCGTAAATAGCATTCCATTCATTATCAATTATTTGAGAAATTCCGCCCCGGGTCATAATTAGTGCAACGAGCCGTTGCACAATTGTGGCTATAAATAGCCTCGATTTATGTCAATTGTTCTTCTAAGTCTT
This sequence comes from Dinghuibacter silviterrae, assembly GCF_004366355.1. Taxonomy (NCBI): domain Bacteria; kingdom Pseudomonadati; phylum Bacteroidota; class Chitinophagia; order Chitinophagales; family Chitinophagaceae; genus Dinghuibacter; species Dinghuibacter silviterrae. The sequence goes on along the minus strand of NZ_SODV01000002.1, from coordinate 2,151,202 downwards.
CCTTTGACGGGAGGGAATATTTTATGGAGTCCGGCAAGGAAGCCATGATTTGATATTCTGTTACGCCCATAGGCCCTGTGATATTTTGCAAGGCATATTCCACTGTTACCTTATTGGGTGTTTTGCACAAAAGGATTCCAATGCTCGGCTGATCCCCATCCTGCCTCAATTGGGCGTTTACCACATTTAGATAGAAATTAAGTTTACCGACATACTCTGGTTTAAAAGGAGTGGTCTTGATCTCAAGTACACAATAACAACGCAAGCGGGTGTGGTAAAAAAGCATGTCCATGTAAAAGTCTTCATCGTCCACTTCAAGATGATACTGACTTCCCATAAACGCAAAACCTTGACCAAGTTCGAGCATGAATTTCTGAAGATGGGCCAAAAGCCCCTTTTCCACATCCCGTTCCGAGGGATCGCTGCCCAAAGACAAAAAGTCAAAATTGTAAGAACTCTTCAATGTGTCCCTCGCCAGATCGGCCTGTGGCAACGTGTACCGCGAACGTAAAATGTTGCTTCCTCAATACTGGAAGTCTTTGTCAGGATATCGATGTTGTGGCCCCAGGGAATTTGTGCAACAAGCTGCTGCACTATTGGGTCAGCCTCCTTATATAATGAATACCAACGCTTTATATAAAATAGATTCCTTTTGGAAAAGCCCTTATTCCCAGGAAAGGCAGAGGACAGGTCTTTTGATAATTGGTCGATCAGCCCATCACCCCATTTTGCCAAGGCTTTTTTTCCCAAAATATCTTTTCCTAACTCCCAATACAAATTGAGCAACTCCTTGCTCACACTGATGACCGCCCTTATCTGCGCCCCCCGGATCCTGTCCTTCATTTCGACGAGCCACTTCTTGTACTGCTTGTCCCCGGCAATTTCTGAGTTCATGGCATGGTGATTTGACAACTAAGGTAAGAGCGCCTTACTGTCCTTTTATTCCAGGCTGTGAACAAAAACTTATTATTAGCAATACTTACAATATTAGTGCAATAAAGATCCCCGGTAAAACAGGAGCCTTCCCGTATTTACAGGGATAAAAAAAGGCCCCGGGTTGGCCCGGAGCGCATTCCTTACTTTTTCTTATCCTTTTGTTACTATAGCTAATTGTTTGCTGGAGCGTCCATCCGGTGACCGCCGTCGAAACGGCCGTGGCCGGCGCCAAAAGTCTTGAGCTTCGCCTGTTGATCGGGCGTCAGGATGGCCGCCATGGCATCTTTTTGCTTGGAAAATAATTCCTGCATCTGCTCCCTCTTTTGCTCCGGCAACAGGTCGTCGTTCTCACGGATGCCGCGAATCTGGGTGCGGAAAGCCTCATCCTGGGTCTTGATCTTTGCTTCCTGGTCGTCGGTGAGCTGGAGACGGATCTTCATACGCTCCAGGCGGGCGGCGGCCATGACCTGGGCGTTTTCGGAGGCCCGGCTTTTCCAGCGGTCGATTTGTTGCTGTTGCTCGGGGGTGATCAGTGCTTTGAGTTTGGCTTTTTTCTCCTTTTGGAGGGCAACGAGCTGGCTCTTGTAGGCGCCGAGGGTCAGGTTGTCCTGTTTGTAGAGGTCGTCCTGTTTGCGGCGGTATTCGGTGTTGATGGCCATGACCTGTTTGCGTTGTTCGGGGGTATAATGCACGGGGGGCATGCCCATGTGGGCGAATCCTTCACCGCCGGGGTGCATTCCGCGATGGGCGAACCCTTCGCCTCCCCAGCGCTGGCCGGGTCCCTGAGCGCCATTCGGGCCCTGACTCCAGGCCCGGTGCATATTATGAGGATGCGTGGTATCAGAAGTTTGTACCCCGGTGTCTTGGGCCTTGGCGAGCAGGCCGCCGGCAATAAATAAGAGAGAGAATATTCCTGTCTTTATCATGACTGAACAATTTTGGAATATAGATGCCCTTTTTGCGGCTTTTGTTTAAACAGTGCGGCTGGTTTTCACCTGTTAAAACGGGCGATTGGCCGAAAAGCTGCGCTTTGGGGGCTGCGGGCGCCGCCGCTGGCCACCGCCTGCCCGCGGCGCCCGTTTTTGGCGCCCCCAAAAGGGAGGGGCCCCCTCCCGGGAGCCCCTCATATTACACACACGATGAAGACGTTTTAGAACACCAGGATCTTGAATACCGGGTACACCAGCTCGTTGTTGCGGATACACACCACCCGCACCAGGTAGTATCCCGGGCTGAGGTTGGAGATATCAACCGGGATATCGTTGCTGTTGTTGGTCACATCGGTTTCCCCACGCACGACCGCACCATTGATCGAGAACATGATGTATTTCGTGATGAGGTAGTCGGAGCTGAAGCGGATGTGCAGCGTTCCGTGTGCCGGATTGGGGAATATCCCGATGTGCGACTGGAACCCGGCCCCGCTGTATATGGTAATCGTATAGCTGACGGGTGTAGCCGCGTTGTAGTCGTTGTCCCCGTCCTGTGTGGCGGTGACGGTGACCGTACCCGAACCGGTAAATTCCAGTTTGTTCCCTATAATGGTCGCCAGCGTGGGATCCGAGATCGTATAGGTCACGGGTAATCCGGAGCTGGCCGTGGCCGCCAGCGTAACGGACGTACCGGTTGTTGCCGTGGCAGACAGGACCGGGAAAGTGATGGTCTGGTCGGCCTTGTTGATCTGCAGGCTTTGATCCACTTCAGGTGCCGGTGCATACTGACCGTCCCCGGCCTGGGTGGCCGCAATCGTCACCTGGCCTGCCGCTACGATATGGACGACCCAATTGCCGGTAGCATCCTGGGTAACCGTGGCGATCGAATTGTCCCTGGAGACAAACGTCACCGGCAGCCCGGAGTTGGCCGTGGCCGAAATCGTAAAGTCGGGATCACCGTACGTCTTCACGGGAAGTGTATTAAAGGTGATCAGGTTTGACAGTGACTGGAGCACCGTCAACACGGCGTCCTGATATGTGAGGGTATAGTTGTGCGCTACGCCACCGCTCAGGGTGATCGGGTACTGACCCGGAGGCGAGGTCTGAACCGCCGTTGTGCTGATCGTCGGTACAGAGGTCAGGACGGAGGCATTATCCCCGTTTACAAACCCGCTGTACGTATACGTCAGGGTGGGATTCGGCGTATTGTAATACCGGGTCTCGGGCGCGGCCGTTACCAACAACGTGGCCGGGTTGACCGTCATCGTACCGTTGACATAAGTGATGCTATAGTTGGGATCCACAGCCCCGCTTACGGTGATCGGGTATTGGCCTACCCCGGTGGCTGGCGTAACCGCGGTGGAGGCGGTCGGCTGGATGGTAAGGCTGCTGCTGTTGTCCCCGTTGATAAAGCCGCTATAGGTGACCGTGAGGGCGGGTACCGTTCCGCCGTACGTCATGCTTTGATCGTTGGCGGTGATGGTCAGAAGGGCTTTGCCTACCGTTATGGAGTAGGTATTGGAACCCTTGTAAGGTCCTGCACCCGTGGAAGCGTCGGTGGCCGTAACCGTGAAGGAATAACTCCCGACAGCCGTAGGTGTGCCGGACAAGACCCCGTCAGTGCCGAGGCTGATGCCGGGCGGCAGGCTACCGCTGGTGACTGCATACGTATAGGAAGACGTGCCACCGGTGGCCGTGATGGTAGCGCCTGCATAAGCTTGTCCATAAGCGCCGGCCGGCAAGGTGCTCGGGCTTAGAACGATCGCCGCGGGGGCGTTTACGATCAACGTGTACGTGGTAGACCCTTTATAGGGGCCCGCACCCGTGGAGGCGTCCGTAGCCGTTACTGTAAAGGTGAAGCTGCCGCCCGCCGTGGGGGTACCGGACAGCGCGCCGTCGGTGGCCAGGCTTAGGCCCGCCGGGAGGCTGCCGCCGGTTACCGCATACGTGTAGGGGCTGGTACCGCCGGTCGCACTTAGCGTCTGGCTGTAGTTGACAGCGATCGTCGCTGCAGGCAGTGTAGCCGGGGCTATCGTGATCGCCGATGCATTGATCGTCAAGGTGTAGGACTGAGATCCGTGATAGGGGCCGCTGCCCGTGGAGGCGTCGGTGGCGACAATCGTGACGTTGAATGTGCCACCCGCTGTTGGCGTGCCGGACAGCGTGCCGTCTGATGCCAAGGTGAGCCCCGCGGGCAGACCACTTGCTGTATACGTATAGGGCGCCGTACCGCCGCTTGCGGTGAGGGTTTGGCTATACGCGATGCCGACAGCACCGGCAGGCAGGGTGGACGGGCTGATCGCGATCGTCGCGGCGTTTACCGTCAGGGTGTACGTCTGCGTTCCTTTGTAGGGGCCACTACCCGTGGAGGCGTCGGTGGCCGTGATCGTAATGTTGAAGCTGCCGCCCTCTGTAGGCGTGCCGGACAGCGTGCCGCCTGATGTTAATGACAGGCCGGCGGGCAGACCGGTTGCGGCATAGGTATAGGGCGACGTACCGCCGGTCGCGCTGATCGTCTGACTATAGGAGGCTCCTACGGTGGCCGCCGGCAGTGTTGCCGGTGCTACCGCGATCGTCGCAGCGTTCACCGTCAGCGTATACGTCTGCGTTCCTTGATAAGGACCGCTGCCAGTAGAAGCGTCTGTAGCGGTGATAGTGACTGTGAAGCTGCCGCCGGCTGTCGGGGTGCCGGTCAGCACTCCACCGGATGTCAATGTTAGACCCGCGGGAAGACCGCTTGCGACATAAGTATAGGCGCTTGTGCCACCGGTTGCGGTGATCGTTTGATTATAAGACACACCGACGGTAGCTGCTGGCAAGGTTACCGGGGCGACGGATATGGTCGCTGCGTTCACCGTCAGCGCGTACGTCTGTGTTCCCTGATAAGGACCGCTGCCCGTGGAGGCGTCTGTAGCGGTGATAGTGACTGTGAAGCTGCCGCCGGCTGTCGGGGTGCCCGACAGTACGCCGCCGGATGTCAGTGTCAGACCCGCGGGAAGACCGCTTGCGACATAAGTATAGGTGCTCGTACCACCGGTTGCGGTGATCGTTTGATTATAAGAAACACCGACGGTAGCTGCGGGCAAGGTTGCCGGGGCGACGATTATGGTCGCTGCGTTGACCGTTAGCGTGTAGGTCTGCGTTCCCTGATAAGGACCGCTGCCCGTGGAAGCATCCGTAGCGGTGATAGTGACTGTGAAGCTGCCGCCCGCTGTTGGCGTGCCGGACAGTACCCCGCCGGATGTCAATGTCAGACCCGCGGGAAGACCGCTTGCGACATAAGTATAGGTGCTCGTACCACCGGTTGCGGTGATCGTTTGATTATAAGAAACACCGACGGTAGCTGCGGGCAAGGTTGCCGGGGCGACGGTTATGGTCGCTGCGTTGACCGTCAGCGTGTAGGTCTGTGTTCCTTGATAGGGACCGCTGCCCGTGGAAGCGTCAGTAGCGGTGATAGTGACTGTGAAGCTGCCGCCCGCTGTTGGCGTGCCGGACAGTACGCCGCCGGACGTCAATGTCAGACCAGTTGGGAGACCGCTTGCGACATAAGTATAGGTGCTCGTACCACCGGTTGCGGTGATCGTTTGATTATAAGAAACACCGACGGTAGCTGCGGGCAAGGTTGCCGGGGCGACGATTATGGTCGCTGCGTTGACCGTTAGCGTGTAGGTCTGTGTTCCTTGATAGGGACCGCTGCCTGTAGAAGCGTCCGTAGCGGTGATAGTGACTGTGAAGCTGCCGCCCGCTGTTGGCGTGCCGGACAGTACGCCGCCGGACGTCAGTGTCAGACCCGCAGGCAAGCCACTTGCGACATACGTGTAGGGCGAGGTGCCGCCAGTGGCGCTGATTACTTGATTATAAGATACACCGACGGTAGCTGCTGGCAAGGTTGCCGGGGCGACGATTATGGTCGCTGCGTTGACCGTTAGCGTGTAGGTCTGCGTTCCCTGATAAGGACCGCTGCCCGTGGAAGCGTCCGTAGCGGTGATAGTGACTGTGAAGCTGCCGCCCGCGGTCGGTGTGCCAGACAGCACGCCGCCGGACGTCAGTGTCAGACCCGCAGGCAAGCCACTGGCTACATACGTGTAGGGCGAGGTGCCGCCAGTGGCGCTGATTACTTGATTATAAGATACACCGACGGTAGCTGCTGGCAAGGTTGCCGGGGCAACGGTTATGGTCGCTGCGTTGACCGTCAGCGTGTAGGTCTGTGTTCCCTGATAAGGACCACTGCCCGTGGAAGCGTCCGTAGCGGTGATAGTGACAGTGAAGCTGCCGCCCGTTGTTGGCGTGCCGGACAGCACGCCACCGGACGTCAGTGTCAGACCCGCAGGCAAGCCACTTGCTACATACGTGTAGGGCGAGGTGCCGCCAGTGGCGCTGATTACTTGATTATAAGATACACCGACCGTCGCCGCAGGGAGGGTTGCTGGTGCAACCACAACGCTTGCCGCGTTCACAGTGAGCGTGTACGTCTGAGTGCCCTGATAAGGCCCGCTGCCTGTAGAGGCATCTGTAGCCGTGATAGTGACTGTGAAGCTGCCGCCAGTTGTTGGTGTACCGGACAGCACGCCGCCGGACGTCAATGTCAGACCAGCAGGAAGGCCACTTGCCACATAAGTATAGGACGATGTACCACCAGAAGCAGTGATGGTTTGATTATAAGATACACCTACAGTCGCCGCGGGCAAAGTTGCCGGGGCAATCACGATCGTCGCCGGGTTCACCGTCAGCGTGTACGTCTGAGTGCCCTGATAGGGCCCGCTGCCTGTAGAGGCATCTGTAGCCGTGACGGTGACCGTAAAGCTGCCACCGGCTGTCGGCGTGCCGGACAGCGTCCCGTCAGATGCCAATGTCAGACCCGCGGGCAAACCAGTTGCTACATAAGTATAGGGGGATATACCGCCGGTTGCGCTGATCGATTGATTATAAGATACGCCTACGGTAGCAGCAGGGAGTGTGGCAGGAGCAACCACAACGCTTGCCGCGTTTACAGTGAGCGTGTATGTCTGTGTTCCCTGATAAGGACCACTGCCTGTGGAGGCATCCGTGGCCGTGACGGTGACCGTAAAGCTGCCACCGGCTGTTGGCGTGCCGGACAGTACGCCGCCGGACGTCAGTGTCAGACCCGCAGGCAAGCCACTTGCTACATACGTGTAGGGCGAGGTGCCGCCGGTTGCGCTGATCGATTGACTGTAAGATACGCCTACGGTAGCAGCAGGGAGTGTGGCAGGAGCAACCACAACGCTTGCCGCGTTCACAGTGAGCGTGTACGTCTGCGTTCCCTGATAAGGACCACTGCCCGTGGAGGCATCCGTGGCCGTGACGGTGACTGTGAAGCTACCACCCGCCGTCGGCGTACCCGACAGCGTGCCGTCGGACGCCAGCGTCAGACCCGCAGGAAGACCAGTTGCCACATAAGTATAGGGCGATGTGCCACCGGTGGCACTGATGGACTGGCTGTAAGCCACCCCTACAGTTGCCGCAGGCAGGGAAGAAGGCGAAACAACAACCGTCGCCGCGTTCACCGTCAGCGTGTACGTCTGAGAACCCTGATAAGGCCCACTGCCCGTAGAGGCATCCGTAGCCGTGACGGTGACCGTGAAGCTGCCGCCCGCTGTCGGTGTGCCGGACAACGTCCCGTCGGATGCCAATGTCAGGCCCGCAGGAAGACCAGTTGCCACATAAGTATAGGGCGACGTCCCACCGGTGGCGGAAATAGATTGACTGTAAGAAACACCAACGGTCGCCGCAGGCAGGGTTGCCGGAGCCACCACAACACTTGCCGCGTTCACCGTCAGCGTATACGTCTGAGTGCCCTGATAAGGACCGCTGCCCGTGGAAGCATCCGTCGCCGTAACGGTAACCGTAAAGCTGCCGCCGGCAGTCGGCGTACCGGACAGCGTGCCGTCTGATGCCAACGTCAGACCCGCAGGAAGACCAGTAGCCACATAAGTATAGGGCGAGGTGCCGCCGGTAGCACTAATGGACTGGCTATAAGACACTCCAACAGTTGCCGCAGGCAAAGAAGAAGGCGAAACAACGATCGTCGCGGCGTTCACCGTCAGCGTGTACGCCTGGGATCCCGTAAACGAACCCGCGTCGGTAGCGGTAATGGTAAAGTTGAAGGTGCCGCCGGCAGTGGGCGTACCCGACAGGGTACCACCGGAGAGGCTCAGCCCCGCAGGCAAAGCCCCGCTGGTAACGGCGTAGGTATAGGTGCCACTTCCACCGGTAGCCGAAACAGCTTGATTGTAGGAAGCCCCGACGGTAGCCGCCGGAAGCGTCGCCGGCGCCACCGTAATGGTGGGCGCGCTCACCGCAATCGCCAGGGTGGATGCGGCGCTGACCACACCGCAATTGCTGGTAGCGGTCACGCTAAGGGTGCCGCTGGTGGCGGTGGCGCTAAAGTCGAGGGTGACGGCGTTGCCCGTGCCGTTGATCGTAACACCGGTGCCGCTGTAGCTCCAGGTGTAGGTGACACCGGTCACACTGGACACGGAATAGGCGACGCCGGTTTGTTCGTTATTGACGGCGGAAGCACCGGTGATGGCCGAGGGCGCAGCCGGTGTGGGATTGACGGTCACCGCCTCGGAAGCACTGTCGACGCAGCCGTACCCATTGGTCACCGTATACAGGATGTTGGTGGTGCCTGCTGCTTGCCCGGTTACGATACCGGTGACGGGGTCAACGGTGGCGATGCCGGTATTGTCCGAACTCCACGTACCACCTGTGGGGCCGCTGCTGAGCGCAGTGGTCGCAGAAGCGCATATCGTAGAGGGACCGCTGACAGCCGTTACGGCCGGCTGCGGGTTTACGACGACGTTGATGGTCGTCTGCGCCGTGAGGGAACCGTTGGACACTTGTATCGTAAAGGCGTCCGTACCGGAGAAACCGGAGGTCGGCGTGTATGTAAATCCAGAGGGTGTAACATTGCCACCGTTTGAAGAAACAGTGCCGGGAAAGCCGCCAAGGGTGCCATTGGCAGGGCCGCTGATAACGGTGTAGGTCAGGGTTTGACCGTTCGCCAGGTCGGTGGTCGCCAGTAAAGCGTTGATGGTATTGGCCGTGGTATTCTCGCAGAAAGAAGCGTTCTGGCTGGTGCCGGAAGCAAAAACAAGACCCTGGGCCACCGTCACAGTCTTGGTGGCGGCACTGCTGTTCAGCGTCCCGTCGTTAACGACAAAGGAGATGACCCGGTTTCCGATGACAGGCGTCGAAGAAGTGTTGGCAAAAGTAATGGCTTCTAACGCAGCCGTCCATTGCGCAATCGTCGCGCTTGCGGAGGTGGAGGTCAGGGTGAGCGTTCCCGTGGTGTTGTCCCAGGTCGACGTGATGTTGCCAAACGAGCCCGTGTTGTTGAAGCTAAGCTGATCCCCTGCGCTGAAACTACCGATGGTCACTGTAGCCGATGCCAGCGTGGTATGGTCGGAGCTGCTTGCGCTCACCGCATTGTCTACGACGACCGGTGTTGAACCGGAACCAACAGCATAGAAGGTCGTGGCGCCGCCGGAAGTCGTTACGACCGGGGCAACGTCTGCCGCCGTCGTAAAGTTGAGGATCAAACCCGTAGCAAAACCCTGGCTGTTCTGGCCGATCGCCTGGTAATAATATTTGGTGCTGGGAAGAAGCCCTGTCAGGACCGCTGAGTCCGTGGTATTCCCCGAACCGGCGGCGATGGAATTGAGTACCCCGTTCACGGTGGTCGCGCCGACAAGACCCGGGTCGGTCGAGTACCGGAAGGTCACCGCGGTCGTGGCGCCGCTGTCGTCGACAGCACCATAGATCGTCGCTCCGGTTGGGGTAATCTGGTCGGCCGAACCTGTCGTAACAATGGGGGGCTCCGGGGCACTGACATTGATCCCCGTCATGACCGGTGGCGTTATGGGTGCGTTACTGAGGGAAAGACCCACGGGGTCCCCGAACTGATCGACGATAGTGCCGCCGTTCAGGATAATGTTGGGGCCGAGGCTCATCCCGCCGGAAGTGAAATCGCCGGGCTGTACGGTATAGAAGAAATAGGCGATGGCGTCGGTCGGATTCACGTGATCAAAGACCGCCTTTTCCGTCTTGTTGCCCAGGATCACATTGAAATAGGGCACCCCGCCGCTGGTATTGGCTACCAGGGGGGCTTGGGTGATATAGGTCCAATGGAGCGAAAAGATCAACACCTGGCCAACCGTATATGTCTGGCTTGGCGGCACGTCGATGCTATAAATGACCGGCGCGGTCGTAAAGCTGTTGATGGTCCCGTTGGTCGTCCCCGCCGCGTTCGTGGCAGACAACTGATAGTAATACTGCGTGCTGTAGGAGAGGCCGCTGAGGCTTGCGCTGACGGGGGTATTGCCCGTTCCGGCCGCTATGCTGGACGGGGTGACCGTTACCGTGCTGGCACCGGTCAGGGTGGCGCTGGTGCCGTAGAGCATGGTCACCGTCGTAGCGGCGCCGCTGTCGTCGACCGCACCGGAAAGGTTCGCGCTGGAAGTCGTCACGCCGGTCGCCGCGTTCGTGGTGACGTTGGGCGCGCCGGGTGCATTGACAATGACGCCGCTCATGGAAGGAACGGCGATGAGGGACCCGCTGATGGAAAGACCTGCCGGGTTACCGAACCCGTCCAGAACAGACGCCCCGTTTTTAACAATGGAGGGCCCAAGAGTGATTCCGGCAGGGGCAAGGTCACCCGCCTGAACCGTGTACGTGAAATACAAGGTCGGATTGGCTGGGTCTGCGTGATCGAAAACCGCCTTTCTCGTTTTATTGCCGATCTGGAGGGTAATATACGGTGTGCCCCCGGTAACGGTCAGGGGTAACTGGGAAACACCTGAGATATAGGTATATCCTATGGAAAAAACAAATATGGAACCAACCCCATACGTACCATTGGCGGGAACGGACACATTATATACGACCGGCGCCGTGATAAAGTTCTGCGTCGTACCGTACGACGTACCCATTACATTGGAGGCGACCGTACGATAGTAATATTGCGTACTATAGGTAAGGCCCGTCTCCGTCGCCGAAACGCTGGCACTACCGGACGTGGTCGACGGACTGGCCGTGGTGGTCGTGAAAAACGGGCTGTTGAAAGTGGACGTCTTGTCAAACTGAAACGAAATGGTGGTGCTCTCCCCATTGGCCGTAACGGTACCGTTCAGGGTCCCCTTGGCGGTATCGACTGCGGTAGCACTGGTCGTCGTAGCGGTTGGCGGCTGGACAAACGCACCGGATGTGGTAAAACCGGTGCTGGTCAGCGTCATGGTATAGGGCCCCGGCAACGTCGTCGTTGTCGGCGTCGGCGGGTTCAAAACGAGTTCGTAGCTATTTGATTCATCAAAAAACTGATCTGTAGGAGGGGCGGAGATAAGCGCCATGTCGTACCCATAACTGCCGCCCGTCTGAATGGACATCACGGAACCTTCGACCCAGTTGATCGATCCTCCCGTCGTATTGTCGTTCAAGGCTCCACCCGAATAGACATCGATGCTTACCCGGTTCTGCCAGGAGAACACACCCGTTCCCGGGGGATCGCTGGGATCGTTGAGCAGGGTCAGCGTGCCATATACATAGATATAGCTGGGGTTATTGAAATAATCGACATTCTGTGTGGAATTGTACGTCCCGGTAAGGCTCACCGAAATCCCGGCCGGAATGATGACCGTGTCACTGGAAGTAGGCACCGCATTCTGCACCCACGTGCTGGCAGAAGACCAGCTCCCGCTGGCCTTGGCGGTGTAGGTACCGGCTTTTAGGGTAAAAGAACACAGACACAGGATCAACCCGGTGAGATAGGGTAAAAATCGTTTCATGCAGACATTTTGTAGTTCAGATGTAAGCGTGCTTTCAACTGGTAAAAATAAATGCAATGATTGATCGTCAGGGGTATAAACTAGTCAACAACTGGTTAAAGGATGTCAACGTCGCATTTTGGGTGGTGAACGCGGGGTAGGTTGGGCAAAAAACAGGCTGCCCACCCCAGGACGTCATTCTTTGGAGGAATGTCCGTCCGGGATGGGCAGCCGTTATCTAAGAAGGGTTAAAGGGAAAACAACGTTTGTTAGCGGTTCCCGCCTCCGCCACCCTGCTGGCGTTGACGCATCCGGCCCATCATTCTTTGTTGCATCGCGTCCAGTTTGGCGATCTGGTCAGCGGTCAAAAACTTCGCGTAGCGTGCATCGGCCTGTTGGTTCAGCGCCTTCATTTTGGCCATTTTGTCGTCCTGACTCAGGCTTTGGTCCTGGAAGATGTCCCGCATCTGGGGGCGCATTTCCTGGCGGATCGCCATCACGGAATCGATCTGGGTGTCGCTCAGCTGAACGGAGTCCTTCAGCATTTGACGATACTGCGCCATGCGGTCCCCGCCGCCGCCGCCGTTTTGGGCGCTAGCGGTTAAAGCACAGACAGATAGTATAAGAACGGATAGTGCTGCAATTATTTTTTTCATAACTTCCTTTTTTAGAACCGGTAACCAAAAATATTCCATTAAACGTCGCCTGAACCCCTGTACAGGCCGTATTCGGTAAACCTTTGGATATTATCGGTAAATGAGGATGGGAAAAACTATTTTTACGCTATGACCAGATATACCAAACAAGCGAGATTGTTATTGGCAGTGGATTGTATCATATTTGGCTTTGACGGCAAAGAACTGAAATTATTGCTCATCAAGCGGGGAATGGAGCCTGAAAAAGGAAAATGGAGCTTGATGGGCGGTTTCGTACAGCACGAAGAAGACTCCGAATCCGCGGCAGCGCGCATTTTGAAGCAACTAACCGGTTTGGAAGGGGTGTACCTGGAACAGCTCCATTTATTCAGCGACCCCGACCGGGACCCCGCGGAGCGGACGGTATCCGCGGCCTATTTCGCCCTGATCAACATTCATGATTATGAGAACCAACTGAACGAGGACTACCGGGCGGAATGGTTCCCCATCCATGAAATACCCCGTCTTATTTTCGACCACTCCGAAATGGTCCAGATGGCCAAGGCAAAACTCCAATACAAGGCTGCCTTCCACCCTATCCTCTTCGAGCTCCTGCCCGGTAAATTTACCATCCCCGAGCTACAGACCTTGTACGAGGCCATTTACGACACCACCCTGGACAAGCGCAATTTCAGCCGGAAAGTTCTCTCTACAGGATTGTTAATCAAGCAGAAAGACAAGGACAAGGAGAATTCGAAAAAGGGCGCCTTTTATTTCAAGCTGGATAAAAAGAGGTACACGGCGAAGTTCCACGCGTTTCTGAATTTTATTCCGAACCCGGATAACCTGAAGTAGCCGGCGGTGGCGAGCGGGCCGCACCGGAGCCGGCGGCCGCCTGTAAAAAAAACTTGCGCAGTTGGAATAATACGTGTTATTTTGACAATTATTGCCCCATGGGAAAGGAAAACTACGTCATTGGAATGGATTTCGGCACGGATTCGGTCCGGTCCATCATCGTCAACGCCGCCAACGGTAAAGAGCTCGCCGCTTCTGTCTTTTACTACCCTCGCTGGAAGGCGGGGCGTTTTTGCGACCCCTCCGAAAGCCGTTACCGGCAGCATCCGCTGGATTATATCGAAGGCATCGAGTATACGGTCAAGGATTGTCTGAACCTGGCCGGCCCCGAGGTAGCCGCCGCCGTCAGGTCCATTTCGGTGGATACCACCGGATCGACGCCCATCGCGGTGGACAAGACCGGTACCCCGCTCGGGTTGCTGCCTGGTTTTGAAGAAAATCCGAACGCGTTGTTTGTGCTTTGGAAGGACCATACCTCCACGCGGGAAGCGGCGGAAATCAACGCCCATGCCACCCGCTACCCGGTCAACTACCTGCAATACGTGGGCGGTATTTATTCCTCCGAATGGTTTTGGGCAAAGCTCCTCCACATCCTTCGGGTGGACGAATCCATCCGTACGGCCTGTTACTCCTGGGTGGAGCACTGCGACTGGGTGCCCTTTTTGCTGACCGGTGGCACCGACGTCCACCGGATGAAGCGGGGCGTTTGCTCGGCGGGGCACAAGGCGCTTTGGGCCGCGGAATTCGGTGGTTTGCCGCCCGACAGCTTCTTTACGGAACTCGATCCTTTGCTGGGCGGTTATACGACCCGGTTGTTCAAAGATACGTATACGGCAGACCAGGCGGCCGGAACCATTAGTGCTGCCTGGGCTAAGCGCCTGGGGCTGCCCGCAGATGTCCTGGTGGGGGTCGGTGCATTCGACGCCCACATGGGCGCGGTGGGTGGCCAGATCGAACCTTATTACCTGAGCAAGGTGATGGGGACCTCTACCTGCGACATGCTCGTCGCCCCCAAGGCCGACCTGGAAGGGACGCTGGTCAAAGGAATCTGCGGACAGGTCGACGGGTCGGTCATCCCCGGGATGATCGGGCTCGAAGCCGGGCAGTCCGCTTTCGGGGACGTCTACGCCTGGTGGAGGGACGTCCTTATGTGGCCGCTCCGCTACGTGTTGCCCAAAACCAACCTGATCGCCGGTGGAGAGATCAATGCCCTTCAGGAGGAAGTCAGCGCCCGGCTTATTGCCGCCCTGACCGATGCCGCCGCCGCGCTGCCCTTGTCCGAAAACGATCCCCTGGCCCTCGATTGGCTCAACGGCAGAAGGACACCGGACGCCAACCAGGAAGTCAAGGCCGCCCTGGTTGGGCTCGACCTGTCCAGCGACGCTCCCCGGTTGTTCAAGGCCTGGGTGGAAGCCACCTGTTTCGGCGCCAAAGCGATCGTAGACCGTTTCCGGGAAGAAGGCGTACCCGTCAGGGGCCTGATCGGCCTTGGCGGGGTCGCACGGAAGTCCCCCTATATCATGCAGGTCATGGCGGACGTGATGGATATGCCTATCCGTATCCATCGCTCGGAACAAACCTGTGCCCTTGGTGCCGCCATGTTCGCCGCCACGGTCGCGGGTATTTATCCAAAGGTGGAAGACGCCATGGCGGCCATGGGCCCCGGATTCGATAAAGAATTTAAGCCGGATGCCCGGCGCGTGCCCGTGTATGCAAAACGCTACCGGCGCTACCAGTCGCTGGGCGCGACCACACTTTAAAAGGAGCCCGACAAACGACGACTATGTCCTATCAAACGATACGAGAAGCGGCCTACGAGGCCAATATGCAACTGCCTCGCCTGGGGTTGGTGCTCTTCACTTTCGGCAACGTCAGCGCGGCCGACCGGGACGCCGGCGTTTTTGCCATCAAACCCAGCGGGGTTCCTTACGAGCTGCTGTCCCCCTCCAAAATGGTGATCGTCGACTTCGACGGGCATACCGTCGAGGGAGACCTGCGGCCCTCCTCCGATACGCTGACCCACGCCGTGTTGTATAAACACTGGCCGAAGATCGGGGCCATCGTTCATACCCACTCCACTTACGCGACCGCGTGGGCGCAGTCTCAGCGGGACATTCCCATTTATGGGACCACCCACGCCGATCACAACACCGTCAATATCCCTTGCGCGCCGCCCATGGACGACCGCATGATCCAGGGGGATTACGAATACCAGACCGGGTTCCAGATCATGCAATGCCTGGAGCAAAAAGGGCTCAGCTACGAGGAAGTGGAAATGATCCTCGTCGGTAACCACGCCCCTTTTACCTGGGGCAAAAACGCCGACAAGGCCGTCTACAACAGCGCCGTGCTTGAAAGCATCGCCCAGATGGCTTACCTCACCGAACAGATCCGTAAGGACGTCCCCGTTCTGAAGGACTCGCTCATCAAAAAACATTTTGAAAGAAAGCACGGCCCGGGCTCATACTACGGGCAATGATAAACCATGAAAGATCTAAAAACGCTTGAAGCCTGGTTCGTCACCGGTAGCCAGCACCTTTACGGAGAAGAAACCCTGCGCCAGGTGGCGGAACACAGCCGCATCATTGCCGGCGCGCTGAACGATGCCCCCCAGATCCCTGTAAGGATCGTGTTCAAACCCGTCGTCAAGACACCCGAAGAAATCTACCACCTCCTCCAGGAAGCCAATACCCAGGCAAACTGCGTAGGCATCATCGCCTGGATGCATACTTTCTCCCCGGCCAAAATGTGGATCGGCGGCCTGAAGGTCCTCCAAAAGCCCCTGCTCCACCTCCATACCCAGTTTAACCGGGACATCCCCTGGGGCGAGATCGACATGGACTTTATGAACCTCAACCAAAGCGCCCACGGCGACCGCGAATTCGGGTTCATCATGAGCCGGATGCGCCTCAACCGCAAGGTGGTGACCGGCCACTGGCAGGATCCCCAGGTCCACGAAAGGCTCGACGCCTGGCTCCGCGCCGCCTGCGGCTGGCACGACTGGCAGGGCGCGCGTTTCGTCCGTTTTGGCGACAACATGCGCCAGGTAGCCGTCACCGAAGGCGACAAGGTGGAAGCCGAATTGAAGTTTGGATATTCCGTCAATACCCACGGCGTCGGCGACCTCGTAGCAGAGGTCAACGCCGTCAAGGAATCCCTGGTGGACGACCTTTGCGCCGAATACGACAAGGTCTATACCCTCGCCCCCGCGCTGAAAAAGGGCGGCGCCCAGCACGCCTCGCTGCGGGATGCGGCACGTATTGAAGCCGGTCTGAGGGCTTTCCTTGAAAAAGGGAAGTTCAAGGGTTTTACCGATACCTTTGAAGACCTCCACGGTCTCGTACAACTGCCTGGTATCGCCAGCCAGCGCCTGATGGCCGAAGGATATGGTTTCGGGGGCGAAGGCGACTGGAAAACGGCCGCCCTTGTCCGGGCGATGAAGGTCATGGCCAGCGGTCTGAAAGGGGGCAACTCCTTTATGGAGGACTATACCTATCATTTCGACCCCAACAACGCCATGGTCCTGGGGTCACATATGCTGGAGATCTGTCCTTCGATCGCGGACAACAAGCCCTCCTGTGAGATCCACCCCCTCGGCATCGGCGGCAAGGCCGATCCCGTTCGCCTGGTGTTTAATTCCGCCGCGGGTCCTGCCCTGAATGCCTCGATCATCGACATGGGCAACCGCTTCCGCCTCCTGGTCAATGAAGTGGTGGCCGTCAACCCCATTCATAGCCTGCCCAAACTGCCCGTGGCACGCGTGCTTTGGAAGCCCTACCCCGACATGGCCACGGCCTGCTCTGCCTGGATCCTGGCCGGTGGCGCGCACCATACCTGTTACAGCCAAAACCTCACGGCCGAGCACCTCGAAGACTTCTCCGAAATGGCGGGGATCGAGCTGGTGCTGATTGGAAAAGACACGAAGCTACACTCGTTCAAGAACGAGCTTCGCTGGAGCGAAGTATATTATAAAGTGGGCCAGCTATAAGCTGGCCCTTTTTTTATAAAAGACAGGTCAGGTTTTCGGGACTGATTTCCGTATAATCATGGATCATACGGACGACATTCGGATACCCGACGAACTCGGATTCACCGTGTAGGGAGGATAGGATCACCACCGCTTTCATCCCCGCATTCAAAGCCGCTTCCACGCCCTTGGGTGCGTCCTCGAAAACAAGACAGCGTTCCG
The DNA here is from genome assembly GCF_004366355.1 of Dinghuibacter silviterrae. Taxonomy (NCBI): domain Bacteria; kingdom Pseudomonadati; phylum Bacteroidota; class Chitinophagia; order Chitinophagales; family Chitinophagaceae; genus Dinghuibacter; species Dinghuibacter silviterrae. Next base: position 2,133,876 of record NZ_SODV01000002.1, on the reverse strand, counting down.
GCGGAACTTGTAGGGCCCGGGCGCAAGCCAGGTAGACCTCCGGGTCCGGCTTGCTGACCGCCACGTCGTTGGCGGTAACGAGGGCGCCGAAATAGGAACGGATCGCCAAATTATCCAGTACAAAATCCAGGTTGAAGGGAATGGCCGCGGTGCCGATCCCCAGGGCGATCCCCAGTTGCTTCGCTTCGTCCAGAAAGTGTTGCAAGCCCGCGATCAGGCGAAGATGGGGGCGGAAGGCCTGCTGGTATCTTTTTTCCTTTTCCATAGACCAGTGTTCGATCTCCTCCGCCGTAAAGCGGTCGGGGCCGAATACCCGGTGGAAAAGTTCTTCATTTTTGCCATACATCTGGCCGCGGATGTAGGCGTCTTCCAGGCCCGCGTGGAGATCTTCGTTCAGGATACCGGTCCAGGCCTTTACGTGGTACTCCATGTCATCGATCATGGTACCGTTCAAGTCGAAAAGAAATGCGGTAGTCATCATTTGCCGTGCAAATATCGCCAAATTTCCATTACATTAGAAAGACATGACGGCGTTCCGATTCATACCGGTCACACCCCATCCGCTTTTAAGCCCCTACATTGCGAAAATGTATGTGTTTGAAAGCAGCGGCCGTCTTCCTGCCCTGGATAAAAAACTGATCGTTCCAAACGCCAACTTCAAATTAACGCTCACCTACCGCAACGGGATCGTGGCCAATATAGAGGGAAAGCCCTTTATCCAGGGTGAACATGAACTAAGTCTGACCGGCCTGATCGATACACCCGTGATGCTTGACCCGCAAGAGGATAAACAGACGGGCACGATCATCATCGAATTCAACCCGCTCGGTGCCTATCGTTTATTCCATCTGTCGTACATCGAGGTCAAAAATCAAATTGTTTCGATGGGCGACCTGATCAGCAACAGCGCAAAAGAACTGCAGTCAAAACTTGCAGACGCAAGCGTGTTGAACCTGAAATTGGCCGTTCTTCAGGATTTTTTGATCAAGCGGTTGGAAAAAGCCGCCCCGGACTCCATCTACGATTATTGTATCCAACGCATTTCCGATTCCAAAGGGCTGATGACCGTGGCAGCGCTTGAAAAAGATACCGGCTATAGCGCACGATGGCTCAATAAAAAATTTTCGGAGCATTTGGGAACAGGGCCCAAAAACCTGTCCGAAATCGTCCGGTTCAAACAGTTTTACGAGGCGTATGCCGCCGGTCTCCCATGGCAACGCTTAAAAGACCATATCTACCAATACTACTACGACCAATCCCATTTCCTCCGCGCCTTTAAAAGGTTTACAGGCTTCACCCCCACCGACCTTCAATACGGCCTGAACGAACTGGCCACCAAACATTACAGGAGCTGAGTTCCGATTCGTACAATACACAAGGCAATCAGCGCTCTATTTTTGTTTAAAAAAATGAGCAACAACAATTTCAAAAGCAGTATCTCGGCAGAAGTCACTGCTGTAGAGGCGATCGGGAAGATCAGCAACATCCCGGAATGGTGGGGCGTCACCGTTACCGGGCACACCGAAAAACAAAACGATACGTTTGTCGTCAAGATGACCGCGGACTCCTTTTTCAACTTTACCGTAGCCGAATTAATCCCCGGCTCAAGACTGGTTTGGCTGGTCACCGATTGCTATATGCCCTGGTATTCGGACAAAACCGAATGGACAAACACCCGGCTGATTTTTGACCTCCATGAACAAAACGGCGTAACCGCACTGACCTTCACCCACGAGGGCCTTACGCCCGACGTGGAATGCTACAAGGACTGTGAACCGGGCTGGACACACTGGATCCAAACCAGCCTATTTTCCTACCTGACGAACGGGAAAGGCGTTTTCAGGGAGCCCACCAAGTGAGCGGCTCAAAATATTCTATGCGCCCATACGATGGTATTGGCCCCGTTATTCGATAACATGGCATTGACCTCATACACCGCGTGGGTCGATGGATTCATGACGTTGAGCTTCCACTGCTCGTTGCTTTGGTTATACACCGAGGCATCAATGATGCTCAGGCTGGTACTGAGGGTATACGCGTCACCCGTGGCGCTCGCGGAACCGGAGGCGCCGTACAGTACCGACCGGGTCCAATTGACGGTGGCGCTACCCGATATGGCGGATAGGGCTGCGGTTTCCGCAGTCGACGTACCGTAGGAAAAGGTTACATTGACATTGGCTGCGGGCAGACTCAGCATGACCGAGGTCCCCGATGTGCTGACATTCCCCCATACGGTGTCCGGGCTGGTGGCAGCCACCTTCCGGATACTGCTGTCCGACCGGTGCCACACAAGGATGGAGTCGGTTGTAGTGCCCGGCAGGTAAGGTCCCGTCTTGAGGATGGTCGCGTATGTCGATTTATTGGTGGTGTTGATGATCAGCTGGCTGCTGCTGTCGTGTGCCAGGAAGGTATAGTTGCCCCCGTGCGTCTGATCGAAAACCGTGGCCGAATCCACGCCAAACGTGGAAAAGTTCCACTGCCCCGTCGTATCCACCCAATTTCTCACCCCAAACGCATGCGCCCGAGGCTGAAGGGATATACTATCGACGTTTGTAAACGCCATGAACCCCGCTTCTCTTTGGGTCGTCGCATTGGAAGGTTTTGCGTAGGAAATGACGGATGATCCGACATCGGAAAGCCCCTGAAAGGTTTGCCCGCCCAGGAAAACACCCGCATGGCCATAAATATTGCCGTTTTCGCCTATAGACAAGTCATAGGGATAGTTGTGGAGGTTGGGCGAAGTAATGACAACGCTGTGGCCGCCGGATGACCCTTCTGATGTAATGTAGGGCGAGTTCAGGTTCTGACAGTTCCATACAATACCCTGGCCCCAGGGGCCGGTCGTACCCAGGGAAAAGTTGCCGCCAAAACCCAGGAACCCCCCAAGGGATATTCCCGTATTGACCATCATAGGAATGTTCGTCATGGGCCCTCCCACTGTGCTGATGTCAATCGCTTCCGGTTGCGGCGTGTTGTTTTCGATGGAATAATACGTCATGTGACCCGGGAGGTAACTTTGATAGGCAAAGGTCGTATCCAGGTTGTACAGGGGATTCGAGCCCGTATAATTTGTCGCACATCCGATAAGGCCGTAGCTGGCATGCCTGCTCCCCCAATCGATCGACCACCCATTCCCCACCCCTGTTCCGGCAATAACGAACTTTCCGCCAAAGTACGCGCCGGCATCAAAGACCCCGTATACGCCATTCAACATGACGGTATCCCCATACCCTTCCTCTACATAAGGATTCAGGTAGACATTCGACGACCCCTCGTCGTCAATGGCATACTGACGGTTCAGGGTGGAATTGGTATTGATGATGACGTGATGATTGCCGGCCAGGTAGAAGCCGCTCAGGTGATTGGCCGTAGACTGACACTGGTTGATGTTGCAGTTGTTGTTATCGGCGCCATCCGATATTTCCACGCCATGCCGGCCATTGCCGGTCGAATACACCAACGTAAGGTTGCCATTATCGGCAACGGTATTCACGCCGTTAAAAAAACTGGTCACGTGAAGACCGCTGCCGCTGAAATTGTTGATGATCAACCTTTGTACGTCATAAAACCCACGGGAAATGACCAACCCGTCGTTGGGCTGGACGCCCCAGGCGGCAATATTGTAGAGGCTCATATCATGGATAAGCGTCATACCGTTGATATCCCCCGCCAGCGCATAGGCCAGGGCCGTTACCGTATCCGTGGTGATTAACGCCGTGCCGCCATTGGCATTGGCGCCGCCTTGCGCATGTACGCCCCCAATACTCGTGCCCTGGTACAAATAGATCGTACTGTCTATATAATAGTTGCCGCTCGGGATTTGGATGATATGGTTGGCGTTTACACAACGCTGGAGCGCGATGGCATTGGCGTGGGCGCCCGTCGTATCCCCCGGAATATTGGGCGTCAACCCATACCACCACGGGTTCGATGACTGTTTGTCCCCCAGGTTGCGGATCCAGAAACCGGAACCGATACCCGTGGCCGGGAACACCTGGCCACTATCCGGCATACCGGCCGGAAACCAATTGAAGACGCCCCCTCTCAATGTATCAGAGACAATCACCGTATGGACGTTGGCATACCTCGAATAATTTTCGAGCTGCGCAATATTATCCACCGTATCGACCGGCGGCGCCGAACCCGTGGTGGTCAAAGTGTCCGCACCCACCAGATAGGTCGCAGTACTTACCTTTGTAAGGACCTTTTTGAAGACCGTCCTCCCGTTCCCTGTATTGTAGAGAAAGCCCTGTACCGCTTGGGTATGGTTCTTAATGATCAGCTCCGAGGAATCACAGCTTCCCCCTGTGAGCAAGACGCTATCCGCTTTAATGGAGTACACATACTGGGCGTGGGCGGGCAAAATCAAGGCAATGCCGCAGAGCAACAATAGAAGGTTCTTCATTATTGATATAGGATTTATGATGGATCTTTCAGGGGTGCTCTTGTAGTAAATATTCTGCCGCGTTGTAGGAATCCGCCTTGCTCGTGTTAAATGTCAGGAGTACAGCTATTTTGTGAATACGAATTTTCGTGATCGGCCAAAGGTAAAGAAAATATGAACGCATTAGAAAACTATTACGAACAACAGGAGGAGCCAGCGAGAAGTTGTTTGTTGGCCCTTCGCACCATTATCCTCCAACAGGACCACGAGATATCGGCAACATGGAAGTACGGAATGCCCTTCTTTTGCTATAAAGGAAAAATGTTTTGTTACCTATGGGTGCAGGCCTTTTGCAAAAGGCAATCAATTTGTATAAAACAGGGGTTGTGAAAATAAAGAAGCCTTAGCCTTTTTCGCACTCCTTTTTAAGCCCAGCCGTCTGGGGCTATTGTGTAGTGGGGTCATTTCGGTTAATGTCCTATCAAATGACCGATGGGGACATACCAGATATTGGAATTGCCATTATACCACCGGCTTTGTTCCAGCATCTTCCTGGAATTGTCCCGGTCATTGGGATAAGTAACCGGCGGGGCATAGCCGCTGGAAAAATACAAGGTCCGGAGGTCCGGGCTCAGCCTGGCTTCCACATTGTTCGCCGGCGGCCGGTTGATCGTATCGTTGAGCAGGACGGGTTCTCCCCATTTTCCGGCAACCCGGTAAACAATAAAAAGCTGGTTCTTGACGGCCGGCGGCCGGTTTGAGCTAAAGATGAGAAAGGATTCATCGGGAGCTACCGCGGGATCCACATCCCCAAAATTGCCTGGGGCGCTAAAGGGGACCAGTTCCGGCTTTTCGTATTGTCCATTACGCCATGCCGCCCGGTAAATATGGAACCTGCCGGTATCGCCGAGGGGGCGCATGAAGTAAAGGCTGCCATCGGCGGCGATGGCCGGGGAAAAGATCGATGAACCGCTATTGATCATATCCGGAAGCCGGTAAGGCTCTCCGAACTGACCATTTTTCCTGTCCACCCGCCAGAGGTTTCCACCACTTCTGGGGAAGGCCTGGCTTTGCCAGTATCCATCCAACGGCTTACCCCCCGGTACAGCCGGCCGGTTGGAGGAAAAGATCATATAGGATCCATCCGGGGACATAGCCGGCTCGATATCGGACCATTCCCCGGACCAGGGGGCAATTTCCGGTGTCGACCACCCGCCTTTTTGCAGGTGAGCGACAAGGATAGTCCCCTGGATGGACGGGCCGGCGCAATGGTAGTAAACCGTCTTGCCATCGGGGGTGAAAGCCGGCGCCGCCTCATGCAGGGGCCCGGAAATGATTCCGGGGGCAAAAATTTCAGGACGGCTGGCTTGGGACAGGCCGGCTATATGGCCGAACAATATTTGGACACAGATGAGCAACGGCGAAAAACGCAGACAGGCTTTTGTAATCATGGCGCTAAATAAAGGTCCCTTTGTGCCCGAAGAAAAACAATTCAACCGTTCACCCGGAATGATCAACAACCGTGTGGAGAAATACATTCACCTTGGATAAGGCTGAAAGAATCCAAAAGCGCGCATGGCCGGAAGGTCGATTGACTCCACGGTATCCCCCAACCGAATGACCTGGGTTTTTGAGGCGGAAAACGCGGGCCAGGGCGGAAGCCCTTTCTTGTTGGGATCCCCAGTAGAGGCAAAGTTGACCCAATAATCACTCATGAGGTTGCTGAGCGTGGTGTCCCAGGGCGTCCAGGGTCTGTTCTGGTACGCCAGCGTATGTAGCGCATAACAAACCTCCGCGGAATGGAAGGCGCCCAGCTTGGGTTCGCCGGGGGGAACCCGGTCGAAATAGTACATATAAGCCCTGGCCCCTTCCTCTTTTGCCCAGGTATAATGCTCCCAGCCAAAATGCAGGTCTCTACCAAGGGCTTGTTGAGACTGCTGCACACGTTCCACGGGATACAGGGTGAGGAAGTCGGCTGCCCGCGGTCCATAATTTCTTTGTGCAAAAGAGATAAATTGCGGCGCGCTCATTGTGTCCTCTATGAAATTATCCCCCTCGTTATAGCCTGTCATCAAATCAACTTTGTTGATGGTGCCTTTTTTGAAAAGCTCGTCAATGTGATCGGGTAAAAGATAGCCGTCCACGACGGGCAAACGCCTGTAATCACCTTTGAGCAAAGCCTCCGGGGATAAAGCGCGCATGGCTTCCAGGGTAAGGGCATTTTTTCCGCGCATGGTACGTACGCCATCTTCTTCCGCTTCCCGCAGCGACCTATTCCGTCCCGGTTTGAAAAAGGCCCCGCTTTCGGCGATGGCGCGCCGGAAAAGGCCCCGGGCGAGGGGCGACGCGATCAGGGTGTTTACACTACAGGAACCGGCGGACTCACCAGCGATCGTGACGTTTTCCGGATCGCCGCCAAAAGCAGTAATATTCCGTTTAACCCACTGAAGCGCGGCGATCTGGTCCAGTATCCCATAATTGCCCGAGCTATGATTCGGGGATTCCGAGGACAAGGCCGGATGAGCCAGAAAGCCCAATACGCCCACCCGATAATTAAACGTCACGAATACAACGCCCTTCCTGGCCATGGCTTCCCCGTCACACCAACTGCCGGAGCCGGATCCACCGGTAAATCCCCCTCCATAAATCCACACGATCACCGGCTTTTTCGCCGGCGGGTCTACCTTCGTGGTCCAAACATTCAGGTAAAGACAGTCCTCGCTGCATACCCCCCAGCCGTTCTCTTGTACAGGGTTGGGACCAAAGGCTATACAGCGCCGGACCCCTGTCCAGGGTGTAACGGACTGGGGTTCCCTCCACCTCAAGGGCCCTACGGGAGGGGCCGCAAACGGGATGCCCCTGAATATCCGGACAGCCCCGGCACTTGTGCCTGACACAAGACCGGCGTCCGTGGAAACGGTCAATGGTTGTGATTGACAAGCGACCAGTGTGCCCAGCAAAAGGAGAATTTTTACCCGCATCAACAAGTATACTATTATTTCTAAAAAACCGCAAGGCTTATGTTCGTATCTTGGACAACAACAGGAGCCAAAATGAAACATTGGTATCAAAGACCTGGTAAACTGCTGACAGAACTGGTGAGAACGGTTCTGATTATTGAAGGTTTCTCCGAACCGGATTCCGATAGCCTGCCCATTTTCACCAATGGAATACCGATACTTTTTTGTAAAACCGAGAAAACTCCGTCCGGCTATGAACATGTTGCACAATTGACGCTGCATGGAAATTTCATTGATCCCGGCCATTGGACAACCAATAACCATTCGACGATTATCGCGTACTTTTTTAAACCATTTGTACTTGCAGGTTTATTCAATATGCCCGCAAAAAAACTGTTAGGGACACCTGTTGACCTTTTTAATTGCAGCCCGCATAAATACAACGCACTTAGAACCCAATTGATTTATGCAGATTCAACGTCGCGGAAAGTAGAAGTGCTCGACCATCTAATCGTTCAACAATTGAATGAGAACCAAAAGATTTTGGACATTATTCAATACGCGACCGACCAGATTATGTGCAATTCCGGCACAGAAATTTTATCGGAAATACTTCAGGAATTGAAGCTTAACGAAAGGACATTTCAAAGAATTTTTAAGAAATATGTAGGCGTTACGGCCACTCAATACAGGCGCATCTGCCAATTTGATCTTTCATTCAGACAGCTTCAGTCACAACGATTTGGCAAGATATCAGATGTGGCTTTTTCCAATGGATTTGCCGACCAAAGCCATTTCATCCGTTCTTTTAAAGAATTTACACAGACCACACCGAATGATTATCTGAGAAATGGGTTAACCGACAAAAAGCCATAGTGTCGGTTTTATTCTATTCTATGGCCATTTGCTTTGATACTTTTGACGGTAAAGCGAATAAAATGAAAAAACAAATTACACCCTGCCTTTGGTTTGACAATCAGGCAAAAGAAGCCGCGGCATTGTATTGTTCCGTTTTTAAAAAGTCCAAAATCACCACACAGTCCCCCATCGTGACGGAGATGGACGTGTCGGGACAAAGACTTATCCTTTTGGATGGCGGTCCCATGTATCATCCCAATCCCTCCATTTCGTTTTATTACATCTGTGAAAATGTAGAGGAAATGGAGCACATCTGGGAGGCCTTTAGCAAAGATGGCAGCATCATGATGCCTTTGGATACATATCCATGGAGTGAAAAATATGGATGGGTAACCGACAAGTTCGGCATATCCTGGCAACTGGCGCTAGGAAAATTCAAGGATGTTGGTCAGAAAATAACGCCCTATCTCCTGTTTACCGGCAAGCAATATGGCCGGGTTGATGAAGCCATTGACCTTTATTCCTCTATTTTTGACAACGTTAAAGTGGACAAAATGCTCCGCTATGGCGCTGGTGAATTACCCGACAAAGAAGGAAAAGTAAAACATGCACAAATCGATGTAGACGGACAGAAACTCATGCTGATGGAAAGTGCGGCGAAGCACGATTTTACGTTCACGGAGGGAGTGTCGTTAACTTTATATTGCGAAACGCAGGACGAGATAGATTATTACTGGGAAAAGCTCACTGAAAATGGAGAAGAAAGCATGTGTGGCTGGCTAAAAGATAAGTTCGGTGTATCGTGGCAAATCATTCCAACAATCCTTGGAGAAATTATGAGCAACCCAGCCAAGGCGGGCAAGGCAGCACAGGCGTTTATGTCCATGCGAAAGCTAAACATTGAACAAATTGTACAATCCTCTATGTCATGAGAAAGCTACGCTACGCCATCAACCTTTCCATTGACGGCTGCTTCGGCCTATCCGATTTGGTCCCTCCCGGTGATGAAGTGGGCACATATTTTATGCGCCTTTTGCGGGACGTCGACCTGCTCATCTACGGGCGGAAAACCTATCAAATCATGGTTCCTTACTGGCCCGATATCGCAAAGAACCCTTCTGGTGAAACAGCACAAGATGTCGAATTTGCCCAGGCATTTGATTCCTGCAATAAAATTGTTTTTTCGCGGACGTTAGACAAGGCGGAAGGAAGTAACACCAGAATTGTTCGCACCGACCTCCAGGAGGAAATACTTAAATTAAAACAAGAACAAGGCAAAGATATGTTGGTGGGTGGCGTAGCGCTTCCTGCACAGCTGATTGCGCTGGGCCTGGTCGATGAATTTATTTTTGTTGTGCAACCCATCCTCTCAGGAGGAGGGAGAAGGTTGTTCGAAGACCTTGGCCTGCAGGAGAAAGTAACATTAAAACTTATCGGGTCGACGACTTTTACATCCGGGCATATTGCGCTTCATTACGTGAAAATGCCTTCTCAGTAAAATAAAAATATGAAAAGTGAGCATCAGATTCACTATGTCACAAATTTTCAAGACCTCGCAACTACGCCATTTAGTGGCGTAATGAATGCGATTTGTTGGACTCGTGAACTAATAGGTGATTTTGCCGAGATTGTAAAAAAGGTAGCGCTAACCGGGAATATAACGGTCATTGAACAAGAGGAGCTTTGTGCGCTTCAATTGAGTGAACAAGGGCAACTTGCCCGTAACATTCTTTTACATGACTTGAAGGCCTTGAAAGATCATGGCGCATCACCCATTCTTAATGTGATCAACCACTATGATCAGGATGATACCTACCCATTTTTCCCAACGGATGTTTATTCTTTTCATGTAGATCGCTCCCCCATACCAACCGATACCTTTTTATGCACTTACTATGGTGATTCGAGTGAAATATTGCCAAATGCACAAGGCAAAAAGAAAGTACTTATTCCAGAAATACGGGATGAGCTCAAAAAACTATATCATGGAACAGAGGAAGGTTTTGAGTCGTTTTTAAGTGAACATTTCTTTGATCTACACTATCAGGCTGAGCCTAATGCACGCATAATAAGCTTAGGCCTTGGTCACTTATGGAGGTTGGCGGTTGATCATCCTGAAAGTCAGGTTCCTCCTTGTCTTCACCGTGCGCCAAAGGAAAAATCGGGACAGAATAGGTTGTTGTTGATCTGTTGAACATAAGACAAAGCCCACGGCAACGGTAACCACCAATTTCGGGACAAGAAATTTAAGGAACTTACTGAATTAAACAATTTACATGGTGGTACTAGATTGGCTTCTTGACTCGGATCCCGCCATACGCTGGCAAGTGTTGCACGATCTCGCCCATGCGCCGGTCGAAGTAGCCACAGCGGAACGCTCAAGGGTAGCTACCGAGGGCTGGGGCGCCCGGCTTCTGGCATTGCAGGGCGAAGATGGCCAGTGGGCAGGAGGCGCGTGCTTCCCCGCGCGGAAGTTTCGACCGGCACAACCGGAGCCAGGCCAGCCTTGGACTGCCACGCTGCCGACGCTCCAACTGCTGCGGGATTTCGGGATAGACCCGCACGCTAGCCTGGTACGCCGAGCGGTGGCGCAGGTCAGGGACCATTGTCGTTGGGAGCACGCCGGACAGCCGTTCTTCAGCGGCGAGGTCGAACCATGTATCAATGGTAGATTAATCGCATTGGGCGTTTATTTCAATCAGAATGTCGATGGTGTGGTCTCCCGCCTTCTAGGTGAGCAGCTCGGAGATGGTGGATGGAATTGTGAAGCAGAGAACGGTTCCGTCCGTTCGTCGTTCGCGACGACGATCAACGTCCTGGAAGGATTGTTGGCGCATGAGCGCGCCACCGGCGGCTCCGCGGAATCTGTTGCGGCCCGGCGCCGGGGCGAGGAGTACCTCCTCGAACGAAGACTTTTCCGGCGTAAGAGCACGGGCGAGATCGTCAATCCTGCCTGGCTGCAATGCTCATTTCCTATCCGCTGGCAGTACGACGTGCTACGTGCACTCGAATACTTCCGCTCAGTAGGGAATGCGCCGGACCCGCGCATGGACGAAGCGATCGACTTGCTTCGATCCAAACAGCAGCCCGATGGCACCTGGCTACTGGAGAACACGCATCCCGGCATGGTTCACTTTACACTGGAGGACGTCGATGGTCAGCCCAGCAGATGGAACACGCTGCGGGCGCTGCGTGTCCTACGCTGGTACGAGCAGTCTGCCCGCTGAAGCTGACAGGATTGGGCTATTCGTTCATAACCTCAACCACCCTACTCCCCCGCCCCACCGTATTAAACACCCGCAGACGGACCTTCCCATGCACCCGAAGGGGCTGCCTATACAACGCGCTGTTAGGCCCGGGCTCCTGCCCGTTCACGGTATACCGGATCACCAAACCCGGCAGTTGGACGTTGGCCCATACCTGGCCATCCCGGACCATCACGCCCGGGGGCGGTATCCGGTAGGCATAACCCCCGTTGTAGGTATCGAGTTGGGGAAGGATGTGGCGTCCGAGTAAGGAAGCAAAAGCATACCATGCCTCCAGGCTAGCCTGTTTCGCGGCCAGCGTATCGTGCTGGGTGGCCCACACCGGATCAGGCGCCCAGGCGCGTTCGGCCATGCCCAGGAGTTTGGGGAGGAGCTTGTATTCGAGGCCGCCGGCGCCCCTAAGGGTTTCTCCCCAGAGACATCCTTCGAGCCCGACGATATTGGACTTGCCGTAGTCGGTGAGGCGTTCCTTTGACGCTTTGAGGCCCGGTGGCAAGGGGTTGCCCTGTTCGTCTTCCTGTAAGAGCCGTAGATAGTCAAAGGGAATATAGGTAAAGGGTTTATCGGCGTCCTGGAAGGTGGCCCAGTAGTAGCCGAATTCGTCAAAGGATTTGTTGTAGGACATGTCGAAGTAGAGGTGGGATGCCACCGACAGCACTACCTTGTATCCGCCATTGGCCATGCGGTAGGCGAGGTCTTCCGCCCCACCCCCATTGTTCCAGATGTGTACCTGCATACGTCCGCCCGCAAAATCAGGATTGGGCAGGATGGCGGGATGACCGTCCTGGAGGGTTTTGCGCATGCCGGCTTCTTCCCAGGCGGAAGTGTAGAGACCTTCGCCGCGAAGGATGGAGTCGACCTTGCCGAAGTAGTAGTACCAGAGGTCGCCGACCGTCTGGGGCATGGCGCCCGCCGTCGCGGAGGCCGCGGTGGCGACGCCGGATGCCGCGACGCCCGCCCTGACTAACGCCAGGCAAGCCGGCGACCGCTCCCACACCCCCGCGGGCACCTCATCCCCGCCGAGGTGGATGGTTTCCAGGGGCACACCCGCGTCGTGGTACATGGAAACGAGCTCCGAGGTCACGCGGCCGATAAAACGATACACCGAGGGAAGCGCGACGTTCATGACGTCGTCGTGGTACGCCTGAGGTGTGGAGTATACCGATTGATCCGTCGTGTCGCGGAGGAGGAATTCCAGGGCCTCGGTGGGGCGTCCTTCGGCCATCAGGCGGCGGTACCGGTTGTCCATCGACTTGATGGCGGCCCTGGCGTGGCCGGGGCTTTCGATTTCGGGGATAACGCGGATGTGTAAGCGCTGGGCGTATGTCAAAATATGGATGAACTGCGCGCGGGTGTAATACCCGCTCCCGGTGGGGCTGCTGGTGTCGGGGCCGGAGCCGTAGCAGGGGCGCAGCCAGTCTTTGTCGTCGAGGGTGTGCCCCCGTTTGGCACCTACGCTGGTGAGTTCAGGCAGCGTGGGGATTTGCAGGCGCCAGCCTTCATCGTCGGTGAGGTGGAAGTGGAAGACATTGAGTTTGCAAAAGGCCATGAGGTCGAGGACGCGCAGGATCTCGTCGTAGGTCTGGAAGTTGCGGCCTACGTCGAGCATGAGAGAGCGGTAGCTAAAACGGGGCTGGTCGGTGATGGCGAGCGCGGGGAGAAGGTACGAGGACCGGTGCGGGCCCGCGGGGAACAGGCGGAGCAGCGTCTGGATGCCGTAGAACATCCCGGCGGGCGTGGAGGCCTCGATGCGAATGACGCCGCCCAGCAAATGAAGGCGGTAGCCTTCGTCCGGGAGGGTGTCCACGGCCTTCACGAGGTAGATGCCGTCGGCGCCGGAGGAGGCGCCGGTGGCGGCGCCCGGGGCAACGGCGGCGCCGGTGGCAGCACGGACCGCCGCGGCCAGCCCCGTTTGCGCCCGCACCTGCTCCTTCAAATACGCCGCCTCGCCGGCAAAGGCATCATCCCCAAGGAAGATGGCGCCGCCTTTGTAAAATGCGCCACTATCCCCAAGGGCACGGACCGACTGGGGCGTGGGAAAAAGAGGAAGAAGATCGGGCGCCTCGCCCGGATCCGCCTGCTGGTTCCAGGTATAGACGTTCGAAGGGGTGGCCTCGGGGATGTGGTCCCCGGGATAGCGGTCGAACAGCTCGGGGCGGGTGATGGGGGTTTTTGTATAGTGCGCGACGGGGTATCCTTTGGAAGGCGCGTTGTCAAACACGAGGTACCAGCCCTCGGGGGCGTCGGAGGTATTGGCGGCGTAGTCGGACGCGATGTATTCCATCCGGACGGAGTCGCCGGCGCCAATGCCGAGAAATCCCAAAGTGGGCCGCAACCGGAAGAGACAACCGCTGAGGTTGTCGATCTGGAGGCCGGCGGGGGTGGGTCCGGCCTGGGGTGTGGAAGATCCGTTGAAATAGAGCGCCCAGCCGGAAGGGGGAAGGGCTTCCCGGCCGGTATTGGTGAGGACCAGGACGCAGTGGGCTTGCCGGCGGCCCTGGTAAAAGTTGGACAAAAGCTCCCAGCGGAGGGAAAGGTTTTGGGCCTGGAGGGACAAAACCGAAATGGTTAGCAGAAAGAGCAGCGAAAAACGTCTCATAGTCGTAAGTTACTGAAATTAGTGTCGGTACCCCGATGGCTGTAATGTTTTTCGCTAAAACGATTTACATTTGGCGATGCACGTGAGAATCCTAATGACCTGCACCCTGGGTCTGGTGACGCTGGGCGCGGGCACGCAACAGGCAGCCGCCCAGCAAAACCTCGTACAGTATGTCCACCCCATCATTGGGACCCAGCGCATGGGTCATACTTTCCCTGGCGCTACCGTGCCGTTTGGCATGGTCCAGCTGAGCCCGGAGACGGATACCATCCCGTACGAGCAAAACGGCCGGTATAATCCGGACGTGTATAAATACTGCGCGGGGTACCAATATGACGACAAAACCATCGTGGGTTTTAGCCATACGCATTTTAGCGGGACGGGGCACTCGGACCTGGGGGACTTCCTCGTGATGCCTACGGTGGGACCCCTTCGGCTGAACCCGGGGGTTGCGGGCGAGGCGCGGAGCGGGTTCCGGTCCTCCTTTTCCCACAATAATGAAACGGCCGAGGCGGACTATTATAAAGTAAAGCTGGACGACTACAATATCCTGGCGGAGCTAACGGCCACGACAAGGGTCGGTATGCACCGGTATACTTTTCCTCAGACCGATCAGGCCCATATTATCCTGGACCTGATGTATGGCATTTATAACTATGACGATAAAAACGTGTGGACGTACCTGCGCGTGGTGAACGACACGTTGGTGACGGGGTACCGGGAGACGTCGGGTTGGGCAAGGACAAGAAAATTGTTTTTTGCGGTGACCTTTTCCAAGCCGTTCATTTCGTATGGCAACCGCAACTATACGCGGCGGACGGCCTATCATGGGTTCTGGGGCAAGTTTAACCAGGGCAGCAATTTCCCGGAGATCGCGGGGCGCCAGATCAGGGCATACTTCGACTTTAAAACAACGGCGGGGGAAGCGATCGGGGTGAAGCTGGCGCTTTCGCCGGTGAGCATGGAGAACGCGCTGGCGAACCTGCGCGCGGAGATCCCGGGCTGGGACTTTGACGCGGTCAAGGCGGCGGGGCAGACGGCGTGGAACCAGCAGCTTCAGAAGATCACGATCGACGGGGCGGACTCGGACAAGGTCAATTTCTATACCTCGATGTACCATGCCTTTATCAACCCGACGATCTATATGGACGGGAACGGGCAGTATGAGGGGCTGGACAAGGAGGTGCATACGGCGGACGGGTTTACGAACTATACGACCTTTTCGCTTTGGGATACGCATCGCGCGCTGCACCCGCTCTTTAACATCATCGAGCCGACCCGGAACGGGGATATGGTGCGGTCTATGCTGGCGCACTTCGACCAAAGCCCGGAGCAGATGCTGCCGATCTGGTCGAACTCCGCCAACGAGAACTGGTGTATGACGGGGTACCATAGCGTGTCGGTGGTGTGCGACGCGATCGTGAAGGGCATCGGGCCCTTCGCGCCGGGAAGCGCACATCCTTTCGACCCGGCTGCGGCACTGGACGCCTGCGTCACCACCGCCCGTCACCGCAACTACGACGGCATCGGCGACTATATCGACCTCGGGTATATCCCCGTCGATAAGAATGGCAACGGCGTCTCCACGACCCTGGAATACGCCTATGACGACTGGTGCATCGCCCAGGCGGCACAAAAGTTGGGCAAGACCGACATTTATAACGAATTCATCAAACGTTCCCAGAACTACCGGAACGTGTGGGATCCTTCCATCAGCTTTATGCGCCCGCGCCTCAGCGACGGGACCTTCCGGACCACCTTTGACCCGCTCCGTACGATCGACGAAGGCTTTATCGAGGGCAATGCCTGGAACTACAGCCTGTACGTGCCGCACGACCCCGCAGGGCTGATCGCGCTGATGGGGGGTAACAAACGCTTTGTGCCGCACCTGGATTCCCTTTTTACGATGGACCTGCCCGACAAGTATTTTGCCGAAACCGAGGACATTACCCGGGACGGGATCATCGGCAACTATGTGCACGGGAACGAACCCTCGCACCACGACATTTATCTGTACGACTTCACCGACCAGCCCTGGAAGGCCCAGGCCCTCGTCCGCATGGTTCTTTGGCGGATGTACAAACCGACACCCGATGGCCTTGGCGGCAACGACGATACCGGGCAGATGAGCGCGTGGTATATCTTCAGCGCCCTTGGTTTTTACCCGGTATCTCCCGGCGACAATAAATACTGGCTGGGCAGCCCGGCGGTCCGTTCGGCGGTGCTGACGCTGGAGAGCGGGAAGACGTTCAAAATAAATGCGTCCAATCAAAACGCGACAAACGTCTACGTACAAAGCGCGACCCTGAATGGAGCGCCCCTACACCGTTTGTATATTACCTATGACGAAATCATGAACGGGGGGAACCTCGAATTTGTCATGGGGGCGAAACCGAATAAGAAATTCGGGAAATAAGCTACTCCGTCCTCAAGCTATCCGCCGGATTCACCCAAGCCGCCTTGACGGTTTGTACACTGACCGTCACCAGCGTAATCAGGAGGGCCGCCCCGCAGGCTTCCGCAAAAAGCCACCAGTGCAAGGGGGTGCGGTAGGTGTAGTGTTGCAGCCACCGGTCCAGGAAATACCAGGCGACCGGAACGGCCGTCCCGCAGGAAATACACACCAGGGCGAGGAACTCACCGGACAGGTGCCTCCATATACGGAAAACGGAGGCGCCAAGTACTTTGCGCACGCAGACTTCCTTTGTGCGCTGTTCCGCCATAAACGAGGCCAGGCCGAAAAGACCAAGGCAGGAAATAAAGACGGCGAGCACCGCAAATATACCGGCGAGCTGGCCAAGCCGTTGTTCGTCCGAAAACTTCGCGGCATAGGTGTCGTCTACAAATTCGTATTCGAAGGGGCTCCCGGGCTGGTATTGTTGGAATACCGGCTTGATCGCCGCCAGGGCGTCATGCACGGAGACATTGGGTTGGAGACGGATGGTCACGAAGCCCAGCCAGCTGCTGTAGTCGAGGAAAAAAACCGTTGGTTTTACGGGCATGAAGGGGGACTCCATGACGAGGTCTTTGACCACGCCGGTGATGACCCGGTCTTTGCCTTCCCAGTGCATGATTTCTCCCACCGGGTGTGTAAAACCGGTCAGTTTCGCGGCGGTTTCATTGAGGATAAAGGCACCGGTGTCCGTGGCGAAGGACCTGGAAAAATCGCGGCCTTGCCGTATTTCCCATCCGAGGGTCCGGCCGAAGTCGTGGGTCACGGCCACCATCCCGAACATGGCGCCCGTCCGGGGGTCTTTGCCGCGCCAGTCGAGGTCTCCATAGTTGTTCCAGATGTGGGTGGAGGGGCTGGAGGACTCGGTCATACCGGCGACCATGCCCGTCTTGAGCAGGGCATCCCGGAGCGCTGCATAATTCCGGAAACCGTCGTTGTCATACATTGTCAGCGTGATCAACCCCGCCCGGCTGTAGCCGACGGGTCTTTCCTCCGCGTACCGGACTTGTTTGAGCACCACCAATGTCCCCGCGATCAGGGCGACGGAGACGGTAAACTGTACCGTTACCAGGATCCTCCGCGGTATTCGGGCAGAAGGGCCCACCTTCAGTATTCCCTTCAAGACCCGGATGGGCCGGAAGCCCGAGAGGTAAAACGCGGGGTAACAACCGGAGAGCAGCCCGGTGAACAAGACGAAGACCAGGACTACGATCCAGAAAACAGGCTGATCCGCGGGCAGCTGCATTTGTTTGCCCGAAAGGTCATTGAAAAAGGGAAGGGTGAGCGCGGCCATCAGCATCGCCGCCGCGGACGCCAGCAGGGACAGGAGAACGGACTCACCAAGAAATTGCCCGACCAACTGGCCGCGCAGGGCGCCCATCGTTTTCCGGATACCGACTTCCTTGGCCCGTTTAGCGCTCCTGGCGGTGGACAAATTCATGAAATTGATACACGCCAGCAAAAGCACGAAAATGCCGGTGAGCCCAAACAACCATACATAGCGTATCCGGCCGCCGTCCGGTTTGCCGTCGGTAAAGTCGCCGTACAAATGCCAGCGGTCCATGGGATACAGGAACGTTTCATCCGTGCTCCCTTCTACGTGTTGCCCGGGCAGGTGGCGAAGGCCTTCCGATATTTTATTGGCGTCCGCGCCGGGATGCAGCAATGCGTATAAGAAAAAACTGCGGTTACCCCATTTCGTTTTGACGTCTTCCATGCCGGCTACCTTCAGGAATTTGTCCAGCGAAGCCAAAATACCCACGGTGGTAAACGTGGTGTTTGGAGGGAGGTCGTCGTATACCGCGGCCACTTTCAGGTCGATCCGGCCGCTGATGTTTACTGTTTTACCCAGCGCATCGCCGTTCCCGAAAAGCGCTTTGGCCATGGACCGGGACAACAGGACAGAGGACGGGTCTTGAAGAGCGCCGGCACTGCCTTCCAACAGACGGAGGGAAAACATGGACGGGAACCCGGGCTCTACAAACATCCCTGTCCCGGACACCTTCCTGTCACCGGTGCCCATCACAAACGGCATCTGGTGGGAGGTCAGCGCCATCTTTTCAAAACCGGCACCGGAGGCCTGCTCCAGGGCGGCACGCAATGGGATAGGGACTTCTCCGGACGTCGACCGCGCGCCATTCACGGTTTGTACATACATCGCTTCCGCAAGGCGGGCGTGGTCCTTGTGGTAGTGGTCGAACGTAAGCTCGTCCGTTATCCATAAACCGATCAACAGGGCCACCGCCATACCGGCGGCCAGCCCCAGGACATTGATCACGGTATAGACTTTACCGGCACGCAGGTGACGCCAGGCGTTTCTAAAGATCATCGTGTTATTTTTTGTGAAATGTTCGCTGTCGATAATGAAACCGTCTGCTGGTGCGCCAGGGTCAGCCCTTCCATCATCCATACCCCGATCAGCAGGCACAAAACCACGCTCACGGCCAACTCCAGGATGCCCGCGAGCGGGCGGCTTTTTCGCCCGTATGGGTGTCGCCAGGGGGGATGGATCATCGCCGTCATTTTTGCGGTTTGTTGGTCCATCCAGGCATCTAATCCTTGAGGCAATACCGGGCGGACGCCTACCTCATCGACCACCTCGCGCAGGACGTCATCCGACTCCGGGTCCTTTAAATATTCCAGCAGTGCGTCGAATTCCTCTTCCGATGCGCGATCATTCATGTATTGCTCCAGTAAGTATTGCAGGTTGTATTTATCCATTATCCGTTGGTCAGCAAGAAAGTTGCCACTTTATAACTCATTAAAAATCATACCGAACATCAGGTTTTAATCGTCCGCTGGCGATACACACCGTACGATTAAGAACGGGTAACCCTCCCCACGCGCACCCCCGCAGTGATCCCCACATAGGGTCCGCCCACGGACCCGTTTTGCGGAAGGGTAACGTGACCGGCCAGGTGGGTGGGATCGGAAGCATGGGCGCTGACTTGCTCAAAACGCAGGCGGCTGGTTTGAACGAGGGGCAGCAGCCAACCGGCCTGAAGGCTCAGGACGGCCTTTCCCCAAAAGGGCCGTGTGGACAGGGTCAGGCGGGGACCAAGGTCGAGGCTTGACCGGGAATAGTCGATGTCCAGGTGGTCCGTGGAATAGGTCTCGTCGTAGGTCGCATACTCGCCGTCGTCTATGGTGACGGTGTAATAGTCCCCGGATTGGATACCCAGCGCGCTGACGGTCTGGTTGACGTTGTCGATGGACCCCATGCGTTCCTCCCTTTTTGTAAAAAAGACAAGATCGAGACCGGGTTTTAGCATCAGGCCGTGAAAGGGGAAGGCATAGTCATACCCGAACTTGACATAACCCGCGTAGTCGTTGCCCAGTTGCCGGTTGAGGCCATACCCCAGGTAATAACCGGACCGTTTGTATACCACGTCAAGGAGAAGGACGTCGAACATGGGAACTTCGGGCCGGTAGCTACCTTTCAGGCTGCCGCTAAAGGTCTGGGTCCCTGACACCGCGGTGGTGGTGTAGGGGAAACTGATATTGAATATGTGCCCGGGATCCTGTACAAACATCTCATTAAAACCACCGAGGACAAAGAGCGACGGGTGGTCGCCGTCGGCCCAGCTGTTTTGGGCGGCAGCGGCGCTGGCAGACAGCAGCGCGGCGAGAAAGAAGCAAAGCGTTTTCATGACCCTATGAAAATACGGCGCTTACAACCGGTTGTACCCCCGCCCATAAACTTTAACGTTTCCCCTCTTTGGGGGATTGACGAAACCGGAAAAATTCCCCATCTTTTCCCTCGCAACTATGCAAGTCCACCTGCTCGTGTATGAAGATAATCCCGATTTCAGGGATGCGTTGGTACAAATGATCAACCTTACCGCGGAGTATCGCTGCGACGGCGCGTTTGAACAATGCGGCCGGGTGGAAGAGGACTTGAAAACGTATGCACCGGATGTCGTCCTGATGGACATCGACCTGCCCGGGACCGGCGGGATTGAAGGGGTGCGCCGTATCCGGGCGGTGAATGCTTCGGTGAAAATTATCATGCTGACCGTTTTTGACACCAACCGGCACGTGCTGGATGCGATTTGCGCGGGGGCGTCGGGTTATATCCTGAAGCCGCAGGCGTTCCGTAAACTTTTCGAAGCCATAGACGAAGTCCTTTCCGGGGGCGCCCCTATGAGCGCTTCGGTGGCGCGTATGGTCCTGGAGCATACGCGCAAAGGGTTGCAGACGCCATCGGACGGCTTTTCTTTGTCCGCAAAAGAACAGGAAGTACTGGGCTACCTGGTCCGGGGCAACAGCTTTAAAATGATTGCGTCGGAGACAGGTACCAGCTTTGAAACCGTCAAAACACACGTCAAGAATATCTACGAGAAGCTCCAGGTTCATTCCAAAAGCGAAGCCGTCGCGAAGGCGTTGCGGAACCGGTTGTTTGACTGAGCTCCCCTGTTTTCGGTATTGCACAGCGCGGTGCAGGCTTGTAGTTTTGGGCCATGCGATACATACACCTAATCTTAGCTTCCTTCCTTTTGCTTACCGGATGCATCAAGGGAAAAAACGGCGGAGGCGGCTCCTCCTCCTCCGGCACCACTGACCGTGTAAAACAAGTGGTGTACATCGGTTATGATACGGCGACGAACGCCCAAAATTCCGACGTTACCTCCAACTACCAGTACGACAACGACAACCGGGTGAGCACCTTGACGGAAAGCGGCACCGTTATTACGAATGGACAGACCGCTACCGAGACAGTGTCCTTTACTTATGCATACAGTTCAGGCCTTGAAGAGGTGACGGGTTCGCAATCGGTCGCTACCAGCAGCAATACATTGACGGAGCAAAGTGACGTCAAGAACTATGTCAACTCTTCGAACACCGAACTGGACAGTGTGATCACCACCACCAGCAGCAATGGTCAGGCAGCCGTTGTTCTCCGGACGGTGTATATCTACGATGGTACAGGTCTTTGTACCGGCTACACCTTCAGGGAATCCGTTTCCGGCTCGGTCACCCAAATAGGCCGTGTTGGTTATACCTATACCGGGGAGGATATCACCCTGGCCATATACGGTTCCACCACCCTTGGTGTCACTACGATCGATTCCATCTCCTATACCTACAATGGGATCATGGGTAACCAGTCTTCCGCAGGGGTCAGCTTTTTGTATACTTATTTCGACCGGGTCTTTGACCTTCCCGTCAAGGTCAGCACGGTGGGATACCTCCCGGGAAACCAGGTGTTCCGTTCTGTGGAGAATTACGCTTATTCCGTCGACAACAACCACCGGGTATTGTCCATAACGGGGACGACGGCTTCAGGGAAACTGATGTTAAAAGAAACCTTTACATATTATTAGCGTTTGGGGACGGTCAGCGTGACCACCGTCCCCAACCCAAGGCCAGTCTCCAGTTCAATCGTGGCCCGGAGCTTTTTAGCCCGGGCCCTCATGTTTGCCAGCCCATTGCCCTGTGCGACCGCGGCGGGGTCGAATCCGGAGCCGTTGTCCCGGAGGGACATGACCAGCTTGTGTTCTTCGACCCTCAGGACGATATGGACACGGGTACAACCGGCATATTTGACGGCGTTGTTTAAGGCTTCTTTATAAATCAGGTAGAATTCCTTCCGGTCGGCCATGTCCATATCCAGCCGTTCGACGGGGCCGTGGATCTCTATCGAATAATGGATGAGCTGGGGTTCGAGCATGTCGGCCGCGTATTCTTTCATGCGTGCCACGACCTGCTCCATCTGGTCGTTCCGGCTGTTGATCGACCACACAATGTCGGAGAGCGCTTCGACCATTTTCTCCGAGCGGTCGCTGATCTTGTTCAGCAGACCGGGGGCGTCCTCCAGGCGGTGAAGTGCCATCCGGCTATAGATGTTGATCCCGCTCAGGCTTGACCCGATATCGTCGTGCAGGTCGGCGGCGATCCGGTTGCGCAGGGCCTGCCGGGCTTTGATCCGGCGGATCCGGCCCAGGTACAGGAGGGAGGCAACGGTGACCAGGACGATCCCGCACAAACCCAGGAAAGGAGCCGTTTTCCAAAACGGCGGTAGGACCACCAGTTCAAAGCTGCCCACGCGTCCACCGAACAAGCCCTCCTGGTTTTGACAACGGACCCGGAAGGTATACCGGCCGGCGGGCAGGTGGTGGTACCGGGCGCTCCGGTCCATTCCCGCGGACACCCAGTCGCGGTCATAACCCGACAGCTCGTAAAAATAGGCCGAGGTCTTGAGGTAGTCGGGGGACACATAATCGATGCTGATCTCGTCCCGGTCATACGGCAGCGTTACGCTAAGGTTCCCCGGAAGCAACGCGTCCATACCCACGGTCCGGTCTTCCAGCCGCAATGCGGTAATGAATACCCCCGGGGGTGGGTCTTCCACCGGCATGCTGTCGGGGGCAAAGCTGTAAAACCCGCCCTTACAACCCAACAGCATACGCCCGTCCCTCAAACGGCAAAACCGCATCCCGGTAAGGATCTCCTGGCCCAGCCCGTCCCCTTTGTCGTACACCGTGACGCGGCGATCCGCCTCGCGGATCCGGCAGATGCCGACGGGCGTAGCGACCCAGAGGTACCCGGGGCTGCCGGCGTCCACGGCCAGGATATTGTTGGACGGCAGACCATTGCCCGCCGTCAGGTAGGTGGCCTTGCCCGTGTTTTTGTTTAGAAAATTTATCCCCCCGGTGGCGGTGCCGACGGCGAGGGTGCTGTCGTCTATGGGGGCGATGCAGGTGATCAGGGCGCTGCTCAACGCGGGGGGCTCGTATTGACGGAGGTACCGGCCGGAGGCGGGGTCGAAGCGCTGGAGGCCCATGTTGTTGGTGCCGACCCAGAGGGTGCCGCCCGGGCGGGCGCTGCGCGCATCGGCCCCGCCCGGCTCGTACCACAGCGAGGTCACCCCCGAGGTGGTAAACCCACGGTACGGCAACGCCGGCGCCACCCGCCGAAAGCGCCCCGTAAGGCCATCCCGGTAGGCGAGGCCGTCATAGAGCCCCAGCCAGGTATCGTCCGCACCTCCCCGGGTCATCGCCACCACCGTTTTCCCCTCCAGGGCGTCCGGTCGAAGCGTTTCTATATGGCCGGTGCGGGGATCGAGGACCGACATCCACGCATGCTGACAACTGATCCACAAACGGCCGTCGGCCATTTGTTCCATCGCCCACGCCCTGCTTGACGAATCGCCCATACCGGCCGGGTACAGCCATTGCCGCCTGGGCACCAGGTCGGGACCCATCTCCAGGAACCCGCCTCCATAGCTCGTGAGCCAGACCTCCCCTTCCCTGGATTGAAAGAGGGTCACGGTTTCCTTTGGATTGCCGGGGAAACGGCCAAAAGGATCGGCGGAATGAAACGTAAACGGGCTCCCCCTGGGATCGGTGATGTCAATCCCGTGCTGGGAGGCCATCCAAAAAAGACCTTCCTTATCCTCCATCACCTGGAGCGCTTCGTAGGGGACGGCGGGTTGGGGCGACCGGTCCGGGGCAAAACCCCAGACGGTGGCATTCCTGATGAGTTGAAAACTTCCCGTAAACACCCACACACGGCCTTCGTGGTCCTCCAGCACCTGCCGGACGTCGGTGGTGCCCCTGGGCAGCGCCTGGCTCGTGAGCCTGTTATGAGGGATATCGTAACACAAAAGACGCCCCCCATCCTGCGCCACCCAAAGCCTTTGTTCCCGGTCCATGTAAAAGGCCACGAGCGACAGCCGCTGATCCAGAAGGGCCAGGTGATCGGGGTTGTGTCCGTATCCAAAAAGCTGCCCCCGCTCCGGATCCAGGACAAAAACACCATCCGCGGCGCCACTGATCCAAAGCCTCCCTTTTGCATCGAAAAAAAGATCCCCCACAAAATGGTCGAGCCTGCCTTTCAACAGCGTATCGAAGGACCGGCAGCGCCCGTCGGACAAGCGATAGGATAGTAAAGCGCCTTGACCCGTCAACCAGAGATTCCCTTGCCCGTCTTCTGCCGCCCCGAAGGCATAGTCGACTTTGGCCAGCAACGGATCTTTACGCATGGGGATCACCTTGCCCGTAAAGGGATTGAACAGACAAAACCCCTGGAAGGCGGTCGCCAGCAGCAACATGCCATCCGACAAAGCCCAGACTTTGGTCACCTGGTCGGATGGAATGGTGGTGCTGTCACCGGGTATGTGGTGGTAGGTCGTGAAGCGATACCCATCGAACTGCTGTAGACCGTTATCGGTAGCGATCCAGATAAAGCCAAACTTGTCTTGCAGAATGTGCCGCGCGGCGTGGTCAGCAAGACCGTCAGCGAAGCCCAGGCGTCTGACGACGGCCAAGGGTTGCGCGATTGCCCGGTTGGCAAGCAGGCAGCAGACGAGAGCGATCCGGACGAAGCGTTTCACGGCTCCATCAAGATACAAAATCTACCCGTTGGCCACCGGTAATTTCCAGGCGCTGGCCAGGTCTAACTGTACGATGTCCTGGCTGTTCAGTTCCAGTTGCGCGCCTTTGAACAGGCTTTGCAGTTGCGCCACGCTGGTGGCACTGGCAATGGGCGCCGTAACCGTCGGCCGCGCCATAAGCCAGGCCAGGGCCACCGAAGCGAGGTCAGTCTGGTGGCGCGCGCTGACTTCGTCAAGCGCTTTTAATACCCCCAGGCCCTTGGGCGTAAGGTATTTCTTCACCCCCCCACCCCGGGTTGACTTGCCAAGGTCGGCTTCGGTCCTGTATTTGCCGGTGAGGAAACCGGCCGCGAGCGAATAATAAGGGACCACACCCAGGCCATGCTCCGCGCAGATAGGCTCCAGTTCCTTTTCAAACGCCTCGCGCTCCATCAGGTTGTACAACGGCTGGAGACTCGCGTAGTGGGGCAGGCCTTCGACAGCCAGCGCGGCGCGCAACCGCGCGGGGGTAAAGTTGGACGCCCCGATAAAGCGCACTTTGCCGGCCTTGACCAGGGCCGCATAGGCTTCCAGGGGTTCCTCGACCGGCAGGGTCGTGTCGTCGAAGTGGGACTGGTAAAGGTCGATGTGATCGGTCTGGAGGCGGCGAAGGGAGTCTTCGACTTCGCGGAGGATATAGTCCTTTTTTAGACCTTTTTTGGAGTCGTCTTTCCCCATGGGCCCACCGACCTTGGTAGCGATCACGACCTTTGACCGCTTGCCGCTCGCACGGAACCACTTGCCGATCACCGTTTCCGACTCGCCCCCGGTATGACCCGGCGCCCAGTGGGAATAGATATCGGCGGTGTCCACGAAATTATAGCCCGCATCCACAAAGGCATCGAGGATCGCAAAAGAAGTTTTCTCATCGGCCGTCCAGCCAAATACGTTGCCGCCCAGCATTAGGGGCGATACTTCCAAGGTTGTTTGCCCAAGCTTTTTCATGGAACAAATCTAGTTGAATTTGTTCCACCACAGCTTGGTGCCTTTGGTGTCTCCCCCGATGGCCGCGGCGGCCTTTTGGTAGTTGGCGGCATTGGTGCTGGCTTCGGACACGGGATAGGTCAGGCGGTAGGGGACGACCGACACGGTGGGGTCGAGGGAACCGGCTACGGGAGCGATAAACAGGGCTTGTCCACCGGGCTGGCGGAAATCCAGCCGGGTCCGTTCAAACCAGCTTTGCAACCCGTCCTGGTACAGGGCCAGCCACTTTTGTGAACCGATACAGTCCCTCCAGTCGTCGGCGTTGTAGGGAACCCGCGCCAGGTAGGCATTGACGGCGCTGTCGGACGTCACGCCCCAAAACGTCATGCTGGCCTTGATCCCGGCGGCGTAATAGGTGGCGGCGTCCAGGGGCAGACCGTATCCCCGGGCCGCGGCCTCGGCGAGGTCGAACTGGACCTCGCTATAGGTCATCAGGATGCCGGGGAAGGTGGGGCTATAGACCCCCCGGGGCGGAAAACTGTCCGGAAAAGAATACACATTGAAGTCATCCCCAAACATATTGAGCCCATACGGCTTGCCCTTGAAGGACCCGCCCCCGTCCGGATAGGCCATGTATTTCGGAAGACGGGGATCCTGGAGGGAGTCCATTAAGTTGACCAGCGTGGAACTGACCACAAACTGGTTGAGGGCCCGGAGGGCGGCGTTAAAGGGATTCTGGTAGGGCGCGGTGACCTCGTAGGGGAACAAGGCGTCGTCCGCGGTCCCCGGGCTTGTCCACGTCCCCCCGCTCTGCATGACCCCTGCAGCCACGGCCGATAAGACCAGGGTTTTGGCGGTCGCGGGATCGGCGTCGGCCATCCGGATCCCCATGCGCAGCTTTAGCGACCCGGCAAGCCTTTTCCATTGCGTCAGGTTGCCGTTGTAGAACAACTCCCCACTTTTATACCCTTCTTTGGTGGAATCCATCATAGCCACCGCCGAATCCAGTTGGGCGACAAGACCGGTATAAATGGTCCTGCTGTCGTCATAAGCGGGGGTCAGGTTCGCCACCCCCTGCTGGGCCTGGGAATAGGGGATGTTTCCATATACATCCGTCAGGAGTTCGTACATCCACGCCTTCAGGATCATGGCAATCGCCACCTGGTTGGGGTTCGGTCCCCCGGCCTGCGCCCGGTTGACCGCGATGATCTGGTTCAGGTTGATCAGGGGCCCGCTATACAGGCTCCAAAGCGTGTTGTTCGCGCCTTCGTCCAATTGGTAGCGGCTTGACGCCTCGGACTGCGTGCCCGCCCAGTATTGTGCATACTCCATGCCTACATAGCCGTTGACGGCCGCCGCCGCGTCATAGACGTCCCCCATCGAGGAGACTTCCGCGCCGGTGAGGAGGTATTCCACCGGAGCGGTATTGGGGAGCGTGGTGTCGTGGTTGACGCTCTCCAGGGTTTTTGTACAGGAGGCGAGAAGAAGCGTCATTATAAGTAAGTATTTCATAGTCGTTAGAAGCTTGCTGTGAGGTTGAGCCCAAAAGTCCGCACGGAGGGCAAGGCGCCCCCCTCCAGTCCCTGGACATTACTGTCTGAATTCACGATGTTCGATGGATCGACATTAGGCGCGTTGGAATGGATCAGCCACAGGTTCCGCCCGTAAAGCGACAACCGCAAGGCGTCCGCCTTGAGCCGTTCGGCCCATTTGGCCGGCAGGCTATACCCCAGTCGAACCTCCCGCAGGTAGACATAGGACGCGTCATATACATTCGCCTTGTTGACACGCTTTCCCTGGTCCGCGTCGAAATACGTCATAGCCGGGATGTTCGTGGTATTGGGCGATCCGTCTTTGTAAACCCCCTGGGCCACGATCCCGTTTTCCCTGATCCCATTTGCCGCCGTCACCGCCAGCGTGCCTGAGTATTCCCCATATAAATTAGTGTAGGAAAAAAAGTTGCCGCCATGCTGAAAGTCCACCAGCACGCTTAAACTCAGGTTACCCCACCGGAGGGTATTGGTGACACCCCCGGTAAAATCAGGCGCCGTATGCCCGATCACCTGACCCGGTGCGGAGGGGACGTACAACCCCGTCGAGTCGACGACCTTTTGCCCGTTCAGGTAGGTATAGTCCGTACCCGTAAGCGCAAACAACGACTGCCCCTTGATGGCCGCGTCCGAGACCGAGTGCAGCCGCCGTTCGGTCGCAATGACGATCTCGTTTTGCGACGGGTTGTTGGGGACCGTCAGTTGCGTGACCTTGTTGCTGTTTCTCGCGAAGTTGATCCCGATGTCCCACGAAAAACGCTTGAGGTCCAGCGGGCGGCCCGACAATTCCACCTCGATGCCCCGGTTGCGCACCGCCCCGGCATTGACATACACGTTCGTGTACCCGGTCGTGGGCGTGATCTGCATGGGGATGATGAGGTCCCGGGTCGTGCGGTCATACCAGGTAAAGTCCAGCCCGATACGGTCGCGAAAGAACCGCGCTTCCAACCCTTCCTCGTATTCGGTGCTGCGTTCCGGCTTCAGGTTGGGGTTGTTTTTGACGGGGTTGGTGGCCATGGTGGGTTCCGTTCCAAAAAGCCCCGGCGCACTATAGGTATCGTAAATGCTATACGGCGTAATGTCGTTCCCGATCTGGGCCCAGCTTGTGCGCAGCTTTCCAAAGGACAACCACCGCGCCTTGAGCAGGTCCGAGAACACAAAGGCCAGCGCCGCCGAGGGATAGAAATAGGCATTGTGCCCCGGCGCCAGCGCGCTCGTCCAGTCGTTCCGCCCCGTGACGTCCAGGAAAAGCAGGTCCCGGTACCCCAACGTACCCGTGGCAAAAACCGAATTGATTTGTTTACGGACAATGTCCCCGCTATAGATGACCGGTCCGTTGGCGTTGGAAAGCGTGTACAGCCCCGGGATGATCAGCCCTTCGGAAATCGGGATCGCCCCGGTATTGTACTGGTCGTTTTGCTGTTCGACGTTACCCCCCGCCGTTACATTCAGGTCCCAGTTTTTGTCCAGGTTTTTCCGGGCGGTCGCCAGCAACTGGTAGTCCAGCTCCTGAAACTGCCGGTCCGTGCGCGTATAGCTCCCGGCGAAATAATCTTTCGCCGTCCGCTCCTCCTGTAGGATATGGTACATATCCATAAAGATCCGTGCCTGTATCGTCAGCCAGGACACGGGTTTCAGGTCAAAACCCGCCTGCCCGAACAACCGGTTCCGGCTGTCCGTTTCGGGCTCCATATACCTGATCCAGTAAATGTTGTCGTCAAATGCCGGCGCCGGGTTGCTAAAGCTCGTCCGGTTCCAGCTCAACTGCGTCCCGTCCGGGAACTTGTAATACCGCAGCTTCGCGTCCTCCAACTGCCGCTGTCCGTACTCCACAAAATTCAGCATGGGGTTCGCCCCGGTAAACCCCGTCCCCGGCCGTCCCGTGGCGTTGTTCGAGACATAGTTCGCCGCGACCACGCTCGTCAGCCAGGGGTTGACCTTATAGGAAGCATTGATCGAAAGGTTGTTCCGGACTTGGTTTGAATTCGGCAGGATAAACTTCTGCGCCATGTTCCCATACGAAAACCGGTACGTCGCTTTATCGTCCGAGCCCCCAAAGGCAATGCTGTTGTTCACCGTTACCCCCGTATTGAAAAAGTCCTTGACGTTGTTGGGTTGCGGAGACCAGGGCGTGAGCTGGTCAAAAAAGGGATTCCCCTTGTCCTGGTCAAACGAATAATACGCCCGGATCAACTGCCCGTTTAGCTTCGGCCCCCAGGACTCATCCACCGAATACTGCGGCATCAGGTCATACCCACCCCGGACAGGATCGCTATAGGCAGGGCTTGTCGGACTTTTGAAGTACTGCGGGTTCTGGTTGTACCAAAGCGTGTCGAATGAGTTCCCGATCCCCGCCCCGTATTCGTTTTGGAATTTCGGCAGCACGTACACCTGTTGCGCCTCCACGTTGAGCGAATAGTCCACCCCGAACTTCCGCCCCGGCGCGCCTTTTTTGGTCGTGACCAGGATGACCCCGTTTTGCCCGCGGCTCCCGTACAAGGCCGAGGCCGCCGCGCCCTTCAGCACCGAAATCTCCTGTATGTCGTCCGGGTTGATGTCCTGGATGGGGCTCCCGTAGTCGTATCCACCACCCCCGATCTGCTGGCCAACGCTGTTAACGTTCTCGTTGTTCATAAAGACCCCGTCCACTACGTAGATAGCGTCGTTGGTCTGGGTAATCGACTTGTTCCCCCGGATCGTCACCTTCGTAGAGCCCCCCATCGACCCGTTGTTCGCATTGATGTTTACCCCCGCCAACTTTCCCTGAAGGGCGTCTACAAAGTTTGTCTCCTTGGCCACCGCCACCTCCTGGCCGCCCACCTCCTGGATCGAGTAGCCCACGGCCCGGCTTTTTTGCGAGATCCCCAGGGCGGTGACCGTCACCTCCTGGATTTCCTTCGTCGCGCTTTTGGCAAGCTTGACCATAAGGATCGCGCCCGGTGCGGTCATGACCACCTTTACCGTTTCATAACCCCGCCTGGACACCAGCAGGAACGAGCCCTTTACAAACGGGGCTTTAAACGACCCGTCTGCCGCGGCGCGAATCGCCAATCCCCCTGCCGTAGTGACATTGGCGGAATCCAGGGGATAATCGTTGGGGCCGGAGACGATGCCGTTGATCTCCGGGCCCTTAAAGGAGGGCTTTTTCGGAAGGGTGTCCGCGGCGGCGCCAGCCGCCGCTCGTGCGGGCGGTGCCACGGCGTGAGCCGCTGGTTTCGCGGGCGTCGTGTCGGCGACTACGGTCTTTACGGAATCGCTGCCGGGGAGCTTCGTGGTGTCCTTCGCGGGGGGGAGCGTGTCGGACGTCCTCGCGCTTGGGGCGGCGGCGGGTGCCGCGCTGGGGGCGATGGCGGGTGCCGCGCTGGGGGCGGCGGCGGGTGCCGCGCTTGGGGCGACGGCGGGTGCCGCGCTGGGGGCGGTGACGGGCGCCGCGCTGGGGGCGGTGACGGGCGCCGTGCTTTGCGCCGCCGTGGGGTGTGCCTGTAGGAACAAGAATAGGCCCAACACCCAGGGGAACTTTGGTTGCCTGAGTTTCATGGAATCGAATAAGGTGTTTTTCAATAAAATTTTAACAATAAGGAAGCCAGGCGGCGGAGGGTGGCGTAACTCGTTGTTTATCAGCATTTCGGGAAACGGCGACGGGAAAAGGGATGGGGAGAAGTTCCCCAGGATGCCCAGGGTTGTACGTCCTGACAAACTGTCATTGGTACCGGATTTTTCGTTAGTTTTGCAACCATGCATGAAGTATTGATGGACAAGACGCACGACGAAAGCAGACAAGGGGAAGCGTTTGCGCCTTTTGAAGGAGATCCGAATGCCTACGCAAAAAAATTCTACATAGAAAGCTATGGATGCCAGATGAATTTCAGCGACAGCGAAATCGTAGCGTCTATCTTACAGGAACAGGGGTTTGGCGCGACGCGGAATGCGGCGGAAGCAGACCTTGTCCTTCTGAACACGTGTTCGATACGGGAAAAAGCGGAGCAGACGGTGCGCAAACGGCTTACGGAATTCCGGAAGGCGAAGGACCAGAAACCGGGGTTGCTGATCGGCGTCCTTGGTTGTATGGCAGAGCGCCTGAAGGCAAAGCTGTTGGAAGAGGAACACCTGGTGGACCTGGTCGTGGGACCGGATGCGTATCGCTCGCTGCCGGGGCTGATCGAAGAAGCAGAGACGGGGCAGAAGGCGGTGAACGTATTGCTGAGCCGTGAAGAGACGTACGCGGACATTTCGCCGGTGCGGCTGGATTCGAACGGGGTGACGGCTTTCGTGAGCATCATGCGGGGCTGCAACAATATGTGCTCTTTCTGCGTGGTTCCTTTTACCCGCGGGCGGGAACGCAGCAGGGACGTGGCGTCTATCGTCGCCGAGTGCAGGGACCTGTATTCGCGGGGGTATAAGGAGGTGACGTTGCTGGGGCAGAATGTGGATTCGTACTACTGGGTCGCCGATCAGGCGCCGGGCGCCGCGGGTGTGCCGGGGGCCGCGGGTGCGCCGGGGGCCGCGGGTGCGCCGGGGGCCGCGGGTGCACCGGGGGCCGCGGGTGCGCCGGGGGCCGCGGGTGCGCCGGGGGCCGCGGGTGCACCGGGGGCCGCGGTAGCGCCAGCCACGATAACGCCGGCCGCGGTCACCACGTTCGCGGACCTGCTGGAAGCGGTCGCCTCGATCAGCCCGGACCTGCGCGTACGCTTTAGTACGTCACACCCCAAAGACATCACCGATGCGGTGCTGCACGCGATGGCGCGGCACGAAAACATCTGCAAGTACATCCACCTGCCGCTGCAAAGCGGGAGCACGCGGGTGTTGCAGATGATGAACCGGACGTATACACGAGAATGGTATATGGCCAAGGTGGACCGGATCCGCGAGCTCATACCGGA
This sequence comes from Dinghuibacter silviterrae, assembly GCF_004366355.1. Taxonomy (NCBI): domain Bacteria; kingdom Pseudomonadati; phylum Bacteroidota; class Chitinophagia; order Chitinophagales; family Chitinophagaceae; genus Dinghuibacter; species Dinghuibacter silviterrae. The sequence goes on along the minus strand of NZ_SODV01000002.1, from coordinate 2,101,629 downwards.
TTGCGGTATTTCGAGCGACGTGATCGCGGGTTTTTGTTCGGAAGAGGAAAATGATCATGCCGATACATTGAGCCTGATGGAGTATGCACGGTATGATATGTCGTATATGTTTTTTTACAGCGAAAGACCGGGGACCCTGGCGGCCCGCCGGTATACGGACGACATCACGCTGGAGGTGAAAAAACGCAGGCTGGAGGAGATCGTCCAGGTGCAGAACCGGCTGTCGCTGGACAGCAACCGCCGCGACATCGGGCGGACGTTTACGGTGCTCATCGAAGGGGACTCGAAACGGAGCGACCAGCATTGGATGGGCCGGAATACGCAAAACAAGGTCATCGTTTTCCCAAAATCCGGAGGCGCGGCGCCCGAAAAAAGCGGGCGCGCTGCCGAAAAAGGCGAGGGCCCGGCCCAAAAAGGTGGGCGCGCGCTCGCCAAGGGCGACTACGTGCGCGTCCGGGTGGAGGATTGTACACAAGCTACCCTCATCGGTAGCATAGCGGAATAATTTATGGACATACAATCGATAAAAAACAGGTTTGGCATTATAGGGAACGCCCCTGCCCTGAACTACGCGCTGAGCGTGGCGGCGCAGGTGGCGGGGACGGATCTGAGCGTACTCATCGTGGGGGAAAGCGGTGTGGGGAAGGAGGTGTTTTCGCAGGTGATCCATACGCTGTCCGCCCGCAAGCATAACCCCTTTATTGCCGTGAACTGCGGCGCGATCCCGGAAGGGACGATAGATTCTGAATTGTTTGGTCACGAAAAGGGCGCGTTCACCGGGGCGGTGGACAGCCGTAAAGGTTATTTCGAAACGGTCAGCGGGGGTACCATTTTCCTGGACGAAATCGGGGAAATGCCGCTGGGGACCCAGGCACGTTTGTTGCGTGTCCTGGAAACGGGCGAATTCATCCGGGTGGGGTCTTCGAAGGTGCAAAAAACGGACGTGCGGGTAATCTGCGCGACCAACAAGGACCTCCTGGAGTTTACACAGTCGGGGAAGTTCCGCGAGGACCTGTATTACCGGATGAGTACCGTACCCATTCGGGTGCCCGCGCTGAGGGAGCGGCCGGAGGATATTCCTTTACTGTTCCGGAAATTCGCGACGGACTTTGCGGAGCGTTACCGGACGACCCCGGTGCTCCCGGACGATGACGCACGCCGGGCGCTGATCGCCTATAACTGGCCGGGAAATGTGCGGGAGTTGAAAAATATTGCGGAGCAGATCTCCGTTTTATCCCAGAACAAAGTGCTGACGGCGACGGAACTTCGGCAGTTTCTGCCGGAAGGAAGCAACAACCGGTTGCCGGTCCTGGCACCGCAAAGCGCTAACGGGCACGAGTTTAACAACGAGCGGGAGATCTTGTATAAGTTGTTTTTTGATATGAAAAAGGACGTGACCGAGCTGAAGAAGATGTTTTTCGACGTCCTTCAAAACCCGCAGGCGGTCAATCCGTCGAGCCTGTCGGCGCTAAAACCGGAAGGGGCGTTTAATGAGCTGGCCCCGGCGGACTACGCCCACCAGCCGGTGATCACGTCTCCGTCTACCCTACCCGTACTCCTGGACCATAACGACATCCACGAACACGTGGAGGTCGAGGAGTCGTTGAACATTATGGACAAGGAAAAAGAGCTGATCGTCAAGGCGCTCAAAAAACACAAGGGCAAGCGTAAGGACGCGGCCCTGGACCTGGGGATCAGCGAACGCACCCTGTATCGCAAGTTGAAAGAGTATGACATTGATGAGTAAAAGAAAAGATATGTATCGCTACCTATTCCTATTGCCGTTGATTGCCCTGGTGGCCGGTTGCAAGGTGTATTCCTTTAGCGGGGCCTCGATCGATCCGAAGGTAAAGACCATCAAGCTGGACAATTTCGAGAACAAAGCACAGTTTATCAACCCTTCGCTGGCGCCGCAGCTGCAGGATGCGGTGCGCAAAAAGGTGGTGGGGCAAACGCGCCTGACGCAGACCAACTCGGACAATGCGGACTATGAGGTCGGGGGCTATATCTCGTCTTATGGGGTAAGCACCTCGGGCATCAGCAACCAGCAGGCGTCCAGTTCCAGGCTGGTGGCGACTTTCCACATTGTTTTCCATAACCATCTGGACCCCACGGGCAAGAACGTGACCCCAGCGGACTTTGAGGACGACGTGACGAGCAGCATCGACTTCCCCGCAAACCAGAGCTTTTCGGCGGTGGAATCCCAGCTGCTGTCCTCGATCGTGACGAACATGTCCAACGATATTTTCAACCGGCTTTTCTCCAACTGGTAAAATTTACCTAGCTTGTAAAAGATGAACGCAGAGTTGCTATACGAAGCATTGAATGACCGTCATTCGTTGGAACAGCTAAGTGTGAATGACCTGGGAAGGCTGGTGAACAGTCATCCGTATTTTTCCATAGGGCAATTGCTGCTGGCAAAAAAACAAAGGCAGACCGGCGATAAGGATTCCTACCAGATTCAGCGGGAGCATCTGCATGCATTTTTCCGCAATCCCTGGTGGTTGTATTACCAGTTGGAGCTGGCGGATCATACGGCGACACCGGCCTATATAGCGCAGGTGCCGTACCGCTTCGAGGCGGCGCCGTTCGAGTCGATCGCGGCGAAACCTGCGCCGGCGCGGCCGGAGCGGGAAGTGCCACCGGCGCGTGAAGTGCCGCCAGCACCGGCGCCTGCCGTGCCACCTGCGCCGGAGCCTGCGCCGCCCGCGCCGACGCCTTCTTTCCCGGATGAGCCGGAGATACCCGGACCGGCGGTGCCGGAGCCGCCGCCGTCGACACCGGTGGCCGTTACGGAAGCCTTTGCGGCATCGACATTTGCGGCGCCACCGTCTGCCGAGGAGGCAACGCACCGCCACGGATTTGTCCCCTGGCCGGGAATGGAGGAGGAAGAGATTGAGATCCCTACGTTGATGGGGGCTCACGAGGAAGCGACGGTACCGGTCGCGGTGCATGAAGCGATGGTGGCGCACGAGGCGGCGGTGCCTCGCGAGTTGGCGGCGGAGCCGGAAACGGTGCACGATACCATGGCGGCACAACCGGTGCACGAACCCGTGGCAGCGCACGAGGTGGCGGCGCCCGCGGAGCCATATTTGCCGTACATGGTCGCGGCAATAGCGGAGCCGGTTGCAGAGGCAGCCGTGGCGGAGCCCGTGGCAGGGGTCGCGGAGCCTGTGACGGCAGCGGTGGGGCCGGAAACGGCGCATGAGCCGGTTGCGGAGCCTGTGGCGGCCGCGGCGCCGGAAACGGCGCACGAGCCGGTTGCGGCGCCTGTGGCGGCCGCGGCGCCGGAAACGGCGCACGAACACGTAGCGCCTGCGACGGAAGCCGAACCGGAGCTCCCCCCCTTGGAAGACTTCGAAGCCGGCGACCCCGACGACACCGACGGCCCCGAACAGGGCCCGGCGGTCCACCGGGACGATCAACCCGCGCCGCCGCCGGCGTTTCCGACGGCGGAACCCGCGCCCTTCCCGTTCAGCCTGACACCGCTGGCGCACGACTTTACGTTCGAGCCGCTGCATACGGTCGACTATTTTGCGTCACAGGGGATCAAGCTGGAGCTGGACGAGAATTCCAGCGACAACTTCACGAGGCACCTGAAGAGCTTTACGGATTGGCTGAAGACGATGAAGCGTATCCACCCGATGGATCAGCGGCACACGGACCTGGATGCGGCGACGGAGGCGGAGATCCTGCAACTGGCGTCGAGCGCCAACCAGCAGCGGGACGCCATTGTCACGGAGTCGATGGCGCACGTCTGGGTGCTGCAGGGGAAGATCCACAAGGCTGTGGAAGTATATAACAAATTAAGTTTGCAACATCCCGAAAAAAGGGCGTACTTTGCCGCCAAAATTGAACAATTAAATAAGCTGTAATATGGTTTGGTTATTTCTGGCATTGATCGTCCTGGCTTGCGTTATCCTGAGCGTTTTGGTCCTCGTGCAGAATTCGAAGGGCGGTGGGCTGGCCGGTAGCTTTTCCGGTTTTAGCAACCAAATTATGGGGGTTAAAAAGACCACGGACGTTCTGGAAAACGGGACCTGGCTTTTTGCGGTGATCATCGCCCTGCTGTGTCTCTCTTCCGGTCTTTTCATCAACAAAAAGGCCGACGCCAACGGCCGGAATGTAGGCAATATGGGCTCTAATACCCCTGCTCAACAAGCACCTGCCCGTTAAAAAAAAATACTATATTTGAACCCAACCCTGCCGTAACTGGCAGGGTTTTGGTTTTATGGCGCCTGCGGCGCCCGCAACACAACAAATCCATCTTATGCGTAAAATCCTTACTCTACTCTTCATCGCATTGCTGCTCCTCTGTGCCGCCGCTGCCTGGGTGGTTATTGGACCGGGCACGTGCTTCGCTCCCCCTAAAAAATCGCTGTACGTACATACGGGTAAAACCGACAAGGCGTCGGTGATGCAAACCTTGCATTCGGCGGCGTACATCAAATATCCCCGGATTTTTGACTGGCTGGCCACGAAGATGGGGGTTTGGAACAAGGTCAAACCGGGCCGCTACGAGATCCCACACGGGTACAGCCTGCTGCACCTGCTCCAGGATTTAAAAAACGGCAATACCACGCCGATCAAACTAGTCCTGACAAAGGTCCATACAAAAGAAGAACTGGCCGGCGCCCTGGGGACGCTGTTCGAACCGGATTCGGCGGATGTGTTGAACTACCTGGAGAACACGGATTCTGTAAAGGCTTTTGACCGGGATACGGATAACGTCCTGACGCTGGTGATCCCGGATACGTACGAGGCCGACTGGAACAGTACGATCCCCCAGCTTTTGCAACTTTTCCGGGACAATGAGATCAAATTCTGGACCGCCCAGCGCAGGGCGGAAGCGCAAAACCTGGGGATCACGCCGACCCAGGCGTATATCCTGGCATCGATCGTGGAGGAGGAAACCCGGAAGGACAGCGACAAACCGCTGATCGCAAGTGTCTACCTGAACCGCCTCGCCAAGGGCATGCGTCTGTCGGCGGATCCCACCGTGAAGTTTGCGATGCACGACTTTTCGATCAAACGGATCTACGACAAGTATACCCGTATCGAGTCTCCCTACAATACGTATATGAACCCCGGTTTGCCGCCGGGCCCGATTTGCACACCCTCGGTCAAGACCCTGGACGCGACGCTGGCGGCGCCCAAAACGGACTACCTGTTTTTCGTGGCAAAGCCGGATTTCTCGGGATATTCTACTTTTGCTTCGGATTATGCAACGCATATAAAGAATGCGAAGGCGTACCAGGAGGCTTTAGATAGCCTAATGAAATCAAAATGACCAAACTCGAAAGCCGCATACTTCGCTTCCCTCCGATCAAATACCTCGTTGGCAAAAGCAGGCGTTGGTACCTGCCGGGTTTCGAGGGGCAACCCCTTTGGGATGTCTTTGTGGCTTTTGTCCGCCAGATCCGGAAGGTGGGGTTGAACGACCGGGCCGCGGCCATCTCGTTTAACTTCATCATGACCATCCCGGCGGCGCTGATTTTTTTGCTGACCCTTGTCCCCTATCTCCCGGTGTCGACCCAGATCACGCGGGAGCTCTTCAATATCGCCAAGGATATTACGCCCACGTCGAGTACGTATACGTATGTCCATGACCTGATCACCGACTTCTTAGGCAAAACGCACAGCGGGTTGTTGTCGGTCGTTTTCCTGATCGTCGTTTTTTATTCGTCCAACGCGACGATGGGGATCATGCGGACGTTTGACCGCTCTTTCCGGGAAATCACACGGCGGAACATCCTTCGGAAGCGCTGGATGGCGATCCGTCTGACGACCATCCTTATCCTGCTGGTGCTGGGCTTCGTCCTTTTTATGGTGACGCAGAAAAACCTGTTGGGTATGTTTATGCATCACGCCGGGATCCGCAGCATCACCATCCGGTTCCTGATCCAGATCCTGCGGTGGACGGTGATCGTGTTGCTCTTCTTTTTCTCCGTGGCTTTTATCTACAAATTCGCCCCGGCCAGCCGGCGGAAGTGGAAGCTGGTCTCCCCGGGCTCCGTCCTGGCAACCTTCCTGATCGCCATGGTGACGGGCTTTTTCTCCTTTTGGGTGAACCACTTCAACAACTTCAGCCGGTTGTACGGGTCGATCGGCACGGTGATGGTGCTGATGTTCCTGGTCTACCTGAATTCGCTGTTCCTGCTCATCGGGTTTGAGTTAAATGTGGCGATCAAAGTCGTAAAGGCGCGGGCGCACGGTCACAACCCGGAGCAGTAAAACACAAAATTCACTAAGAGTGCCTGGCCCGTCGTGGTGAGTGTGGTGGTTCTGCCGCGGGGGCCCCAAAAGCCATATTGACCAGCCACCGTCCCAATGGCGCCATACGTAGCGGTGATGGGAGTGGTGTAGTTGTTGCGTGCAATGAAAGAAACCCCAGGCACCGGGGCTGCATAATACATCTCGACAATTTCGCTGGGCGCGGTATACAACGCCAGTTCATCATTTGCCGGTATCGTGACGGTCAGGGGGCTTTGAAAAAGCGAAGCGGGTATTCCACCTACCTGTACGGTATCGATCGGGGCAGAGGTCATGTCGGTTACGAGGTCGACCGGTCCCTTGATCCTATTGGCGTACAACATGCCGCCCAGCCCGACCAGCAGGAGCGGTTTGTGCGCGCCCTGGATGGCCGCGGAATCGGCGGTGGACCAGTTGGTAAACGCTGAACTGTACGGGGTGCCGGTGCCGCCAAAGTTGGAACTGCTGTCGTCGATGACGATCAGGTCGTAGGCAGCAAAGGAGGCGGTGGCGACGTTGGATTTTTCCACCAGGGTCACTGCGCAGCCGTTGGCTTGCAGCAGGGTCTTAAAGGCTTCCGCGTCGGTGGTGCCCGCCAGGTAGATATAGGCGATGTTTTTTTGGGGGGGTGTGCTACCGGATTTCTTACAAGCGGGCACGACGATCAGGAGGAGGTAAAGGGTAAGGAGTAGTGAGACTGTTCGCATGGGTTTTTGCTGCAAAGAAAAACCCCGGGGCGACACCCAGGTGCTCCGTTTAGCAGCGGGTATCCATTCCAAGACAATCCGCCGGCCCGGTTGAGCCGTTTACAAACGTTCCAGGCGGTCCAGGAACTCCTGTTTTTTTGCCCTGGACACGGGTATGCGCAAACCGGTCGCCAGGTTGATCTCACCCCCGTCCCCCCGGAAGTAGCGCTGTACATATTTCAGGTTGACGATAAAACTATGGTGGATCCTGAAAAAATCGGGGTTGTCCAACAGCAGGTCTTCCACCTTACGGAGCGTTTTGGACACATACACTGAGTCTCCGCCGGACAGGTGGAAGCGGGTGTAGTTGTTTTCGGCTTCGCAGTATATGACGTCCTTCAGGTCGAGAAGGATCAGGCCGTCGATCGTGGGTAAAGCGATCCTGGACCGGAGAGGGGGGCCTTCGGGCAACGCTTTGTTTTTCCTGGCCTCCGTGGCCCGGTTCACGGCTTCTATCAGTTCGTTTTTGCTCACCGGTTTGAGGAGATAATCTATGGCGCTACGCCGGATGGCCTGGATGGCGTATTCATTATAGGCGGTCGTAAAGATGATTTCCAGGTCGTATTCCTTGCAGCGCTCCAGCATGTCGAAGCCGTTCATGACGGGCATTTCTATGTCGAGGAAAATCAGGTCCGGCTGGTACTTGCCGATGGCTTTCAGGGCGGTCCTGGCATCCGGGCATTGCGCGAGCACTTCCACCCCGGGACAATATTTGGCGAGCATGATCGCCAGCCCTTCCCTGCAGTGTCTTTCGTCATCAACTATTAATGCCTGCATGCGTTCTATATTGAATGGTTAACAATACCTCTGTACCGGACTCGGAGGCGTCCTCCACCGACACGGCGGCGTTGACCTTGTACACTTCGTTGACCACGGCCAGCCGCTCTGCGGTGATCTTCATGCCATGCGACTTATAGGGGCTGTCCCTTTTGCTTTCGAGCCGGGCGGCCGCGGCCCTTCCGACGCCGTTGTCCGCGATCTTGATCATCAAGGCCTCCCCGTTTCTCCAAACGTCGATGACGATCCGGCCCCCTGCCCTCTTACGGTGTAAGAGTCCGTGCCAAATAGCATTTTCCACATAGGGTTGGATGATCAGCGGGGGAACGACCACGTGGGTACGGTCCACGGCCGGGTCGACATGGATCGCATACGCAAAGGGCTTGTCGAAACGGAGGGTCTCCAGTTCGATGTATAATTCCAGGGCGCGGAGCTCGTTGTCCAGCGTGACCCATTCGGTCCGGGAATTATCCAGGATCAGCCGCACCAGCCGGGAAAATTTAGTCAGGTAGTCCGACGCGTTTTCCTGGTCGTTTTTCAGAATAAAGGTATTGATCGAATTAAGGCTGTTGAACAGGAAATGCGGGTTCATTTGGGCCCGGAGGGTATTCATTTCCATGACCGCGATCTTCCGGTCGTAGGTGAGCCGGAGCATTTCCTTTTCCTTTTTCCTATTATCGATCCAGCGCGCCACGCCAAAAACGGCGGCCATGGCCAGCAGCGCCAGGCCGGTAAAAAACCACCAGGTGCGCCAGAAGGGCGGCACGATGTAGATGGGCAAAAGCGTGACACCCCGGGAGGCCACCCCGTTGCGATCGACGCATTTGACCATAAATACGTAATGGCCGCTCTCCAGTTGGTTATACCGTGCGGTTTGGTCCTTGCCCGCCGTCACCCAGCCTTTGTCGACACCCTGTAACTGGTAATAGTAGCGCATTTTGCCCGGGGTCGAATATTGTAGCGCGGAGAATTCGATGTTTAGGTTATTGTCCAGGTAGGTCAAGACAAGGGGCCGGGAATGGTCGACGAAGGTATCTATGTCCATCCCCCGGTCATAGACCGCGAAACGGGTGATGGTCACATCGGGGGGCGCTTCCTCCCGGCCGATGCTGTCGGGATGGAAAACCATAAACCCCTTCGTGGCGGCCACCATGAAGCGGCCGTCCGCGAGTTGGAGAAAGGGCCGGTATTCGAAACTGGAATACATGATCCCGTCTCCCGCGTCGTAGGCCGTGGTCTCCCCGGTGTGCACGTCGATCCTGAAAAACCCGTTGATACACGAGGCCCAAAGCCGGCCCTGCCTGTCCAGGGCAAGGGCCTGTACATAGGTGCTGGTGAGTCCTTTGACCGTCAGGGACCGGAAGGTCTTTGTTTTTTTGTCAAAAATATCGATGCCCCCCCAGGTGGCTAAGAGCAGGGTATCCCGGTTATAGGGAAGGACCTGCGTCACGGTATTGCTGCTGATGGACGCGTTGTTCTTTTGATCGAACAGGAAGGCGTCCGTAAAAACCTCTTTACGCCGGTCGAAACGCAAAAACCCCTGTGATATAGTCCCTGCCCAGATGACGCTATCCCCATCCAGGTAGAAGGTGGTCACATTCTTTACGGGACCGGACAGGTTCGCCGTGGGACGGGAAAACGCCTGGCTGCGGTGGGTGTAGGGATCGATCCGGAGAAGCCCTTTTGACCAATGCCCGATCCAGACGTTCCCCTGGCCGTCCCTTTGCAGGGTGTGGATACAACCCTTCAGGACGCTGTCGGCCTGGATAGACAGTCTGCCGGTCGAAGGATCCAGAACCCCGATCGTTCTGTCCTGGTTGGGGGCCCAGATCCTGCCGTTCTCATCCCGGTAAAGACACCACAACTGGTTGCGCAGGTCCTCCGGTTTTGCAAAAAAGTACTTCTTTTTTACCCGGAGGTTGCTGTCCAGCCGCAGGATACCGCCGTGGGTGGAATAAGAGGCCACATAGATATCCTTGTCCGCCGGTGTTTGCAAAAGCCCCTCCGTGGGGTCGGAGGAGGCGGTACCATAATAATAAAAATACCGTTTACGGAAATTCAGGACGTCGATCCCGTTGTCCGTACCCAGCCATACATTCCCTTCCCTGTCCGTCAGGGTGTGGACATTGACGAAATTGCCCGTTTCCCCGTGCAGCCCGTAGGGGTCGTTGTTGTCCAAAGGCATCCGTGAAAAAGTCCCCGACACCTCGTCAAAGATGATCAGCCCTTCGTTCGACGCCGAGACGAGGATATGCCCTTTGTGGTCCTTGCCAAAGACGTTGACGACATTGCTGTGCACTTCCAAAGGGTATGTCTGCATCTTGTTCTCCCGAAAGTCAAACCGGTAGAGGGTCGCGGTGTCCTCGGTGCTGAGCCAGGCGCCCCGGTCGTCGTCGAACAAAAGACCGGTGACCGGTTGCCTGAGATTGAAAACCTGCAGCCCGGAAGGGTTATGGGCTTTGTCATAACACCGGTGTTCCCGTATGTCGTAACAGGTCAGCCCCGCCGCCGAGATAAGCCAAAGGTTGCCCTGCGGGTCGCGCTCCAGGACGACGGGCCGGGCGGCGCCTGTCATGCCCAGCAGGGCATTGACGTTTTCAAATTGATGGGTGTCGTTGTTGAGCTTTAACAGCCCTGTCTTATCCAACATCCAGATATCACCCCGGCCGTCCTCGACAAATTTTATGACCCCTGTCGTGAGGTTGTTTTTATTGGTACAATGCGCGTTGAAGCTGTAAAACTTTCCGGTGGAGCGGTCCAGCAGGTACGCGGATTCGCTCCCCGTACCGACCCACAGGCGGCGCTTGCTGTCTTCGAAAACGGTACTGACATAATCGGTTTGGAGGGCGTCGGGGTTGTGGAGGTCTTGCCGGTAGGTAAAAAACCGGTACCCGTCGTATCGTTGCAACCCGCATAAGGTAGCGATCCAGATATATCCCTGGGCGTCCTGGCAAAACCCCTGTACCTGGTCGCAGGCGAGGCCTTTTTCCTCGGTAAAATGCGCAAAGACGTTCCCGGCCGGCTGGGCCTGGGCGGTTATGGACAAGAGGCATAGGAGGCCAAAAAGGATGTGTCGCACTTCGTACAAATAATCAAGTTACTCAAAAAACGCCGCCCGGTCACCGGTGTTTTTCGCGTTTGGCAACGGCTCGACGGGGTCCGGCAATTACCCTTTTGTCCGGCCCTGCTGATAAACGGCCGTTACCGGGCCCGGACCCGGAAATAGATTTGTCTCATGAAACATCTACAACTTATCTCACTCATCGCCGTCATGATCTTGTGCGGCTACGCCTGCACCAAAACGGGTCCTGCGGGACCGGCCGGTGCGACCGGTGCTACAGGTGCGACCGGGGCCACCGGCGCCACGGGAGCGACCGGGGCGGTTGGACCGGCCGGCGCGAATGGCTCGGTGATCCTTACCGGGTATGGTGCGCCTACCTTAGCCGATGGCAACAACGGGGACTACTACCTGGACCTGAATACAGGGATACTGTATGGCCCGAAGGTCAGTGACGGGGGTTGGGGCTCGGGGGTCTCCCTCAAGGGCGCAACCGGGGCAACGGGTGCCGCAGGGGCGACGGGCGCTACGGGTGCCACTGGTGCAACAGGGGCCACCGGCGCGACAGGTGCCGCCGGCACGGCCGGCAGCCAGATCTACTCCGGGACCACTGCGCCCGCCAGCACCTTGGGGGCGGTCGGTGACTACTACCTGGACAAAACCAATTACCTGCTGTACGGCCCCAAAACCGCCACAGGTTGGGGTATCCCCATCTCCCTGCAGGGGCCCGAGGGCAACGCCAACGTTAAGGTCGATACGTTTACGGTAACCAACAGCCAATGGACGTATAATTCGTACTACTATCTTATAACCTCTACAACAGGCCAGGTGGCGTATTTAACCCGGTATTACGACGCTGCGTTCAACTCGGTTACCGCGGGCATCATCGACAGCGGTGTGGTCATGGTTTATTTCGTTCCTGATGTATATTTTGACGCCACCCAATGGCTACCGCTGCCCTATCAACTCCTGGATGCATCCAACGCCTACACCATCAACTTTGCCTACGAGGCCAAAGTCGGGGTGGTGCGCCTGCACTTTTTCTTCGCTAATATAGCCGGGGCCACGACTGCAGCACCGGACCTGGCATCCTATGCCATCGCGACCCATGCCTTCAAGCTCGTCGCGGTGACGGGCAATTTTGCCACCCAAATGAAAAAGGCGCATGTTAATATGAATAACTACAACGAGGTCAGCCGGTTCACCGGGCTTTGGCTCTCGGAAAAGGGATCTACTCTACGCCCGTGATCTCGGGGTCGATACCCCACTGGTCATACAGCGCGGTGCGCATCTCTTCTCCCAATTTCGGGGCGGCGTAATGACCCGCCCCGCTTTTTTGCCGGAAGGCTTCGTACAGCGTAACGGCGCAGGCAACCGATATGTTCAGGGACCGGATGATCCCCACCTGCGGGATGATGAAGTTACCGTCCGCCCGGTCCCTGATCCCGTCGCTGACGCCCTCGTGTTCGTTCCCGAAAACCAGGGCGACCCTGCCCGTCAGGTCGAGCTCGTAGAGCCCTTTGGCGTCGCTGGAAAGATGCGTGGTGAGGAGGGTGTCGTAGCGCGCCCGCACCGCTTCAAAACAGGCGTTTGCATCGGTGAATTGATGGATCGTCAGCCACTTGCTCGCGCTCGACGAGCTTTTGGCGCCCCATTTTTTGTGGGGCCCGATGCGGGTATTGAGGATAAAAATCTCCTGGATGCCGACCGCGTCACAGGTCCGCATCACCGCGGAGATGTTGTGCGGATCGAAGACGTTCTCCAGGACCACGGTGAGGTCGTTCTGCCGTTTGTTCAACACCGAGGTCAGGCGGTCATAGCGTTGGGGCGTCATGGGGCGGCAAAGCTACGTAATCCTTTCTGTATGCAAAATACGTCAGGGCGTACAGTTGGAACAGCACCCCCGGGAGGACGTTCCGCTGAAGCTCGTTGGCGCCCGCCAGGCAAAGGAAAAGACAGAAGCCGACCGACGCCAGCAGGACAACAAGCGTAAAAATGGTCAGCGGGTCCTGCAACAGCGGGCCGCTTGTCAACCGCTTGAAGTTAAACACGATGAAGCCAAGTGTGGCCGCCACCAGCAGCGGGATGGCAAACGACCTCAACCCGGGGAGCTCGGGCTTGTACGTCATATTCAAACAGGCGGCGCCCAATCCAAGGTCTATCACGTACCGCTGCAGCGACAGCCTGCACAGCCCCAGCTCATCCCTGAAGTGCTCGAAGTACATGAGGTGAAACCCTTTTTTGATCGCGGGTACGTCGCCTTTGTCCCAAACGTTCAGATACTTCACCGCGTGGGCCGTGGACGCGTCCCAGGCATTCCCGTAGTATTTGTGGTTGATGGTATCGATGTCCGTGACCAGGGCCGCGATAAAGGCGGCGGAATCCGGGGTCAGTCCCTTGTCGTTCGCCAGCCGGTCCCTCAATTTCCCCTCATTCCCGGAGCTGACCATCAACATGACCAGGTTGGCGGTTTCCATGGTTTTGCTTTGGTTATACCGGAAGCTGACCGCAAAGGAGATCCCACTGACGAGCAACAGGACCGCCGACGGGACCCGCGCTGATTTGAAGGCAGGTAGTAGCAGAGCCGCCGCCAGAAGAAGCACCGCCGTGCCCGTGACCATCAGCATGATCCAGGGTTTGAGCAGGGTTCCCAGGAGACAGATGGCCACGGCGTAGAGGATCATGAACGCTATGCGTTTTTCACGGATGATTCGCACAAGTGAGATAAACATCCACAGCTCCACCGAAGGCAGGATCGTTTCCGTCAGACAGGTCCCGCAATAGCTCCAGATGCCGGTCATCAGAAAAAAAGCGCTTAGGAAAAGTGCATTTCCCGTCGACATCCAACGCCCGGACGCCATTTTCAGCAGGTACCAGAAGCTGGCCGTGTTGACCACCAGCGCGGCAATGCTGAGTTTGATATGGAGCGTGTCCACCACCCGGAGGAAAAAGGGAAACAGCACCGGCCGGATCGTATGGTAGGACGGGTCGAACAGGTTCCGGGCGTCGGCCATGTAACCGGGAGAGTCATTAAACAACGCGACGGGCTGAAGGATAAAAAGGGCCAGCCAGCAGAGGAAAAGGAAAAAGGGCAAAAACTTTATGGCTTTCGTCACAGGTGGATTTTTGCCCAAAATACGCTATTTCCGCCGCCCGTCCGCGTCAAGCTCGACGATGCTATAGCCTAAGTTGGAAAGACCTGGCAGGATCCGTTCCTTGTCCCCCACCACCACGATAGCCATCCGGTGCACGTCCAGGTATTGTTTGGCCAGGTCGTTGACGTCATCCGCCGTAAGGGCTTTCAGGATGCGGTTTTGTTCATCGACAAAACCGTGCGGAAGACCATACAGTTGTATGCGGGACAGGAACGACGCCTTCTGGGCATTGGTTTCGTATTTCAGGGCGTCGCTTTGGCCGATGGAACTTTTTATAAAAGCCAGCTCGGTGGGTGTGACGCCGCCGTCCGTATATCCGCTGATGTCTTTTACGAATTCGGCCACCGCGCTGTCCGTCGAAGCGGCACGGACCCCCGCCCCTGCGGAAAAGGTACCCCCGTATTTACCCGACGCGAACTGGGAGCTTGCGCCATACGTCCACCCCTTTTCCTCCCGGAGGTCCAGGTTCAGACGGCTGTCAAAACCACCGCCCAGGGGATAGTTGGCCAACAGCAACCGGTAATAGGTGCCGGTGGCGTCATAATTCACGCCTGTAACATAGCCCACGCGGATTTCCGACTGGGCGGCGTGGGGCACGTCGACGAGATAAATGGTATTCGGCGTTCTTTCAGCAACGGTCGTATCCGCGCCCGGTACGTTGATGTCTTTTTGTGTCCAGGTGTCTAAGAAGGACAGCTTGCGGCGGATCTCTTTTTCCGAAACATCCCCCACCACGGTCACCGACGTAAGGTTGGGCGCAAAATAACGATCATAAAACGCCTGCACATCCTCGACGCCGATCCTCGGCACCGTCCTTTCGTTCCCCGCCAGACCGTACGTACGGATATTGTCCGGCCCATACAGCACCTTCCCAAACACAGAGGTCGCCACCCCGGCGGGTTGTGTCTTGGCAATCTGGAAGCCCTGCAGGGTCATTTTCCGGATGCGTTCCAGCGATTCGGCACTAAACCGCGGATGGAACAGGCGTTCCTTGAGCAAGTCCAGCGTCGCGTCCAGGTTTTTGGTCAGGGAGGACACCGAGAACACCGTGGCATCGGCCGTCGCGGATACCTGGATCGTGCTCCCCAGTTTCTCCAGTTCGGCGTTGAACTGCTCCGCCGTAAAGTGTTCCGTTTCGTCGTTGAGCATTTGCGCGGTGATATTCGGCAGCCCGGCCTTGGCCGTATCCAATGCAGCGAGCAATCCCCCACCCTTTATGCTTAGGTTGACCGTTACCGTGGGGATCTCGTCGGTATACGTGCCGATCAAATGGATGCCGTTGTCTGTCGTGCCCGTCCAATAAGCGGGTACTTTCACGACGGGATTCGGACCGGTGGATGGTTCTACGCTCCGGTCGAAGTTGTCCTTGGCTTTATGATACACCAGACCGGCATACCCATAGTCCGGCGCCTGGTAATGGGTGTTGTCCACGGTATAGTTATCCGCGGCCACCGGCTGCGCCGCGCCGCCTTTGGGCAGTACGCTCAGGATGACCGCGGGTTTGCCCTTGATGTACTGGTTATACACGCGCAACACGTCCTCTTTGGTCACCCGGCGGATGTCCGACAGTTCGCGGCCGATCTGGTCGGGGTTGCCGGTGAACGTCTGGGCCGCTGCAAGTTCCCTGACCTTCCCGTTGATGCTCGCCAGCGAGTTGATATAATCCGCTTCCGCGCTCCCCTTGAACCTGGCCAGGTCATCGTCCGTGACACCCCGTTGTTCGAATTCGGCAAACACAGAATCCACCTTGTGCTTCATATCCGCCAGGCTCGCCCCGGGATACGGGATCACCTGGATACCGATCGTACCGGCAAGCTCGGAATTGTCGGAGCTCATGCTGGCCTGAGCCGCCTTACGGGTTTTGATAAAGTCCTTATAGAGCAGCGAGTTCTTCCCCTGCCCGATGATCAACGACAGGGCATCCAGGGCCGCCTGGTCTTTGTCATACATCTTCACGCCCGGGTACTCTATATACAGAAGCGGCAACCGTGCATAGTTGTCTACGTAAGAAATATACCTGTCGGCGTCCAGCACCGGCGCCGGCAAATCCATCTTCTGAACATCCGGGCAGCGCGGAATGGCGCCGAAATATTTTTGGACCCACGCTAGCGTTTGTTTGACGTCAATATCACCACCGATCGTCAGCGTCGCATTATTAGGCCCGTACCACCGCAGAAAGAAACGTTTCAGGTCGTTCACATCCACCTTGTTCAGGTCCTCGATGTACCCGATCGTCAGCCACGAATAAGGATGGCCATAGGGATACAAGGCCTTCGACGCCGCTTCGGACGCCAACCCATACGGCCGGTTGTCGTAGTTCTGCCCCCTTTCGTTCTTCACCGTGGACCGCTGGATCTCGAACTTCGGCTGCGTTACCGCATCCATCAGAAAACCCATCCGGTCCGACTCCAGCCAAAGCATTTTCTCCAGCTGGTTGCTCGGCACCGTTTCGAAATAGTTTGTCCGGTCCTGGTTGGTGGAGCCGTTGAGCTGCCCGCCGGCCGCACTGATGATCTTAAAGTGATCCCCGCTTTTCACATGGTCCGACCCTTCGAACATCATGTGCTCAAAAAAGTGCGCAAAACCCGACTTGCCGATCTCTTCCCTCGCCGATCCCACATGATACGTCACGTCCACGTGTACGATCGGGTCCGAATGGTCCTCCGTCAGGATGACCGTAAGGCCGTTGTCCAGGGTGTATTTCTGGAAGGGGATGACGACTTCGTCGCCTTTTTTGGAGACGGTTTGGACCAGCTTGGGCTGGGCTTGGGCATAGACAATGGAGGTCAGGGAAAAGAGTAGTAAAGCAGTCTGTTTCATGCGCTATATTTCTAAGGCTTCAAATGTCGGGGGATTGTCCTTAGCATGCAACGATATTCCGAAAATCCAGATTTTTTCCGGCGATGGAGGGATTTTGTTTTACTTTTTTCGGAAAAGAGGGGGAAAATGGAGCCGTTTACCAGACTTGAACTGGTGACCTGTTCATTACGAGTGAACCGCTCTACCAACTGAGCTAAAACGGCTTATAAAGAGCGACTTACGGCGGGGCGGCCCGCCAATGAGGGTGCAAAAATAAGGGGATTATGTCAATCCACCAATATCAATTCTTCGCCGCTTCCAGCCTTTGTACCGCGGCCTTTAGCCCGGCGAGTTCGGCTTTGAGGTCTGCGTTTTCCTGTTGGAGTTTGCTGATCTTTTTATCGGCGTCTTCCTGGTAAAGGGTGAGCTCTTCGATCTTTTGCATCTGGACTTTAGCCATGGCGCCCAGGTTGATACCGGTTTTGTCGAGGTCGGCCTGGCTGGGGACGCCGGGCAGGTGGTGGAAGCGGGCGGAAAAGGCGGCGACGCTGTCGAGCGAGGGCAGATGATACCCGGGGTCGAAAACGAAGTCGGACCAGCCGGTTTGCGTGACGGTGACCTGCTGGCAGGTGATCGTGCCTTTTACGGCCAGGAGGCTTTGGGGGTTGGTTGTCCCGATACCGATATAACCATTCGATTTGATCCGCATCCGTTCAAGCAACGAGGCCTGGCTGCCTCCATCGGAGGTGGAGAAGGCGAGGTCCATGGACTGGATGAGCCCGTTGTTGGCTCCATAGTTATTCAGGCGCTCCGCCCTGATCCGGGCGCCGATCTGGTTGGGTTGAACATCCCTCCAGGTATTGAAGTCGATGTTGTATCCCCCGGTCACCGCGCCGACGGCCACATTCGTGTTTCCCTGGTCATTGGGATACCCGAAGGTTAAGGTGGAGTTGGCCGTGCTGGCGCCATTTGCGGGCATCTTTAGTTGGAGGAAGGAAACCGGGGTGGATATACCGGTCCCAAAACCCATGGCCGTAAAGTCAGTGTTTCGTTGGATATACAAAGCGGTGCCGATATAAGCGCCGGTATTGTCATAACCAAAGACGGCAAAATCGCTCCCCACGAGGTTGGTTCCATTTTCCGCCTGAAATGTCCCTATCCCCCAACGGGTGACACCGGCTTCAGTAAGACCAAAGTGGGTATTCCCGGCATTGGTTGTGGTCTGGCTGCCCCAAAAGGAGCCTGCGGTATGCGTCCCCGTGATATTCGTGCTGCCCGATTGGGCGGCGCTTGGATTGAGCTGGACATAGGTCTGGGCCTGTGCGGCCAGGGACAGGACGCAGGCGGTGGCAAGAAGGAGGCTACGCATTAGTGGGATTTTTTCAGTTTGTTTATTTCATTCCTCAACGCCTTGTTCTCCCTGGCCAACTGGGCACAATACAGGGTGAGCTCTTCGATTTTTTGCATTTGCAGCTTTTGCATGGCGCCCAGGTCAAGACCGTTTTTGTCCAGCTCGGTTTCGCTGGGGACGCCGGGCAGGTGGTGGTGGAGGGTGGCATAGGCGGCGACACTGTCCAGGGAAGGCAGATGATATGCCGGTGAGAATACGAAGTCGGACCAGCCGGTTTGGGTGACGGTGACCTGTTTGGCGGTAATGGTGCCGGCAACGGCCAGAAGGCTTTGGGGCGTCACCGTCCCGATACCGACATTGCCCAGGGAATCGATGGTAAACCGGGCATTGTTGCCTTTATAATTGGCATAGTTGATGATCATTTTGCCCGCCCATGCGGTGCCTGAAAAGCTGCCGCCCGCGACAAACTGGTAACCGGCATTGAGGTCCGAATAGATGTCCATTTGCCCATAAGAACCACCCCCATTGATCATGAGGTTGCTGGTGAGCTCCAGGTTCCCCGCGGAAGACCTTCCCTGGGTGCTCACATAACTGTCGGCCGCTGTTTTATAGGTCAGGGCGCTTCCACCGGAGGGCGTAAAAGGCAGCGCATTGGCGACGCCGTCATAAACGACCGGGTTGACCGCGGCGTTCGCATTATAGTAGTAAGTAGTCGTCCCGCCCTTGAGCCAGATGACGATTTGCGTTGATGCATTGGTAAAGCTGACGTCCTGCCATCCACCAACGAAGCTGGTGATCGTCCCGGTAGTCGCCGTCCGGACGTCAGCATCGATGAAATTGGCGGCGTTGCCCCAGTTGTTCGAATGAAAGCGGAATTTGGCAATGACGGCGCCCCGCCAGTTGACGTCTTGGTGGATGTAGGAACGGCCGATCTGGAGCTCGGTAGCGATATTGCCGGACCAGGCGCCATCCTGGAAAGCCACAGGGTAGTAGTTATTGATGCTGCCCCCGACGACAAAGGAGCCGCTGGATTGGGCCCGGGCAACAGTACATGAAAGGAGGATAAGGCAGAACGATAATAGGCGTGTCATGATGTGTGGTTAAGGTTGGGCAGCATTCCGAATGAGTGCGGGCGAAAAATCCGTGCCGAATATAGAAAAAAATATCGGCCCATTATATATTATAATTCAGTATATTGTAAAACCACCGACTATGCAAAGCGCGCTTTATAGGTACACCCATGGGGATTTTGACCGGTACAAGACGAGCGGGGCCTTTGAAGAGCAGAACGCTGCCCTCGTGTTGTGTTTTTCCTCCCGGGCAGTGCTCGACGACACGGATCTTTATGGTCTTCTTCACCGGAAATTCCCTCAAGCGGCGATTTTGGTCTGTTCCACGGCCGGAGAGATCTGCCATACCGAGGTTACGGATGGCAGCGCCTCGGTGACGGCCTTTTGTTTCAAACACACCCCCCTCGTTCTGAAATCGGTGGATATTGCGGATTACCCGGACAGTTTTGAGGCCGGCAGGGCCTTGATGACAAGTTTTGACCCGAAGGGGCTCCGGTATGTCCTGGTGTTGTCGGATGGGGGAAAGGTCAACGGCAGCAGTCTATCCGAAGGCATGAATTCGGTGGCGGGGGATGTCCTTCTGACGGGCGGCCTCGCGGGGGACGGGGACCGGTTTCAGTCTACGCTCATCGGCGCGGGCGGTACACCCAGGGAAGGGTTGATTGCCGCGGTTGGTTTTTACGGCGATCACCTGCAGGTGGGGCATGGATCACAGGGAGGATGGGAAACCTTTGGGTTGGAAAAAGCCGTGACACGGTCGGAGGTCAACGTCCTTTACGAGATCGACGGCAAAAACGCGCTGGATATCTACAAACACTACCTGGGACCGGAGGCCGATGGGCTACCGGGGGCTGCTTTACTTTTTCCCCTGGCCGTCATACTCCCCGGGGCAACGGAACCCGTTGTGCGTACCATCCTGTCCATAGACGAACCTACGGCTTCGATGACTTTTGCGGGGAACATACCGGTGGGGTCCAAGGTCCGTTTTATGCGGGCCAATTTCGACCGGCTGACGCATGCCGCCTCCAACGCCGCTTCGGGGGCCGTGGCGGGACCGGACTTTCCGCCGCAGTTTGCGTTGCTCATCAGTTGCGTGGGCCGGAAACTGATCCTCCGGTCGCGCATAGACGAAGAAGTGGAAGCGGTCGACCGGGTCTTTGACCACCGGACGTTGCTGGCGGGCTTTTACTCGTATGGGGAGCTTTCCCCGCTTACGTCTGGCGGCGCCTGTCAGCTGCACAACCAGACGATGACGATAACAACCTTTTATGAAGTGGAATAAGTTGTTGGAACGGCAAATGCAAAAACATTTGCGGGAAGGCACCTTGCCCGCGGAACTGATTCCATTCCTGGAGGCTATCAATAATTCCTACAACGCTTATGAACGCGACCGGGAGCTCTCCGAACGCGCCTTCAAAATCAGCGAAGAGGAGTACATCGAGGTTACCCGGCAACTCAAGGAAGAGCTGGCGCAAAAAAAACTGTCCATCGAGCAGTTGAAAGAGGCCGCCGTCTCGTTGGGAGAAGGGGGGATTGTCCTCGAATCCGAAAACCTGGCGGACATTGCCGGGTTTCTGTCGGAACAAGTCAACAAAAGAAAGGTCGCCGCCAACCGTCTGTCGGCACTCATACGCAATATGCAGACGGGGATCCTGCTGGAGGATGAGCACGGACTGGTCGCCCTGACAAACCAGACTTTTTGCGACATCTTTGGCATTCCCCGCTCCCCCGAGGCCCTGGTCGGTCAGGACTTTTCGCGCATGACCGCCAGGCACAACAGCCTTTTCCTGGAGCCGGAGCGCTTTACCCGGCGCATCGCCCGGCTTCTGGAGGACAAAAAGGTTGCGGTCGACGAAGAAATCCACTTAGCAGACGGCCGGATCGTCGAGCGGGACTATATTCCCATATTTATCGACGGGATCTATTCCGGGCAACTTTGGAACTACAAGGACATCACCAAACGCAAACGGGACGAAGCCCGTCTGAAAGCCTCCGAAGAGTTGTGGCACTTTGCGCTCGAAGGGGCGGGTGAAGGCGTTTGGCAATATTATCTTCCGGAAAAAGACGTCTTTATCTCCCCCCGTCACCACGCCATGCTGGGCTTCGACGACGAGGACACCGTCATCAGTCCCGGCAAATGGCTGAGCCTTGTCCATCCGGAGGACAAACACATCCTGTTCGAGGTCGACGAGGCCTACTCCCGCGACGCCATCTCGTGGCACGAAAGGGAATACCGGGTCCTCCACCGCGACGGACATTTTATCTGGATCCTGGAACGGGGCATGGTCATCCGCCGGCATCCGGACGGTATGCCGGCGAGGATTGTGGGTACCCATTCGGACATCACGGAGCGGAAACTGGCGGAACAAAACATCCGTCTCCGGGAGGAGAAATACCGGAACATCATCGATAACATGAACCTGGGGCTGGTGGAGGCCGACAACGAAGGGCTGATCCAATACGTCAACCAGCGTTTTTGCGACATGTCCGGCTATACGCCGGAGGAGCTGACCGGGCAGAATTTTTTGCCCGGCCTGTCAGACGCCTCTGAAGTGGCAGTCCAAAACAAAAAGGGGGATACCCGTTGGTGGTTCGTCAGCCGCGCCGCCAATTATAACGACTCCGGCGTGGCCCGTGGCTCGGTGCTGATCGCGCTGGACATCACGGACCGGAAGAAGCTGGAAGTAGAGCTCCAGGAAGCCCGGGAATCCGCCGAACAGTCCGCCAAAGCCAAGGAAAGTTTCCTGGCCAATATGAGCCACGAGATCCGGACCCCGATGAATGCGATCAAGGGCATGAGCATCCAGTTGAAAAAGACGCCCCTCGACGCCAAACAACAACAATACCTGGACACCATACACACCGCGACCAACCACCTGATGGTCGTCATCAACGACATCCTGGACATGTCCAAGATACAGGCGGGTATGCTGAGCATCGAATCGATCGGGATGAACCTCGACAATGTGATCCGCCATGCCATCCACGTCATGGAACCGGATGCCACGGAAAAAGGGCTCGCACTGGGCATACACCTCCCCGCGGGGCTTTATCCCATCCTGATGGGAGACCCCCACCGGCTAAACCAGGTCCTGTTAAACCTCCTCAGCAATTCCATAAAATTCAGCGAGAAAGGGGGCGTGGACGTGACCTGCTCTGTGCTGAATGCCACACCGTCCTCCCAATTGGTCCGCATCGTCGTCAAGGATACCGGTATCGGCATGGACGCCAATTTCCTGTCCACCATTTTCGAACAATTCAGCCAGGAAGACCGCAGCATTGCGCGGAAATACGGTGGAACCGGTCTCGGCATGGCCATCACCCGCCAGCTCATCAAGCTGATGAACGGAGACATCGAGGTCTTTAGCGAAAAAGGCAAAGGGACCGAAGTCTGCCTCACCCTGCCCTTCCAACGCGGCAAGAAGGCCGACCTCCCGTCCGACGCCGACAACCTCCCCGGAAAGGCGTTGCTCAAAGGCAAACACATCCTCATCGTCGAAGACAACGAACTCAACCGCTTTGTCGTCAAAACCCTCCTGAAAGGATACGGCGTCGTGATCGCCGAAGCCGTCAACGGCGCGGAAGCCGTCCGCCTGCTCCGGGAGCAAACCTTCGACCTTGTCCTGATGGATGTGCAAATGCCCGTCATGAGCGGCCTGGAAGCGATCGCCATCATCCGCAACGACCTGAAGCTGGGCGTTCCGGTCATCGCCCTGACGGCCAACGCCATCAGAGAAGAAATCGACCGGTACCGGCTGGCCGGGATGAACGATCATGTGTCGAAACCGTTTGAGGAGGCGACCTTGATTAGGGCGATGACGCAGTATCTCGGCTAGTAAGCACAAAAAAATAGCCCCACTGTGTGCCAGTGGGGTATTTTTCTATCGGCTTCGGAGGAGTAAGGCTCCCCAACCTCCATCAGGAGGCGGGCGTGGGAATAATTATGTAGAATTCGTTGTTTTCTGAGTAAGGGCCCGCTTGGAAAAGCGGGCCGAAAAGCTAACCTATGAATAACACCTAATCGTTGTGATAACAAAGTTACAGTACGTTTCCCCATTGTGGTGTTATCTGAAAGCTAACCGCCTATTAATGAGCCGTTAATAACTGGCATAAAAAACCCTCTCGTTTTGGAGAGGGAATTTTATTTTGGGATTTTTCAAGAATACAGAATCGCCCGTTTCCCGGGCAGGAACACCTTTATGTCGACATAGACGGTAGTAAAAAAATTGGTTTTTCTCTGGGGCCCCATGCCCCGCAGCACAACAAAAACACGTAAAGGATATTGGAATAGCGCACTCTCTCATGTCTCTTGCGGGCGCAAAAGTAAGCTGTATCCTGAGTAATTCGGTTTCCAAATAAAGTGGCGGGAGGAGGTAAGGTTTTTTAAAGTTGGCCCGCTTGGAAAAGCGGGCCGTTTGCTAACCTATGAATAACACCTAATCGTTGTGAGAACAAAGATAGGACGACAAACGGGGACTACGTGTTATCCGTACGCAAAGGGGGTGCTAAACAATAGTTAATCAGTGGTCCGAAGGATATTCCCTACAGGAATGAGCGTTCTGAATGAGGAAGTTATGATTGATTGTGCGGACGCGCGATTCGGTGTAGTGCAGCATTACGTGGCGATGTAGTGTAGCATGGCGTGGCGGTGTAGTGCGCGGCGCGGCGTTCGGGGCGGCGCGCGGCGATTGGTGCGCCAGGCGGCGTTTGGTGCGGCGCGCGGGTTAGCGCCGCCGGAACGGCATCCGCAAGCGGTGCAGCCGCGCAAAGATCAGCCCCAGGAGAAAGGCCACCACACAGCCGACAAGCACCTCCCCCGCCCTGGTGAGCGCCACGACGATCGCATTAGACAAGGAGGCCTGCGACATGACGGAAGGCACCATGACGATGACCACGGTAACGGGTGCAAGTTTCCAACTGCTTGGATACCTGGGATATGAAGTGCTGATAAGGATGGACGCGGTCACGCCCAGGATCATCGACAAAAAGGTCACGCCCGTCAACAGCAGGAAAATCAGGCCCACCGCACAGCCGGCGAGGGTATTGATGACCCGCGAAATGGTGTTGTTGCGGAGGTTTTCAAAGTCGGGTTCGGAGACGATGATCACGGTGATCAGCGCCCACTCGCGCCGGTCGATGTGCAGCAAGGCCAGCGCCCACCAGGAGATGAGACAGCCCAGGATGATCCGGAAAACGTAAAGGAAGGAATTGCGGGTGAATTTCAAGGGATATGATAAGTTTTCTTAACGGTTGGATAGATGTCGATAAGGGAATCTACGGTCCGTCCATTACGATCGATAAACTGTTCCCAGGTGTTCAGGGGTTCCCAGATAAAGGTACCCAGCTCGTGTTTGCCGTTCAGGGCAAATTCAATGTCGTTGACCTCTTTTTTGCGCTGGGTATATTCCACGACGATGACATCCTGGTGGTAACGCGTCTCCAGGTCGGTGAGGTTGTTCCGGAGGTCGTCCAGGCTTCCATGCCATTGGGGGTAGTACGACTCTCCAATCACGTCGAAAACAACGCCCCGGCGGATCATATTGTCGAGGAAATACCGGGATTCGGCGTTTTGACCGCCACAAGCGATGTGCAGCATGACCTTTGCCTTGGGGGCCACTTCCCGGACCGCGGCGATACCGGCCCTGAGGTATTCCGCAAGGGTGTCCAGGTGGGCGCTCCCGCCTTCCGGCCACAGCAGTCCATGGTTGATCTCGTTCCCCACCTGCACCATGTCGGGAAGGGTACCCTGGGCCTTGAGCGCCTCCAGGACGGCCCGCGTATAGGCGCCCACGGAGTCGGCCACGGCGGTTACGGGCAATCCCCTCCAGGCGTGGGGTTTGTATTGCTTGCCTGGGTCGGCCCAGGTATCGCTGTAGTGGAAATCCAGGAGAAACTTGAGGTGGGCGGCTTTTATCCGAAGGGCCATCTTTTTTGTGTCGTGCAGCCCACAATATCCCTTCGGGGAATAACCGCTGTCCGCGGCCGGGTGTACAAAAATCCGGAGCCGGATGTAATTGAAGCCGTTGTCCTTCAGAAGGCGGATGGCGTCCTTTTGGACGCCATGATCATAAAAATGCATGCCTTCGGCTTCCAACTGGGGGAGGAAAGAAATGTCGGCGCCCAATACCTTCTCTACCCGGGGATGGGGATCGAGCGTTGGGTGGGCGCCGGGCGCCTTCGGGGTGGTTCCGGCTGCCAGCAGGCAGGCGGCCACCACACAGCAAAGCTTTATCATAAGCGGTTATTGCATCGCATCCAGCATCTTCCTCCCCTCCGCCTTGATCGCGGGATCGTCCTCGGTCTGCACGGGGAGGCGCACAAGGGTCTGGAGGGCGCCCAGGGCCTTTTCGTTCTGGTCGTCTTCCTTGTAGGCCTTGGCCATGTCCAGGTAATTCAGGAGAAAGCCGGGATAAATGGACCGGCACTTCTCAAAACAGCGGAGGCCTTCCTTGACCGTTGCGTCCGGAATGCCGCCGTACAGGACTTTGGCGCTCGTCCGTTCCAGGCCGGTCATGTGGGCGGCCTCCACGTTCCAGACGCCCAGCAGGTGGTACGCCCGGTAGTTGCCGGGATCCAGCTTTATCGCCTTGTCGCAATAGTTCTTGACGTCCCGGCCGTATTCCACCTTTTTCCTGGCCCCTTCGGTCTGTGCCAACCGGCCTTCAGCGATGGCCATCATCAGATACGCCTCGGAAGAGGTGCTGTCCACCTTTAAGGCGCGGCCGGCAAGGTCCTGGGCCTCGGTAAAGAATTCTCGCGCCTTGTTTTTGTCGGCTTGCCGGTTCCCGATGCGGCTGGCCATATAGCTACACTGGATCAGCGCGTGGAGGTTGTCCGGCTGAATGACGAGGGCGTCCTTGTATTTTTTGTACGCGTCCTCCTCTTTCAGGCTTTTGACGAGCTGATCGCCTTCGGCGGTGATGTCACTGGCGGTTTGGGCATGCAGGGCGCTCCCCACGAAAAGGAGGCCGATCCATAGGTATTTGGAAAATGATCGCATGCCCCAATTTAGAAACTTTTGCGGTATTCAACCGCAACCGTCCCCTGAAAGTTGAGCAAAGGCGGATTGATCTTCGTCACGCGTATACCGACGCCGGACAATTGCGGAAAATGATCCTTGAGCAGGTGCGCCATCTCCATGGCCAGCGTTTCCAGGAGCTCTTCAGGGAGCGCCATCCTGGCCTTGACCAGGTCATAGACGGCAACGTAGTTGACGGTCTCGTGGAGGTGGCGGATGGGGCGGTCCGGATCGGGCCATTCCAGGCTGACGTCCAGCTCGAACCAGGCCCCCAGTTTTTGCTCATGGACGTACAAGCCGTGATAGCCGTAGAAGCGCAGGTTTTCGAGGTGGATCGTCATCTGTCGAAGTTTTAGAGGGCGGCGGGCGGCCGCATTCTAGTGCAGACCCGCCGCGGACAGGTACCGCTCCGCGTCCAGCGCAGCCATACACCCGCTGCCCGCAGCCGTTACCGCCTGGCGGTAGATTTTATCCTGAACGTCACCGGCGGCAAAAATCCCTTCCAGGTTCGTTTTGCTGGTACCCGGGACCGTTTGGATATATCCCTGGCCGTCCATGTCCAGCCAGCTTTTGAATATATTGGAATTCGGCTCGTGGCCGATGGCTACGAAAAAGGCACTGACCGGAACGGTTTCTTCCTTGCCGGTCTGGGTGTTGCGGATGCGTACGGCCTCGACCTTGTTGCCCCCCACCACTTCGGCGGTTTCGGAATGCCAATAGACCATGATGTTTGACGTCTTCTGGACACGTTCCTGCATGACCTTGGAGGCGCGCATTTCACCCTTGCGGACGATCATGTGCACGTTGGTGCACAGCTTGGACAGGTAGAGCGCTTCCTCACAGGCGGTGTCCCCCGCGCCTACGATGGCGACTTCTTTGCCCTTGAAGAAAAAGCCGTCGCAAACCGCGCAGGCGCTTACCCCAAAACCGTTGAGCCGCTGTTCGCTTTCCAGGCCCAGCCACTTGGCGCTGGCGCCGGTCGAGACGATGACGGCGTCTGCGCTGATCCACTTTTCCTCGTCAATTTCCACCTTATACGGTTTGCCGGAAAAGTCCACTTTCGTGGCCATCCCAAAGCGTATATCCGCGCCCATGCGCGATGCCTGCTTTTCAAAGTCAATCATCATTTCCGGACCCTGGATACCGGAGGGGTAGCCGGGATAATTCTCGACCTCCGTGGTAATGGTCAACTGCCCTCCGGGCTGTATACCCTGGTACAAAACGGGCTTGAGGTTTGCCCGGGCCGCATAGATCGCGGCGGTATAACCGGCGGGGCCGGAGCCTATGATCAGACAATGTACGTGCTCTATCTCTTGTGCCATGTGCATGGAATTGAAGGGGCAAATGTACGGCGGCGGCGTACAAAAACAAAAAGCCGCCCCTGGGGGCGGCTTTTTGACGTATCGTAGAGACTACCCTAAGTATGCTTTCAGCGAGCTGCTGTAGCGGGCCTTTTGGAGGCGTTTGATCGCGCGCTCTTTGATCTGGCGGATGCGTTCCTTGGTGAGGTCGTACTTCTGACCGATCTGTTCGATGGTCACACCGTTTTCACCGTCCAGGCCAAAGTAAGCGTTGACGATCTCTGCTTCCCGGGGGCTGAGGGATTTCAGTACCCGGCGGATCTCGGCGCGGAGAGAATCGTGCATGACGTCCTCATCGGTCGAGTCCCCACCTTCCAGCAGGTCACCCATGGCTACATCCTCGGCCTCGTGCACGGGGGCATCGAGAGAGGTGTGGCGGGTGTTGCTTTGGAAGATGTTGTTGATCTCCGTTTCGCTCATTTCGAGGATCTCGGCCAACTCTTCCGTACTTGGCTCGCGCTCGTGCTCTTGCTCGAAGGCCATGTAGGCTTTGTTGGCTTTGTTATACGTGCCAATTTTGTTTTGAGGCAGGCGGACAAGCCGTCCTTGCTCTGCCAACGCCTGCAGGATGGACTGGCGGATCCACCATACCGCGTATGAAATGAACTTGAAACCTTTGGTTTCGTCAAAACGCTGGGCTGCTTTAATCAGACCCAGATTACCTTCATTGATGAGGTCACTAAGTGATAGCCCCTGGTGTTGGTACTGCTTCGCTACGGAGACGACGAAACGCAGGTTAGCCTGCACCAGCTTGTCCAACGCTCTCTGATCGCTCATTTTGATGCGTTGTGCCAGCACTGTTTCTTCTTCCGGAGTGATCATCGGGATCTTGGAAATCTCCTGCAAGTACTTCTCAACCGCCTGGGAATCACGATTGGTAATTTGTGTTGCAATCTTCAGTTGCCTCATATGATAAAATTAGCCTTACAATGCAATGGTTTTCACAAAATGATTGGAATCAAAAAAAACTATCTGCAAAGATACGTCGCAACACCGGAATTTCATAGCCGTGATCGGTAGTTTTACCAAAACTTTCACTAACAGCTGTTTGGGATAGCCTGAAAGACCCGTATTCGCTACATTGCGTACTAAAACGATTTTTATGCCGATCGACCTTCGTTCCGACACCGTCACCAAACCCACCGAAGCCATGCTCACCGCCATGTTTCAGGCCAAAGTCGGGGACGATGTGTTCCGTGAGGATTCCACCGTAACCGAGCTGGAAACCCGTCTGGCAGCCGAGTTTGGCATGGAGGCCGGGCTTTTTTGCCCGTCCGGAACCATGACCAACCAGATAGCTATCAAAATGCATACCCAGCCTGCGGACGAGGTAATTTGCGACAGATCGGCGCACGTCTATATCTACGAAGGAGGCGGTATTGCCTTTAATTCCGGCTGCCAGGTGCGTGCCATCGATGGCATTCGCGGACAGATCAATGCCCTCCAGGTGGAAGAGGCGATCAATCCCGACGACGTCCACAAGGCCCCTACCCGTCTCGTTTGCCTGGAAAACACGGCCAACCGCGGCGGCGGCAGTTGTTACGACTGGGCCTCGATCGTGGCCATCCGGGAGGTCTGTAACCGGCACGGCCTTGTCCTCCACCTGGACGGCGCGAGGATTTATAACGCACTGATTCACAAGAAAGAAACGCCCAAACAATACGGTGAAGTTTTCGACTCTATTTCCATCTGCCTGAGCAAGGGTCTGGGCTGCCCGGTCGGAAGCGTGTTGGTCGGCCGCAAAAAAGACATCGACCGCGCCCGCCGCATCCGCAAGGTGTTTGGGGGCGGGATGCGTCAGGCAGGATACCTCGCGGCGGCGGGTTTATATGCCCTGGACCACCACGTCACGCGGCTCGAAGAAGACCACAAACACGCAAAGGCACTGGCGGACGCCTTGAAGGGCAAAGACTTCGTAGCGGACATCCTTCCCGTGGAGACGAATATTGTCATTTTTACAGTTAAAGGGCGGTATACGGCCGCCGGTCTGTCAGAAACTTTGCGCAAACATGATATCCTCGCAGTGGCTATTGCGCCCACGCAGGTCCGTATGGTGACCCATCTCGATTTTACGCCGGAGATGCTGAGCGCCGTGCAAGGAGTCTTGGCGGGGCTGTAAAGGCGCCGGGCGGCGCCCGCCCCGCCGGAGGACCGCTCGCGCGGCGGCCGCGCGCGTAGCGCGGGCCACAAACGAAAGGGCCCCGCGACATGCGCAGGGCCCCTTCCACTATAGCTGGTTGTCTATTGCTGCTGGTTGTTGAAATTGACCTTCCCCGAAGCAAGGTTCCCCTGCTTGATCATATCTCCCACGATATGTACGGATTCGCCGAGCTCCAGGTCGTTTTTAAAGCTGTTGAGGAACATCTGGTTCCTGCCGGCCAGGATGGCGCCCTTGCCGGAGGTGGTATCCTGGGCGCCGCCGATCGAGGAGGGCATCGGCATCAGGGTCATGTCCAGGGGTGAGGGCAGCTTCTGCACCTTTTCCAACTCCTGGTAGATCTTTTGCATCTGGGTCTTCTCGTCCTTGTAGGCGGTCATCTCCAGGGGATAGCGTTTGTCGTCCTGGTCGGCCAGCCAGCGGGCGTCCTTGGAAATGGTCTGGAAGGAAGGATTGCGGTCTACGCGCTCTTCACTTTCCTTACGGATCAGCACGGGGTCGTACCCGGGCCTCCACGGTTCGTATTCGGCCTTGGAGATCTCATCCCATTTCAGGGCGTCGGGGTTGTCCCGTTCGCGGTCCTTGAGGTACTCCATTTGGTCGGGTATAGCCACGTCGGGGGTGACACCCTTTAACTGGGTGGATCCGCCGCTGATGCGATAGAACTTCTGAAGAGTCAGTTTGATAGAACCGAGGTCGGCGACGGAGTCTTTCGGCCAGTTCCCGGTGATCCGGGGATCGAGCTCGATTTCCCTTTGCACGGTGCCTTTTCCATACGTATCGCTGCCGATGATCAGCCCGCGGTGGTAGTCCTGGATGGCGGCGGCAAAGATTTCGGAAGCAGAGGCACTGTTGCTGTTGACAAGGACGGCGAGGGGACCGCTATACAGCACACCCTGGTCATTGTCCCTCATCACGGAGGGCTGGGCGTCTCCCCTGCCCCGGACCTGGACAACAGGACCGGATTTGACAAACAGGCCAACCATATTGACGACGTCCATCAGCGAGCCGCCCCCGTTACCGCGGAGGTCGATGATGATCCCGTCTACCTTTTCTTCCTTGAGCTTCTCTACTTCTTTGGCCACGTCCACGGAACAACGGGCCCCGTCCCTATGGTCAAAGTCGGCATAGAAAACCGGCAGGTAGATGTAGCCCAGCTTGCGTCCATTGTCGTTGATGGTGGCGCTGCGGGCAAAAGTATCTTCCACGAGGATTTCGTCCCGGATAAGGGCAACCACCTTGGTGCTGCCGTCGGCTTTTTTGATGGTGAGTTTGACAACGCTGCCCTTGCTGCCCCGGATGATCTTGACAGCGTCCTCGCGGGCGTACCCGGTGAGGTCCTGGGCGGAGTCATTCCCCTGGGCTACTTTGAGGATAATGTCCCCTGCGGCGATCTGACCGGACTTCCAGGCAGGGCTACCCGCTACCAGGGTGGCGATTTTTATGTTCCCGGCGTCATCCTCTTCGAGGGAGGCGCCGATACCGTAAAAGTGACCGCTCATCAACTCGTTAAACGAACGGCGCTCGACGGGGGGGAAAAAGTCGGTATGGGGATCCATCGTGTTCGTGATGCAGTTGACCATGCCGTCGAACTGTGCGTCTTCCGTTTCCTGTGTTTTCAGACGGGTAAAATTCCGGTCCATGATTTTGTAGATCGCGAGCCGGGCCTGGGCTTCGAGCTGGACGTCGGTCTTGAGGGTGGTGGTATCTTTGCTCTTCCCCTTGTCGCGGGCTTCCTTCTCCTTGTCGCGGGCCTCCGTCAGGTCAACATACCGTTCCAAAACCAGGTATTTCAGCCGCTTCCGCCAGCGGTCGTAGAGATCGGCGTCGGAAGAGGCGAACGACATCTTATCGTAATTCATATCGACGTCTTCCTTTACGGAAAAGTCAAACGGCTGGGCCAGGATCTGTTTGAACAACTGCGAGGCGTGGTCGAGGTCGCGGGAGTAGACGGTACTGATGCCATAGAACGACTTCAGCGGCGCGCCATGCATCTCGTCGTCGATGCGATCCCCGTACAGGCCTTTCAGGGAGTCCACGTCCTTTTTCAGGAAGTAGCCCTTATCCCCGTCCAGGGTCGTGATGAATTTGTCAAACACTTTTTCGGAAAACGCGTCGTCTACGCGTTGAGGGCTGTAGTGGCCTTCTTCGAGGAAAGCGCCGACGGTCTGCAATATCCTTTCGTATTTGGAGGCGGGATTATCGAAGGATTTTACCTTCAATGCGTACAATACACTTGCGACACCAAGCAACACTAGGATAATGGGTACACTTTTCTTACTAAACATAGACTTAAGCCATTTTTGCATCTTGTAAATATAACGCAAATTGGGCGTACAATGTTTTTGACAAAACCCGAATTAACAAAGGATTTGATGTGCGGTCCACAACAAACGGGGGGCTAAAACGTTAAAACACGGGTAAAGCGTTGATTAAGACTCAAAAATACGTAACTTTGGCGCGTTCGCAACCGGAAGTAACTATGCACCGAAAATCGCTACTATCCCTGGGAATCTGTCTGGTCTTTACCACAACAACCAGCTACGCCCAGACTATCAAAGACACCACTTCCCCGGCGACCCTGCCCCTCCCCGCCGTTGCGACGGATACCGCTCTCCGCATCCGCAATCTGAACCCGTACTTCACCATCCATGTGGACTCCACCCTAAGCTACAAGCTTGAAATAAACAAGGATTCCTCACGATATTACTGGTTCCTCCGGAACTCCCCCGTCGGTCTGCGCATCAACAAGGACAACGGCCTGCTGACTTTCCGCGCCGACAAAAGCTTTTTCCTTTCCGGCCGTTTGAAATACGACTTCCCCTATAAAGTGTCCGTGGGGGTACAAAACCTCAACAATCCCCAGGACCGGGTGGACACCTCCTTTATGATCCAGTTTTACAATACCGAGATCATCCCCTCCCACGTGAAACCATCCGTGGCCGGTGGCAACCTCATGGTATTGGAAGGCGACACCGTCAGCTTTGCCGTACAATGCGACGACGGCAGCTTCCCCATCGAAAACATTCAGTTTTTCAGCAACACCCCGATCAACAAGTTTACCCTGGTCCAGAAATGCGGAGACAATTTCGTTTGGGGGGTACCGTATGATTTTATCCGGGAAGACGATCCTGTCAAGGAAAAAAACGTGGTCCTGAGCTTCGTGGGGACAGACAAATTCTACAACAAAGACACCGCCCTGGTGCACATCACGGTCCGCTTTGCCACCAACTACCCGGAACGGATGACCGAATACCATATGCTGGAACACAGCATCCACTTTTATATCCTCCAGCTCAAATACACCTTTATGGTGCTGGACCGCCAGATCAAACACAACAAGGGCACCCGCACCTCGTTCGACCTGACCAGCGCCGCCACGGCCCTGAGCGGAACCGTGGTGGGTTCCCTCCCCAATAACTCTGGGCAGCCCACCGGCACGATCCTCCCCAGCGTGGGTGTCGCGCTGGTGCCGGTCAAGGAAGCCGTTGCCCCGACAAAAAGCTACGAGCAAAACGCCGCTTCCGCCATCCGCTCCAACATCAAACGACTGGAATTCTCCCTCAACGAAAACGCGCCCATCGGGGACCGCGACCCCGACCTCACCAGCAAGATCAAAAAGATCCGGGACGACCTGAAACAGGTGCAGCTCCAACTGATCGATGTGCCGCTCGAAATTGCGGAGAACATGAATGAGGAGCAGTTGAACGCTTACTTTAACAATCCGAAGGTTAATAAGAAGTATCGGACCCGCCGTTAGGCGGTGGCTGCGCCGCTAGCGCCGCGCCCTCAGCCGCTCCTGCGTCTCCAATGCTTCCCTGGAAGGATATAACGCGACTGCGCGGTCTGCCCAGGCGCCCGCCTGCCGCAGCAAAGCGCTGTCGGCGGTCATGGTCGCCATTCGCCGCGCCCCCACCTCCAGTTGCGTCCCCACGAACCGGGCGACGGAGAGGTCCTCCGCCCGGTGGAAGATCGAATCCTGGCGGCGGAGCGAGTCTGCGTTAAAGGGCATCAGGAAGCGGTCGTAGTAGGTCTTTGCGAAGTCCAGGAAGTGATTGGTGTCGGCCACGCCATAGTAGAACTCCAGCATAACCCCTTGAAAGGCCCTGATCTTGGCGGTGGGGTTGTTGTTGGTATTGGCGGCGAAAGTCGCGGCCAGCGTGGCCTCCTCCTGGTCTTGGTCCTTGACGGCTTTGGCCCGGGTTTTCGCAATGACCTCGTTGTTGATGTGGATGCGTTCGGCCATGGTGAGGCTCTTCCAGACGATATTGAAGAGGTCGCCGTCCTGGCGCAAAACCTGGTTGGCGGTGCTGTTCAACACCGGGGCCTGGAGGGCGAGGAAACGAAGGACCCGGTAGGATCCCACCGAATCCTTGGGCAGGCCGTCTACGTACAGGTCCAGGAGGCTGTCGGCGGGCAGGCCTTCGCGGTTTCTTTCGGCGATGATGTCTTCGAGGTTGGCGGGGTCTTTGTCGCCGAGCACGCGTTCCGCTTCGAGGAGGCGGAGGTTGTGGACGCCGTTTTTGCGTTCGATCGCGGCGCGCAGGCCATCGAGGTAGGTTTCGGCGGTGGGCTCGCGAAGGGCAGAATAGCTGTACAGGGGCGTACCGTCGTCGAGGATGTAGGCAAAAACAGCGTTTCCGAGGGCCGCGGCGCCCTCCGTATCGGACGGGGCGAGGTAAACGCCGGCGGCGCACAGGAGGCGAAGACTGTCCATCACCATTTTTCCACCCAAAATCTTATCCTTTGCCAAAGAGGAGCCTTTGCGGATCAGGAACATACCGCCGGTCCCGGCGGCCTTGGTGCGGGCGTCAGCGTAAGAGAGCCAGAAGGGCGGCGGCGCCGCGGGCCTCCGGGTGGCCGGCGCGTGCGAAGGGTGCTGCGCCCGTGCCGTGGCGGCGTGCGAAGACGGTTGCGCCTGTGCCGTGGTGGTGTGCGAAGGCTGTTGCGCCTGTGCGGCGGCGGGCGCAAACGACAGGGCGGCCGACGCGAGCAACAGCGCGAAAAAAAGTATAAGGAGGAAAGTCTTTTGCATAAACGCCCCAAAGTACGCAGTTTTCCAGCGGACCTAAGAGGGGTTTAACAAAACCTTGCCTACCAGAACCGGACGTACAGGGCGGACAGCACCAGGAGGATGAACGCGATGAGCAGCCAGTTGGCGCGGCTGAGGCGGAACATGGACGCGTCGAGGCGGATGGCTTTGGCTTTGTCGGCCGTGCCGGCGAGGCTGAGCCCGATCATGAGCAGGAGGGTAAAGAAAAATACCCAGCCCATACAGACAAAGAAGGGGATCTCGTACGCACCGTGACCGTTCGGAAATGCGGTATAGAGGAGCGTTTCGGGACCAAAGAGCCGGACGGCGAACTGTCCGAAAAAGATGGAGCCGAGGAAGCCGGCCACGATGCCGGTGATGGCGGCGGTGCCGGTGGTTTTTTTCCAGAAGATCCCTAAGATGAACGTGGCGAAGATACCGGGGCTGATGTAGCCGGTATATTTTTGTATAAACGTATACCCCCCGCTGCCACCGATGCCGAGCATGTCGTGCCAGGTCAGGATGATGGCCATACAAAGCGCGACGATGGTGGAAAGGCGGCCGATCCATACCATGCGACGCTCGCTGGCGCCTACTTTGATATAGCGGCGATAGATGTCGAGGGTGAAGATCGTCGAGATGCTGTTGGACTTGCCGGCAAGCGACGCCACAATGGCGGCGGTGAGGGCGGCGATGGAAAGACCGCGGAGCCCATTGGGCAGGAATCCAAGGATGGCGGCATACGCGCCGTCCTTCCCGGTGGCGCTCAATTGCGGTAACTGGCCGTTCTTGTACAACACCCAGGCGACGATGCCCGGAAGCATGACGATGATGGGCATGAAAAGTTTCATCACCCCGGCGAAAAGGATCCCCGACCGGGCCGTGGGCAGGTCTGCGCCGAGCGCGCGCTGGGTAATGTATTGGTTACATCCGAAATAGTTCAGGTTGTTGATCCATTGCCCGGCCATGTACATCGTGATACCGGGG
The DNA here is from genome assembly GCF_004366355.1 of Dinghuibacter silviterrae. Taxonomy (NCBI): domain Bacteria; kingdom Pseudomonadati; phylum Bacteroidota; class Chitinophagia; order Chitinophagales; family Chitinophagaceae; genus Dinghuibacter; species Dinghuibacter silviterrae. The sequence continues at coordinate 2,065,865 of NZ_SODV01000002.1, read as the reverse complement.
AGGATCAGGTATTTGTTGATGTCGACCTGGGGCGTGTTCGGGCCGGGTTTGTGGAAGATCATGTGGAAGTGGTCGGGTGCCTCACGAAGCAACACCTTGAAACCCGCGATGAAGTCTTTCCCGAAACCAAATCGTGTACTCACGATGGTCAGGGCGATATACACCGTGGCGAGCCCGCCGATGACGAGCACGGACACCTGGATCACGTCGGTGTACCCGATGACCTTCATCCCGCCGAGGGTAATGAACAGTGCAAACACCGACAGGGCGATCAGTACCAGGTGGAAGTAAGCGCCCCCCAAAAGACCGTTGATGGCCAGGGCGCCGAGGTATAAGATCGACGTCAGGTTGACGAAGACATACAGGAACAGCCAGAAGACGGACATGATCAACGCCACGGTTTCATTGTAACGCGTCTTCAGGAACTGCGGCATCGTGTAGATCCGGTTCTTCAGGTACACGGGCATGAAGAACACCGCCACGATGATGAGCGCCACCGCGCCCAGCCACTCGTAGACGGCGACGGCCATCCCGGCAAAAAACCCATCTCCGCTCATTCCAATGAACTGTTCCGCGGAGATGTTGGAAGCAATGATAGAGGCGCCTATTGCCCACCAAGTGAGCGATCCTTCGGCTAGAAAATATTCCTTGGTGCCACCCGAGGTGGCTCTCCCTTTTTTTCGATAGACCCAGAAGCCATAGAAAGCGACCAGGACAAAATAGCAAGCAAATACGATAGCGTCCACAATCGAATATCCCTCTTTTTTTTACATATCGCGTAATCGCAGCCGTTTTATTTACGAAACCGTTTTCATAATGTCAAGAGCGTGACCCCGGATTCAGACTTTATACGCATGATCTCAGGTAATACTACGCAACTTCGTTAACGATTCTTTCTTTGACTGGATTCTCTCTAGCTTGGCGGCACACACCTCCCTCCTCATGTCTCAGCAACCTTCAACACCAAAATGGCCCTCCTTGGAAGAACAACTTACCAAAGACAACATCCAGCCCGGAACGGCGTTGGATGCCCTGGTCAGGGCTAACCAGGATCTCACGATGCTTTATCCGGACGAGGTCAACGACGCGCTGAAGCAGCCGCCCTGGATCCGGATCTATTTCCGGAAACAACACCCGGAACTAGGGCCGCCGGGCTCCCGGGTGGCCTACCCGCTTGCCATAAGGGACATCCGGGAATGGATGGTCAATCACCAGGACCTGCCGCAAACCGGCGATTCTTCAACATCTGAAAAAGGAGGATCCCATGGCCACTAACCTCCTCCTCTCCGGTACGCAAACCAGCGGCCGGAGCGAGTCCGACGTCCGGTTCAACTACAACAACATGAACCAGATCATCGGCGCCTCCAACGTCAATACCCATCTCGGCGTCGTCGAAACCCAGGCACAGTTCTACTCCTCAGACGGAGGCGCCACCTGGGGACAATCCTACCTGCCCCAAGCGACCGGGGACAGTTTCCAAAGTGACCCCGCAGTCGACTGGACTTCGGACGGAACCGCCTGGGCGCTCACGATCGGCATCAACGCCGCGGTGACCAACCTTGCCTTGAGGAGCTTCAAATCCATCGATGGCGGCCAGAACTGGACCTTTGACGCGACCCTGTCTCCCAGCAGTCAGACCCTGACGGACAAGCCGGCAATATGGGTAGACCATAGCGCCAGTTCCCCACACCGGGACAATATTTACGCGACCTGGCATAACAACGAAAATGCCTTTGTGGCCCGGAAAAAAAGCACGTCTACTACCTGGGACGCCGCCGTTCAGGTCAACGGGTCAGAAACCACGTTCACCGCCGACGGGGGCGACGTCAAAACAAACGCAGACGGAGACATTTTTGTTTTTTGGCCAAACGCGGGCGGTCTGACCGTGCTGATGGTCAAATCCACGGACGGTGGCAATACCTACACCGCCCTGGGGAGCTCGCCCACACAGATCGCCACGCTCAAATCCTCCTTCCTGGTGACGATCCCCGCCCAGTCAGAGCGGTCTTGCCTGGTGTATATATCCGGGGGCTGTTACAAAACCGCTTCGTTGGACATGGTATATGCCGTATGGATGGACCTGGCCGGCGGTTCGGGCTGTAACGCGCAATCGGACGCCCCTGGCAGCGATACCAGCAGTCCGTGCAAAACCCGGATCTGGTTCTGCAGCTCCAGCGACGGCGGTCAGCACTGGGGAACGCCCACCAAGCTCAACGACCAGTCTTCCCTGAACGACCAGTTCTTCCCGCGTCTGGCCGTGGACGAAACCAATGGGGACCTGATGGTCATCTATTACGATACCGTTGCCGATCCCGGCCGTTTGAAGGCAGACGTCTGGATGCAAAGCTCCGTCGACAACGGGGCGACGTGGACAAAGGCCGTCAAGGTCACGACCGCGCCCACCAACGAAGCCGTCAACCCCCTGGACTCTTCGGACAATCCCCAGCAATACGGGGACTACCTCGGGTTGACGGGCAATGCCGGGCAGTTTTTTGCCTGCTGGACGGACAGGAGGGGCAGCACCAACGACTTCGAACAGGTCTGGGGCGCGCCCCTGGCGATGCCGTCGATCAACTTCCAGATCAACAAAAGCACGTATGGCGTCGACGAAGTAACCGACAGCCCTACGTACTCCGACGCCTTTTGCGTCGTCGTCGACAATATTTCTCCAAATGCGCTTGGAACGGGCACCGTACCCTCCCTTTCGGGGGCGTTTGACAACCTGGTGGTCAGCGGCACGCCCATTACCCAGGTGACCGAGGATCATACCGGAATCCTCGCCTTCCCCACGTACGAATTGATGGGGCAACCCGATATACCCCAGCGTATCCAATTTCCCTATAAGATCAATTTCCCTAACGGGGCACCCGTACCGCCTTTCCCTACACCGACAGGAGCCGCCGTGTACGAGCCGATGAACGCCTCGATCTCCTTTACCGGCCGGGCGTCCGGCATATCCACCAGCGCAGAATTCGAGCTGGTGGGAGGCGAAGATCCGTACTTCACCAACGTCGATCCCAGCCATGACAATGTGTTCTGGTTGAGCCAGGATCTGCGCGTCTTTACCATCACGCCCGGGGTTGCCGCGCTTGCCCAAGGCATGCCCGGGGCGCCTGCCTTTATGCCCACGGGGTCTACCCCTTTCACCCAACAGGACCCAACGGCCGCCTATAACTATATTCAAGGCGTGGTCGACTATCTCAATGGAAGTTATTCTTCTTCCGGTGACCCCTTTGCGTTGATGGCGGGCCAAAGCGGTGCGCTCACCGGCGATTCTTCGGTCACACCCAGCGTTCCGAATCCGGGGGACGCCATGCATCCTTTTATCAGCTATAACTTTGCCGTGGCGAGGGTAAGGCTCAAAGGCGCTACCGGGCATACGGCTTCGGGCGTCAAGGTCTTTTTCCGCCTGTGGAACACGCAGACCATCGACACGGACTATATCACGTCCACGACCTATCAAAGTCACTTCGATACAGGCGGTTTTCCCGATCAACCCCTGCCCGGCGTGGGGAACACGACCTATCCGTTCTTTGCCACCGGGGATTTTTCCACCGCCACCGAAACCTCCGACTATGGCCCCATGGGGTTCAACAACAAGGACATCACCATCGCCAGCGGGGACACGGCTTATCACTATTTCGGTTGCTTCATCAACGTCTATGACCTTTCGGTACAGGTCAACTTCACCGCCGCCGGCACCCACCACTGCATGGTGGCCCAGATCGCTTATGACCTGGCGCCCATACCAACCCCTCCGGGGGCTACCATCAGCCCCGAGAATTCGGATAAACTCGCGCAACGCAACCTGCAGATTACACCGGGGGATAATCCCGGGCCGGCGGACGCGCACCGGATACCTCAGTCGTTCGACCTGCGCCCAAGCCCTGTGTTGAGCATCGGGGGGCCGGGCATCTTGGGCTACCCCGACGAGCTCATGATCGTCTGGGGAGATGTTCCCCGCGGTAGTGTCGCCAGCATCTACTGGCCGCAGGTGAAGGCCGCCGACGTGCTCGCGCTGGCGTCCAAAATGTACGCGACCAACTTCTGGTCGGCATCCGATCCCCACACTTTGCAATGCACGGTGACCGAGGCCGTGACCTACCTCCCCATTCCACCTGGCACGGGGCAGAATTTCGCCGGTTTGTTCACGCTCGACCTGCCGACGACCGTCCGGGCCGGGGAGTCGTATAATGTGCTCGTGCGGCGCATCGGGACCTGGCGGTTCACCGAAAAAACCCCGCCCCCGCCGCCACCTCCGCCACCTCCGCCGCCTCAGTTGCAGGTCGCCAGCCGGTCGGTGGCGCCGCCGCGCCCCCGGGCCTGGAGGTACATCATCGGCACCTTCCAGGTCACGATCCCGATCGCCACCAGCAAGGAGCTCCTGGCACCTGAAGAAACAAAGCTCGCGATACTCAAGTGGAGGCTCGGGCAGATGGCACCGACCAACCGCTGGTACCCCGTCCTAAAAAGGCTCATTGCATATATAGAAGGGAGAGTTACGGGGCTTGGCGGAAACCCTGGGCTCATCCCGCCTTCGCCCACGGGGTATATCAATCCTATTTTGATCGTCCCGCCCGAGTATACCGGCAAGGTGACAGGCATCGTTTTTGATCGCTTCGGCGACTTCGAGGGTTTCGATTTCCTGACGCTGGCGGGCGAGCATAAGCACTTCAAAGGCCGCGAAAGAGAGGTGGAAAAACTCGTCTACCGTGCCTGGGAAGAACGGATCGAGGTCACCGTCCGTGTCAGCAGCCACGACAAACACTGGCCCGCCGCCATCATTTTCAAACGTCCACCCACTTTCTAAAAGACAACGACCATGTATACGTTATTGAATAAGCTCGGGACAAAATCGTTACTGTACCGTGAAACCCCCACCCTGCTGGCCTCTTGGGTGCTCGCCGAATGCTTTTACAAGTTCGGCAGCTTCACCCTGGAGACGGGCGCCTTCCTGGCGACCTGGTACCTGCTGGGGTGGGTGGTGAACCGGTTATGGAAGCACTAACCGGTCCGGGATACGGTACACGGTAAACTCCCCGATCAGCGGTTCCGCTTTGGCATCGGTCACGCGTAGACGAACAAACTTCGCTTTTTGCGCCGGAAAAGTCAGGATACGCTTATGCCCGATGGTGGTTTGTTGTACCTCGTACACGGTTCCGTCCTCGTTGACCGTTTGGATAGAAAAGGCCTTTACCCGTTGTCCCATTTGAATGGGTTCCTGGAGAACGACGCAGTTCACCATTTGGGGTTTGGGGAAAACAACCTCCAGGTAGTTGTTTTTATAACCTGCGCCCAGGGATACATAAGTCTGTCCATTCCCGTCTGCCAGCGCCCCCGCCTCGCCCGTTCCTATCTGTCCCGACATGACCATTCCCTTTAGAGGCTTATCGAAGCTCTCCTCCAGCAGGTGGCGGAATCCCACCAGGGCGGCGGAGTCATAGGCGGTAAACTGTCCTCTCCGGTCCGGGGGAACATTCAACAGCATGTTTGCGCCCCGGCCAACCGATGCCAGGTACAGTTGGAACAATTGCCCGGGCGTTTTTACGGCGGTGTCCTGATCAGCATGGTAGAACCAGCCCGGCCGGATACTGACGTCGCACTCGGCGGGAAGCCAAAGGTGCCCGTCGACATTTCCCTGGTTGAGGGTATCCACCGGCGGAGCCCCCGCTCCCCGCGTAAAACCGGCGGTATCCAGCAGGTCCCAATTGGTCGTGCCCGCGATCCCACGCTCGTTGCCCACCCAGCGGATGTCCGGGCCGATGTCGCTGAAGATGGGGGTATTGGGCGCGATCCGCCGCATCGTCTGTTCGAACTCGTGGAAAGTATATATCTGCTTCTTCCCGTTGGGTCCTTCGCCGTTGGCCCCATCCCACCAGAACTCAAAGAAGGGGCCATAGCGTTTTACTATTTCCTCCATCATGTGTATGTAGACCTGGTTGTATTCTTTTGTTCCATAAAGGGGATGGTTACGGTCCCATGGAGAGAGGTAGACCCCCATCTTCAACCCGTATTCCTTACAGGCCTTCGCCAGTTCTTTGAGCACATCCCCTTTCCCGTCCATCCAAGCGCTTTGGGCCACCGTATGGGTGGAGTAACGGCTGGGCCAGAGACAAAACCCGTCGTGGTGTTTGGCGGTGATGATGATCCCCTTAGCCCCCGCGGCTTTGGCGATGCGGCACCACTGGCGGCAGTCCAGGGCGGTTGGGTTGAAGACACCTTCTTTTTCCGTCCCTTTCCCCCACTCCAGATCGGTAAAGGTGTTGGGACCGAAATGCACGAAGAGGTAAAACTCCCGGTCTTCCCATTCCAGTTGCCGGGGCGTCGGCAAGGGGCCGTACGGCTGGACCTGGGCATATATGCGCAGGTTTGCAGCCAATGCGATCAACAGGCAAAGCGATGTTTTTGTCATAAGTCCCGTAAAAATATTCCTTTTACCTTAGACGGGTGAAAATCCTCCTTCTCTTTGTCTGCCTGGGCGCCGGCCTGACCCTTCAGGCCCAAAAGCGCGTTATTTTCGACAGCGACATGGGCCCCGACTATGACGACGTGGGGGCGATCACGATGTTGCATGTTTACGCGGATAGCGGGCTTATTCGTGTGTTGGCCACCGTAGCCAGTACGCGCTATCCCGGCGTGGGTGGGGTGCTGTCTGTGTTCAATACGTATTTTCACCGGCCTTCCATACCCATCGGGGTGGCGCCTTTGGGCGGTTTGATGCTAAGGGACTGGCAGCACTGGACGGATACGCTTTTGGCGCGGTATCCACATTCCAATTTTGACGACGATGCCGTTTCGGTGTACCGGCGGGTGCTGGCATTGGCGCCCGACTCTTCCGTGACGATCATTACCGTGGGGTTTCTTACGAATCTTTCTCATCTTTTATCTAGCGCTCCCGATTCGCTTTCCCCTTTGCCCGGCTTGGCGCTCGTCCGCCGCAAGGTCCGCCTGCTGGTCAGCATGGCCGGCCGTTTTCCTTCCGGGTACGAATTCAATGTAATGAAAGACGCGCCGGCTTCGGCTTTTGTATTTAGCCATTGGCCGACGCCCATCATTTTTAGCGGGTTTGAAATTGGGGAGCGCGTATTATGTGGCCTTCCGCTCATACATTCTTCCACCATTCAGCACAGCCCGGTCAAGGACGTTTTCCGCATTTCCATCCCTCTTGCACCGGAAGACAGCGCCGGGCGCAAAAGCTGGGATGAAACGGCGGTGCTGGTCGCGGTGAAGGGTGTGGCGCCTTTTTATCATTTAGAGTATGGGCACATTTCGATCGCCCCCGACGGAAAGGATACGTGGACACCCGGGCCCAACGCCGAGGCCGGACCCGGTACACAGGCGCGTTTGGTCGAGGCAAGGCCCCCTTCTGAGGTGCAGGCGTTGATCGACCGGTTGATCATGCGCTAACTCCGGCTGAGCGGGCGCAAAAGGACCGCCTTTCCGACCGATTAAAATTAGGAAAGTGCTATCGAAATACGTATTTTTGTAAAATAATTTACACGTGTATGACCACGAAACTGACATTGACTTTGGACGATAAGGTCATTCAAGGTGCCAAGCGATATGCAAAGGCAAAAGGTCGAAGTGTTTCGGAGCTGGTAGAAAGTTATTTCAAATCGCTAACGGGGCCTGTCAATGAGCAGGCTTCGGAATTGACGCCGTCTGTAAAATCATTGATGGGTTCATTTAAGGCTCCCGCCAATTTTGACTATAAGAATATTCTCACAGAGGCAAAGAGGCATAAGTTTGAATAAGATCTTTATAGATACCGATGTAATCCTTGATTTTATGATTGCCAGGGAGCCATTTGCGCTCGATGCGGCAAGGATTTTTTCATTGTCGGAAAAAAAGGAAATATCCATCTGCACAAGCGGCTTGGTGTTCTCGAATGCTTACTATGTTTTGAGAAAACTTGGAACGCACAAGAAAGTCGTCGAGAAACTTAACCAACTGGCAAGACTGATCGATGTTATCGGACTTTCTAAAGGTGCTGTTATGCAAGCCCTGGGATCGGATTTCAACGATTTTGAAGATGCATTGCAACACTATGCTGCCGTGGATGAAGGGGTTGCGCTAATTATTACCAGAAATATCAAAGACTACAAACAGAGTCAGTTGGCAGTATTGACTCCGGATCAGTATTTGAGGAGCAGGAATTAGTCGCATCCTTCTTCAATAGCCTTTTCAATGGCCTCAGCGTCCTCCTTGCTCCACAAGCCCACAAATTCCCGGGCCGATGGTCGGCCAGCCAGGTTATCTCGGCCGTAAGCAGGCGCCAGCAGTGAATAGAAGAGCTAACGCACCAGGCGGTGAAAGGTGGAGGTGATGATGCAACATCAGTCGCGGATTTGTAGGATTTATAACAATGGATCGTTACTTTAACGACAAACCCACAATCATGACCTCTCATTTCACCCCTCGCATTTACGCCATCCTACTAATGGCCGCCGGCTACGGCTGGGCCGGCGGCCACTATATCCCGCAGGACGCACCGGCAACGGCATACCTTTTCCAGGCAGTCATTCTAACCATTTTGCTCATCCTCTCCGCCGGCGTGATCCGTGCGATGGCGGCGCCGACGCCGCTCGGGCGGCGCTATGTCCTGGCTTTGACGATATTCGCGATCCTCACCCTTCTGATCAATCTGGCCAACATCGTGCGGGGTATGACCGGGGCAGGGCCGGGGGGCTCGCACAATGCGCTCGTGGACCTGGTACCCATCGGGCTGATCATCGCGGGAGACGTGTTGTGGCTGGCGAGTCTAAGGCGGAGCCAGTGACGGTCCCAGGCAAAAATGAGGGCCACAGGCTAAAATGAGGACCGCGGGCGCCAATGTACGGCGCAGGGCGCCCCCCACAAGAGGGCGCCGCAACGGCAAAAGCCCCGGGGAACCGGGGCTTCCATCGAGACATGAAGAAAAAACGCTATGTCGGGTTTACACAGCCTGACTAATGAGGGAGCGGTCCTTGCTTTCGAGCAGGGAGGCTCCGACCAGGAACTCGTCCACACGACGGGCGCATTCGCGGCCCTCGCTGATGGCCCATACGACCAGGGACTGGCCACGGCGCATGTCACCGGCGGTGAAGATCTTGGCGATGTTCGTCTGATAGTTCTTTTCGGTTGCTTTGACGTTGCCGCGGTCGTCGAGTTCGACGCCGAGCTGGTTCAATAAACCTTCGTGTTGGGGGTGGACGAAACCCATGGCGAGCAGGGCGAGCTCGCAGGGCATGTCGCGTTCGGAGCCTTCGCGCTCGACAAAGCGGGCGGGGCGGCCGTCTTCGGCAACGGCCCATTCGAGGTCGACGACGCGGAGGGCTTTCAAATTGCCGTCGGCGTCACCGACAAAGGCCTTGGTGGCGATGGCCCAGTGGCGCTCGCAACCTTCCTCGTGGGAGGTGGTGGTTTTGAGGATCATGGGGTATGTGGGCCAGGGCATGAAGTCTGTGCGGCCCGCGGGCGGTTTGGGCATGAGCTCGAACTGGGTGACGCTGACAGCGCCCTGGCGGTTGGAGGTGCCTACGCAGTCGGAGCCGGTGTCGCCACCACCGATGACGATGACGTTTTTCGCACCGGCGAGGATCTCCTCGGCGGCGATTTCGGCGTTGCTGACGCGTTTGTTTTGTTGTTTGAGGAAGTCCATCGCGAAGTGAACACCCTTCAACGAACGGCCGGTAACGGGGAGGTCGCGGGGAATGGTACTGCCACCGGCGAGGATAATGGCCTGGTATTCGCGGAGGATGTCGTTGATGGAAATGTTGACGCCGACGTTGGCGTTGAGGCGGAATTCGACGCCTTCTTCCATCATCAACTTGATCCGGCGCTCGACGACCCATTTTTCGAGTTTGAAGTCGGGGATGCCGTAGCGGAGGAGACCGCCGGGGGCGTCGTCGCGTTCGTAGACAGTGACCTGGTGACCGGCGGCGTTGAGTTGGGCGGCGGCGGCAAGACCGGCGGGGCCGGAGCCTATGACGGCAACCTTTTTGCCGGAGCGGACCTTGGGGGCCCGGGGTTTGACGAGGCCTTTGTCGAAGGCGATCTCGATGATGTGTTTCTCGATCTCCTCGATGGCGACGGGGGGCTGGTTGATGCCGAGGACGCAGGCGCTTTCGCAGGGCGCGGGGCAGATGCGGCCGGTGAACTCGGGGAAGTTATTCGTAGAGCTGAGGATCTCGTAGGCCTCGGCCCAGTTTTTCTGATAAACGGCGTCGTTGAATTCGGGGATGACGTTGCCTAATGGGCAACCGCTGTGGCAGAAGGGGATGCCGCAGTTCATACAACGCGCGGCCTGCTGGTTGAGCTTGTTGTCTTCCAGGCGCTCCACGAATTCGTTGTAGTCATTCACGCGCTCTTTTGCCGGCCGCTTGGACGGCATTTCCCTTGTAAATTCCAAAAATCCTGTTGGCTTACCCATCTTATTTCACGTTGGACTTTTTGTAATCTTGTTGAACGCCGGCGGCAACAATGCCGGGGCCGGCGCTTTGCAGCACACGCTTGTACTCCTGCGGGAACACCTTGATGAAATGCAGGAGCTGGTTTTCCCAGTCGTCGAGGATGAACCGGGCCACGGAGCTTCCGGTATGCGCGTAGTGGCGGCTGACCATCTCCTGGACGAGCGCGACGTCGTCGGCGGCCAGGGGATCGAGGTCGACCATCTCCTTGTTGCAATTGCGGGAGAAGCGGCCGGAGGCATCGTAGACGTAAGCGATGCCACCACTCATACCGGCGGCAAAGTTGCGGCCGGTGTCACCGAGGATGACGACGCGTCCACCGGTCATGTATTCGCAACCGTGATCACCGACGCCTTCGACAACGGCGTTGGCGCCGGAGTTGCGGACGGCGAAGCGTTCCCCGGCCTTGCCGCGGATGAAGACCTCACCGTCGGTGGCGCCATAGAGGGCGACGTTTCCGATGATGATGTTGTCTTCGGCGACGAAAGCGGCTTCACGGCTGGGGTATACGACCAGGCGGGCGCCCGAGAGGCCCTTGCCGAAGTAGTCGTTGGCGTCGCCTTCGAGTTCCAGCGTAATCCCGCGGGTGTTGAAGGCACCGAAGCTCTGACCAGCGGTACCGGTGAAGGAGAAATGCAGCGTATTATCGGGCAGGCCGGCGGCGCGGTACTTCTTGGTGATCTCGTTGGAGAGGATGGACCCGACCGTGCGGTCGGTGTTCCTGATCGGGAACGACGCCTGTACGGCCTGTGCCTTTTCCAGGGCGGGCCCTGCGGCCTTGAGGAGCTTCCAGTCAAGAACGCCGATCAAACCATGGTCCTGGTCTTCCTGGCAGAAGAGCCCGGTCGTTGCGGCCGCGGGTTCTTCGTAGAGGATGGGGCTCAGGTCAAGTTTTTTATACTTCCAGTGTTTGATATCCTCGCGGACCTGCAGGTTGGAGACCTGGCCGATCATCTCGTTGACCGAGCGGAAACCGAGTTCCGCCATGATCTCGCGCAGTTCGCGGGTCAGGAATTTGAAAAAGTTGACGACGTGGTCGGGGTCCCCGGCAAAACGGCTGCGGAGCTCGGCGTCTTGCGTGGCGATACCCACGGGGCAGGTGTTGACGTGACACTTGCGCATCATGATACATCCTTCCACGACCAGGGCGGCGGTGGCGATACCCCATTCTTCGGCGCCAAGGAGCGCGGCGACGGCGAGGTCGCGGCCCGTGCGGAGCTGGCCGTCGGTCTGAACGGTGACCCGGCTGCGCAGCTTGTTGCGGACCAGGGTTTGGTGGGTTTCGGCGAGGCCGAGTTCCCAGGGCAGACCGGCGTGACGGATGGAACTGATGGGCGATGCGCCCGTGCCCCCGTCGTGACCGGCGATGACGATGACGTCTGCCTTGGCCTTGGCCACACCGGCGGCGATGGTGCCGACACCCGCCTTGGACACCAGCTTGACGCTGATGCGGGCGGCCCGGTTGGCGTTCTTCAGGTCGAAGATCAGTTGGGCGAGGTCCTCGATGGAATAGATGTCGTGGTGGGGCGGAGGCGAAATCAGGCCTACACCGGGCGTGGAGTGCCGGGTCTTGGCGATCCAGTCATCCACCTTGTGACCCGGGAGCTGTCCGCCTTCCCCGGGCTTGGCGCCCTGGGCCATCTTGATCTGGAGCTCGTCGGCCTCGGTCAGGTAGAGGCTGGTCACCCCGAAACGGGCGGAAGCCACCTGTTTGATCGCGGAGCGCATGGAGTCCCCGTTCGGCAGGCGTTCGAACCGGGCGGGGTCTTCCCCCCCTTCGCCTGTGTTACTTTTCCCACCCAAACGGTTCATCGCGATAGCGAGCGTGGAGTGGGCTTCGTGCGAAATGGAGCCAAAGGACATGGCGCCCGTCGCAAAACGTTTATAAATGTTCTCTTCGGGTTCCACCTCGTCGATGGAGATCGAGGGGCGGGTCCGTTTGAACGTTAACAGGCTGCGGAGCGTGAGCGCCTTCTCATCCTGGTCGTTGATGGTCTTGGAGAACTTCTTGAATACACTATAGTCGTTGGTCCGGGTGGACAACTGGAGATAGTGGATGCTCGTCGGGTTGAACAGGTGCGCTTCCCCTTTGCGTTTCCATTGGTACACGCCACCTACGGGGAGACGGTCGACCGGGGCTTCCTTACGGCTGAATCCGAGGAAGTGACGGGCGAGGGTTTCCTTGGCGATCTCGTCAAGCCCCATGCCTTCGATGCGGGAGACCGCACCGCTGAAGTAGGTATCGACGACGGCTTTGTTGAGCCCGATGATCTCGAAGATCTGCGCGCCTTGGTAAGATTGCAACGTGGAGATCCCCATCTTGGAGAAGACCTTCAACAACCCGTCGCAGACGGCTTTGATATAATTCTTTTTGAGTTGTTCTACGTCGAGGTCGGTCTGGAGCTTGCCAAACAACTTCATGTCGCGGATGGTGGACAACGCCAGGTAAGGGTTGACCGCTGTTACGCCAAAGCCGATCAGGCAGGCGAAGTGGTGGACTTCCCATACGTCCCCGGCCTCGATAACGATGCCGACCTTACCCCGGAGTCCCTTGCGGGACAGGTGGTGGTGCACCGCCGATACGGCGAGCAGGGACGGAATGGCCGCGTGTTCGGAGTCGATGGCGCGGTCGGTCAGGACAAGGACCTTGAAGCCGTCGTCCACGGCATCCACCGCGTACCGGCAAAGCCGGTCGAGACCCGCTTTGAGGGCACCGGGTTGCCCGTTGGCCCGGAAATAGGTTTGGAGCGTTTTTGCCTGGAAAATACCCGTGTCTATAGAACGGATCTTTTCCAGCTCGTGGTTGGTGAGCACCGGTTGGTGCAACGCCACCGTATGGCAGGCCAGGGGATCTTCCGCCAGCAGGTTGTCCGTGCTGCCCACAAACGTCGCCAGCGACATGACCATCCTTTCGCGGATGGGGTCGATGGGCGGGTTGGTCACCTGCGCAAACAATTGCTTGAAGTAGTTCGCCAGGTGTTGGGGCTGATCGCTCAGGACTGCCAGGGGTGTATCGTTCCCCATGGAGCCCACGGGTTCTTTCCCGCCGAGGGCCATGGGCGCGATGAGGGTATCCAGGTCCTCCGTGGAGTACCCGAAGGCCTTTTGGTATTTGAAGATCTGGTCGTGCTCCAGGTGGGTAAAGGTGACCCGGGGTTCCGGGAGCTCGTCCATGCGGATCTTGTATTTGTTCAGCCATTCGCCGTAAGGCTTCTGGGAACAGATCGTATTCTTCAGTTCTTCGTCGCTGATGATCCGGCCTTGTTCCATGTCGACGACAAACATCTTGCCCGGCTGGAGCCGGCCCTTTTCAATGACCGTCTTCGGGTCCACCGGCAGGGCGCCCGTTTCGGAGGCCATGATGACGCGGTCGTCGTTGGTGATGCAATAGCGCGAGGGGCGGAGACCATTACGGTCCAGCGTAGCGCCGATGATCTTGCCGTCCGTGAACGAGATGGAGGCGGGGCCGTCCCAGGGTTCCATGATGGACGCGTGGTACTCGTAGAAAGCCTTTTTCACCGGGTCCATCTGGTCGTTGCCGTCCCAGGCCTCGGGGATGAGCATCATCATGACGTGGGGCAGCGAACGGCCGGTCAGCGACAGGAGTTCGATCATGTTGTCCAGACAGGCCGAGTCCGACTGGTTGCCGGCGACGACGGGCAGGATCATGTCCATCTCTTCCTGGCTGAAGTAAGGAGACGTAAACCCGCGCTCGCTCGTCTTGAGCCAGTTCAGGTTCCCCTGGAGGGTGTTGATCTCCCCGTTGTGCGCGATAAACCGGAACGGCTGCGCCAAATCCCAGGAAGGGAACGTATTGGTAGCAAAACGCGAGTGTACCAACCCGAAGGCAGACACCAAACGTTTGTGCGAAAGGTCGGGGAAATATTGGCGGACTTGTCCGGAGGTCAGCTGGCCCTTATACACCACCGTCTTGTAGGACAGAGAGGCGATGTAAAATCCTATGGCATCCTTACGAACCGTATTGCGGATCGTGTGGGATGCATAGTTGCGCAGCACAAACAGCTTCCGTTCGAAGTCGTCCGGGTGCTGGATGTGGTCCGGGCAGGCGATAAAGACCTGTTCCATTTCCGGCTCCACGGACAAGGCCGTGGGGCCGATGGGATCGGCGATCACCGGCACACGCCGGTAAGTCAACACTTCCAGGCCCAGGCGCTCCGCGGCCCTTTGGAAAATAGACCTGCATTCTTCCCTGAGTCGTATTTCTCTGGGGAAAAATAAGACGCCTACGCCATACCGCCCGTACGCGGGCAGGTGGATGCCTAGTTTCAGGCACTCCTCAAAAAAGAATTCGTGGGGTGTTTGGATCATGATCCCCGCTCCGTCACCCGTGTTGTTTTCACAACCACAGGCGCCGCGGTGTTCCATGTTTTCCAGGATGGTGAGGGCATCTGAAACAATCTGGTGGGATTTATGACCCTTGATGTTTGCAACAAACCCGATACCACAGGCATCATGCTCGAAACTTGCGTTATATAAGCCTCCATTACTCATAGCAAATGTTGTTTACAGTTGTACACAATGTCTCTTTCTCAAAATGAATAAATCAGCGTACGGAGGCAGCAATCGTTGCGAAGTGTTCAATATTACGACAAAAATCCGAGATTTTATTCAAAAATCTTATGAACATATGTGAATTACACCAAATACCCAAACAGCTCGTCGTCATCGTTCAGTGTCGTAAAGTTGATCTGGTAGGCTTTCATCCTGGCCAGGAGCTGGTGATAGTCCTCGCGGGCCTGCAGCTCGATCCCCACCAGGGCGGGACCCGACTCTTTGTTCGTCTTTTGCATATACTCGAAGCGTACAATGTCGTCGTTGGGGCCCAATACATTGGAAACAAATTCTTTGAGTGCACCCGGCCGCTGGGCGAAGCGGATCAGGAAGTAGTGTTTCAGGCCTTCATACCG
Source organism: Dinghuibacter silviterrae (assembly GCF_004366355.1). NCBI lineage: Bacteria > Pseudomonadati > Bacteroidota > Chitinophagia > Chitinophagales > Chitinophagaceae > Dinghuibacter > Dinghuibacter silviterrae. The sequence goes on along the minus strand of NZ_SODV01000002.1, from coordinate 2,050,489 downwards.
CAGGGACCGTTCCCTGATTTCCGGCATCCGGTCCAGGTCGTTGTTGCCGCCGCTGACCACGCACACCACCGTCTTGCCCTCGATTTCCTTTTTATAGGCTTCCAGGGCGGTGATGGCCAGGGCCCCCGCGGGTTCCGCGACGATGGCGTTTTCGTTGTACAGCCGGATGATGGTCGAGCACACCTGGCCTTCGTGCACCAGGCGGACGTCGTCCAACACCTCTTTTAAGTATTGGAACGTGACCTCCCCTATCCTTTTGACGGCGGCGCCGTCCACAAAGGTGTCGATTTGCTGTAGCGTCACCGGTTCCCCTGCTTTCAGGGCAAGGGCCAGAGAGGGCGCGCCCTGGGGCTCCACGCCGATGATTTTTGTTTGCGGGCTAAAGGTCCGGAAGTAAAAGCCGGTCCCCGCCGCCAGGCCCCCCCCGCCCACGGGCAGGAAAAGCCAGTCGATCCCGGGAAGCTCGTCGAGGATTTCCTTTCCGACGGTGGCTTGTCCTTCGATGATGCTTTGATGGTCGAAAGGCGGGACAAACGTCATCCCCTTCTCCGCGGTGAATTGCAGGGCCTCTTTCAGGCACTGGTCGAAGGTGTCTCCGACCAGTACCACGGAGACCTTGTCGCCCCCGAAGTTGCGCACCTGCTGCAACTTCTGTTTGGGCGTGATCACGGGCATGTAGATCGTACCGTTTACCTGCATCTGGTGACAGGCATACGCAAACCCTTGCGCATGGTTCCCGGCGCTGGCGCAGACGACGCCTTTGGCCAAAAGGTCCGGGGACAGCTGGGCCATCATATTATAGGCGCCCCTGATTTTGTAGGAACGAACCACCTGGAGGTCTTCGCGCTTCAGGTACACATGGCAGCGGTACCGCTGGGACAGGCGCTGGTTGTATTCCAGCGGGGTCTTGCGGACGACCTTGCGCAGGCGCTCGTATGCGGCGTCGACGGATAAGGGTGTTAGTGAAGTAGTAGATGGCATCATGTATCTTTTAAAAAAGCCCCGGGGCCGGGTCGGCGCCCGGGGCGGAAAAAACTTGGATCGCGGGTGGCGGCCCTTTGCGGCGCGCCGCGGGCGCGCGTTACACCTTCTGGTTCTCCGGACGCAGCGAGCGTACGGCTTTGCCGGCCTGCCACAGCTCGCTTTCGCGGAGCTCTTTCAGCTCGGCGTCGAGCTTCTCGCGGTAGTCCTTCTGGCTGTTGGACGCGATGGAGCGTGCGGACTCTTTGCCGGTCGCTACGCTTTCATACAGCTCGTCGAACACCGGCTGGGTGGCTTCCTTGAACTTCTTCCACCAGTCCAGGGCGCCGCGCTGGGCGGTCGTGGAGCAGTTGGCGTACATCCAGTCCATCCCGTTTTCGGCCACCAGCGGCATCAGGGACTGCGTCAGCTCTTCGACGGTTTCGTTGAAGGCTTCGGAAGGAGAGTGCCCGCGTTTGCGCAGGGTTTCGTATTGGGCGGCGAAGATCCCTTGAATGGCGCCCATCAGGGTACCGCGTTCGCCGGTCAGGTCGCTGTATACTTCTTTTTTGAAATTGGTCTCGAAAAGGTAGCCGCTACCGACGGCAATGCCGAGGGCGATGACGCGGTCACGCGCCTTGCCGGTGGCGTCCTGGAAAATGGCATAGCTGCTGTTCAACCCGCGGCCCTGGAGGAACATCCGGCGGAGCGATGTCCCGGAACCCTTGGGAGCGACCAGGAATACGTCCACGTCCTTCGGAGGAACGATGCCGGTTTGCTCGTTAAAGGTGATGCCGAAGCCGTGGGAAAAATAAAGCGCCTTCCCAGCGGTGAGGTGTTTTTTCACCGTCGGCCAGAGTTCGATCTGGGCGGCGTCGCTCAGCAGATAACAGATGATGGTCCCTTTTTCCAGGGCTTCTTCGATCTCGAAAAGGGTCTCGCCGGGTACGAAGCCGTCTTTTACGGCCTTGTCCCAGGTCTTGGAGTTTTTCCGCTGACCGACGATGACGTTGATCCCGTTATCCCTTTGGTTCAGCGCCTGACCGGGCCCCTGGACGCCATAGCCGATGACGGCGATGGTTTCGTTCTTGAGCGTTTCCTGCGCTTTCGCCAGGGGGAATTCTTCGCGGGTAACTACATTTTCTTCAACCCCGCCGAAATTGATTTTTGCCATTTGTTTAGTTTGATGTTATTGTGTGTTGCTGTTTTACATGCTGAATACTTCCGTACCCTTGCCCAGGTACTCGTTCTCGATCACGCCTTCGCCGGGTTCCTGCGCCTCGAATTCCTTGAGCTTCTCGTGGAACCCGCTGCTGTCCTTGATGATGGCGACGCGGGCGGAACGTACGAACTCGATCAGGCCGTACGGCTCCAGGGCCTTGATCAGCCGGTCGGTTTCTTCCCGGTGTCCCGTGGCTTCGAAGACCGTATAGTCTTTGCGGATCACGACGGCCCTCGCCCCGTACTCGCGCAGCAGGCGTTCGACCTTGACTTTCTCCGCGATGACGTCGGTGGGGACCTTGTACAAAGCCATTTCCTGCCAGATGAGCTCTTCGTTGGTGTTGAAGTAGGCCTTCAGTACCTCGACCTGTTTTTCGATCTGGCGGCACAGCTTGCGGACCACGTCTTCGAATTCCTGGATGACGATGGTAAAGCGGTGGATGCCCTCGATTTCGGAAGGAGAGGTGTTCAGGCTTTCGATGTTGATTTTCCTGCGGGAAAACATGATGGCGATGCGGTTCAGCAGGCCGATCTGGTTTTCGGTATAGACGGTGATGGTAAATTCTTGCTTTTGCATAATCCAAAGTTTAAGAAAGACGGATTTCGGCAACGCTGCAGCCCTGGGGTACCATGGGGAAAACATTATTTTCCTTCCCTACCATGACTTCCAGGAGATACGATCCTTTGTGGTCAAGCATGGTCTTCAAAGCCCCTTTGAGCTGCGCCCTTACGTTGATGCTGGCACCTTCGATGCTGTATGCTTTGGCCAGCGCCACATAGTCCGGGCTGGTGATGTTGACAAAAGAATAGCGCTTATCGTTGAAGAGTTGCTGCCATTGTCTGACCATGCCGAGGAACTGGTTGTTCAGGATGAGGATCTTGACCTCGGCCCCAAACTGCATGATGGTCCCCAGTTCCTGGAGCGTCATCTGGAAACCGCCGTCCCCGATGATGGCGACCACCGTCCGGTCGGGCGCCCCGTATTTGGCGCCGATGGCGGCGGGCAGGCCGAAGCCCATGGTGCCCAGCCCCCCGGAGGTGACGTTGCTCATCGTCTTGTTGAAGTGCGCATAGCGGCAGGCGACCATCTGGTGTTGACCGACGTCGGTGACGATCACGGCGTCTCCACCGGTCAGCTCGTTGAGGATCTTGATGACCTCGCCCATCGTCATTTGCTCGGTGGTCGGGTTGAGTTCGTTATGGATGACTGCCTCCACTTCCTTTTTCCCTAACTCTTTAAACTTGCCCATCCACTCGGAATGTGTCTTTTTCTCCAACAAGGCGGTCAGCAACGGGAGCGTCTCTTTACAATCTCCCCAGACAGGGACCGTGGTCTTTACATTCTTGTCGATCTCCGCGGGGTCGATGTCCAGGTGGACAACCTGCGCCTGTTTGGCGTATTTGTCCAGCCTGCCGGTAACGCGGTCGTCAAAACGCATCCCCACGGCGATCAGGACGTCGCACTCGTTGGTCAGGACGTTGGGGGCATAGTTGCCGTGCATGCCCAGCATCCCCACGTTCAGCGGGTGGTCGGTCGGCAGGGCGCTCAACCCAAGGACCGTCCAGGCCGCGGGCAGGCCGCCCTTTTCGATAAAGGCCTTGAACTCCGCTTCGGCGTGCCCCAGGATAACGCCTTGTCCAAAAAGGACGAAGGGCTTTTTGGCACCGTTGATGAGTTTTGCGGCTTGTTCGACGTATTCCTTACGGACAATGGGTTTCGGCCGGTAGCTCCGGACGTGCTGGCAGGGAACATACCCCGCGTAATCGAACTTTTGTTGCTGCGCGTTCTTGGTAATGTCGATCAGGACCGGGCCGGGACGGCCGGTTCGGGCGATATAGAAGGCTTTCGCCAGGGCCGCGGGGATCTCCGTGGCATCGGTGACCTGGTAGTTCCACTTGGTGGCCGGCGTGGTGATGTTGATGACGTCGGTTTCCTGGAAAGCATCCGTCCCCAGCAGACTCGCAAACACCTGGCCGGTGATCGCCACGAGCGGCGTGGAGTCGATCATGGCGTCCGCCAGACCGGTCACGAGGTTCGTCGCCCCGGGGCCGCTGGTGGCGAAGACCACGCCCACTTGTCCGGAGGTGCGCGCAAAACCTTGGGCGGCGTGGATGCCGCCTTGCTCGTGCCGCACCAGGATGTGTTCGAGTTTGTCCTGGTAGTCGTAAAGGGCGTCATAGATCGGCATGATCGCGCCCCCGGGATAGCCGAAGATGGTGCGCACGCCTTCCGCCAGGAGGGCTTCCAGGACGGCCTGGGAGCCGGTGAGGGTGGTCGTGGGCTGCGCCGCAGGTGCGGCGCCTGCGGCGGCGGCGCTTGTCGCGGCGGCTCCGCTGGCGGCGCCCGTTGCAGCTGCTTGCGGCGTGGCGCCTGCGGCTGCGCCCTGCGCGCCCGCCGTCTGCGCGGCTGCGCCTTGCGCTTGGGTCTTCGTTATTTTGGCCGTTTCCATATCGTCTGTTTTGATAGAATGAATGGTTTATTGTTCGTCCGTTACGCAGCCTTCGGCCGCGGTCTTTACGGAGCGGGCGTATTTGAAAAGGATACCTTTCGTTGCATTCGGAGCGGGCTTCTTCCATGCTTTACGGCGTTGCTCCAGCTCCGCGTCGGACAGCTTTACGTTGATCGTATTGTTGACAGCATCGAGCTCGATGAGGTCGTTGTCCTGGACCAGGGCGATCCCGCCGCCTTCGTAGGCCTCGGGGGTGATGTGCCCCACGACAAAGCCGTGTGTGCCGCCGCTGAAGCGGCCGTCCGTGATCAGGGCCACCGACTTGCCAAGACCGGCTCCGATCAGGGCCGACGTGGGTTTGAGCATCTCGGGCATGCCGGGGGCGCCCCTTGGGCCCACGTAGCGGATGACCACTACGTCCCCGTCTTTGACGCGGCCGCTGGAGATCCCCGCGATCAGTTCGTGTTCCCCGTCGAAAACTCGGGCCGGGCCGGAGAAGCGTTCGCCTTCCTTGCCGGTGATCTTGGCCACGCTGCCGCCGCCGGCCAGGTTCCCGTAAAGGATCTGGAGGTGGCCGGTGGGTTTGATGGGTTGTTCCAGGGGGTAGATAATCTTTTGTGTCTCGAAGTTGAGGTCGGGGACATTTTTTAGGTTTTCCGCAAGTGTCGCCCCCGTCACCGTCAGGCAATCCCCGTGGAGCAGGCCTTTGGACAGGAGGTATTTCATTACCGACGGGATACCGCCGTGATCGTGCAGGTCCTGCATCAGGTATTTGCCGCTGGGTTTGAAGTCCGCGAGCACCGGTATCCGGTCGCTGATCGCCTGGAAATCGTCCTGCGTCAGCGGGACGTTGACCGCCTTGGCCATTGCGATCAGGTGGAGCACCGCATTGGTGGAGCCGCCCAGGACCATGATCGTGACGATCGCGTTTTCAAACGCTTTGCGCGTCATGATGTCGGAGGGCTTTATATCTTTTTCGAGCAACAGGCGGATGGCTTTGCCTGCCGCGGCGCATTCTTTTTGTTTCTCTTCGCTCAGCGCGGGGTTCGATGAAGAGTACGGCAGGCTCATGCCCAGCGCCTCGATCGCCGCCGCCATCGTATTGGCCGTGTACATCCCGCCACAGGCGCCCGCACCCGGACAAGAGTTCATCACGATGCCCTTGAAGTCCGCGTCGCTCAGCTTGCCGGCGATCTTTTGCCCCAGGGCTTCGAACGCGGACACGATGTTCAGGTCCTGACCTTTATAGTGCCCCGGTGCGATCGTACCCCCATACACCATAATCGCCGGGCGGTTCAACCGGCCCATGGCGATCAACGAACCCGGCATGTTTTTGTCACAACCCGGGATGGCGATCAGGCCGTCATAATATTGGCCGCCGCACACCGTCTCGATCGAATCTGCAATGATGTCCCGGCTGACGAGCGAAAACCGCATCCCATCCGTGCCGTTCGCCATGCCGTCGCTGACTCCGATCGTGTGAAAGATCAGGCCCACCAGGTCGCTCGCCCACACCCCTTTCTTCACCACCTGTGCCAGGTCGTTGAGGTGCATGTTACAGGTATTCCCGTCATAACCCATGCTCGCAATGCCCACCTGTGCCTTCTTCAGGTCTTCGTCCGTCAGGCCGATCCCATAGTACATGGCCTGTGCGGCCGGCTGGGTCGGGTCCTGCGTAAGCGTCTTCGAGTACTTGTTCAATTCCATTGTCCTTTTCGGGTTTTCGTTTTTATCGTTGTGCGCGGCCCGCGGCCGCAAAAAAAAACCGCCTCTTTGGGGGAGGCGGTTCGAGTTTCGTTTGTTTTGGTCTACACGACACCACCTCCAGTTCGGCCAATAATAATAATCACCACGACCACAATAATGCGGACCACTACTGCACTGTGAAAGATAGCATTGATGTGACGGTTGGATAACATGGTGTAATTGTCGTCAAACAAATGTATCTATTCATTGTTACACTGCAAAATTTATTTTCCTCAAATCCCGCGTCCTGCGCGGCATACGGGCGTTTGTGCGGCCCGCCACTTTGCGGCGGCGGGCCGCTGCGACTTATATAATCGTCGATTTGCTGATCGACAGGTGCTCACGATCCACGCCCGCGGGGAGCTTTTGCTCCACATAGTCGCGGATCAGGTCCCCGATCGTCGACGTACTATAATAATTAACAGGGTCGATGTCTTTCGTCACAAAGCCATGGGCGAGTGTCCATTCTACCCCTGCCCTTACCTGGGAGGCTTCTTCCGCCATGCCGAGGTGGTCCAGCAACATGGCCGCCGACAGGATGGAGCCCGTGGGGTTGGCGATGTCCTTGCCTGCCGCCTGGGGATAAGACCCGTGGATGGGTTCGAACAGGGCCGAGCCGGTGCCCACGGAAGCGGAGGGCAACATGCCCAGCGACCCGCTGATGATGCTGGCCTCGTCGGACAGGATATCCCCGAACATATTTTCGGTCAGGACGACGTCAAATTGTTTGGGGTTCAGCATGAGTTGCATGGAGGCGTTGTCCACGAACATAAAGTCTACCTTGACGTCGGGGTATTCCGGCGACAAATCCTGGACGACCTTGCGCCACAACCTGGAGGTTTCCAGGACGTTGGCCTTGTCCACCAGGGTGAGGTGTTTGCGCCGGCCTTGGGCATACGCAAAAGCCAGGCGGCTGACGCGTTCGATTTCGGCGCGGGTGTAGGTGCACTCATCGAGGGCGGTGTTGCCGTCTTCGCTGAGTTGTTTTTTTCCAAAATAAATTCCGCCCGTCAGTTCACGGAAAATCACCATATCGACGCCCTCCAGGTTCTTGCTCTTCAGGGGAGACAAGTGGTGCAGCGTGGAATACGTGCTCACGGGGCGGATGTTTGCAAAGAGCTGGAGCGACTTGCGCAGCTTGAGCAACCCTTGCTCCGGTCTTACTTTGGCGGTGGGGTCGTTGTCATACTTCGGGTGGCCGATGGCACCGAAAAGAATGGCATCGCTCGACAGGCACACTTCGATCGTCTCGTCGGGTAACGGGCTCCCCGTCTTGTCTATGGCGTCCGCGCCCATGAGGCAATAGGTATACTGAAACGTATGCCCGTAGCGCGCGGCGACGGCGTCCAGGATCTTGACGGATTGTTTCGTCACTTCCGGGCCGATCCCATCTCCATTAATGACGGCAATGTTTTTGTTCATATGACTTAACGTTGTACGGTTTGAGTTTTGTAATGATAAGGTCCTTTTTCTACTTGCCGTCCGGCCTCCAGCGCCAGTACATGGTCGATGCACTTCGGTAGTTGGTCCAGGCGGTGGCTGACATATAATAAAGTCCGGCCGGGGTGCTCCATGAGCTTGTCGACGACACGGATAAAGTGTGCGGCCTGGTCTTCGTCCAGCCCCTGACAGGGTTCGTCGAGGATCAATACAGGCGGATTTTTGACGAGGGCTCGCGCCAGCAGCGTGAGCCGTTGACGGCCGATCGAGAGGTCCTGCAATCTTTTGTCGCGGAAGGGAGTCAGGTCGAATACCTCCAGCCATTGGTTGACCACCTCGCGTTGTTCCTCGCTGACCGCCCTATACAAACCGGTCGTATCGAAAAAGCCGGTGGCGATGGCGCCCGCGCAGGTGGTTTGCTGGTCAAAATACCAGTGGAGCTCCGGGGAGATATAGCCGATCTTCTTTTTTAGATCCCAGATGCTTTCACCGCTTCCTCTTTTTTTGTCAAAAAGATAAATGGGGTTCGCGTATGCCTGCGGGTTGTCGCCGACGACCAGGCTCAGGAGCGTGGACTTTCCCGCGCCGTTGTGGCCCTTCAGCCACCAGTGTTCGCCCCGGCGAACCGTCCAGTCGATGTTGTCGAGGACGAGTTTGTGTTCGTATTGGACGTGGACGTGCTCCATGCGGAGGAAGGTCGCGAAAGCGGGGGGCGCGCCCTCTCCGGAAAACGGCGCGTCACGCAGATACGCCGGCAACATGATCGGCGCCGGCGGCAGCGCCGTAGGCGCGCTATGAATAAGTTGATACGCCGCCTTCGGTACGATCTCCAAAGAGCCGTCCGACAAGGTGGCGATATGCGTAACGACGGACGGCAGATTCGCCGTGTCGCCGATGATGATCAGTTGGGTGCCCACCGCGGCGGCCTGTTCAAAAAGGGCCTCCAGGTTGGCGCAGGTGGCGGTATCCAACCCGAGATAGGGATTGTCGAGCACCAGGAGCTGCGGCTTGGAGATGAAGGCGCGGGCCAGTTGGAGTTTCTTATGTTCCCCGCTGGACAGTTGTACAAGGGAGGCATAAGCGCGGTGGTCGACGTGAAGCGCACGCAACAAGCCCCAGGCTTCGGCCTCGGCGCCGGGCGCGGCGGCCAGCAATTCTTCGAGCAGCGTCACCGCGTTTTCAGCATCCTGGCTGTTGTAGCGCTGCTGGTAATAAAATTGAGAAGACAGACCCGTGTGGTCCTTGAAGTGGTGCCATTGATCGACGAACAACGCCCGGGGGGCGGCGGCGCCGGGGGTGGCGAGGGGTGCGTAGTCGATGTGGAGGGCGCCGCGGTGAAAGATCAGACCGCACAGCGCTTTTCCGAGCGTGGATTTGCCGACGCCCGCGTGACCGGTCAGTACCCAGTGCTCTCCGCGGCCCATGACGAAGGTCAGGTCCGTCAGCAGCGGACGGGCTCCGGCCTGGATCGTCAGGAGCTCGGCGCTGAGGAAGGGCGCGGCGCCCTGGGCCGGCCCGGCGGACGCCCCGGAAGGCGCGGAGGGCGCCGCCGCGGCGGTTCGCCCGGGCGAAGCGCCCGGGCCGCCGGTGGCGGGTTCACTATGACCGGGAACGCTCATACTGTTCAATTTCGGGACGGATGCTGAGGAGGTAGTCGATGTCGTCGTACCCATTCAGCAGACACGTCTTTTTATAGCCGTTGATGGCAAAGCTTTCTTTCTCACCGGTGGCGTCGATCGCAATGGTTTGGGCAGCGAGGTCGACGGTGATGGTGGCGGTACGGTCGAGGTTCAGGAGCTTTTGCAGGAAGGGCTCGGAGACCTGGACGGGCAACAGGCCGTTGTTGAGGGCGTTGTTGCGAAAAATGTCGGCAAAAAAACTGGACACCACCACGCGGAAGCCGAAGTCGGCGATGGCCCAGGCGGCGTGCTCGCGGCTGGAACCGCAGCCAAAGTTTTTACCGGCGACGAGGACCTGGCCTTCGTAAAGGGGGTTGTTGAGCACAAAGTCCCGGACGGGGGCACCGGACGCGTCGTAGCGCCAGTCGCGGAACAGGTTCTCGCCAAAGCCCTCTTTGGTCGTTGCCTTGAGGAAGCGGGCGGGAATGATCTGGTCTGTATCCACGTTTTCCATGGGCATGGGCACTATCCTGGAGGTGATCGTCGTAAATGCGTTCATAAGTTTTATTTAACCGCTTTAATTCTGAGTCGTTTGTAATCCGCGTACCAGGCGCCTCCCCGGTAGTGGCCGGGTTTGAGGAGCTCGACGGCCCGCGCGATGATCTTGTTGGTTTCTTCGGGCGAGAAAAGGCGGAAAAGAAATCCACCAAACATCCGGATCCAGCCCTCCATTCCACCTTCCAGGGGTGTTTCCCTGTCAAAATGAAGGGCGGTCGTTACCCGGAAGCCGCCTTTTTCGAGGAGGCTGGTGTATTCCCCGATGCTGGGGAAGTACCATCCTTCACCGGTCAGGCGTTCCCGGCAACCGGCTTCCCACATCGCTTCTTCAAGGGCCTGGATGATTTCCTGGACGTTGCCTTTGCCGCCCATCTCCAGGACGAGACGTCCACCGGGTTTCAGGGCTAGGTACATGGAGGCGATGGCGGCCTCCTGGTCGTCGACCCAGTGCAGCATGGCGTTGGAGAACAGGGCGTCGAAGGGTTCGCCGTATGTAAAGTCCCGGACATCCTTGACGTCGAATGGCAGGCCGGGATAGGCCGCGCGGGCTTTTTCGATCATCTGCGGGGATTGGTCCATACCGGTGACCCGGGCGCCGTACTCGGCGATTTCCGCCGCCAGCTGGCCGGTGCCGCAGCCTACGTCGAGGATGCTTTCGCCCTTTTGGGGGGCGAGCCAGCCGATGAGGTCTTCGCCGTATTTGGAGACGAAGGCATACTTATCGTCGTAAAGATTGGCATTCCATTTCAACTCTGGCATACACTATCCAATTAACTCACGAATGTCGGTAACACGTCCGGTGATCGCCGCCGCGGCCGCGGTCAGCGGACTCGCGAGAAGCGTCCGCGCGCCCGCGCCCTGGCGTCCCTCGAAGTTGCGGTTCGAGGTGGAGACGCAGTACTCGCCGGCGGGGACCTTGTCTTCGTTCATACCAAGACAGGCGCTGCAACCCGGCTGGCGGATCACGAAACCGGCTTCTTCGAATATCTTGTCAAGGCCTTCGGCTTTGACCTGGGCGGCGACCTGTTGGGAGCCGGGGACGATCAGGACGTTGACGGATTCGGCGCGGTGGCGGCCCTTGATCACGGAGGCGACCATGCGCAGGTCTTCGATCCGGGAGTTGGTGCAACTGCCGATAAAGACGTGCTGAACGGGCATGCCCAGCAAGGGTTTGCCGGCTTCGAGGCCCATGTATTGGAGGGCTTTCGAGAGGACCCTTTTTTCCATGTCGTCGGCGACGGTATCGAGCGTGGGAATGTTGCTGGTCACGGGGATACCCAGGCCGGGGTTGGTGCCGTAGGTGATCATGGGGGCGATGGCGGCGGCGTCGATGACGATTTCCTTATCGAACACGGCATCGGCGTCGGAAACGAGCTGGCGCCACTCGGCGACTTTGCGGTCCCATTCGGCACCCTGGGGAGCAAAGGGTCGTCCTTTCATGTAGGCAAAAGTCGTCTCGTCGGGCGCAATCATCCCGCCACGGGCGCCCATTTCTATGCTCATGTTGCAGACCGTCATCCGTGCCTCCATGCTGAGTGCGCGGATGGCGGAGCCGGCGAATTCCACGAAATAACCCGTGGCGCCCGCGGCAGAGATCCGGGCAATGATGTATAAAATAATATCCTTCGCAACGACGCCGCCGGCTAACTCTCCTTCCACGCGGATACGCATGAGTTTCGGGTGGGACTGGAGCAGGCACTGGGAGGCAAAGACCATTTCCACTTCGCTGGTGCCGATGCCAAAGGCAATGGAACCAAAGGCGCCGTGAGTGGAGGTGTGGCTGTCGCCGCAGACGATGGTCATCCCGGGCTGGGTGATCCCCAGTTCGGGCCCGATGACGTGTACGATCCCCTGGTAGGCGTGCCCCAGACCGTACAGTTCCACGCCGTGACGGGCGCAGTTGTCGGTGAGCATCTGGACCTGTTTACGGGAGAGTTCGTCCCGGATGGGGAGGTGTTGGTTTTCGGTGGGGACGTTGTGGTCCGCGGTGGCCAGGATCTGCTGGGGGCGGAAGAGGTTGACGCCGCGCTGCTCGATGCCGCTGAAGGCCTGCGGGCTGGTGACCTCGTGGATCAGGTGCCGGTCGATGTACAATACGTCGGGGCCGTCGGGTATGGACTTTACAACGTGTTTTTCCCAGATTTTATCGAATAATGTCTTTCCCATCTATCATAGCTTTTAAAAGTTCGCTTGTGGGCGCCCTGCGGGCGCCGGTATTCGCATTCAGGGCGCCAGGGGCGCCCGCGGGCGGCGCGCTACACGGTCGCGGTTTCTTTCTCGTACTGATGCGCGAGGCTCTTCAAATCGGCGTCCTCGACCTCTTTTTTGCTATCAGCCACCACCAGGAAGCGCTCGTACAACACGTCCACGTCGTTGCGGTTGAACTCGTAGCCCAGCTTGCGGAAACGGTGAGCCAGGGCCGAACGGCCGCTGCGGGCGGTGAGGACGATCAGGGAGCCCGCGGCGCCAACCTCTTCGGGGCGGATGATCTCGTAGGTTTCGGCTTGTTTGAGGAAGCCGTCCTGGTGGATGCCGGAGCTGTGGGCGAAGGCGTTCATGCCGACGATGGCCTTGTTGGGCTGGACGGGAACGCGCATGGTTTCTGACACGAGCTGGCTGATGGGGTTCAGGTGCTCGGTATGGATTCCGGTATAAAGACCGAGGCTTTGGTGCTGTTTGATCACCATGACGACCTCTTCGAGGGAGGTATTCCCGGCTCTCTCCCCTATCCCGTTGATCGTACACTCGATCTGGCGGGCGCCGGCAATGGCGCCGGCAATGGAATTGGCGGTGGCCAGGCCGAGGTCATTGTGGCAATGGCAGGATATGACGGCCTTATCGATGTTGGGAACATTGTTCACTAAGTAGGCGATCCGCTCGCCGTACTGGTGCGGAAGGCAATAACCGGTGGTATCCGGGATATTGACGACCGTTGCACCGGCCTTGATCACGGCCTCGATCATGCGCGCCAGGAAGCCTAAGTCGGCCCGGCCTGCGTCCTCTGCAAAAAACTCTACGTCGGGGACAAACTTACGGGCGTATGCCGTTGCCTTTACGGCACGCTCCAGGATTTGCTCCCGGGTCGCATTAAATTTATGCTTAATGTGGATATCAGAGCTGCCGATACCGGTATGGATACGGGGATGACGGGCTTTTTTGAGGGCCTCGGCGGCCACCTCGATGTCTTTTTCCACCGCGCGGGTCAGGCCGCACACGGTAACATCCTTGACATGGGCCGAAATGGCGGCTACGGATTCGAAGTCTCCAGGGCTGGAAATAGGGAAACCCGCTTCGATAATGTCCACACCCAGGGCCTCCAGGGCTTGCGCTACCTCAATCTTCTCCTTCGTGTTGAGTTTGCAGCCAGGAACCTGTTCTCCGTCCCGGAGGGTGGTGTCGAAAATGAATATTTTGTCGGGCATGGGCAAGGTCCTTTTTTTGGTACCTCTAACGAAGGTATCTTTGCATGTTATCGATTTCAAATCAAAATGGAAGGGTAAATACACTGGCTATCCCCCCCCAAATGGTACCAAAGCGACTGTGGACGCGGATTTCACCCTAAATGAATTACGATGCCCAATAGAACAAGAGATGAAGTGTTTCAACTGGTTAAATCTTTGCAAAAGGCCGAAAAACGCAATTTTAAGCTCTTTGTGACCCGGCATGGCTCGGAGGCGGAGGACCTGAAGGTGGTCACCCTTTTCGACGCCCTGGACAAAATGGACGCATACGATGAAGATACCCTTCTCCGTAAGAACCCGGCCATAAAAAAGCAGCAGCTCTCGAATTTAAAGGCGCAGCTTTTCCGTCAAATATTGTCTTCCCTCCGGCTGATCCAGGACGCCAATAACGTGGACATCGACCTCCATGAGCAGATGGATTATGCTAAAATATTGTATGACAAAGCCTTATACAACCAGAGCCTCAAAATCCTGGACCGGATCAAGGAGCACGCCTACGAGTACCACCAGCTTTCGTATATCCTCCAGGCCCTGACCTTTGAAAAAAAGATCGAATCCCTGCACATCACCCGGAGTATGGAAAACCGGGCGGAACAATTGGCCCGGGAAACCGAAAAGGTCAACGAGCAGTGGCTGATGATAGGGAAACTGTCAAACCTGGCCCTTCAGTTGTATGGCTGGTATATCCAGATGGGTCACGCCCGGGACGAAAAAGACGTCCTGGCGGTCAAGGCTTTTTTCGAAACCAACCTGCCTTCGAGCGCCAAGTCGGCCGAAAGCTTTTACGAACGGCTGTACCTCTACCAGGCGCACTGCTGGTACCACTATATCCTCCAGGACTTCCTCCTGTTTTACCGGAGCTGCCAGAAATGGGTGGACCTGTTCGAGCAGAACCCAATCATGAAGGGGGTGGAAACGGTGCAATACATCAAGGGGGTGCACAACCTGCTGATCGCGCATTTTGTGTTGCTCAACCACGAGAAGTTTATGCCTACCCTCCAGGCGTTCGAGGACTTTACCCATTCGGAGCTGGCCAGCCGCAACACCACGACCACGGTCCAGTCCTTTGTATACCTGTACATCTCCAAGATCGACCGGCACTTTATGGAAGGAACCTTTACGGAAGGGCTGGCGCTGATCCCGGAGATCGAGGAGAAGCTGGAGGCTTACGAAATCCACATGGACCGGCACCGGGTCCTGGTTTTTTATTACAAGATCGCGTGTCTTTGTTTCGGGAGCGGCGACAACGAGCGGGCCATCGAATACCTGAACAAAATCATCCACTGGAAGGTGGACCTGCGCACGGACCTCCAGTGCTATGCCCGTCTGCTCCACCTCATCGCCCACTACGAGCTGGGGCACTGGGAGCTCCTGGAATACCTGATCAAGTCGGTCTACCGGTTTATGGCCAAGATGCAAAACCTGAGCGTGGTGGAAGAGGAAGTCTTCAAGTTCCTGCGGAAATCCTTTTTCCTCAAACCCAACCAGGTCCGGGGAGCCTTTGTCACCCTCCGGGATAAACTGCTTAAGTACGAAAACAGCCCGCTGGAAAGCCGGTCCTTTATGTACCTGGACATTATTTCCTGGCTGGAGAGCAAGATCCAGCAGAAACCGGTCCAGGAGATTATGCAGGAGAAATACCAGGTAGATTATCAAAGGAAAAAGCGCTATATTTAGGGACCAAAATCCGATCCTATGCAAAAGAAGCTCGCCAGCGCGGCTTTTATTCTCCTTGTATGTCTTTCTGCGTGCAGTAAACACGACTCCTCTCCTTCCGGTCTTAGTGTAGACGGCGGTACCGCGGGTCCTTCGAATACCTGGCTGAGCGGTTATCTCGTACAGAAAAGCGGGAACAATTTGTTTACGGAGGTCCGTTTCAACAGCGACCATTCCGTGTCAAAGGTCATTACCCTGAATATGCCCGACGCAGGTGAGACGGATTCGCTCGGCAATCCGATCGATACGACGTATACCACGATCATCCCGGTATACAGCGGGGGCAAACTGTCCGAACTCCAAAGCCCCGCTGATTCCAATGCCGCCTCCGGTCCGGTCACCACGAACTTCGACTATGCATCCAATGGCGACCTGCTGCGTATCCGCTACAATCCGGGGACCAATACTTACGCCTATGATTCCCTGGTGCTGGCCACGGGTGGCATGCTGGCCATGAGCTATCATTTCGTGCTGGACAGCTCGACCGGTGTCGTTTCGGAGCAGTACTGGGATACCTTTTCCTGGACGTCCAAAAAAGACATCAGCCAGGTCCTTGTTAGCACCGCCAGTTCTGCCTACACCGTTTCGTATACGTATGACGGGTATTATAACCCATACAAAACCGTCAAAGACCTCCCCTTTATGCTCGGCACCCTGGACAATATCGTGCCCCTGCTCTCCGCCAACAACGCCATTACCGACGTGTTGGTGGGCTATAATTCCGAAACCACGTACGCCTACCAGTACAACAATTCCAGCGTCCCCGTTTCCCAAAACATCAGCGTTATCGTTTCCGGGTCCACAAAACAATCTACATTTGTGTATTTTCAATACATTCAGTAAAATTGACCATGAATCATCGTTGGGGACTGTGGGTCTGTCTTTTTGCTTTGCCGGCTTGCCATAAAAGTGGGACCTGGGTGGACGGGCAGATCGATCCGTCCGTGCGCGCTGCCATCCGCCAGCTCAACACCACCGTCATCCGGGATATCAGCACCAAAGACACCGCCGGTCTCCGGACCCTTTTCAGCGACACGCTCTGGAACCGCGTCGGGTCCAACTTTGCCGGACAGGTAGAGCGGAACGAAGTGGCCTTCGACCCTGCCAAATACAAGGAAAAAAACCAGTTTTACATCGTCTATACGGGGGCGAAAACCCACGCCGACGTCCACCGGGGCAAGGGCAGCGAACACGATTACACCCTGAACTTCCAGCCGATGACCGAGGAAACGTCGGTCACACTAGGATACTTTACCGGGCCTTCCGAATCGTTTGCCCTGACAACCTCCTTTGGTAAATATGGCAAGGACTGGAAACTTAACATCCTGGAGATCGGCCTGCTCAAAATCATGAACGGGGACGCCATCGACTGGTACCACCGGGCCCAACGCGACTTCGATTCGGGCTACCTGGCCGACGCCGCCAACGACCTGCTGATCGGTGAACAACTGCTCCGGCCGGCAGGGGACCTGCTCCATTATCAAAAGGAAAAGGAGCTCAGCGAGCTCGACCAGCGGCTCAGCAGCGCGATTACGACGGCGTATCCTTTTCCCATGACCGACAGCCTGGTCCGGACAAAACCCAGCATCTTCCGCATCTCGCTATACCGGACGCCGGAGGGGTATTATCCCTTTCTTTTGTATAAAACCCAGTTACCCATGGGGGATACGATCGCCCTGTCGCGGGAGTGTGACGCGGTTTGCGCGCAACTGGGGCGGATGTTCAAGGGGTTGCCCGACGGGAAGCGTTTCCTGTACTTCCGGGCCTACAGCAGGATTCCGGGCGACACTTCGGAGGCATTGGCTTACAAGGAGTTCCGCCGGGATGGGCGGCCGCCGTTTGTGCATGGGGATCCACCGGATGCGACGGCGATTGCGAAGCCCTGACGGGGAGACAGCGGTCCGCGAACGGCGCCCTAGTGCTTTTCCACTGCTTTGCGCACACTCCCATAGCGCAGCAACAGGTCCCTGGCCTGTTCGTACGTCAGCCCCGGTACCTGTTCCATCACCATTTTTGTCCCGCGGTCCACGAGTTTATCGTTGGACAGCTTCATGTCGACCATACGGTTGTCCTTTACGCGCCCCAGGCGGATCATGACGGAGGTCGAGATCATGTTGAGGACGAGCTTGGCAGCGGTCCCGCTTTTGAGGCGGGTGCTCCCGGTGACAAATTCGGGGCCCACGGGGACCTCTATGGGGAAATCGGCCACCTCTGTGACGGGCGCGCCGGGGTTATTGGTGATACAGCCGGTCAGGATGCCGGCCTTGCGGCAGGCATCGAGGGCGCCGATGACATAAGGGGTGGTCCCGCTGGCGGCGATGCCGATCACGGAATCGGAGGCACTGACGCCTTCTGCCTGGAGGTCCTTCCAACCCTGGGCGGCAGAATCCTCGGCAAACTCCACGGCAGTGGTGATCGCCTTGCTGCCCCCCGCGATGATCCCGGTAACCAACCCATAGGGCACCCCAAAGGTGGGCGGGCACTCGCTGGCGTCCACGACCCCCAACCGGCCGCTGGTCCCCGCGCCGATGTAAAAAAGACGGCCGCCGGCCAGCATCCGGTCGCTGACGGCTTCCACGAGGCGCTCGATCTGAGGAATGGCCCGCTCGACGGCCAGGGGGACGCCCTGGTCCTCGCGGTTCATGCTGACCAGGAGGTCGTGGATGGACATTTTTTCCAGGTCGTGATAGTGGCTGGGGGATTCGGTGATCTTCTCAAAAGGCATAAGAATGTTTTTAAGCGCCGGCAGGCGCGCGGCCTAGCCCGCGTGGTATTTGACAAGCCCGTCCATCGGCATCTCGACAATTTTGCCGATCTCGAACTCGTAGGCTCGCCCAAGGTCCCGGAGCACATCGGCAAAAGCATGGGCTACCCCTCCGATAAAGTGTATGGGCTTGCTCCAGCTCTCCCGGTATTTACAGAGGTGTTGGAAAAAGAAATCGTTCAATCCATCCTCGATAATGTTCTCCACCATATAGTGACCCCGGTTCTCCGAAAGAAAACGGGCGTACGACGCCAGGTAGCGGTTGGGCAAGGGTTGTTTGTACACCGCGTCCAGGATGGCGGCGGGATCGCTGGTATATTGCCCCTCGAATTTGGCCTTCAGTTCTTCGTCAAACGTGCCGTAGAGGTAGTATTGGAGCACCCTTTTGCCCAGATAGGCGCCGCTGCCCTCGTCGCCCAGGACGTACCCGAGCCCCGGACTGTTGCGGGTAATGGCCTTCCCGTTGTAATACCCGGAATTGGACCCGGTACCCAGGATACAGGCGATCCCCTGTTCCTGTCCGCACAAAGCCCGGGCCGCGCCCATCAGGTCGTGGCGGACCTCGACGGCAGCGCCTGGAAATACTTTTGCGAGTACGCCCTTGATCATTCGGGCATTGGCGGGATTGGCGTTGCCCGTCCCGTAAAAAAAGACTTCCGCCGGGTGCTCGGGCAACTTAGGCAGCAGCTCTTTCCGGAGAACCGCCTCGATCTGGGCCGCGTCCAGGAAATAGGGGCTGAGCCCTTGCGTGAAAATCGTTTTACTCCGTTTGGGCTGTTGTAGCAAGCGCCACTCCGTTTTGGTGGACCCGCTGTCAGCAATCAGTACCTTCGACATGTCCTTGATCCTTGAATAACCCGTGTTAGTTTGCCAAATTTTAGTGAAATTCGCACTTTCACAAGCGCAAAGTACACCATTCAAATGAACAATAACAGAAGAATACAGGTCTGGTTGCCGCTCTTGTTCGCGTTGACCATGATCGTGGGTATGTGGATAGGTTTCGCTCTGAGCAGGGATATGGGCGGCTCCGGTGGGGGCCTGTTCAGCAGGACGGGCGCCAGCACCTCCCTCCAGGAGATCCTGGACCTTGTCCGGAACCGGTACGTGGATTCGGTCAACGTACCCGCCGTCACCGACAGTGCCATCGGAACCGTGTTGGATCAACTGGACCCGCATTCTGCGTTTATCCCTGCCAGTGAGCTGGCGGAAGTCAACGAGGACCTGGAAGGCGGCTTCGAAGGCATCGGCATCGAGTTCAACCTGCTCAACGATACCCTCAATGTCGTGAGCGTGGTACCCGGCGGACCTTCGGAAAAGGCCGGCCTGATGGTGGGCGACCAGATCCTGAAGGTCAACGACTCTTTGCTCAACGGGCGAAAGCTCACGAACGACCTCGTCCGCAAAATGCTCAAAGGCCCTGAAGCCAGCCAGGTCAAGATTTCCGTCCTGCGCCAGGGGCAGCCCAAGGACTTTGTCATCACCCGGTCGCTGGTCCCCCTGAACAGCCTCGACGCCGCGTATATGCTCGAACCGGAAGTGGGGTACATCAAACTCAATAAGTTTTCCGCCACGACCTACCAGGAGTTCATGGACGCCATGGATTCCCTGAAGAAGAAGGGCATGCAACGCCTTGTCCTGGACCTCCGCGATAACGGGGGCGGATACATGGAACAGGCGGTCAAAATCGCCGACGAATTCCTGGACGACAATAAACTCATCGTGTATACGCAAGGGGTCCACAGCCCCAAAAAGGAATACAAGGCGGACCACCCCGGTATTTTTGAAAAGGGCAAGCTCGTCGTCCTGGTCGATGAAGGCACCGCCTCCGCCAGCGAGATCCTGACCGGCTCCCTCCAGGACTGGGACAGGGCCACCATCATCGGCCGCCGGAGCTTTGGCAAGGGGCTTGTCCAGGAACAATATTCGCTCACCGACGGGTCCGCCCTCCGGCTCACCATCGCCCGTTACTATACCCCCCTCGGCCGCTGTATCCAGAAGTCTTATGCGAAGGGGATCAAGGTGTACGAGGACGACCTCCTGAACCGCATCCACAATGGGGAGCTCGTCAATGCCGACAGCAACAAGGTGGCCGTGGGCCAGGTATACACCACCCCCCTGGGTAGAAAGGTCTATGGAGGCGGGGGCATCATGCCCGACCTTTTCGTCCCGCTGGACACGACCGAATACAGCCCGGTGATCACCCGCCTGTTGCGCTACAACACCCTGGTCGATTTTGCCTACAAATACTATGTCGGCCACCGGTCCGCCATGGACCAGTATGGGTCGCCGGCCGCTTTCGCCCGTGACTTTCATACCACCGAAGCCCTTTGGGCGGACCTGGCCCGTTTTGCCGTCCGGGACAGCGTCCAGTTGCAGTACCTGCCCGCCAGGGACAAGGACATGCTTTTGCTCAGGACCAAGAGCCTGCTGGCGCACCAGATTTGGAGGATGGAAGGGTTTTATGAGGTGTATAACCAGGATGATACGATGATCAAAAAAGCCGAAGAAGTACTTAAATAGCGCGGCAGCCCACGGCGCCTTTCGCGCCCTGAGTTCGCCGCGACCAGCGGCCTCCGCGGCGGGTTTTGCCCGCCGTCCCGAGGTGGTCGCCGGGGGAATTTTGTAACTTTACAATATGTGGAAGAAAAACATCTTGGAAACCATAGGGAACACCCCTATGATCCAGCTCAATAAAATCACCAAAGACCTGCCCTGCACCGTTCTGGCCAAGGTGGAATACTTCAATCCCGGCAACTCGATCAAGGACCGTATGGCCCTGAAGATGCTGGAGGTCGCGGAAAAAGAAGGGCGCATCCAACCGGGCGGCACCATCATCGAATGCACCAGCGGCAATACCGGTATGGGCCTGGCGCTGGCCGCCTGTGTCAAAGGGTACAAGTGTATTTTCACCACCACCGACAAACAGTCGAAGGAGAAATTCGACATCCTCAAGGCCGTGGGCGCCGAGGTGATCGTTTGCCCCACCAACGTGGAGCCCGAAGACCCCCGCTCCTACTATTCGGTCGCGCGCCGGCTGGCCAGGGAGATCCCCAATTCCTTCCACGTCAATCAATACGACAACCTTGCCAACCGGGACGCCCACTACGAGACCACGGGTCCGGAAATCTGGGAACAAACCGAGGGCAAGATCACCCACCTCGTCGTAGCCACCGGCACGGGCGGCACGATTGTCGGTACGGGTAAATTTTTGAAGGAAAAAAATCCGGACATTCAGATCTGGGCCGTCGATCCTTTCGGCTCGCTCCTCAAAAAATACCATGACACCGGGACCCTGGACGCCAGCGAAGTTTATCCTTATATTTCGGAGGGCATCGGCGAAGACTTTATCCCCCAGAACTACGACATGAGCGTCATCGATCACTTCGAAAAAGTGACCGATAAGGACGGCGCCCTGATGGCGCGCCGCATTTCCAAAGAGGAAGGCATCTTCGTGGGTTACAGCGCGGGCAACGCGCTCAAGGGCATCCTCCAGCTCAAGGACAGGCTGAAAAAAGACGACCTCGTCGTCGTTATTTTCCATGACCATGGCAGCCGGTATGTGGGCAAGGTCTACAACGACCAATGGATGATGGAGCGCGGCTTCATGGACGTCAAAACCGTCAAGGACATCGTCAACAGCCGTCCCGGCGGCCGCCGGCTCATCACCCTCCTACCCCACCAAAAGGTCGGCGAAGCGATCGACCTCATGAAAAAATACGACATCGAAAACATCCCCGTGATGAACGGCGAGTCCCCCCTGGGCTCGATATCCGAAAGCGGTCTTTTCTCCCGCCTGCTCAACCAGCCGGATCTCCGCAACCATACCATCCAGGCTGTCATGGAGCCCGCGTACCCGGTCGTCGCCTTTGATACGCCCGTGGAGCGGCTCAGTACGCTGATCTCCCGGGATAACGGGGCGATTCTTTCCAAGGATGATATGGGGGATTATCATATCGTGACCAAGTACGACCTGATTCAGAGTTTGCGGAAATGAGGATCGTCTCCCTCGTGCCTTCGCTCACCGAGCTGCTTTTTGACCTGGGGTTGAGCGATGAGGTCGTGGGGATTACCAAATTTTGTGTGCATCCTGCTGCATGGTTTTCTACCAAGCGCCGCGTGGGCGGGACGAAGAACGTGTCTCCTGACATCGTTTACGGGCTCCGGCCCGACCTGATCCTGGCCAGTAAGGAGGAGAATGTGCGCGAGCAGGTGGAGGCCTTGCAGGCGTTTGCGCGTGTATACGTGACCGATGTGGCGGATTTGCGCGGGGCGCTTGCGATGATCCGTGAGGTGGGGCGGCTCACGGAGCGGGAGTCGCAGGCTTCGGAGCTGGCCGAAGAAATCGAGGCGGAGTTTGCCGCGCTAGTCGCGGCGCCGGTTCCGGCCGCCTACTTCATCTGGCGCTCCCCCTGGATGGTCGCCGGCGGCGACACCTTTATCAGCGACATGATGGCCCACGCGGGGTTTACCAACGTATACGGACACCTGAAGCGCTATCCCACGGTCGATCCCGCGGAGGTAACGGGGCTGGCGCTCCTGTCCAGCGAGCCCTACCCTTTTAAGGAGCCGCACGCGGCGGAGTTGCCTAACGCGCGGTCGATCCTGGTTGACGGCGAGATGTTCAGTTGGTACGGCAGCCGCCTGAAACACGCGCCGGCCTATTTCAGGGCCCTTCGAAATTCCTTACCTTAGGTTATGCAATTCAGGATGGACGCAGGTCAGGAGGCGGGCAAGCCGTCGCGTAAAAAGCCTTTTTTCCCGGTACAGGAACCCCTGAGCGCCTATTTACGCAAACATGGGCGGGAGGTCAAACTTCCCGTGTCGTATAAGGACCTGCTGCACTTCCGGACCAGCATACCGCTCAAGGACAAAAGAGGCAACGATACGCTTTGGGAGACCTGTTCGTATGACCTTCGGGAGTGGGAATACCTGGCGGAAAAACTGGTTTTTATCTATGCAATATTAAAAACGGAAGGAGACCTTACTTTTGCAGGGCATCTGAATGTCGCGCGCATCGATTTTTGCCGGTTTGGGAACTCGCAGCCCTTCCGGATCCGGATCGTCAATAAATACAACGACAACTACGACCATTATTACATCAAGGTGGCGGACGCCTCCCGCATCTATGGGTTGGAGCTGGAGCACCTGTTGTCCCCGAACCGGATCACGTTTCTCACCAGCCGGACGACGCTGGTGGAGGAGCACATTCCGGGGATACCGGGGGACGTTTTCATACAGCAGTACCTGAACGATCCTTTTACGAACCGGATCAGGCTGGCTAAGGAATTCGTGAAGTTCAACGAGCGCTGTTTCGTGCGCCTGCTGGGGGACATGCGGTCGTATAATTTTGTGGTGGGGATCACCCCGGACATCGAGGACTATCAATATCGCATCCGGGCGATCGACTTCGACCAGCAGTCTTACGAGGGGAGGATGAACCTCTATTTGCCGCAGTTCTTCAAGGAGAACAATCCCTACGTGGAGCTGGTCATGAAACACCTGAACCGCAGCTCCATCGAGCAATACCAGGTGGAGGAACGGACCATCATGGCGTACCGGGTCGTGGCGTCGCGGTTCCGGTTGATGGAGCTGTTCAACATCATGGCCTCGGACGCCATCTCCAGCCCCGAAAAATTGAGCCAGCTCCGTGGGGAGCTGGCCCGGTATTTTAAAGCGCCTGTTTTCGAAAAGAGCAGGTCCATGGGGCAGTTGGTCAAGCGGCAGCTCAAGCAGACGCTCCAGAAGAACCTGATGTATATTCAGAAGCAGACGGGGAGCTTCAACGACTAGAGGTTCCGCCCGACGCAGTTCAGGTCGCCGAACGCCTCTTCCAAACGCTTCACGAAGTTCTCCTCGCCCTTGCGCAGCCATACGCGCGGGTCATAGTATTTTTTGTTCGGCTTCTCCGCGCCTTCGGGGTTACCCAACTGGCCCTGCAGATAGCCTTCATTCTTCTTGTAGTACATGAGCACCCCCTCCCAGAACGCCCATTGCATGTCGGTGTCGATGTTCATTTTGATGACGCCGTAGTCGAGGGTTTCGGTGATCTGGTGTTTGGGGGAGCCGCTGCCGCCGTGGAAAACGAAGTAGACAGGTTTGTCACCGGTCTTGTAGTGTTCCTGGATGTAGGTCTGGCTGTTGCGGAGGATGTCGGGGCGCAGCTCGACGTTGCCGGGGCTGTAGACGCCGTGGACGTTCCCGAAGGAGGCGGCCACGGTAAAGAGGGAGCCGATCTTGGAAAGGGCTTCGTAGGCTTCGGCTACTTCCTGGGGTTGGGTATAGAGCTTGCTGTTTTCCACGCCGCTGTTGTCAACGCCGTCTTCTTCACCGCCGGTCACGCCGAGTTCGATTTCCAGGCTCATGCCCAGGGCGTTGATGCGTTTGAAGTATTCGGTGGAGATCTCGATATTTTCGTGGAGGGGCTCCTCGCTGAGGTCCAGCATGTGGGAGCTGAACAGGGGTTGCCCGTTCTTTTGTTTGTATTCTTCACCGGCTTTGAGCAGGCCGTCGATCCAGGGCAGCCATTTTTTGGCGGCGTGGTCGGTGTGGAGGACGACGGGTACGCCGTAGTAGCGGGCGACGTTGTGTACGTGCAGGGCGCCGCTGATGGCTCCGGCGATATTGGCCTGAAGGTGGTCGTTGGGCATACCTTTGCCGGCCACAAACTGGGCTCCGCCGTTACTAAACTGGATGATGACCGGGGAATTCACCTTGGCGGCGGTTTCCAATACGGCGTTGATCGTATTGGTGCTGATCACATTAACGGCCGGCAAGGCGAACTTGCCGGTCTTTGCGTCTTCGTATAACGCGCTTAATTCATCGCCGAACAAGACGCCGGCACGGTACTTAGCCATGTTGTATTACAAATTTTGTCAATTAAAAAAAAGCGTCGCTAAGATACTATATTTGGGGACAAAACACCCTCTATGTCGTTCTCTAAAATTTCAGAATTATTGGGAGAAAAAGCAGCCTACCTGCTGGATCATAAGTGTACAACCGTTCCAAAAGAAGGTCTGCACCTGCCTTCTCCCGACCATGTAGAAAGAATTTGGACCAACAGCGACCGCAATAACCAGACCCTGCGCAGCCTCCAGATCCTGCTGGACCACGGCCGCCTGGGCGGGAGCGGCTATTTGTCCATCTTCCCGGTAGACCAGGGCATAGAGCACAGCGGCGGTTCCGCCTTTGCCCCCAATCCGATGTATTTCGACCCGGAAAATATCATCCGGCTGGCCGTGGAAGCGGGTTGCAGCGCCGTGGCCTCGACCTTTGGCGTGTTGGGCATCATGAGCCGGAAGTATGCGCACCGCATCCCTTTTGTGGTGAAGATCAACCACAATGAATTTTTGAGTTACCCTAACCGTTACGATCAAACGCTTTTCGGGACCGTACGCAGCGCCTGGAACATGGGCGCCGTTGCGGTGGGCGCGACCATTTATTGGGGCAGTGCCGAGAGCGACCGTCAGCTCAAAGAGATCGGGGAAGCCTTCGAACTGGCCCACGAGCTGGGCATGGCGACCATCCTCTGGTGTTATACGCGTAACGCCGCCTTCAAGGTGGACGGCGTCGACTATCATACCTCAGCGGACCTCACGGGTCAGGCCAACCACCTTGGCGTGACGCTGCGGGCCGACATCATCAAACAAAAATTACCCACCAACAACGGCGGCTACCTGGCGCTCAAATTCGGCAAAACGTCTCCGTTGGTGTACGAAAAACTGACCACCGACCACCCCATCGATCTTTGCCGTTACCAGGTGCTGAACTGCTACAGCGGGCGCGTGGGCTTGATCAATTCCGGCGGGGAATCCAAGGGCGCCTCGGACATGGCGGAAGCCGTCACTGCGGCCGTCGTCAACAAACGCGCCGGCGGGATGGGCATGATCATGGGACGCAAGGCTTTCCAGCGGCCTTTCAACGAGGGTGTCGACATTATACAGGCGGTACAAGATGTGTATTTAGAGAAAAAAGTTACCGTCGCATAGGAAAAATCCCGACATTAGCGGTTTAAAAAAGGAGCTAGCGATGTCCCAACATGAGGAGGATTTCGAAGTAAACCTTACCGGAGAGGAAGGCCAGTCTGAAGAATCGAAGACCCGATGGTTTAAGCGGATCAAGAAGGGGATCCAGACCAGCACCGCAGAGAAAAAGGAAGTGCCGGAGGGATTGTGGACGAAATGTCCGCAGTGTAAGTATACCTGCACGATGATCGAACTGAGGGAAAGCTGGTTCGTTTGTCCGCAATGCAACTACCACCATCGCATCGGCAGCGCCGAATATTTCGAGCTGTTGTTCGACAACAAGGAATATACAGAACTTTTCGCGGACATCCGCTCCAAGGACTTCCTGGGTTTTACGGACCTCAAACCTTATAGCAAGCGCCTGGAGGAGGTGTGGCGTAAAACAGACCTCAAGGACTCCATACGCGTTGCCACGGGCAAAATGGCGTGTGAAGGAATTGTTGTGGCCTGTATGGACTTCGAGTTCATCGGGGGCTCCCTGGGCAGCGTGATGGGGGAAAAGATCGCCCGTTCCGTGGATTACTGCCTGCACCACCGTCTTCCGCTGCTGATCATCTCCAAATCCGGGGGCGCCCGTATGATGGAAAGCGCTTTTTCCCTGATGCAAATGGCCAAAACCATCGGTAAGCTGACCCAGCTGGCGGAAGCAAAGCTCCCCTACATCTCCCTGATGACGGATCCCACCTTTGGGGGCGTCACCGCCTCGTTTGCAATGATGGGCGACCTTAACATCGCGGAACCCGGCGCCCTGATCGGCTTTGCGGGCCCCCGGGTCATCAAGGAAACGATCCGCAAGGAACTTCCCGAAGGTTTTCAACGAAGCGAGTTCGTCCTGGAACACGGCTTCCTGGATTTCATCGTGGACCGCAAGGTGATGAAGGAGCGGATTGCTGAGGCGCTGATGTTGTTCGCGCACTAGCTATACCCTGCATAATGAAGGCTTTCCTGTTCACCCTTTGCTTGCTGGGCAGCGCGTTTTTGCATGCCCAGGATACTGTTCTCCGTTTCCCGGTTCCGGACGCCGCGGACATCGTGTCCGCCCGTTTAGTGACACCCGCTTCCGGCGGCGCTTCCTGTCTTGCCCTGGACATGGGGCAGCAGCAACAATACATCCTCCTGGACAGCCAGTGTCAGGTCCTTCATCAGTTTACAGAGAAAGGGGATCCCGCTTCCAATATGTTTTTCCTGGACCGGGCCTGCCGGTTGGGCACAGCCGTCAGGGGGAATGTCTATCACCATTATTTTACCATACAATCGCCAAGACGGGAGGAAACACTCTACGACAAAGTGATCGATTTTTCATCCCATACGACCGAAGAAGTCCCTATCCTGAATCCCGCCCAAAGCTCGATCCGCATGGGCTTTTTCCTGGATAGCGAGGGCAAACCTTACCTCTTGTCGTCCTCACGGTATGGACACGCGTTGTATTTCGAAAGGCAAGGTCCGGGAGGGGACATTCTGCTTGACAGCATCGTGTTGGATAAGATAAAGCAACCGGCGTTGGCCATGGGCTATGTGCACTATGTTCCTGAAGGGAGTGCCCAACGGCTCGACCTCAATGCCGGGGCCACGCTGGCCTTTACACGCGGGCGTCAGCTGGTGCTGGTCGCCCAGCACCGGAACACCGATCCATGGTTCATGATCGTGGACCTCGAAACGTTCCAGGCGCATATCAAAGCGTTGTCGGCCCTGGCTGCCTTTAACGACATGGACACGACCCAACCCTTCTCCATTAGCGCCAGCATCTTAGGTGACAGGTTTTTTGTCTTAAAAACACAAAAGGCCCAAACCGACGTCGGAATCTTCCAGATCCCCAGCCTGGATATGCTGGGGGACGTGGCCTTGAATGAAACCAATGCGTCGTCTTTGTCACAAACGCCCATCCAATACAATTCCTGGCAATCGGGCAAGCACGACATCATCAACGACTATTCCGCAAAACAATTTTACCAGGACCTCGTCGCCAGCCGCGCCGGGCTGGCCGCCGGATATGATAAGGATGGGCGTTACGTGCTGACGTTCGGATACGTGTACGATCCCTGGAGCCGGTACGACGATCAGGGCAACCCCTTCTTTTACCTTGGACATTTGGGCCTGTCAGACGATCGTGCGCCCATGCCCGACAGGGATTTCGACCCACTCGTCTTTGGCGTCCATCCAAAACATGCCGCGGGATGGGATCCCCAGACGACCGACAGACACCATCCCCTTTACCCCGGGAAAATGTACTTCCACTCGGGCTTTGCCAAGGTTACCCTGGACCCCCAATCCCTGGAACCCGTGCGGGCAGCCGCACCGGCCGATGCGGAGGAAAACCTCTGGAACGTGGTGAGCCCTGAAAGCAAGACCCGAAGCCCCGTGCAGCACTTCCGGATATGCGGGCATTCTTATGCGGGCGCCTTCAACAAGGCCACCCGGATATACGCAATCTGGGAAATTCCCGAATAATTAGGACCTTTGCGCCCATGAGCACGATTTCGAACCGGGGCGCCTATCATGAATTCTTTATCGAGGATACCTATACCGCGGGCATGGTCCTTGCGGGGACCGAGGTAAAGTCCATCCGGGAGGGAAAAGTCAGCTTTAACGACAGCTATTGCCTTTTCCACAAGGGCGAGCTGTGGATCAAAAGCCTTTATATCGCCGAATATACTTTTGGTACCGACAACAACCACATCGCCACCCGGGATAGGAAGCTCCTGCTACACAAAAGGGAACTGGATAAGATCCAGGCGAAGATAAAGGAGAAGGGATACACCCTGGTTCCCCTGAAAATCTTCTTTAACGACAAAAGCCTCGCCAAGATGGAGATTGGCCTGGCCAAGGGGAAAAAGCTGCACGACAAGCGCGAGACGCTGAAGGCGAAGGACAGCCAGCGGGAAATGCAGCGTTACCTGAAGCGATAAAGATGGCGGCCCGGCGAAAACCGCCGGGCCGCCATCTTTAAAAGAGTTCCGCCTGGATATCGTCCGACTTCGTCGACCGCTGGTCCCACAACAGCGTCACGCCCTTCTTATCGACCAGCTTGTTGCCGAGGGCCCTCCAGCCCATGACGTCGACAAAACCGGCGATCTTGATCTTCTCGACATGGGGGTCGGTTTTCTTGCCGGTCTGGATCAGCACCACGGGGCTTTCCGCCGTGGTGACGAGCGCCACCTCGTTGCCTTCGCCTTCCTTGATGAAGAGGAATTTGCTGTTGAGCGTGGTGGTTTCGATCTTGAACCGTTTGACGTTGTATTGGGCCTTTTCGGCGTCGAGATAGACGGCGGTAATGGTGGCCTCGGGGTTGAATTTGCCGATAAAGATGACCTTTTCGGGCTCGAAGCGCTGGGTGGGTTCCTGGCTGGCGATCTCGTAGTAGCCGTCGTTGTAGACGACGAGGATGCGGTCTTCGGTGTCGAAGCTGCCAAGATAGCGGCCCTTTTCTTCAAGGCTGAGACGCCCAAAGGTGTCGTCGTACCAAAGCTTGCGGGCGGACAGGGTGGACTTGCCGGCTTCCTTGAGCTTTACGCTCTTGACCCCGTACTTGGTGACCTGGTTGCCCATCACGTTGCGGCCCTTGATCTCCAGCTCTTCGAAAAAGAATTCCAGGTTCTTATTGCGGGCGGGTGAGTTCGGGCTGAGCAGGATGGCCACACTTTCGGCTTCCCCGTTTGGATTGGCGGAGAAATAAAGCACCTTGGATTTGGGATCGCCCTTCGTGAGGTCGTATTCCTTGTCCCGGGTGACACCGGTGACGTTGAAGCGTTTGGCATACGTCACGCCGCTGGCGCCGTCGAGATAGATCATATTGTAGGTCGTGCGCTCGTCGTTCTTATTGAAGACGGCCACGTGGAGGATGTCCTTCCCGATAAAGACCTTGTCGGCCAGTTTGACGACCTTCATTTTGCCCGCCTTTGTAAAGGCAATGATGTCGTCGAGGTCGGAACAGTCGCTGATGAATTCGTCCTTTTTGAGGCCGGAACCGATAAAGCCGTCGGCCCTGTTGACGTACAGCTTGGCGTTGGCAATGGCGACCTGTTTGGCCTGGATGGCTTCGAACAAACGGATCTCTGTTTTGCGTTCGCGCCCCTTGCCGTATTTTTTCAGGAGGTTTTCATAATACGCTACGGCGAAGTCGACGAGGTTGGCGAGGTCGTGCTTGACCTGTTTGATCTCGGCGTTGATCCCCTTGAGCTGCGCGTCGAGCTCGTCGATATCCAGCTTGTAGATCCGGCGGACGGGCTTTTCGGTCAGCTTGAGGATGTCTTCGCGGGTGATCGCGCGTTTCAATTTGGGGGCAAAAGGAACAAAGGCCTTCTCGATCCCCGCCAGTACTTTGTCCCAGGTATCGTAACGCTTTTCTAATTCCTTGTATATTTTTTCCTCAAAAAATATCTTCTCCAAAGAAGTATAGTGCCACTTTTCCTCCAGCTCCCGGAGCTTGATCTCCAGTTCCTTTTTCAGGAGTTCCTTGGTGTGGTCCACCGACGCGGTCAGGAGGTCGTGCGCGCCCATGAAGCGGGGTTTCTCGTCCACGATCACGCAGGCGTTCGGGGAGATGCTGACCTCGCAGTCGGTAAAGGCGTAGAGGGCGTCCGTGGTGATGTCCGGGGAAATACCGGGCGCCAGCTCGACCTGGATCTCGACCTCGGCCGCGGTATTGTCGCGCACCTTTTTGATCTTGATCTTACCCTGGTCGTTGGCCTTCAGGATGGAATCGATGAGCTGGGTGGTCGTGACCCCGTACGGTACGTCCTTGATGAGGAGCGTCTTTTTATCCGCCTCTTCTATGTGTGCGCGGACCCGGACCTTGCCGCCGCGTTTGCCGTCGTTGTAGTTGGTGACGTCGATCATGCCCCCGGTATTGAAGTCCGGGTAGA
Source organism: Dinghuibacter silviterrae (assembly GCF_004366355.1). Taxonomy (NCBI): domain Bacteria; kingdom Pseudomonadati; phylum Bacteroidota; class Chitinophagia; order Chitinophagales; family Chitinophagaceae; genus Dinghuibacter; species Dinghuibacter silviterrae. The sequence goes on along the minus strand of NZ_SODV01000002.1, from coordinate 2,019,671 downwards.
GTTCGAACTTGCGCCCCTTCAGGTATTTAATCGCGGCGTCGATGAGCTCGCAGAAGTTGTGCGGAAGGATCTTCGTGGACAAACCCACGGCGATCCCTTCGGCCCCTTGGGCGAGCAGCAACGGGAACTTCATCGGCAGCGCCACGGGTTCCTGTTTGCGGCCATCATAGCTGACCTGCCAGTTGGTGGTCTTGTGGTTGAAAGCCACGTCCTGCGCAAATTTGCTCAAACGGGCCTCGATATACCGGGAGGCCGCGGCCTCGTCCCCCGTACGGACGTCTCCCCAGTTGCCCTGGGTGTCGACCATCAGGTCCTTCTGGCCCATGTTAACCAGGGCGTCACCGATGCTGGCGTCGCCGTGGGGGTGGTATTGCATGCTTTGGCCGATGATATTGGCCACCTTGTTGAATCGTCCGTCGTCCATCTCCTTCATCGCATGCAAGATGCGGCGCTGCACGGGTTTTAGACCGTCTTCCATCGCGGGTACGGCGCGTTCCAGGATCACGTAGGAGGCGTAATCCAGGAACCAGTGTTCGTAAAGGCCTTTCACGCCTTTGTCCTTAAAGTCTTCTTGTGCGTTATCCATTATCGTCAAATATAGTGTTTATCCCAGCTCCTCGGGCAACATCCAATACGTATCCCCCTTCCCGTCCGCCGTGGAGTTGAGCTCCATCATGACAAAGTCGGTGACGGCGATGACCTCGTGCCAGACCCCGGCCGGGATGACGATCAGGGCGGGGCCGTGGACCGGCTGGCTGCCGTGCGCGTCACCGCCGACGTGCTTCCAGTTGAGGAGGATGTCTCCCTTCATCAGGACAAGCCGCTCGGGGTTTTTACCCGGGTGGATGCCCTGGTGGAAGTGGCGGCCGCTGACGCTGCCGGCCCGGCGGTGGGTCATCATAAAAGGGCCGCTCCTGCCGCTGGTGTCGAAAACATAGGTGCCGCCCCGTTCGTCGAGGCCGATCTGCTCCATGGGGGTAACGTGAATCATAGTTCGTATAATTCCAACGGCAGGCCGTCGGGATCTGCAAAAAAAGTAAACCGCTTTCCGGTGAACTCGTCCACCCGCACCGGCTGGACGGCAACGCCCTTGCCGGTGATTTCCGCGGCCGCTGCATCCACATCCTCCACTGCGAAGGCCAGGTGTCTCAGGCCCCGGGCCTCGGGGTAGGATGGGCGCTCGGGTGCGCCGGGGAAGGTGAACAGTTCGATCACGTATTGCCCGTTCAGAGATAAGTCGATTTTATAAGAATCGCGTTCGGCCCGGTAGACCTCGCGGTCGATCCGGAAGCCGAGGACGCCGGTGTAAAAGGCTTTGCTGGCCTCCAGGTGGGCGGTGATGATGGCGATATGGTGGATGCCGGTGAGGCGCATGGGTCATTTCGTTGGAGGCGCGGCCGCGCCGGAGGAAGGGCCAGCGGCACTCGCCGTGCCGGCGGCAGCCGGAGCCCCCTCGGCGCCTTCGCCTTCGGCGGCCGGTCCGCCGGGCAACTTCACTTCTGCGGCGGTCCACCCTTTGGACAAGTCCCCAGTCATCTGCAGCGCCCCGGAGGCGACGAGCGTCCGCAACCGCCACAAGAGAAACGCATCCCCCGTCTTCACCTTCATCCGGTGCAAGGTATTCCCCAGCACGCGGCTCACCTTCTGCCACTGCGTCGTTATATTGGATAAAAGGTCCTTGTCAAAGTGGTCGTACGCGCGGCCGGCGATCTTTTTCCCGCCTTCGAGCAAACGGACACCGGCGTCTTCCTGGCACAGGCGTGCCCATTCGTCGGGGTCGATCTCGAATTCGCTGGGGGTGATCGGACGGGCGAGGCGCTTGGCCTTGCGGAACTCGGAGGGCTGGATCTCGAACAGGTAAACCGGGTAAAAGATCGTGCCTTTTTCCGTGAGAAAAGGAAGGTTATTCAGGTACAACACCTGTACCCTACCCTGGTAGTCTTTCAAACGGTTCACCAGCCAGTAGTAGCCGCAGACGTCGTGGGCGTTTTGGGCCATCCATACCCAGACCTCGACCGTGGGGTCGGCGTCCAGCACCTGGCGCAGCTTGTGGAGGGTCATCTGGTCGTCGGACATTCCCGAAGCCTCGGTGTAGGGCGTGAACTCGACCACGGTCTTCCACCAGTCCCGGCGGGTTTGCCAGCCATCGGGTGTATCCAAAGAGGAAAGCGGTCCCACCGCAAGGTCGTCATGGATCTGCAGGACGTCGCCCTGGAGGTCAGGGTCGAGCGCCATAGCCTGTTGCAGCACGTGGACGTCGGAGGTTTGGAAAACGATATGAATCATTTATTTGCCTGGAGCCTCCTCCAGCTCTGCCGCGTCCATTTCCACCCTGAGGTTGTTGATGATGAATTCCTGTCTTTCCATGGTGTTTTTACCCATATAATATTCGAGCAGCCCCTGGATGTGGTCGCCGTCTTCGAGGAGGACGGGCTGGACGCGCATGTCGGGTCCGATAAACCGGCCGAACTCGTCGGGGGAGATTTCACCGAGGCCTTTGAAGCGGGTGATCTCGGGTTTGCCGCCAAGCTTTTTGATGGCGGCCTGTTTTTCGGCCTCGTCATAACAATAAATGGTCTCCTGTTTATTGCGAACCCGGAAAAGCGGGGTTTCAAGGACGGACACGTGTTGTCTTTTGACGAGGTCGGGGAAAAATTGCAGGAAGAAGGTCATCATCAGCAAACGGATGTGCATACCGTCGACGTCGGCATCGGTGGCGATGATGATCCTGTTGTAGCGAAGCCCTTCGAGCCCCTCCTCGATGTTGAGGGCGTGTTGCAGGAGGTTAAACTCCTCGTTTTCGTAGACCACCTTTTTGGTCAGGCTGTAACAGTTGAGGGGTTTACCGCGGAGCGAAAACACCGCCTGGGTATCGACGTCCCTGGACTTGGTGATGGACCCGCTGGCGGAGTCGCCTTCAGTAATAAATATGGTGGTTTGTTGCTGGCGCTCGATGAACTCCTCCTTGCCGCGGCCCGGGGGTTCGTCGTCCAGGTGGACCCGGCAGTCTCGCAGTTTTTTGTTGTGGAGGTTGGCCTTTTTGGCGCGCTCGTTGGCGAGCTTTTTGATCCCCGCGAGCTCTTTGCGTTCGCGTTCGCTTTGCTCGATCCGCTTTTTGAGCGCGTCGGCGGAGGTGGGATTTTTGTGGAGGTAGTCGTCCAGCGCCTTTGCGAGGAAGTCACCCACAAAGTTTTTCATGCTCGGACCGCCGTCGAAAACGTTGAGGGAGCCGAGCTTTGTTTTGGTTTGGGACTCGAAGACAGGTTCCTGGACGCGGACCGAGACGGCCGCCACGATGCTTTGGCGGATGTCCTGGACGTCATAGTCCTTTTTATAAAAATCACGGATGGTTTTTACAAAACCTTCCCGGAAGGCCTGCTGGTGCGTCCCGCCCTGGGTGGTGTATTGACCGTTGACAAAAGAATAGATGTCTTCGCCGTAGTCGTTGTTGTGGGTCAGGGCCACCTCTATGTCGTTCCCTTTGAGGTGGATGATGGGATAACGGATCTCGTCAGGGTTGGACTTCCGCTGGAGCAGGTCCAGGAGACCGTTTTTGCTGACGTATTTTTTCCCATTAAACTGGATGATCAGCCCGGCATTCAGGTAGCAATAGTTCCAAAGCTGGTTGTCCAGGTATTCGTGGACGAAGTGGAAGTTCTTAAATACGGTTTCGTCCGCGATAAAGGTGACTTGGGTACCGTTGGGCTCGTTGGTTTTGGCCTCCTTGTGGTCCTTGGTCAGCTCACCCCTTTGGAATTCGGCGACCTTCGACTTCCCGTCCCGGATACTCTCCACTTTAAAATAGCTGCTCAAAGCATTCACCGCCTTGGTACCCACCCCGTTCAGCCCCACCGACTTCTGGAAAGCCTGGCTGTCGTATTTGGCGCCGGTATTGATCTTCGAGACCACGTCGACCACTTTTCCCAGGGGGATACCCCGACCGAAGTCCCTGACGGTCACCGTCTTACCTTCAATGGTCAGGTCGACCTGTTTGCCATAGCCCATCGTGTGCTCGTCGATGCAGTTGTCGAGCACTTCCTTGAGGAGCACATAAATCCCGTCGTCCGGGCTGGTTCCGTCGCCCAGCTTCCCGATATACATCCCCGGACGAAGACGGATGTGCTCCCTCCAGTCCAGGGACCGGATGGAGTCTTCCGTGTAATTGAATAAGTCTTTATTATTATCAGCCATACTAAAATTCTTAGTAATAACACCCGGGGCAAATATAATACATGGAGGTATTCGGCCCACTTTTTGGTTATCAACAAAGGTGAACAGCGCAAAGGGCGCCTCCGGCGCCCTTTAAAATCATGAGCGGTACGGTTGCGGCGGACTAAATTGTCCGCTTAGTCCGCCGCAACCGTACTTCTACCTGGTCGGAGCAAAAATCTGTTAATAAAAAGTTACCGGTCTGATGTTTTTATCCGTTTTTCTACGTACATTCATTAACGAACAAGTAACCAAGTTAGCCCGGTACCCTATTATCCAATAAACGAAGAACCGTTATGAAAGCGACAAATTCCCTCTACGAAAACACTAAAGTCTTTCTTTCGGAAATATTCGGTTTCCTCGCCCTCCTTCCTTTGGGCCTGTTAATCAATCGGTTTTTACCCAATGTTCAGATCCACCACTTCGTGGTGACCATGATTTTTTCCTTCCTGGTGGCCCTGGTCGTCATCCGGATCATGATCGATCTGTTCCGCCCGTTGGTGATCCCCGCCACCCTTTTACTTTTCTCCGTATTGGTATACAATCAGTTATCTGGGGGCTACACCCTCGTTAACGCGGTCCATGACTATAGCCACTATGTGACAGGCAATTGGAACGCCCGCGACCAAAAAGAAATTTCTTCTTTGAATGTCGTTCCGGACCTCTGGGGTGACAGCCGCACCCAACTGGCCGACACCCTGCGTTCCAGGGCTACCATTACCGATCCCATGGTCCGCAATTTCGCCGTAAAGCATTCGCTGGAAAGCTTTGACAATGCTTTTCCCAAATACCAGATGGTGGCCCGGGAGCTCTCCCTTTTTAAATACATCAACCACAACTTCAAATACGTCCCCGATCCGAAGGACAACGAATACTACGCCACCCCGAAAGAAACCATCCTGAACGGGTTGGGTGGGGACTGCGACGACCACGCCATCCTGATGGGCTCCTGTATGGAAGCCATCGGCGCCCAAGCCCGGCTGGTGGTAATTAAAGGCCACATGTACCCTGAACTGTATGTAGGGAATAAGGCCGACTTCGATACCTTCCAACAAGCCGTGCGGACCCTGTTCGCCGACGAGCACGTGGATCGTATCTTCTACCACGCCCACAACGGGGAATACTGGGTCAACCTGGACTACTCCGCTCCTTATCCCGGTGGTCCTTACCTGAACAACGAAGTTTATTTGGTCGCCAACCTTTAAAGGTTTGTTATAGTCCCGGGGTTTCGTTTAACCTCCGGGCACTTCCGGGGTCTAAGTGTTATGAGAAAGACCTGGATCCTCGCCCTTTTTCTGCTGGCCGCCTGTAGCAACACGCACATCACGTCTTCCTGGAGGAACGACAGGGTGCCCGCCGTGCACTACAGCAAAGTCATGGTACTCGCGATGGTACCCGACAACCAGCGCAATATCCGCCAGGCTATGGAACACAGCATGGTGGAACAGCTCCGCCGCAACGGTTATGAGGCGGTGTCCGCATTTCAGGAATTTGGGCCCAAAGCCTTTGAAGGCATGACCGAACAGGCGTCCGTTGCCAAGGCAAAATCCGACGGCGCGGATGGCCTGCTGACGATTTCCCAGACCGACCATCGCCGGACGCGTCAATACGTCCCGGGCACCATCTATCCCAGTCCCTGGGGCTGGGGTTGGGGCTGGGGCGGCGGCTACTATAGCCCCGGCTATGTGCGCAGCGCCAACTGTTTTGCCTGGGAGACCAATTTCTACGACGTGACCTCCGACAAGGTGTTGTACTCGGTCCAAAGCAATTCATTCGATCCCAGTTCCGCCAATGACCTCGCGGATTCCTATAGTAAGGAAATCGTCAGGGATATGAAGGAAAAAAGAGTGCTGATCAAGCTCTCTAAGAAAGACCTGGCAGACCGCTAGGGATAATCCCTTAATTTCAGGCCATGATGCATTTGCGCCTGGTCGTCCTTTTCCTCTGTTGCGTTTCTTTTTTAGGAGCGGCGGCGCAAACCCGTCCCCCGGTCGGCGTGACCCTTAGCGGGGGCGGCGCCAAAGGGCTGGCGCATATCGGCATCCTCAAGGCCATCGACTCGGCGGGGCTAAAGGTGGACGCCATCACGGGGACGAGCATGGGCAGCATCATCGGCGGGCTCTATGCCGCGGGATATTCCGCGGATACCTTGGAAAAGATCACGCGGGCCATCGACTGGGCCAGCCTGCTCAGCAACCAGACCAACCTGACCAGCCTGAAAATGGAGGAGAAGGACGAGTACGGCAAATACGCCCTGGAGCTCCCCTGGTCAAACCACGGGTTCCGGCTGCCGACGGGTTTGCTGGAGGCGGAGGAACTCTGGTTGAAGTTCAGCGAGCTTTTTTACCCCGTATACCAGACAAAGGACTTTACAAAACTGTCCATCCCCTTCAAATGCATCGCCACCAACATATCGGACGGTTCGATCGTGGTGTTGGACAAGGGCGAGCTGGTCAAAGCCATCCGGTCTAGCATGGCCATTCCCACGGTGTTTACGGCGGTGCGGATCGATTCCGTGATGTTGGTGGACGGCGGCGTGGTCCGGAACTTCCCGGTGCAGGAGGTCAGGGATATGGGGGCAAAAATAGTGATCGGGAGCAGCGTTGCGAATGGACTCCTACCCACCAAAAAGATCAACAACGTTTTACAGGTGTTGCTCCAGATCGCCTTTTTTAAAGAGGCGGAAGACAACAAACACCAGCAGTCGTTAACCGATTTATATATCTATCACCCGATGCTGGGCTACTCGGCCGCGAGCTTTGGACGGGCAAACGAGATCATCCAGCAGGGCGTGGAGAAAGGACGGGAGTACTATCCCGCTATCAAACGCCTGAAAGATTCCCTGGATGCCCTGTACGGACCGGAGCCCGCCCCGCAAAACCGGCTTCCCCTGGTGGATTCGGTCCAGGTATCCGACATCCAGATCCGTGGGCTGGTGAAAACCGACTCCACCTTTTTTGTGGACATGCTCGGATACAAGGGCCCCCGAAAGTATACCGCCCGCCAGGTCACGCTGATGGCCCGGAGGGTATACGGGACGCGGTACTATGGCAAAGTCATGTACTACCTGGAGCCCCGCCCGGACAGCACGGCCCTGCTGGTCTTCGAGGTGTCCGAAAACCCCACGACGGAAGCCAAGGTGGCGCTGAGTTATAATATTTTCTCCGGGGCCAACCTCATCGCCGACCTCACCACGCGCAACTACTTTACAAAGCACAGCCGGAGCCTGGTCACCTTGAGCATCGGGCAGACCTTCCGGATCAAGGGACAACACCTGCAATACTTCGGCACCCACAACCAAACGGCCCTCATCGCCACCTTTGAGGACGAAGCCCCGGAATACAATACCTACACCAATTTCGACCAGGACGGGATCTACCGGAACCTCTATGCAGTGGGCGACCTGCGGATCCAGCGCTCGGTCAACCGCATCGTCGCCCTGGGGCTGGGCACGCGTTTCGAAAATTCGGTCTTCCGGCCCGTGCTGACCTCTCCCCTGGTGCTCAAGGGCGCGGACAATTTCTTTACTTCCTATCCTTATTTCCAGGTCAATACGCTGGACCGCTGGAATTATCCCCGATCGGGCTCGAAGGTCAATGCCGAATATGACCTGACCTACGGGCAATCCCCGGACTTCGAAATCACCGACAACGGCGTCCGCGTCAACACGGACTCTTTGAACAAGAACGCCGCCGACTATACCCGTTTCTTGCTGGACGCTACCCAATACATCAGCCTCCACCGGAAAAGCACCCTTTTCTGGCAAACCCAGACGGCCGTGAATTTCCGCTACCAGGTCAACCGTGTCAACGACTTCATGGTTGGGGGCCTTACGCCTCAATTCCACAACCAGGTTACGTTTGCCGGGTATGATGAAGGCATGGTCTATACGTCTTCGATCAGCAGCCTCCTGTTGGGTTTCCGCTACGAAGCCCTGCCCCAGATATACCTGACGGCCCGGGAAAACGTCGGGGTCTACAATTACCTAAACGTCAAAGACCAGTTGGTCAGTCCCTCCTTCCTGTCCGGGTCTTCCCTGTCTGCCGGTTACGACAGCCCCATCGGGCCGATCGAGTTTAGCCTGATGTATGGGGATCAAAGCAGGAAGGTGCTGGGATACGTTAACCTCGGCATAAATTTTTAAGGGGGCTATGCGCCTTCGTTTGAATTCCCTATATTCATACCTAAAAGTATAGTTATATGCATTTTACCTTGCTGCTGCTCGCGCTTTTGCACGACACCCTTTTGGTCAACCCCGCTACGCCGCAACCCGGAACCCAGGTGACCGTACACTATACCTCGGAGGACAAGGCCCTGGCCAAAAAGCGCGAGCTGGCCGGCGGGCTTTTTTCCTTTAATAAAAAGAACAACATCCAGGCCCAGGACCTGTCATTTCACCGAGATGGGGACGGATGGACTGCCACCGGTAGCGTCCCGGATACGGCCACGGCCATTGTCCTGAGCGTGTTCGACCCCGCCGGAAAGCCCCTCAAGGTGGTCGCTTCCGGGTTGAACGGAGCAGACGGCCAGCCCCTCCGGGACGGCTACAAGGCCCTTGCAGAGGCCTACGGTAACTTCGGTAAGTTCGCCTTTGGGATGACCCCGGACAAGGACCGGGCGGACGGGTTTCAGCAACAGTATTGGGCGTCTCTTACAGAAGCCCCGACGGCATTCTACGATAAGGTGACCTACTACCTGGCGTATAAAAAGGATACCACCAGGGCCTTAAAGGAAATCTCCTCTCTCCCCCTGGATACCAGCGCTACCGAGTCGACCTATACCACCGCGGCCTTTATAGCCGGCCGGCAGCTCAAAGACAAACCGCTGTCCGATATCCTGACCAATCTTTTTCACCAGAAATATCCCTCCGGGGACTGGCTTAAAATGGACTTTTACCGGAAGGAATCGGCCGCTGTTGATGTTGAGGAAAAGAAAAAGATCCTCGACGCCTATAAGAAGGCCTTTCCCAACGAACCGCCGGCACCAGGGGGTGGAATGACCATAGGCCGGGCCATGAATCAAGGCATTATCTATGCCTATGCCGAAAAGGGAGATGTCAACGAGGCCGTCAAGCGCATTCCGCCCGATCTCCGCGGTTCATCCTTGGCGGCGTTGTACAACAACATCGCCTGGTCGGCCGTCGAGAAGGGCCAGTCGCTGGCAGAGGCCACGGCGCTGTCCAAGGCATCCCTGGATACCCTGACCGCCCTGGAGGCAAGCGGGGAAGGGAAACCCGCCTACTACACAAAGACACAATATGTACAGGAACTGAAAAATTCGTACGCCCTGTACGCCGATACTTATGCCTACCTGTTGTATAAGACCGGGGACTATAAAAACGCCTTTTCCTTTGAATCCATCGCCATGAAGATCGCGGATGCAGACAAGAGCATCGTGGGACGCTATTACTTAATGATGGAAAAAGTAGAAAAGCCCTCCAAGGTGATCGCCGGGCTGAGCACCTACATCGCCAAAGGCGACTACGATTCCTCGATGGTGGCAGAGTATAAAAGGCTGTACAACGGCAGCGGCAGCGCCGACGACGCCCTGGCGGCTCTGGAAAGCAAGGCCAAAGCGGCAAAGCAGGCCGAAATGATCAAGACGATCCTGAACGAGCCAGCGGCGCACTTCGTCCTCCGGGACCTGAAGGGGGACAAGGTTTCCCTGGACAGCTATCGCGGAAAGACCGTCGTGCTGGATTTCTGGGCGACCTGGTGCGGGCCTTGCAAGGCTTCTTTCCCGGCCATGCAAAAGCTCGTGGATAAACACAAGGCCGACAACAACGTCGTACTGCTGTTTATCGATACCTGGGAAAACGCCGACGACAAAAACAAAAACGCTTCCGACTTTGCGGCGGCCAATCCCTACACGTTCCACATCCTGATGGACAACGACAACGACGTGGTGGGCAAGTATAAGGTCGAAGGTATCCCGACCAAGTTCGTGATCGACCCGAACGGGAACCTCCGGTTCAAGGCGGTCGGGTTCAACGGGGATACGCAGGCGACTGTGGAGGAAATGGAGAGTATGATACAGTTGGCGACGAAGCCCTAAGCGGGCATGGCTTTCACGAAGTCACTCACCAGGAAGGCGATCAGCTTCCCTATGGTGGGATCGCGCCGCCCGTCTTCCGTCTGTGAAGCGCCTTCCGCGATGTGCAGATAAGCAGGCTGCAATTCCGAAGCCGTCATCCAAAGGTATTGCCGCGCCTGGAGCAGGTTGATGCCGCAAGGCGTCTGGGCACTGGCCAGCACGTTTTCGATCGCATCCAGGTCCAGCTCGATTCCCGTGAGCCCGATCTTAGCAAAGGTCATGGCGGTCTGGACCGCCTGCTCGAAGCTCAGGAGGCCCCGGAGGAAAATATCCTCGTAGGTCGTATACTGGATGCGCGTATTCTGGTAAAGGTCGTCCATCATGGACTGGCTGTTGTAGTTCTCGTGCAACCCGATCACCGCATACCGGTCGAGGAAATCCTCGTTCATCGCATACCGGAATGCATTGCCGCTATGCCGCCCCTCCTCTATCCGGAAATCCGCGTGGGCGTCCAGGTTCAGGACATTGAGGCGGGGACGGTCCATTTTTCCGTTTTGTCTCCACCCCTTCGCCGCTCCCTTGATGATGGGATAAGCATTGTTGTGTCCGCCACCCACGACCAGCGGGATCTTCCCGGCGGCCGTGACGTATTTGATGACCTCTTCCACTTCTTCGTCGACCACCCCGGAAACAGCGTGCCGGTAGGCCTGTAGCCCTTCCTCGCTGTTTTTGGCGTTCATTTCGATCGTCCGGCTGACCTCGCTGAAATCAAACGCGCCCAGGAGCAGGATTTCTTCCCCGCTAAACGTATCGGTGCTTTGGATGTTCAGAAAAGCGTCGATAAAAGCCGGCCAGGCCGTCGACGTCCCCCCCGTTCCCCCGTTGGCCTTTACGCCGATGTCCTCCGGGATCCCCAGCAACACAAACCGGGCAGGGGTTTTAGCCAGGGACTCCTTCCAGTCTGCCCCCGCGGTGCGCAGGCGTTCTCCCAGCTTTGTTTCGTAACGGCGGACCCTCGTCCCCTGCTGGAGATGGGTGGGGTGGTACTGTTGAAAATGGCGCATAGACAAACAATGTACCGGGAAAGGTATACATTTTCCGCCACTCTAGAAGTGATGCGTCACCTGGAGCGTATCCCCGGGGACCGGCGACAGGCTGTCCGTCCCCGCCGGAGTCCGGCGGCCATCCACGAAATAGTTGATCGCATTCCGGCTGTCGGGCAACAACCAGGCCGTTATCGTCGTATCGGCGGGCGGGTCGCCCTTAGCTCCACGCCTTCTTTCTGGAACCCATAGTCAAATGCATAAAACGGGGCTGTGCTGTCGGGTATATAATTTTGCGGAAACCCTTTGGAACCGCCCGAAGCAGGGTAGTAATCCAGCGCAAGGAGATACCCGTGCTAGCGCAATCTTGAGGTAGCGCATGAGGCGTCGTTTACTATAAAAACGCCAAAAACTCAGAACTGATGGGTGAATTGAAGCGTGTTATTAGGCAGGGGTAATAAGGTATCTATCTCCACCGGGGCGAAAAGGGACCCTTTATAATATTCGATATAATTCGGGCTGTTTGGCAAAACCTGGATGGTAAAAGCTGTATCGACAGGCAAGAGATCGGTGAATAAGTAGTCGGATACCCAACCTGCCGTAGATAGCACCCTGACCATCAAGGTGTCACTCCGGCTGTCTGAAATGGCCATGTGGGCTGGTTCTAGCGTCCGTCCTCTAAGCACCACGTCCCGCGGTAATGAATCTTTTGGGAAAAAGTAAGTGGACCCAACCGTATCCGGTATACATGCCCGTGTCAGGAAATTGATGAACGTGGCTGGGTGGTAATAAATCAACGCGAGTTGATAGGCGATGTAGTTCCCTTGTGGATGGTACCCGATCGAAAAATTTCCCTGGGCGTCGGTCCGGGCAGATGCCAGATACCCTGTATCAAAAACGGGCAATATTGAGTTGCTGCTTTGTACGCCGATCAGGTACACCGTAGCCCCTTGTATCGGTTGATGAAGCACTGAATCGTAAACGATTCCGGTAGCCGATACCCCTCCCCCCGGGTTTTTGTGGCAGGACACAAGGCACAACATCAGGATAATTCCGGGCAATCGCATGATACCTAATATAGCAAAAACTCCCCATTCACCATAACTCTATCGATACAGTTCGTACCGAATGCATACGGCAGGTAGGCTAACGAAGGCACCGGCCGCATAAAAAGAAGGTTCGCGCGTTTGCCCTCCGTGATGCTCCCCACCTCCTCCCCCAGCCCCATGGCATACGCCCCGTTGAGCGTGGCGGCGTTGATGGCTTCCTCCGGAAGGAGCCGCATTTGTATGCAAGCCAGGGAGACCACCAGGTTCATGTTCCCGCTCGGACACGAGCCGGGGTTGTAGTCACTCGCCAGGGCCAGCGGCAACCCGGCGTCCACCATCGCCCGGGCGGGCGGATAGCCCATCCTGAGGAAGAAGGCAGCACCGGGCAGCAAGGTCGCGATGGTGTTGCTCCCTTTCAGACAATCGATCTCCTCTTGTCCCATCGTTTCGAGGTGGTCCACCGATAAGGCCTTTAATGCCACGCCCGCCTGAACGCCACCGGAGCGGTGGAGCTGGTTGGCGTGGAGCTTAGCTTTCAGGCCATAGGTTTCTCCGGCTCTCCCGATGCGCTCGGTTTCTTCCTGTGTGAAGAAGCCCTCTTCACAAAAGACATCGATGTAATCGGCCAGGCCTTCGGCGGCTATTTGCGGGAGCATTTTCTCTATGATCAGGTTTATGTAGCCCTCCCGGTCATCTTTGTAGGCGTCCGGTAAGGCATGCGCGCCCAAAAAGGTCGCCCGGACCGGGATCGGTGCGTTTTCTTTTAAGCGCCGGATGACGCGGAGCATCTTGAGTTCTCCCTCTACGCTAAGACCGTAACCGCTTTTGATCTCGATGGCCCCGGTGCCCTGTTGCATGCATTCGTGCAAACGGGCCCAGGCGTTTACATACAACACGTCTTCCGGGGTCTCGTTGAGCAGGCGCGCGGACCTCAGGATGCCGCCGCCCCGGGCGGCGATCTCGGCGTAGGTCAGGCCCCTGATTTTATCGACGAATTCGCCTTCGCGGTAGCCTGCGAATACGAGGTGCGTGTGGGAATCGCACCAGGACGGCAGGACGAGGGCGCCGGAGGCGTCGAGTTGGCGGTAGACGGCGGGGAGGGGGGAGGCGCCTTGCGGCGTCGCGACGAGGCCGCCTTGGGGCCCATGGGGATGGCCCTGGCCGAACGCGGCGATGCGCCCGTCGGTGACGAGCAGCCAGGCGTCGGTCAGCGACGGGAGGTGCGCGAGGGCGGCGCCCGCGAGGGGGCCTGCGGCATGTGCGCCGTGCGCGTGCGGGGCAGCATCCGCGAACGGGCCTGCGGCCGCGTGCCCCGCGGCGGCCCCGTGGCCCCTCGGGCGGGTCCCCACCAGGAGCCCGATGTTGTGGATCAAAGTGGACGTCATAGCGTTAGTCTTCTTCGTAAATATCCTTTTGCTGTGCTACGCGGGAACGGTATTGTTCGAACAAGCGGGATTTGGATACAAAACCTAAGAACCGCCTTTCCTCGTCTACGACGGGCAGATAGGCCGCGCGCGTCTCGTCGAACTGCTGCATCACGTTGGTCATCGGCGTGTCGATGGACAGAACCGCCGGGGCCTGCTTGAGGATGTCCTTCAAAAGGGTCTTGTCGTATGATTCGGGTTGGAAAAGCATGTGCTTGATGTCCCCGAGCTCGACGATCCCTGCCAGCCGGTGGGCCTTGTCTACGACGGCAAATATGTTTTTGTCTTCGCGCTGGATGAGCCGGACGAGGTCGAGGAAGGAGTCGTCGGGGTGAAGGACCGTGTGGTCGCGTTGGGTCAGGGCATCGAGGCTAAGGGAGGAGAGGATGTTGCGCTCGCGGCGGTGGGTAAAGATCTGCCCCGACATCGCAAGCTGTTTGGTCTCCATATAGTAGGGTTCGAAGGTCTTGGCGATAAAGTAGGCGGTGGTACTGACGATCATCAAGGGGATGATGAGGTCGTAGCCGTTGGTGATTTCGGCGATCAGAAAGATCGCGGTGAGCGGGCAGTACATCACACCGGCAAGCACGCCTGCCATGCCAACCAGGGTAAAATTGCCTTCGGGCAGGTGTAGCCAGCCGGTGGCGTTTCCAAGCCTGGAAAAAAAGAAACCCCAGTACGCACCGACAAAAACGGAGGGGGCGAAATTGCCGCCGTTCCCGCCGGCGCCGATCGTAATGGCCGCAGTGATGGGTTTGAGTAAAAGGATACAGCCGGTAAAGATGAGGAGCAACACGTTCTGCTGTACAAAGTGCAACCAGCCGGCGGTAGGGAGGATGTGTTCGGGTGTACCGTCTGCAAGCATTTTCACGCTTTCATATCCTTCTCCGTAGAGGGGGGCGAAAAGCAAAAAAAACATAGCCAGCATCAGACCACCGGTGAGCGCCTTTGCATAGGGGCTTTTTTTCCAATGATGAAAACGACCGTCCACCCCGCGGAACGCTTTTGCGTAATACAGAGACAGGAAACCCGCTCCTACGCCCATGAGGAAGTAAAAGGGAACGTTGTTATAGTTGAAACCTTGCTGGAGGGCGAAGTGGAAAAGCTCGGTTTTGCCAAGGTATACCTTCGAACAAAGCGCCCCCACGACCGCGGCGATGATCAGGGGGACAAAATAGCTGACCATGGTTTCCGCCAGGAGGACCTCAACGGCAAACATGACCCCTGCAATAGGCGCGTCGTAAACGGCGGCGATCCCTGCGGCCGCCCCGCAACCGATCATCAGCGTTCGTTCGGAATAATTCAGCAGACCCAGGCGGCCCATCGTGGAGCCTAAGGAGGAGCCCGTGGCGACGATGGGGGATTCCAGACCGGCCGACCCGCCCGATCCTACCGTAAGGGCACTGGTGATAAAATGGATATAGTTGTTGCGGGATGGAATAAACGCAGACTTGCGCGCGATGGCTTTCAGCACCATGGCAATCCCCTTGTCGATATGTCCCCGGAAAAAGCGCTGGATGATCCAGGTAGTGAGCAGCAGCCCCGCCGCGGGACACAACAGGAACAGGTACTCCTTACCGCTAAAATGCTGCACCAGCTTTTCTACCTGGTGAACGGAGTTTTTGAGGAGGACGGCCATGATACCGGACACCAGGCCGGTCAGGGTTGCGGTGAGAATAATATACTGAACCTTGGTGACCTTTGTACGCAGGAAGTATACCCCATTGTGGTATCCGCGAACGACTTTTTTCTTAATGGTACCGATCCATGGGTGCATGCGCAAAGGTAGGCGCTATTTTTTGAAATATAGTTCCAATAGCATGAAAGCAAAACCTAGGATTATGTATAACCCGATCATCCATTTGCCAGCATCTAAATTGATATTCTTTATTTCAGTGCGTAAGTTCGTTTCCAACCTAAGCAAATTCCCCTTTTGGGCACTTTGATATTCAGGACTAGCATTTTTTATATGCTGCTGTATCAATTCATCAAAAGCTTCTATCAATTCCCGGGCCTTGGCGTCGGACAGGCGCCCATCATTTTTCAAAAGAGTATACAGTTTCAATTGTGGGGCATTCATATTCCTTGGATGATTATTCAAGGCGAATATAAGAAGACGCTGTCAAATCTACCAACAAATAAAGCATTGGGTGCATGGCGGCCGAAAATCAGATTTTAAGTCCAAATTGCTCCGCCCACGCCTCCGCGCGCTCATACCCCGCGTCCGCGTGCCGGAAGATGCCCAGCGCCGGGTCATTGTAGAGGACACGGCGCAGACAGGCGTCGGCCCTGTCGGTGCCGTCGGCAAGGATCACCATACCGGCATGCTGGGAATAGCCCATGCCAACCCCGCCCCCGTGATGAAAGGACACCCAGGTGGCACCCCCGGCGGTGTTGCCCATGAGGTTGAGCAAGGCCCAGTCGCTGACGGCGTCGCTGCCGTCGAGCATGCCCTCGGTCTCCCGGTTGGGGCTGGCGACGGAGCCGCAGTCGAGGTGGTCGCGGCCGATGACGATGGGGGCCTTGACGCGGCCCGTGCGGACGAGGTCGTTGAAGATCAGTCCTGCCTTTTCCCGCTCTCCCATGCCTAACCAGCAAATACGTGCGGGCAGCCCCTGGAAGGCGACTTTTTGCCGGGCTTCGGTCAGCCAGCGGAGGAGGTGGGTATTCTCGGGAAAGGCCTCCATGAGGGCCTTGTCGGTCGTATAGATGTCTTCGGGATCCCCGCTGAGGGCAACCCAGCGGAAGGGGCCCTTGCCTTCGCAGAAAAGGGGGCGGATATAGGCGGGGACAAAACCGGGAAAGTCGAAGGCGTTGTCTACCCCACCCTCGACGGCGTAGGCGCGGATGTTGTTGCCATAGTCGAACACGACGGCGCCGGCTTCCTGCATGGAGAGCATCAGCCGGACGTGCCGGGCCATGGAGGCGATGGATCGCCGCTGGTACTCGGCGGGGTCGGCCTTTCGCAGGGCCAGGGCCTCTTCAAGGCTGATGCCGTGGGGCACGTAGCCGTTGAGGGGGTCGTGAGCGGACGTCTGGTCGGTGAGGACGTCGGGGATGATCCCGTCTTCCCGGAGCCGCGCCAGGACGTCGCCGGCGTCGCCGACGAGCCCGACCGAGAGCGCGGTCCCGGAGGCCTTCGCCTCCAGGACCCACGCCAGGGCCTCGCTATAATTCGTAGTCATGCGATCGATGTAGCGTGTATCCAGCCGCTTTTGGATACGGGTGGGGTCCACGTCGACCCCCAGGAAGGCGGCGCCGGCCATGGTGGCGGCCAGGGGTTGGGCTCCGCCCATGCCCCCGAGCCCCGCGGTGACGACCAGGCGCCCTTTCAGGGTACCGCCGAAGTGACGGCGGCCGCAGGCGGCAAAGGTCTCGTAGGTGCCCTGGAGGATGCCCTGTGTGCCGATATAGATCCAGGAGCCGGCGGTCATTTGGCCGTACATCATCAGGCCCCTGGCCCGGAGGTCGTTGAAGTGCTCCCAGGTGGCCCAGTGGGGCACGAGGTTGCTGTTGGCGATCAGGACCCGGGGCGCCATCGGGTGTGTCCGGACGATGCCGACGGGCTTGCCGCTTTGGACGAGGAGGGAGTGGTCTTCGTCGAGGTGGAGCAGGAGCTCGATGATCTTTTGTAGCGCTTCGGTGTTCCGCGCGGCCTGGCCAATGCCACCGTAGACTACGAGCCCATCGGGGTTTTCGGCGACGCCCGCGTCCAGGTTGTTGAGCAGCATGCGCAAAGGCGCTTCGGTCTGCCAGCTCCGGGCGTGGAGGGTCGTGCCCCGGGGGGCTTCGTAGTGGGGGTGCGCGGCGTAGCGCGCGAGGAAGGCGGCGGTCTCTGATGTACGAGGCGTGGCGGCGGCGCCCGCAGCGACGGCACTGGCGGCGCCCTGCGTGGCGTTAGCGGCGGCTTCGCCGCCGGGGGCTGCAGTCGTAGCGCCCGAGGCGGTTGCGCCGGCGGCGCCCTGTGTGGTGGCGGCTCCGCCGCCGGAAGGGGTCAAGGTGTTCATACAGGCGAGTTGTATATAGAAAATGTCTCTTGAGCGGAAACGGCCTCCGTAAAAGCCTCCACAGGCCGTTGCAGGAAGCGCACCGCTTCCATCATATCGTCGTGCAACACGCGGTCCGCGTCGTTAAACGAAACGACCTCGCGGAAGGCGGAGTGGAGCCGTTCGAGGCGGGGCGAGCTGTGCAACGGGCGCCGGAACTCCAGGGCCTGGGCGGCGCTCATGAGTTCTATGGCGAGGACGCGTTCGACATTGTGGAGGATGCGGTAGCACTTGGTGGCGGCGCCGGCGCCCATGCTGACGTGGTCTTCCTGTCCGTTGGACGAGGTGATGGAGTCAACGGAGGCGGGAGTACACAGCTGTTTGTTTTCGCTGACGATACCGGCGGCGGTGTATTGCGGGATCATAAAACCGGAATGGAGACCGGGGTTTTTGACGAGGAAAAGGGGCAGCCCGCGCTGGCCGCTGAGGAGCTGAAACACGCGGCGTTCGCTGATGCTGGCGAGCTCTGACAGGGCGATCGCGAGGTAGTCGAGGGCGAGGGCGAGGGGCTGGCCGTGAAAATTGCCACCGCTAAGGATGAGGTCTTCGTCAGGGAATATGTTGGGGTTGTCGGTGACGGAATTGATTTCGGTGAGGAAAACACCGAGCACATGGTCGAAAACGCCGGCGGTGGCGCCGTGGACCTGTGGGATACACCGGAAAGAATAGGGATCCTGGACCTGGGCCTTGGACCGGTAGGCGAGCTCACTCCCTGCGAGGTGTTCGCGGAGGGCCTGAGCCGTTGCGATTTGGCCGGAGTGAGGACGGATGGCGTGTATAGCTGGATGCAACGGCTCGGGGCTGCAATCGAAAGCGTCCCATGAGAGGGAGGCGATGAGGTCGGCCCAGCGGAGCAGGTGACGGGCGCGGGTCAGGATGTACATCCCGTAGGCGCTCATAAATTGGGTGCCGTTGATGAGGGCGAGGCCTTCCTTGCTCCGGAGGCGAATAGGACTCCAACCCTTTTCCCGGAGGACATCGGAGGACAACCGGCGCCGGCCGTCTACGAAAACCTCTCCCAGCCCGATGAGGGGCAGGCAAAGGTGGCTCAGGGGGGCCAGGTCGCCGCTGGCGCCAAGCGAGCCCTGGGTATAGACCACGGGGAGGACGTCTTCGTTGTAGAAGTCCAGGAGCCGTTTGACGGTATCGATCTGGACACCGGAGTGGCCGTAGCTGAGGGACTTGATCTTAAAGGCAAGCATGAGCCGGACGATGGGTTCCGGTACGACCTCTCCCATCCCGCAGGCGTGGGACTTTAGGAGGTTATACTGCAGCGCTTCGGTTTGCCCTGGGTCGATGCGGACGTTTTGGAGAAAACCGAAACCGGTGTTGATGCCATAGAACAGCTCCGAACCGGTGAGGCCGTCGAGGTATTCCCGGCAGTGCCGGATCCGTTCGTGGGCGCCGAAGGTGATGGAGATCCGTTGTTGGTAGGCCAGGAGCCAGTCTACCTGGTCGATGCCCAGCCAGCGTTCGTCTAAAGGCAAATAATTATAGCTCATCCTGGAGCAAAGTAAGCGTAAACGAATAATACCGGATTATACTATTTTTGAGGTCTATTGATAACAAAACGGCATTAATGGATATTCGTCAGCTCACGTATTTCCGCACGGTCGCCGAAGAGCTCCACTTCAACCGGGCGGCGCAAAAGCTGTTTATCGCCCAGCCCGCCCTGAGCCGCCAGGTCAAGGCCCTGGAGGAGGAGCTGGGAGTGCGTCTTTTGGAACGGGACCGGCGTAACGTGTCCCTGACGCCCGCGGGGGCGTATTTGCTACAGGCGACCACGCCTCTTTTGTCCCAACTGGCGGACATCGCCCATCGGGTCAAGCTCGTGGCGGACGGGCTGGACGGGGAATTGCGGATCGGGTATACGGGGTCGTGTGTCAACACCGTGCTGCCCCGGGTGTTGCCTGCCTTGAACCGGCAATACCCCAGGATACAAACTTATTTGAATGAAATGACCTCCGCGGCACAGCTGGAGGCCTTGAAAAGCGGAGAACTGGACATCGGTTTTCTGCGCAACCCTCCCCCCTACCCGCTCTGGGACACCCAGCCCGTCTGGAAAGAGCCGTTTTACCTGGTGGTGCCTTTGGCGCACCCCCTGACGGCCCGAAGCTTTAAAAGCCTGCAGCAGGTGGCCAGCGAGCGGTTTATCCTGCCGCCCCGGCACGACGGCGAGCTGTACCACGAACACATCCTGGGGATTTGTACGGAAGCAGGGTTGCACCCCCTGGTGGCTCATGAGTCCACACACGGGCATACGATCGTCAAGCTGGTGGAAAGCGGGTTGGGGATATCCATTTTGCCGGAGACTTTCCGGCGGTTGTATAGGCACACAGTGAAGTTCCTGCCCCTCCGGCATACCCAGCGGCAGGCGGAGTTGACAGCGGTATGGGTGAAAGACAGCCGGAATGCGGCACTGGAGAAATTCGTCGGAATGATAAAGCTTATAAAACGGGAAGGCGGCCGCTAGCCGCCTTCCTCGTTCTTATTTTTTTCATTGGTCATATTATCGTACATACGTAAGATGTCCATAAAATTTACCGGTTCCACTTTTTCAATCTCCTCCTTCATCTGGTTGTATATGACTTCGACGTAGAAATCATATATGGTAAAGATACGGACCTCTGTGCTGCCGAATGAGCGCTCAAACTCCAGTTGCCCAAACTCCTTGAGCAATTCCACCTTTGATTTCAGATTGAATTGACAATATTCTCCTTTGGTTATCTTCATGATGGTTCATGCAATTACCGATAGAGGTCATCCTTTTCATTGTGGTTGGCATATGACGTAGTGTGTTTGAGGTTATAACTGCAACGCGCTCGGTGTTCATCCGGTTTGTATCAACTAAGATTGACGGGAGTAAAGAACGGTATTTTCTTTGAGACTTGCCAAAACTTCCATATTGAAAGTATCCCTGCTGTGTATATAAGCGTAGGCCTGTACCTGTACGGCACCGACTTTCTTTTTCTCCACGGCGGCGGCGAATCCCAAACAAACCTTTGCCTTCCCGAGGTCTTTTGCCCTGAGTACCAATTGATAAAGTGCCTGCCGATAGATCTTGTAGTCTCTGTTGTGGGTATAATCCAAACCGATGACCATGGGCGAGTAGGTATGCTCCCCTTTGTAATTGATCACTATGCAGACCGGTTTGTCGTTTTCCCCGAAACCGGGTTTTAGCGACAAAACCAGTACCTCCCACTTTGGGTTATCGAAGATCCGGGCAAACCATTTTTTGGGCAGATCAAACGTATTCAGTTCCAGGCTGTGGGTTTTTACATTTTGATACAACCCATACCATTCGTCGATCACGTCGTCTCCGGGGTAAGCTGTGACCACGCGCACGTCGTATTTGGCTTCGTGCTTGCGTACGTCCTCCCTGTAGTGCTGCCGGGAACGGGCAGACAAAGACTCATAGTAGCCCTCGCGGCCTTCCCAGCTGAGGTCGGAGACGATGCTGGTTTCCGGCATGGCGATGCGGACAAAACCGTTGTCCACCATCAGCGCATCCAGTTCCGGGTCGATTCCATGGAAATCCCGGACAACCACATTCCCCGACTTGTGCTGTTCTTGTATCGAGTATGCTTTTTCGACAAACATCAGCAAGGCGTCCTTCCACAGGGGCGACGTCTTATCGATGTACAGGTGTTCTCCTTCGGTGAGCAGCGACCCGACGGCCGTGACTTTGGAGGTCAGGTAGTACGGATCTTTTTTGCGCAGCTCTTCCACGTGCCTTGACACGGCCGCAGGCGACAACATATCGTCCTTCCACATCCCCGTTGTCAGGAAGGAGGCCACGACAGGCCGCTCCTCCTGGTCCCGGACCACCACATAGTCAAAAGACCAGTTGTTGGCGGGTTGTTCGTTGTGGGTAAAGGATGCCTCCAGGGTGTGCATGCCTTCCCAGTCGAAGGTACCCCGGTCTTCCATCATGGCGTTCCATTCCGCCCTCGGCACCTCGGCGATTTCCTTATAATGGCTGAGGTTCAGGGACAGGCTTTGCGCCAGGACGGTGTTCACCGAACGGTCGAGTTCGACCTCTTCGGGCATCGGCATTTTGAAGGCCTTGTAGATGTCGGCAAGGGTCATGCCTTCTTCTTTCATGGCTTTGGGCAGTTCCGCCGCCATGGTAGCGATCATGTCCTCGATTTGAGCAAAAGTATGCAGCCGCGTGATGGTGAAGCGGACGCCCGCCTGTTTCATAGGGACGACGGGGAAAACGCCCAGGTTCACATAGAACCCGGCGTCGAGTAACCGGCCTACCATATTGTAGGCCAGCTTCGGAAGGCTCACACCCACGAAGAAGACGGCCCCGATCGGTGTGGACACCGCGGGCAGTTTGTATTTCCTGAGCATGAGGTTGGTAAACCGGATCCTTTCGTGAAGGTCCGCCTGTAAGTCATAGATCTCGGGGGTAAGGTGGATACGGGCCGACGCCAGGGCAGCGCCCAGCGTGGCGGGTTGAAGGGGTCCGGAGGACAACAGGGGCGCCCCGCAGTTCCGCACCTTTTGCATCTGTTCGGCGTCGGGATAGACCATGACTGCGCCCCCGGTGGCAAAGGCCTTTGCCAGCGAGGTCGCCATGATCATTTTCGGGTGCATGGGCCGGTTGTTGAGCACCCACCCGCGACCGTGTTGGCCGTGGACACTCATCCCGTGGGCATCATCCACGTAGGCGTGGAGCTCGGGATACTTGTCCATCAGGGCATAGAGATCGTCCACGGGGCAGTTGTCCCCAAACATGGAATACACCCCGTCTGCCATATACCAGATTTTACGGTGCTTGCTGCGGAGTTCTTTGATCTTGTCCTCCACCTGGTCCATGCGGTTGTGACGCACCAGCTCGGTATACACGCCCCTTGCTTTCAGCGGGGTCACCGCGGACTGGACCGAGTTATGGACCTGGTGATCCAGGATGATGGCGTCTTCGTCCTGGACCAGCACGGGCAGGTTCGACAAGTGCCCCAGGGTCGTCGTGGGCACGATGACGATGGGCTGTCCGAATATTTGCAAAAAGGCTTCTTCGAGGTCCTGATAAAGCTTCAGCGATACATACGCCCTCGACTCGGAAAACTGGGTGCCATAACGGTCTATGGCATCCTTGGCGCTTTGCTTCAGCCGCTCATCAAACTCCAATCCCAAATAACTGCACGATCCGAAATTGACCACCCGCTTACCTCTTAGCTGCAGATAGTTCCCGCTGAAGGAGTGGTCCTCATTGTACAAATGCAGGATGTCCTTCTGAACACCATGCGTGATGATCTGGTCGATGGTCTCGTAGAATGATGCGCTCTTTCCCATAGTCTTGAGGTTTGGTATAGAGCCCAACATATTTCATTATAGGACACCAGACAACGTATAAAATACTGAATTAAAAAATGCACGTTAGTAATTTTTCCTACGTATTTAAACGTAGTAAACCGGCCCATGGAGAATCCGACTCTAAAATTGTTAACTTTAGGACAAATCGGTTGCAGGGAATTGGACAAACGTATCCACAAAATCAACAGGCTACTTACTGACTACTCGCTGGGGAAGTTTGAGCGACGCCTGGACTTATCCGAAAAACTGGATGACATCGATGCCTTCATCACCGGCGTAAACATGCTGGGCGAAGAGCTGAAGGACTCCACTATTCGTAAGAATTACGTTATCAATATTTTGAACTCCGTTTCGGACATCGTCCTGGTGCTCAACCGGGCCGGGAGGATCGAGGAGATCAACAAAACGGCCTGCGAACAGCTGGAGTGTCCCCGGGAGGAGCTCCTGGGCCGGACCCTGGACGAATGGCAGGAGGGCGGACGGGGGTCGCTGTTTTCCTTTATTTTCCACCAACTCAAGGCCGGCAAACCATCGGTTTTCTCGGACAGCGTGTTCATCACGGCGACGGGTAAAAAAATCCCCGTGAATATTTATTCCTCCTACCTGATGGACGATACCCGGAAAAACAGCAGCATTATCGTCACCGCCAAAGACATCACCCTCCAGATACAATCGGAAAACCTCCTGCTCCGCGCCATTATCGATACCCAGGAAAAGGAACGCCAGCGCCTGGCCCAGGACCTGCACGACAGCCTCGGGCAACAGATCTCCGCCATCAAGTTCTATATCAGCGCGGCCGTGGACAACACCGCCGACAGCCGGAACCGGGATATCCTGCTCAAAAGCAATGAGGCCCTGATGAAAGTACAGGCGGAGATGCGCAATATTTGTTTTAACTTAATGCCAAAGACCCTTGAGGAGTTCGGTCTCCTAAAGGCGATCGAGCAATTGTGCAAACAACCAACGTATGCTGGCCGGGTGCGGTTTACGATAGACTGTCCCGAAGACTTCCCCTCCCTTCTCCAGAAAGTGGAGATCGATATTTTCAGGGTGGTCCAGGAGTTTATCACCAACGCCCTCCGGCATGGCAACGCAGACAAGATCTGGATGAAATTCCAGCACAACAAGACCCAGGTCCGGATCGTTCTCAAGGACAATGGCCAGGGGTTCGAGCTTGCCGAGGGCCTGGCGTCCCCGGGACGGGGTTTGTACAACGTTCAATCCAGGATCAAATCCCACGAGGGTGAGGTCCGGATCAAAAGCTCCCCGGGAAGCGGCGCAGAATACCATTTGACACTACCCAATAAACACTAATACCCAAGGCTCCTATGACAGTAACAGCAGATAACGACGTAGCGGTACACCTCATCAACCTCCTGATCGTGGACGATCACCAGATGGTGCGGGATGGAATCAAGGTCATGTTGCAGTCGAAAAAAGACGTGTTCCAGTTCATCATCGACGAGGCCGAGAATGGCGAGGAAGCGGTCAAAAAAGTCATGCGCAAGCCCTATGACGTCATCCTTTTGGACTACCAGATGCCGGACATGAGCGGTGCCCAGACGGCCGAAAACATCCTGAAATACCAGCCCCGGACAAAGATCCTGGCACTTTCCAATTACGACGAGCTCTCCTTCGTGGAACGGATGATCGCCTCCGGCACCCGGGGCTATGTCCTGAAAAATATTGAACCTACACAACTCCTGGCGGCCATCAAGACCATCCTGGAGAACAAGACGTACTACTCCAACGAGGTCTCCAATAAACTCCTGGACGCCGCCGGTAAAAAGGCGGTCGATCAGATCCTCGAAAAACACGGGCTCACCAAACGGGAGCTCGAAGTGTTGCAGATGATTGCCCAGGAAATGACCAACGAAGAAATCGCCGAAAGGCTCTTTGTCGGGAAGCGGACGGTGGATACTCACCGACAGAATCTGCTCAATAAGCTGCATGCGAAGAATACCGTGGGGCTTATAAAAGCCGCCTATAAGCTGGAGCTGGTCAAGTAGCCTTTAGTGCATGCTTCCGCCGTCCCCCAACGGGTTCTGCGGGCCGTTCCCTTGTAATGACGCCGCCGTCGTTTTCCACCGGGCCCGGGCGAGCTTTTCGCGGAAAGCCTCATGGAGCCGCTCCGTGGGGCCCTTAAACAGGATGATCAGCGAGCCGTGCTCCCGGGCCAGCGGGTTGGTGATGCTATCGGTCACCACTGCGCTTTTGAATTCCTTTATAAATTCATGTTGCATCTCCTGTTTGTCATCCGTTACCAACAGGAGGACGTCCGAACTGTCGAAACCCTGTTGCGGCATCCAATACAAAAAGCTGGCGTTGTCGCTATAAGCCATCGGCAGGTGGTATTGCGGGCCGTAGTAGTTCACGGCGCCGCACTCGCCGTAGTTGTCGCAGAAAAGGAAGGTTTTTTTCTTTTCTTCTTTTGTTAGACCATCGTATGCCTTCGCCACTTTTGCCGTCATTTCCTTCCAGGACAGCATGTCCGCAAAATCCTGCGGGAGGGCGTGATCTTTCAGGTCTTCCCAGTGGAGGGCACCGACCTTACGGGCGGTAGCATGGTTTGCGTAATAATTCGCCTGCTCCGCGGGCGGTAGGAAAGGCAGCGAGAGGGTCAAGGCGCGGTAACCGACGAACAGGGTGAAGGCGAGCATTATGGCACCGCGCACCCACCAGATGACGGTACGCTTTCCAAGCCACGCCTCCAGCCGCACGGCCCCAAACGCCATCAGCACGGGATACACCCCTTGCGCATAGTAGTCCTTCCCGTGCGCGATCGCCAGGAGCGCGAGGGTGATTCCAGAGGCCCAGGCGATAAAGCGGTATTGTTTTTTGCGCGCGGTATCCACTAACCCCACCACCCAAACGTAAATACAAGCCAGTTGCAGCAACAGCTGCGCAAAAAGGAACGACCACGGGCTGATGTATTGCAACTGGCCATGGTTGAGCTCCCGCATGTGGAAAACGACGGGGAACCCGCGGGAAGCTTCCCAGAGAAAGTTGGGCAAAAACAAAAGCAGCCCCACTCCTACCGCGAAGTAGAAATGCCGGTTCCCCAGGATTTGCCGGTTCCAGGACAATAGGAGGCCCCCCGCCAGACCCGCCGTATAAAACAGGATGGAGTATTTGCTCAGCATCCCCAGCCCAAAGGCAATCCCCGTCACGTACAATTCCCGGTTCTTGCCCGTTTGGGTATACCGGACAAGCCCGTACACCATGGCCGTCCAGAAAAAGATGTCCAGGAAATTGGGCTGGAAAAGAAAAAACATCCTCAGCCAGGCACCAAAAACAAACGGCGCAAAACCGATCACCAGCGCCACCCATCGCCCGCCCAGGGACAGGATGATCCGTCCGGTGAGCAAATAGGTCAGTGCGCCGAAAAGGGCCGGCCAAAGTTTGATCATCACCATGCTCCCGCCCAGGAAGTTGGTCAGCCAGGCAAAGACCGACAACAGGGGCGGGACTTCCATATACCCCCAAGCCATGTGCCTGGCTTCGGCGAGGTACAGGAATTCGTCCCGGTGGGGTTCCCAGACCGGGTTTTGTATCAGAAACGGCAGGATCAACTTTACAAGGGCCAGGCCATAGAGGAGCAGACGGGTGGTCGAATTGGGTTTCATGGAGGGAAAATAGGAAACCCTCCGGGAATCGGCCCGGAATTTTGACCATCTGCGCCGGAACGGTGACCATTGGGCGCCTGTTGGGCGGCGCCCAATGGGGCCCGCGACGCCTAGTGTCTCAGAAATCCTACATGCACCCCTATAAAAAAGTTCGCATCCTTTGACTGGCCAAAAATCGCCCCCAGGATGCTCCCCGAGCCGAGGAACACGGGCCCCGCCCTCAGCGCCAGCCCTGCGTTCACACCCGAGAGCGTATTGTAGCTGATGGGCACGAAAACGCCGAGATGCCTCATTTCCAGCCGGGGTGTCAGCGTATAGGTGTTGTAGGACGTGGGGTTGTACGCCTTTTGTATCGACGCCACCCTGATCTGGGCCATGACATTGACATACAAAAACGAGATGACGTGATAGTCCAGGTCCAGTTGTACGCGGGTGGGCAGGCTCACACGGTATTTGGCCGTTCCGCTGTCCGTGGGCGTGAAGTACAGGGGATTTTGGGCGAAGTGCTGTTTATAGTTGTCCAGGTTCACCGAATCAAGGTCGCTCAGGTAATACCGCTGATTGGCCCCGATATGCACGTTGTAGACACCAGAGCTCTGCGGCTCCGGCGTGTAGCCGATGCTCCCCAGGTCCAGCAGCGACGCGCCCGCCCGCAGCAGATAGCCGCCCTTTGGGAGCCTGAATTCATACACCAGGCCCAGGTCCGCACCCACGCCCGTCCCATGCGTTTCCGTCAGGTCTTTCCCCTTGACGTGTGAGAAATCGATCCCGGCAAAACCCATCCCGATCTGGCCGGTGGTAGGTGATAAATAGGGTTGCTGCAGGACGTTGTCCTCATTGATCGTTCCACTGAAATTCCTGACCAGCATGTACCCGTTACCGACCCCCATCAGGTAGCGGAGGGTGACACCGGCTTTTAGGAAATTGGGGCCCTTGTGCATTACTTCCCGGGCCACAGACGCGCCAATTTCTTTCCAGGCGTTGACATTGACCGCCATATTGCCCGGCGACTGTATGGTAACAGGCAGGTTTGCGTTTCCGTTTTGGCTGTTGTCCAGGCTATTGGCCAGGGACCGGTCCAGGTCACGCACATTTGCCACCACCCGGGCGCGCGTGGTGAGGGCCACGCTGAATTTGCCGGGCAGCCGGAGCATCACCGAAGGACCCTGGATACACACATTGATCAGGGCGCTGACCGTGCCCGTCCCGCCGCCGAACAACTGGTTCCTCAGGGAATCCCCTTTCAGGGAGCTGCCAAGGGTCCCCAGCTTAAAACTGACCCTGTCACTGGCCACGTCCGGATCCAGGGAAAAAAGACATACATCAAAACGGTAACGGCTATCTGCAATGTTCGCCGGGTTGGAAAAAACACCGGTGACCCCGGTATAAT
Source organism: Dinghuibacter silviterrae (assembly GCF_004366355.1). NCBI lineage: Bacteria > Pseudomonadati > Bacteroidota > Chitinophagia > Chitinophagales > Chitinophagaceae > Dinghuibacter > Dinghuibacter silviterrae. The sequence continues at coordinate 1,991,529 of NZ_SODV01000002.1, read as the reverse complement.
TCCCCGTGCTAAAGCCGGGCAGCGTCTGGGCGCCGGTAAGGAATGGGTACAAGAATCCCATGAAGAGCAGGCATCTTTTCATCATTTTGCGGTTTGGTTACAGATATAGAACAAATTCAGGTATCTTTTTATACCAAAAAGCCGGTATTATGTTTCGGATTTTTCTTGTTTTATGCCTGTCAGGTTTGGTTTTGGTCATACACGCCCAAAATTTGCTCGTGGTTCATGCCCCCACCAGCTTCCGGGGACTATCGGTCCAGGGTAGCGTCATCTGGGTAAGCGGCACCGGTGGCACCGTGGGAAGGTCGACCGACGGTGGAAGCCATTTTTTCTGGACGAGCGTGCCGGGGTTCGCCAAAAAGGATTTCCGCGACATAGAGGCCTTTGACTCCTCGACCGCCGTGATCATGGGCATAGACACCCCCGCCGTGATCCTTCGTACGACCGACGGCGGCGTCCACTGGACGGAGGTCTTCCGGGATGGCACACCGGGGATGTTCCTCGACGCCATGTCTTTTAAAGGAGCGAAGGGCATCGTCGTGGGCGACCCCGTGCACACGTTTACCGGGGACCGATTTTACCTCGCTATGACCATCAACTATGGGAAGACCTGGACCGCCTTTTCCGACGGTATCCGGCCGCCGGCCGATAGTGGCGAGGGGTGTTTTGCTTCCAGCGGCACCAACATACGGCTACTGCTTGAGCCTGGGCTGCCTTATGTGTTTGTCAGCGGGGGGCCTTCCAGCAGGGTTTTTACGAATGTGTACGGCCATAAGCTTCCTCTTATTCAGGGTTTTGTCAGCACAGGCGCTAACAGCATTGCCACTGATGGTGCGCACTGGGTTATTGTGGGCGGGGACTTTGCCCATGATACGGTTACCCGGGGGAATTGCGTGTACTCTGTAGATGGAGGGGCGCACTGGCTGGCGCCCCATACCCCGCCGCATGGGTATCGCAGTTGCGTGGTGCATGTTTCCGGTGACACGTGGTTGTGTTGCGGGACCAGCGGGATCGATGTTTCCAACGATGGGGGGGATCATTGGAAGCTGGTGAGCCGGGAGAACTTTCATGTGGCCGCTGTGGCGGGGCGGACGGTGTATCTCGCGGGGGCGAGGGGGCGCGTGTCGAAGCTGGATCTGTGAGTTTTATTTGATTTTCCACCAATCCTTTGGAAGGTCCAGGACCTCTTTGCTATTCCCCGCGATCGCCTCATTGAAAAATGACACCAGGGACGAATCCTCAGGAATGTCCTCTCCGACTTTGTAAACAGTTTTATATTCGTCAAAGTATGCTCCCTTAATACGAGCTATTGATGCGGGTATAATGCCTTCTTGTTTTTCATCATACCACTCCGGCTTATCTATTGAACATATTCTTTGCGAGCTGCTATCAATAATGAAAATACCCGCGGAGCTGTATAAGTAGTCTCTTTTAAATGTAGTATCCCGAATCAGTAATTTATTCCTGGTATTAAAAACGTATAGATAACCCCTGATTCCATCCCCTAAATCCTCTGAAGTAGTGACAAAAATGAGATTGTTAAAAGTAATGCTCTTGTGTTTTTTTATGGACTTTCCGGTTAATTCATAGATTCCATTGTATAAATTGGTTGAATCTATATGCGCATCCTTCGGGATAGGGATGGCAACATCGGGATTAGACGTTGTTTTATGCATGCAGGACGACAAGCAAAATATAATCAAGCATCTATTGAAAATTCTTCGGTTCATATCCCAGGTGCCCATTGGCCTTTGTCATCCAAATATGGTATTAAATCTCCATCCTGGTAGAAAAATTAGCGCCGCCCCATTTGCGCATCCGCCCACTTCAAAAACCACTTCATATTCGCCTGATCCTGGTGCCCCTGGTCGTGCTGCCGCCAGGCGAGATGACCGTCCAGCAGGGGCGTGTTGACGGGGGGCATCTTTACCGTTTTATAATCGTCGCCTACACCCAAGTCTTTTACCCCCAGCAACCGGAAAACGGGACCGGCGGCCACGGCCGCCATATAACTCCCTTGCTGATCAAGCCATCGGGCGTCGCCTTTATCAGGCCACCCATAGCTGACAAACACCAGCCGGGGCGCGCAGAGCGCGATCAGCTCGTGGGCGTCTACCGGCAGGTCGCAGGCGGTTTTGCGGCCGAAGGTGGCGTCGGAGGCGCCGTACTTCATAAAGTTGCCGGCCATCCAGTAGTACTCGCCCCCGGTCAGGCTTTCCACGGCTTCGCCAAAATTCCGGCGGTGGAGTTTGGCGCCGCCTTCTCCGGAGGAACCAATCAACCCGAGGGCAAACCTTTGCTCGAAGGCGAGTGTAACCAGGGCTGCTTTGCCGTACCGGGACACCCCTTCTATACCGACATGTTTGGTGTCCACGCCAGGTTCATTTGCTTCGAGGTAATCGAGACAGCGGGCGGCGCCCCAGGCCCAGGCGCGCAGGGCGCCCCAGTCGTCGGGTTTGCGGGGCTGGCCTTTGTTGACAAGACCGATGATGCCGCGCGTCAGTCCGGCGCCGTTATCGGCTTGTATGCTGGCGGGGTTGATCATGGCGTATCCCCAGCCGTCGGCGATGAGCTGGTCGGTGGAGGGGGGATCGTTGTTTACGCCGGGGACACCGGGTTGGTCTACGGGACCGGGTGTCGCCGGTGGACGCGCATTGAACAGCGGCGACAACGGGAAAAGCGAGTACGCGGGATGCTCGTCAAAGACCTTTTGCAACGCCGGATCCTGCTGGACGAGCAGCTTTTTCATCACGGTGTTCAACTCGTCGAGCTGAGCCGGATTCGGCTGACTGGGCGCCGGAGGACGGCTGGGGCCAAACATCATCAACAGGGGCACCGGGCCGTGTGCGTTTGCCGGCAACACGACGGTCATTTCGATGTCGACATTGATCAGGGGATAGGCGCTGTTATCGACATGACCAATGAGCTGTTTGGCGATCACCGGTGTAAAACCGATGAATTCGCGGTCGGTCCATTTGGTTTCCCAGGTCACATGGGGTATATTTTGGGGCAGCCTTCCGTATACCTCGCGCTCCATGTCTTCCAGGATTTCGGGCCGGCGCAGTTTCCACCACGCATCGGGGGTGGTAACCGGTGTACCGTTTTTGAGGCGGAGCGCATCGGGCAGGTCGGGACAGGGGTTGGCCAGGGCCTCGTCGTAGTTGGCGTGGTTGGGATCACGCTCGTTCCCGCTGGGGCCCGGGCGAAGCGTTTTGATGCCCAACTGGTCCATCATGTTCTGGTGGTCCTGTTCGGCGGTGAAGGTGACGGGAGGCGCGGCGGTGTCCCGGGGATTCAAAGCAAGGGCAAGAAGGACAATGAGAAGCATGCGCAATCGTTTTAAGGGTAAATATAAAATGTAACCGATTACAAAAAATAAGTAATTTTCCCAAGAAAAATAAAAGATTCATCCTTAATGAAACCGATTGTAGTTGCCCTGCTCGCCATCCTTTTTTTTAACCCGGTTACCGCCCAGGTGACGCTCCCGCAATTGATCTCCGACCACATGGTCCTTCAAAGGGACGTCCCCCTTACCCTTTGGGGCTGGTCCGCCCCCACGGACAAGGTGATCGTAAAGATCGCCGGCCATACGTATAAAGCTACCCACTCAGGCAATTCCTGGCAAGTCCGTTTGCCGTCGATGAAGGCCGGCGGCCCCTATACATTGGAGATCGCCGGCCAGGTCGTCCGCGACGTCCTGGTGGGCGACGTCTGGTTTTGCTCCGGTCAGTCAAACATGGTCCTGCCGATGGAACGGGTCAAGGAAAAATACCCTGACGAAGTAGCTAACGCCGACTACCCGGAGATCCGGAATTTTTTCGTCCCTACCGCGGCTGACGTCCATGGTCCGGCCAGGGACTTGCCGGCCGCTCATTGGGTAAAAGGCGATACCGCTGGGGTGCTGGGCTTTGGCGCGGCGACCTGGTTTTTTGCCCGGCAATTGTATCAGAAATACCACGTGCCGATCGGCATCATCAATTCGAGTGTCGGGGGGACGCCGATCGAGGCGTGGATCAGCGAACAGGGTTACAAGGATATGCCGGCTTATGCGGAAAGAATTGCGCGGGCGAAAAACGCCGTAGTGGTCGCTCCCGGGCCGGGCACGCGTAGGATCCTTCGCGAACCCGACCAAGGGCTCTCCGGACCCGTCAAATGGTTCGATACCTCGTTTACACCCGAAGGTTGGCATCCCTTCTGGATGCCGGGTTATTGGGCCGACCAGGGTGTAAAAGGGCTCAACGGTGTGGTGTGGTTTCGTAAGGAAATAGACGTGCCGGAGTCGATGGCCGGCAAGCCCGCCAAACTGTTTGTAGGGCGCATTGTCGACGCGGATGAGACTTATGTGAACGGCGTGAAGGTGGGGAACATCACCTATCAATACCCGCCGCGGCGCTACAACATCCCTGCAGGGCTACTCAAAAGCGGCAAAAACCTGATCGTCGTGCGCATTACGAATACGTCGGGCAAAGGCGGCTTTGTACCCGACAAGCGCTACGAGCTGACGGACGGCACGACGCATATCGACATCCGTGGCGACTGGACGTACAAGGTTGGACAGGTGTTCCCGCCACGTGTTTCCGGCGGCGGTTTTGCGCTTCCTTCCGCTCAAAATGAACCCACGGGTCTCTACAACACAATGGTCGCGCCCGCGGTGCAGTATGCCATCAAGGGCTTTGTCTGGTACCAGGGCGAAGCCAACACCTTTGAACCGGTGGAATACAAGAAGCTGCTCCCGGCTTTGATTGCTGATTGGAGGGAAAAATGGCAATTGAGTACCCTACCCTTTTTGTACGTACAGTTGCCCAATTTCCTGGAAGTCCAATACTGGCCCTCGGAAAGCCAGTGGGCAGAACTACGGGAGGCCGAACTGGACGCCCTCTCCGTGCCCAACACTGCCATGGCGGTGACGATCGACGCCGGGGAGTGGAACGACATCCATCCCCTGGATAAAAAGGACGTGGGGGACCGGTTGGCGCTGGCGGCGGAGCACCTTGCTTATGGGGAAAAAGATCTCGTTTATTCGGGACCGATTTATCAATCGGCGGTCGTGCAGACGGACAGCATTGTATTGAGCTTTACGAATACCGGCAGTGGTCTTATGGCCAAGGGCGGGGGCGACTTGCAACAGTTCGCCATCGCCGGGGCGGATAAGAAGTTTATTTGGGCGGATGCGCGGATATTGGGCGACAAGGTAGTCGTCTCCAGCCCGGACATCCCCCACCCTGTTTACGTACGCTATGCGTGGGCAAATAACCCCGAAGGCGCCAACTTATATAATAAGGAAGGACTGCCGGCTTCACCTTTCAGGACGGACGAAGGGCTCTAGTTTATGCAACGTTTTCAAAATATTCGCATTAGCTATACATAATTTTAAACCATAAAATTAATTTTGACCACTATAGGAATCCACCTACATTAGGGGCGCAGACGAATTCTTGCCACTGCCACCAAAACCTTGTTAATGCGCCTCTGGTTGTTGCTATTCTCCTTGCTTTCCACCATCCATTCCTGGGGTTTGGGGGATACGACTATTCAACAGTTACCCGCCCATTACGCGGACAGGGTCCAGGCAAAAGCGGCCTCCATCGACGCCTCCCTCAACAAAAAGACGGCTCAATACATCGCCAAGCTCAACAAGATTGAAACGCGGATCCTGGCTAAGCTACAGAAGCTGAATCCAGCCAAGGCGGCGACTTTGTCACCTTCGCCGTATGACAAATGGCTCGGCAACACCGGCGCGCCTACGAATTATGTGCCAGGGCTGGATACCATGAGAACCTCGCTGGCCTTCCTCCAACAGGGTTCGTCTTCTCTTTCAGGCGCCAGTACCCAGGTCAACCAGCTTCAGGGTAACCTCAACCAGGCCGGGTTGATCGATCAATACATCCAGCAGCGGCGGCAGGAGCTTGCGGGGCTTCTCAGTCAGTATTCCAACCTCCCGCCCGGAGTCACTAACGAGTTTAACGAATACAAGGAGACCGCATACTACTACCGGGCACAGCTCCAAGCTTATAAGGATATGCTCAACGATCCTTCGAAGCTGGAGGCGACGGCTTTGACGGTATTGAACAAGGTCCCTGCCTTTCAACAGTTCATGAGCCGGAACTCAATCCTGGCCAGCCTTTTTGCGGCGCCTCCCGGGGGTATGGGGGCTGGGGCCCTGCCCGTCAATTTAGGTAACCTCCAGACACGGTCCCAGGTACAGCAGGCGATCCAGCAACAGCTGGCGCCGGGCGGGCCAAATGCCCAGCAGGCGTTGCAGCAGCAGATGCAGGCGGCCCAGGGGCAGTTGCAGAGCCTGCAGCAACAGGCAACTCGTTATGCTTCTTCGGGGTCCTCCAGCGACATGGACCTGCCGCCGGGGTTCCAGCCCAACACCCAGAAGACAAAGACGTTCCTGCAGCGGCTGGAATATGGGGCGAACGTACAGTTTGCCCGGGCGGCGTATGACTTTCCGGCGACGGCGAACCTTGGGTTGACACTGGGGTATAAGATTAATGACAAAAGCACCGTCGGCGTGGGGCTGGCCTATACGGCCGGCATGGGGACGGGGTGGAACCATATCCAGTTTTCGAACCAGGCGCTGGGGCTCAGGTCGTACATTGACTGGAAGATCAAGAAGACCTACTATGTGATTGGGGGGTATGAGGAGAATTATATGACGGCGTTTTCGGGGATTGCGGATTTGCGGGACCGGAGTGCCTGGCAGCCGAGTGCGTTGATGGGGGTGGAGAAAAAGTATAAGATTTCTTCAAAGGTGCAGGGGAATATACAGTTGTTGTATGATGTGCTGTATGCGGAGGAGGTGCCCAGGGGGCAGGCGATTAAGATTCGCGTAGGATATAATTTTTAATTGATTTTTATTCATGAAAAAAGGTATTCTCTTTCTTGGGCTTTCGTTGTTTCTTCATGAACATGCATTGATCGCCCAGCAGCTTCTTAATTTCAATAATTTTGCAACAGTCACGGAGGTTCTGCCACCCTCGCCCAGCGCGGGTTCCCTTGGCAAGTACGGAGGCACAAATGTGAATTTATCCTCCGGAAGCCTGAAGTTGGAGATTCCGATCTATCAATATTCCTCCACCAATATCAACATTCCTATTTCGCTTTCGTATAACAGTTCCAGCATTAGGGTGGACGAAATGGCCCCCGTGGCGGGGATGGGTTGGGCATTGAATGCGGGCGGCGCAATCACGAGAACGGTGTATGGAATGGCGGACGAGCTTGTTCCCCGTATGTCTCCACCGGATAGTTTTCCCCAGCCCACCACCAACCTGGTGACTTTTTTGGATGACATCACACCCAACAATTTTACCAGGTCACTTTTTGATGGCCAGCCGGACCTTTTCTCCTTTAACTTCAATGGATATTCCGGTCGATTTGTATTGGATAGCAGTCTGGCACACCCAATTTTATTAACTTATTCCGGGTTAAAGATCGAGAGCCATTTGAGCACCAACATGCCCTCGGACTGGTACTTCCGAATCACTACGCCAGACGGTGTACAGTATTGCTTTGGAGGCGATAGCAGCGTTGAACGATCCTATTCGGTGACCATGGGCACTGGAGTCGGACGTCAATTTGACTATGATGCGCCCAATGCGTTTTATCTGTCGGAAATCATACATCCGAATCGTGATACCGTTTGGCTATCCTATAATCGTGGAGGTTATAGCTATGTTGCTTCCAGCAGCGAGGTGATGCTCATAAAAGATGCCAGACAAGTTCCTAATCCTTGTCAATACTATCAGGTTACCCAGCCACAGCCGAATCCGAACCCCAAAACAACAAACAAAATTTATCTCCAGACCTCCCTTCTCTCCCAAATAACTTCCAGTAGCGGCGCCAAGGTGACCTTAAAATATACCGGTCGTTTGGATGGGGCCGATTCACTTTTGTCCGGGGTATCCATCTTTCAGCCTGGTCAGTCTACACCCTTTAAAAAGTTTGCGTTTTCCTACCAATATGGAAAAGCTCCCCTATACTTTAATACCTATACAGATAGTAACAACGTTTACAGGCCTTTCCTGACCAGCGTTGTCGAAAGCTCACCGGATAGTAGCCTTACCAAGGCCTACAACCTGAAATATAACAACATAAACGGGCTACCACCCAGGCTATCCTATGCACAAGACCAATATGGATATTTTAACGGGAAGTCCAATACGACGCTGATACCCACACCGCAAGACCTTTATTGGCAGCAGGTTTTACCAGGAGCAACCGCCAACCGGAATGTGGATAGCAATTATTGTTTCATGGGCCTGCTCACCAATATCATTTATCCAACGGGGGGACAGGACAGCATCGTCTATGAGCCTAATTATATTTATGGCCCCGTGACGATCAATCCTCCCGATACCACCATTAACCTCAATGCATCCAGTACCACAAGATACCAAGGCCCGGTGGTTACCGACACGATTACCGTGCAATTCACTCAACAGGTTCTTTTAAATGAGTCTTGCACTTATAGCGGGGATCCTTCTACTGTCGATTCATTACACGATAAGGGCTATGCTGAATTTCAGGATCTGACCATGACCGGCGATGCTTACGCATTTAGTATTACGATGCCGACAGGAGGATCAGCCAGCCAGGTGGTTTGGTTGTATCCTGGTAGAACTTATGTAATGACGATTCAATCCTCGGGTATATCGATGTCCGCCAACTTCAACTGGGAATATATGCCCGGGACCGCTCAAACCGTCAATGAGAATCAGGTTGCCGGGGGGAACCGAGTCAAAAGAATCATATCCAACGGACTGATAGGTAATACAAATATCAAACGATACTATTATGGCCGGCTTAGTACATTAAGCCAGTCTTCAGGGGTCGCGATGGTGACACCACAGTTTAACTGGGTTCAAAAAATGATGGTTCCTTGTAATTCTGGCACCTCCTTAAATAATAATGGAAATGAAGGGAAATCTACAGTTGAATGCGACTACTCCGAATACGATTTCTTGACAATGTATTCCAATACACAGGATAATCTATTCCTATTTAGTGGGTCTCCTATTACTTATGGGGCGGTTACGGAGAGTTTTGGTGAGAATTTTGACAATGGCGGCATAGAACACGACTTTACAACGGTTCCAGATGCAGCGGGCGCCAATTTCCTGGGCAACCCCATTCCCAGCGCGCCCTTAACAAGTAACAGCTGGCAGAATGGACAAGAGTATCACCAATACGTATTCAAATCATTGGCAGACGGGGGGACACAACCTATCAAAGAGATTTTTACTGACTATCACGACGATGCCAGAGAAGACAGTGCCGTTCAATCCTATCTGGTTAATATCGAGTTTCAACACCCATGTGTTACAATCCCTCCTGATGCCAATGAAATGGCGCCTTATGACCTGGTCATGTACAGCTACCTTAGGAAGTGGATTTATGTAGATACAGTACGTACCCTGACCTATAGCGCAAATGGACTTTCCTACCTGGCAGATACTGTGGTCACAACTTATGGCAATCCGGCCCATGCCCTTCCGACCCAGATTACGTCATCGGAAAGCAGTAGCACACCAAAGTTGATCAACTATTCGTATCCATACGACCTTACATTGACAGGCACTCCCGAAACGGCGCGTCAGGCACTGATTTCAAATTACATTATTTCCCCGGTTTTGCAACAAGTGGAAACACGAGGGGGAGACACGATGGAAGTGGGCAGAACAGATTACGCTGTTTTCCCCAATAACCTGGTATTGCCTCAAATACAAAACCTGAGGATCATGAACAACGCTCTGGAACCGAGAATACAGGTCTACAGCTACAATAATTCCGGCAAAGTGCTTGAACAATCCAAGGCGAGTGATGCCCATGAAAGCTACCTGTGGGACTACATGTCCATGTACCCCATTGCAAAGGTGTCCAACGGTAAGCAGACCGATATTGCCTATACCTCCTTTGAAGCGGATGGAAGCGGCAATTGGACGATACCCGACACCACCAGGATTCGCCTCGCTGCCATGACAGGCAATATTTCATATCGCCTGACGGGATCCAATGCTATCTCCAAATCTTCATTGACCAGCAGCACCACCTACATCGTTGGATATTGGCAGGACAGCAGCACAAACACCGTCACTGTAAACGGAGCATCTGCGACGCCCAAAATAACTATTGGTGGCTGGACCTACTATGAAGCCACGGTTACAGGGACAACGACAGTGACAGTCGGTGGGACCGGCCTTATCGATGAGCTAAAGCTCTATCCCAAGGGCTCCCTGATGGCAACCTATACCTATGCACCCCTGATCGGTTTGACCAGTCAATGTGATCCGTCCGGCAAGATCACCTATTACACTTACGATGGTCTTGGGCGATTGAAGTTGATCAAGGACCAGTATGGAAATATTGTCAAACGTTACGACTATCAATATCAAACCACCAATCAATAAATGATGAAACAAGTCTTTTTATTGGCTTGCCTGCTCCTTGTCCATCAATTTCTTTTTGCACAATGGTCAACGAATGGCAATAATATTTACAACAGTAATACCGGTCTTGTAGGAATTGGTACCAATAGCCCTAGCCGCCAATTGACGGTCACGTCTGGAACGGGGATTGGTCCTTTGCTCGTTCAAGGACCGGCGGGCTATTTGTTAATAGACAACCAAGGTACCGGGTCATCTTATTACCAGGCCAACACGCTCCATCAGTTTCAGGGCGCATCAAATAACCCAATCATGACATTACTTTCCAATGGCAACGTTGGTATAGGTAACGTTTTACCTGGGTATCCACTGGACGTAAACGGGTCTGTAGCCGCCGGAGGTGCAAATGTCAGCTCAAACACGACAAAATTTTATATAAGGAATGGTTCCGGCAAGACATGGGCCTTTAGTGCTGGAGAGAACAGTGTAAATGAGACCAATTTTGGGCTCTATGACTGGTCGGACAATCAGACAACTCCTTACCTGACGGTCACCAGTCAAGGGAACGTGCTTATTGGAAAGTCATCCCAGGTCAATTCATCCTATATACTGGATGTGGCCGGGACGATAAGGGCGAATCAGGTGGCTGTAAATACAACCGGAGCTGACTTTGTGTTTGACACATCCTACGTTTTACCTTCACTGTCAACAGTCCGGGATTATGTCAGTCAAAACCACCATCTTCCAGGTATTCCTTCCGCCAAGGCAATGCAAACGGAGGGTATCAAGCTAGGCGAAAGCCAGACACAGTTATTGCAAAAGGTAGAAGAGCTAACACTGTATGCCATCGAGGCGGATAAACGTGTATCAAAAGATGAGGAATTGATCGGTCAACAGCAGGCCCTTCTTCTGGCACTTCAGGCGCAGCTCAAGGCACAACAAGCGGAAATAGACCGATTGAAAGCCAAACCTTAACTCATTTTATGCGAACGTCCCCTTTCTTAATACTTGCATTGCTGCCCGGTCTAGCCCTTGCGCAAAGCCGGCCGCAGAGCATTTACCCCGGCACACTGACTCAGGTTCCTGCCCCCACGGTTGGCCTATATACAGGTCCCAGTTATGCGGGGGACACCCTGGTCAACTATGTAAGGACATGGGAAGCCCAACAGCCCTATACAACAGAGGTCTCCCTGCTGGCGGTGACCGCTACTTCCGGGGTTCATCGTACAACTCAGTACGTGGATGGCTTGGGTCGCCCTATCGAGACAGTGTCCTGGCAAATGTCTTCGACCGGTAACGATCTGGTGGCACCGCAGGTATACGATGCCTTCGGTCGCGAGCAATACAAGTTTCTGCCTTACGAAGCGGCGACAAATAATGGGACGTTCAAGACGGCGCCTTTTAGCGATCAGAATAGCTTTTATACCAATACCTACCCCACGGAGGTACCAGGTTTTAAGGGGGAGCAGGTCTTTTATGGGCAAACTCAATTTGAGGTCTCGCCTCTCGACCGGCCATTGATGGTATCGGCTCCGGGGAACAGCTGGACGGGGAGTAATGTAGGGGTTAGCACAGTCTATACTGTGAATGATACCACCGATAAAGTACCTCTTTGGACGATCGGCTTTGCGACAGCTGCAGATGGGAACAATATTCCAGCTACATCGGCGAACTATGCCCCCGGGACGCTGTACAAGACGGTGACGACAGATGAACGGGGGAGCCAGATGATAGAGTATAAGGACCTGGATGGACAAGTGGTAGAGAAAAAGGCTCAAGTGGCGGATGTGCTCAATGTCTCGGATCCTTATACAGGTTGGCTGGTGACAATGTATGTGTATGACCACCTGAACCAGCTCAGGGTGGTGATTCCTCCCAAAGCGGTAGACCAGGCCAAGGCCAGCAGTTGGAGTCTGACGCTGACCATGTTGGACGGGCTTTGTTTCCGCTATGAATACGACTATCGCAAGCGGATGTTGGGGAAGAAAGTTCCCGGCGCAGCTTGGGCATGGATGGTGTATGACAAACGTGATCAGTTGGTGTTCAGCCAGGATGGGAACGAAGCGGCCAAAGGGGAGTGGATGACGACGCTATACGACGCTTTGAACCGGCCGATCATGACGGGGATGACGAGCTACAGCGGAAGCCAGTCTCAGCTTCAGCACTACGTGGACAGTGTGACAGTAAATCCTGTGAGTAGCACCCGGACGGACAGTATTAAGGGAGTATCTGGCGTGGTTCCCAACCTGACGGTGAGCACAAGACAGGTGGGGGATACCGCCTATCATGCGTCGGGAACCATTCTTTTTACATCTGGGTTCCTCTCCGAAAATGGGGCAAGCTTTTTGGCAAGTATCACAGCCGGCAACTCTTCAACCATTACCGACACGACGACGGTTACGGGGAACCCCATCCCATCGGGGTCTACTTTTATCCCGCTGACGCAGCACTTTTATGATGATTATACCTGGGGCACGGCTAAGGCCTATAGTACGGGGCATAACAACCAACTTGACTATGGGAGCAACGCCTATGCCGACGCCGTGCCGTCGGGCAAGAGCCTGCTGACCCGGGGACTGCCTACGGGAACCCGCGTCCGGGTGTTGGAGGACTCTGCTAATCTAACCCTGGGCGGCTGGCTGGAGACGGCATCGTTTTATGATGACAAAGGCCGCGTGATCCAGACACAGAGCGATAACTACAAGGGAGGAGGGGATACCCTGACCAGCAGGTATGACTTTGCGGGCAAGGTCGTCTCCAGCTACCTGGCTCACGGCAACCCTCAGGCATCTGCCTGGATGCGAGTCAAGACCAATATGAACTATGACGGTACCGGTCGCCTGACGAATGTTGTCAAAACGGTCAACGATAATCCGCTCTTTACCCGGACGATTGCCCAATATACCTATACCCGCCTCGGCCAGATCAAGACCAAGTTGATCGGTCAGAGAGGAAGCGCCCCTTTGGAGACCCAGGCATATGACTATAACATCCGAGGCTGGCTAAAGGGGATCAACCGCCCCTACGCCAACGGCACCGGTACTGCCTGGTGGGGTATGGACCTCTCTTACGACTGGGGGTACGACTCCACAGCTCTGAACGGAAACATCTCCGGTATCCGCTGGCGGAGCCAAGGCAACGGAGAGCAGCGGTCTTATGGCTATGCCTATGACCGGGCCAATCGGCTCCTGTATGCCGACTTTAACCAGCTCTTTGGCTCTACCTGGGGTAAGAGTGACCCCAACAACAGCAACGCCAGCCTGAAGATCGATTTTTCTAGCTGGCTGGGGGACGGAAGGAGCTACGGGACAGCTTATGACGACAATGGGAACATCCTGGGGATGCACCAGCAGGGTCTGACAGTCAATACTAGCCAGTTGATCGACAACCTGACGTACGACTATGGATCAACCAACCCCGCCAATCAGTTACAAGGGGTGACAGACTCGGTCACTGCTAACGATCACCTGGGCGACTTCTATGACGGTCACCCCGGAACAGGAGACTATGGTTATGATGCCAATGGCAACCTATGGGAAGACCTGAACAAGGGAATCAACTGGATCACCAACGACCATTTGAACCTACCCTACCAGGTGGCGGTAAACCCGTCAACAGGGTCAAAGGGTACGATCACCTACATCTATGATGCCCTGGGCACCAAGCTGGAAAAAAGGGGCCACGAACTACCGGACTCTGCCGACGGCCAGCAGGACAAGTACACCAATACGGACTATATAGGAGGCCTAGTGTATGAGAACAATATCCTCCAATTCATTGACCATGAAGAGGGAAGGATCCGGACATTTGCAAACGCCTGCGGGCAAGTGCGGCTGGACACCCTGGAATACGACTATTTCCTGAAGGACCACCTGGGGGATACCCGGATGGTACTAACGGATGAGTTCAGAAGGGACGCCTACCCGATGGCAACGATGGAGCCGGGGGACTCGGCGGTTGAAAACCTATTCTACGCCAATTTGGACGTCACGCGGACAGCGATCAGCGGGATCAGCAGTTACCCGACGGACAACACGACGAACCCGAACGCCTTTGTAGCGGCAGTGGGCGGTAATAACAGTTCAGTCAAGATCGGTCCGAGCATAACGCTGAGGGTAATGTCCCAGGACACGATCACGATGCGGGTGAGCAGTTGGTATAACCAGGGGGGCAATAGTCCGAGCTACCTGCCGCTACCGGTGGGGAACCTGGTATCGGCCTTATCGACCAGCCTGGCGAGCGCGGCCCAGGCGGCAGAGGGAGCGATCGTGCTACCGACGACAACGCTTCTGCAACCGGATGCAACCAACTTTATTGGTAGTCAGCCGGTGACGACACCTACGGCGCCGAAGGCCTACCTGAACTGGATCTTTTTTGACGACCAGTTCCGGTTTGTGTCGCAGGGGAGTGGCAGCCAGCAGGTAACGGCCAACAGTGGGTCGGTGAACCAGATGACCCCGGGGTCGGTGACGGTGCCGAAGAGCGGATATGTGTATATTTATGTAAGCAATGCCGACTCGTTGACGACAGTGTATTTTGACAATTTGCAGGTGACGCAGAGTCATGGGCCGTTGACGGAGGAGGAGCATTATTATCCATTTGGACTGACAATGAGTGGGATCAGTTCCCAGGCGCTGTCCTTCGGAAAGTATAACAAATATAGGTATAACGGTAAGGAGCAGCAAAACAAGGAGCTTGCGGATGGATCAGGTCTGGAAAGTTATGATTATGGCGCAAGATTCTTTGACAATCAAGTAGGTAGATGGAACACCCAAGATCCTCATTCTTCTTCGTATGACTTATTTAGCCCATATTCCTATGGCCTAGATAATCCTATCAAAATGATTGACCCCAATGGGGCGGATACCTACCTTAGTGGGGAAGCAGCTCAGGATTTCTATCGAAACTTAACATTGGCGGGGTCTCTTGGTCAAAAGATAGACGGGAACTTTTCAGATGCATTGGCACAAGGTGAAAAGGAGAAGTATGGTGGAGAGAGCGACAACAATTTCACTATAAAAGGTGCGTACCCGGTTTTTCAAAGTATCACACCCTCTATTTTTGGCCACGTAAATTATGCAATAAATGGTCTAGGATACTCTAATGTATTGACAAGAGGGTTTTCCAGTAATACTGAACGTCAAAGGCGATTAGCTCTTAGGGAATGGGACGGTTATAAAAGGCCGTCAGGTTATAGTGTTGATGAATACCCATTCGCCGGATCTTACGAGGGAGGATTAGGAGACGCGGATCCGAGACTGCCCTCAACGGCACTAGTACCAGTAGATGAACAAAATATACAAAGAGAGCAACTGCGAGGCCTGTTTAGCTTAATGAATGCTGGCGAACGATTCATTGTTTACTTAATACCAGAGAAACAATATAATGCACCGTTTGCAAATCCTTATTGGATACTCGATCCCGATGGAAAATGGAGAAGTATGGGAAAAGTAATTCAAAGGCCTGTCTCAGTTTCAGGGGGTTGGGATAGATCTATACAATTGGGCCAATTAGGTCAGCTAGGCATGAGGTTAAATATCAATCCAGAAGAACTAGAAAACCTGGGAGAAGTTTGGTCTGAACTTTCAGAAGGTATCCAGGGTCTGCTGGAAGCATTTTAAAATCTTTTGCGTAGATAAATTTATTAATTCAGTTTATGAGTAATATATCAAGGTTTCTTGACGAGCTTTTGCAACAACTTATAAAATCAGGCTCCCCGCTTGCCAATGAGCTGCAGGCTGGCATTGATAAAAGCGCTATCGAAACGGAAGTTTCCAAATTTGAAATAGCCCTTCCTGAGGAAGTATATGATCTGTATTCTTGGAGAAATGGGTTAAACTCCGATTATTTAGAAAGTAATAAACTTGGCGCATTGGAGTTGTTTCGTCTAGCCGTTTTCCCACCATTTGAAGTTGCCATGGAAGACTATGAGCAATACAGTCAAAAAAATGTTTATTGGGAAAAGGAAATGTTCCCATTATTCGGCAGCGGAGGAGGTGACTACTATTTGATAAATTGTGGACAAAATTCTGAGGAAAAGGGGATGATCTTTTACTATTCTCCCTCGAACTATGAATTTGATGGCTCGATTTCAATATTTGACTCGCTTGAAACGTTAATTCAAAGCGTGACTGTGTGTTATGAGGAGAGGGCCTATTGGTTTGGATCGGATCGATACCTAGAAATAGATTACACGATTGAAGCCGAAATTTGTCAGGCTAGAAACCCTTTATCTGCATACTGGCGCCTAGATAAAAGTTAGATGATCAAGAGAAATTATATGAATTCGAGTGGGCAAATTGTGAATCCCGGGGCAGGAAGAACACTTTAAAACTCCGCATTTGCGGGGCACTTACCTTTATAGCCCCAAAGTCATAGTATGACAAACATAGTAATTGATCATTTGAAAATAATAAAGGGAGAGCAATTGAGTAGCGTCATCTTCATGCAAGACTATCTTCAATTGGATTTTGATGGCAATCTTATTTCCTGTTATAAATGGCCAAAAGTTACTCTAAATAGAGTGGGGCACTCTTTTGGAGATCTTGAATACAGGAATGCAATTTGCGACTTGATCTCTTTAGAGGTTATCGATGTTATATCTACATCCGTAGAAGTATTAATTGAATTTAAAAGGGGAACAATATCATTTTTGATGGAAGGGTGCGATGAGGTTATTTATTTTACAGACAGCAATAAGGAGTGGTCGTACTATCCATTTCAAAAAAAAGAGGGTGAATAAGAATAATTATGGACCTCGTCCAATTCGGGATACACACATAAGTCGGAACTGTCATTTACTGCAACACATCCAATATTGGGTGATCAATTCCCTGCAGGGAATCCTGATCCGTTTTCAGCAATTCAAGCACGACCACCTCGTTTTTCCCTTTCCTAAGCCACTCGACGGGGACATATAGTGTCTGCTGTGGCCCCACCCGCCAGTGCCGGCCAAGGTTGTGCCCGTTGACCCACACCACTCCCTTACCCCAGCGGCTCATATCGAGGTAGGTGTCACCAAGGGTCTCCAGAATAAAGGTTCCGTGGCGAAGTACCGGAGCGCCCCCAGGTGCCGTAAAAGAGGCAGCAGCCTCGGGTGTCCCCAACGCGGCGGCTGCGTGTGAGGCGGCCAAAGACGTGGGCGCAGCGACTAAAGGCGCAGTGGAGAACGGCAGCCTATACATACTCCAGTTCCGAAGCACATGCTCCCCCCATGTCACCTGTCCGGTGATCCCCTTGTTGTTCCGAAGCAAATAAGGCCCAAAATTGACCCGCCCCAGGTTCTCCACCAGGATGTCGATCTGAGCATTCCCGTTCAAAGAAACTGGAATGCTATCCTGCTTCAACCGCCGGTCAAGCACCCCCACACGAGAACCATTGACAAACACCAGCGCAAAGTCGCTCAACCCATGCACCGTCAGTAGCGCAGTCCCGTTTCCCTTCAAAGAAGTTCGGTAAAGGACATACCCATACGCCTGGTGCAACTCCTCAAACGTAAGCGGCCGATCCGAAACCACCGGCCGCGGAAGCCCATCAAAGACCGAGGCGGAATGGTCAAAGGCAATCGAAGGAACATTGATCGCAGGCCGCGCAGCAGGGACTGAAGGCAAGGCATACGGCACATGCGCCTGTATCACCTTCCGGAAAGCCCAATATTTAGCCGTCGGATTCCCCGCCTCGTCGAGGGGCGCATCATAGTCATAACTGCTGGTCTGCGGCTGGAACCAGGACGAATCATAGTTGTTGGCCCCGTTCATAAACCCGCGGGTAGTCCCCCCATGGAACATGTACATATTGATCGAAATACCGGCCGACAGAAGGGTATCGAGCTGCCCGGTGTACTGAGCAAAAGGGACGGTATGGTGTACCTCCCCCCACCAGTCAAACCAGGCGGGGTACCATTCGGCGACATAGTAAGGGCCTTTGCCGCCGTGGTATTTATTTACCGTGGATTTTACGACCGAAGGCTCCACCGTCCCGTTGACAGCAGGCAACAACCCGGTCAAGTGTCCATGAGGCACGTCTTTAGGGGGATCGCAGGTATAAAGAAGCCCGTCAAACCCGGCCTGAACGAACAGCCGCCGGTTAAGAGCAAGGTAGGCGCTATCCGCCCCATACGACCCATACTCGTTCTCGATCTGCACCATCAGGATATTCCCCCCGTGGTTCACCAGCAGGGGCGACAGTTGCTTGCCGACGGCAGTAATATACGCCTTATAGGCGTTCAGGTAGGCGGTGTCGGTCGAACGAACGACGAGCCCTTTGATATTTTGCAACCAGTAGGGGTAGCCGCCATATTCCCACTCGGCGCAGACGTAGGGACTGGGCCGGAGGATAACCCAAAGCCCTTCTTCCTGCGCCGTGCGGACAAAGGCCGCGATGTCGTTGTTGCCGGTGAAGTCGAAACGGCCTTTTTCGGGTTCGTTGAGGTTCCAGAAAACGTAGGTTCCGATGGTGTTCAGGCCCATCGCTTTGGCCATACGCATCCGCTGGCGCCAGGCCTCCCGGGGTACGCGGGCGTAGTGCATTTCGCCCGAAATCATCTGGAAGGGTCGCCCGTCGAGTAAGAAGGTTGAATCCCCTAAGGTAAAAGTGTGTTGCCCATAACCATCCTTTGACAAAAGCCCGAGGAGCAACAAGGCCCAAAAAAATCTCATGTATCGCTTATTTTCAAATTAATCAGAGTCCCCAGCCATATTGCACCTTGGTGAGGCCGCTGGCATTGTTGACGGTCATGGCGGACCCGTTGAGGGTGAACAGGCTGAAACTATCGCCGGTACGCAAACCCGGCCAGTAGACGCTGCCGATCGACCGCAACTTGAGTTCGTTCGTGAGCCCCTGAAGATAGGCGACGCTTACGTCGGGGGGCGTCGCCGCGAGGTAGTTCTCGCCGGTGGTCATGGGTATCCCGAATTCTGTGAGCACCGTACGGCTGGGGTAGGCCACGGAAAGGATGGCTTGTTCCCAGTCACTGACGGTCTTATAATTGCTGTTAAACCAGGTGTAGGAATGGTAGGATAACATACAACTGTCGAACCGGCTGTCGGCGCCTATGTCGTTGACGTCCGTGGCATACCCGGCGCCGTCGAGGAAAACACGGCCCCGGGGTACGGAAGGATAGTTGCTGAGCCATTGGACGTATAAAGACTCCAGGTCTGACACGCTATACCCGAAGGGCTCGTTGAAGACCTCGAAATAGACATTGGCGTTGGTCCCGTATTGGGTCGTTAGCGCCTGCCACATGCTCCAGAACTGGGTAAGGTTGTCGACCAGCCCGTCTTTGGCGCTGGTGCCTTCCCAATAGCCGAGGATCACGCGGAACCCGCGGGCCACGGCCTCGTCGATGGCGCCCTTGTAGGCATTCCACCAGGGACCGGCAACCGTGTACGGATTGACGGGGAGACGGACGGTATTGGCGCCGGCCTGCTGAAAGGCGGAGAGGATGACGCCTGCCTTTGCCCGGACGGTATCATAGCTGTCGGATGTGAGGAGCCCGCTGGGTACGACGACGGTATCGGAATAGTTGTCGTGGATGTCGGCCCAGTTGACGCCTTTGAAGTCAGCGGTAGTTGCCGGCGTGCCGCCGGTGGAGCCTTTTGCACTTTTCGTGCAAGCGGCACCCACCAGCAGAGCCAGACAAAGAAAGGTCCTTTTCATTAGTATCCTGTGTTCTGTTGCAATTGATTATTGGAAGCCAGAATTTCGGTCCTGGGGATCGGCAACCAGTAGTCCTTGGGCAGGAACAACCGGCCGGAGAGGGCCACCTGGCGGGTATAGGTATACCCACCGGCGCCGTTGGACGCGACGTTTATACCCCAGGCAGGCACGTTTTCGGTGCTGTCGGCAATCTTCCAGCGACGTACGTCGTAGAACCGGTGTTCTTCGAAGGCGAGTTCCACCTGGCGTTCGTTCCACACGGCCGTCCGCATTTCGGACTGGGTCAGACCGGCGGGGAGGTTGGGCATGCCGGCGCGGGTGCGGATCTGGTTGATCGCGCTATAGACGGTGGCATCGGGACCGGAGGCTTCGTTTTGTGCCTCGGCATAGTCGAGCAGGATCTCGGCGTAGCGGATGTAGATCCATGGTTGGATACCGGCCACGTTCCAGGGGTTGTTGATCGGGTTGTTGTCGTCCATGAATTTTCGCAGATAGTACCCCGTCTTGGTGGTGTTCCAGTTGGAGGGACCGTCCTTGCTGTCCAGGCCGCCGGGCGTATAGCATTGGACCTGGCGGCCGCGATAGGTGGAACCGTTATACAGGACCGTCGCATAGAAGCGGGGGTCGCGGTTGACGTAAGGGTTTGTGGAATCATACCCGGAGGTGGGGTCGCTGATGGTTTTCCCGTTGCTCATCTGGTAGGAGTCGACGAAGTTCTGGAGCGGGGTGTTCCCGGCCCATCCGCCGTAGCCGTTGGGACCGTTGGCGATCTCCAGACAAACGTGGCGGGCGCCGATGGTATACAACCGCTCGAAAATGATCTCGTTGCTGTTGGCGGACGAATTCAGGAACAGGTTGCCATAGATGGGTTCCAGGGAATATTTGCCCAGGTTGATGACGGCCTGCGCGGCAGCAGCGGCGTCCGCCCAGGTACCGGCGTTGTACAGCGGGCTGGCGGCATAAAGCAGCAACCGTGCTTTGAGCGCCATGGCCGCGCCTTTGGTCGCCCGGCCGAGGAGCCAGCTGGTGCCGTCATTGGCGGCGGGGAGGTATTGGGTGGCCGAGTCCAGTTCGGAGACGGCATAGTCGATACAATCCTTGATGGACGAACGCACATACAGCGAAGGATCCTGTAAGTTGGAGTCGAGGTCGATCACCCGGTTCCCCATCAGCACCACGCCGCCGTAGTTGCGGATCAGGTCTTGGTAGCGGAAGGCGCGCTGGAAGTGCAATTCGCCCAGGAGTTCCTGTTTGTGCCCTGCGCTCATCTGCACCTGCCCGATGTTGTTGATGGCAAAATTGATCTCGCGGATGCTGCGGTAGCTGCGTGCCCATATAGTGCTCGCGATACCGAGGTTTTCGGGGGCAAGCTGCCCACGGACGATCAGCCAGCTGTTGTCGTCGTTGTTATAGATGGATTCATCCGTGACGGAGCTCCACATGGAGTACTCGAAGCCGCGTCCGAAACCGGGGGGCGTCCCCTCCCCTTCCTTGTTCTGCAGTGTCGCCCCGATATAGCGGTTGATCACGTAGTCTTCGAAAAGGGTGGAATCTCCCAGGACCGCGGTATTGGATATCACGGACGTGGTTTGTATATCGAGAAAATTCTTTTTACAGGAGGTCGCCCCGAAAACACTGGCCATTAGGGCGGGTATTACAAAATATCTGGTTTTCATCTTGTCCTTTTTTGTTGTTTAGAAACTCACGTTCAGACCGCCGTTGATGATCTTTTGCTGGGGGTAGAACTGGCCGGAGCCGCTTGTCCCTTCCGGATCGTAGTCTTTCACCTTGGTGATGGTAAACAGGTTGAACGCGCTGACGTAGAACCGGAGCGCAGTCACCTTGATCTTGGTCAGGGTCTTGCTGTTCACGGTGTAACCGAGCTGGATGTTCTTCATCCGGAGGAAGGCCGAGTTGTTTAGCCAGAAGGTATTGTTGTACAAACCGCCGTTGATGCTGGAAGAGGCGCGGTCGTCGACGCGGGGATAGGTCCCGTTGGGGTTGTTGGGGCTCCAGCGGTTGTCTGCCCAGCTGCTGTAGAAGTTCCCTACCGTGCCGGATTCGGGCAACACATAAGTGCTGACGTCGGCCTGGCCTGCAAATACCATCGATAGATCCCAGTTCTTGTACCCGCCGTTGAGGACGAAGCCATAGGTGATCAGGGGGATGTCGCCGTATTTGGAACGAACCTGGTCGTCGGCGGTGATCTGGCCGTCGCCGTTGTAGTCTTTGTAGATGAGGTCGCCCAATTGGTTACCGGTGAGGTGCGGATACTTGGCAAGGTCGGCGGCGCTGCGGAAGATGCCGGTGGCCTGGTACAACAGGTAAGTGCCCAGGGGATGACCGGTCTGTGCCTGGTACGGCAGCGTACCGGCGGCTTCGCCGATGTAGATCACCTTGCTTTTGGCATAAGTAAAGTTGCCGGAGATGCCATAGCTGAAGTCCCCGCTATGGTTGGTATACCCCAGCGTGGCTTCTACCCCGTTGTTGTTGATCTTGCCGATGTTTTCCGAAGGCGTCAGCGTGGACCCGCTATAGGGGTTGACGATCCCGGTCACCGCGGCGATGGCCGCGCTCGGCGCCATCAGGATGTCGCTGCGTTTCTGCTGGAAGTAGATGAATTCGAGGGTGAAGTGGTGCAGGAAAGCGGCATTCAGACCGATGTCGGTCTTCTTGGCGCGTTCCCAGGTGATGTCGGGGTTTGCCAGCTTCGTGAGGTCGATACCCGGGTGGATGCTGCCGCCGATGACGTATTGGTTGTTAAAACCGTAGTTGTCGAAGTACTGGAACAAACCGACGTTGTCGTTCCCGAGTTCACCGTAGGAGGCGCGGAATTTCAGGTCGTCGAACACCGGTACGTTGAACCATTTCTCCTTGGAAATGCGCCAGCCCGCGGAAACAGCCGGGAACAAGCCGTATTGTTTGCCGGCGGGGAAGGTCGATGAGCCGTCGACGCGGCCCTGGACTTCGAGGAGGTATTTTTCCTTATAGTTATAGTCGAGACGGCCGATGTAGCTGCGGCGTGTAAAGTTGTAGCTGCTGCCGCCGTTGGTGGCGTCGGTCGCCGCGGAACCGCCCTGGGACAATTCCGGGGTCAGGTCCGTGGGGAAGTCGAGCCGGTTGGCGTCAAACACGTCGTAGTGGTTGGTGCTTTGTTCGTAAGCGACGAAGGCGTCCACGTGGTGATCCCCGAACTGACGGGTATAGTTCAGTTTGAGGTTCGACGTGAGCAGGCTGGTGTTCTGCTGGCTTTCGTACAGCGTGGCCAGGTTGTTGGAACCGCCCACGATCGTGGCGTCATAGACCTTATTCGTCGAATCGTAGGTCCAGAGATTGTACGGTTTGGCAAAGGACTTGTCAAAGCTAAACGACTCGTCGACGGCAAAGAAACCGTCTACCGACAGGCCGCGGACGCCCGGTATGCTGTAAGAACCTTTGAGGATGCCATTGAATACGTATGTGGGGTTGACGTTTGTACCGCCAATGGAAGTGACTTCCGCGATCGGGTTGTCGTTCTCGATCCCCGTGGTCAGAAGGCCGTTGGGATACTGGGCCAGCACGGTCGGGTAGGCACGATAGATGGCGCGGAAAATGTCGGACGCCCCTACCTGGGGATATTGCCGGCTTTCTTCACGGCCGGATAGGTACAGGCCAAACTTCAAGCGCGGGGTGACGGTGGCGTCGATGTTGCTTCGGAAGTTGTATTGATTGTATTTGGTCGCACCGTTCCGGTACAACGCGTCCTGGGTCGTCAAACCGGCGGACAGGAAGTATTTGATGTTTTCGGTCCCCCCGCTGAGCGACAGGTTCTGCTGTGTCTGGGGTACGGACTTGCGCAGGGTGAGCGCGCGCCAGTCGGTATTGGGATAATAGATCGGATCGGAACCGTCCCGGAATTTCTGGATCTGTGCAGCCGTATAAAATTGGTTCAGACCGCCGGCGGGATTGTCGTAGTACTCGATCTCGTTCATCAGCGTGGCGTACATGGGGGCGTCCGCCATCTTTGGTAACCGGGTCGCGGAAGCAACACCCACGTTCAGGTTGTAGTTGATCTGGGGTTTGCCCATTTTACCACGCTTCGTGGTGATGAGGATAACGCCGTTGGCCGCCCGGCTTCCGTAAACGGCCGCCGAAGCGTCCTTCAGGATGGAGAAGCTTTCGATGTCGTGAGGGTCGAGGCGCTCCAGACCGCCGATCTGGCCGGGAACCCCGTCCACGACGATCAGCACGCTGTTGTCCCCGGTGGTCGCCAGACCCCGGATCAGGATACCGGAGCCGTCATACCCCGGTTCGCCGGAGGTATTGTTGGCGATCAGACCGGAAAAACGGCCGGCCAATGAGTTGGACAGGTTGGGTTGAGGGCTTTTGACCACTTCCGAGCCTTGTACGCTGGAAATCGAGCCGGTCAGGGTCGCCTTTTTCTGCGTACCGTAACCGACAACGACCACATCGCCCAGGCTTTTTTCCGTGGCTTCAAGCTCTACGGACAGGGTCGTTCTCCCCCGGACCGGAAATTCAGCCGGCGCATAGTTGATAGCGGTGATGATCAGCGCGCCATCGGAGGGGACTTTCAGATGAAAGGCCCCGGTGGCGTCGGCGGTGGTGCCGTTCGAAGTACCCTTTACGGTGATGGTGGCACCCGGTACAGGGCTGCCGCCGGAGGTAACCCTTCCTTTTACGGTGATCAGGTTGTCCTGCGCCCAGGTCAGGGCCGGCAGAAACAAGACAATAAAAAATAGGGGAAATAGATGCCGCGGAGGACGCAGCCAAGCAATTCTACTTTTCATAAAAGCAAGCCAGTTTTAAATGAAGTTTGATTGGACGGATGCAAAATACAGCCCCGCAAAGGGCGCTTAGGGGGGACAAATTGGAAAAATATGGGGGGTAAAATTACAAATCACCCCCCTGTTGGGTGGGTATAACCGTCAGGTCCCGGTTGAAAAGGGGGCGGTACTTCTTTATATATTCGGAGGGGGTCATCCCAAAAGTCTTGACAAATTGCTCTCTAAAGTACCGGACATCCCCCATGCCGACCTGGAAGGCCGCCTGGTTGATGTTCATATCCTCCCGGAGCATGAGCACCGCGGACCGGCGCAACCGGATCTGGCGGATAAACGCAACCGCCGACTGACCCGAAATGGATTTGATCTTATGGTAGAGCGCCCGGTGACTCATCCCCATCGCCTTGGAGAACTTTTTGATATTAAAATCGTCATTATCAATGTTTTCCTCCACTACGTGGATACACTTGGCGAGGAAATTCTTGTATTCAGAGGGGACCTTGACCGTGGATTCCCTCAGGGTGATGCTGTCGAAAAAGTATTTCTGGAGAATGTTGCGGTTTTTCAGGACGGAATCGACCTTGACCTGGAGCAGGTGGGCGTCGAAGGGTTTGGTGATATAGTCGTCCGCCCCGCCCTGCAATCCCCGGAGCTTTGTTTCGTCGCTGCTGGCGGCCGTCAGAAGGATGACGGGGATATGGCCGAGGGTTTCCGACGACTTGATCTGTGCGCACAACATGATCCCGTCCATTTCCCCCATCTGGACGTCGCTTAAGATGAGGTCCGGGAACTGGTCCTCCGCCACCTGCAACCCCTCCTCCCCGCTTTTGGCCTTCAGGACCACGTATTGGGTGTCGAAAAGGCGTCCAAGGTAGTCCAGGATCTCGGGGTTGTCATCGATCAGCAGGATCGAGCGACGTTCGCTCACGAGTTCGCCGGGCTGACTGCCTTCGCCGGGGGTCACCGTCGTCCTGATCACGGGTTCCATTTCCACCTCCGCGGCAAGTTCTTCCAGCAGGAGGTGTTCCGCGGGCGCTGCGTCGTCAGACGTTGCCGTGCCCTCCGGCAGCACGATGGTAAACGTCGTGCCCGTGCCGGGCGTACTTTCGAAGTCGACGCTCCCCTTGTGCGCCTCCACGAAATGCCTGACCAGGAAAAGCCCGATCCCAAAACCGGAGGAACGATGGGTATCCCCCTGGCGGAACCGGTCGAATATAAGGGCCTTTTCGCTTTCCTCAATCCCACAACCCGTATCCGACACACTGATCCGGACCCCCTTGCCGGTCTGCTCCAGCGTGAAGAAGATCATCCCGCCTTCCGGTGTGAACTTAAAGGCATTGGACAACAAGTTGAAAAGGGAGATTTCGATCTTCTCATAGTCCCCCTGGATCTCGACCCTGCCCGGGGGTGTCTTCAATTGATAGTCGATCCGCCTGGTCTTGGCCTGCTGGAGAAAAAGGGCGTGGACTTCCCGGCAAATCGCGGTCATATCGATCCGGGTGATGTGTAGGACATCCATGCGGCTGTCTGCTTTTCGGAAAAGCAGCAACTGATCCACCAGGCTAAGCAACCGCCGGGCGTTCCGGTAAGCCGTCGTGAGCCCGCTGGATTCCGCGGAGGGATTGTTCTCCCGGATCCATTGTTTCAGCGGATTGATGATCAGGGTCAGGGGCGTCCTGAACTCGTGGGCGATGTGGGTGAAATAGGAAAACTTGCGCTCGGCGACTTCCTTGTCCTTCTCATTTTCCAGGTGCGCCAACCGGACCTCGTATTTGAGACGCTCCTTGTTCCGCGCGTAGTCGAGGTATATAAATATAGCGGAACAAATCGCCACCACATACAAGACATACGCCCACCACGTCCGGTACCAGGGTGGCAGCACCGTGATGTGCAACAAGGACATGGGCGGGCCCCACTCCCCGGCGGTATTGGTATTCTTGATCGTCAGCACATAGCTACCCTCCGGGAGGCGGGTATACGTGGCCGTACGCTGGTCACCCGCACTCAGCCATTCTTTGTCCCAGCCTTCGAGCTTGTAGCTGTAGCTGATTTTGCCCGGGGACGTATAGTCCAGTGCCGCGTAGTCGACCGAAAGGGTGTTTTCCTCGTAAGGCACGGTGATTTCCCGGATGGCCCCGGCATCCGCCCTGGTGATCCAGCGCACGTGCGCGGACACGGGTTCGTTGTTTACGCGGATCCCCGTCACCAGCAAGGGCGCCGTTTCCACATCGGTGTGTACACTGTCGGGGAAAAAAATATTAAACCCGCGGATGCCTCCAAATAAAAATTCCCCGGAGCGCAATGTACCCCAGGCCTTATAGGAGAACTGGTTGCTTTGCAAACCGTCGGTCTGCGTAAAGTTCCGGACGGTCCGCCGTTTTGTATCAAACCGGATGAGCCCGTTGAAGGTACTCAGCCAAAGGTCTCCCTTTTTATCCTCCAGCATCTGGAGGATGGCGTTACTCGCCAACCCGTCCGCGTCCGTATACCGGGTAAACTTTTCCTTGTCCCGGTCAAACAGCAAAAGTCCGCCGCCGTCCGTACCCACCCAGAAATTGCCCCAGGCATCTTCCAGGATACAACGAACCGGGTAACCCGTCTGGTAAAACACGTGTTTCCTGGTGGTACGGTCGATCTTGACAAGGGAGGTATAGGTGCCGCCCCAAAAATTGCCCCGTTGGTCCTCGGCGAGACATTGGAGGTTGCTCAGCCCCGCCGGGTCGATGGGGTCGAACCGGTCTCTCGCTTCGTCGTACAGATACAAGGTGCCGTTGTTGCTGGTGCTGACCCAAAGCCGGTGGGCCTTGTCCTCATAGACGATCCACACATTGTTCTCCTCGGATTTGGTCAGGGGGTTGTAACAGGTATAGCGAGTAAAAGTCTCGTTTGCGGGGTTGTACCGGCTGAGTCCCCCCAGCCAGGTCCCAACCCACGTATGTTGCCGGCTGTCCAGGAGGATGGAGGTAACGAAATTGCTTCCAATCGCGCCTTTTCCGCCGGCGGTAAACATTTCCGTCGCATTCGTTTTCCTGTTCCATTTTCGCAACCCCGCCCCGTCGGTGCCCACCCAGATATTTCCATCCGTCGCTTCGGCAAACGAAAAGATAAAGTTGTTGATCTGCCCGAAGGAATTATTGGTAGGAAAAGTATGTGTTTCGAATGGATTCCCCGAGGGGTCGATGATGTTCACCCCCCCGCGCAGCGTCCCGATCCATTTCCGGTCATCCTTGTCCTCGTAGATGGCATACACCGCATTGCTGCTCAAACCCTGCCGGCGGTCGCGAAACACCAGCGGCTGCGCTTTTAGGTCTCCCGGGTGTATCAAAAGGATGCCGCTGCCGTCACAGGCAATCCAAAGCACGCCCTGCCGGTCCGTGTACAAATTGACCACCTTACTGATCGTAGGAAGATAGTTCCCGGAAATGCTGCCGCCTCTTGTGTCGTACTTATACAAACCGCTGTCTGTACCCAGCCAGACGCTCCCTGTCCGGTCGGTCGTGATGCTGTTGGCTTTTGGAATGGACGTGGAGACCACCTGGAGCCGCCGGTTTTCAAAACGATAAAGGCCCACGCCCTGGACAAAGACCCAATGCTGACGGTGCAGGGTATCCGCAGCCACCGCCGTCACCTGGTACCCCTGCTCTCCCGGGAACGGTATGCGCACCCCCAGGTCACCCGGTGCGTCAAACTCAAACAACCCCAGGTGTTCCGTCCCCACCAATACATGGTGCTGCCCAATCGATTTGATCGAAAGAATATTGTCGGTCAGCGGCTGGTACGCCCCCTCCTGCTCGACCCGCGGCGTCGTAAAGGTTTCGGTGACCGGGTTGAAGATGCTCAACCCCCTGCGCCCGCCCACCCACAAACGGCTGTCCGGCGCCCCCTCGATCCGGTTAACGTTGTTATCCATCAGGGAACTGCTGTCCCCTATCCTGTTTCTGAATACTTTAAATTTATAGCCGTCATACCGGTTCAGCCCGTCGTAGGTCCCAAACCACATCAATCCCCGGTTGTCCTGGTAAATCTGGGTCACCGCATTATTCGACAACCCGCTTTCAATACCCAGATAGCGGACGGAGCCCTGGGCGTACCCCACGGCAGCGCCCAGGCAAAGCAAGCAAGTCAAGAGCCATTTACTGTTCATACGACAATTATCCCATCTGGCGTAAAGATAATGTTTCGCCAACGATTTCGGGGCGCGCCGCTACCGCGGGGGGTTGCAAGGGGGGCGCGCCCCCCTTGCCGCAACGCACAAGATATTTTTTTGCGCCAGCCGAAATTCTCCCACTTCGGCTGGCGCAAAAAAATAGCCGCCCCTTACAAGAAGGGGCGGCGGCATTTTACCTACAGGGTACCAAATAGGGTATTGACTAACTCAGTGCAGGTATACTGTACCCAGGTTCACTGTCTTACCTGGATCTATAGTTACATTGCTGATAGTGGTGTCTTTGTATCCGTTGGCCGTCGCATAGAAGTTCACGTCAACGGTGCTCGTTTTGATACCGCGGATTTCCCAGCGGCCATTCCATTCCGGCAGGGCGATCAGGGTGTCGGTCCCGGAAACCACACTCACAAAGGGATCGGCGGCGCCAGGCAGTACCGCGCCTTCAACCGCGCCGCTGTTGGCTTTGGTAAAGAGACGGATGACAGGGCGCAGGGCAAAGTGCTGATGAGCCACCTCGATGATCGAGTGTGCGGCGTCGAAGTCAACCCACAGACCGAGGGTATTTTCGTCCAGTTGCTGGCAGTCGTCCACGTCGATGGTAAAGGTGTTCCCCCAGAACAGGTCGAGTTTAAACAGGACGCTGTCCGCCATGACGCTGTTGTCGGTACCCAGCTTGAACCGGATTTTGAGGATCTTCCCTTTGGGGATGTTGGTAGCGGAGAACAGTGTATCGATCCCGTTTTTAAAGTTCAGGATGTTATACACACCCGGCGTGATATTTAAAGAGTCCCAGTGGAAGCAGGCAGTATCGTCGTTATCCCTGTTGCCCCAAACACCGGAGTTCACACAGGAATCCGCTTCTACCTCTACTGCGATGGATTCGATGTCGATGTTCACTTGCTGGAAGTTCACAGGGCCATCGGTCAGGTACATGTTAAACTTTTGCTGGTTCGCAGGAACCGAACTTCCCGCGGACGACGAGCTTTTTTGGCAAGCGGAGAATACGACGATGGCTCCTCCGACGCAAAGCGCTGCCAATGAAAACCACTTCATGCTTTTCATACACAATGATGTTTTTGTTTGGAATTAAATAGCAGTGAGCAAAGTGCAGGTCTCTATGGAAACAAAAAAAGGTTTAAGTACAACCGTTGGTTACGCGGGATTAAAGAGAAGTGCCCCTGGGTGGAGTTAAGACTATGCAATAACTACAAAGTTTAACAGAGCATTTCCTTTTTCCGCCAAAGTTTTAACATAAACTATGCCAAGACTTTCCAGGTGATGAAAAAATAACGGGGAGTGGGGCGTAAAAAACCAAACTTTTGGGGAATACCACACTGGTCGCGCGGCGGGCGCGAAGGCGCGGCGCGGGTCACGTGGCGACCGCGAAGACGCGTCTCCCGCGCGGGCAAAAAAAAGGCAACCCATAAAGATGGATCGCCGATATAGACATGAGAATGAGAACGGTGTTATTGGGGGCGGTAGACCGCGAGCCCGCTGTCCAGGTACCCCAGGTACGCGCGGGGATCGAAGTTGGCGCCTTGCGGAGCCACCAGGGGCTCCTCTGTGGCGGGGTCCAGCAAAACGTAGTAGGGCTGGGAATTGGCCCCGAACTTCGACGTCTGCAGAAAGCTCCATTTATTGCCCAGGGTCCGGAGTACCCGTCCGTCCGGGGTGTTTTCCGTTGTGTCGAGGTCCGTTTTGTCGTCCACGTATAACTGTAGTACAACGAAGCTGGTATTGATCCGCTGCGCAACTGTAGCATCTGTCCACACATTGGCCTCCATTTTCCTGCAATTCACGCAGGCGTGGCCTGTGAAATCGATTAACATGGGCTTGTGGGCCGCCCGCGCGGCGGCCAGGGCCTCGGCATAGTCGAAGTAGGGGTCGAAGCCGTGGGGGCGGTCAAAGAGGGAGGCGTATTTGTGCGGGGCGGCGGCGCCGCCGCTTGCGGCAGCACCCGATGTGACGCCGTTTGCGCCCGCGGCGCCATACACGGCCGCGCCCGGCAGCCCCGCCGACAGCGCGGACAGGTCAAAATCCTGCGTCGCCATGGGCGGCAAAAGCGCACTGATCGACTTCAGGGGAGCGCCCCAAAGCCCCGGTATCATATACATGGTAAATGCCAGGATGACGATGGACAGGAACAACCGGGGCACAGACAAAGCGGCCGGCGCGTCGTCATGGCCAAGCCTTATTTTTCCTAGTATATAAAAACCCATCAGCGCAAAAATCACGATCCAAAGCACCAGGAAAACCTCCCGGTCAAACCAGCGCCAATGATAGGCCAGGTCGACGTTGCTCAGGAACTTCAGCGAAAGCGCCAGCTCCAGGAAGCCCAGGACCACCTTGACGCTGTTGAGCCAACCACCCGACCGTGGCAACCGTGCGAGCCAGGTGGGAAAGAGCGCAAACAACGTGAACGGCAGCGCCAGCGCCAGCGAAAAACCCAACATGCCTACGGCGGGACCAAGAAGCGCCCCCGTGGTCGCTGTCTGCACGAGCAATGTCCCGATGATCGGCCCGGTACAGCTAAAGGACACCAGCGCCAGCGTCCCGGCCATAAAAAAGATGCCGGCCATACCCCCGCGGCCTGCGCCCGCATCCATTTTGTTGACCCAGGAAGAAGGAAGCGTGATCTCAAAGCCGCCCAGAAAAGAAGCGGCAAATGCGACAAGCAGCAGGAAAAAGAAAAAGTTGAATAGCCCGTTTGTGGACAGGTTGTTGAGGGCGTCGGCTCCAAAAATTGCGGTCACCGCCAACCCCAGCGCCACATAGATACCAACGATGCTTAAACCATAGACCGCGGCCCGGCGTACACCCTTACCCTTGCTCGCGCCCTTTGTAAAAAAGCTCACCGTGAGCGGCAGCATCGGGAAGATGCACGGCATAAAAAAAGCGGCCACACCCCCGGCCATACCCTCTACAAACACTGTCCAGCGGGAGGCCAGAGGCGGGGCCGCTTTCGCGGGGGCCGCTTTCGCGGGGGCCGCAAGGGCGGCTTTCGCGGAGGCGCCGCGCGCCGCGGCGGTGGCGCTCGCCTGTGTGGGGCCGCCCGGCGCAGACGTTGCGGCGCCTGTCGCAGTGGGGCCACCCGGCGCAGACGTTGCGGCGCCTGTCGCAGTGGGGCCACCCGGCGCAGACGTTGCGGCGCCTGTCGCAGTGGGGCCGCCCGGCGCAGACGTTGCGGCGCCTGTCGCAGTGACGCCGCGCGCCGCGGTCGCCGCCCCGGCCTGGCTGAGGGCCGCGGGCGACGCCGCTTGGGCCGCGGACGGTGTTGCCGCCGGGGCGACGGTCGCGACCCCTGTGGGGCGCGCCGCCGCTTTGGCGGCCGCTTTCGCGGCTGCGCCAGGCGCGGGCGCGGGCGCATTCATCGGTGTAAAATCCACGCCCGACGTATCCTGGGCGCGCAGGGCACTCGTCGCTGCGAGCAGCAGCACTAACCAGAACCACTTCATTGACAATTATTTTACGGGAACGTTGAATTGGATGTCTTCGGGCGGCAGGCACTGGTTGTCGTTGCACGTCATGTATTCGAGGGTGCCGCTCACGGTGGTGGCGCCGGTCTTGAGCTTTACTTTCTGCGAGAAGATGACGGCGTGTTCGAAAAAGCCGATCTCCATGTTGAACGCCTTTTCCATGCGGACGACGGGTTTGGGCTCAGCGGTGGGGCCGTCGAGGGTGAAGTCCTTGGAGGGCGTAAAGGTGAATGAGGTCTTGACGGGGCCGCCGTCTTTGATGTGCTGGGAATATACGTGCCAGCCCTGGTCGATGGTGGCTTTGAAGAAAACGATGGCCTCGGTGGCGCTGACTTTTTTGGCGCCGTAGCTCCAGGTGACGGGCTTTAGGATCTGGGCGCCGGCCTTCGAGGCGACTAAGCATAAGCCCAGAAAGGCGAGTAGTCCTATTTTGCTCATAGTTGATATGGTTAACGAGTTTACAGTCCCCCAAAAACGGGTTCTTTCAGCCGGGGAATGGGCCGGTACCCGACAAAATCGGTATCGGTGGACAGGTACCCCGGTTGCACGGGCTCCTCGCGGACGAGGTCCGTGCTGAGGTATTTTTTATTGCTGTCGGCCAGCAGGGTCACGACGGTCGCATCCTTGCCCAGCCGCAGGGCGAGCTGGATGGCCCCGATGACGTTGGCGCCGGAGGAAATGCCCACGGCGAGGCCCAGTTGCCGGGAGAGCTTTTGGGCCATGAGAATGGCGTCGCCGTCGTGTACCTGCACGACGGTGTCGAGTTCGTCGAGACGGACGATCGGGGGGATGAATTCGTCGGATATACCTTGTATGCGGTGGCTCCCTACTTTATGCCCGACCGATAGTGTGGGGGACTCGGCGGGTTCGAGGGGATGGATCCGTACGAGGGGATTCATCCGTTTCAGGAAGGCGCCTACCCCCATCACGGTCCCTCCGGTGCCTACACCGGCGACAAAGGCGTCCGGGAACATGTCCATTGCTTCCAGTTGTTCCCATATCTCGACGCCGGTCGTGTGTTCGTGGGCTTCGGCATTCCCCTCGTTGGCGAATTGGCGGGGCAGGAAGACACGGCCTTTTTCGGCGAGGCGTTCGCTGAGCTCGATGCTGCCCTTGAAGCCGCCTTCTTCCTTGCTGATCAGGATGACCTCTGCGCCCAGGCTCCGGATGATGTCCACGCGTTCCCGGGACAGCCAGTTGGGCATGATGATCGTGACGGGGTGGCCGAGCGCCTTTCCGATCGCCGCGAAAGCAATTCCGGTATTACCGCTGGTGGCTTCGATGATGGTGTCCCCCGGTTGTATCCGGCCCTCCCGGTACGCTTTGTACAGGATGTAGAGGGCCATCCGGTCTTTGACGCTCCCGGTCAGGTTGTAGTGTTCACACTTGACATAAATCCTCCCGGCCTGCCCCTTGTACAGGTAGTCCAGCTCCAGCATCGGCGTGTTGCCGACCAGGTGCCACAGGGGGCGGAAGGTTTCTTCGATGGTGGTGACCGCTTCCAGCATAAAAAGCGTTTTTATTTGCTCAAAGATCATTTCCACCGTTATGTCAAACAACGATTGTCCGAAAAAGCGGAAATTTTATGGAAAAACCCCTAATTTTCCTCAATAATTTCAATTTATGACGGGCCTGGACGATGTTGACCTTAAAATTTTAGGGCTGTTACAAAAGAACGCGGACCTGACGCACAAGGAAATTGCGTTCAAGCTGCACAAATCGGTCGCCACCATCCATGAAAGGACGCGGCGCCTAAAGGAGGAGGGCTTTATCCTGCGCACGGTCGCGATCCTGGACAGGAAAAAAATCCACAAGGCGCTGATCGCCTTTGCACACGTCCTTCTCCACGACCATACGCTCCAGACCCTGGAAGGGTTCGAGCAGGCGGTCGCGCGGTTCCCGGAGGTGATGGAGTGTTTTCAAATGACGGGGACATTCGATTTTATCCTCCGGATCGCCACGACCGATATGGAAGAGTACCAGCATTTCTACCGGAACAAGCTGGCGAACCTGCCGAATGTGACGACGGTGCAGAGCTTTTTCGTGCTGTCGGAGACGAAGAGTGAGACGGCGTACCCGCTGTAGGGGCGCCGCCGCAGCAGGGGCCCGCAAAGGCCGTGGCCCTAGAATTTTTTGAACATGAAATAGGCCCCCACGAGGATAAACCCGAAAGCTACGAGGTGGTTCCAGCGAAGCTGTTCCTTCAATACAAGGATGGTGAAAAAACAAAAAATGGTGAGGGTAATAATCTCCTGGATCATCTTCAACTGAAAGGCGCTATAGCCTTCAACCTCGTAGCCGATCCTGTTAGCGGGTACCTGGAAACAATATTCGAGAAGGGCGATGCCCCAACTGATGAGGATGACTTTGGGGAGGGGTGTTTTCTCAAACCATTTCAGGTGGCCGTACCAGGCGATGGTCATGAAAATGTTGGAGGCGATCAGCAAAAGTATCGTTCGCATGAGCTAGTTTTTACCGGCGAGGAGGTACAGCACGGCCATGCGCACGGCGACCCCGTTCTCCACCTGCTGGAGGATGAGCGAATGCCCGGAGTCGGCCACGTCGCTGTCCAGTTCCACGCCGCGGTTGATAGGGCCGGGGTGCATGATGAAGATGTCCTTTTTTAACCCGTCGAGCAACCGGCGGCTGACCCCGTAAGCGAGGTTGTATTCGCGCAGGGAGCTGAACAGGGGCTGGCTTTGGCGTTCGAGCTGTATGCGCAGGACGTTGGCGACGTCACACCATTCGAGGGCTTCCCTGACCTTGTAGACGACCTTTACCCCGAAGGCTTCCTGGATATAGGGCGGGATGAGCGTGGGGGGACCAGCAACCATGACCTCTGCGCCCATCTTTTTGAGGAGGTAGATGTTGCTCATGGCGACACGGGAATGCATGATGTCGCCGATGATGGCGACCCGGATGCCTTCCAGGGTGCCCAGCGCCTGTTTCATGGACAGGGCATCCAGGAGTCCCTGCGTGGGGTGTTCATTGATCCCGTCCCCGGCGTTGACGATCGCCGCCGGGATGTGCTGCGCGAGGAAGTGGGGCGCGCCGCTGGCGCTGTGCCGCATGACGACCATGTCCACCTTCATCGACAGGATGTTGTTGACGGTATCCAGGAGGGTTTCTCCTTTGGACACCGAGGAACCGCTGGCGGTAAAGTTGATGGTGTCGGCGGAGAGGCGTTTTTCCGCGAGCTCGAAGGAGATCCGCGTCCGCGTGGAGTTCTCGTAAAAAAGGTTGACGATCGTCACGTCCCGGAGGGAGGGGACCTTTTTGACGGGTCTTTGTAAAACGTCTTTGAATTGTTCGGCGGTGGAAAGAATGAGCTCGATGTCTTCACGGGTGAGCGCCCGTATCCCCAGGAGATGTTTCGTGGACAACTGCATCTTAAGGCGCAAAACTAGGAGAATTTGCGCAACTGCGGCGCAAAAATTTCGCACAGCGGGCACGGCGGCGATGAGCGGTGCGCGGCGGCGGTGAGCGGCGGCGGTGAGCGGCGGTGAGCGGTGGCGGCGAGCGGCGGCGGCGGCGGGCCGGGGCCCCTGCGGCTTCGCCGCGAGCGACGGCGCCTGCGGCGCTTACGCGCCAGCGCCCTCGTGGAGCACCACGCGCTCATGCTCCCATTCGACAATCACCCGCTGGCTGACAATAGAATCGATGGTTTTCCCGCAAAAATCAGGTTGTATGGGCAATTCCCTGCTGAACCGTCTGTCGATCAAGGCGCAAAGCGCTACCCGTGCCGGGCGTCCGAAGTCCTGGAGGGCGTCGAGGGCGGAGCGGATGGTCCGGCCGGTATAGAGGACGTCGTCGATAAGGATGACGGTCTTGCCCTCTATGGAAAAGTCGATGGATGTTTGGTTGGGGAGGTGTATCCCGTCCCGGACGTCGTCCCGGTAAAAGGTGATGTCGAGCTTGCCGTATTGTACCTTTTGCCCGGGGAGAAGTTTGCGGATCTGGTCGACGACCCTATCCGCAAACTTGATACCGCGGGGCTGTATGCCGATAAAAACAGTTTGTTTTACGTCCAATCCATCCTCCGTGAGCTGGTGCGCCAGGCGTTGAATGGTCAGTTTCAATTGGTCGGGGTCTAGGATGATCCTTGCCATAGGGCCAAAGTTACCCCAGAAAAGGATATCTATAATCCACGGGTGGGTTATAGTTTTCTTTTATCGTGCGGGCGCTCAACCAACGGTAGAGGTTAAGGGCGGAACCGGCCTTGTCATTGGTACCGGATGCCCGGGCGCCGCCAAAGGGTTGCTGACCGACGACGGCCCCGGTGGGTTTGTCGTTGATGTAAAAGTTCCCGGCGCTGTGGCTCAGGCGGTGCGTGGCGCGTTCGACGGCGGCGCGGTCCTGGGCGAAGACGGCCCCGGTGAGCGCGTAGGGCGACGTGTTGTCGACGAGGTCCATGGCTTGCTCGAAGGCGTCGGCCTCGTATACATAGAGCGTCAGGACGGGGCCGAAGATTTCTTCGCACATGGTGACGAAGCGGGGGTCGCTGGTTTCGATGACGGTGGGTTCGATAAAGTACCCGGCGGTTTTGTCGTAGGTGCCGCCCGCGATGATCCGCGCTGCAGGGTCGTTTTTAGCCTTGTCGATATAGCCGGCGATCTTGTCAAAGGAACGCTCGTCGATGACGGCGTTGATAAAGTTGCCGAAGTCTTCCACGGTGCCCATTTTCATGGACTGGAGCGCCTTCTGGAGACCGGCTTTTATCTCGGGGGCGAGGTTGGAGGGGATATACGCCCGGGAGGCCGCGGAACACTTTTGCCCCTGGTATTCAAAGGCGCCCCGGGCCAGGCCGGTGACGACAGCGTCTGCGTGGGCGCTTTTGTGTACGAGGACAAAGTCCTTGCCGCCGGTTTCCCCGACGATCCGGGGATAGGTCCGGTAGCCGGCGACGTTTTCGCCTATGGTTTTCCAGATGTGGTTGAAGGTGCGGGTGGACCCAGTGAAGTGGACACCGGCAAAGTCCCGGTGGGCGAACACCGCATTCCCGAATTCGGGGCCGTCTCCATAGACGAGGTTAATCACCCCGTCGGGCAACCCGGCTTCCTTAAAGACCTTCATGACCCACCAGGCCGCGAGGACCTGGGTATCGGAAGGCTTCCAGACCACCACGTTTCCGCAAAGCGCAGGGGCGGAGGGCAGGTTGCCGGCAATGGCGGTGAAGTTAAAGGGCGTGATCGCGACGACAAAACCTTCCAGGGGGCGGAACTCCAGCCGGTTGTGTACCCCGGGGCTGCTGATCGGTTGCTGGCGGTAGATCTCGCCGAGGTAGTGGACGTTGAACCTCAGGAAGTCGATCAGTTCGCAGGCGCTGTCGATTTCAGCCTGGTAGGCGTTTTTGCTTTGGCCGAGCATCGTGGCGGCGTTGACCTGGTAACGGTATTTGGTGGCCAGCAGGTCGGCGGCTTTCAGGAAGATATTCGCCCGGTTGGCCCAGCTCAGTTCGGCCCAGGCCTTGCGCGCGGCGAGCGCGGCGTCGATGGCTTTGTTGAAGTGCGCGGTATTGCCCGTGTGGAAATGCCCCAGCACGTGATGGTGTTCGTGCGGAGGGTGCAGGCTGACCGTCTTACCGGTTTTCACCTCCTCCGAACCAATGTACATGGGAATGTCGGCCTTGTGGGCCTTCATTTCCTGTATCGCCTTTTGTAACAACTCCTTCTCTTTACTCCCTGGCGCGTAGCCCAAAACGGGCTCGTTGGCGGGCAGGGGATAAAAAAACTCTCCGATGGTCATGGAAAATAATTTCGGCAAAATTACGAATTGTACCTTTCTTGCAGCTTATGGGTTATTTTTTCCGGTTCCTGGCCCAGGTTCTCCGCACCGCGTTCTATATCATCCGGCAACGCCGGATCGAGACCCGGAGGGCGTATGCGTTGCTGGCGGAGGTCGAACGGAAATATGACGGGCGGTTTAGCGATAAAACCCGCAGGAAGATCGCGGTCAGCTATGGCATCTACAATCCGATGATGTGCGACGCCTTTACCGCCCTGCGCGGGCGCCGGACGACCGAAGCGGAAAAAGAACGGTTTATTTACTATTTCGTGTGCAGTTCCCTGTTTGACGACTTTACCGACGTGCTGGCGTTACCGGAAGACGAACTCCTGGCGTTGTCGTTTGCGCCGGAGCGGTTCGAGCCGCGGAATTTCGACGAGGCGGTGTTTCGGGACGCGCACCTGCAACTGCGGAGCTTTGTGCATGAGCGGACCGTCTATGACGCGCTGACGCGGAAGCTTTTCCAGGCGCAGTGGGATTCGAAGAAGCAGGCCCGGACAGGGGTGCTCTCCGAAGACGCCCTCCGCGAAATTACCTTCCGCAAGGGCGGCCTCTCGGTGCTGCTGTGCAGCTTTTACCTGGAAGTCACCCCTACCCCGGCCGAGCGGGACTGCTGGTACCGGATCGGCACCATCATCCAACTGACCAACGACCTTTTTGACATCTACAAGGATTTGGGGGACCAAATGGATACATTACCGCTCCGGATGCGGGACGTCGCGGTTTTCCGTGTCTTTTTCGAAGACCAGGTCGTGGGGATGTTCCATGCCGTGGAAAGCCTGGAGGTGACCGAGCGGCGTAAAGGGCCCTTCCGGCTGGCCATGGCGGGCATTTCCGCGTTTGGGATGATCGCCCTCGATCAGTTTGCGGAACTAACGCCGCCATTCACCGGGTATACCCGGCAAGAACTGGTGATCGATATGGAAAAGCGGCAGAACCTGGCCGCGTGGCTCAGATACACCTACCGTATGGCTAAACGTCCGCTTCCTTCGCCATCATCAGGTACGCCTTGATAAAGCCTTCCAGCTCCCCGTCCATGACGGGTCCGATGTTGTTGACCTCGTAGTCGGTACGGTGGTCTTTGATCATCTTATAGGGATGGAAAACGTAGCTGCGGATCTGGGATCCCCACTCGATCTTCTTTTTGGAGGCGTTGGTGGCGTTTTTGAGCTCTTCCCGGCGTCTCAGTTCTTCCTCGTAAAGGCGGGATTTGAGCATCTTGAGCGCCTTTTCCCGGTTTTCCCCCTGGGTCCGGGCCTGCTGGCACTCGACGATGATCCCGGACGGGATGTGTTTCAGGCGCACGGCGGTTTCGACCTTGTTGACGTTTTGGCCTCCTTTACCCCCTGACCGGTAGAATTCCCATTCGAGGTCGGCCGGGTTTACTTCAATTTCTATGGAGTCGTCTACAAGTGGGTAAACAAAAACCGACGCAAAAGAAGTATGCCGGCGGGCATTGGAATCGAAGGGGGATATGCGGACCAGGCGATGGACACCGCTTTCGGCCTTCAGGAAGCCAAAAGCAAAAGGTCCGTCGAACTGGAGGGTGGCGCTTTTGATCCCGGCGCCTTCTCCTTCCTGGAGGTCCAGCTCGGTGACGCCCCAGCCTTGTTTCTCGCCGTACATACGGTACATCCGCATGAGCATTTCCGCCCAGTCCTGGCTTTCGGTCCCGCCCGCCCCGGAATTGATCTGGACGATGCCCGGGAGCTCGTCTTCGGGCTGGTTCAGGGTGCTTTTGAATTCGGCCTCCTCGATAACCTGGAGGGCCTTGTCATACGCCTGGCGGACCTCCGTTTCAGAGCCCTCCCCTTCCTTCCAGAAGTCGAAAAGTACCGTGAAGTCTTCTATGGAAGCCTCTACGCTTTCGTAGAGTTTGACCCAATATTCGTTGACCTTGATGTCTTTCAGGATCTGGGTGGCGCGCTCATTGTCGTCCCAGAACCCCGGCGCCAGGGTTAGTTGCTTGTCCCTGGCGATTTTTTCCCTTTTGTCAGGGACGTCAAAGATACCTCCCCAGAACGCCCAGGCGGTCCCTCATATCTTTTATCTGCTCTATTGTCATAGCGGACAAAGGTATCGGTTTTTTGTTATGTTTGTATCATCCAAACGCTACCCTTGTCTTTGCGTCCATCCATACTTTGTCTAACGTTGAGCCTGGTCTTTTTTGGTACCTCGGCCTTGGGGCAATACCACCGGGTGAAATTCCGGCGTCTCGGTACGGCAAACGGTCTTTCCCAAAGCAATGTTACCTGCATTCTCCAGGGCAAAAGGGGATTTATATACTTGGGCACGAAGGATGGCGTCAACCGTTGGGACGGGTATCAGTTCATTTCTTTTAAAAACGATCCCGCCGATTCCAACAGTCTTCCCAACAACTTTGTCAAAGGACTCCTGGGAAGCCCGGACGGGCGTCCATGGGTGGCGACCTGGGGAGGAGGGATTTGCCGTTTCGACCCCCTCAACGGAAAGTTTACGCCCTACAACCGGGGCAAGTCGCCCGCCGACAGGATACCGGACAACTTTATCAATTGCGTTGCCTCCAATGGCGGCCACAGCGTGTGGATAGGTACGGAAAATCATGGAGCCTACCTGGTACAGGACGGGCGAACCCTGACGCATTTGGGAGAGGACAATGTCACCTGTATTCTCAGGGACGACAAAGGAACGGTTTGGCTTGGTTCAGCCCAGGGAGGGTTGGAACGATACGACCCCTCCACCGGGAAAATGACCTGGTTCCGGCACCGCGAGGGGGACACCACTACCCTGGCGGGTAATTATGTCCGCGCCCTGTTCCAGGATAGCGGGCATCGCCTTTGGATTGGTACGGGCGGAGGGGGCCTGGACCTCTGGCAACCGGAGCAGGAAACTTTCCGGCACTACCAGCATACCGAAAGACCGGGCAGCCTTTCCAACAACATGGTTTTTTCCATCGGCGAGGACCGGGACCATGTCCTTTGGGTGGGGACGGAAAACGGGGGGCTGAACCTCCTGGCACCCGGCGCCGATACCTTTACCGGCCTGGTAGAAGACGACATGGATACCTATAGCCTGAGCAGCAATTCCATTTATTCCATTCTCCAGGATAAGGATGGCAATATGTGGGTGGGTACCTTTAGCGGCGGGGTGAACGAATTTAACTGGGACACCCGGCAGTTCCTCCTCTACCGCAGGGAAACCGACCCATCCAGCCTGAGCAGCAACAACGTCCTGGACTTCTTAGGTACACCGGGGAAGATCTGGATCGGTACCGACGGGGGCGGCCTGGACATTTTTGATGAAAAGACCGACCGGTTCCAGGCCATCCAATATCATCCCCGGGATCCCCACTCTATCAGCAGCGACTATGTGGCGTGTGTGTTGGAAGACCGTAAGGGACAGATATGGACCGGCACGGTCGCCAACGGTCTGACCGTTTTTGACCGGAACGGCCGTTTCCTCCGGAACTTCCACAATAAT
This sequence comes from Dinghuibacter silviterrae, assembly GCF_004366355.1. Lineage (NCBI taxonomy): Bacteria > Pseudomonadati > Bacteroidota > Chitinophagia > Chitinophagales > Chitinophagaceae > Dinghuibacter > Dinghuibacter silviterrae. The sequence continues at coordinate 1,949,819 of NZ_SODV01000002.1, read as the reverse complement.
CCCCTCGACGCGGGCAGCCTTTCGTCGGACAATATATCCACCCTGGCCCTCGACGCGGATGGAAGTATATGGATCGCCAGTTATGGGACGGGGCTGGACCGCTTTGACGAGGCCACGGGCAAATTTGAACACTTCCGGCACGACGCGTCCCTCCCGGTCACCCAGAGCCTTTCCGGCAACGGTATCCAGAAATTAATGACGGACGACCAGGGCCTTCTTTGGATCGGGACCTTTGACAAGGGCCTGGACGTCTGGAATAAGAAAACCCGGACCTTTCTTCACTATACACACGACACGGCCCGGAACAGTCTCAGCAACAATGCCGTCAACGACCTCAGGGAAGACCACCTCGGCAATATCTGGATCGCCACCAATTATGGCCTCGACCGTTGGGACAGGAAAACGGGGCGGTTCAAAGTGTTTCTTGCCAAGGATGGCCTGGGCGGGAACATCATCCATGCCGTACTGGAAGACAGCCAGGGGCATTTATGGCTGAGTACGGACAAGGGGATCTCCTTTTTCGACCTGGTCTCCGGTACCGCACGCAATTACTCCGCCGCCTTCGGCATCCAGCCGGGAGAGTTTATCGCCCACTCGGCCTGGAAAGCGGCGGACGGCAAACTCTACTTTGGAGGCACCGGGGGGTTTACGGCTTTTTACCCGGACAGTCTCCGGAACAACCCTTTCGACCCGCCCCTTGTCCTCACCAAGTTTTCCCTTTTCAACAAGGAAATCAGCCTGGACTCGGGAGGAACCGAGGTTTATCATATCCAGGAATCCGGGGATGACGCGATTACACTACCCTTCGACCATTCCGTCCTGACCTTCGAGTTCGCCTCCCTGAATTATACGACCGGGGACCGCAAGCGGTATATGTATCGTTTGGAGGGTTTTGAGAAGAATTGGAACGACGCCGGTTTGCGGCATTCGGTCACCTATACCAACCTGGATCCGGGGCACTACGTTTTCGAGGTCAAAGGACTCAATAATAGCGGAGCATGGTCGGACAAACCCCTGACCGTAAAGCTGGAGGTCCTTCCGCCCTGGTGGGACACCTGGTGGTTCAGGACCATAGGCATCCTGGCCGGCGTGGCGTTGATTTACGGGATCATCGCGCTTCGCGTCCGGATCATCCGCCAGCAAAAAGAGGCGCTGGAAAACCAGGTCGGCGAACGCACCGATCAGCTCGCCCAGGCCATCAAAAAAGAACGGGAGGCCAACGAGGCTAAAAGCATTTTCCTGGCTATGATGAGCCACGAGATCCGGACGCCCCTCAACGGGATCATCGGTATGTCCTCCCTTCTGTCCGAATCGGACCTCAGCAAGGAACAGCAAGACTTCGTCGCCACCATACAACACTCGGGGGAAACACTGCTGTCGGTCATCAACGACATCCTCGACTTCTCCAAGATCGAAGCCGGTCACATGGAGTTGGAGGACCGGGAGTTCTCCCTGGAAGTTTGCGTGGAAGAAGTCCTGGAGCTGTTCGGACCCCGCGCGGCCGAAGCCGGTATAGACCTGGTGTGTGACATTGACGATGACGTTCCCCCGGTCATCCGGGGGGATATGATCCGGCTCCGGCAGGTGTTGACCAATTTGGTGTCCAATGCGGTTAAGTTCACCCGGAAGGGGGAGGTGTTTCTGCACGTGGGTGTGGCCCGGTCCGGCGACCCCGTCGAGCTGGTCTTTACGGTGCGGGACACCGGCATCGGTATCCCCGACGAGAAGCTTCACCGGCTTTTCAAGGCCTTCTCGCAGGTGGACGCCTCCACGACCCGGCAATACGGTGGCACGGGGCTGGGGCTGGTCATCTGCGAAAAGCTCGTCACCCTGATGGGCGGTACCATCGGCGTGAAGAGCAAAGAGGACATAGGTACGGAATTCCGCTTTACGATCCGGACCCGGCGGGCGGCGTCCGGTTTTCCGGCGCGACAGCCGAGCCAACCGCCTTCTCTTAAAGGCAAAACGGTCCTGGTGATCGATGACAACGCTACCAATTTACAAATATTGGACAAGCAACTGTCCAAATGGGGGATGACCGTGGCGACGGTATCATCAGGCACGGACGCCCTTGCCCTGGCCCACGACGGACACCGCTTCGACCTGGTCCTGACCGACCTGCACATGCCCGTCATGAACGGCAAGGAAGTCGGGGCGGCGATGACCGGGGTCCTGCCCGGCACCCCGGTCATCCTGCTCAGCTCTACCGCGGACGATATCTATCCCCAAAAGGAAAACCCTTTCAGGGCCGTCCTTCACAAACCGGTCCGTCAAACATTACTCCTGGCAGCCGTCCAGGACGCCCTTCAACCCGGCAAGAAAATGGAAACCCCTCAGCACCGCAAACAACTCGACCCTGCTTTTGCAAAAGAACACCCGTTGCGCATCCTTGTTGCCGAAGACAATCCCGTCAATCAGAAACTGGTCGAACACATCCTCCAAAAGCTCGGGTATGCGCCCGACAAGGCTTTTAACGGGAGGGAAGCCGTGGACAAAAGCGCCACAGACACGTACGACGTGATCCTGATGGACGTCAGCATGCCGGAGGTGGATGGTCTCCAGGCGACCCGTTTTATCCGGGAGCGGGGCGGCCAGCAGCCGGTGATCATCGCCATGACCGCCAACGCCATGGAAGGCGACCGGCAGATCTGTCTCGACGCGGGGATGAACGACTATGTCTCCAAACCCATCCAGCTCGACCAGCTCCTGCAGAGCCTCAAAAGATGGAGTACCTCCGCATGAGCCGGACCTTGCGAAGGATAACGATGGGCATAGTGGGGTTGTTACTGTTGTATTTGTTGTGCCTGCTCTACCCCCAGCCTTTTTTCCCTTTTAAGGCCCGGCGGGGGAATATCACGATCTATGCTTCCCGCGCCGTTCCTTCCTCCCTTTTTGACGAGGTAAACAACCTGCTACGGCGCTCTCCCCTTGATGACACGACGATCACCCAACGGGTATTCGTCTGCGGCAGTGTTTTCCAGTTTGGCTTCTTTACCCGCGGCCGGACCAACCTCGGCGGTCTTTGCGACAACCGGCTCACCCGCAACATCTTTATACGTCCGGCAAGCCCGGATTTCGACCGGGTTCCGGGCGATCCGCGTCCCCTCTCCTATTTTATTGCCCATGAGATCACCCACAGCCTGGAGTCCCATTATGTGGGCCGCTGGAGCCTTCGTGAGCCCACCTGGCTTTGGGAAGGCTATGCGGACTATATTGGTGATCCCCGGTCCATTTCGCGCCTGCTTGACGTTTACCGGGCGCGTTCGCCCCAGGCGTACGACCGGTATGCCCTCTATGTGACCTACTTATTGGACCTTGAGCACCAGGACATACGGGACCTGCTCCGCCGCCCCCCTGCCAGAGATAGTGTCGAGGCCGCAGTGCAGGGACTGGCCCGCTAGCCCCCTCCGGGCGGCCGCTCCTCCCAAAAGCGGGCGCCGGATGTAACTTTTTCCCGCCAATTGCGTCTCATTCTAGGTTTTTGAAAAGTGCTGGATTTTACAATTTATTCACAGTTAGATGCATTGATATTAAGAAAAATTCGTAGCTTTGCGGCGCCATCCGGTACCAAAAGAAAACGATTTGACCACTTGCCCTCTTTTTTAGCCCGCTAACGTAGGCTTGCTTGGAAACTGCTCCTAGAACCAGACTTCAATTAGGGAAAAGCCTTTCTACCTGCAGTAAAAACAGACATCCGAAAGAAAAAAACTACCGGTCACGAAAAATGACCGCTCATATAGCCAAAATTGCCAGACATAGTATCTTGCATTGCATAGTACCAGTTTAAAGACATATCTTTGTATCACAAACAAACCGAAAAAAGTAAAACATTTTATATGAAACAGATTATCAATACTACCGGCTTATTCCTTTTGATCGCCGTTCCCACATTTGCCGGGAACATGGATTCGACGAAAAAGGACTCCTGCTGCACCACCGCTGCTGTGAAAGCCAACCGTGACAACGCTCCGGCTGCTATTTCCGCCGCCGAATTCGCCCAGGCTGCCGTCGAACTGAATGCGGCTGCCGCCAACGCCGACGCCGACATCACCTTTGCTTATGCAGCCCATAACGCGGACCACGCCGCCGTCGCCAAGGCCGACGCCCTGACGGATCTGCAGGTGTGCGCTTCCTCCTACAACCACTTGTCCGAGGCTGCTGTCAGGAATGCAGACCGCTCTCTGACCGCCGCTCATCAAGAGAAGGTGGCGTTCGAAGGCACGCCCGTCAAGGCTGAATCCTTAACTAAATTGTTAATTGCTACCGACAAATCAACGCATCAGCAATTTGCCCGCCAGTATGGTATGGAAGTTGCAAGTTCTAAATAAGCAGAAAGTTTCAGTTATTAGTTTTCTCATGTCTCTTGCGGGTCGGTGTTCTCACTGACCCAATTTTTTTGCCCGTACGCCCGTTTATCTATGCATTGTGGCCTTTGGCAGCGGAGTTTTTTAGGTTTTGCACCTTTGGTGTAACTTTAAGGACTCTTAAAAAAGCAACCAAGCAATGACAAAGCAATTTTTATGGGTCACACTCGCGGTGGGAGTCTCACTCACGCTCCAGACAAAGCGGGGACAGGCGCAGGAAACGGCGCCTATGATCATCAAGGCCACCCAGGTTTTTACCCCCCCGGACGGCGGGGACGATCCGAACCCGCCTCAGGAAACAAGCATCATGGTTTACATCAAGGGTAATCACGTCAAGTCCGAGTCAAAGTCGGACGTGCAGCATACGATCGTACTGGTGGATAAGGATGCTAAAAAGACCACCCAGTTGTACGAGAACCAGGGCCGGAAATATGGGTACTATTCCATAGACACGCCCCGGACGACGCCCCGGCAACCACGGCTGGATTCCGCGGGGAATCCCCGTCCGAGGCCTTCCACGAACATCGACTATATCGATACTACGATGACGATCGCGGGGTATAAGTGCAAAAAAGCGTTGGCGAAGACGTCTTTCGCGGGGCGCAATATCGTCACCGAAATTTGGTATACCGAGGACTTACCGATAAAGGAACCGATCCAAACCGGCGGGCGTGGGTTTGGCTTCGGCGGTTTTAACCAGTTGAAAGGTTTCCCTATGGCCTTTACGACAACCGTCTTTAACGGGGCAACGATCCAATACAAGGTGACCAAGGTTACGGTCAACGCGGACATCAAAGACAGCGAATTTGACGTACCCAAGGGTTATGACGTAAAACCGGAGAGTGAGCGGCCCCGCGGGCAGGGCTTTGGCGGGTTCCGCGGGGGGCCTGGCGGCGGGCCTGGTGGGCCTCCGCCCGGTGACTAACCGGCGCCGGAGTGTGTAAAAAGCTTGAAAAGCGGGCAATGCCCGCTTTTTTTTTATTTTTGCCCCCCCAATGGCTATCACAAACATCATAGGCGATTCAGTAAAAGCGGCCCTGACCGCGTTGTATGGCATCGAGACGGACGTCAGGGATTTCCAAATCAACCAGACCAAGCCGGAATTCGAAGGCGACTATACGGTCGTTGTTTTTGCGCTGGTCAAAAAACTGCGGAAGTCTCCGGACGGTCTGGGGAAGGAGCTGGGAGAGTACCTGGTGGCGCAAAACCCGGGGCTCTTTAGCGCGTACAATGTCATCAAAGGATTTCTGAACCTGACCGTAACCGATAGCTATTGGACGGAGTTGCTTGGCAACGCTTTTCAAGACGCCCGCTACGGGGCCGGGGCGCCGAAGGGCGAACGCGTGATGGTCGAATACTCTTCCCCGAACACCAACAAACCCCTCCACTTAGGCCACCTCCGGAACAACTTCCTGGGTTGGAGCACGGCGGAAATCCTCAAGGCCTGCGGGTATGAAGTCGTCAAGACGTGTATCGCCAACGACCGGGGCATCCATATCTGTAAAAGCATGGTGGCCTGGCAGCGGTTTGCGCATGGCGCGACCCCGGCGTCCACGGGGACGAAGGGGGACCACTTCGTGGGTGACTATTATGTGCTTTTCGGAGAAGAACATAAAAAAGAAACGGCGGCGCTGGTAGCGGGGGGCATGCCGCAGGAAGAGGCGGAAAAAGAGGCGCCGGTCATGAAGGCGGCACAGCAGATGCTGGTCGACTGGGAGGCGGGCCAACCCGATGTGATCGCGCTGTGGAGCCAGATGAACGCCTGGGTGTACGCGGGTTTTGCGGATACCTACCGTGCCATCGGGAGCGACTTTGACAAGACCTATTACGAAAGCGAGACCTACCTGCTGGGGAAGGATATGGTGGATGTAGGGCTGGAAAAGGGTGTCTTTTTCCAGAAGGAGGACGGCAGTGTCTGGATCGACCTGACCGACGAAGGGCTGGACCAGAAGATCGTCCGCCGCCGGGACGGCACGTCGGTATACATCACCCAGGACATTGGTTTGGCGGAGTTCAAATACAACGAATACCACTGCAACCAGAGCATCTACGTCGTGGGGGATGAGCAAAATTATCACTTCAAAGTACTCAAGCTGATCTGCCAGCGCCTCGGTATTCCTGGGGCGGATGGCATTTACCACCTGAGCTACGGCATGGTGGAGCTGCCCACGGGTCGTATGAAAACCCGGGAAGGCACGGTGGTGGACGCGGACGACATCGTCGCAGAGATGGTCAACCTCGCCCGGGTCAAAACCGAGGAGCTGGGCAAGGTGGACGGGTTTACCGCCGCCGAACGCGAGGACCTGTATCATACCCTGGGCCTGGGCGCCCTGAAGTTTTTCCTGCTCCGGGTGGATCCCCGCAAAAGAATGTTGTTTAACCCGGAGGAGTCCATCGACCTGCACGGGTTTACCGCGACCTTTATCCAGTACGTATACGCGCGTATCCGGTCGGTCCTGCGGAAGGAAGGGGCGCCTGCGGGCGGTTTTTCAACCGCTTTGCTGCCGTTGGAAAAAGAATTGCTGGTCGTGCTGGAACAATTCCCCTCCGTCGTCGAGACCGCGGGTTCGGACCACGATCCTTCGTTGATCGCCAATTACGCCTTCCGGCTGGGGCAGGTGTTCAACTCGTTTTACGCAGAGCACTCGATCGGCAATGCCGAAAACCCCGCTAAACGCCACCTCCGGCTGGGGCTGGCGCAAATGACGGGGAATGTGCTGGCGTTTGCGTTGTCGCTGCTCGGGATTGCCGTGCCGGAGCGGATGTAATTACCGGGCCTGCTCCTGTATCTTTTGCCAGTCTTCGGGTTGTAAGATCGTCTTCTCCTCATCCCTTTTGCCAACGGCAATCCCTACGGGAGCGTCACCGCCATTATTGATAATCATCCAATTGTCGCAGAGAGGGAGGATATGACGCACCAGGTTCCGGATGCTTTTGTAGTACGTATCGACGATTTTGTCCTCAGGGATGTTCTTTTTTACCCGTTTTTTTGACATTTCTGGCGACGGGAGCCAATAGTAGACCATCGTCACCCCATATTCTCTCTTCCGGGCGATCCCGACCAGGCGGGCTTGGTGCCCATCCGCCAGCGTCGTTTTTATCGCAAAGTCCTCCCTTTTTGCCATCAGGTCCGCCACATTCATCCGGCTCTTGGCACCGGGAAGCTCGAAATATCCGGGGTAAAAAGGAGACACCCCCAAGGGCATGTCATCCACGTCCAGGCATACGTCGCAATGAAAGACGTTAGGCAACACCGTCGTGGTGGCTTTGGTTTTGCCTGCGCCGTGCGGGCCCGCGATGATATATAAGTGGGGCATACAGCACACAAATTCGTATATTTATTGTTCATGGACGCGCCGACAAAAGACTACAGCACCATCAGCCCTTCCGCAAAGTCCCTTCTTTGGATGAAGGCGCTTACGGACATTCCTTTTGCCAGGGCCGCGGCCGGTCTGGTCTTTGGAGAAGATGAGCTGCCTCAGGAAAGCGACGAGCGGGTCACCCCTACCTTTCTAAAACGGCTGATGCACTTCGACGTCCGGTATTGGTCGATCGACGCGGCTTTGAGCATGATGGGGCTGACGAACATCCTGGAAGTGTCCTCCGGTTACTCGTTCCGCGGTTTGCACCAGGTGCTTTACGAAGACCGCTTTTACATCGATACGGACCTGCCGGAAGTGATCGCGATCAAGGAAACGCTCCTCCAGCCGCTGATGCGGACCTTAGCCGACGCCCCTGTCGGACAGCTCCTGGTCAAACCGCTCAACGTATTGGACGAAGACGCCTTCCGGGCGCTGATACGGCGTTTCCCCCCGGGTCCGCTGGCCTTAGTCAACGAAGGGTTGCTGGTTTACCTGGACGAGGAAGAAAAACGCCGCATGTGCCGGATCATCCGGTCTGTGTTAAAAGAAAGGGGCGGCTACTGGGTCACCGCGGACGTCTATGTGCGTAAGATGGAAAACGAGATGGCGGCCCTGTCCGAAGTCACCCCCGAAATCTCCAAGTTCCTGGCCGATCACCACGTGAACGAAAATAAATTCGGCAGCTTCGGCGAAGCGGAGACCTTTTTCCGCAGTTGCGGGTTGAAACTGGCGTACAAGGCTACGCCCGAGCCGGATATGATCCGCTCGCGCGAGCTCCTGCGCCGGAAGGGGCAGCAGGTGCCGCCGATACCGCTGGTGCAGCGTCACCGGATCCGCGAGACGTGGATCCTGGAGCCGCACCGCTAATAATACCCGAGAATCTTCAGCATGCTCTGCGCCGTCTGCTCCTTGGCGTAGACCCAATCCGTGAGCTTCCCGCTTTTGTCGTAGCCGACGATGATGTGCTTGGGAGAAGGGATGAGACAGTGTTTGATACCTCCATAGCCACTGATCTGATCCTGATAGGCTCCGGTGTGGAAGAAGCCGACATAGAGAGGCTCCTTATCACCGTTGACCTTTGGAAGAAACACTTCGTTGATGTGCTCTTCCGAATCGTAGTAGTCGTGGCTGTCGCAGGTGATCCCTCCCAGGACCACGCGTTGGTATTCATTACCCCACTTGTTGATGGGGAGCATGAGGAATTTTTCGCCTATACCCCAGGTATCCGGGAGGGTGGTGATAAAACTGGAATCGATCATGTACCAGATCTCGCGGTCGTTCTGGGTCTTTTCGGCGATGACGCTGTAAATGTGCGCCATGCTCTCGCCGACGGTAAAGCTGCCGAATTCCGTAAAGATGTTGGGAACGGGCACCTTCGACCTTTTACAAGCCTTTTTGATCGTCGAGACGATCTCGTTGATCATGAACTGGTAATCGTATTCGAAGGCCAGGGAGTGCTTGATCGGGAAGCCGCCGCCGATATTGATCGAGTCCAGTTCGGGGCAGATCTTTTTCAGCTGGCAATACAGGTTGGCGATCTTGTTGAGCTCGGACCAGTAGTAGATGTCGTCCTTGATCCCCTTGTTCAGGAAGATATGGAGCATCTTGAGCTGGAACTTGTGTTCGTAGCCCTCGATCTTGTCGACGTAGAATTCCAGGATGTCCCGGGCGCGGATGCCCAGACGCGACGTATAAAAAGGAAACGACGGTTCTTCTTCCGCGGCCACGCGGATCCCCAGTTTGAAGGGTTCCTTGACTGACCGTTTGTACATTTCCAGTTCTTCCTTGTTGTCGAGAACCGGGATGACGTTTTTGAAACCGCTGTTGATCAGCTTGGCAATACGGGACGTATACGCCCGCTGCTTGAAGCCGTTGCAAATGATGTGGATGTCCTTATTGATCTTCCGGCGTTCGTACAACCGGTTGATGATCTCTATATCGTAAGCGTAGGACGTCTCCAGGTGGATGTCGTGTTTGAGGGCCTCCTCCACGACAAAGGAGAAATGCGAGCTTTTGGTACAATAACAGTAGTAGTATTTCCCCTCGTATTTGTGGCGCTTGAACGCATTGTCAAACCACTTTTTAGCCTTGCCGATCTGCTGTCCGATCTTTGGGAGATAGGTCAATTTCAACGGCGTCCCGTACTTGTCGATCAGGGCTTTCACGTCTACGTCATTGTAACGAAGGTAGTCGTCTTCAATCTTAAAATCTTCCTGCGGGAAGTGGAACGTCTGATGCACCAGGTCGGTGTACGTGTTGTTCATTGACAGTTCTCTCGTTTTTTGAGGCTTTTGGGTTAGAAAATGGCTACAAAAGTATATTTTTTCGCAGTTTCCGTGCAAAAAAAAAGACCGCCCAGGGGGGCGGCCAATCTATAGATAAACTTTGGCGCGTCTACTTTACGGAAGCCACCAGGCTCTTAAAGGTTTCAGGCTCGTTCATGGCCAGGTCGGCGAGGACCTTACGGTCGAGGGTAATCCCTTTTTCGTTCAGTTTGTGGATGAACTGGGAGTAGCTCAGGCCTTGTTCCCGGACGGCCGCGTTGATACGGACGATCCAGAGGGCGCGATACTCGCGCTTTTTGAGTTTGCGGCCGACGTAGCGGTATTGCAGGCCCTTTTCCAGGACGTTCTTGGCTACGGTGTACACGTTCTTGCGCTTGCCGTAGAAGCCCTTGGCTTGTTTCAGTATCTTTTTCCTTCTGGCCCTGGATGCTACTGCATTGACTGAGCGTGGCATATCGAATAAATTTTAAACGGTAATTAAATGGTTGTCTACTTCAAACGCAACAGGCGCTTTACAAAAGGCAGGTTGGCCTTGTGTACGAGCGCGCCGCCCCGCAGGGAACGCTTCCTTTTTTTGGACTTCTTCGTGAGCAGGTGGCTCTTGAAGGCCTTGGCAAAGGCGATCTCGCCGGAACCGGTTACCTTGAACGTCTTTTTCGCTCTGGAGTGTGTTTTAACCTTGGGCATTGTTACTAAGCGTTTTACAGTGTGTGGCCGAGCCTTTCCTAAGGGCTTGCCGTTGAGATAATTGTTAACGTTTCGGGCATCAAACAATAAAATCTCCGTGAAATTCGGTCGGCAAAGGTAGGGAACAAACTTCAGATCCCCAATTCTTTCCGGGTCTTTTTGGGGAGTTTTTCCAGGACGAGCGTGTAGGATTTCTTCAAATAGTCCTTCCATTCCTGGCGGGACAGGGCCCCGGGGCGGTTCACCTGGACCCACTGGCCCCGGGCGAAATGGGGGGCTTGTATGATGTCGTCCCTGCCGGTAAGCTCGGCAAAGTCCTCCTCCGAGACCTTGAAACCCACCCGGTTGCCGGCGAGACCGGCGATGGCGAAAATCTTGTCCCCCACCAGGAAAGTGAGGTTGTCTTCCCATTTGATGTCTTCGGTCACCTTTGGCAGGTCGGCGGTTAGCGCCCGGAGGTCGTCTGCGGTCATATTGCCCGGGGTTTAAGTATCTTGCGATCCGCAAATGTAGGAAATGCCAGGTATGGATTATAAAAGACTGGTGATCAAAATCGGGTCGAACGTGCTCACGGGCCCGGACGGACTTCCGGACAGACTCCGGATGGAGCGCCTCGTGGAGGAGATCGCATCGCTGAAAAAGGAAGGCCGGGAGGTCGTGGTGGTCTCCTCGGGGGCGGTGGCCTCCGGGAGGGCGCTCGTGTCCGTCCCCGAGCGGGCCGACGAAGTCGCCGCCCGGCAGCTCCTGGCCTCGGTGGGCCAGGTGGAGCTGATCCGCCGGTATGCAGACCTTTTCCGCGGCTTCGACCTGGTGGTTTCCCAGGTATTGGTGACTAAAGAGGACTTCCGGGACAAGACGCACTACCGGAATATGCTGAGTTGTTTGGAGATCCTGCTGAGCGAACAGATCATCCCGGTCGTCAACGAGAACGACGTGATCTCCGTGTCGGAGCTGATGTTTACGGACAACGACGAGCTCGCGGGGCTTATTGCTTCCATGATCGGGGCGAATGCGCTCATTATTCTGTCCAATGTAGACGGCTTGTACACGGGGGATCCACGCGATCCGGGGTCGGTGTTGCTCGAAGAAGTGCTCCCGACCTTATCGGATCTTTCGGGGTATATCAGCACCTCCAAGTCCAACTTCGGCCGCGGGGGCATGCTCACCAAGTCGCACATGGCCCGCAAGACGGCCAGGCTGGGCATCGCCGTACACATCGCCAATGGGAAAAAAGACCATATCCTTGCCGGTGTCTTGAATGGCAGTGTTCCGCATACGCGTTTTCTTCCTTTGCGGAAACCCTCGGGCCAGAAGCGCTGGATCGCGCACGCGTCCGCTAAAGGTCGCGTTTTTATAAACGACGGTGCCCGCGCGGCATTGCTGGGCTCGAAGGCCTCCAGCCTGCTGCCCGTGGGCATCACCCGCATCACCGGGGACTTCAACAAGAACGACGTGGTGGAGATCGCCGACGCGCATGATCACCTCATCGGGCTGGGCATGGCGCGGTATGGCTCCGAAACCGCGCGGGGGCTCATCGGCAAGCACAACGAACCGCCCCTGGTGCATTATGACTACCTTTACATACAGGAAGACACAAAAGGATGAACTATTTCGAACGGGCGCGCGACGCGGTGCGCCATCTGCATATACTCACCCCTGAGATAACCAACGAAGTATTGTCCGCGATAGCGCAGGCCCTTGTCGGGTCTTCGCCGGATATTTTAGCAGCCAACGCCCTCGATTGCGCGCGCATGGACCCCGCCGATCCCAAATACGACCGGCTCTTACTCACGGAGACGCGTATCGCAGGGATCGCCGCGGACATGGCCAACGTCGCGTCCCTCCCCTCCCCTTTGGGTCACTCGCTCGAAGAAAAGACGCTGAACAACGGCTTACACATCACCCGTATCTCCGTGCCGCTGGGTGTGGTGGGCATGATCTATGAGGCGCGGCCCAACGTCACGGCCGACGCCTTCTCGCTTTGTTTCAAAACGGGAAACGTCGCCCTGCTCAAGGGAGGCAGCGACGCCGACGACTCCAACCGCGCCATCGTGCGCGTGATCCACGGGGTCCTGGAGCGCTTTGGCATCCACCCCGACGTGGTGCAACTGCTGCCGCCCGAACGCGCGTCCACTACGGCGCTTCTTCAAGCCGTCGGCTGGGTGGACGTGGTCATCCCACGGGGAAGCAACCAGCTCATTCAATACGTGCGCGAGAACGCGCGGGTGCCGGTGATTGAAACCGGGGCGGGCGTGGTGCACACATTCGTGGATGCGTCTGCCGATCTTGCGAAAGCCGCTGCGGTCATCCACAATGCGAAGACCCGGAGGGTGAGTGTGTGCAACGCGCTTGATTGTTTGCTCGTGCATTCCGCGCTGCTGGGGGCGTTGCCGCAGTTGGTGGGGGCGATGGCCGGTGCAGCGGCGCATGGCGAAGCCGGCGCCGGGGGCGCCGCACACGGCGTCGAACTCCGCGCCGATCCCCGTGCGCTGGAAGCGCTGAACGGCCGCTATCCGGCCACGCTGCTGAAACCCGCGACCGAAACCGACTTCGGCACAGAATTCCTGGCAATGACGCTCGCCATAAAAACGGTGGACAGTTTTGAAGAAGCCCTCGAATATATCCGCAAACACAGCTCCGGGCACAGCGAGGCCATCCTGACGGAGGACACCGCGCACGCGGACCGTTTCGTACACGCGGTGGACGCAGCGGCGGTGTATGTGAACACCTCCACGGCATTCACGGACGGCGCCCAATTCGGGCTCGGGGCGGAGATCGGGATCAGCACGCAAAAGCTGCACGCGAGGGGGCCTATGGGGTTGGAGGCCCTGACGAGTTACAAATGGATCGTCCGGGGAGACGGACAAGTGCGGCCGGGTTAAGCGGCGCCGCCTTCCTTCTTTTTCTTGGCGCTGGCGGGTTTGGGGGCGAACATCGTCAGCATACGCTTGCCTTCCATCTTCGGCATCCCTTCCAGGACCCCGTGTTCTGCGAGGCGTTCCGCGAATTTCAGCAGGATCAGCTCACCGCGTTCCTTGAACATGATGGCACGGCCCTTGAACTGGACGTATGCTTTAACCTTATTGCCTTCTTCGAGGAACTTCAATGCGTGTTTCACCTTGAAGTCGAAGTCGTGGTCGTCGGTATTGGGCGTGAAGCGGACTTCCTTTACTTCGGAAGCCTTGCTCTTCGCCTTCATTTCCTTTTCCTTCCGCTTCTTCTCGTAAAGGAACTTGTTATAGTCGATGATTTTGCAAACGGGGGGATCCGCCGTGGGAGAGATTTCTACCAGGTCAAGGCCCTGGTCGAAGGCCATTCTCCTGGCCTGGTCTGTCGGGTAAACGCCGACGGTTACGTTGTCGCCCACCAGCCTAACCTGGGGGACCCTGATGCGATCGTTGATTCGGTGTTCCGGCTCCACTTGCCTTCTGACAAACGGGCCATTAAATCTTCCTCTTTGTGGTAATGCCATTAAACGAAAAACTGTTTTTTTAAATTGGTGACGGGTGTAAATCTACTCTAATTTTCCGAAAGTCGGAGTCTTGCTTCCTCTTCTACTGAACGAATAAAGGAGTCCAGGGGTTGACTGCCCAGGTCCCCTTTCCCCTGGCGGCGGATGGAAACCTGTCCGGCCGCTTCCTCCTTTTCCCCCAATACAACCATATACGGAACCTTGGCGAGCTCGGTGTCGCGGATCTTTTTCCCAATCTTTTCGCTCCGGTCGTCGATCTCGGCACGGACCCCTGCGTCCCTTAGGGCTGCTTCCACCTTCCGGGCGTAATCCATGAATTTGTCGCTGATGGGCAACACTTTAACCTGGGTGGGCGCCAGCCAGACGGGGAATTTCCCCGCGTAGTGCTCCAGGAGGAAGCCGATAAAGCGTTCGTGGGTGCCCAGGGGCGCCCGGTGGATGATCAGCGGGGTATCCGTCTTGTTGTCCCGGGTCGTATATTCCAGTTTAAAGCTCCGGCCCTGGCTAAAGTCGACCTGGTTGGTGGCCAGGGTAAACTCACGCCCGATCGTGCTCCAAATCTGAACGTCGATTTTGGGGCCATAAAAGGCGGCCTCGTCGGGCACCTCGATAAAGGGCGTCCCGGTATCCTGGAGGACTTTCCGGACCATGGCCTCGGTTTCCAGCCAGAGTTCGGGGGCGTCCACGTACTTCTGACCCAGCTTGGACGGTTCGTGCAGGGACAACCGCATCACGTATTTGTCGATCCCGAAGAGCTTGAAATACTTCAGGTACATCTGGTTGACCGCCTCGAACTCGCTCGCAAACTGCTCCTTGGAACAATAGATGTGGGCGTCGTTCATGTGCAGACAGCGCACCCGCATCAGCCCGAAGAGCTCCCCGGACTGTTCGTACCGGTAACAAGTCCCGTATTCGGCCAGCCGCAGGGGCAGGTCCTTATAGCTCCGGGGTTCGGCCGCGTAGATCTTATGGTGGTGAGGGCAGTTCATCGCCTTCAGGTAGTAGTTGGTCCCGTCCATCTCCATGGGGGGATACATACTGTCCTTGTAATAAGGCAGGTGCCCGCTGGTCAGGTACAGGTTTTCCTTGGCGATATGGGGCGTGACCACGCGTTTGTAGCCCGCCCTGGATTCGGTTTCCTTCGCCAGCTTTTCCAGTTCCTCGATGATGATGGTCCCGTTGGGCATCCAAAGCACCAGGCCCGGTCCGATGTCATCGTCGAACGTAAAGATCCCCAGGTCCTTGCCCAGTTTCCGGTGGTCGCGCTTCTTTTGTTCTTCCAGCAGCGCGAGGTATTCGTCGAGTTCTTTTTGTTGAGGAAAAGTAACGCCGTACACGCGTGTCAGCATCTTATTTTTCTCACTTCCTTTCCAGTAGGCACCCGCGATGTTGGTGAGCTTGATCGCTTTGATCGCCCCGGTGGCGGGGATATGGGGCCCCCGGCAGAGGTCGGTAAATGCCCCCTGGGAATAAAAGGTGATCGAGCCGTCCTGGAGGCCTTCCAGCAGGTCCAGCTTGTACTCGTCTCCTTTGTCGCTAAAATATTTGACCGCGTCCGCCTTGGAGATCTCCTGACGGGTGTAGGCGTTGTTTTGTTTGGCCAGCTCGGCCATCTTTACCTCCAGCCTGGCGAGGTCTTCCTCGGTGATGTGCCGGTCCCCCAGGTCCATATCATAGTAAAACCCGTTTTCCACGGGGGGGCCCACCCAGAACTTGACGCCGGGAAAAGTGGCTTCTACCGCCTCGGCCAGCAAGTGTGCCGAAGAGTGCCAAAAGGTGGACTTGCCGTCCGCGTCGTCCCAAGTCAGGAGCTTTAGCGTAGCATCCTCCTGTATGGGGCGGGTCGCGTCCCAAACCTGTCCATTGACGTTTGCCGCCAATACTTTTCTGGCCAATCCTTCCGAGATCGATTTGGCTATGTCCAGTGCGGTTACTCCGTTTTCATACGAACGAACTGCGCCGTCCGGGAATGTGATTTTGATCATAAAGTTCGTCTGCCGAATTTGCAAAATTAATGCTTAATTTTCTTTTATGAGGCACCTAAGTTTTTGTTTCCTTGCTATCCTACTCTGCCTTTCTACACACGCCCAAAACTTCAACGGACAATGGAAAGGCACCTTTACCTCCTTTGACTCTTCAGAGACGGATGACTATGTGCTGGAGCTCCAG
This sequence comes from Dinghuibacter silviterrae, assembly GCF_004366355.1. Classification (NCBI taxonomy): domain Bacteria; kingdom Pseudomonadati; phylum Bacteroidota; class Chitinophagia; order Chitinophagales; family Chitinophagaceae; genus Dinghuibacter; species Dinghuibacter silviterrae. Next base: position 1,933,480 of record NZ_SODV01000002.1, on the reverse strand, counting down.
GTTTCCGCGGGCGGGCAGGTGACCGGGTATTCGTACACGTATTTTTTTCTCCGGGGATACACCATTTTCACGATCTGCACGGTGACCGGCACGGTCGATCCCGCCACCCGGACCGTCACCGTGAGCGAAACCCACCGCATCAAGGGGAATACGCCTCCTGGCTGGGTCGACTGTTTACAGACACATATACTTACGTATTTCAACGGAGGAGGCGAGGAAACCCTGGAGGGGAGGTGGAAGCCGGCGCCGGGGTATACGTCGTCCTGCGGGTTTGGGTTTACGACGCTGTCGCGGAAGACGCTTGCGAGCTTGCGGCCTGTGCCGCCGGGCGCGGGGCATGCGGCGCGGCCGCCGGTGGCCCGGCCGCCCGTGGCGCATGCGCCGGCGAAAACGTCCCGGCCAGATTCCGCCCGCGTGCACCGCGTGCCGCGGCGTGATACCCTGGCCTCGCGCAAGCCGGCAGCGCCCCACCCCGGCGTCGCGTCCCGGTCGAAGCCCCCGGTAAAAAAGGCACCCCCGCCCACCGATACCGTCGCTCTAAAGATGCAATCCGGCGGCGACCGCCTCGCCGCCGCCCCGCCGAAGGTCCTGGCCCCGGTGACCCCTCCCCCGCCCCAGGTGCGGCAACGGCAGGACAACCTCATCCAAACCATCGAGATCACGGACCCGACGATCCGCATCGAACTCTATGACGACGGGATCATCGACCACGATACGGTCACCGTATACTTCAACGGCAAGGCGGTGGTCTATAAAAACATGCTGACGCACCAACCCATCAAGGTCACGCTGACGGCCCTGCCCGACCGGGACAACGAACTCATTCTTTTTGCCGATAACCTTGGCGATATTCCGCCGAATACGGCGCTGATGGTGGTGCATGCGGGGGAGGATCAGTATGATGTGCGGGTGACATCGGACCTGCAGAATAATGGGGTGGTGCGGTTCCGGTGGAAACAGGCGACGACAAAGCCCAAATAAATCCGATATGCCACTCTTTATCAATTATTTATAATTCTACAAGTTACTCCTAATTTTTCAAAAAATTTGGAATAAACAATTGAATACTCCTAATTTTGGGAATTATTAGGAAATAATATGAGGAGCGTCGAAAAACCACCCAGGATGCCCCAAGGAGGGGTAGCATTGTTAAAAGCCATGGAGGAACTGCAAGCTGCAGGAAAATTTGAAGAACTGCGACAAATAGAAGAATCCTCTTATCCCTATTGGGAAAAATGGAAGTATCTCGCTAAAGAATGGAGCTGTGATCCCAAAAAAGTTTGGGGTGCCGTCAAAGGGCAGCGCTACTCACAAAAGACCATCAATTTTAGTGGGCTGGAGATGCATCTCAACACGCCCTCATTTTTGCAGGAGCAGCTTCACGACCTCGATATGAACTTAGGTGGAAGCCTCCATACAAGCGATCTTATTCCAACGGCCGAGAAGCAACGCTACCTAGTCAGCTCCCTGATGGAAGAAGCTATTGCCTCTTCCCAGCTCGAAGGTGCTGCGACCACGCGAAAGCTTGCCAAAGAGATGCTCGAATCTAATAGAAAACCCAGGAACCTTTCCGAGCAGATGATCGCCAATAACTATACTGCCATGCAGTGGATTGTAGATCATAAGGATGTTACCATGACACCGGATCTTATCCTTCAGATCCATCAAATTATTACCAGCGGAACGCTTCCCGATGGTCGTGAGGAAGGAGCGTTCAGAACGTCAGATGATGTACGCATTATCGACGTGCAGACCGGAACAATTCTGCATACCCCGCCTCCCTCCGCTTTGCTAGAGAAGCTGATGACCGAATTTTGCATTTTTGCAAACGATCAACGAAAGGAAAACTTCTTCCTCCATCCCATATCCAAAGCCATCATTGTTCATTTCTTGACGGGATATATACATCCATTTGCAGATGGAAATGGCCGTACTGCCCGGGCATTGTTCTACTGGTACCTAATTAAAAAAGGGTATTGGCTCATCGAATACATGTCAGTATCCCGGGTTATTCTAGGCTCGAAGTCGCAGTACGCACGGGCTTATCAATACACAGAATTGGATGAAAATGATCTTACCTATTTCGTCGCCTATAATTTGAAATGCATTGGCACTGCCTTGGAGGAACTTAAAAAGTATATTTCGCGAAAGAACAAGGAAAAGAAGACGATGTTGCAGCTCCTTCGAAATACCGATTACAATGAACGACAACAGTTCATGCTTCAACAAATTCTCAATGAAGAAAAAACAACATTCACTGTATCTGAAATCGAGTCCAAATTCGACGTCAGCAATCAAACAGCCAGAAATGACCTAAATTTTCTGGTCGAAAAAGGCATTTTGGATCCCAAACGGCTGGGACGTCAAATTCACTTCCTGGTTACTATCGACGCCGCAAAAAAAATTCAAAGTGCCTCCACCGCAAGGTGAGGCTTGCCTCACTTGAACATCCGCTCCTCGATCTCCGCATCATGCCCATACACATCCTTCCGGTAATTCACCCTCCCCGTCGCGTCGACCCACGCCGTCAAATAGACGATATACACGGGTATGGGCTTGGGAAGTGTTACCCAGAGCTCGCTACTGCGGTGCATAGCAGCCTTGATGCGCTGGGGTGTCCAGCCGGGGACGTCTTTTATTGGGTGGGAGACCATAGGAACGCTGCTCCCGGCGGACGGCAGCCTCCAGCGCGGTATCGAAGGTCGGGGTCGTATCGGAAGGGGAAAATCCCCGGACAGGCGTAACCGCTTTTTCACTCTGGCGATCGCCTCGGCGCCGGCCGTATGGCATCCGTACAGGCAGGGCCATAGCGCCGCCAGGCAAAGAAGGGCGTTCTTCATCTCCGGATAGCAATTTCCGCCAAAGATAGGAATTTGCAGCGCCCCGAGGGGGCGGCGCCGCACACAAGCGCGGCACCGCATACAAAAACAGAGCCTTAAAAACTATACCTCACCCCCGCCTGCATCTGCCATCTGCTGGCCATAAAATCCACCGAGTACGGCTTCCCCGGGTTGATAAACTGATAAATGGGATACCCCTGCGACACGCGGGCGGGGATATAGGGGATCAGCCCCACGCTGGCCGTGGAATTGTAGGTATTGGGTACGAAGTACACGCGTCCCCAGTTGGGGTCGAGCAAGTTGGTTAGGTTAAGGATGTCGAGGGTAAAAGAAACAACACGGCTTCCGCCCAGCCCGAATTCCTGGCCGAAGTGGAAGTCGAGGTCGTTGTTCCAGGGGGTGGTGACGGCGTTGCGCTGCGTGAAGTCTCCGCGGCGGGAACGCAAATAAGGACTGCTGTCGATAAAGGCGTCGAAGGCGGCGGCTTGCTGGGCGGCGGTTTGGTATTGACCGGTCTTGTCGGTATAGCTCTGGAAGAAATTCACCGACTCCCCTACGCGGGGGATATACGCCAGGCTGACCTGCTGAGGAGTGTTTTGCACGGTATAGTTGACAAAGCCATAGGTAAAGGGGGCGCCGGACTGGGCGCTGAAAAACAACAGGACGCTGGTCCGCCAGTGGCCGTGCCAGGTGACCTCATACCCGGCGTCTGCCACGATGCGGTGGCGGAGGTCGAAATTGGAGGGAGCAAGGCCCGGGTTGTTGGGGTTGAGCGCTTGGTTGACCTGCCAGTTGGACTCCATGGAGTTCCGGATACCGTTGGATATGTCCATGGAGTGGCCGAAGGTGTACGCGGCCATGGCCTGGAAGCCGTTCGGGAATTTGCGGCTGACCTGTGCGGTCAGGCTGTAGCGGTAGCCACGGTTGGTATTGCTGAGCTCGTAGGCGTTGGCGAACTGGGGGTTGATGCTGCCGCCGAAGATGGGTTGTTTCCGTTGGTTGAGGGCGGAGTCGTACGCATAGTAGGTCGGGTTGTCCTTGATATTGACCTGTTGGAACAATACGTCCTTCAAAGTCTTTGTGTAGAGCGCTTCGAACGTGTATTTGAAGCCGAACCTATCGGTATAGTCCACCGCGAAGCTGCCGCGCAATACCTCGGGCATGATGAAGTGGTTGTCGATGAGGTCTACCTGGGTCTGACCGGCGTTGGGGTTGTTCACGATCCGACCCTGGTTGGCGATAAAGCCGGCGATCCCGGGTTGCCCCTGGTTGGGCTTCAGGGGGTCGGTGCCGGGGGCGAAGGGCGCGGGCGGGTTGCCATCGGTCTTCTGGTCGAAAGAACCGTACGTGTCTCCGTTATTGTAGAAGGCATAGCCCAGCCAGGCGAAGGGAATCCGGCTGGTGAAGATACCCAGGCCGCCCCTCAGGATGACCCGCTGGTCACCGCGGGGATCGGCCCGGAAACCGATGCGGGGGGAGATCTCCGGACGGGTAAGGTAGCTTTGGTTGATCTGGTTCATCTGGGTATAGGTGTACGAAAAACCAAAGTTGGGGTCTGACACGGCGGTCCGCGTTTTTTCACTCAACGGTTGCTTCGAGGGCACTACATCATAATCGGCGCGCAGGCCGTAGGTTACCTTGAACCGGTCGGATACCTGCACCTCGTCCTGGAGGTAGGCGCTGTACAAGTTGACGTTGAAAACGGCGCCCGGATGCGCGAGGATATACGCGCGGGCGTTGTTCGCGAAGTTATAGTTCCCTTGCACCCGTTCGGGGTTATTCGCCAGGAAGTCTTCGATGCTTTGATAGGTCACGCGCCCGTTCCAGGAATTGACGAAGCCGTAGGAGATGTGGTACAGCTCGTCGTGGGTCCCCATGGTGATCGTGTGGCGGCCGAGGTTCCAGGTCACGTTGTCGGTAATCTCGATGGTGCGCTGTTTCTGGTTGAAGATGGCGGCCTCCCGGTCGGTGCCCAGGAAGATGGTGGAACCGGGGCTCCGGCCCACGATCTGCACCTGGGGAATGGAGGGGTCGCTTAAAGGGTTGCGAAAGTCGTGTATGGACGTAAAACCTGCCACGAAGCTGTTGGACCAGCGGTTGTTGAAACGGGTCTTGAGTTCCGCTACCGTGGACGTCTGGTTGTTGACCTGCTGATAGCCGATCCCTGCGAAACGGAAGTCGAACTGGTCGCGCTCCATATTGATGGCTTCGGAGTGCATGGTGTTGTTGCGCAAGACGAGTTGGGTGCGACGGCCGATATTCCAGTCGAGGCGGTTGAAGAATTTATTGGAATTGGAATAGACGTCGTACACCCCCGCTGTTCCCGGGTCGATACCATAGGTGTTGATCATGTGCGACCGGATGCTGTCTGCATCTGCCAGGCTTAGGATGCCGCCAGAAGCGGCGCTACCGGCTACCTGCTGGATGGGATCCACCCGGCGGGTGAGTTCTTCGTTGGTGAAGAAAAAAACTTTGTTTTTAACGATCGGAAACCCCACCCGGGCGCCCACCTGGTAGTCGTGGAAGTCGGAAGGCATTTTGCGCGCCTGCTCCTGATGGGTATTGTCCGGTCCGGTGATGGCGGCATTACGGCCATAGGTATAAATAGAGCCGGTCACTTTGTTGGTGCCGCTGCGGGTGACGGCGTTAATGCTGCCCCCGCTGAAATTACCCAGGGTCACGTCGTAGGGCGAGAGATAGACCTGCATGTCCTCGATGGCGTCAAGGGAGATCGGGTTGTTCCGGGTGGATGAACCGGGCATGTTAGAAGTGCCCGTCTGACCGCCTAAGCTAGGGCTGAAGCCGATGGCGTCGTTGTTGATGGCGCCGTCGATGGTGACGTTGTTGTACCGGAAATTGCTGCCTGCAAAGGAATTATCTTTTGAGCCCTGGGGCACGAGACGGGTCATGTCGGTGATGCTGCGCGTCGCCGTCGGCATGGTGCGCAGCTGGTCGCGGCCGATGTTCAGACCGGCGCCAAAGGTATTGGCCCTGGGCGCGGCCGAAGCCGCCTTGATGACCACGCCGGCGACCTCGTGCACGGCGGGTTGAAGCGCTATATTCTGTGTAAGTGTTTCGCCCAATCGAACCTGGTCAATGTCCAGCGTCCTGGGGGTCATACCGGCATAACTAACGCTCAATATATAGGGTCCGCCGACACGCAACCCCGGCAGGTGATAACGCCCATCCGGGGAGGTCACGGTCTCGTAATGGGTCCCTGAAGGCTGGTGAACGGCGGTGACGGTGGCCCCGGCCAACGGCGCACCAGCCGTGTCGAGGATGCGCCCGGTAAGGCCACCGCCGGTTTCCTGGCCCGCCGCGAGTAAACTAAGCAAAACGCCCGTGCAAAAAAGAAACAGTGTAGAGAGTTTCATGGGAATAATATATAGTTCAGTTCATGTATCACTCCATTGGTGGCGGAGATGTCCGGTTTGACGATCTGGACGGTGTATTGTACGTTGGCGGCGGACTGGAAGGTGATGCCGTCCGCTTCTATGCTGAACAACGCGCCATTACCCGAGTAATTGAAGTACGGCCCTCCGAAGGTTATGCCGCCCTTGAAATCGCTTGTATAATATTCCCCGGGGAAGAAGTAGACATAAAGCAGGTTATACATATAATTGGAATCCGCCTGTTGTATCGAAGCAGTATCGGGAAACCCGAAGTCTTTGAAGGCGCTGTTGTTGGGCGCCAGCAACGTGATGCCGTAAAAGTTCGTTCCGTTGCCGTTGTTCTTGACGGGGGCGGGATTTTCCAAAAGGTTTCTGAAACGCGCGATGTGACGGACAGCGGCGCCAAAGATGGTCAGCTCCGGAAGACTGTCTATCTCCTGCATGAGCGTACCCGTAGGGGGCAGGACCATCCGGTCGGTGGCCTGGATGACCCCTTCGGAGACGGGTATATCGGGTTTGACGACGGGGACGCCGTCCAGGAAAATGCCGTAATAGTTCTTCGTCAATTCGGGCTGGAACAGGGGATTCAGACAGGTGACCGTTTCGCTATAGGTACCCGTCAGGCTTGCCCCGCTGAGGCGCCCGTTCAAGATCCCGTATTCCAGGATGCCGCGCAGCCGTGCCGTGTCATACGTGGCAAGGGTTTGCTGGTTGAACCCCGCTCCCTGCATGGCCCCGTTCATGGGCACATAGATGGTATACGGCCCCCCGCTGGCGAACGTGGTGTCCGTTGCCATCCCGGACCGTTGGAGCGCCAGGTTGTAGAGCCGGAAATTGGTGTCCTGGGCGGTGTACTGGCTGAGCGTCAGCTCCGGGCCCAAGTCCCCTTTGGGGGCGGGATATTTGGTACAGGAAGACGCCAGGAGTAATATCAGGGTTAATTTCTTTTTCATATTGTCATGGTTGTAAGACCTGGTCGATGACGTGAAGCACACCGTTTTCGCTGGGGATGTCCGCCTGGTATCTATATTTATCTTCTACTTGGTTGGAATTGGCAGACGGAATGCCGCCGGGAGTGCCCTGGCCGCTTCCCCCCAGGAAATGGTCCGGAAGGATCCCCCAGCCCGCTTGTTCCTGGAAGTAGCGGACCTGCTCTCCATTCAGCGCGGTCACCATCACGGTATCCCCCGGTGCCGCCAGCCACCGGTCGAAGTCGTTGAGAAACCGCCGGCTGCCCGGGATGATATGCCCCCTCACCAGGGGGCCCAGTACCGCTGTGTCTGCCGTCAGGAGGCTGTCCACGGTACTGATTCCAAGACCCATCCAGGCCGCCTGCACAAAGGCGGTGTTGTTGGGCGCCAGCACCGTCCATGGTCCGCCCTTCGTCAGGAGGCTGTCGGCGCCGACGCGTGTCAGGGCCACGGCAAACATGGTGAGATCGGGGAAGTTTTTAACCCAATCCGTAATCGAATGGGTTTCCTCCGGGTTGAGCAATAGCGAAACCGCCTGGATAAGACCGTTGGAGGTGGGAATATCCACGCCTGTCAGCGGGGCCCCGTTGACCGTAACGACGGTATCCGTCCCGCTGACGTACTTGCTGACCCAGACGTGAAAGCCTCCGTAGGTGGGAATCGGTTGGTTGTCGCCCAGCGGCAGGGAGTCGAAGGAATAGCGGCCGCGCAGAATGCTATAGTTGAATATATCGTTGAGGAAAGTAGAGGACCAGGTGCCGAGCGGATAACCGATGAAGTAGATACTCCACTGGGTACCCGCCCATCCCGTGTTGACGGGAGCCAGCACCGTAAAAGGACCGGCCCCGGCAAGCGTATCGGCGTAGCCCGTCGTCGTAATACCCGTACTATACATGCTGAAGTTGAAATTGTCCTGGATCACGAAAGAAGCACGCTCGCCGTAAAGGCTGTCCTGGATCGCCGCGGAAGCGGGATGACTCTTGGTACAGGAGACCGCACCAAAAGAACCCAGGATGATCAACAATAAAAGGATGCGCATATACTTAATTGGGTGAGGTGAATAATTGATCGATGATATACAGGGCTCCGTTCCTGGCCATGAAGTGTTTCGGGTGGGTGGGATCCGTGTCGGGGGACAACGGCACAGGGGAGATAGCCGGGTTCCACTGGATGTAGGGGACTCCATTCTGCACCGAAAACACCAGGGGATACGGCTGGTAGTAGAACAAATAAAAGTTAGATTCCAATATCTGGAAAGAATTGGTGTTCTGTAACCCGTGGTTCACCAGGGGGCTGAACTGGAGGTCATTGTACAACGCCAGGTAGCCCGCCGGGCTTGCATTGTTCGCGTTGTAGATCACATGCGCATACAGGATGCTGTCCATGGGAATATCGACCAGTTGCGTGTAATTGTTGGGGGTGGGTCCGCCAGTGCCGATAGGCGCGCTCAGGGCATACTGCCGTATATCGTCCACCGAGTTAAAACCTGCCGCGCGGAAGGCGGAATCCGTGGGGGCGAATACGGTGGGCAGGTTCGGATTCTCGGGATAACTATTACTGGGATTGGCGATGTTCACCGTGGCAAAAAAAAGCGAATCGGAATAATGAACGTTAAAATACGGGTATGACGGCGATGTTTTCTCATAGGCGTTGTACAGACTATCGTCGATTCGGAGGGCGGCACAATAAAGGCTCAGGCGGGGATCGGAGGAAATGATCTGCCAGAGCGACTGCCGGGGCGCCGCGAGGACCTTTCGGAGGGTAAACAAATAGCCATTAAAGGCGGCTACCGCGGGCATCCCGTTGCCTGCCGCTTCACCATTGATGTATACCACTCCGTTCTCCTTGATATACAAGTTCTGCTGGTAAACGACGTCTCCCAATAACGTGTCGAGGCTGATATCCGCCCTGAGCGAGGCCGCCTGGACGCTCACCTCGGCCGAGGTCAGGGCCGCGTCGCTATAGGCGCCCGCGACAACATGGTACCGGACGATCTGCGCCAGGGAATCGATCGGAAGCGCGGCGATCGCCTGGGAAGTGAGCCCCGCCGCGGTCATGGCGGAGTCGGAAGGAGCGAAAATGGTGTATCCGCCGTTGGTCTTGAGCGTTGTGTCCAGACCCACCCGGTGAAATGCCTGGTCGAACAAATGGCAGTCGCTGCTGTCCAGCACCTGGACCAGGTTCCCCGCGGAGTTGTGCATTTGATGGGAAGGCTGGATAAGGTAGTCGGTCGCCTTGCGACAAGCCACGCCCAGGAGGAGACAGGATAACAAGATATATCGATTCATGACATGTCGGTTTATGGTTGGACAATGGTGGAATCCGGGTAGACCGGCAAGCCATCGAGCCCGTGCACCACGCCGTTCATGGCGATGTGATCGGGGTCGACATCGTTACAATAGTCGCCCAGGGAGTATACCCCTCCCTGGCTATACACCTGGATGTAGTTGGGCCGGTAGCAGGACAGGCCCGCCTGCCCGTAATAACCGAACTGGATGACATAGTTGGCGGTTAAATAATAGCCACCGGCGCCGATCTCCACCGGTCCATCAAGAATGTCGGACGCAAAGAACAGCTCGTGGGGCATGACCCCTGCCGTCCAGAGCCAGGAGTAGTTGGTTTGCGGCGTCTCCGCGGTGATCGTGTCCATGGTGATGTTCCAGTTCGCAAACGCATTGTTGTCGGGGGCGAACACCACCCATGGACCCGCGCTGTCCAGTTGGTTCAGCTCGCCGTACTGTTGGAGCGCGGAGACATACATGCTGTAGTTCGGATTATTCACCAGGAATTCCTTTATCGAAGGCACAGGATAGGACAACGGGCTGCTCAACACCTGGATGACGCCGTTGGTCGCTACCAGGTCCAGGCTCGTCGCTTTCACCCCGTTGACGTGCAGGAACTGTATCCCGGTGGGTTGTGTCTGGGTGTTCCCGGGAACCGGTACCGAAAAATATAAAGGCAGGCCTTCGATGTTGCGGTATATGTAGTCGATCGTCTGGGGAATGCTGGCGTAGGTGATATTGTTCTCCAATATATGGTACGCCAGCAACTTCCGGAGCTGTCCGGTATCTATGCGGTTCAGGCTGTCCTGGGTGATGCCCTGTGCCTGGAGGGCGGTGTTGTCGGGGACCAGGAGGGTAAAGGGCCCCGGGCCTTCCAGCAGCGTGTCCAGGTGTACCCTTTGAAGGGCATTGTAAAACTCGCTGAAGTCATAGTTATTCTTCAACCGCTGCAGGAGGGTTTGCCCTTCGATGACGGGGACGGGCGTGGATGTCTGGCTTTTCGAGCAGGCGCCCGCCAGGAGCACGAGGACGATGAGGTATGTTCTTCGCATGGCGCTATTGATTGGGAACTTGGTTGAAGGCATTTTGTATTTGCATCAGGTACACCCGGTCATAGACCATTTCCATAATGTTGAGGGTGGGATAGACGCTTACTTGTCCGCCCACGTTGACGAGCAGGTCCAGGTTGGGCGTAAAGTGGAACGTGGTGCCGACACCCGGCAGGTAATTGTTGAAGGTGACGGGGTTCGCCGCACAGTTGAGCACAAAGGGCAGGTAATTATGGGCATAGGCCGTACTGTCCTGGGCGTAGATCGAAAATTGTACGAAGGGGAAATTACCCATGTACCCATAGCCCGAATTATTGAGGTAATTCGCGTAGGACCGCAAAGAATCCTGGATGAAGAAATAGCTCTTGTCCAGTAAGGGTAGCCCCAGGTAAGAAATCTGGGTCGCCATCCGCTGGTTGAGGGTCGTATAGTAATTGTTGTTATAACCCGTGAGCGGATTGTAGTGATCCTGGCCAAATTCGACACCAAGCCCGTTGTTGAAGTCATTGTGGATATAGTAGGTGTAGTAAATGACGGTGGAATCCGGAAAATCCGGGAAGTATCCCAAACGTGCTGAATGTGGCGTAACACCGGACAGGTTGACGAATCCCGCATACAATTGATCCGGTTCGAAGGCCTGGTGGATGAACTGCTCCTGGCGGACATACGCACCGTATCGGTTGTTGTCGAGGTCGGTGGACAAGGCCTCCATGGTATACACTTCGCCCGCCTGGAGGTCCAGGGTCGTATCGATGAGGATCTGGTGGCGGATCGTGGTTGACAAACGGCTGAAGGCCGTATCCGTCTGTGGCCTGATCACGAAAACGAAGCGGTGCTTGCCGGAGGGAACCTGCGCCCAGGAGGAGAGGTCGAACCCATTGAGGGCGGGGGCCGTCGGGACGTGGGCGTTACCGGGATATTCATAATTGACATATCCCGGTGTGATGGTGACATTGTTCGAATAATTATCGATCTGTTGCAGGTCGACCCCAAGGCTGTTGCCTTCGTTGATCGGGTAGGACAAGCTGTAGAGTTGCCGTGTACCCAGGAAATCACCCACGACCAATCCTGTATCCGGGGCGCCGCCGGCGTCCAGGTGGGGGTCCATGATAAAGGTCAGGAAGGGTGGCGCCTGCTGGCTGTGCAGGAAGTCCACCGACGTGGCAATGTCGTTGAACACCCGGATGTAGGCCGCCCCGGACAGGGGGCTGGCTTCAGGATATTTCCTGCAAGACCCCACCAACACCAATAGGATTCCTATACATATATAAGTGCGCATATACTTATTTGTTGTGTTTGATAACGATCATCCGCGCCGCGGGGCCTGTCCCCGACAGGGAACCGACCAGCGCCGTCGTATAAACGCCCGGCTCCGCCGAAGGAGCATAACCGGGGGAATACAAGGCGGGGTTGGCGACACACGCCTGCGCTACCCTCAGGGGGGGTACGCTTAGCAAAAGGGTGCCCGGGACCTCGGCTACGGGACCCGGGCTGGACTGGTAGGCCCGGATCACGGCAGGGGGCGCCCCCGCGGTGGTGTTCCAGGTGTCCGGGGATCCCCACATAATCGTTTCCGAATAAAGGATGTAGGGATTGAGGGGGGGCATATAGCCAGGGCTAAGGTTAGTAACGGCCTGCGGGTATCCATCGCCATCGTTGCCGGCGCCAAAGTTGGTCATCAGGGTAGAATCGTCGGTGAACGTCGCATAGGGCACGTCCGGGCACAGGTTGAGGAAACGGCTCTGCCACTGCCACAGGACCTGGTAGATGCGGGCGGACCCATTGGTACCGTCGTCGACGCCCCCGGCCCCGTTGTTGTATACACTGGAATAAATCTCTCCCGACATGTCACAGGCGGCGAAGATGATGTCCGGCGTGCCGTCTGTCTTCGGATAGGCCCAGATCGTATAATAGTCGTAAGGAGAAAGCGTGATGGATTTCTGCACCAGGACGTTCCCGCCGGCGTCCAGCAGGCTGACCTGGTGGGTGCCTTGCACATAAATGACATTATCCGTCGGCTGCCCGAAGGCCAGCGGGCCGCCAAGCGCCTGGCCGTCCACCCGGAAGGTAACATTCCCCGACCCCAGTGCATTGACCGCCTGCATCTGGGCGAAGGTGACATTGACACCCGGTGTCGCCTCCGTTACCGTACGATAGGCGTTGATCCGGGCGGTGGAGTAGTCGCCCGTACCAGGGATACAATCGTTATACCTGAACCAGTTAGGGGTAATCACCAGGCTGTATACTCCCCCGGGTTTGTAGGTCCGCATTTGGGGAAAAATACCCTCCTGCAGTCTCGGGTTACAGGTGTTGTAATTGGGATACAGCGGCAACTCCACCAATTGATGCGTGATGTCGATGCCGGTGCTGCCGCTGCTGTTGAAAAGTTTGAATTCATAGGCCCCGTAAGGCACCTCTATGTAGCCGCTGGTGGAATCCATGCCTATGTTGGACGTGGCGGCGCCGACCGGGGTGCCGTCCGCATAGGTCAGGGTGACCGGCCCCGAAACCCCCAGGGGATCGTTCGCCTGTCCCAGGTTGATGATCCGGATCTTGACATTCTGAGGTTGGCTGGGCGCGCTGTTCAGCCTGGGGTATGACCGGAAATAAGGCGGGTCATCCATGACATAATAATCCCTGGGATTCAGGGGATCGTCCTGGAGCACCGTGTCTATACCGGCCGGAGCAGAACTGGAGAAGGATGCACTCCGGAAATTCAGGGTGATATGCGCCCGGCCGTTCTTGTCCAGGATTTCCACCGGAATGGACCACGGGTCCCCATCCTGGGAATGGGGCCATTTGCCCGAGGGAAAGATGCTCAAACCCAGGGCGGTGCCTCCGACGGTGGAATTGGTGATAAAGGAGGTCAGGGGATTGTTGTTCACCTTGACGTCCAAATCGTACGCGCAGAAATTGAACAGGCGGATGCTGGAAGGCGTCGAATTCAGGACCGACAGGGGCGGAATGACGTTCTCTACCTTGCTCTTGACACAGGCCTGGAGGATAAGGGCGAGCACGAACAGGTTACGCAGCTTCATGATCAAAACAAGTTGTAGGTGAGACCCAGGGCCAGTTCGGACCCTTTGTAGTATTGATGGTGGACATAGGTGATGCCGTGGAATTGGCCGTTATTACCCGGGTCGGCGTAGACCTCCCGGTAGGGCGGGTTAAGGAGGTTCTTGGCGAATCCCTTTGCCAGCCAGCGCTTGCCCAACCGTTGGCTAAAGACGAAGTCCAGGGTCGGCATGGGCCGGTCGTAGATGTCCGGGGTTCCATCCAGTTGGACCTGGACGAGGCGTTCTCCCACGATGTTGAAACTCACCGTCACGTCGGTTCCCCAGCGGGGATGGACGTAGTCCACGTAGGCGTTGATGGAATAGGGCGCCTGTTCGAACACCGGGCTCGTCGCGGGTGAAAACCGGTCATTGGTCCGGTCTGCATTCAGCCGCTCGGGGTTTTTGTCGATCGAGCTCGCCGCCAGGAGCAGGTTCGACCCGAAAAACACGTGGGCCAAACCCGGCCAGATGGCCCCGAGGTCCTTGCGGGCTTCCAGCTCCACGCCGTACACCACGCCGATGTTCGGGTCGTTCTGGAATTCCACGATCGGGAATTCGGGGAATTTAGCCTGGTTGCCCTGGGAGTTGTAGATAAATACTTTGGTGAGCTGGTGCTCGATGCGCTTCCCGAAGACGGAGGCGGAAAACACCTCCCCCGCCCTGGGGAACCACTCCCAACGGAAGTCTGCGCTTTTTGTAAGTTGGTTGACTAAGGACGGATTGCCGACGACAACGGCAAACTGGAAAGGGTCGAATTCGTATATATCGGTGATTTCTCTCAGCTCCGGCCGCGCCAGTGACGTGCTGTAAGCCACGCGGAAATTCATGTTCTTGTGATATGTATAGACGAGGTTAGCTGAGTAATAGGGCTTGTATCCCGTGGAATAGCCCGTGTTGGGTTCGGAGGTACTGAACGACAGGTTGCCCCCGTAGGCCGACTGCAGCGAGGGGTTGGCGGCCACCGGGTTGAACACCTGGTTGGTGTCGACGTGCGCCTGTATGTCCGTGGATTCGAAGCGGACGCCACCGATGAGCCGCAACTGTTTGGTCAGGTGGAGGTCCGCCATGCCATAAAAGGCGTCGGTCTCGTAGGTACCGGTATAATTGTTGGGGGACTTGCGGATCTGGTAGAGAAAGCCCCCTACCCTGGGCTGTCCCTCATTATCATAATTAGAGGGGCCCTTCAGGCCGATGTTTTGGTACGACACCAGCGCGTTCAGGTCGCCGCCCAGTTGGTTCAACAAACCGTTATCGCCCCCCAGGTTCGTCCCGGGGAGACCTAGGATGTTCTCCGAAAAGGTCCGGTCCCGTTTCAGGTAGTTCCCTCCGAATTTCAATTCTTGATTCAAACCGTGTATGGTAAAGGGAATAGCCAGGTCGGCCTTTGCGTTATAGTTGTTTTCGACCAGCTTCCGGTAGCGGCGGCCATTGGGGTCCGCGCCGATCTCGCTGCCACTCGGCCCCAGCCCGTGTACCGTTCCGAAAACGAATGCATAGGTATCCGAACCGATGCCAACCCCGTTGGGATCCACGTACCGGGTCGTCCGCAGGTCGGCCAGGTCGGTAAACCGGAAGTCGGGCTCGTTCTGGACGGACCTGGAAGAGCTGAGGTTGTAGCTCAGGTGTGGGGTCCA
The DNA here is from genome assembly GCF_004366355.1 of Dinghuibacter silviterrae. Taxonomy (NCBI): domain Bacteria; kingdom Pseudomonadati; phylum Bacteroidota; class Chitinophagia; order Chitinophagales; family Chitinophagaceae; genus Dinghuibacter; species Dinghuibacter silviterrae. The sequence goes on along the minus strand of NZ_SODV01000002.1, from coordinate 1,918,256 downwards.
TTTTCCGCCCAGCAGGCGGTGTTCCCCCTGGAGGTTGAAGGTGTTGAAAACCCGGTAGGTCTGGTGGAGCTGGTTGATGACGTTATAGACCGGGTAGTTCAACCCGGTATTGTCCCATGCCCCTGTCAGGTTGCTGCCCTGTGCCTCGGCGCCCCGGCTGCCCATATATTGGAACTGGACGTCGTTCCCCCGGTTGAACCGGTAGGCCACCCCCGCCAGCACCCCATAGTTCAGGGTTACCTTGCCCGTGCTCTCCTGGTAACTCAGGAACTTCCCCAGGCGGGGAAAGTCGGGGGTGATGTAGTTTGGGATGTGCATGGGGGAGTAGATAGCGGGGGAACCGGTTACGACCCCCTGGTAGAGGCTGTATTGGTTGAGCTCGCCGTTGTAGATGTCCTCGGTACGCTGGTAGTAGCTGCCGCTGAGGATCACCCCCAGCGAGTGCCCGTGGAATACCCTGAAGTCATTCCCTATGGTGGCCGCATAGATCTGGTTGGGCGCCGCCTTTTGATAGGAGGTCGTCAGGACCGGGTCGAAGGACTGCATGATGCTGTTGATCCGGTAGGCTTCGGCCGTAGCCTGGGGGCTTTGCCTGCTGTTGATGAACTGCTCCTGGATCTGGATCAGGCCGCCCGGGTATTGCTGGTTGAGGTTCAGAAAGGCCTGGCTGAGGTTGTGCTCCTTCACACGCTGTCCCCAAAATCCAAGGTTGTCATGGTAGAACCCGTTATACTGTCCGGCCAGCCCCACCGTGGAGTTAAATCCACCCTGGACGGTGAACTGCACCGTCAGGGAATCCGGGATGGATTTGGTCTTTAGCTCGATGATCCCCGCCGAGGCGTCCGCCGGGTGGTCGGGCGTGAGCGTCTTGTATACCGTAATATTGTCCAACAGGCCGGCGGGTACCAGGTCCAGGGGAACCGCGCTGCGGTCGGGGTTGGCGCTCGACAACCGTGCACCGTTGAGCTCGGCGATCACCGCCCGGTCGCCCAGCCCGCGGATGGCCACGTATTTGTCGTCTGTGATCGTTACCCCGGCCACCCTCTGCAGGGCCTGGGTCGTCGTGATGCTGGCCGTCTTCTCGATCTGTTGGGCGGAGATACCGTCCGACACAACGGCCGCGTTTTTGCGTTCGTTGAGCAGGGAGGCCTCGGTATTAACGCGCTTGCGAGCCTCCACCACGACGCTGCCCATGGCCCGGACGTCCGGGGCCAGCGAGACCGCCACCTCTTGCGGGCCGGCGGGATGGACGCTGCGGATCTTATACCCGATCATCGAAAACACAAACTCGGGGGATTCTTCCTGTACGTCCATCGAAAACCGTCCATCCGCACCGGTGATGGTGCTTTCCCTGCTCCCCCTGACGGTCACGTCCGCACCGGCGAGAGGCTGGCCGTTGGCGGCATCGGTGACCCGGCCATTCCAACGGGACCAGGCCAACCGGCGGGCCGCCCGGGCGACGACACGCACGCTGATCGTCTTGTCGATGAGCACGAAGTCGAACCCATAACTGGCGCCTAAGGTACGCAAGACACGCCCCAGGGGCACGTTTTCCTCATCCAGCCCGTTGATCACGATTCTTTTGAGGGCATCCGCGTCGAAGGAAAACGAGTATCCCGTTTGACGCCCGAGCTGTTTGAGCACGACGTCCGCGGTTTGACCGCTGGCCTTCAGGGTGACTTTCGTCCCCAGGGAGTATACGTCCTGCCCGAAGACCCTCACGGACAGGAAAAGCAATAGGATGACAGGTAGTCCGTATGACAACCGTTGTTTCATGTAGCTGGTTTATACCGTTAGTAATTCAGGTAGTAATGGTCCTTTTGTCTCCGGATGACCCGGAGGCTATGTACAAAGGCGATAGACGCCAGAATATTGCCTACCGACTTCATGTCGTAAATCCCGCTGATCTTGAGCGACCGGCGCGCAACACGCGGATCTATATCAACTGTAACGCCCGTCTGCAGGGTGATACGGCGCATCACATCGGTAAGATCCACCTGGTCCAGGACCAGCTTGCCCTGGGTCCACGCGCTGACGTCGTTCACGGCGAACCGGCCTTTCACAAGCCCGCGCGCGCCCAGCGTGACCATATCCCCGGGTTTTAGCACGATGCTGTCCCTCCCTGCCCAGACCCCCACGGCGCCTTGTACAAGGGCCAGGTGCACCGCCCGTTCCCCGGGATACGCGTCGATATTAAAGGAGGTACCCAACACTTTGGTAACCATTCCCGGAACCTCCACGCTAAAGGGCCGTGCGGGATCCTTCCGGACGGTGAAAAAGGCTTCTCCCGACAAACGCGTTCGCCTGTCCCTATTGTTATACGCAAGGGATGAATGCCCGTTCAGCCATACCCCGGTGCTATCGGGCAGCAGGTAATGACGGGGCTTTGCGGAGTCATTTGTCAGCGTTGCCCAGCTCAGGGTGACGGGCGCGGCCTCGTGGCGGTGCCGTGTCAGGAGGTAACCGCAGAGCCCGATCACCAGCGCCGCGACCGCGGCCCATCGAAAGAAGCCACCGCGGCGCCCGCGAAAGTATCCACGGCGTTCTTCCCCTGGCTTGACGTGTTCCCATATCTCTGCCCGTTCCCTGGTATTGTGTTCCGGTTGTTCGGCCCACACCCGTTCGAACCAGGCGTCCACCTCCCGGGGATGTTCGGACCACCATTGCTCGAAACGGGCGCGCTCCGCCGGAGAACACCCGCCCTTCATGTATTTGCAAAAAGTTTCAAAGTCCATTACATGAACCACAACGGACACAGGAGAACCCATAACTACCGTTAACATTAACTTAATACGTGCCGAAAAATTAACGCGGGCCGTGTAGTAGGGGCCCTTATTTTTGTCGAACTAATCATCACCGATGCGAACTGCATTCGACAAACATCGAGAGCGCGTCTTCCACGACATATACCAAAACTCCTTCGATCAGCTGTTCCATTTCACGCGGAAATTGTTAGGAGACCATGACCTCGCCAAAGACGTCGTGCAGCAATGTTATACAAATCTTTGGCCGACGGCCTTTGAACAGGGAGGGCTGGAAGATGCGCGCCGGCAGTTGTTCACGTTTGCAAAAAATATGGTGATCGATCACCGCCGCCGGGAGGTCACCCGCATCCGTTTCCTGCAACAACTGGATGACGGCCAGCAAAAGGACGGGGCCGCACCGTTGCATACCAAAGAGGCGCTCCAGGATATAGAAGCCGCCATCGAAGCCCTGCCGGCCAAACGGAAACATATCTACAAGCTCAGCCGGAATGAGGGGCTCAGCCACGAGGAGATTGCCGTACAGTTGTCCATCTCCAAGAATACCGTCAATAACCAGATTGCATCCGCGAACGAGTTCCTGAAGGAGCGGTTGCACCACCTGAGGCAGTAATTCAGTATTTTCACCACAAAAACCCGATGCCCCACGCTGCGCTCCTGGAAACCCTCATCGTGGTCTTCCTTTATATCCTCGCCGTTTTCTTCGGGATCAAAGTGATCACCCAGACTGCACAGCCGGCAAAAGCGTTAGGGTATTTAATGTTATTGTTTTTCCTACCCGGCATTGGGCTGCTGATCTACCTAGGCATAGGCGAAAACCGGAGGATCAACAAGATCTACGACCGCAAACTCTGGCGGGACATCCGGCGGTATGAGCAGGTCAAACAGCGCATCCACAAACGGTCGCTGGAAAACCTGGCCGCCAACGAGAAAGCGCTGGCGCCCTTTAGCAACGTGGTTCACCTGCTGCTCAAGGATACCCTTTCACCCCTGACCTTACACAACGAGGTAGAAATCCTCCGCAACGGGGAGGGCAAATTCCCGGCAGTGATCAAGGCGCTCAGGGAAGCGCGGCACCACATCCACCTGGAGTACTACATCTTTGAAAATGGGATCGTCGGCGACGAGATCAAAGCCATCCTGATGGAAAAGGCCCGGGAGGGCGTCGAGGTGCGCTTTGTCTATGATGACTTCGGGAGCAAGGATATCAAGCGGCGCTTTTTGCGCGACCTGCGGGCGTCGGGGGTGCAGGTCTACCCTTTTTACCGGGTCCGGTTTTTTGCCAACCGGCTCAACTACCGGAACCACCGCAAGATCATCGTGGTCGACGGGCGCGTCGGGTTTGTGGGGGGGATAAATATCTCAGACCGGTATAGCAACGCGGTGACCGGGAAGCCATCCGGTGGCCGCGCAGGCCACTCCGGGCCCTCCGGCCTTGCCAGCCGCTCCGCCCGGGAAAAGGTCTACTGGAGGGACACCCACCTGCAGATCCGCGGGAGCGCGGTCTACTCTCTTCAATACCTCTTTCTATCGGACTGGTCGTTTGCCAGCGGACAAGACGTCGAATTCCACGACAGCTTTTTCCCCCGCTCGCAGGTCCAGGGCCAAACGCTTGTCCAGATGGCCTCCAGCGGCCCGGACTCCCTGAACCCGACCATCATGATGGCCAACAATGCCATCATCCACAACGCCCGCCGGTATGTCTATATTACGACGCCTTATTTTATCCCCAATGAATCGGTGTACGACGCCATCCGGACAGCCGCCCTTGGCGGGCTGGATGTGCGCATGCTGGTACCGTTTCATTCGGATTCCTGGATCGTCAACAAGGCGGCGTCGGCCTATTATGAGGACCTCCTGAACTGCGGGGTCAAGATTTACCGCTATCAGAAGGGCTTTGTCCACGCCAAGACCATCGTGGTCGATGACAGCCTGGCCATGGTGGGCTCGGCCAATATGGACAACCGGAGCTTCGAGCTGAACTTCGAGACCAATGCCCTGGTCTATGACCAGGGGGTGGCCGTGCAGTTGAAAGAACAATTTCTGGCGGACCTGGACGACAGCGACCGGCTCGATGCGGCTCGCTGGGGCCGTCGAAGAGGCTTTACGCGTTTTCAGGAATCGGTGGCCCGGCTGCTGTCGGGGATTCTCTAGCGCAGCGCCTCGAATTCGTTGATGTCCCCGTCGGCTTTCACCTCCAGGACGCGGATGTGCTTGGGGCTTACGACCTTTACATAGGTCATGTCGTCCTCTCCGTCCTTTTGCATCACGGTAACCTCTTTGATCTCGTACCCCTTGTACCAGGAAGCGATGTGCTCGCGGACCTTGGCCGGCAGCGTCGAGGCGGCCACCGTGTGGAAAGTCCCGATCAGGTTTCCGTCTACGTCGTAGAAGGAATCCATCATGTGTCCGTTCCAGAAGAAGAGTACTTCCGTGTAATTTTTCTCTTCATTCCAGATCGCCGAAGCTCCTTTGTAGCTGGCGTTAAAGCTTTTCATGGCGCGGGTGTTTTCCCCTTCGAGTGTCCCCGTATTGTTACCTGCGAATACCGGCTGTGCGGCGGTAAGAACGATAGCGGCGATGGCTGCAAACTTTTTCATGGCTTTTTGGTTTTGATCTATGTAATGCCAAAGCGCTGCCAAACCCGTGTGCCAGGTGTAAATAACTGATTACCAACTTTAGGGAAAAATAAGATGCGTTGCCGGTTGTGCAATAGCGGACAACTTTCCGTCCGGAAGCGGACAACCGGGGGCGCGCCGCGCCCCTTACGAGCGGCAAAGTTCACGGATCAGGGCTTCATGCCCCGGAAACTGCTTGACAAGGTCTTCGGCGACGGCCATCTCGAAGTCGTCGAACTCAAAACCAGGTGCCACCGTGCACCCTACAAGGCAATACCCGTCGGGCTCCCCCGGGCGGGCGGAGAACCAGCGCCCGGCGGGCACGACGGCCTGGAAGACCTCGCCTTTGTCGAGCCGGGAACCGAGCCGGATGGTGGTCACGGTGCCGTTGGCTTCCAATACATAGATGTGCAGCGGCACTCCCTGGTAAAAATGCCAGCACTCGTCGCTGGCGATGCGGTGAAACCCGGAGAAGTGACCGCTTTCCAGGAGGTAATAGATGGCAGTCGAATACGCCCTGTCCCCCCCGAAACGGCGGGCCAGGGCCGCCTGTGGCACCTGGCCCGGCGAGCGGTAGGTCTCGCGGTAGTAGCCCCCCTCGGGGTGGGGTTTTAACGCCAGTTGGCGGACGAGGTCTTGTACTTGTTCCATTATTGTGCGCCTAACCAGGCTTGTTGTTGTGCTTCAAAACCAGCGGCGATTTTGGCCTCGTATTCCTGGCGCTCCTCCAGGGTCACGGGCAAGGTCCCGGATATACCGCGGTTGGAAAACCCGACCTGAACCGTTTTCCCGATGGCGGCGGTGGACAGGAAGGTGCTGATGTCATGGGCCGAACGGACGGGTGTACCATCCAGGCTGAGGATCGCGTCCCCGGCGTCCAGGCCCGCCGCGTACAAGGCGGTGCCCCGCACGCAACCCCGCCCGATGGCGACGTGGCCACTGTCGTCGGTGGCGTACGTGACATTCCCCCACCCTGCCTTGCCTTGTTGGTCATTGGACACCTGTACCCCGATGGCGGCAAAGTACGGTTGCCAGTCGTCGTGGTGGATTCCATAGACATAGTTCGCAAAAAAGGCGCGGGCATAGTCCGCGGTCGTAAGCCCCGCCAGCGTGGTCTCCAGGTCTTGGACGTCGTACCAGCGGGCCACCTTCCCGTAGTGGATCCACAACGCCTTCATAAAGTCGTCGAGCGTCTTGTTGTAGTCCTTACGGAGGTGCAGGTCGAGGATGCAGGCGATGTTGGCGCCATAGACATAGTAGCTCAGGAAGGTATTGGCAAAATTATTTTTGTCGATGGAGACGCCTGCGTCGGTAAAGACGGCGCGGCGGCTGGACTCGATGGGGGTGAAAAACCGGGAACCCGGGCTTTGTAAAAAGGCGTTGAGGTAATTCCCGAGGAGGGACACCTCTTCTTCCTTTGTCTTAAAGCCGGCCCTGGTCAGGAGAAGGTTGCCGTAGTATTGTGTAAAACCTTCAGCCACCCAAAGCTCGTCGCACATATCGGACTTGGTGAAGTTGAAGGGCTCGATGGCTTTCGGACGGATGCGTTTGACGTTCCAGGAGTGGAAGAACTCATGGGCCACGACGTCGAGGATGCGGGGCATATCGTCTCCGGTCACTTTGCCCATGGGGAGGGTGATACAGGTGGAGTTACGGTGCTCCATACCGTCTCCGCTGGCCCAGGCGTTGGCGTCCAGGATAAAGGTGTACGTACCGTAGTCGTAGGAGGCGTATTCGCCGAATACCTTTTTCTCTTCTTCCACGACTTTTCGAACATTATCTACCAGGGTTTTCCAGGTATCGTCGCTGATGTCGGCGTGCAGGGACACGCGGAACGTTAATTTTTTCCCATCCGTATTTGTCTCCTCGAAATTCGCCATCCGGAAATCGGACAGCTCGGTGGGACAGTCCATCAGGTACTGAAGACCGGGCGCGGTAAAAACAAAAGGATCGGCGGTGGGGACGAGCTGTGTAGCCACGGCCCAGTGCAGCCCTTCGGGCGCCTGGAAGGTTATTTTGATGGGGGCCTTGTCCTGGCCGGCCAGCCAAAGGATGGTACCGGGCATGTTCAGGTGGGCGTGTGTACGGTCGATCCCGACATACGTGCCGTCGGTGCGGTCGCCGAAAAGCGTATATTCCACCGTTACGGTCGACCCGTGTTGGGGGAGCTCGTATACGTCCCCGTCAACCTGCCGGATCTGGAGCGGATTGCCGGAAGCATCTTTGGCACTGATGTCATAGACATTCTTTCCGAACTCGTGGGTGGCGTAGCGGCCCGGGGACGACCGGCTCATCCGGAAGGTGAGGGGACCGGCGGGGGCCTGGTGGACGGTGAGGTCCACTACGGCCTCGTGGTGCATGTAATGGGAGAAGGACAGCGAATAGTCTAGGGTCGTCTGGGCCCGGGCGGTGGTCAAACACAGGCCCAGGGCGGTGAGCAGGGTTAAGGAGCGCGTCATGGCGGTAAATCTATGGAAATTCCCGGACAGTTAAAGATTCGTGAATTCACCAAGTCATCACACGCCAATCATCATATAAATGGGGCCTTTCATCACAGGAACCCGTATTTTTGAGGTTTACCGTTTTATCTTCTTTTTATCTAGACATGCATATGAAGCTTTTTTGTAAACAGGTTTTGTGGGGCTTGATGTTGGGGTGTTTTTCTTTAACCGTCCGCGCCCAGGAGGTCAGTGTAGGATCCGCCCGTGAATTAGGAGACGATTCATTAAAGGGGTGGCACTTATTGGATAAGCAAAAGGATGGCTTTAACGGCATCTCCCTTGGCCAGGCTTATCAGGAACTGCAAAAGACAGGGAAAAAGCACAACACGGTCGTCGTGGCGGTGATCGACTCCGGGATCGACACCACTCATGAAGACCTCAAAACCGTGCTTTGGACAAATCCGGGCGAGATCCCCGGGAACGGTATAGACGACGACCACGACGGCTACGTGGATGACGTACATGGATGGAACTTCCTCGGTGGCAAAGACGGGCGGAACGTGGTCAAGGACTCTTATGAAGGGGCCAGGATCTATCACCAGCTCAAGGCCAAATACGCAGACTCCACCGCCATCGATACAACGACCGACGAGAAGAAATGGGAATACCAGGAATGGGTAAAGGTAAAGTCCCGCCTGGAAGCCGACGCCGCCAACGCCTCGATGACCGTCCTGGCGCTGAAGCACCTCTATCAGAACATACCCACGGCCGATAGCGTGATGCGCGAGACCCTGGGCAAACAGGAATATACGGGCAATGACCTACAGGCCTACGCCCCCACGACGGCCGGTCTGTCCCGGGCCAAAAACGTCATGATGGCCCTTTTTAAGGGTTTTGACGAAATGAACGCCCTCAACAAGACGCTCATCCAGAATTTCAACGACTACTATGAAGGGCAGTCCGAAAAAGCGGACGAACTGGACAAGGCCCCTGAAGACTACCGGGGTGAGGTGGTGAAAGACAACTACGCCGACTTCAACGACCGCTATTACGGCAACAACGACCTCATGGGCAACGCCATCTTCCACGGCACCCATGTTGCAGGGATCATCGCCGCCGACCGGACCAACCACATCGGTATCGACGGCATCTGTGACGACGTCAAAATCATGATGGTCCGGGTGGTCGACGACGGGGACGAACACGACAAGGACATCGCCCTCGGCATCCGCTATGCCGTGGACCACGGCGCCAAGGTGATCAATATGAGTTTTGGCAAAAGTTTTTCTCCCCAAAAAGCCTGGGTGGATGAAGCCGTAAAATACGCCGCCAGCAAAGACGTACTCCTCGTCCACGCCGCGGGGAACGACCACGAAAACGTGGATTCCACCGACAACTTCCCCACCCCCGACTATATCGATGGCAACGAAACCGCCCCCAACTGGATCACCGTCGGTGCCAGCGGGGACGACCGGATCGGAGGACTCGTCGCGGGTTTTTCCAATTACGGCAAACGCAGCGTGAATGTGTTTGCACCGGGTGTAAAGATCTATTCCACCGTCCTGAACAACGGGTATGATTTCGCCGACGGAACCAGCATGGCCTCCCCTGTTGTTGCCGGTGTCGCCGCCCTGATCCGCGAATATTTCCCCAGCCTGAATGCCGAACAGGTCAAGTATGTGATCGAAAAATCCGCCATTGCGCCCGCAGAACAGGTGACCATCCCGGGCACGGAAACACAAACCTCCCTGTCCGAGCTGTGTACCAGCGGCGGGATCGTGAATGCGTACGCAGCCATCAAGCTGGCGGAAACCCTGAAGGGGGAAAACAAGATCCCCAGGACCCATATTAAGAGGAACAAAAAAGATTAACTTCGGGGCTATGGCAAGACCCGAAAATGTACTGCTCCCTTACAAGAACTACGTCGACCTCGTAGACGAAAACGATATTTTCCTGGCACTGGAGCACAACCTGGCGGAGATCAAGGAACTCCTTGGCGCGATCCATTCCTCCAAACTGGGGTATGCCTACGCCCCGGGCAAGTGGACCGTGGCCCAACTGCTCCAGCACGTCATCGACGCGGAGCGGATATTCGATTACCGGGCCCTGCGCATCGCCCGCGGCGACAAAACGCCGCTTCCGAACTGGGAAGAAGACGACTATGCCCGGATGGCGCCCGCGGACCATCGCACCCTGGCCGACCTTTCCGAGGAAATCCTAAGTGTGCGGAAGGCCAGCACGCTGCTGCTGTACAGTTTTACCGACGATTGCTGGGAACGCACGGGTACCACCAGCGGGAAGCAGGTGGATGTGCTGACCATCGCGTTTTTGATCGTCGGGCATATGCGGCACCACATAAAGATTTTGCGGGAGCGGTACGAGATACAGCCGTGAGGCAGCCCGTTAGGGCTGCTCGTCGCATAAAAAGGCCGACCCTTTCCGGGGCCGGCTTTTTTGCGTTTATCGCGGCGGACCTATTCCTGATTGGACGGCGTCAGCACAACCTTCACCCACACAGCCCCCGGCGTAGCCGCGGGGACGGTCCCGGATGGAGACTGTGCATAGATGCTCAGGTACCCTACCCCATACACATAGCTATAGGAATAGCCGTTGTAGAGCTCGGGGATGGCCTCAAACTGGATGTCCGATGAGCTGGAGGTGTTGTAATTGTACGAAATCGCCACCGAGACGTTGTCGGTGAGGTTGACCGAGTTGGTGATCTCTGGCATGCTGATGCTGATGGTCCAGGCGTCGCCCGACTGATCCACCTTCCAGGAGGTGCTGTCCGCCTGGGCGATGATGGTCGTGCTGGGTGTGGTGTAATAGTTTTTCTTGGTACAGCTCGTCGCAGCCGCTGCCACTGTCAGGCAGGATACCCACAGGAGTGTCTTCATCATTGAGGTAGTCGTTTAGGAGTTATTCAATCAGTAATCAGTACAATATTACAACATTTAAGGGAGAGGGCGTCCTATGGACGCCCCCAAGTGTTTGCAAGCCTGTAAGCCGGATTCTGTACCCCCGGAGGGGCTGCCATCATTTATCTGGGAACGCCCTTGCGGACGCCCTCTAGCTGCCTACCCCTGCACCCGTTCCCCGTTGCCGGGAAAACTCGGGCGGGCCGCCCTTCAAGGCACATATACGTGGCATTTCAGCATCCAAGGTTTACCCCGCCCCTGCATTACTGCAAACGGCGCGTGGGCTCTTACCCCACGTTTTCACCATCACCCCCGCCCTCGCGGACGCGGGCTGTCATTCTCTGTGGCACTGTCTGTCTCCTGCTCAAGGGAGCCCGGCTGTTCACCGGTGGATTGCCCTGCGCTGTCCGGACTTTCCTTTCCCGCTGACGCGGAAACGATGGCACGGCTCGCGGAGCGAAGGTACGCATTTTATGGCTGAGCCCGCCCGGCTGGCACTGGGTCATTTTTTGTATTTTCGTCCCCATGAAAACCTTGTTACCTCTTTTGCTGGCAGGAATGCTCGGAAGCGCTTCGGCCAACGCCCAGGATTCCGTATCCTTTACAATCCGTTTCCTGCCCCAGACCGTCTATACCGAGACGATCAACCAGCGTTATGACATGCATATAGACTTCGACAGCAGCAGCCAGGAGATACAGGACAAGATCAAGGAAAGCGGCGCACCCGTATCCTCGCGACAACTGTCTTCTCGGCTCGGCTGTACGATCACCACGGCCAGGCCTGGCCCTACCGGTCATATCCCCGTCGTGATGGATATCACCGATACGGATTCGCTGACCCACCGTTTATTGGGTCTCAAGGCCTATGGCAAGTTGATTCCCGACGGTCTGCCGCAATATGATTCGGTTGAGTGTCCCAATGGGGATACAGCCATGCGGTCGTCGTTTTTAAAAATGGCCAATACCCTTTCCACCCAAATCCCTCTGCCCAATGCCAAACTGGCCATAGGGGGCTCTTATACCCAGGTCGTACCCATAAAAATTCCCATCGGACCGATGGCGGCAGGGATCAACGAGAAGATCACCTATACGCTAAAGAATGTCACCGGGGGCATCGCCCACTTTACATTGACCATCATGTTGGACATGAATGCGACTTCGGACGCGCTGCCATTTCCTATCCAGGGGGGTGGCGATGGGACAGGGACCATGGAGTATGACACCCTACAAAATTTCATTACCAATATGCGCATGGATTACGATATGCGCGTCCGTGTCGCCCAGGAAGGCATGATCATGCATCTTGCCATCCATGCGGGCATGTTGACCACGGCCAGGATCAGCCCGGCCGGTGGGCGCTAAAAGCACGAGGCAAGGCTAACAGCTACCTAATCGGGGCCTAATATTCAAGGGGTACCTATGTCTCCAAAAACATGAGGAATATTCTTGTCGTGTTTGCGGCCTTCCTGGTAGCGGGCATTCTTGCCGCGCAGGGCGCGCGGGCCCAGCAGGCGACCGCCCTGGCGGCAGCGGGCGTACAGCCCCAGCAAGCGGATCTTATCCTGACCAACGGCAACGTGATCACGCTCCGCGCCAAAGGCGACCGGGCGCAAGCGATCGCGATCAAGGGCGCGACCATCCTCGCCGTCGGCGACACGACGGCCATCAAGACGTTCGAGGGCCCGGGCACCAAGGTCATCGACCTGCACGGCCAGACAGTGGTCCCTGGTTTCAACGACGTACACCAACACCCCGCGCCGGTCTATACCTGGGACAAGCCTTATGCCTCACTGGAGCTGGATACGGTGTCGTCTATGCGCAGTTTGATCGGCCTGCTCCGGCGGAAGGCGGCGGTCACGCCCAAAGGGATGATCATCCGGGGGGTGGGTTATAACGAAATAAAGCTGGGCGCCCAGCCCATCCGGGACAGCCTGGACCTGGCGACCACCGAGCATCCGGTGATCCTCAGCCAGGCCAGCGGGCATGTGTCGGCGGTGAATTCCTACCTGTTGCGTCTGAACCATATCGGGAAGGAGACGAAGGACCCGCCGGGCGGGGCGCTGGAGCGCTTCCCGGACGGGGAACCCGACGGGATCATCAAGGAGTCGGCGCGGGGTCTCCTGACGGCCAAGGGCGCGCCGGTGCCGGAACCCACGCGGGAGGAAGAACTGGACGGCTACCGGCTGTATTTTCACCGGCTGCTGGCGAGTGGTATCACCAGCCTGGGGGATTGCTGGACAACCCCGGGCAAAGTAAAAATCTACCAGACGCTGGTGGCGGAGCACTTCCCCCTCCGGTTTAATTGTTATATCGGCGTCGACTTTTTAGACGACGTGTTGAGCGGGAAGATCCCGCGGCTGCAAACCGATTTTCTCCGGATCGAAGGCATCAAGATTTTCCACGGCAACTCCCTCAGCGGAAAAACCTGCTGGCTATACGAACCTTATGATACCCTGGATCCGGCCACCGGGAAAAAAGACTACTTCGGGATTCCGCCGGCCCGCTCCCAAAAAGCCCTGGACAGCCTGGTGTTGAAGATCCACCGGGCGGGGTTGCAGATCGCCTGTCACTCCAACGGGGACAGGGAAATCGACATGGTGCTGGCGGCGTTTGAATACGCGCAAAGACGCTATCCCCGGGTGGATGTACGGCACCGGATCGAACATTGCAGCATCACCAATGAGGAAATCCTCGACCGGCTGGCAGCCGACAGTGTCATCCCTGTTTTCCACAGCTATGCCAACGAATTGGGCGATCAGCTGCGGGTCTATGGGGCCAAACGGCTGTCCATGATGATGCCTACGCAGTCGGCTATTGACAAGGGCATTCCCTGGGCCATGCATTCGGACTACCCCGTGTCCCGGTATGAACCCATGTACCGGCTGGACGGGGCGGTCAACCGGGTGGCGCCGTCCGGCGTCGTCTTAGGGGCCAACCAGCGCATCGGTGCCGAGGACGCGATCTATGCCTATTGCGCAGGGGGTGCGTATACCACCCATGAGGAAAGTAAAAAGGGAAAGATCATCCCCGGACAGTTCGCGGATTTGGTCGTGCTCGATGCGGACCCGACAACGGTAGAGCCCTCGGCTATCCGGGGGATCAAAGTGGAAATGACCCTTGTCGGGGGACAGGTGGTGTACCCTTAGGCCTGCGGTGCACTTTCCGCCTGCGGATCTTCCGCGGTCCGCGTCCCTGCCAGCGCATACGGCGCTTCCACGCCCTCCGGCAGGCCGGGGCGGATCATCACCGACGCGAACCCGACGAAGAAAAACGCGATGACCGGGGCGGGAATAAGGTATTCGACCACGACCGTGGCAAAGCCCGGCGTTTCCGGTGTGTGGACAGACGCCAGGCTTAGCAATGACATCGTTTGTTCGATCGTCCAGATCATCCGGCTGGACACCACCTCCAGCAGCCAGATGCCGGCCAGGGCATACAACCAGCGATTGGCGCGCCAGCGGGGGCTTTGGGGAAAAAGGCGGTTTTTCAGGACCGCAGCCATGATCAAGGGGGGCAGGTACAACCTAAGTTCCAAAAAAAGCCAGTTCAGCAGCGAGCTGTTTGAATATCGCGTATTCGTGATCCCTTCCAAGGCATCCCTTAGCGTGACCAATAGATAGTCCATCACGCCCAAGCCAGCACCCACGCCCAGGATGATCCAAAAATCCTTGTCGTTGATCCTGCGGATAAACGCGCCCCACCGGGCGGAACCCGACGGCAATGCCTCGTTGGAAGAAGCCAAACGGTACCACCCGATGGCAAAAAAGGCAACGCAAACAATCCAGGCCGTACGGCTTAGATCGACGCAGGAATAGACGGCTTCGCCACCACGGGGGGAATAAAAAACGAAAAAAACGTCGAGTAAGCCGTACGGTCTTTGTCCCAATGGCGTCTTCAGGTAAAAGGCGCCGGCCGCGATGATGGTGAGCAGGCTAAATAAGAACGCCACCGTAAAGGTCGGGAGGGCCCATTTCCGGTACCCTTCCACGGTGTCGCTGACGATCGATTTGATGTAGTTTCCAAAGTTCATAGATCTACAATTTATCAAAAGTTTATGGAACTGCTTTTGCTGAAGCTATGGAGGCACAGTATCTTGCAGCGGCGGCCGGCCAATAGGTGGCGGGACCCGTGATAACCCTGCGCGTCTTGCTGTTGAACGACCGATATGAGCGATATTAGGACCCTGATTGCATTGATTTTCACTAGTTTATGCCTGAGCACCTACGGGCAGGTCCGGGTCGTCTCCGGCGTTGTTGTGGATTCAACGACAAAGGCCCCCTTACCAAATGTCAGCATCAAGGCCGTCAAAGGGTCAAAGGGTACCCTGACCGATTCAGCCGGACAATTCAGCCTCGCAGTGGACGACGGCACCCGGCAAATTATCATTTCCTCCCTTGGGTATTCCGACCGGCTCCTCCGGCTGACCTCCGCCCCGGAACAGCACTTTACCGTCCGGATGGGCACGGCCTACAAAAGCATGGGGGAGGTTGTTGTCAAGTGGAAAAAAAGCAAATACCGCAACAAGAACAACCCCGCCGTTGAACTGATCCGGGAGGTCATCGACCACAAAGATTCCAACCAGGTGAAGGGGTATCCCTACGCCACCTACCGGGAATACGAGCGGATGCAGGTGTCGATGGACAACATCCCGAAGTTCATCCAGAATTCGAAGTTGTTGAAACAATTCCACTTCCTGTTCGAAAACGTGGATACGGTCAAGTACCCGGGCAAGCGGCTGATCCCGATCTATCTTTCGGAAACCCTTTCGGACAACTATTTCCGCCGCCAACCGGAGAAAAAGAAGACCATCATCGTCGGGCAGAAAAGCATCAATTTCGGCGAGTACATCGACATGAAAGGCATCAGTAACATCCTGACGCGCATGTACGAGCCGATCAACATCTACGACAACAATATTTCCCTTTTTACCACCCAGTTCCTAAGCCCGGTGGCCGGGTCCGCCCCGACTTTCTATATGTATTTTATCCAGGACACGATCATGGAGGAGGGCATCCGTTTGGTTCGCCTGAACTTCCTGCCCCGTAACCCGGATGACCTGTTGTTTAAGGGAACCCTTTTTGTGACCCTGGACGGCCGCTATGCCATCAAAAAGGCGACGCTGGAGGTCAGTAAACACGTCAACCTGAACTATGTCCGCGGCTTTAGGGCCACCCAGGGCTTTTCCAGGGATACCTCGGGCCGTTATTTCCTGACCTCTTCCGACATGATTGCCGACTTCGGGATCACCAACAACGGGGTTGGGGCGTTTGGGGAAAGGGCCTTTTCTTATTCGAACTACCGGTCCAGCGATCGCCTCCCCGATTCTCTTTTCAAGGGTCCGTCGGTGGTCGTGTCTGCCACGCCGGGGACGGTGGTCAATCCGGGTACCGGCGCCGTTGCCGGGGCTAAGGAACTGCGTGACGGATCGGCCCGGGTCAGCGACCTCGGCGGGGGTACATCCATCCCTGTGGGTGCGGCCGTGCTGAGTGATAGTGAGTGGGCCGCCAGCCGGACCATACCGCTGACCAATGCCGAGCTGAGGGCGTATTCCAACATCGACAGCCTGACCGGGATGAAGTCCTACAAAAGGATCATGGACTACGCCACCCTCCTGGTCGCGGGGTATAAACAAGCCGGCCCCTTCGAGGTCGGTCCCTTTGCCACCTTTTATACGTTCAACCCCGTGGAAGGCTTCAAACCCCGTTTTGGCGGCAGGAGCACGACCCGTTTGAGCAAACGGTACTATGTGGAGTCTTATGTTGCCTACGGCACCAAGGATGATAAATGGAAGTATTATTTCGGGGGCACCTATTCGATCAACCACCAGTCGATCTACAAATATCCCCTGAACTATGTCACCGCCAACTTCCAGCGGGACACCCGGACACCGGGTCAAATGGATGGTTTTAACCAGGAAAGCAGCTATTCCTCGCTGAAGCGGGGAGACAATACCAAATGGTTGTACAACGACATCTTTAAGGTCGACTACGTACACGAGTTCGGGGACCATTTATCCTACGACCTCGGTTTCCGGTACTGGCAACAACACCCCGGGGGCTCCATCGCCTACGTGTATGAACTGAATCCGAATGAATACGACTCCGTTCAATCGGTGACCACGACCGAGCTCAACCTGACGCTCCGGTGGGCGCCGCATGAAGAATATTATCAGGGCAAAGTAGGACGCGTCTCCGTCGCCAACCGGTATCCCATCATCACCCTCCGCTACGCCCACGGTTTCCAGGGGTTGATGAACGGGCAATACAACTACGACGCCCTGCACCTCAACGTATACAAACGCGTCTACATGTCCCCCATCGGGTATTCGGACGTCACGTTTGACGCGGGGTGGACGGGCGGAAAACTTCCTTTTCCCCTGCTCACCATCCACACGGCCAATCAGGGCTACGCGTATTACATCGACCAGTACAACCTGATGAATTTCGAGGAATTCGTCTCCGATCACTATGCAGGCGTGGACATCGACCACTACTTCAACGGGTTCTTCTTTAACAAGATCCCCCTGCTGAAATGGCTAAAGCTCCGCGAGGTGATTGCGGGCAAGATCCTTTTCGGGGGCGTGCGGGACGAAAACAATCCCGCCATTACCGCGGATCAGATGAAATTCCCCACGACCAACGGGGTAACGTCTACGTATACCCTCAACAACGGCCCCTATATCGAAGTCAGCGCGGGGGTCACCAACATCTTCAAACTGGTCCGCATCGATTTCGTCAAACGCCTGACCTACCTCAACCACCCCGACATCGCGACCTGGGGGATCCGGGCGAGGGTCAAGTTCGATTTTTAAGGGGCGGATGCAACGGTTGGGCGGCGACCGCCGTCATATTCCAAACCTCGTCTATGAAACGTTTGCTCCTGGCCCTCCTGGTCCTGTCGGCTTGCCGTAAGGGGACTACCCCTACCCCGGATATTACCCATGACATCACGCTGCCCGCTTCGGGGACCGCCGTGGTGGCGGCGGAAAATCAATTTTCGCTGGCACTTTTTCAGGCGGTGAACCTGCAGGATACGGTGCTGAAGAACAAGATCATTTCGCCTTTTAGCGTGTACATGGCGCTGGGGATGGCGGACAACGGGGCTGCGGGGACGACCCTGGATTCCATCAACAAGGCGCTGGCGCTGGGGGCGCTGTCGACCGGCGACCTGAACGGGACGGCGTCGGCCCTGATCCAGCAGTTGCCGGGGGCGGACAATCATGTCACCCTATCGGTGGCGAATTCGGAGTGGTACAACCAGCAAAACACGCCGATGGCTTCTTTTTCCCAATTACTACAAAACGACTACAATGCAAAGGTGGCGGGGCTGGATTTTAGCAATCCGTCTTCGGTGACAACCATCAATCAATGGGTGGCCAACCAGACCCAGCAAATGATTCCCCAAATATTGAACAGCATCGAGCCAACCGAAATCATGTTTCTGGTGAATGCCGTTTATTTTAAGGGCGAATGGACGACCTCGTTTGACGCGGGGCTTACCCAGCCGGCTCCGTTTACACGCGGCGATGGTGTGGTGGAAAACGTTCAGACGATGCGGTTGCAGAGCCCGGTCCCGATCCAGTTTTTGATCACCGATACCGTGACGATGGTGGAGTTGCCCTATGGAGGGAAGCAGTTTGTCATGGACATCATGATGCCCGCGGGGGACATCAGGTCCTTTGCCGCGGGGCTTACGCCAGCGTTGCTGACGGGATGGATCAGCCGGATGATCACCTCGCAGGCCAATCTGACGATGCCGCGCTTCAAGTTTGACTATAACGTATCCATGCAACCCGCGCTAACCAGCCTGGGGATGGGGATTGCCTTTGGCCATGCGGCCGATTTCTCGAATATGTATACGATACCGGTGTTTCTCAGCAGGGTCATCCACCAGGCGGCCATCGAGGTGGACGAGAGCGGCACAAAGGCCGCGGCGGCAACGGTGGTGGGTATCGGAACAAGCGTAGCCGTGCCCACGAACAACATCAAACTGAACCGGGCTTTCCTCTTTACGATCCGGGAAAAGACGAGCGGGGTGGTGTTGTTTACAGGGATCCTGAATGATCCGCTGAGCGACTAAGCCAGCTCTTTGTACACCTCGTCGAAGGGACGACCCTTGTCCTGGACCCAGCGGGCGGCGAGTTTGATTTCCATGTTGCGCAGGAGCTGTATGCAGAGCTGCTGGTCTTCCGTGGGCATGTCTTTGGTCATCATACGGGCCATTTTTTCCAAACGGGCGGCGGCGCGGTCGATGACCGCCAGACCGGCGGGGGTCAGCCGCAACCGTTTGGAGCGTTTGTCTTCCTTGTCGGCGGTTTCGCTGATGTAGCCTCTTTGCCGGAGGCGGTTGAGCATATCGGTGCCGCTGGACAACTCCATCAGGTTCGTATAAATCACTTCGGTTTTGCGGGGGGTCTTGAGCTGGTAGATGCTTAGGAGCATGCCCATCTCTTCGAGTTGGTGCAACCCCGTTCCTTCCAGGGCCGCGCTTCCATAAGCGGCGTTGATCTTGTGTATGCGTCCCATCAGCTTTAACAGCACGGCGTTGGGCACGGCGGGGATCACCCCGGCCATCATCTCACCTGTCTGGCGGCCCTCGCGTTGGTGGATCAGGGTATACCGGCAAAAATCTTCTATACTTCCGTCGGGGTAACGGGCCTCGAATTGGGCCCAAAGGTTGACCAGTTCTACGGTTTTGTTTGGCAGGTGCATTTATTACGTTTTCGTAGTAAAAATATAATTTCTACTTCGGTTTGCAAAACATTCGTTTTCGATATACATTTGTCATATCAACTACGAAAACGTAATAATATGAGCTCCGTTTTGTATTCTACTTTCCTGACCCTGCATATCGCGGGCTTTACCCTTTTAGGGGGGATCCTTCTGGCGGATTTCGTCGCTTTCTCCCGTTTTTGGAAAGTCTGGGACCGGGATCCCGCCCAGGCCCTGCTTACCCGCCAGATCACGGCGGGATTCCCGCCGCTTATTCGTATCGGCGCGGCGGTGTTGATCCTCGCCGGGATCGGGATGATGGCACTGACACATGGGATCTTCGGGGAACAAACCTGGTTTCGTATCAAAATTGTGTTGGTCGTCCTGATCATTATCACCGGGATTATCGGCGGACGGCTTCAGGGAGTGCAGCTAAAAAAACTGCTCGACGCCGACAGTACCGCTAAAACGCCTGCGGTGCTGCGGGCGCGTATCCGGTTTTTCCATATTGTGCAGATCACGCTTGTCATGGGGGTTTTTCTGCTGAGTGCTTTTCGCTTCAACTAAATCTTTTGTATATGCGTCTTCTTGTATTTGGCGCCACGGGCGCGACGGGCGGCCCGCTTACCCGGTACGCCCTGGAGGCCGGTCACTTTGTTACCGCCGTGGTGCGGAGACCGGAAAAAATAACGTTTAGTCACCCTTTGCTGCGGGTTGTACAGGGGGATGTACTGTTACCCGGTTCTTTTGCCGCTGAAGTCTATGACCAGGACGCGGTGATTGCCTGTCTGGGCGTCAACACGACAAAACCAACAACCTTTTACTCCAAAGGGGTCACGCACCTCCTCGATGCCATGCACCGGGCCGGTGTATCGCGGCTGATGGTCATGTCGGCCCTGGGGTTGGACATCGGACCGGAGATCAACCCGGTGCAACGGTTCCTTACCAAGTACGTCCTGCAGCGCATTCTCCGGCATCCTTTTGCAGACCTCCGGAAGATGGAAGATATCGTCAAGGCGAGCGACATGGAGTGGACCATCGTCCGGCCCCCCCGCCTGACCAACGGAAAACCAAAGGGGCACTACCGGGTGGCCATCGACCGTTTCCTCGCGCGCCCCATGGTCATTGCACGCGCGGACGTCGCCGGGTACATGCTGGGAAACGTAGACAATAGCACGACCTATAAACACACGGTAGAGATCGGGTATTGACCTACATTCGTGGCATGGAAATACGAGTCCGCGTCTCCTTGCTGCGCTCCCTGTATACGCTCCTCCCGGCCCTGGGTGGATTCGTCTTCACCTTCTGGTGTATCCACCGAAGCGGGGTGGGCGTAAGCCCGGACTCGATCGCCTACGTCAGCGGGGCCCACCAACTCGTACAGACGGGCCGGCTCCTGGATTATACGGGTCATCCGTTCGTGGACTTTCCTGCAGGGTATCCCCTGCTGCTCGCGCTGCTGATGCGGCTCACGCACGCGGACCCGCTGAACATCCTGCAATACCTGAACCCAAGTCTGTTTGCGTTATTGATCGGGCTTTGCGGATATATGGCGGGCAGGATGGGGTATCCGGAGCGGTGGCACAAGCCGCTGCTGGCTATTTGCGTCGCCCTTAGCCCTGCCTTGATCGAAGTGTATATCATGCTTTGGTCGGAGACGGTTTTTGTGTTGTTGACGGTGCTGTTTATGATCGCACTGCGGCGGTATCTTTATCGACATAGTCTTGCCGCGCTTTTAGTAGTCGCTTTGGTCTGCGCCCTTGCGTGTTTTTTCCGGTATGCAGGAGTGACGCTGGTGGCGACGGGCGGATTGCTGTTGCTCCTGGAGCGACGCCGCCATTGGGGGCATATTTTTCTTTTTGGCTTTTTGTCTGTCTCTCTGTTGGCCGTTAACCTCACGCGTAATTTTTTGGAGAGCGGGACCCTTACGGGCATGCGGCAAAAAGGGGTCACCCCTTTGCTGCGTAACCTGTATTACTATGGGGACACGTTTTCGGGTTGGTTCCTTTTCGGAACGACGCACTACCAGCTTTGCCTGATCATCGGGTTGGTGCTGCTGATCTTATTGGTTCTTTTATTTACCCGGGGGATCCCGCGGCTGAAGGGGGAATATCCTGCCTTTGTGAAGATCGGGCTTTCTTTTGCGGTGGTGTATTCGGTGTTCATGGTCCTGTCGGCTACGATTTCCCGGTACGAGGAGATCAACAGCCGGTTACTGTCGGCCCTGTATATCCCGCTTGTGCTAAGCCTTTCTTTTCCGCTGGCGTGGTTTTCCGGGCGGGCCTCCACCCGGTTTGCGCGTCGCTGCTGGCGGGTGGGTGGTCTTGGCATCCTGCTCCTGGTGCTGTCCAGCCAGCTTGTGGCGGATCACCAGTGGTATGCGGACATTGCCGAGGGCGGCATTGGCGGGTATACCGAGGACGACTGGGATGACAGCCCCCTGGTCAAGTTCCTTGAAGACAGGCCGTCTCCTTTCCTCCCCGGGTATACCTTGTATTCCAATTCACCGGAAGGTGTCTACTTTTTTGGCGGGTATAGCTGTCAGCTTTTGCCTCAAAAGGCTTTCCCCGGACCCATTGCGCAATACTATGCGACATCCCGTCAGTACCTGATCTGGTTTAACGATGGCACCAACGACGCCATACTGTCGCTTCATGATGTACTGACGCACAAACAGATGCGGTTAGTCCAACAGTTTGACGATGGAGCGGTATACGTGACCGCGCCTTAATGGGGCTCCGGTATGGTAATTGTGGCCATTTTCTAAACACCTTTTTATGACAACAGTAGCCTACCAATGGTCAGGTCCACGGACGCCACGGGATGACGACGACGATATATTCGACGACGACGAAAACATCACCGGGGACGAGGACCTTTACGACGACATCGAAAACGAAGAACCCGCCGATGAGGAAGACGTCATCGAAGAGCAGGAAAACATGGAAGCCGGCGTCCCGGACCTGGACGAGGACGACGAGCTGGGAGAGGGGGATTAAAGGATTTCCCAAGTCTCGGTCTGGGGGCCCGGCGGCCCCCACCCTGATCACTGCCCCAGGCGGCCCGTCGGAATCCTGGGGTCGCAGCGCCGGGCTGACCGATCCTTAAGGGTTATTTGTCTTTTAAAATGCGCTTAATGCCGCCGTTGGTTCCCCGTTGCTGCCAAAGGCGCCCAGGCCGTAGCCCTGCCAGTTGTTGTAGCACTCGGGTTCCCAATAAAATACACCCAGACCACCCGATACGGATTTGGTCTTGGCGATGATGTCTTTCAGAAAAGCCTCCGTTATGGTGGGCTGATCTTCTTCCATACCGACCTCGCAGATCATGACCTGTTTGCCATACCGCGATACCATATCCTGCATATTCGACAAACACTCTGCATCGAGGGTTGTGTAATTGGAGGTCGTGGGATACAGGGACATCCCGATGACATCCCAGGATGCGCCGTTGGACTTCAGACCGTCGAACAACCAGCGGAACGTGGTGTTGTCATAGCCGTTGGCAAGATGCACAATAACTTTACAGTTCGGGAAAACAGCCTTGGTGGCATTGTATCCGCAGTTCACCAGCCAGGCGAAATTTTTCATGTTCAGCGAGGCTTCCCCGTCGGGCCACAACATGCCGTTGGACACTTCGTTTCCGACCTGTACCCAGGTAGGGGTGATCCCCCCGGCCTTGAGCGTATCCAGCACCGCTAGCGTATAATTGTAGGTTTCATTCATGAGGCCGGTGAAATCCAAACCTGCCCAGGCAGCCGGTACGGTCTGATGTCCGGGGTCGGCCCACGTATCGCTGTAGTGGAAGTCGATCATGATGTTCATGCCGGCGGCTTTTGCCCGTTTTGCCTTGGCAAGGACGTCGGCGGTGTTGCACCAGCCCCCGGACGGATTGACCCATACCCGGAGCCGGATGGAATTGATGCCCAGACCGCCTAGGATCGCAAAAAGGTCTTCCTGCGTCCCGCTGCTGTTGTAGAATTTATAACCCGAGGCTTCCATTTGCGTCACCCAGCTCACGTCGGCCCCGTTGGCAAACGAAGAAGCCGAGGCGTCGGGGGTGTCGCTCGTGGTCGTGGTGGTCTTTGTACCGGAATTGTTTTTGGAACAGCTAAGGGCGCAAATAAGTACGAATAGACAGGCAATCGTTTGGCGGATCATACATTTTTGATTTCTGGTGGGAAAATTACGTGCATCTGTTGGGGAGGGGTTGCTCGGGTGTGCATTTTTTTGGTTCTAATGGACTTTTTGGCCGCCGGCCTTGGCGCCGCGGCCTTATGGCCCGGTCCGGATCGTCACTTCCGCGGGCTGCAGGCCGTCCGCTTCGGCGCGGACCGTTATCGTCGGACCGCTCGCCGCTGTCGACCCGCCCGCCGCCTGGAGGATGACCTGGCACTTGCCGTTGAACAAATGCCGTTGCCACCCCCCGGCGGGGTACTGGTCCGGCTCATGGCTGGTGGGGTCGCCGTTGCCGGCGCCGATAAAACGGGCGGGGGCTCCGTTCAGGGCAAAATGGATCAGGTTTTGGGCGTCGGGCACTTCCCGTCCCTGTTGATCCACCACATGGACGTTGACTACGAGGGCGTCCTTTCCATCCGCTGTTATAGCGTTTGTATCGGGTTCCAGGACAATCCGGTAGGGTGCGCCCGTGGTTTCGACGGCCGTTTTGAATTTTTGGGAGCCTTTATGAGCGATGGCCTCCAGCCGGCCGGGGGCAAAAGGCACCGTCCATTCGAGGTGGCCGTTGCGCGGCATGGCTTTCTCCCCCAGGCTTTTGCCGTTGAGCCGGAGCTCTACCTGGTCGGCGTTGCTGTTGACCCAGACCGCGATGGGCTGACCCTCCCTGCCCTTCCAGTTCCAATGCGGGGAGATATGAAGGACTTCCCGGTTGGTCCACCAGGACTGGTAATAATAATAGATGTTCTTTGGGAAACCGCAGTCGTCCATGAGCCCGAAGTGGGAGTGGATGACCGGCCAGGCAAAAGGCGTGGGCTCCCCCCGGTAGTCAAACCCCGTCCATACAAAACCGCCCATCCACCAGGGCTGAGCGGCGGCCAGGGTCCACCAGGTTTCCGCCCGGCTCGCCCACCAGGGCGCGCTGATGTCCTGGTCGGGGAGGTATCCCCGGGCGGAGTCGACGCGGAATGCCCCCGTCACCGGGTCCGGGTTATAAAAACCGCGGGTGGTCACCGTGCTTCCCATTTCGGTTCCGATGATGGGTTGTCCGGGGTGGTCCCTGTGGTAGTCCGCCACCGCAAACTGCCGGTAGTTGAATCCCCGGACCGGGATCACTTCGTTGACGCCCTGGTAAACGTCGGGCAGGTCGGCTGCATACGTACAGGTCCGCGTAGGATCCAGCAGCCTTTGCCGCTGGATCAGGGTCTCCGCGATACGCCGGCCCGTAGCCCGGGTTTGGATATGCCCTTCCTCGTTACCGATCGACCAAAGAAAAACACAGGCACGGCTGCGGTCGCGCCGGATCAGCCGCTCCCACTGGTCCAGGTACTCCGGGCTGCTGTTGAGCAAACGGTTTTCGTCAAGGACCAAAAGTCCCAGGCTGTCGCAGGCGTCCAGGAGCTCCGGGGTCGGGGCGGCGTGCGCCGTCCGGTAAGCGTTCACCCCCATGGCCTTGAGCAAACGGACGCGGTAGTACTGAAGGGCGTCGGGAACGGCGCTGCCCACACCCGCGTGGTCCTGGTGGCAGTCGACGCCTTTTATTTCCAGGTGTGTGCCGTTGAGAAAAAGTCCTTTCTCCGCATCCAGGCGGACTGTTTTGATGCCAAAGCGTTGGGTGGTGCTGTCGATGACTTTGCCGTCTTGCATGATCAGGACGGTGGCGCGGTATAAATAGGGGTCGTCGGGGGACCATAGGCGGGCAGTGGGCACCCGCGCAGTGGCCTGGGCAGTGGCCTGGGCCGTGGCCTGGGTTGCCGCAAGGCCTCCCGGGGCAAGCGCCACGGGCGTGTATACGGGGGCGCCTATGCGCCGGCCTTCGCGCGTGGTGAGGCAGGTAACGACGGTGCAGGTGTCGGTTACGAAACGGTTGCCGATGACGGTGGTTTCGACGTGAACGATGGCGACGGACGACGTCGGTGTGCCCGGCGCGGACACGGCCGTGGTTGCCAGGCCGCCGGGTGCGGGCGCGGCGGGCGGCTCCGCCACCTCC
This sequence comes from Dinghuibacter silviterrae, assembly GCF_004366355.1. Taxonomy (NCBI): domain Bacteria; kingdom Pseudomonadati; phylum Bacteroidota; class Chitinophagia; order Chitinophagales; family Chitinophagaceae; genus Dinghuibacter; species Dinghuibacter silviterrae. The sequence continues at coordinate 1,892,647 of NZ_SODV01000002.1, read as the reverse complement.
GCGTGGATAAAGAGCCCGTCCGACGGAATGTATACCGGCTGGTACGTATGCAACCATGCATGGCGATATATCCCCGCCCCCTCGTAAAACCAACCCTCGTATTGGGTGGCGTCGACGCGGACGACAAGGACGTTGTCGTGGTGGAAGTCCAGGTAGTCGGTGATGTCATACGATGCACCCAGGTAGCCGCTTTCGTTGCGCCCCAGGTAAAAACCGTTGATCCAGATCCTGGCGTCGCGAAAGATGCCGTCGAACTGGAGCACGAAACGGGCCCCGGAATCGGAGGCAGGGACCGCGAGGTGCCGGCGGTACCAGCCGATGCTGGTTTGCGGGAACCGGCCCCCAATGGGTTTGAAGCCGTGCGACGCCACGTCGAAGTTGTCGGAGGGCACAAAGGGCAGGGTTTCCGCCCAGTCATGGGGCAGCCGCACCGGGTCCCAGGCGCTATCGTTGAAGCGGGCGTCAATGGCGGTCCCGCCCGCTTTTCCGGACTTGGAAAAAATCGTCTCCAGGCCGTATCCGAAGTCCCGCGCCGGGTCGGACGCATCCCCGAGGTGAAAACGCCAGCCCTCATCTATGGAGACGGTCCTGTGGGTCAGGGTTTGTCCGTTCGCGGGAAAAACCCCTTTCGCCAGAAAAACAAAGGCGAGAAAGCAGAGCCTGCACAACCAGCAACGCAGCATATATGATAAATTGATCCGGCACCAAATTAGGTCTTACCCGCGCCTGGGGCTTTGCTTCGACGTTCATTTTTATGGTCCTGGCGTTCATTTTCTGCCGCGGGAACCCCTGTGGATGGGCAAAAGGATTAATTTCGGCTATGCGGTTTTGCCGAATTGTGAGGTTTCCATTGTGGGTCGCCTTTTTTTTGCCCGCCAGTTTTTTGCTTGCCGGGCGCTGTTTCGGGCAGGCACCCAGTTTGCCGTTCCGGCACATCGGGTACGAACAGGGTCTTTCCAACAGTACCATCGAATGCATATTCCAGGACAGTCATGGGTTTATATGGCTAGGCACCAGGGACGGCCTGAACCGCTATGACGGGAACGACATGACCGTCTACCGGAACAGGGCCGGGGATAACGGCAGCCTGAGTGACGACTATGTCCGTTGTATCACCGAGGACGCGGCGCACACGCTTTGGATCGGGACGTCCAATGGGCTCAACCGTTTCGATCCTTCCACCCAAACCTTTACCCGTTATCCCGCGGGCGCGATTAACGCACTGGCGGCGGACAGCTCCGGTGGCCTATGGGTGGGGACCGATGGGGGCGGGTTGTACTATGGGGGGAAGGGGCTGGTGCGGGTGCCCACTTTTGGGGCGCACATCAACGCGCTAAGCCTGCGTCCGGAGGGGACGCTTTGGATCGGCAGTGAGGTGGGGCTGAGCCGCATGGGCGTGGGCGGCAGCGCGATGGGGGCGGACGGCAGCGCGATAGGTACGGGCAGGAGCGCGATGGGTGCGGGCGGCGCTCCCCCTCGCGACGAAGTGATCCACGCCACCGGCGCCCCTTTACCGCCGGTTCTGGTCATCCGCGCGGACGCCTCCGGGGACCTCTGGCTGGGGACGGCGGAAGACGGCGTATGGGTGTACCATGTGCCGGCGGACGCCGGAAGACAATCGGCGGACGCCGGAAAGGCGAAAGCGAGTGCGGGAAAGGCAACAGCCGATGCCGGAGAGGCGACAGCGAACGCCGCGAACCTGGTGCGCTACCGCCACGAAGACAAAACCCCTTCGAGCCTCGGGGGGAATATGATCAAAAGCATCCTGGTGGACCGGGAGGGGCGTGCCTGGGTGGGTTGTATCAACGGGGGGCTGAATCTTTTCGAGGCGTCGACGGAACATTTTTTTCACTATCAAAACGATCCACTGGATGCGTCGAGCCTATCGCAACGGACGGTGTCGGCGATTTTCGAAGACAACCAGGGGAACCTTTGGGTGGGGACGCACCGGGGCGGCCTCAATGTATATATGCCGGGCGCGGCCAAGTTTAGAAAGTATCCTTCACGGGAGGGCGCGGCCGGGGGAACCACGGCGGACGGGCTTACGAACAGCGATGTCCGTGCATTTTTTGAAGACGCCAAAGGGGATATATGGATTGGCACGGACGGAGGCGGGTTGAATGTCTGGAGCCGGCGTGCGAACCGGTGGCAGGCGTACCGGTATAACCCTTACGATCCAAAGAGCCTGGGGTCGGATGCGGTCCTGGACGTGACGGAGGACAAAAGCGGGAGACGGTGGGTGTCGACCTGGGAGGGGGGGCTGAACCTTTTTCATCCGGAGACAGGGACCTTTACGCGTTACCTGCACCGGGAGGGGGACACGACCTCGATCAGCTCTAATTATGTACAAAAAACATTCGAGGACCGGAAGGGGCGGCTCTGGGTGGGGACGTATTTCGGGGGGTTGAACCTGTTGGATCCGGGCCGGGGAACCTTTCGCCGGGTCAGGGGGGACGAAGCGGGCGAGACACAGGTGCAGGGCAACAACGTCGTCTCCCTGGGGGAGGACGCCGGGGGGAACCTCTGGGCCGGTACGGACGACGGGGGCCTCAACCGCTGCGACCTGCGGACGGGGCGGTGGTCGCATTACTTCACGCACGAGGGAAAGATGCCGGACATCCGGGTCATTTTTACCGACCACCGGGGGCGGCTGTGGATCGGACGGTCGGGGCTTTTTTTGTATGACGCGGCAAAAGATACTTTTTCTTGCTATACGGACAAGGCGGGGCTTTCGCATGAGTTTATCAAGGGGATCATCGAAGACGGGCTGGGCAATTTCTGGATCAGCACGGGAGGCGGGCTGACCTGTTTCAACCCGGACACTTACGCGTTTACGCGATACAACCGGGGGGACGGGCTGCAGGGGTTGGAGTTCGAACCGGGCGCTTACCTGGAGACACGGGCGGGGGAAATGCTGTTTGGAGGCACCAATGGGTTTAACGCTTTTTTTCCAAGAGATATACAACGGAATCCTTACATTCCGCCGGTGTACATCACGGGCTTCCAGGTTGGCGGGCAACGGGTGGACGCGAAAGATACGCTGCGGCTGGGTTTCCGGGAATCTACCTTTTCCTTCACCTTTACAGCCCTGAACTATTCAGTCCCCGAAAACAACCAGTACGCGTATATGCTGGAAGGGTTTGACAAGGACTGGCACTATGTGGGCAACGAACACAAGGCGAATTATACCAACCTTGACCCAGGCACTTATGTCCTGCGGGTGAAGGCCTCCAACAACGACGGGGTTTGGAATGAACAGGGCGCCCGCGTATTGATCGTGATCGCGCCCCCGTTTTGGAAGACCTGGTGGTTTGCGGCCCTGGTAGCGCTGGCCGTTACGGGCGGCGCTTATACCTATTATCGTTTTAAACGCAGCCTGGAGCTGGCAAAATTGGAGGAAAAAAAGCGGGAGGAAATCCACCAGGTGCAGCTCCAGTTTTTTACCAATATCTCACACGAGTTGCGGACGCCGCTGACGCTGATCTTAGGCCAGGTGGAGAAGCTGTACAAGATGGAGGTCTCCCCCACCCTGACCCATTATTATGCCTCTATACGCCGGAATGCGACGCGGCTGATGGGGTTGATCAACGAGCTGATGGACTTCCGGAAACTGGAGACGGGGACCTTGTCACTTCACGTGATGCCGGGCCGTCTGGACCTTTTTCTGGATGAGATCGCGGACGAATTCAAGGATTGGGCCGCGGAAAAAAATATCCGTTTCAAGGTCGAAACGGGCCAGGCGGCCCCGGCCTGGTTTGATCGCCAGGTTCTCGAAAAGATCGTCCTCAACCTCTTGCACAACGCCTTCAAGTATACGGACGCCGGCGGGGAAATCACGCTGAAGGCGCTTCCCGGCCTGGACGGTTTTACGCCTTCTTTTGCCCACGAGCTCGTGCTCCGGAGCGACCGCCGCGCCAAACGCTACCAGTATATCCGCGTGGCGGACACCGGTATCGGCATCTCGAAAGAGTCCATCGCGCACCTCTTCGAACGCTACTACCGCATTTCCGAATCCCACCTGGGGTCGGGCGTGGGGCTGGCATTTGTCCGAAGCCTAACACAACTGCATAAGGGAGACATTTTCGTCTATAGCGAGCGCTATAAGGGTACGGAGATTATTGTGGGTATTCCGTCAGAGGAAGAGGAATACACGGCTGCAGAGCGCTGGGCGGTTGGGCTGCCCGCGGGCAGGGTGCAGTTGGAGAGTATCCGCACGGCGGGGGTGGACCAGGAACTGGCGCCGCAGGCGGGAGTTGCGGCAGTGGGCGGTGCTGCTGCAGGCGGTGTTGCTGCAAGCGGCGCGGACGCGCCGGGCGAGGCGGCGGAGGGCGCGCTCCCACAAGACGCGGAGGGCACCCCCGGCGAAGAAGCGCCGCTGGTGCTCATCGTCGAAGACAACACCGAACTCCGCGACTTCCTGAAGGAAACCTTTGCCCCCTTCTACCGGGTGGACACCGCGGGGGATGGGGAAGAGGGCTGGGCGCGGATCAGGGAGGACGCCCCGGACCTGATCGTGAGCGACGTGATGATGCCCAAAATGGACGGGGTCGCGCTTTGCCGGCTTGTCAAGCAGGACTTGGGGACGAGCCACATTCCCTTCCTGATGCTGACGGCGAAGAATACGGGGAGCGCGCAGCTGGAGGGTGTGGAGTCGGGCGCGGACCACTACTTTACAAAACCCCTGAGCATGGACCTGTTACTGGCGACGGTCCGGAATATTTTCCAGCGCCAGCAAAAGTTGCGCGACCGCTACCAGCGGGACTACCAGGTGCAGGCCCGGGAGCTGGTGCATTCGCAAAAGGACAAGGCGTTTATGGACGCGCTCCTGGAAACTATCGAGGCGCAGTTGGTCAACCCCGACCTGGACGTGGAATACCTTTGCAGTCAACTGGGGATGAGCCGCACCCGCCTGTACCAAAAAATCAAACAAATCACGGGGCAGTCGATCGGCGAATTCGTGCGGACGATCCGTCTGAAACGCGCGGTGCACATCCTTCTCCACGAGGACGTACCTTTTACGGAGGTGATGTACCGGATCGGGATCCAGAGCCAGTCCTATTTTACAAAGGCGTTCAAAAAAGAGTTTGGGAAGACGCCGACGCAGTTTTTGCAGGACGTGAAGAAGGGGTCATAGCATGCCCTTGAGTACAGCCCATACATTATCCGCAACCATGCGCTCGCCTTCTACATTGGGATGTATCCCATCCCCTTGATTGAGGGTGGGAACGCCGCCAACGCCTTGCAGGAGGAAGGGCACCAACTGCGTATTGTTCTTGGCAGCGAGCGCCGGAAAGATCGCCTTGAAGTCCGCGGTATACTGCTGGCCGAGGTTGGGCGGCACCTGCATCCCGAGCAACAGGAAGCGGCAGTGGGGATACCGCAGGCGGACACTGTCGATGATGGCCTGGAGGTTGGTGCTCGTTTGGTCGACGGGGAGACCGCGGAGGCCGTCGTTGGCGCCGAGTTCCAGCACAAAAATATCCACGGGTTGCCGGAGGACCCAGCCGATCCGGCCGAGGCCGCCGGCGGAGGTCTCGCCGCTGTTGCCGGCGTTGACGGTTTTGTAGGGGAGGTGGAGGGCGTCTATCTTATTTTGCAAAAGAGATGGAAAAGCGTCTTTGGTCTCCGGGAGGCCGTAGCCGGCGGTGAGGCTGTTGCCGAAGAAAAGGATGGTCTTTCGGGTGTCCGGAGCAGCAGCAACGGTGTCGCGGGCGGGAGCGGTGGCGTCGCCGCCGCCGTGGCAATTGGACAACAAAAGCCCCGAGAGGAGAAGCGCGCAGACAAAAAAGAAGCGGGTCATAGCTTTATTTTTCATACTTCATTACGCAATACCTCCAACGTAGACCGGTTAAGGATACCGCGGCTGTTGAGCAGCCCCACGGTCATGGTGAGCAGGGACACGAGCACGAGCAGCACCAGGGGTGGTCCGTAGGAGATGGCAAAAGGCAGCTTGAACAAAAAACGGGCCTGGCACCAACTGGCAACGAGGGCGATGAGGATGCCGGTCAGGCCGGACAAAAAGCCAAGGAAAATATATTCAAGGGCGTTGATGCTAAAAACGGTGCGGCGGCCGGCGCCAAGGGTGCGCAAGAGGACGCTTTCCTGGATGCGCTGGTATTTGCTGTTGCGGACGGACGCGATAAGGACGATGAGACCGGTGACCATGCTAAAGGCGGCCATGAAACGGATGACGTAGTTGATCTTGTCGAGGAGGCTGTCGAGGACGGACAAAATGAGCCCGAGGTCGATGACGGATACGGTGGGGAAGGCGCGGACGATCGCCTGGCGGGCGCCGGCGGCGGCTTCGGTGGAGGGCGTACGGGTCAGCAGGACGCGGAACTGAGGGGCTTGTTCGAGCACACCGGTGGGGAACACGATGCGGAAATTGGTTTGCATTCGGTTCCATTCGACCTTGCGCAAGGATCCTACCGTAGCCTCGACGGGGATGCCCTGGACGTTGAAGACGAGGGAATCTCCCGGTTTGAGACCGAGGTTTTGAGCGTAGCGTTCTTCGAGGGAAACCGGGACAGGGGTACCGGGGGAGCCCGCCTGGCCGGTCCATTTACCATCGGTGATGGTCTCGGTATTGGTGAGGTGATCGCGGTAAGTGACGCGAAGTTCTTCGTTAAACGCGTGCCATAGGCGGCCGCTGTCGGCGGATGTTTTCCCTTTGATGGAGGTATAACGCAGCGTGACGATGGGGACCTTTTCGATGATGGGGAGCCCGCGGGCGTGGAGGAGGGAGTCGACGCCTTTTTCCTGGCGGGCCTGGATGTCGAAGACGATCATGTTGGCCTGGCTCTTGCTTGAAGAAAGGACGAGCTGGTGGACGATGATCTGCTGGATAAACAACAGGGTGCAGACAAGGGCCGTGCTGAGACCGATGGAGACGACGAGGATGAGGGTCTGGTTGTTGGGCCGGTAGAGGTTGGCAAAACCCTGACGTACCGGGAAGCTCCAGGAAGTCCGGGTGATCCGTCTCAGGATAGCCATGAGGAAACGGCCGACGAGGCTGAGCAGGAAATACGCCAACAGGAGTCCAAATGTAAAAAAGAACGTGGGTGCTTTCTGGCGAAGCTGGAGCCAGGTGAACCCGGCGATAAAGGCCAGCACCAGGACGTAAACGGGCCACCGCCAGGGGTCTTTGGTGCGGGGGCCGTGCTCATAAGAGGACCGCAGCGTATACAGGGGGGTGATGCGCCGGATGGAGAGCAGGGGCAACAACCCAAAAACAAGGGCCATGATGAGCCCGAGCGCGATCCCCTGCCCGATCGCGGCCCAGGAAACGGCGGTGGTGATGGTGATGGGGAGGACGTCCTTCATGACGCGCGGCAGGAGCTGCTGGACCCCTACCCCGACCACCGCGCCGATCAGCGCGCCGATCAAACCGATACCGGCGACCTGGAGGAGATAAATCAAAAAGGCTTTGCGGACGGTAACGCCCAGGCAGCGCATCACTGCGATGGTGGCGGTTTTCTCCCGGATATAAATCTGGATGGCACTGGCGACGCCGATACACCCGAGCAAAAGGGCGAGGAAACCGACCAGGGACATAAAACGGGTGAGGTCGGTAAAGACGCGGCCGGTGGATTCTTTGCGCATGGCCACGGTTTCGTAGCGGAGGGAATCCCGCTCGAATTCGGGTTCGAGGTCGCTGGCGAGTTTGTCGACGTCGGTTCCCGGTTTGAAGTGGAAGTAGTAACTATACCTGGCGCGGGACCCAACCTGGTTGAGCCCGGTGGACGCCATGTCGCTGAGCGGGATATAGACGACGGGGGCCATGGTCGCCGTGAGCCCGTTGCCACCCGGATAGCTTTCGAGGGTGCCGGCTACCGGGAACGTATGGTTGCCGATCTGGACCGAATCACCGGGGCGGACGTTGAACTGGAGGGCCAGGGATTTTTCGACCAGGGCGGCGTGCGCGGGCTGGAACGCGGTGGCGGCGCCGACGGGCGTGGTCTCCAGGCTGCCGTAGTAGGGATAGGCGCCGGCGAGCGCCCGGACCTGTACCAGGCGGGTGGAGCCGGTGCGGGGGAAAAGGGCCATCGAGCCGAAGTTTTCTTCGTCAGAGCGGGCGGTTCCAGGAGTCGCCAGCGAGTCGATGAACGCCGCCGCACGCGGCCCCGGCACCCTGTTGGAAGACAGCGTCAGGTCCGCCCCGATCAGCGACGCTGCCTGTTCATCGACATTGCGCCTCAAATCGTAGCCAAAAGAATAGATCGCCACCAGGGCGGCAATCCCCGCGCTGATGGAGCCCATAAAGAGCAGGAGACGGGAGCGGTTGCGCCGGCTGTCCCTATAGGCCATGCGAAGAATCCAATTCATACGAGCCGCCCTCCCTTTATCCGGATGACGCGCTGGGTCTGGGCGGCGAGCTCGGCATTGTGGGTGACGAGCACGAGGGTGGTACCCACCTCCCGGTTGAGACCAAAGAGCAACTGGACAACTTTATCGCTGGTTTCTGCGTCGAGGTTGCCGGTGGGTTCGTCGGCAAAAAGAATGGTGGGCTGATTGGAGAACGCCCGGGCAAGGGCCACCCGTTGCTGTTCGCCACCGGACAATTGGATGGGATAGTGGTGGGAACGGTCCGACAAACCAACGCGGTCGAGGAGGTCCATGGCCTTGGCGCGGGCCTCCCGGTCTTTCCGGAGTTCGAGGGGGACCATCACGTTTTCCACCGCGGTCAGGCTGGGCATGAGCTGGAAATTCTGGAAAATAAAACCGACGGAGCGGTTGCGCAACGCCGCGAGCTCGTCCTCGGACAACCGGCTGAGCTCCTGTCCCGCCAGGACGACGTCACCGGAGGTGGGGCGGTCGAGACCGGCACAGATCCCGAGCAGGGTGGTTTTCCCACTCCCCGAGGGACCGATGATGGCGTTGGTCGAACCGGTATCGAAGGTAAAGTCGATGTCTTGTAAAACGGTGAGGGTCTTTCCTGCGCTCTGGTAGGTCTTCCGAAGGCTGCGGACCGAGAGGATGTCTGACACGTTTGTTGTTTTTACGAAAGGGAATTTACGTTAAAACGGTCAAAAAGGCTGATTTCGGATTAAACGTTGGGACGAATGGACATTCTAAGTACCTTTCACCTCACAATCTAAGCCTACTATGAATCTGATGAAAGGTGCCGCATTGGTGGCTATCGTCTTGCTCAGCTCCTGCGCTGGCCACAAATCGTATTTTACCTCTGACGTCCGTGCCCGTCTCGAAAGGGATCACATCCCCCCTGAAAAAGTCCAGTTCTACATCGACCGCAGTGTCGAGTTGCGCAGGGAAGTGGCGTCAAGGGATGCCAAAGTCACCGACGGCCGGGTCAGGCTGGTCAACGGGAAGTACATCAATATCATTAAACTAAAGAAGGGAACCCCGGGGGTTTGCACCGGTTTTTATACCAATTCGGTCAATGTCGCCTTTGAAAGCGGCCCCGGTCAGTACCTGGCCTTTGGCGTACCGGCTTATGGGAACAACATCTACCAGGTGGAGGCCCAGAACTGGATCAACGGTACCGGCAAGGTCATGTACGAAGGCAATGCCTATTTCATCCAACCCGGGGGCGTGGAAGCCAAACTGCTGATCGACAAGAGCATCATCGACAAGTACGACGTTTCGTCCAGGAATATGCATGGGCGGAAGGTACAGGATAGCGATGCGACCCCGGCCAGCAACTAGGGAGCGCTACTCCGACCGCAAACTCTTCACGGGATTAACCCTTGCTGCCCGTAACGCCTGGAGGCTTACGGTCAGCAAGGCAATCGTGAGTGCCAGTACACCACCCAGGACAAACATCCACCAGCTAAGGGGAACCCTGTAGGCGTAGGACTGGAGCCACCGGTGCATCGCCCACCAGGCGACAGGGGTCGCGATGGCGAAACCTAAGAGGACCGGTTTTACAAAGTCCCCGGAAAGCAATTGGACGATCCCGCCGACGCTGGCGCCGAGCACCTTCCGGATGCCGATTTCCTTGGTGCGTTGTTCGGCGCTAAAGGCTGCCAGCCCGAAGAGTCCCAAACAAGAGATAAAGACCGCGATGAGGGCGAACGTATTGATGATGTTCGCCAGGGTAATGTCCGCTTCGTATTGGAGTTGGATATCGTCGCTCATAAAACGATATTGGATGGGTTCTCCCGGCAGGTCTTTTTTCCAGATCGCCAGTGCCTGTTCCATAAAGGCGCTGTAGTCATCCGTATTGGTATTAACGAGCACGTCGGACGGGTAGGCGCTCCATCCGTTGATGCCATGGGGTCCGCACCAAAGCATAAACGGCTTTACGTCTTCATATAAGGAGGCGTAGTTGAAATCCTTCATCACACCCGCAATCTCGACAGGTGGATTGTTCAACGGGATCAACCGGGTACCCGGCGCCTTTGCGGGATCAAGTCCCAACCTGCGCGCCATCGTTTCGTTGATAATCACGCGGCTGGAGTCCCCCTCCCGAAAGTCCCGCCCGCTGACAAGCGTGATACCGGCGGCCTGGACAAAGTGTTCGTCGGTGATGTAGAACTTCGGATCCAGCGCCGAGAGGGGATTTTGCCCGGGCCGGTAAAAAGGCCAGTCATTGGAAACGTCCTGGCTGGGATAAAAAGTGGACCGGCCCACGGCCTTGACGGAGGATAACTGGCGAAGATCTTCCACGAAGGCGGGCATGTGCGCCACGGCGTTGTCATTACGAAAGAAAAAGACGATGCGCTTGTCCTGGGAAAAACCCAGGTCTTTTTGCATGACGTAGTGGAGCTGGCTCCGGATCACGACGATCCCCGTCACCAACAGGATGGACAGGGTAAACTGAAACACCACCAGGGAACGGCGGATACCGCCCGCGGAAATATGGCTGGTAAAATTGCCTTTCATCACCTTGATCACCCGGAAGGCCGAGAGGTAAAAGGCGGGATAGCTCCCTGCCAGGAAACCCGTTGAGAGGACGATGGCTATAAAAAGAGCCCATACGCTGGCGTTACCGGCGAGGTGTAGCGGGATGTCCGCGCCTGTCAGCTGGTTGAGTTGGGGAAGGGCGATATACAGCAACGGTATCGCGATGCCGGTCCCGATCAACACCAACAAAAGAGACTCTCCCAGGAACTGCCGGACCAATTCTTTCCGGCCCGCGCCCAGTACTTTGCGGACACCGACTTCCTTTGCCCTTTTGGAGGCGCGGGCTGTCGACAAATTCATGAAATTGATGCACGCAATCACCTGGATGAGCAGGGCGATGAGCATCAGTATCCGGAGAAAGGTTTTTCCGGTGGGTCGGGTCATCTCCCCGATGTAGCCAGTGGTCGTATGGATGGAAAGGAGCGGCTGCAACATCAGCTTTTTGTGCATCCCGACCTTTTTGAGCTGGTCCGCGCCATACCGGTCGAGAAAAGCCGGGAGCGCCGTTTCGAGGCGGGCAGGATGGGCACCCGGCGCAAGGCGTATATACGCATGAGTGAAGTTCTCCCCCGCCCACTGGTTGACGCTATAGGCATAGGCGCCGATCCCGTTGCTGTTCATGGCCAGGAACATATTGGCGTGGATGTGGGACTTGCCCAGGCTTTCGTCCACCACACCCGTGACCTTGAAGTCGTGTTTGCCATAGGCGTTGTCGATCGTGATGACCTTGCCCAGGGGATCCTCGTCCCCGAAAATTTTGTCGGCCGTGGGTTTTAGCAAAACGACCGTATACGGTTCGAGGAGGCTTGCCCCCGCGGTCCCCCTGTCGAAGTGATAGGTAAATACGTCAAAAAAGGTGGAATCCACGAAGTCCACGTCGCTTTCATAAAATGCCTTTTCCTTATAGCGGACGAGGTGTTCTTTTATCCCGAACATGCTGGTAGGCACGACGCGGGTGTATTGTTCCACCTCGGGAAAATCTTTTTTCAATTGGGGGGCGATGGGAGGCGATGTAGTGACGCTGCTGAACGCCTGCCCCCCGATGCCGAAATGGCTGTCGATGCGATATATGTCCTCCGCCCGGATGTTATGCCGGTCATAGCTGTACTGGTCCTCCACATACAAGACAATGTATAGACAACAAAGGGTGCCGATGGCCAGACCGGCGACATTGACCAGGGTAAACATCCGGTTCTTTCGCAGGTTGCGGAGGGCGGTGGTAAGGTAGTTGCGGAACATGTGTTTGGGCGCACCAATACGATGCCGATTCACTAAGCATTCGTTGTCAATAACTTAAACGGCGGGCGGTGTACGAATCCGGACGCTGTTCGTCCGGATTCGATATTCCCGACCTTTGCGCCCATGGAACTTGGACTCAGCACCTTTGGAGAAATACACCCGGACTGCGTGCCGGGGCATGCGGTCAACGCACACCGCCGGATACAGGAACTTTTGGAAGAGGCCAAACTGGCGGACGCGCTAGGGCTTGACGTTTTCGCTTTGGGCGAGCACCACCGTCCGGACTACGTGGTATCGTCCCCGGAAGTGGTACTCGCGGCGATCGCGGCGGTGACCAAACGGATACGGTTGTCGAGCGCGGTGACGGTCTTGAGCTCGGCGGACCCGGTCAGGGTCTTTCAAAACTTCGCCACGCTGGACCTCGTCTCCTCCGGTCGGGCGGAGATCATGGCGGGGCGTGGCTCCTTCATTGAATCCTTCCCGTTGTTCGGTTATGACCTCGACGATTATGACGAACTTTTTTCTGAAAAGCTGGAGCTGCTCCTGGCGATCCGCGAAAAGGAGGTCATCGCCTGGAAAGGTAAACACCGCGCCGCGATTCCGCGGCTGGGGGTGTATCCCAGGCCATACCAGGATGTGTTGCCCGTTTGGGTCGCGGTGGGCGGCACACCTCAATCGGTGATCCGGGCGGGGGCGTTGAACCTTCCCCTGACACTGGCCATCCTCGGCGGCATGCCCCGGCAGTTCGTGCCCCTGGTCAAGCTCTACCGGGAAGCGGCGCGCGAAGCGGGACACTTGGTGGCGCCGCCCCTGGCAGTGAACGCCCATCTCCATATCGCCGACACGTCGGACCAGGCGGCCGAGGAATTCTGGCCGACCTACGAAACGCTTATGAACCGGATCGGAAAGGAACGCGGCTGGAGCCCACTCACCCGGAAGCAATTCGAACAGTTGCGGGGACCGGAAGGTCCGTTGCTGGTGGGTAGCGTGGAAGAAGTGGTGGAAAAAATAATCTACATGCACGGCCTCTTTGGGAATTCGCGCTACCTCGCGCAGACCATTTCCGGGGGTATTCCCCACGCCAGCCTGATGCATTCCATCGAGCTGTTGGGTGCGCAGGTAGCGCCTGCAGTCAGAGAGCGGCTCCGCGTCGCGCCTGCAGTCCACGAATAGTCCGGGTGCTTTTGCCTACATTTGGAGACCTAAACACCACCTCTTCTATGAAAAAGATCGCCCTGCACGGCTTCGGCCGTATCGGACGCCAGTTCCTTCGTATTGGCCTGTCCAGAGAACTTTTTATTCCAGCTTCCATTTCTGACATCAAGGACGAGGCTACCTTAGCCGCTCTTTTTGCCGTGGATACCAATTACGGCCGCTGGCACGAACCCGTGTCCGGAAAAGAAGGATCACTAACGATCGGTGGAAGGGAAATCCTTTACCTCAACGCCACCAGGGAACTCCCCGACTGGAAAAAGCTGGGGGTGGACCTCGTGGTGGATTGTACGGGGAGGGCCACGCAACGGGCGGGCGCACAGGCCCACCTCGACCGGGGCGCGAAGTACGTCCTGGTGAGCGCGCCTTCAAAGACCCTGGCCGATTGTGACGCGGTACTGCTGAAAGGGATCAACCTGGACACCTTTCAACCGGACAAACACCACATCATCAGCATGGGGAGCTGTACGACCAATGCGCTCGCGGCGCCGATCAAGGTCATCCTTGAAAACTTCGGCATCCGGTACGGTTTGTTTTCCACCGTGCATTCCTATACGAATTCCCAATCCCTGACCGACCAGCCGATGAAGGACATCCGGGATTCCTGGGCCGCCGCGGAAAACATCATCCCCTCCTCCTCCGGCGCGGCCAGGGCGCTTCAATTTATCTGGAAGGACCTGAAGGTCACGGGCAAGGCGTACCGCGTACCCACCCGTACGGGCAGCATTGCCGAGCTCATTCTTGTCACCGAAAAAGACTGTACGGTGGCGGAGGTCAACGATGCCTTCCGGGCCGCCGCCGCGTCAGGCCCCCTGCACGGCGTGATGGACGTGCTGGAAGGTCAGTGGGCTTCGTCCAGGATCGTCGCCGATGTACATTCTTCGTTGATGGACCTGCCGCTCACGGCGCGGGAAGGTGATCTGCTGTCGATTGCTTCCTGGTACGACAATGAATGGGGGTTCTCCAACCGGCTGGCCGAAGTGGCCGCGGATATTGCTGCGCGGATCTAAGGAATCATTCTTTGCCGCCGCATATCGTCAAAAATACGGTAGAACATCGCCTCGGTTTCCACGAACTCATGGAAGCCGAAACGCCTCGCCTTTGACCCGTCTGCAATCATGTCGTAGTCCCAGGCAAAAACAAAGTCCCCAAACCGCCAGGAGGAGACTTCAGCGTAGGTATGGGGATACAGCTCATGACGCCGTACCAGTTCGGTCCATAGCGGCGCCTTATCCGCCATGATGGTTTCCAGGGACATGGGTAGCGGGGGCGCGACGTCCAGTTCGAACCAGGCGGCGATCTTTGGCCAAAGTTCGCTCCAGCGGAACATATCGCCGTTGTTGATGTTAAAGGCCTGGTTGGCGCAACGCGGATCGGTGGCCGCCCAGACGGTCGCCTTGGCCAGCAGTTCGGCGTCCGTCAGCTCCAGGAGGCTGTGGTATGCCCCCGGTTTGCCCGGGAAACGAAAGGGCACGCGCAGCGCCTTCGACATCGTGGCATAAATGGCCAGAACCATCGCCAGGTTCATCGGGTTGCCCAGTGCCACCCCGCCCACCGCGGAGGGCCGGAGCGCCGACCAGGTCCAGCGTTTTCCCTGCTGGAAGGATTCCAGGAAATCCTGTTGGTCTACATTGAACTCCGGGGGCATGTGCCGGGCATCGGTTTCCCGGGCAGGTGTTTTAAAGGGTCCTAAGTGGGCGCCATAGACTTTATATCCCTGCATCAGGCTGACATGCGTCAAGCCGGGCGCGACGCGGTCGATCACTTCGACCACGTTTACCAGCATGGCCAGGTTGGGCGCCACCAGCTCAGACCAGGTGGGACGGTCCTGGTAGGCGGCGTAAAAGATGTGCGTTACTTCCGTCAGCGTACCGAGCTTCCGCTCGACGTCGTCCCGATCGATGAGGTCAGGACCTCCGTCCCGTCTCGAAAGCCCGATGACATTCCAGTCCGGGAGTTTGCGCAGGTGGTCCGCGAGGTTCTGTCCAATCACGCCCTTGGCGCCGACGATCAATGCTGTTTTCATTTTTTTAGGACAAAGCTCGGCCGCGGGGCACCGGTCTGCTTGTATATTTCTACTATTTCCTGGTAATTTTGTCCCATGAAACGCTACCTGCAGTACGACCGCCTGAAGATCGATCACTTCGTGACCCGGCGGTGGAAACACCCGCTTCATAACCACAACCATTTCGAGTTGATCTTCGTGCATAGGGGCAAGGGCACACACTGCCTTTCGGGCCTGCATATCCCCTTCGAAGGCCCCAGTCTTTTCCTGTTGTCCCCTCATGACGTCCACCGGTTCGTCCTGGAGAAGGAAACGGAATTCACCTTTATAAAGTTTTCGGAGCAGTATTTGCGCCCTATGACCGAGTGCCGTGGCTCGCTCCTGCACAACGCACCGGATACAGATAAAGCGGAACGGATCTGCCGGTTGATCCTTGACGCGCAGCAGGATGAAGGCGGCACGGTTTTTTTCCTCATCCAAGCCCTGCTGTCTCTTGCGAAGCGCCCGTCTTTAGCAGTTGCGGGCAAACACGCCGACAAGGTTACCGGGCTTCTTCAATATATTCATCAGCACATCTATTGCCCCGCCTATACACAAGCTGAACACCTCGCAGCGGTCTTCGGTTTTTCCGCCCACTATCTCGGCCCTTTTTTCCGGACCCATACCGGCGTTACGCTGCGGGAATACGTCGGCCGGTACAAGTTCCAGCACATCCGAAACCGGCTCCTGCACAGCTCGTTGTCCATAAAGGAGATCAGCAATGAGCTGGGTTTTACCGACCTGAGCCATTTCAACAAGTTTTTCCGGGCACGCGCGGGGATGACACCCACGCGTTTCCGGGCGGGCGGATCTGAACGATGAAGTGTATCAATAGCGAACAGGGCGGTTGCAAACGGCCCTGATTGTCAGCGCGTTGAAAACGGGCATGTTTTTTACGCCCTGTCCGTTATGCTCCGAAACTACTTCACCATCGCCTGGCGAAACCTGGCAAAGAATAAGGTCTTTTCCTTGATCAATATCGCCGGGCTGACGATCGCCATCACGGTTTGCATGATGATCTACCTGTTTATTCTCAACGAGTACAGCGTGGACAATTTTCATGTCAAGTCAGACAGGATCTATCGTCTTCGACGCAGCTTCCTCGTCGAAGGGACGAACCGGCAAGCGGTCTGGGTATCCTATCCGTATGCCACGGCCTTGTTGAACGATTTTCCGGACATGATCGAAAAGGCGGTGCGCGTCCGCCCCGACAACGATCTTTTCACGTTGGGGGATCGCTCTTTTAACGAGCCGGGTGTGTATAAGGCGGACAGCGATTTTTTTTCCTTTTTTTCCTTCCCCCTGGTGAAGGGGGACCCGGCCACAGCGCTCAAAGACCCACGGAGCGTCGTCCTCACGGAAAGTACGGCTAAAAAATACTTTGGCGACCGGGACCCCATCGGCCAGGTCATCGAGATGGACAGGCAGGTGCCCCTGAAGGTCACCGGGGTGGCCCGGGACGTACCGCCCAACTCGCACCTGCAGTTCGATATTGTCGTCAACCAGGCCTACGAGCCCCACGATACGACGCCCAACGCCTGGCCCAACAATGGCTGGTTCACCTATGTTTTGCTCAAGGACCACACCAACCCCGAGGCATTGAGGGCGGCGCTTCCGGCCTTTATGGAAAAGTACATGGGTAAAGCTATGCGGGCGCAAGGGTTTCACTTCAAACTGGAAATGACGGCCCTGCCTAAGGTCTATTTTGAATCCACGAGTTATGACCCCGTCCGGCATGGGGACAAGGCGGTTGTGTTTGTCTTTGTGTCCATCGCCGCGCTGATCCTGTTGATCGCCTGTATCAATTTTACCAACCTGTCCACCGTCCGGGCGGTGGAACGGTCGAAGGAGGTGGGGCTCCGGAAAGTCCTGGGCGCCCTCAAATCGCACCTGGTCCGCCAGTTCATAGGGGAATCCATCTTGCTGACCGCCGTGTCCTGCCTTTTGTCGGTGGCATTCCTGGCCATACTCATGCCCGCTTATAACCAGTTGCTGGGACGGACCCTGGTCGTTTCCTGGTCGACGTGGCCGTTGTACGTCTTCCTCGTGGGCGTGACTCTGCTGGTGGGCTTTGTGGCGGGTTGTTATCCTGCCTTTGTCCTATCCGCTTTTAAGCCGATCGAATCCCTGAAGGGAAAGCTTCGTTTGGGCAAGGGCGGTTCCTTTTTCCGGCAGGCCCTCGTCGTCGTTCAGTTTGGCATTTCCGTCTTCCTGATCGTCGGAACACTGGTCATGATGAACCAACTGTACTTTGTGCAACACACCAATGTCGGTTACAACCGGGACCAAACCGTCGTGGTGTCCATAGACAATTATGATATCTACAACCACCGGCGTCTTTTCAAAACTACCCTGGAAGGACAGCCGGGCATCGAGTCCGTATCCATGATGTCCGGGGACCCCGGCGGTTTTTTCGACGGGATGGGTTTCAAGACCGACGGCAGGAATGACCAGGTCTTCAATGCCCGTACCGAGTTCAGTGATTTCCAGATCGTGCCCACCCTGGGGCTGAAGGTCGTTGCAGGCAGGGACTTTTCTCCCAGCTTCCCGACGGACTCCACGGACGCTGTCCTGGTCAACAAATCGGCCGCCGCCCAACTGGGTTATACCCCGGCCCAGGCCCTGGGCCACTGGGTTCAAAATACCTCCACCGATAACAAGCAACGCCGGATCGTGGGTGTGGTGGATGATTTCAACTTCCAGTCCCTGAAAGAAGAAATAGAACCCCTGATCATCACGCCGGGAGCAGACAACCGGGTTATCCTTATCCGGGTTCAACCGGGAGCGCTCCGGCCCGCCCTCCGGCAGATTGGAGAGGCGTATAAACGCGCCGCCCCGGCTTATCCCTTCGAATACCATTTCCTCGACCAGGACTTCAACGAGCTGTACAAAACGGACGAACGCCAGCAAACCATTCTGGGACTGTTTTCAGGCCTGGCCATCCTGATCGCCTGTCTCGGACTCTTCGGCCTGGCCTCCTTCACTACCGCCCGCCGCTTTAAGGAGATCGGCGTTCGCAAGGTCCTGGGGTCATCGGTCCGGAACATCGTCCTGCTGCTCGTTTCCGACCTGCTCCGCCCCATCCTTTTAGGTACGCTCATTGCCGTGCCCATTGGGTATTATGTCATGCACCACTGGGTGGAGAATTTCGCCTATCGCACCGCGGTGCATTGGTGGATATTCGCCGGCGCGGCGGGTTTGACCTGCTCGATCGCCCTGGCGACCGTAGGGGGGAAGGCGCTGCGCGCGGCGATGGCTAGTCCGGCTAGGAGTTTGAGGACGGAGTAGGCGCTAGGCGCGGCCGTAGCGTTTTTGGTATTGGTTTAATTCCCCCAGTATATCATCCAATGTTGCCTCCAGGCTACCCGCCGTGATGGACACGGTGCTGTCGTCCGCCATCGTTACAAGGATATCGGAGGGTCTGCCCCGGCCGGCAACGCTCGAACGCTGCCGGATCTCTTTGATGTCTTTCCAGGGATACGTTTTCCCGGTAATATTAACCTCCAGGGCATCGGGGGTCAGGCAGAGCGCGGGGGTTCCCGTCCGCAAAAGCCGCAGCAGGCGCAGCCTCCTGGGCAAAACAAACAAAATGGGTACCAACACAAGGAGGCGAAACCAAACGAGTGTAGACCCCATACGGCCGGCGCTCCACAACACCAGGGCGATATAGCCGCAAATGATGACGGCGAGGATGATAAAGCTGGTTCGGGAGACGTAGTATTCTTTAATCATATAGTGATAAAAATAATATCTTTAGCCTATGAAACCAACTTTACTAACCTGCGTCATCGCCCTGTCGTTTTGCGCATGCAAGCCCTCGGTGCGGTTGAACGGCACCTGGAAGCTCCTCACAGGAACGACCATCACCAAGGGGGTCTCCGAGGTGACTGATTATACGAAGGGGCAGGAATTTATCAAGATCATCAACGACAACCATTTCGCTTTTCTGAAACATGACCTGAACCCGGCCAGGGATTCTTCCAACCACTTTGACGGGGGCGGCGGCAGCTATACGCTTACGGGGGACCAGTATACGGAGCACCTGGATTATTACGGGGATCATAATTGGGAAAACAAGACATTTACCTTCACCGTATCCCTCCATGGAGACACACTGGTACAAAGGGGTATGGAAAAGAATGACAAAGAAGGAATCGACCGGGAGATCATTGAACGGTATGTACGGCTATGAAAAAAGTGTACCTGACCTGGCTGGCCTGCGCCGGCATTTTGCTGTTGTTTGATGTTTTTGCCGTTGTGGGTGCCCCCAGGCTGCATATCGAGGAGGCCAGCCTTTTCTGGCTGACCCTGCTGATCTATTTTGCCGCGGCGTACGAAGGAGCCCGGCTCCGTGGTTTTAGACTGGGCGTGGCGTTTGCGCTGCTGCTGAGTTTTTTTGACGGGACCGTTGGCCTGGGCGTCCAGTCCCTGCTGGGCGAGCCGATTAAATACAGCTTTTTGGAATGGGTCGATACGACCTTGTTCTATATGGGATGCGCCTCCATCCTGGGGCTGGGGGCGGGTGGCCTGGTGGTGCTTACACGGCCCCGTAAGGAGGACTAGGCCTGCAGGGCGTTGTATTTGTTCCGGTATTCGTTGGGGGTCATCCCGGTGACCTTCCGGAAGACTTCCCGAAAGGTTTTGATGTCTGCGTATCCGACCTCGTACATCACGTCGTGGATGGATTTCCGGCCGATCTCCAGTTGTTTCTTGGTAGCCTCGATCTTGACCCGCTGGATGTACTCCACCACCGTGTTGCGCGTGGCCTTTTTAAACCGTCGTTCGAAGGTCCGCCGGCTGACGTTGAAGGTATCTGCTATCTTGTCCACGCTCAGGCTCTCCGCGTAGTTTTGTTCAATGTATTCCTGGGCCTTTTTGATCGCTTCGTCCCGGTGGTTTTTTTGCCCGGCAAAAATAATAAACGGTGACTGGATCGTCCTGTCCAGGTCCACCACGAAGAACTTGGCGGTATGGATGGCGATTTCGCGGCCGGCGTATTTTTCCACAAGAAAAAGCAACAGGTTCCAGTACGCATTGTTCCCCCCGCTTGAATAGAGCCCTTGGTGGTGCGTAATGACTTTTTCGTCGACCAGGTCGATGTCGGGATAATAGTAGCGGAACTCGTTGGCGTACGCCCAGTGCGTCGTGCACTGATGTCCGCTCAACAAACCGGTAAAGGCCAGCAGGAAGGCGCCTACGCAAAAACTGGCCACTTCCGCTCCCCTATCCTTATACATATCTACAATCCAGGGTGCAAAATCTTTGTTGATATAGGTCGCCGCCAGCGCGTCCCCCGTCATGGAGGGAATGATGATCAGGTCGGTCCGTTCCACCTCCTCCATCGTCACGTCCGGTTTTATCGTAAACTGGTTTAATCGCACTTCCCTGGACAAACCCACCAGCCGGACGCGAAAAAGGGGTTCCCTACCCGACCGTTCCAGGAGGTCGTTGACGATGGAAAAAACATAGGCGGCGTCTGCAACCGAGGCCGGGACGGCGTTTTTCAGCACCAGAATCGAAATATCGATCATGTGCTGAATGTACAAAATTTTGTCGCAATCCCCCCTTCACATTGTCGTATTCGCCTACGCGCCGAACCAACCGGCCGCTCTATATTTGAGGCATGATTGCAGCCACACACTACCTGAATTTTCCCGGCAATACGGAAGAGGCCATGAATTTCTATAAATCGGTTTTCGGAGGCGAGTTTATCGCCTTCCACCGTTTTAAGGACAGCCCGGGTTTCGAGAAGATGCCAAAGCATGAGCAAAACATGATCATGCACGCCTCGCTGCCCCTCGGCAAAGGGCTCCTCATGGCCACCGACACCCTGGACTCCATGGAGCAGACCCTGACACCGGGGAACAACTACCACATCGTCGTCCACACCGAAAGTGAGGAAGAAACCAATACCCTGTTCAAGGGCTTGTCGGCGGGCGGCAAGATCGAAATGCCCCTCAACAAGACCTTCTGGGGGGCTTATTTCGGCATGTGCCGCGACAAATTCGGCATCCAATGGATGCTCAGCTATGATATAAACCATCCAACCATAGATCATGTCAAGAGTTAACACCTACCTTAATTTCGCCCGGAGTACCGAGGAAGCCTTCAACTTTTACAAGACGGTCTTCGGAACCGAATTTGGTGCGCCTATCGCACGCTTTGGCGACGCCCCTCCCCAGCCCGGAGCACCCCCCATGTCCGACGCGGACAAAAACCTCGTGCTGCACGTGTCGCTGCCCATCCTGGGCGGTCACATGCTCATGGGTACGGACGCCCCGGAGTCCTTTGGGTTCCATCTGACTTTCGGGGACAACATGCACATCTGCCTGGAGCCGGATACCCGTGCGGAGACGGATCGCCTTTTTGCCGCCCTGTCCGCCGGTGGTAAAGTAACCATGCCGCTCGCGGATATGTTTTGGGGTGATTATTTCGGGAGCTGCACCGATCAGTATGGAGTGCAGTGGATGCTTAGCTGGAGGGCGAAGGCGTAAACCTATCTTGTCCGGAAGGGGTTTTGTGTTGCTTTTAACAATGATTACCACTAATTTAAAGGGAACTACGGCCACATGAAACCCCTTCTTTTCTTTCTTTTGCTTGCCGGACCGGCTGGCTTTAGCGCCGCGCAAAAAGTGCCCGTCGTCATTCATCTGACCCCGCCCCCCAAATTAAAAGGTGTTTCCGCTTTGCCCTTCGACAAGGTGGTCGTCATCGACAAGCGATTCGACACGGCGCACCCCGGTACCTTCGGCTTCGTGGATCAATACATATTCAAGTTTGACCAACCGCTCCCGCGGGTCGTTGAAGCGTACATGGACAGCGCAGCCGCAGCCGTTCCTCACAGGGAAGGAACACTTTATGTTTCTATAAACCGGTTTGCCATAGTCAATGCACCTTTTGAAATCGACCTCATAGCCGATGCATTCCTGCCCTCAGGCGACTCCGGGTTTAGAAAAGTGGCCTCCATCGACAGCCATTTCCTGGCCGATGGCCGAAGCGGGTACAAAATCCTTGTCACCAGGGCCTCGGAAAGAGCGCTGAATGCCCTCCTCCAGCGGATCGCCGGCGACGGCCTGGCCGGAATGCCGCGATACTATTACGCGCGAAGTACGGTTTATGCGCCGATCACCCGTAGTTGGTTGCGCTACCCCGTGATGGCTGCAACCGGTTTCCCGTCCGCCGGCGTCTACCAGACCTGGAGTAATTTCCGGAGCAATTTGCTGGACACCGGCGACTACCCTTTGACGATGACCCCTGACAGCAGCTATTTCTTTGGCTACCCCATGCCTGTGGCGGAGCGTCATTTTAAAGGAATCTACGCGGTTTGTTATAACGGTCTGCTGTATTACAATCTTTTCGACCAATATCTTCTTCCTCTGGTCAAAACAAATGGAACCTTCTCTTTTTATGTTCCCTCTTCCCTGTCGGCCCTCTTACCGGAGCCGTTGCCTCCTTTTGATGCTTTCCAGGCGTTGGATCCACAGTACCCCGACCCTGTGGACATGGCCCCAATGCCCTCGAAGCCTGCGCTGCCCTCCACTGCGGAAAGGGGGTTGCAAACATACCGGGAAAAAAAACTGGCGGGGATGAAGGGGAAGACTTGTTTTATCGATATGGATACAGGACAGATCGTATATTGAATCCAAATGCAACCCTTCCCCTCCGCGTATCAACGCATTCTTGACAAGACCCTGGAATCCGGGTTCACCATGGCCTCTGACGCCCTGACGTGTTCATTACTCCGGACCCTTGCCGTATCCAAGCCCTCGGGCAAGTTTCTTGAACTTGGCACCGGCACCGGGCTTTCGACCTCGTGGATCCTGGATGGCATGGACCCGCCATCCACACTGATCTCCATCGACAACGACGCCGTTTTTCTGGACATCGCCCGGGAAGCGCTGGGGTCGGACCCCCGTTTGCAGCTTGTGTTGACCGACGGCGGCGCGTGGATCGAAGAAAACGCGCACCAAAGGTTCGATTATATTTTTGCCGACACCTGGCACGGGAAATACCTCCTTTTAGACAAGGCGCTGGCGATGCTTAACAAAGGTGGATTCTATATCATCGACGATATGCTGCCACAGCCCAACTGGCCGGAGGGGCATGAAGAAAAGGCCACCGGTCTGGTGGCCTTTTTAGAAGCAAGGGAGGACCTTTTGCTGACAAATCAGTTGTGGGCGACGGGGGTTGTTATCGCGGTGAAAAAATAGTTATGCCTTCCCGTGAGGCCGCAGATACCAGTGAAACGCTACCAGAGCGGTGAACCCATCCGTATTGGTGCCCAGGGTATAATTGTTGGGCTTGGTCGTCTGGCCTCCGGTGGTGGAATTTGTCGTCACCGTGCTGTTGGTGACGTCGCTGTGCTCATAGCTGTGCAGGTATCCCAGACCGAAATCGATGCCGATATCGGGACGGATCCAGTGCGTGACCCCGAGGTACCCGCCCCCGGTCCAGGTTACGATGCCGCTGGTCGTCCCGCTGGACGTATAGGTGCTGGTGGGGGAACCGCCGGACCCGGTGGTATTCCCTGCACCGATCCCTACGGTGCCCTGTGCCTGCAGGTAAAGCATCGTGCGCAGGGGCCTGCTCTCATAGAAATAATAGCGAAGCATGGGGCCCAGGTCCACCGTCGTGCTGTTCGTGGTGGTGATTGACGAAGAGGGGCTGGTCTCCGTATTGTTCGCGGTGGTCCGGTTGTGCGTGTAGCTCACCCCGAGGTTACCGGCCAGGACCAGGTGGTTGGTGACAAACACACCGACCTGGGGCGTCATGCTCAGGCTGTACGCGTGCGTAACCGCGTCCTTCGTCCCCCCATCCGGGTAGCTGTAGTCATTGGTTGACTGGGAATAAGTCGTGGTACCGACGGAGGCACCCACGAACAGGGTCCCTTTTTGTGTTTGGGCAGAGGCACGGAACATGCCTGCGGAGCACAGGAGTGCAACGAGTAAATGCTTCTTCATAGTCGTAGATAAATAGTGAAATATACGGTTTGGGGATATAGACGCCTGTGGCGTTTATCCGTTTAACCTGTAGCAGGAGTCCTCCTGTTAAAGATTCCTATAAATTTACCGTATGCTCGTAAAATGTCTTCCAGTATAGTGTCGTCAGGCTTTGGTAAACGCCAAAGTCGTTCGCAACAGAGGGATCCACCAGTTCTGCGATATTCAGATCATACCTTGGCGTACCTTTTCCCTTATCTTCGATCGCCATTTGTTTGACGTTATTACGGATGGCAAGGCCTTGCTCAAAGGCTGCCATGGCATGCGGGTGATCCCCGAGCCCCGAACCGGCATCACCTTTGAGACCGGCGATGTACCCTTGGTGTTGCAATGCCCGCACGCGGCTTTGGAAACCTGCCTGTACAAGGTGTTCCTGGCCGACAAAGCCCACCAGGCCTGAAATATCTGCCGATCCGGCGTTTGCAAGTTCCTCCCCCTTTTGGAATGGATCCGATTTCCGCTTTTTTGTTTCCCTATGCTCTTCAAAGACCCGGTTTACTCCCTTCTCGACTTCGCTGGCCGATTCTTCGCCGCTTAGGTCGTCATCACGGTCTACCGTTTCCTTGAATCGGCGCTTTAGGTCTCTTTTTACTTTAATTTTCTTCTTTTCTTTGCCGGAAGCCCTTTTGCCCTTATTCCGTTCTTCCACCACCTCTTGCAGTTCTGTCATGTGTTCATCGGCCGAGTCGTCGTCCGAAAATTTCTCCATGTCCTTTGTCTTGAGCTTGCTCAGGATATTTTTCTTTTGTTTAAAAAGTAAACGCTTTTGTGGATCTTTATCCGTAAGCTTAAGCGCATCGTCTTTGGCCTCGCGAAGCTGCCCTTTAAATTCTTCCTTCTGCTCCGCGTCCAGCAGATCAGCCGTCAGTCCGTGTACCTCATGTTGGATTTGGTGCTGACCGAGGAGGTGCGTCTGGGCTTCCCTGTTCTCTTTTCGCTTTACCGTATCGTTTGCCGGGTCGCTGTAAAACGCCGGGATCGTCGGAAAGTAGGTGTCTCGTATCAGATGGGCAATGGCCAAAAGGGCCCCCTCTTTATCCGTAAATGCAGCCCCCGGGGTGCCGCTAATGTCAACATTCGTAAAATCGGTATGGTCGGTTGTACTAAAGAATTGATTTACATGCAACCGCATCTTGCCTAAAGCGTTTCTTTGGTCCGTTTTTGTAAGCGTAGTAATGCTTCGACCCATTGCAAAGTGCTTCTCGATTTCCTCCAGCGGCTTCTTGCTTTTTTCCCAGGCCGAAGGGAAATTCCCTTCTTCCGTCACCACATTTTTTTCTTTCCCTTCCTCTATTTCCGTATCATCGTCGTCGTCCTCTTTTTTCTTTTTCTTTGCTACTTTTTTCTTTTCCACCTTTCCGAAAGCTTCCGGAGCCGTTACCTTTCCATCTGCAATGTTCTGCAGCCCGATGGGCGCGAACATAAACATCCCCGCGCTTCTTCGACCTTCGGCCAACAGAAGTACTTCCAGGTGATAACGCATTTTGCTAAGTTCATCGGCGCTATAACCGTCCGGCGTGTTGCCCTTCATCAGCGAAAGATGCGCTTTTGCCACTTCCGTATCGCCACCATGTTTGTCCGCCAGCGATGAAAAGGACATGGACAGTTCCTTATAGGCGACGCCTTCCCCTTTGACGTCTTTACCCAGGTTGCCCGAAGGATATACCATACCATCGATGGCGCCCCTGTCCGTTCGATCCGTGTTCCTAAGGGTGCTCGACGCGAACTGGCTCTGCGTGCGCGGGGTGCCATGATCCAAAGCAAAAGTATAACCAGGGCTCATCTTGGCTTCCTTTAACACATTGTAGGCGTCAAACGCATTGTTCACCTGGCGGACCTGTCCCCCCTGGGGGTACACCTCATTCCAGTTGAGGTGCTTTTGATGCAGATCGGTGGATAGCGGAGGAGTGGTCAGCTCATCGTCTTTCATTTTTTTGATGATCCATTTGTAGAGATATTCCACGATCTCGTTCTCGGTGACGTCAATCGTTTGGGAACCGTCGTTGTTTTTAAAAGCAATCCGCTGTATAACAGATTTCCCAAGATCGGCAGCGGGGCCTGCCATAGTATTCTGACGGTGCGCGGCGGCGCGGGAAGAGGTGCGGGAGGTTTGTGATTTCGAGAGATGAGCAAACATGGTTATAAGGTACGCAAATAAGCGGAATCTGCGCGCGGAGTAAGAAAAAGCCCCACACATGGTGTGGGGCGTATTGATATATCCAAGTCTGTACCTAGTTTGCCAGCAATACCATCTTTTTTGTGCCTACGATCTTCCCATCGATGGTTAGGGTATAGAAATAAGTCCCGGGGGCGAGACCGGCCGCCGGTATTATTTCCTGCCCATCCCCTTTGCTTTGGATCCGTACGGTTTTCAGCACGTTGCCGTTGGCATCGGTGATGCTTAACTGGACGATGTTGGACTTTTCGGGGATGTGATAGGGGATCGTCGTGGTGGTGATGAAAGGATTGGGCGCATTCTGCTTCAGGATGGGGCGGTCACCCGTCAAGGTAAGCGTGTTGTTCCCCTTCAGCTCATTGATCTGCGCCTGGATGGCGGTGACCTCGGTTTGGAGGCTGCTGATGGCGTTGGATAAGGTGTCGTTCTCCTTGCTCAACTGTTGAACCGATTTGACCAGGGGCGGTACGAAGTCGTCATAGCGCAAACCGTAAAAGTCTTTGCCGCCTTGGGGTTTGACCACTCCGCTAAAGTCATAGTTGACCTTTTGTGCGGCAGCGCTCACTTCCTGGGCGATGAAACCCGAGTAGACGACCTGTGCTTTCTGGGTCATTGCCTGCTGCATCCGGTTATCGACCCCGCTGGGATAAAGCACACTGTTGATCCCGTTGACGTCCAGGGTATAGGTGACGGGGCGGAGAAGGTTGATGAATTCCAGGCCCGGTACATCTTCCTGGATGTTCTTTTTATACCGGCCGTCCGAGAAGTTGGTCCAGTTGGCATAGCCGCCGATAGTGGTGGTGGCTGTATTGCCAAATATGGCTTCGTTGCTGGCAGTGGGGGTTGCCATGTTCCCGATGGCGATGGTATTGGAAAGGTTGGCACCGGAACCGGGACCTGCCTGGTCCCCGATCGCCGTGTTGCCGCTCCCGGTTGAATTATAATACAGGGCCTGGTATCCCAGGGCCGTATTGTTGCTGCCCGTGGAGTTGTCGTACATGGCCTCATAGCCTAACGCGGCGTTGCCAGAGCCGGAGGAATTGGAGGTCATCGCCTGGTCTCCCACGGCGGTATTGCCATTGGCTGTATTGGTCCCTGCGAGTGCGCTATAGCCGATCGCCGTATTCCCGCCGCCCTGGTTGCCGTAGGCCGCAGAATAGCCTATGGCAACGTTTTCTATCCCCGTCGTATTTTGGGCCAGCGCGTTGTTCCCGATGGCCACGTTGTTGTTTCCGGTCGTATTGGCCAGCATGGACTGATAACCGGTCGCTACGTTACCATAGCCGGTTGTATTGTTCATCATGGACTGATAGCCGATGGCGGTATTAAAGCTCGCCGTATTGCTATACAGTGCCTGGTACCCCATGGCCGTATTTTCCGAGCCGGTAGAGTTGTTATAGAGGGTGAGGGCTCCGAATCCGCTGTTATACTGACCGGTCGTATTGTCCTGGAGCGCGTTGGACCCGAAGGCCGAGTTTTCACTGGCCGTGGTATTGTAGTACAACGCGAGCGGGCCGACCGCGCAATTGCCTATCCCCGTGGTGTTGTCGTACAGGGATTCCAGGCCCACGCCCACATTATAGTTCCCGCTGCTGTTCTGGGCCATGGAGTAGTACCCGATGGCGGTGTTCCCCTGTCCCCCGACATTATGCGTCAGGGCGTAGTACCCGAAAGCCGAGTTCTGTATCGACCCGGAACCAAGGGTTCCACCGGAACCCAGCCCCCAGAACGTATTGTCCCAGGAAACGTCGATTTCCCCGGAGACGATACCCTCGGCCTCGAAAACGAGGCTTTGGCCGTTGGTCGTGCCCAGGAAATTCCCGGAGCTGATCGCGTTCCCGGTCAGGGACCACTGGGCTTGTACGGAGGCATAACACAGGAGATAGGCAACAAAGATGTATAGCTTTTTCATATAAAATTCGGTTGATCGTTATTGGATGCGGCCCTTTTTTTCGCGGCCGGTGAGCATGGCGCTGTCTGCCGGCTTGGCGTCGCTCCTGGGTTCTTTCGATCCCATGGCGGCCATCTGTGCAAGCCGGTTCAATTGCAGGTGGGCATTGTACAACTCGTCCTGGAGGTCGCTCAACACCTGTGTAAGGCTATCGTGTATCCGGCTAAGCTCCTGGACCGAGGCGGTTACCGGGACTACAAACTCGCCGTAATTCAGGCCGTACAGACTAGGCGTGGTCCCCATGTGCGCCACCCCGTCGAAACTATAGCTAAGGGATTTGGCTGCCGTATCCACCTCTTGGGCAACGAACCCGGTGTACCGGATCTTTTCCTTCAGGGCAACGGGGGCGGGATCCGGCGCCGGCTCCGGCACGAACTGGCGCGCAGGCGACAGGACGGTGGGCTGTGCTACCGTCGACGTCAGCACCCGGCCAAGCCCGGTCAGATCCAGGTTATAGGTCACCGGGCGCAATTGCCTGATAAAGGCCAGGCCCGGGACATTCTCCTTGACATTCTTCTTGTACCGCCCGTCGGAAAAATTGGACCAGTTGGCATAGCCACCGATACTCGTTATCGACGAATTGCCGACGACGACCTCGTAGCTGGCCATACAAGAGGCGTCATAGCCAAGGGATACGCCTTCTGTAAAACCACTGCTTGTCGCCGTGGCGCCGGTGCCCACCGATACGGCGAGTTCCCCCGTGGTGTTTGCGGGCAGGGAAAATGCGCCAAAGGAGATATCGTTGAGTCCGGACGTGTTGTTGACAAGGGCCTCCAGGCCAAACGTTGTGCACGACCCGCCTGTCGTGTTCTGATACATGGCGATCTCGCCGATGGCGATATTGTAGAAGGTGCTCGCCCCGCTGTTGTTCTGCAACGCTGACGCACCGATCGCCGTATTGGTCGGACCGCCGGCATAGTACAACGCATTGCTTCCAATACCGATGTTGAAATTGGAGGCGCTGGCCCTCATGGCAACGAACCCGTAGGCGATGTTATCCGTGCCGCCATGACTGTTCTGTCCCGCTTCACAGCCGACAACGATGTCATCCGACCCTCCAGCGTTGGAGTCCATCGCAACGAACCCCAGCGCGATGTTTGTCGACGAGGTTGACAGGTAGAGCGCGCCGTGCCCGAGCGCCTCGTTGGCATAACCCAGCGAGTTCGTATAGAGCGCACGCCCCCCGAACGCGTCGTTCCAGTTGCCGTCCGTGAGCGTCTGCAGGGCATTGGACCCCATGGCACAGTTATCGATGCCTTGGCTGGTATACCCTCCGTTGTTTACGTGATACAGCGCCAGCGGCCCCACCGCCACGTTGTTGTTGGAGACCTGGCCTCCATACATAGCCTCCAGGCCCACGGCGGTGTTGAAGGCCCCGGTGGTGTTAAAGGCCAACGCATACCGGCCGAATCCCACGTTTCCCTGGCCCGTGGAATTACCCGACAACGCGTACCGACCCATGGCTACGCCTTGTACGGCCGTTGTCGGTGATCCGCCGCATTCTTCCCCCAGGAAGGTGTTCTGGTTGGAGACATCGATCAGACCCGCATTGAAGTTGTTGGCTTTCAGGAGAAGGTTTTGGAAATTAGTTGTCCCGATAAAATTGCCGGGACTGATGGCATTGCCGGTGAGTTGCCATTGCGCATGAAGGCCCGGCCCGGTACTGAGGCCAAGCCCCAGCAATAGGTAGATTTTTTTCATCCGAAAGGGTTAAACAGGTTAGGAAATAAGGATACCTACCGAGCGCCACCAAATCTAGTCAAAAACCACCTACGGTGTATGGGGGTGAAATAAAATACGTCTTTACACGTATATCCGTTCCGCAATCCGTTTACCCGACTGATTGCCCAGGATGATGAACTCGCGTTTTTTCCGTCCCGCTGTCTCAATATATACCCTCCCGTCATGCGGATAAGGCCCCATCCCCCATTTTGGCCGGGGATTGTACCATGCATTGGTTACATCCCCACGTGGAATCAGGAAGTTACTCCTGTTTTTCGCTATGATACTGCCGTCCAGCAAATCAACCTCTTTGATCGCATCCAGGTATTTGGTTTTTATGTAGGAAGAAGGATCTGTCAAATTCCCATGAACCGCCAGCAAAGCGGTAATGGCTTTTGTCAGCTCATCGCTGCCACCCGGCGCGCTGATCAATCCATGGACCTTGATACCGACCAGGTAGTCCTTGGTCAGTAAGACAAGGAACGTGCGGTTTAATATCAACGCGTAATATTCCATGGCCACGAAGTGGTTGCCCTCCTTGAGGGGGAAGTCTTTGAGTCTCATAAGTGCTCTGTTGGCGGAGAGCCTACTCTCCATGTGGGGGCAATAGGCCCCCCAAAAACAAAAACCCGCCTGGTCAGGAACCTGGCGGGTCTTACATGCTATGATGATGATGTCACTACATAGCCCGGCTGGTTCCTTCTTCGAAGGAGCTATACGAACTACTGTATGACATTTGATGCTTCATTGCAGGGCAAAGGTATGCATTTCTTTGAAGATACAAAATCAAAGCGTCCATTTTTCAATGAATTGCTTAAGCCCCTCCTTATATTGATCTCCAATCGCAATGACCGCGCCGGCGATATGCACGGCGGACTTGGAAATGCTGTTGATCTTCCCCAGGGATACAATAAATGACTTATGTACCCGCATAAATTGACCGGCCGGTAGCTTTTCTTCTACACTTTTAAGGGTGGTGAGCGACATCACCGGCTTGCTTTCTCCCCTGATGTGTACCTTGACATAGTCCCTGCAGGCTTCGACATAGAGGACGTCCTCATGGGCCACCTGTACCAGTTGGTGTTCTACTTTCAGGAAAAGATACCCCTGTTCGGGGGAGGCGGCCTGATACGCCCTGGCTTTGCTGGCGGCCCGGAGGAATTCCTCGTAGTTGAAGGGTTTTAGCAAATAATCCAACGCGTCTACCTTGTATCCTTCGATGGCATAGTGGTTATATGCGGTGGTGAAAACGATCCGCGGCCCCCTGCCGTTTCCCAAGATACGGGCCAACTGCATGCCGCTGACATCCGGCATTTGAATATCCAGGAAGACCAGTTGCACATCCATAACATCCAGCCGCGCCAATGCCGCCGCGGCATTTCCGTAACGGCCCTTGAGCCTTAAAAAAGGGGTCTGTTCAATAAAGGAACAGACAAGACTCAAGGCCAGGGGCTCGTCATCTATTGCGATACAATTCACCATCATAAATTGAGTTCCAGGCACACCGTGTAGGTCGTCTCCGGCTCTTCCACGATGTTCAGACGATACCGGTCTTTATATAATAATTCCAGTCTCCGCCTCGTGTTCGAAAGCCCAATGCCCCCGTCCAGGTCGGCGGAAAGACCGTTTTTGCTGACGATGCAGTTCCTGACCTCAAACCGGAATGTCCTGTCGATGAGGGTCGACCGGATGTGTATCCTCCCGGGAACCATCGTACTCACCCCATGTTTGAAGGCGTTTTCTACAAAAGGGATCAGGAGCATGGGATAAATCGGATCATCGCTGACGATGCCCGGTTCTTCTACGACGACCGTGGTGCCTTCCTGCAGGCGTATCCGCATCAGTTCGACGTAGTCCCGTACAAAATTGACCTCCTTGCTCAGCGGAACGGTATCGTGTGCCTCATAGAGCAGGTAGCGCATCATCCTGGACAGCTTGTGCAGGGATTCACGGGACTGGACAATATCAATGAACGTCAGGGAGTATATATTATTCAGCGTATTGAAGAAGAAATGAGGGTTGATCTGACCTTTTAGCAACGTCATCTCCGACTTCATTTGCGCCTGCTCCAGGGACTGGCGCGCCTGGTTTTCCTTTTGCCACTGTTGAATGACCGCCACGCTCGTGCTGATGCCCAAGACCAGCAAAGTGGTGGTCAGCATATAGATATTGACCACGGACCGGTCTACCAGCTTTATCCCCAGTTGCCGGCTGAGCAGCGCTTGAAGGTGCAAAGTCCGGTCCAGGAAGGTGTTCACCACAACGATAAAAACGACATTCAACGTCACGGAAACGGTAAAACGAACCCCCTTTTGTCTTAGCAGGTATTCGGGAACAGCGACCAGCGCATTGTAATAGAAAAAGATAACGAGCAGCAGCAAGTGTACGCTTTGAACGATCCAGAATTCAGGAGGAAGCTTCACCCCAAAGTTGTGCGGGGGATACAAAAGAAGGACAAACCCCAGCAAGCTCCATACCAGGATGTGTATCAAAAGGACGACGTATTGGCGCTTGTTGCGGATCTCCATGGAGGGTCAAAATTAGCCGAAAGGGCCCGGCGGCCCCAATAGAACCAACGTAACGACCTGGATCGTCGATCAAATGACCAATTCCGTCGATGAAGGCCGACCCACGCGGTTATCGGCCGGATAAGGTTTTTCATCGGATCGTATGTCCTTTTCGTCGATGGCTTTTTACCGAACCGGAGAACCGGTTCAATTTTAAGAATATGAGAGGCCTACTTTTGTCCCTGTTCCTTGTAACATGGACTTATTCGCTTTGGGGGCAGGTGACCGTACAAGGAACCGTCTATGACAGAACGGTGATCAACGGGTTGCAGGAGGTCACCATCAACGATATACACGGGGCCATCGCCGTTTCCGACTCACTGGGACATTATTCGGTGACCGTCCCGGAGGGAGACACCATCTACTTTTCCTACCTAAAAAAGCGGACGATGCCGTTCCCGGTAAAAAACCTCCGGGATCCAATGAATTTCGACGTGAGCATTGACGCAGAAGGCCCGGCCGTCACGCCCATTTTTATAACCGCCAACAGCTACCACACAGACTCGTTATTGAACCGGGAGGAAAACCGGGAGATCTTCGATTTCCAGCGTCAAGGCCATTACGTGCGCAATATCCGGACGATGCCCGGTGGCGCAGGCCTTAACCTGGGGGGGACATTTGACATGGCCATGCTTTTTGACCACAGCGTCGAAAGAAGCAGGGAAAGCGTTCAAAGATGGATGATCACCGAAGAAAAGGATAAATACGTCGACCACCGTTTCAACAAGGCGATCGTCAAAAGGATCACCGGGCTGGATTCGGCGGACTTGCGGCGGTTTATGCGGGACTACCGGCCGAGCTATGCGCTGATAAAGTCCTTTCCCTCCGATTGGGAGTTTTATGAGTATATATTGGAGTCCAGTAAATCGTATTTAGAGGATGAACAAAAAAAATAGTATATTAACAGTGGTGAGCGACATGAAAAGAATAATCATCATCCCGCTTTTCCTGTTCAACTTTCTCTATTCCTGCCAGAATGGACAACCGCCCAATTCCGGTGCAGCTCCGGAACGGTATTCCGTCCTTCTTTTGGCCACCGCTTCCGTGTCCACGCACAAGGACTATCCCGCCACCATCCAGGGAAGACAGGACATCGAGATCAGGCCCATGATCACCGGATACCTGGCCACCATCAACGTGAGCGAAGGGGCTAAGGTCAATAAGGACCAGTTGTTATTCACGATCAAAAATCCCCAGTATGAACAGGAAGTCCGCAGCTCGGAAGCCGCGGTCCAGACGGCCGACGCAGACCTCGCTACCGCTAAAATGAGTTACGCGAAGGTCAAGCCGCTGGTCGACAAACAGATCGTCAGTAAATACGAACTGGAGTCGGCGGATTACACCCTGCGGACCAAGGAAGCAGCCCTCGCCGAGGCAAAGGCCAGCCTTGAAAATGCGCGGACCAACCTGTCCTACACCATCATCCGAAGTCCGCACGAGGGCGTGATCGGAACCATCCCGTACAAGATCGGTTCGTTGATCGGCAGTACCAGCAGCAGCGCCCTGACAATGTTGTCCGACATCCGGCAGGTATATGCCTACTTCACCATGGATGAGAAAACCACCCTCGGGTTGTTAAAAGATGCCCGTGCGGAAGACCTTCAGCGCGCCCTCGACCGTTTCCCGGCAGTGACCCTGGTTCTTGCGGACGGCTCGCTCTATGCGCTGCAAGGCAGATTGAAAACCGCCAGCGGATTGATCAGCAGCGGCATGGGGTCATTTACGATAAAAGCTGTTTTTGACAATCCGCAGGGACTCCTGCGAAGCGGGGCCACCGGTTTTGTGCGCATTCCCCTGCACCTGGACTCGGCCCTCCTGGTGCCGCAAAGCGCCACTTTCGAACAACAGGATAAAAGGCTGGTGTATGTGGTGCAGCCGGATAACAGGGTCCATGCCGTGGCGATCACGGCAACTCCGACGGACGACGGCAAGTCCTTTATCGTCTCCGACGGTCTGAAAAGCGGTGAACGCATCGTCCTGAATGGGCTGACTACCCTTCGGGACAGTCTCCTGATCCAACCCGTCCAGTAAAAAAAACACATGCTGAAGATATTTATAAGAAGGCCTGTATTAAGCACCGTCATCTCCGTCATTATCGTCCTGCTGGGCATCGTGGGGATGGTACAACTCCCGGTGGCGCAGTATCCGGATATCTCTCCACCCACTATCCAGGTGAGCGCCACCTATACGGGCGCCAATGCCGACGTCGTACTGAAAAGTGTCATTGTTCCGCTGGAAGAAGCGATCAACGGGGTGGAGGGGATGAGCTACATGACCTCCACGGCCACGAATACCGGGAGCGCTACCATTTCCGTTTATTTCAGGGTGGGTACGAACCCCGACATGGATGCCGTTAACGTCCAAAACCGGGTTTCCAGTGCCACCAGTCTGCTTCCCGCAACGGTATCCCAGGCCGGCGTGACGGTGAACAAGCAACAGTCCAGCCTTTTGCTGATCGCTTCTTTATACAGCGACAACCCGGCCTACGACGGGACCTTCCTGCAGAATTACGCGGAGATCAATATCCTGCCGCAACTAAAACGGCTGAATGGCGTAGGCAATGCCTCGGTTTTCGGTTCCCGGAAGTACTCGATGCGCATCTGGCTAAAGCCGGATAAGATGGCGGCGTACAAGCTCACACCTCAAGATGTCAACGACGCGTTGAGCGAACAGAACATGGAAGCCGCGCCCGGCAAGTTTGGCGAGAACAGCGACCAGAGCTTCCAATACGTGATCCGCTACACCGGCCAGTTGAAGTCGGTGCCGGAATTCAGCAATATCATCGTAAAAGCATCTTCCGATGGAGGCCTTGTACGGCTCAGCGACGTCGCACGCGTCGAGCTGGGGGCACAAGACTATAGTGTTTACGGGCTGGCGCAGGGTAAGCCCGCCGCCATGCTGGCCGTGAGCCAGATACCGGGTTCCAATGCCCGCAGCGTCATCCTGGCGTCCGAAAAAGTGCTGGAACAAGCCGCCGGGTCCCTGCCTGCCGGCGTGCATTACCAGGTAGATGTGGATATCAATAAGTTCCTGGATGCATCCATTGAAAAGGTCGTGCGTACCCTAGTGGAATGTTTCGCACTGGTTTTCCTGGTGATCTTCATCTTCCTGCAAGACGTCCGGTCTACCATTATACACGGGGTCTCCGTCCCGGTCGCCATCACCGGAACATTTTTCTTCCTGTATCTTTTCGGCTACAGCATTAACCTGCTTACCCTGTTCGCCCTGGTCCTGGCCATAGGCATTGTCGTGGACGATGCCATCGTCGTGGTCGAAGCGGTACACGCGAAACTGGAGCAGGGTTACCGGTCGCCGCGAAAGGCCGCCATCGATGCCATGGGCGAGATCAGCGGAGCGATCGTGTCCATCACCCTGGTGATGTCGGCAGTATTCATTCCCGTAACCTTCATCGGCGGCTCGACCGGTGTTTTCTTCAAGCAGTTTGGCGTTACCCTTGCCGTCGCCATCCTCATCTCGGCCATCAATGCCCTAACCCTTTGCCCCGCGCTGGCGGCGCTTTTCCTGAAGCCGCTACACGAAGAGGAGGGGGCTACGATCAAACGGCGTTTCCAACAGGGCTTTAATGCAGCCTATGCGGCGATGGCCGAAAAATATAGCCGGTGCGTGCGGTTTCTGACGCATCGAACCTGGATCGCCGCCATCGCGGTCCTTTTCTTCGGTACCGGTTTCTACCTTCTTTTCACGTATACGCCCTCCAGCTTTGTGCCGGATGAAGACATGGGGGTTGTATTTGTCAATATCACCCTGCCCCCGGCTTCCTCCCTCGAACGGTCCGGGCAGGTGGCCGATACGCTCGACAAGATGCTCAGCACGGTCCCCGGTGTGGAACGGTCCATCCGCCTCGTAGGGCAGAACTTTCTGGCAGGCAGCGGGAGTTCCTATGCCATACTCATCCTTGAGCTCAAAGACTGGGGCAAAAGAAAAGGCATCACCAACAATGACGTCATTCAGGAAATAAACCGTCGGACGGCCCACTTCAAGGATGCCGACCTCCTGTCCTTCTCTCTGCCGACGATCACCGGTTTCAGCAACAGCGGTGGTTTCGAGTTCCAGTTAGAAGACAAAGGCGGGCATTCCACGGCGGAGTTTTACCAGGTTGCCCAGTCTTTCCTGGCCGGGCTCCGCAAAAGGCCCGAGATCATGTTCGCGTCCACGCCGTTCAATCCCAATTTCCCGCAATACCTGATGGAGGTCAATGTCGCCCGGTGTAAGCAGGCCAATATATCGGTGTCTTCCCTGCTCAACACGATCAGCATCTATTACGGCGCTTCCTACGCATCCAATTTTACGGAGTTCGGCAAACAATACCGGGTGATGGTACAGGCGGATACGGCTTACCGGGCCAGTATCGAAGGGCTGAACAAGATTTATATCCGGGTCACCGACAGCGGGATGGCGCCGGTTTCCTCCTTCATTTCCATGCATCGGGTCTATGGCCCGGAAAGCATTTCCCGCTTTAACCTTTTCTCCTCCATGTCCGTCAGCGGATCACCAAGCCCTGCTTACAGCACCGGCCAGGCCCTACAGGCCATCCGGGATGTCGCCGCCCGCTCGCTCCCGTCCGGTTACGGGTATGAATTCTCCGGTATAAGCCTCGAAGAGGAGAACAGCGGAACGCAGACGGTGTATATCTTTATCCTTTCGCTTGTCTTTGTTTATTTCATCCTAAGCGGCTTATATGAGAGCTACCTCCTACCCCTGGCGGTCCTGCTCTCCTTGCCGGTGGGATTGACGGGGCAATTGCTTTTTGCCCGTCTTTTCGGCCTCGACAAAAATATCTACATGCAGGTCTGCATGGTGATGCTCATCGGGCTGCTATCCAAGAACGCCATTCTCATCGTAGAGTTCGCCATCGACCGCCGCAGGCTGGGCATGCCCCTGGTGCAATCCGCCATCGAGGGCGCACAGGCAAGGCTCCGGCCGATCCTGATGACCTCCTTCGCCTTCATTTTCGGACTGATGCCCCTTATGTTCTCCAGTGGCGTCGGCGCACACGGCAACCGGTCCATCGGCACGGGGGCCATCGGAGGCATGTTGACGGGGACGATACTGGGCGTCTTTCTCACGCCGGTATTGTATGTGCTTTTCCAGGGATTGCAGGAAAGGTTCAGCGGCCCGGCCCGGCCGCTGGATGAGCCGGAAGACGAGCACAACCCCATCCCTATCCGCCCGTTAATGGTAATCCTCTTCGCCGGCCTTTTCTTCTCCTCCTGTAAAGTCACCCAGCCTTATAGCAAACCGGCAACCGCCCTGCCCACCCATTACCGGGACCAGGCCATGGTTGACACGACGACCCTGGCCACGCTGCCCTGGCGAAGCCTTTTCAGCGATCCCAAGCTCCAGGCGCTGATACAGGAGGGGCTTTCCGCCAACCTGGATATAAAAAGCGCCATAGAAACCATCCATTCCTCCGAAGCCACCCTGCAACAATCGAGGGCAGCCCTTCTTCCGAGCCTGAGCGCCGACGCGGGTGCAACGATTCAAAAATTGTCTTCCGCGCAAACTTATGGTATCAGCGTCCCCTCCTCGCCGGTTTACCAGGTCTACCTCAGCAGCAGTTGGGAGGCGGATATTTGGGGGAAACTCAAAAGCTCCAAAAAGGCGGCGCTGGCTGGTTTTTATCAATCGGTCGCCGCCCTTCAGGGCGTGCAGACAAAACTCATTGCCGATATCGCCGACGACTACTATACCCTTTTAGCGTATGACGCAGAGTTGACGATCACCCATGCCACCATCGACAACCGCAAACAGGATGTCGAAACCATGCGTGCCCTGCTGGACGGCGACGTAGTGACGGCCGCCGATGTGGTGGAAAGCGAAGCAAACCTGCATTCCGCCGAAGTCTCGCAATACGACATCGAGTCCCAGATCAGGACGACGGAAAACGCATTGAGCGTCCTCCTGGGCCGGCCGGCGGGTCCCATCGACCGGTCCACACTGGAAAGTCAGATCCCCCTTCGGAACCTCGAAACAGGGATCCCCTCACAGCTTTTGCGCAACAGGCCCGATATCTTGCAGGCCGAATACGCTTACCGCGAGGCATTCGAGACAACCAACGCCGCAAGGGCTTATTTCTACCCTACCCTTTCCATAACGGCCGAAGGCGGTTTGTATGCCATGGCCGTAAAGGACTTCTTTAGCGCGGGTAACCTCTTCGGGGAGCTTGCCGGCGGGCTTACACAACCGATCTTCCAGCAAGGCACAAACAAGGCAAGGCTTAAACAGGCAAAAGCTTCGCAGGCAAAGGCGCTGAACGACTACCAATCCACCCTGTTGAACGCCGGGGCTGAGGTGTCCAACGATTTATTCAGCTATGAGCAGGCGATCCATAAACAGGTGGTTCGTTCCGCCCAGATCGAGTCCCTCAAAAAAGCGGTCGACTATACCCATGAACTCTTAAAATACACCGCCAATACCAACTATAACGACGTGCTGACCTCCGAGCAGAACCTGCTGACGGCGCAACTGAATGGGGTGGCGGATAAGTTACAGGAGTTGCAGGCTATTGTAGACCTGTATGTGGCGTTGGGGGGAGGCTGGCAGCCGGGGAACCCCTAAAGTCCGAAGGTGATATTCCGGTATTCTTCTTGAAAAAATTGGAGAAGTAGGCCACGTCCTCGAAACCAAGCTCAAACGTGATATGCTTCACCGACTTGTCTGTAAAGCGCAAAAGACGTTTGGCTTCTACGATCACTCTTTCCTGGATGATCTGGGACGGCGTCTTCTGTTTGTAGATCGAAAAAAGATTGGATAAAGTTTTAGGAGACTTGCAAAGTTGCTCTGCATAAAATTGAACCGAATGCTCCGTCTTAAAATGCATCTCGACCAGCAAATTGAATTTGCGGACAATATGGAACCGGTCTTCCTGGTTCTTTGGCGTCGGGGCGTAAGATGACTTTGCCAGCCCGGTTACATAGATGATGAGCCGTTTTAACAATACCAGCAGCATTTCATGCTGAATATGGTCTTTGGTCCGGAATTCCTGGATGAAAACAGCGGACAGCAATTGCAGTCTTTCCTGATGCTGTTCGTTCAGTGTAACAAAAAGGTGGTCCGTGCTGCTGAACAGGAACCCGACACAACTCACCTCGCTGTCATGGTCGATGATGCAGTAAAATTCACGGTTAAATTGCCAGCCGATGATACCGGAGGCGTCTTCAAAGCTAAAAGACTGGTTAAACAAAAGGGTGACCATGGAATGGGAAGGAAACGTATATTCCGTTCCATCTATAGTCACCGCCTGCGGCGCCCCCGGATTCCAGGCAATCGTAAAATACTTATTGAACCGGTCCTTTGCAAAATATAACCGGTCAAACGCCGGCTCGTCCTTAAAAAGGAATAATTCTCCGCCCGTTTTTTCCTCCTTTATATGCAGCTTCATTATACAAAATACGAAAGAAAAAGGTAAGCCCCACCTGTTTACCGGGTGGGGCTTACGTCTTTATTCGGCGGACAGTTCTTTGGCGGCGTGGGCGATGTATGCAGCCACTTTATCGGGCTGCGACACATATACGGCGTGACTGCCTTTGACCTCGATCACCTGGGTATTGGACCGTTTGTACATGGCGTGCTGGATGTCGGGGTTGATGCTTTTGTCTTCCGTTGCGATGATGCCGTACGCCGGCTTCTTCCTCCAGGCCGCGTCGGTCACCGGCGTAACAAAACACTCGCCATAAAATTGCCCCTGGGAGGCGCACATAAATTCGGCCTCTTCTTTGCTCACGTCGCCGCAAAAACCGGCGTGGTACTTGGCCCTGTCATAATATACAATCCCCTTGTCATCCGCGTTGAGCACCCCATTCTCCGGTGCGGGCGGGGCAGTCATAAACCATTGCAGGGCGGTCTCCCCGTTGTCCGGTTGAAAAGCCGCTATATAGACCAATCCTGCCACGTTCGGGTGATTACCGGCTTCGGTGATCACGACGCCGCCCCAGGAGTGGCCAGCCAGGATGGCGGGGCCGTCTTGCGCATCCAGGGCGATTTTGGTGGCTTTGGCGTCGTCGGCCAGGGACGTGAGCGGGTTTTGCACCACGGTGACATTATATCCTTGCCTGGTCAGGTTTTCATAAACCCCTTTGTAACCGGAACCATCGACGAATGCACCATGAACGAGCACTACATTTTTTACCGTTTTCATCTTTTTTTGATTTAGTGTGATTGTTTGTGTTTGACAAGACAAAGATCACACGAAACCCAGGCGGAGGCGGTGAGGATACTTCCCGATTGGTTGTAATTATTTCCCGGTTTTATTGTTTTAGGATCTTCGCCGCCACCGTCCTGCCGTCGTTAATTAAAACAACGAAGTACATCCCCTTCGCCAGGCTGGAAACATCGATGCTCCCGGCTGTCGACCCCGCGGGAATACTGCCGGTAAGCCATACTTTGCCGTCGACACCAATCACCCGTATAAAGGTATTATTGATCGTGCGCGGACAAGTCACCGTAACCGGGACATCTCCCGTAACCAGGGTTGGATGAACGTTATATGACTGCGTCTGCGCTTTACTGAAAGAAATAATTCCGCTATAGTCTACCTGGCCGTTGAATTTCACCATCTGCAACCGGTAGTACACCGTCCCCTCCGGCACATGGGTGTCGGTTGCGGTATAATTATTCAGCAATCCGTCGCCGGCCGTCACCCGTTGCACCGGCGTATAGGTGTATCCATCTGTGCTTCGCTCCACTATGTAATAACTCAGGTTCAGTTCGTCGGTCGTTTGCCAGTACAGATTGATGTTGTCTTGATTCCACTCGCCGCTGAAACCGAGCAGCGTTTCCAACAAGGGCAGGCAGGAGTTCAACGAAAACCATTCGGTGGTGATATTGGTACAGCCGCCTATGGCGCTGGTGACGGATATGGTATACGTTCCGATATCGGATGCCGTCACGGGATGTAAAGCCAGTGTATTGGATGTGCTGGTGCTGCCGTCGGGAAGCTGCCATGAATAGCTGTAGAAAGGGCTGGCCGGCAACGTTAACGTCATGTCACTACCGACGCAGGTGCTCCCGGTAGCCACCACCGTGGGTGCCGTCAGGGTATCGATGGTAATGCTGCGGGAAAAGCTGTTGTCGCAGGCGTCGACCATCTGGAAGGTATACGTACCGGCTGAAATCCCCGAAAATACCGGGCTTGTTTGCAGCGCGGTGGTCGTTGGGCCGGAGACGATCTGGAATTCATAAGGCGTTACACCGGTGCTGCTGTCGGGCAGCAATGCCACCTGCCGGGTGGCGCCGCAAATGGCGACGGCGGCCGAGGCATTAAATTCGGGCTGGGTATAGCTGGGAACCACGATCGTGTCGTTGATCGCGTCGCAGCCCCAGGTAGCCATGTCATTAGGGTACACGATCGGCTGGAAAGGATTCAGATAATGAAACGAAGCATACCAGGTGGTACCCGATGGCACATTCACGATCGAATCGGTAAATGGGGAATTGGCGAAATACGTATCATAAGACGTATTGACCGTGATATGTCCGTATTGGTGAGCAGCGTTAAGTACCGTATTCGACGCGGCGTTCAGCATGATTTTATTAGCACCCGCACAACCCTTTATCAGCGGGGCCGAAAACGTAGAATGCCGCAGGTCCGAAGAATCCACCGTTACCGTGACGCTGTCGGTCTCTCCACAAGCAGTATTGACATATAATTTATAGGTGCCCACCGTGAAATAATTTACATAGACCAGGGTTCCAAGCAATATGTTGTGGATCGTATCCGGGTAAGTCAGGGTTTGCGTGGTACCGTCGGCCAGGGTCATCGTAGGCGGACCGGAGGCAAACACGATGTCCCCCGTCCTGTTTGTCGGATAGAATTCCAATTCCACGGCGGATGTCCCTTCCTTACAGGTGGCATACTTATAGACGAACGCATTGGTTATCGTAAATGCCGGTACCGTGTCCCAGTCGAATAACAGCGTGTCTCTTTCGCAACAATCCTGCCGTATCACTTGATAACCCGTACCCGGAGGATAACCGCTGAAGGTCGAATTATTGAGCTGTGAGGCCAGCACGGTTCCGGAAGGGCTTACCAATGTATACGTAATGGTGCCGCAATGCAGCGTCGAAGGTTGCAGCGCATTGTCATAGTCATAGTCAAATGTATAGGTATATTGCGTACCGCAGGTCGTGGCGAGCGTGGGCGTCGGACGCATATTGAGGTTTTCCATAAAATAGGCAGTGGTATTGGAAGACCCGCAACCGTCGGCAGCCGTTATGGTCAATACTTCGTTGTCCCCGTTGATATGATGATACCTGAAATAGAACGTATCCATGATATAACCGGCCCCCACGACCGTGGGATTTGTAAGCACGTGCGTCAAGACCTGGCCACCCGGAAGCGGCAATGTAAGGGTGTAGGGAGGTTTGAAACTGGACGCTACATTCAGCGTTACCGCGTAAGCAAATGAGTCGCAGGAAATGTACCAGAAGTTGGCGTTGTAAAAATTCACAGCGCTGGCGCTGGTAAGCACCACTGTCCTGGTTTGGAAATTTCCGCAGGAATCGGTGACCTGACAAGTATAGGTACCGACCGGCAGGCCGGTAAATACATTGCCGGTCTGCGGACCCGCGGTGACGGGCGAAGGGCTGACCAGCGAAAAAGCCAGCGGCGCCCGGCCATTGGTAATATTAATGGTGATCGAACCATCGCTGCTTGACGGGCAGGAGGGCATTTGTGTGCTGATTGCCACCGACGGAACCGCATACGTACCGGTAACGGTAAAAGAGCTGGTCACCGATGTATTGCAATTATCGGTGACCTGCACCGTATAGGTGCCCGGTGCCAGCGACTGCAATATATTCGAGGATTGCGGTGCTGACAAGGTGGGACCGGCAATGATGCTGTACGTATAGGGCGTTGACCCACCCGATGCGGACACGGTCGCCGTGCCGGAAGCCTGGCACCGGCTTTCGGTAGTGGTGACCGAATTCATAACAAGGGGGGTGGACGCAGGGCATTGTGCTTTTAGTGTATACACGCCCGCAAGGGACAGCACAAGGCAGAGCAGCACATGAGGTAAGCTTTTTCTCATAGTTACGGGTTAATAAGCAGGGTGCAAGGTATTTAGGAAAGAAAAAAAGGGATATCGTAATACTTGGAAGTTGCCTTACACAAGTGGCTACAATCCACCCCATTTAATTATCTTTGGGGCAAGTTCCCCTATATCAATTGAACCTCAACCCCACAACTCCATGACTTACAAGAAATTGTCCGCACTCTCCGGAATCCTTATCGTGATGGCGGCATTCCTGGTGAACTCCTGCACCAAAAGCAGCTCCAACCCGACCTCCACGACCGATACCACCGTCAACCTGACCAAGGGTCTGTTGCTGTATCTGCCTTTTTCCGGGAATATCGCCGACTCCAGCGGCAACAATAACCCCACGACCGCCATCGGAAGCGTCCTGACCTATGACGCCCACGGCTATGCGAACAACGCATTTGGCGCTACGGGTAACGGCGAAAGGGTCATCGTTACCAATAACGGTTCCATCAAATTCGATACGGCCTATTCGCTGTCTTTTGGCGTGATGGTCAACGACAACCGGCCGGAATATTACATCGCCATGGTAAACCCCACCGTTGCGAAGGGCGTCAACTTTGTCATAGGTAGTGTAGTTGGCCCCACTACTCAACTGGCTATGGGTACCGAAGATACGACGGTTGGATGCGAAGGCAACGCAACGAACGACGCGCTGAACAAGGTCGATTCAACCGGATTCATTCCCGTACCGGGCGCTTGGTATAACGTCATTGGCATCTACCACAAGGGGCTGATCCAGGTATATGTCAATGGCCAATTGATCTCCAGTGCACACAGTACAGGAAGCGTGTCCAACTGCTGTCAAAGCTCCAACATCGTCATCGGCGCCTGGTGGAACCAGGACCTGCAAAGCCTTAATGGTAAATTGGACAATATCCGGCTGTACAACCGGGTACTCACGCCCCATGAAATTGCGAAGTTGGCCAGCAATTACCAGGTCACTTCCAATAGCATTAAAC
Organism: Dinghuibacter silviterrae; assembly: GCF_004366355.1. NCBI lineage: Bacteria > Pseudomonadati > Bacteroidota > Chitinophagia > Chitinophagales > Chitinophagaceae > Dinghuibacter > Dinghuibacter silviterrae. The sequence goes on along the minus strand of NZ_SODV01000002.1, from coordinate 1,847,849 downwards.
CGGCTGCTCAAACAGGCAGCGGCCCTATTGCAAATTAAAGCTGGCAGGACCGAATGCTTTGATCCCCATAGTAAATTGCCCATTTACTATGGGGATTTTCTTTCCGGCAACTTCGCCCCGGAGGTTTATTGGCGTGGCACTGGTGAAATGCCGGTACCCCGGCAAGGTAATCCTGATGTCACCGGACACGCCCGTCATTTCCCACAAACGCAGTAAGGTACCGGGGTTGCCATCGGGGTCTTCGCCAAAAGCCGTCACCAATACCCCCTTCCGTGACACCGCCACCCCGCTTTGTTCGCCGGGCAATTGGCCGGTGCTGTTTTCCGGAACGGCTACCTGAAGCGGATAACGGGCTTCCAATGCAGGAACCGGCAATATGCCCCCCTTCGGGGTATGGTTATTGAATGTCCAGATCCTGATGCGGGAGCTCCAGGTGCCGGGATACCAATACCGGTAATTTGTATTCCATTGGTTGTTGTATAAATTGACATACACCACGGGCTTCCGGGGAATAAAATCAAGCGAAAATTTCCAGCAACCGGGTGTATCCAGGCTGATCAGCGGATGATCCAGGGGGCAAACGGCTATGCCGTTACCGCTCGCATCAGCCATGGTAACCCCCTGCCCTGCCGTATACAGGTACTTGTTTGCTCCTTTTGCTATATCCATCCCGGGATCCATCACGCCCAATGAACGATACACCTTGAAGACCGGGTTTTTAATATGGAACGGAAGTGCCAGCCAGTCGGCTTCCGGCCAATTGTCCTTCGCTTTATCCAGAATGGTCACCTCCATATCGACATAAGGCTGCTCATCCACCAAGGTTACCTTTAATCTCGACGCGGGCAAATGCCGGGCCGTATCGGCGGGCATGTCCAAAACAGCCGTCTGTTGCGGCCCAGCCACATAAATGCTCAGCTTTCCACCTACAGGAGACGCCATCCGGTAAGGGACGACTTTACCGGAAATCATACCAGGTTTGTGCATACCCGGGTGCAGCCAGTCTCCTTTAGCACCAAAGGCATTCCAGGCGCGTCGTTGCTGGTATGCTTCCGTATACTGCGCCGTTTGTTCGAAGGTGAATCGTTCATTGCAATATTGACCTGTTTGCACCCCCGATACGTTAGCGGCCCAATCATGACCGGTACGCTTGTCCATCAGAGACTGTATAGTGCCGCTTGCAACATCGAACGTAATTTTATAGTATTGATTCTCGATAAAATTACCTGTCGCTGTCTTTGGTTTGTCCGGTATCTTCACCGTTTTATACCCACTTGCGGGCACATTTTTTACAAGGACCGACTGGCCGTTGACATTCACCACACCGCTTCTCTGCCACGGCAACGGATTGAAAACTATGACACTGTTTGGATCACATGCTACCTCGTGCGCCAGCCACCTGAGGTTATCCTGCTTCAGTTGATCGGCAATATGCCAGGCATGGCGGATATAATCGGTTTTATCCTCCCAGGATGCTTCCAGATCGGCGTAGGTTGAAGGAGGCAGTTTTTTAAATTCCTCTCCATATTGTTCAATGTCCCTCGCGCTTCCCCAGGTATGTTCTGCGTACAAAGCCATCAATTCATACGCCTTCGCCATAGAATCGGCAACAGGCGACACCGGTAGTCCCCATATCTTCAGTTGCGTATTCAATAGCTCATCCCCGGCTAGTAAGGGAGCTGACGCCCGTGACAGTGCCGAACCACCCGGATCGGACATGAATCCATGGATCCAGGTATCGGGCATTTCCTTTTTTACGACCGGCAATTCGGGGTGTCCGGCAAGAATGTCCCTCGCGAAATCATCCATCGTCCCCACCCGGATTTTTACCCCCGGCAGCTTTGCCCTGGCCTCCTCAAACAACGCTTTCACTTGTTTCTCATCCGGGGGGCCGCTGTTGTCCAGCGTTACAAAAATGGCCGGCCAGACCTTATAGGGCCAATCAGCCGGCGGCAGCAATCCATGCCCCACAAAGTGATCACTACCTCCCCAATCGCTTGGCCAGCCGAGACCGACAGCCGTCCCATAAATGCTTGAATAAAATGTCAACACCCGGGAGCCATCCGGCCCTTCCCACCAGAAAAGACCGGGCGTTTGTACAAAACCACTGGGCCAGTTACATCCTATGTGCAAAAACTTTACCCCCGCATTGCCCAATACCGTGGCCAGCTCGCCCGAGTGAGAGGGAATATCCGTCACCTTCGCGGCAATCGGCAGCGGCAGGTGATATTGCCTTGTCAGCCTTGAAGCGAAAACCAGGCCGCGTGTCAATACCTCCGGCTCACAGACGTCGGTTTCGATGGTAAAAGGCATCGCATGGGTGATGAATCGACCCTTGCTAAAGGCCTCATCCAGCTTCTGCCTCCGCTCTTCCGTCTGCCCCGGCCAGGGCTCCATCACCTTGGCCATCACCCAGCCCGGACAGGTCCATTTAAACTGTTGCTCCACCGGCAACGACCGGGACGAATCCATGATGGTGAGCGCATGATCGATCATATCGGTGCGGTAATAATGCACGATGTCTTTGACCCTATGGGTATAGCCGATGTCGAAATGGGTTTTGAAAATGACGATGATTTCCTTAACGGGGGTCTGGGCCCGGATACATTGTGTAAAAGACAATGTCAGTGCGAGGGCGGCAAGCTTTAATCGGGTCATGCGTATTTTGTCCAAATGTCTGAACATATACAAACATAGGGGTAAATTTCAGGAATTCCTAAACTTACCTGGGGGGCCTAGCGGCCGGTCTGGGGGGAAGACCACCTCTACGCCCTGGGACATTTCCTGTTCGCTCATCGCCTTTCCCGCTTCGAATTGGCCAAATGCGACATAATACCGGGCATGTGGTGCAATCGCAAGCTGGATGTTCGGCTGCGCCGGTGTAACGATAGTGGCCGCCCCGGACATGGCGATCCCCACGGTGGCTGTATTTGCCGGAACATTGGCTGTTTGAATGATATAAAAATTGCCCAACTGAAGGTACAGGTCGTGCCGGGAAAACATTTTTTTACAAACCAGGCCAGGGACATGGCACCGAAAGCCTGGAAGTTGACGTCCTTCTGGAAACAGCAAAAATCCCAACTGTTATTGGAGTTGTTGATAAAAACGATGGAATACTTTGGCATAGGTTTGTTTTTGCCAAAATTCCGATCTGCTGGTGTTCTTTTCCAGCGTATAAAGACCTGTTTTCCCAAACCCCGGAAAGGCTTATCTTTAAAGGAAGCTACTAACCACCACAGCCATGAGAAAAGTGTTTTTCCCCGCCTTCCTTTTTTTCTTTCACCAGTTGTCCGCACAGCAAATCTTCTTCCCCAAAGAGAATTTCAAAGACAGCGTAACGCTGGCCGCAGCGATTCCGGCGCTTGCAGCGCAGGTCATCACCGAGTACAAGAATGAAGACAAGACAGATTATTACGATAACTTGTTTCGCTTCCAGTTAATGGCCAAACAATACGACCAGGCCATTGCCACCATCGATTCCCTCAGGAGCGTCATACCATCCGCCGGTCAAAAAGGAATTAACGGCTTGGGGTTTCAATACAGTACGTTTGCAAAAGCCAAGCTCGCCTCCCAGAAAGGGAACCTTTCCTTCGGGGATTGTTTTAAGAGGATATTTGCCACCGAATATGAGCGACTGGACGCGGATGCGAGGTATATCCTTTCGGTTCGCCTCCTTTACGACATCCGGCCTTTGAAAAAAGGCCTCGACCAACTTATAGACATCCAGCGACAAAAGGACACGATCTCTCTAAAAGAAGCGGCGCAATTGATCCGTGTCTATAACTCCTATATCGTTTACAGCGACATTATGCTGTTGATGAACCCGATCGTTGCGGCTGAGGACAAAAAGGAATTCATCATCGACCAGGTGCTTATCAAAACGCGCGATGGCAGCCTGATAGAGGCCGAAGCAGGGCGCCCCGGGGATGCAAAAGGCAAGCTGCCCACGATTTTCATTTTCAATATCTACATCGATTCCGCAAATGATGCCGCAATGATAAAGAGATATGTTTCCAGCGGCTACGCCTGCGTGATGGCCTTTACAAGAGGCAAGGGGAAAAGCCCGCAGGCGATCGAACCCTTCGAGCACGACGCGGACGACGCCTATGATGTGATCGACTGGATCAGCAATCAACCGTGGAGCGATAAAAAAGTCGGCATGACCGGCGGAAGCTATCTCGGTTTCGCCCAATGGGCGGCAGCCAAGAGCCTTCATCCTGCACTCAAAACCATCATGCCGGAAGTGGCGGTAGGTTCGGGGATAGACTTTCCCATGGGGGGCAATATCTTCATGAGCTATATGCTTCAATGGATTCATTATGTAACCAATAGCAAGCAAACCGACAACGTCGACTTCAACAATACCAACCACTGGGATTCCGTCAACATGAACTGGTACAGGCGAGGAGCCGCCTATCGTGCATTGGATACTGTAGAAGGCAGGCCGAATCCGATTTTTCAACGCTGGCTGCAGCATCCCTCCTTTGACAGCTTCTGGCAGAACACGAGGGCCTATGGGCAGGACTTTTCGAAAATCAATATACCTGTACTGACGACGACGGGTTATTATGATGGTGATGGCAAAGGGGCGATGCATTACTACCGCGAGCACTATCTTCACAATCCCCATGCTGATAACTACCTTGTCATCGGCCCTTACAATCACGGGGGCGCGCAGGGGTATCCCCAGACAGAATTATATGGATACAAAGTGGATTCCGTAGCCACCGCATTCAATTTTACCGACCTCGGGATCAAGTGGTTCAACTATGTGCTAAAAGACAGTGCCCGACCCGCCCTTCTCCAGGATAAAGTCAATTACGAAGTCATGGGCGCCAATGAATGGAAGCACGTCCCATCGCTGGCCGATATGAGTAATGATACGCTCACTTTCTACCTCGGTAACATCCGGGTCGACCAGCATTATAAGCTCAGCGAAGTACCCCGGCCCGACGAGTTTATCCGCCAGGAAGTCGATCTGGCCGACCGGACCGATTCGGCTTCGGATGAAGAGGCATTTAAGATCATCGACAAAACGATCGATGCCAAAAATGCGATTAGTTTTATCTCCAAGCCCATGGAACAACCATTGATCGTGAGTGGTTCTTTTGTTGCGTCGCTGAAGGCGGCCCTCAATAAGCGAGACATGGACCTGGCCATGTATCTCTACGAACGAATGCCTGACGGGAAATATTTCTACCTCGAATCTGCTTTGCTAAGGGCAAGTTATGCGAAGGACCACAGTAACCGGCAGTTACTGGAACCCGGAAGGAAAGAAACCATTCCTGTCGATAAAGCCGGCATGACCGCCAAAGCACTAAGCAAAGGCAGCCGGCTGGTCATCGTACTCCGCATCAACAAGAGCCCGGGCTGGCAGATCAACTACGGCACCGGAAAAGATGTCAGCGACGAGACGATTGCAGATGCGAAGGAGCCGTTGGAAATAAAGTGGTTTTCGGACAGCTATATAAAGGTACCGGTGTGGAGATGAAACGCCCCTACCCCCGGACCCCGGAAAAGGTTGAGGTGCTGACTGCATTCGGGTATGGCGCCTTTACGGCGGTTTTCCTGGCCCTTTTCGATCCGTTCCAGTTTGGAGAGGCCGGGGCGGCGGTCGTTTATGGAGGCATCGTCACGGTTTGTTTGTTGTTCATGCGCCTGCCCCCCTTGATTTTCAAGAGGGCATACGACGAACGCCGGTGGACCGTGGGCCGGGAAATCATTTCGGATGCGGTCGCGTTCGCCGTGGTGGGGACAGGGGTCTGTCTCTATACCGCAGTGCGGTATGGGCGCCAGGGCGGTTATCTTACCTTGATAGGGATGGTGGTGGCCATCGGGCTCATACCTTATGTGGTCAGTGTATTGCTTAAAGAGAATAGGCTCCTGAAAAAATACCGGCTTGCCGCGGATACGATCCAAAAAGAATTAGCTGCCCCCCCGGTGCTACAGCCGGTGACCGGCCTGGTATTGCTCCGGTCGGAAAATCCCAGCGAAAACCTGGAAATGACGCCGGACGACCTTGTTTGCATCGAGGCATCGGATAATTATATCCGGGTTTTCCGGGCAAGCACCCCCCCGGTCCTGCTTAGGAGCGCGCTAAAACGGGCGGAAGAAGACCTGAAGGGCCATCCGGGATTTTTTCGCTGCCACCGAGGATACATTGTCAACCTGTCGAAGGTCGTCCTGGTCACCGGGAATGCGCAGGGATTGAAGTTGCACCTGGCGTCTGGCCAGGTAGTCCCGGTTTCCAGGGGTCTCACCGCGGACATCCGGCAACTGCTGAAAAAGACATAGCCTTCCCGTTCGCCCCAAAGCCTTGCAGGCCGCCCCTTGCTTTTGGAAGCCGCTCCCCACCGAGGCTACCTTAGCAGGAAACACGTACGATGCATTCATTTCTTGTCGCTGTATTGGCATTGCATATCACCGGGGGGACGATCGCCCTTTTCGCTGGGTTTAGTGCCATCGTCACCTCAAAAGGTGGGAAGGCACACCGGTTGGCCGGGCGGGTTTATTTCTGGTCCATGACCGCCGTCTTTCTCAGCGTTGTCACGCTTGCCATAGCGCACGACAACCACTTCCTGTTGACGGTTGGTTTTTTCAGTTATTATATGGTCGTCAGGGGGTACCGGATCCTTTACCTGAAAAAGCTCGGGAGAGGGCAAAAGGCGACACCATTGGACTGGGGTATCATGGCCATCGCGGGCCTCTTTATCGGATACCTCCTGTGGTGGGGCGTGTTTGCCGCCCTGGGCGGGGATCGCTTTGGGATCGTGGCAATCGTCTTTGGCAGCCTGGGGGCGCGTGCCGTGTTCCAGGACATACTGAAGTTTACCCGCGGCCCCAGGGACAAGATGCATTGGTGGTACGACCACATCAATGGCATGGGCGGGGCATATATCGCGACGCTCACCGCTGTGGTGGTGGTCAATGTGCAAATGGCACCCGGGTGGGTGTGGTGGTTGCTGCCGGCGGCGATTGGTGTGCCGGTGATTCGGTATACGATTTGGCGGTATAGACCTGACTTTTAATGTATTTTTGCGCTTATGGAAGCGAACAAAAAGGCCTTCTATAGATTCCTGAACCTATTTAGGGAAATCCCGACGGCAGATGTTGAGCTGATCAGCCAGCATCTCCAGCAGAAGGATATTGTTCCCGGTCAGGTTTTGCTTCAGCAAGGCAAAACAGCAAAAGAATTATTCTTTGTTGTTTCAGGGATCCTCAAGATCATTTCCATCAACGAAAAGGGTACCGACGTCATTCAATTCTTCATCAAAGAAAACAGATTTTGTACTATTTTATACAGCTTCAATGGCAACATTGTTGCGCAGGAGAGCATTGTCGCTGCTACGACCGGCGAACTGCTGGTGTTTTCGAAAACATCACTAGAAGCCCTCTATGCTCAATTGCCTTATTTTAAAAACCTCGTAGAGCGCATTACCCAGCAAGCGCTGTTGGATAAGATCAAGATCCGGAACAGCCTTATGGGCGAAGAAGCGACCATCCGGTACCATAAATTCATTTCCCAACAACCGGACATCATGCTTCGGGTTCCTTTAAGTGACGTTGCCTCCTACCTGGGGATCACCCAGCAATCGCTCAGCCGGATACGGAGAAGTTTTAAAAATGGGAAAGGCGGGGATACCGCTGAGTAGTTCCAGGCTGCCAAAAACCGTAAACGGTAAGGGTGGCTAAAGGCCACTAGTCGCAATTGCCAAACCCAACAATAAAGCGGGGATCGAGAGCGCTGGCGCTTTCGACGAGGGCCGGGATTCGTCTGCTTTTATCCCGCTCATCAAAATAGGTTAAATGAAACTCGATTTGATTGTTGTTCCTGTGTAAGGGAATCATACCCTTTTCATTATTCAGCCCAGCTCCATCTGTATAAGCATACCAGGAATTTGTAACAAGTGTTTTTGCGGGAATATTATAGTTTGCTATCCACTGCTCTTCTTCCATTTCTAAAAGCCTTAAATGATAGGCTTTCCCATTTACCAGCGCTTCCAATTGAAGCTTACGCATGATCATTGGCTCCAAATGCCTATTATAAATTGAGGCTGCAATTTCGATATGAAAAACCTTTCGGGTTCCCCCTTCCCTGACATGGTTTTCCATTTCGTCAAAATGGGAATAGATATAGGTTAGCGTTACATCATGGAATTTCAGATGTTTAGGCACCCACCTGCCAGGGACGAGAGCATCAGCCGCCTTATCCCCTAATTTTTTCGCAATCCACATTTCAAATCCGGTTATCATAAAGGCTGAATTTGTCATTTGTTACTATAAAATAGGCTTATGATTGAAACGGCAAGAGCCACCACCGATAAAATTAAGGTTAGGAGAGGCGTCCATTTTCGATATCGGAATTCCCTTTCTTCCAGCCAGTCCTTGAAGAGTATAAATGATGCTATTTCTCGTTTCTTTTTTCGATATATGTAGCTCATGATTGTTACAATGATGGCCGGGTAGTGTAAATATAATATAACGGATTAAATAGCCTTCACCGTTGAAACCAAGGTCGATGAATTGAGGGCGATTGTTTGTTGTACGATAGGTTCGCCCAGGTGGCGGAAAGAAACTCCGTTCAGGGAAAGCTTTTGATCCATAAAGGGGGAGCCAGGAAAAAACTATTCTCATACAAGTATATAAATTTAAATACGTGATAATCAACACATAAGGGCGCGGCCCTTTTTGTAAAATCAATAAGATTCATTAACTTGGGTGATATTTTATGGTCTCGTCAACTTATAACGATAGTAATCAATCTCTTTCTAAACAAACTTCTGGCTTTGAAAAGGCGGAAATAGAAATGTTGCGGGAGAACCTTCGCCGTTCCTACAAGGAGCGGTTCCTGATGGCGACAAGGTTGTATAAGATTCAGCAAACAATGAAGAAGGCGGTCATCACACATAAGCCCTTTATCAGCAAGTAACACGAATGGATATTTTTGACGAGGAAATACTAAAATTCTGGGCAGCTTTGCAAAACTCCCGGGTAAGATATATCATGGTTGGAGGATACGCGACAAACCTACACGGTTTTTCACGATATACAGGTGATTTAGATATTTGGATCGAAGACAACGCAGAAAACAGGCAACGACTTAGGCAGGCGTTTATCGAATGTGGCATGGGAGATTATTACATGCTAGAAACTATGCAATTTGTCCCCGGCTGGACAGATTTTCGTTTAATGAATGGTCTTCGATTGGACATCCTTGTTGATATGAAGGGTCTTGAAGGATATAATTTCGAAGAGTGTCTTCAAATGGCATCTATCGCTGATATCGACGGCGTACAAGTCCCATTCTTACATATCAATCAGTTGATAGCAAACAAAAAAGCCGTCAATAGGCCGAAAGATCAGGTGGATGTGATCGAATTAGAAAAAATACAGAAGATACAGAACGGAATATAACGCCTCAAAAATGCGATGGAAATAACCGCAACTTGCGGAGTAAACGGAAGCCTTCAACTCTGACGATTTGAAGGCTTCCGTTTTTCTGTGTGATCCGGACCCGAAAATAATTCGCCGCTCATTCGCTGCGAAGGGATTTTATGGGGTTAGCGAGGGCCGCGCGGATGGTCTGAATACTGACCGTCAGCAGGGCAATGATGAGGGCGGCGGCGCCGGCCACGACGAAGATCCACCAACTGATCTCCGTACGATAGGCAAACGTTTCGAGCCATTTGTACATACCCCACCACGCAGCGGGGAAGGCGATGAGCGCAGCGATCCCGACAAGGATCGTGAATTCCCTGCTGAGAAGGCCGACGATACTATTGACGCTGGCGCCAAGGACCTTCCGGATCCCGATCTCCTTGGTGCGTTGTTCGGCAGCATAAGTAGCGAGGCCGAAAAGACCGAGGCAGGCAATGAGGATGGCGAAGACGGCGAAGGTGATGAAGACCTGGCCGGTCTGCTGCTCGGCGTGGTACAATCGATCAAAGTCGTTATCCATGAAGGTATAGTTGAAGGGAAGTCCTTGCTTAGCGGCATGGACCTTACTTTCCACCTGCCGGAGGAGACTGAAGACATCCTTCGTGTGAAAGCGGACGGCCATGGTATTCCATATAAACGTGTTGGCGATCATGACAAGGGGGTGGATCTTGTCATGCATGGAGTTATAGTTAAAATCCTTTACGACACCGATGACATGAAAGGCGATATGCTTGAAGTGAGCCGTCGAATCGTCCCGATCGGGATTGACCTCATCCGCCCGATTGTAGAGAAGAAGATTGAACGGGTCCTTCACACCGAGCATCGCTACGGCGGCTTCATTAAGGATGATGGCGGTGGAGTCGGTTGGAAATTGCGCGAGGTCGAAGTTGCGGCCTTTGACGATCTGCATGCCGAGCGTGGGAACATAATGGTCGTCGACCCTGAGCGTGGTCATAAAGGTCGCCTTCCTGGCGTCGAGCGAGGCATCCTGGAACCAGCCTGGCTGTTGGTACTGGTCGCCGCCGGCGGTGGGGATGTCGTTGGTGACGGTTGCGTCGGTGACCCCGGCAAGGGTGAGCAGGTCCTTGCGAAGATTGGTCGTGCCTTCCTGGCCGAGCGACCCGATGTTATGGAGGACGAGTACCTGATCCCGATTAAAGCCGACTTCCTTATTTCGAATATAGTGAAGCTGGCGATAGATGACGAGGGTGCTCACGACAAGGCCGATAGAAATGAAAAATTGAAAGACCACCAGGCTGCTGCGGAGCCAGCTGCTCTTGAAGCCTGCGGCTATTTTTCCTTTCAATACATGAATCGGCTGAAAGGAACTAAGGTAGAAGGCGGGGTAGCTGCCTGCTAGACAGCCGACCACCAGCACCAGGAGAATGAGGATGGGCAGGAACCGACCGCTGAAAAGCACGTTGGGATGGAGCGATTTGCCGGCAAGCTGATTGAACATCGGTAGCAGCAGGACAGCGATGCAAAGGGCAAGGGCGAGGGAGAAGAGGCTGAGCAGGATGGACTCGGTAAGGAATTGGATGATGAGGTGTCCCTTTGTCGAGCCGGTGACCTTGCGGATGCCCACTTCCTTGGCGCGGTTGGCGGAGCGGGCGGTGCTGAGGTTCATGAAATTGACGCAGGCGATCAGGAGGATGAGGACGGCGATGACGGAGAAGATGTATACAAACTGGATATTGCTGTTGGCTTCCAGCTCATAAGACATATTGGAATAGAGGTGCACGTCGGTGAGAGGGAAGATGGGGTACCGGAAATGATTACCCGCTTTCCCGAGGTCGGTGACCGAAGCGTGGAACATTTCCTGGAGGGCCCGGCCGACATTGAGGTTGACGACCGCGTCTACATCCTTCTGGGCTTCGGCTCGCGTGGTGCCGGGTCGGACAAGGATATAGGTATAATAATTACTACTTAACCAGTCGTTGTCGCTGGGGTCATTAAAGGTGTAGGCTTCGCGGAGGGGGCGAATAAAGCTGAAATGGAATTGGGACTGTTCCGGCATGTCCCGGATGACCCCGGTGATTTTGAGGGGCTTATTTTTATACCCTACCTCCAGCGTGCGGCCGATGACATCGGTGCTGTTGAAATAGCGGCGGGCGGCGCTTTCATCGATCACGATGGAACCAGGGTTGTTGAGGGCGGTATTGGGGTCGCCGGCGATCATGGGCAGCGTGAAGACCTTGAAGATCGTCGAGTCGGCGAAAGTGAAGTGATGATCGAGGACGTGGTCGTCACCCTTCCTCACAAACAGGTCGCCCGTGTTTCGAAACCTCACCATCTGCTGGATCTCCGGATAGGAAGCAACGAGCGCGGGGCCGAAAAATTTGGAGGTGTTGGCAGAAACGAACCTGGTGTTGTTGATATAGGCGTCCTCATCGACCCGGTAGATGCGATCCGCGTTTACGTTGTAGCGGTCGTAACTAAGCTCATCGGTGACGTACAGGACGATCAGCAGACAGACACCGAGGCCGGAAGCGAGGCCGATGATGTTGAGGGCGGTAAAGCCCTTGCTTTTACTGAGGCTGCGGAAAGCAATCTTGAGATAGTTGCGGAACATGAGAAGGTCGGGTTTATGATGGGTAAGGCTGTCAAATCATTAGGACGCCACCAAAAGGATGCCGAGCTTATAAAGTCTTGAAGATCATTCTTTTGTCGGAGCCTGCGAGAGACAACGATGTTCGGTTTCGATACAGTAATCGTGCGGGAACGAGCATCGGCGGGCGGATTGGACACTTTTCGAACCTATGATTATGTTTATTTCAAAAAGTCATTCAGGTAACCTAAGATTATTTTTGTTTGCATCATCAGGCTCACATGTCCCTGTGAAGGAACAATGGCCAAATGTGATTTTGGCATTGGCTGCAGGTCTGCGGCAACACCACCACCCAACAATTGATATGTTTTCATCAACTCAGTTTTATCCAATCCGTCATTGTCACCCGAAATAATTAATACAGGCGCAGTAATTTTTGCAATATTCGAGTCACCTACGTTGAATGGAACTTTAGCGAAGTCAAGCATCTGCTTTAAGAAGCTCGTCCATTTTGTTTTATCAGGCGCCACTGCATCGTACCCGGTTTTTATCGGCGTATTATCAAAAAATTCGGGTTTAAAATTTTTAAATGCACTGTTTACTATAGGTAACCAACCAGCTGATTTATAAGTGGAGGAAATGATCACTAATTTTCTTAAGCGTTTAGGGCTTTGTACAGCAAACTGGTAAGCTACTGAGCCCCCCATACTATATCCTACTACATCAGCACTGTCAATTTTCAGGTAATCCATCACACCCTCCACGTCACTTGCTAAAGTAGTCATCGATAAATTTCTATCTGAAAAGGGAGTATGCCCATGTCCTTGCATTTCAATGGCAATTACTTTCCTGGTTTTTGACAGATCAGGGATTAATTGGCCCCAGTTCATATCGATCGTGTAAAAGGCTCCGTGTAGTAAAACGATAGGCCTGCCCTCGCCATATACTTCGTAATAAACTTTGATGCCATTAACGGGTGCGTAACCACTGTTGGAAGGTTTGATTTGCTGCCCGTTTGACCGGGATGCTGTCAACACAATGATTACAATTAGCAGTATTGATTTCGTTTTGAGAAAATTTTGCATAACGTGATTTTTTTTAGATCATTTCCCGGATAAGGTTGCCAATACATTTTCCAAATTGTTCATTGACAGCGTATATCCTTCTTCGAAGCCCATTTCAATCATCTTTTCCATGCGGGCAAGAGATTCATTATAAATAGCAATACGCACGGTTGTCTTTCCTTTCTGTTCGCTAAAGGTGTAATCCCAATCAGAACCGGGTAATTGAGGGTTTTCATCTTTGTCCGCAAAAGCATTGAACAATTTGAAATTAGTCTTTGGGCTGATGGAAGTGTATTTCTGAATTGCCCAAAACTCTTGTCCTTCAGGGCTTACCATCGCATAAAACCTTCGTCCACCCACCTTGAAGTCCATAAATTTTGTTCTTGACGTCCATGGTTTAGCTGCCACCCATTGGTCAAGGATTTCTGGTTTGGTAAAAGCATCCCATACCAGGGAAAGGTCGGCATCAAACTCTCTGGTTATGAATACCGTTTTTGTTGCTTTGTCAACGGTAAAATCAAATAGCAAACTCTTTGTCATTTTTTCTTTTTTTTAATTGTTGATAATACCTCGTCAAGTTGATTAAATTGAGTTTCCCAAGTTTTCCTGAATTGGGCTATCCAATCGTCCAATTCTTGCATTTTTTTTGGATTGAAATGATAATAAATTTCTCTGCCGGACGGCTCAGGTCTAATCAATTCGCATTCCTGTAATACCTTAATATGCTTTGATACGGCCTGCCGGCTCATATCAAATTTTTCCGCCATTGCATTGGGCGTTAATGATTGAATAGCAATTAAAGCTAAAATAGCCCTGCGTGTTGGGTCAGCTATGGCTTGGAATATGTCTTGTTTCATTTTTCAATACTCAATTACGCAACCTACAGGTTGCAAATATATATGCAACTTTTGAGTTGCGCAAGTTTATAGGCAATTATTTTTGACGGGGTAAAATGTCGGAAGCGCTTTCGGGAAAAAAGAAGCGGAATTTGCCAATCATTCGCTGCGGAGGGATTTCACGGGGTTAGCGAGGGCCGCTCGGATCGTCTGGAAGCTCACGGTGACCAGCGCAATCAGAATGGCGGCCCCGGCCGCCGCAGCAAAGATCCACCAACTGATGCCGGTCCTATAGGCAAAACTCTGTAGCCACTGGTTCATGGCCCACCACGCGATGGGAAAGGCGATAATAGAAGCGATCCCCACCAGTTGCAGGAAATCGCGGCTTAGCAGGGCCACGATACCGCCGACATTTGCTCCCAGCACCTTGCGGATGCCGATCTCCTTCGTCCGCTGCTCGGCCGCATAGGTCACCAGGCCGAACAGCCCGAGACAGGCGATGAGGATGGCAAAGACGGCAAAGGTGACAAAGAGCCGGCCCGTCTGCGACTCGCTCTTGTAAATGTTGTTGAAGTCGTTGTCCATGAAGGTATAGCTGAAAGGCGCCCCGTTCGCGATGCGTCCCCAGCCGGCCTCCACCTCCTGTACCTGCGAACGGATGTCGCCGCCCTTAAAGCGGATGGACAGGCTGCCGCGGTTGTCGGCGAGGTTCATGATCATGGGCAGTACTTTTTCATGCATCGAGGTAAAGTTGAAATCCTTTACGACACCGATGACATGGTATTCGTTGAGCTTATAGGCGCCGGTGGAGTCCTGCGTGCCAGGGGCGTAAAGTTTTTGGTTGTGCGGGTCTTTAAAGCCCAGCATCTTTGCCGCCGCTTCATTGAGGATAATGCCCATTGAGTCCGTGCGGTATTCGGAAGGGGCAAAATTCCTGCCCGCGACCATGTGCATGCCAAGCGTGGGGATATAGTGTTCGTCGACATACAAATTGGTCAGGAGCGCCATATTCCCGGGAGCCATATTTCGTTCGCGGTACCAGGCATTCTGACTGTAGTTGCCTGGATTAGTGGGGAGATTGTTGGTAAGGGTTGCGTCGACCACGCCGTTCAGCTTGAGCAGGTCCTGGCGAAACGACCTTACTGCATCGCCGGCCGTATAGGCATTTTGCACGACCAGCACCTGGTCCCGGTCAAAGCCGACATCCCGGTTGCGGATGTAGGTGAGCTGGCGATAGATGACAAGCGTTCCGATAATCAGCCCGATGGATATAAAAAACTGGAAGACGACCAGGCCGCTGCGCAGCCAACTGCTCTTGAAACCCGCGGCGATCCTGCCCTTTAGGACTTGGATCGGCTGGAACGATGAAAGATAGAACGCGGGATAGCTGCCGGCGAGGAAACCCACCGTGAGGACCAGCCCAGCCGCCAGCGGCAGGATGTGCGCAGAGAAGAACATCCCCTCATCCAACTGTTTACCCGAGAGTTGGTTGAAGATGGGCAGGAGAACAACGGCGACGCCCACCGCAAGCAACAGCGAGAAAAAACTGAGCAGCACTGACTCCGTAAGGAACTGGAAAATGAGCTGTCCCCTGGTAGAACCTGTCACCTTGCGAATACCCACTTCCTTTGCGCGATTGGCGGAACGGGCCGTGCTGAGGTTCATAAAATTCACACAGGCGATGGCCAGGATGAGGGTCGCGATAAACAAAAAGACGTACACATAGACTGCGTTGCCGTTGGGTTCGAATTCGGCAATCTTGTTGGAATGAAGATGAATATCCCTCAGCGGCATCAGGAGGTACCGGATATGCGCTCCCTGTCGCTCCATGTCCTGCATGGATTGGTGCAGGTCGGTCTGCATCGCTTTGCCGATATAGGTGTTGACCGTGGCATTCACGCGGCTTTGGAGGAAGTCCTTGCTGTAGCCCGGTCTGACAAGGACATAGCTGATACAGTTCTGGCCGAGCCAATAATCGCCGATGCCGGCTTCGCGCATCGGCCGGATAAGGCTGAAGTGGAAATGCGACTGGCGGGGCATATCCTGGCAGACACCGGTGATCTTGCAGATGGTGTGGTTTTCCAGTTCCAGGGTCTTGCCGACTACGTTCCCCGGGACATCAGATTCATCAAAATATTTTCTGGCTGTACGCTCGTCGATGACCAGCGAGTTGGGTTCATTCAGCGCCGTATTCGGATCTCCGGCGAGCATCCGGACGGTGAAGACCTTGAAAAAGGTGGAATCGGCGAAGACGTAATGGTGTTCCTGGATATAATTGTTGCCCTTTCTCACCATGACATCCCCCGCGTAGCTAAGCCGGACAAATTGTTCGAACTGCGGATTCTCACGGATCAGGGCAGGGGCCAGGGGTTTGGGCCCATCTGCGCCCAGGTATGCCGTATTGTTGTAAAATATGTCCGCGTCAAGGCGATAGATGCGATCCGCGTTGACATTGTAACGGTCATAGCCCAACTCGTCAGTGACATACAGGACGATCAGGAGACAGACAGCGAGTCCTGTCGACAGCCCGATGATGTTGATGGCGGTAAAACCCTTGCTTTTCCTGAGGCTGCGGAACGCGATCCTGAGATAGTTGCGGAACATGGTGTGGTCGGTGTTTGTAACGAGTAAGGCGGCCAAATCATCAAGATGATCCCAAAAGGGCGCCGGATTTGTAAAGTCTTGAAGACCATCCATCTGTCGAGGCTGGTGAGAGGCCATGATGTCCGGTTTCGATACAGTAATCGTGCGTGAACGAACAATCGGCGGGGGACTGCCTGGAGGTCAGATGCGGACATGTTTAAATACGCTGAAAACTGCTGTCAGAAAGGGGTCTATGAAATAAGAAGACGGGTGGTGAGCCTGGTTGGATTTTTTTCGAACCAGGGATACAGAAGTTTGAAGGTTCTATTTTCGACCATGCAGACAATAATATATTGATTATTAATATTTTAATGCGAATTATTGGTCAAAATTTACCCATCCAGTGGTCAATATTCACCCATTGAACCTTCCCAAATAGAATGAATGATAGCTAATGAGTAGAACGAACACATAAGTGCTTATTTTGTAGATTTTATCACATTTTGGGCATTCAAAGTGTGAAATTGCCGATGGAACTTGTAAAAGTAGCCTTGAGTATTTTCCATTTATTATCACCCAACCGATCACCCAACTTATCACCCAACCTGCTCCTGACATTATCCCAGGAGTATTATAGGCCTAGTGGGTTTTTTTGAACAAGAGTATATATGACTTTAAAATTTAATTAATCATAAAAAACTGTTAATCAATATAATACAGACCATCAATAGGGCACTTTGGTTAGAAAATAATTGTA
Source organism: Dinghuibacter silviterrae (assembly GCF_004366355.1). Classification (NCBI taxonomy): domain Bacteria; kingdom Pseudomonadati; phylum Bacteroidota; class Chitinophagia; order Chitinophagales; family Chitinophagaceae; genus Dinghuibacter; species Dinghuibacter silviterrae. The sequence goes on along the minus strand of NZ_SODV01000002.1, from coordinate 1,830,623 downwards.
TCTTAGTATCATGAGCCAACGGAGATACCAAAAACATAAGTGCAGACTCGCCGTTAGAGGGACAAAAAGAGCCTTTGGAAAACTTGCGCCCAGGCTCGGTGTAAGGAAATTCCACCTTTCACATACGTCAGATTTCTCTGATGTTGAGAACAGCCCTGAAGGAATAGATGAGATTCAGAAATTAGTTAGCCAAGCTGGCCTTGCTGCCGCATCTGAAGCAAAAGCAGTTGGAATACCCAGAGTATTTGCCCGTGATAACAAAATCATCCGGGAATATCCTGATGGGCGTTATGAGGTACTTGCTTCATCTATAGGTCCCAAAGAAGTAACCTATTATAGGCGCTTAAAATCTGATATCCTGCATGTCAGAAAGAAGTAAACGCCTGCGGATTCTTGCGGGCCCCAATGGTAGTGGAAAAAGTACAATCGTAAAGAAAATCAGAAGCAGCTATTATTGTGGATTCTTCGTTAATGCTGATGAAATCCAGCAAACTCTAGACGCCAAGAAAGTCCTCAATCTTAATGCGGAATATGGCTTGACAATTCCATTAGAAACGTATCATCACTACCTGCTCCACGAAGGAAAAAGTTGGTTAGAAAAAGCAGAGGCTGAAAAATCTCCCATCAATATTTCGTTTTCTGAAAATAATTTACTGATAGGTAATAGCCATCCCACAGGCAAATATGATGCGGCAATTGCCGCGGATTTTATCCGGTTTCAACTATTGTTACAGAACAACACCTTCACTTTTGAAACGGTACTTAGTCACTCATCAAAAATAAATTTCCTTCGACAAGCAAAAGAACATGGTTATAAAAACTACTTGTATTTTGTTTGCACCGTCGATCCAACCATTAATATCAATAGGGTTGCACAAAGAGTTGCATTAAAGGGGCATGCCGTTCCGGAAGATAAGATCATTAACAGATATTATAGTTCCTTAGCTTTACTCCCGTCCTTGATCCCATTGACCTACCGAACATATCTTTTAGATAATTCGGCTGAAAATTCTGAAATAAAATTGGTGGCAGAAGTTGAAAATGGGAACACTTTTATTCCAAAAACAGAGAATATTCCCTGGTGGGTGTATGAGCATGTAATAGATCCATTGTTTATTGATGGCAGACCTTCATAAATTTTTCGCCCGATTTCCTAAGAATAGGTCAGCTTTGAGGATAATCGGGTTTGTACAATTGGGCTCCCGCCCAACAAAATGCCAGCTTGTACGTAAATCCTTCCTCTCGTATATCGTTGTGTAGTGATCATCAAACCCAAGCAACCCATGCTGGATTGGACGCCTGCTATTGATCCCTCAGATAACCCAACCCTGGAAGAACTCCGCAAAGACAGCCACGCCTATCTTGCCCCGGAGGTTTGACATATTCTATCACAGTATGCTATTTGATACCGTAAACGAGCCGATCACCAAAGAATAGCAGGGAAATCCAAACCTTAGGTGGTTTACCGTTGGTGGACCAGGTTCGAATTACCCAACCAGCCCGACCGAATCGGATTCGAATCAAATATCAATGAAAATGGCCCGTTTGCGAGTAGCAATTCCGATGCTGGTAACGATAAAAACCAAAAAAACCGATTTCAGAGCGGGTTTTGGTTGCAAAGCCCACCTGTGTGAGTCTGTTTGGCTTTTTTTCGAACCAATGCTATGAGGCATTACTGTCGATTTCCCATATCAAGATATTGATATTCAACATATAAAGACTTGACATACCACACCTACGACAACCCAATTCGACGGATTTGTAGGTCAGGCTGAAAGCTATCGATATAATAAGAGGTACAATGTGCAACATTTAAATAAGTTTGCACAGATTTTCAACTGTTCCCCCAGGGACTTTTTACCAGAGACATCGCTCGTATGAATACAGGATAGTGGCAGTGATCGATTATACATAAACGATATTTATAACTTATGAACTCCCTAACGGTACTTACCCAACCCTTCGACCAATGGATTAACGAAATCTCTTCACTAATTAAGGATGGAGAATCCATTGCTGCTGGACCTGCCTCAACTAAAGAACAATATGATTCATTCAGGGATAAGGAAAAAAATTGGAGCGACAATACATCTATGTTCCTTGAATCAAGTTTTTCAACGAAAAAGTATGTAAATGAGTTCCTAGGACTTGACGCCAGGTTGCATGTTCCACAACAGCCAAGGGTCCAAAAGCCGAAAAATCCCTTAGCTTTTCATGAGGAATATAAGACCGACAAGCACTTTCTTAATCAAAAGATAAATTTCTTAAAAGCGAATCATAGTATCATATCGGTATGCGATCTTATTAGGGGCATTCACGTGGATATAGATTATAGAAAAGGTTATAATCTCAAAATGAAGAAATCCTTTCTTCTTGAAAAACTATATCAGATTGATGACGGCACACATCACGGATTGGATATAATTTTTGAAGGTAATGGAGTCCCTGTCAGGGATTATTCACAGGTCTGTGATATCGCGAGGTCGTTAGAGAATGATGGGTTAATTGAGACTGTAGGTGGTTCCGCTGCCGGAATATGGGGCAAGATAACGTTCAACGGCGCTCAATATGTTGAAGAATATCTTTTGAAGATTACAGAGGATTATTCCTCTGGTCCCTCCACCATTCAAGAACTTTCCCAAAAAATCGAGCAGCTTCGACAAGATCATTCAATGGAGCACCAGGTCCTTTTTGAGGAGCTTGAGGAGCTAAAAGGGGTCATTGAGAAGCTAGACCATAAAAGCTTCGGACAGTTATTAAAAGGAAAATTGTTTGATATGGTGGCGGAAAAGGTTATTTCGTGGGAAACCGCTGGAGCAATCTTTAAGTTCTTATTTGGCCATGGAATAACGCTTCTATTGAACTGAAACAGCCCTTTTTGCACTCTTTAACCCAACACTTCGCCAAGTTATAACCTATGAGGAGGTCATAATCATGATTGCTAGATCTCTATCTTTCGTACCTCTTAAAAACCAGAACTGAAACATTCTGCAAACCAAAGTCTACAGGATTTATAATTTCAACATACTCCGAATGCACCCCGCTAATATAATCCTGAGAGATATTTCCGTTTTTCATTGAAAAGACGATCCAGGTGTGATCACCGTCGTCATAGGCCTTCCATTTTCCTGAATAAACTGTCCTTCCGTTTCTCAACGTAAAGCTCATATCAGGCGCCAGCAAGAGTCCGACGTCGCTGTTGTCGCAATAAGCAGTAGAATCGCCCGCTAATTTATGTGTAAATGGCTTGAATTTGCCCAAGGCAGCGCTCTCAAATCGGTTCTTACAACCGTACTGAAAGATCATCAAAACGCAGAAAGCGGCGAGTAATATATTGTAAGTGACAAAGGTCTTCATCCCGACTATATTTGAATATTAATGATGGGTCTTGACATCGCTGTCTTTTAAAAGTTGCAAAGGGAAACACAAACCTTTTATTTTATTAAAATTCACCTCATCATTTTATCTGCTTTGGGTACTTTGTTTACTTTTTTCGGGGCTAGAATGTGGCGTATCAAACTTCAAGAACCGACCGACGAAAAACTCAAATTAGAGGTTGAAATGTTACGCCGGGGAGTGCCCCCTCCGGGACCATAACCCATTAATTAGATACGGAGTTTTTGCATAAAGGATTAACCTTAAGCGATTCATACCAGAATCTTTTTGAAAGCCAAATATTGATTAAATAGTTTAGAAAATAGGTCAAGACTACCTTTGTCGCCGCTTGAATAAAATCTAATAATTCTGCACCAATCGAAATCTTCCTTGCAATTAAGATCTAACAGGACAAATTCCCTAAATCCACTCATAAAATCAGTCAACTCTGAATCATTCATATTAATTTGCATCGCCGAGATATATCCAAAAACGATATACTGGATATCTTCTACTTTGCTTACCATAAATAGGCCCGGCTTTCTAAGGATATTTTGAATGAGCTCAGAAAATCTCCCAATCATGATCTTTAACGTTTATTGTGTGCAACCTAGTGGGTAAAGTCTTTGAGAAATCGAACCTAAGTGCCAGCAAGATACCTATGGCAGAATAAGCTTTTCTGGGTCAAAATCTGAAATTCCAATATCGGCAAGTGAAATATTAAAAACGTTACAACATTCCATAACGAATCCGCCTACCTCATAGTAAGCGATACGTTGACCTGACTCATAAAGATCCTTGGCTTGGGATGTAGTGCCTAGTTCGTCAATTCTTTCTTTTATCAAGGTAACCAAATGACTTAGAAATAAATATTCAACATTGTCTTTCATATATTTATTGTTGTTTAGTTTTTAGGGCATCCTTTGCAATCTGAAGGTAAGCTTTGTTTCTCTCTATATCCCCTTCCCATTTCTTTATAAGTCCGGTGCGCTCACGGGGATCTTTGGATTCCCATATTTCCTTGGTCAGTCCAGGTTTGGTAAGAGGGTCTTTTACCCATTGCTCATGTTGTTCAATTGTTTTTTCTGTATTTCGAATTGTTTTTTGAAGTTGGCCAATAGTTTGCTTGCCATAGTTTTCCGCTACGCCAGGATAACGCTCGGCCGCGATTTCCCCAGGTGATTTAGGGCTGTTTACCAGTGGCTCAGTAACTATTGTTATTCGATTATCAAAGGGTGCTTCCGTATTTGCAGGGCCAGAACTTGAGAGTGGCAACATTTGTCGGTTCGGAAAAGCACTTGAATTTGGATCAGGAACCGCTCCGGGGGTAGTTGACATCATGACCCCATCAACCGAAGCGCCAATATAAGATCCATGTTCACCACCTAATACGAATCCCAATGATCCGCCTGGCCCTTTTAGGTTATCGCCAATTTCTGTAGCGTGTCTAATATTTGCTCCCGCGACCTCTACATCAACCTCACTTCGAGGACCAATATGAGTCAAGCCGTTGTTATCTTCACGCATTACGTCTTGACGCGCATCGTGCCACCTTTTTGCGGCTTCGGCATTTGCAGCCTGTAACTGTTCCGGATTTAGCATGATTACAACGGCCGTGGTAGCCCGAGGATTCCCATTGTTTAGGCCTGCGGGAGAATATTCTTTCCCATCGAGGTCTACGCCGTCTATGGGCCTGTTGGATGCGAATTGATAAGGTGTTAATTCGGCGTATTTTCTCGACAGCGGATCTACAGACAAAAACCTTCCAACCCTTGGATCGTAGATTCTCATGCCATAATCCTGTTGATCGCCTACACCCTTGACTTCATCATCGTTCTCTTTCCCATTATATCCGTAACGAAAATTTTGTTCCCCATTTTTTATAAAAGTCCGTCCAGGTTCCTGTGCTCCAAACGGATAATAGTCCGTAGCACTCACCACATCTGGGCGGTAATAATCTACAGTCCCATCGCTATTCGAGTCTATTCCGGATTTTCTATCACTAACAACAGCTACTACATTGCCTCTATTATCTGTAAGCTCATATCGCTTGTTTCCCCGAATAAACGTAGTCGCATAACCCACACCTAGGCCGGGCATTGCAACCAATATAACATTTGCACTTTGTAGGTCATCGTGCATCTTGGTAGCAATGGCCTTGGGGTCAGGAATCGCAGCTATGGCAATTTTTTCCTCAACAATGGAAAATGACCTCCTGGTTTCGACAAGCAACTCAGTGATGTTCGTTGCGCGATTATCAGCTGTTTGGAAGAATTTTTGATGATATTCCTTATTTACCGAATCGAGTGTCTTTAATTCGGTTGCGATAGATTGCAATTGCATTTCAAGCCATGCCTTGTATAATGAAAACACATCGGTTTTCTCCCCAAGCAAGGACGAAACATAAGCAGGACGGAGCGAAAGACTGTCTATTGCGGAGTTATTGCGGTCATAGTAAAGAATCCTTGACACTTTACTTAGCAACATAGCTTTATAAGCCTTGGCAATGTGATCTTGATTATAAAAAAGCGTGGTATCACCTCTCTTAATCATAGTTCCTCCCTTTGCCCTGTCTTGTTTTAGGTAGATTGCTACGCTATCCTCTGGAAAATTCTTTGGATTTTGATTATTCAGGAGCCATTTTCGAATCAAATAGTGCTCCCTGACTTCGTCGAGAAGCATAATCTTCCGCAGCACATTTGGCTGGGTAGTCAGTTCAGGGAATGCTTCAGCCAGGTATTGTCCAAACGCCCATCTCGGATTTATTTCTCCAGTGGCATGTAGCTGAATTTGAGCGATGGAAAGTTGCTTGAGGAAACCATCGTAAAAAGCATTGAAATAATCAAACGGGGTGGCCACCTTGCTTTGTACTCGGGCATAGTCACCATCAGCCATTTTTACTGAATCCACAATATTTCCATAACAAGAAAGGAGGTAACAGACATGGGTTTGCTTGTCTATAGCTGCAGCTACTGTAAAGCTCTTCGTATCTTTTGAAGCAAAGATTAAGAGGCTTGGGTCATTGTTGATAACCCTGTTGAGAATTGTCTGTCCAAAGGAGGTTCGTAAGCAAAAGAGAAATACAAGGGATAAGAACAAATGGTTGAGTTTCATAAGCAGCTTATAGGATCGTTCGGAATCAGAGGAACTTTACATCAAATATGTGCTTTTTTTTCATATCCTCAAACCCATGGCGTAACATTTGAACCTTAACTAACCTTTATGTCTTCCTTAAAAGAGGAAGTAATTTGGGCGATATTCTAACCTATTTATGAAATTCGATTTCGTTGCGAGTAACGACAAAAAACAAAAAAAACCGCTCTGAAAGCGGGTTTTGGTTGGAAAGTCCATCTGTGTGATCCGGATTGGATTACCTCCGCCGCGAGGGCGCGGCTGCGGTGATCCATAAAAGGGGAGCTAACCCAAGCCTCCCCAACGGATGTACGCCCCGCCTTCGGCGTGGCTTGTCGTGTTCATCCGTCCGCTTCGGCGAGCAAGCTCGCCGCCGCTCCCGTATAAACACGACCGCCGGGGCAAAGCCCCGGCGAATCCGTTTAGAACGCTTGTGATCCTGGTTGGATTTTTTTCGAACCAACACCACGAGGCCTTGCGGTCGATTTTTCACATCAAAAGGTTGATATTCAATAGGTAAAGATCTTGCATACCCTACTCGCAACAAGGCATTTAGATCAGCAATGAAAATATTATAATATTTGTTTTTACAAATTTCATAAATAACCTAATTTCACAGTTTAGGTGCCAATTATGTGATTTTTTTCACACTTTTGGCATCTAAACTGTGAAATGGAGATCCAACGAAAAATATCGAAAAAGCTGTCCGCGTGGCAAAAATCCACGGCTCGCAAGCCGCTCATCTTGCAAGGCGCAAGGCAGGTCGGTAAGACCTGGCTGCTAAAGCATTTTGGGGACAGTGAATTTGCCGACGTTGCCTACTTCAACTTTGAAGAGCAACCGGACCTCAAACAATTTTTTCAACAAACTAAGGACATTTCCAATATCCTTCAAAACCTCTCTCTCATATTTGGCCGAACCATTCTGCCCCAGGAGACACTGATCATTTTCGATGAAATACAGGAATGCAACGACGCCCTTAATGCACTCAAGTATTTTTGTGAAAATGCGCCTGAGTATGCCGTAGCGGGTGCCGGCTCTCTCCTCGGCGTATCGATGTCCAGGGGAAATTCATTCCCTGTCGGGAAAGTGGATTTTCTACACCTCTACCCTATCTGTTTTTCCGAGTTTTTATCGGTCGCCGATCCAAAACTATTCTCCTACCTGGAAAATATCAATGAAATAGTGCCCATACCTGATATTTTCTTCCATCGGCTGGTTGAAAAGCTGAAGTTGTTCTTTGTAAGCGGGGGAATGCCCGAAGCCGTGGTAACCCTGTTGGAAAACCAGGATATGGAAGGCACACAAGTGGTCCTTCAAAATATTCTAAACGCTTACGCCCTCGATTTTTCCAAACATGCAGAAAACAAAGACATCCCCAAGATAAACCATCTTTGGACGTCGATACCTTCCCAACTAGCCAGGGACAATAAAAAATTCGTTTACCAGACGGTAAAGCAAGGCGCTCGTGCCCGGGAATACGAAGACGCATTACTTTGGCTTTCCCAGGCAGGCCTTATTCATCGGATCTTTCGTAGCGAAAAGCCAGGTCTGCCCCTTTCCGCCTATGACGACCTTTCGGCTTTCAAGCTTTATTTGATCGATGTAGGATTACTGCGTAGGCTATCACTGTTGGACCCCATTGCTGTAACTGAAGGTAACAGGCTATTTACCGAATTTAAAGGGGCATTGAGCGAAAACTTCGTGTTACAACACCTGGTCGCACATTTTGAAGGAGAACCGCGATACTGGACGTCCGGCAACCAGGCAGAGGTGGACTTTTTAATCCAGGTCAAAAATAACATCTTGCCTATTGAAGTTAAGTCGGATGAGAATGTCCGAGGCAAAAGCCTTATTAAGTATAATGAGCTTTATAAGCCGGCGGTGCGTGTACGGTATTCGCTTAGGAATCTGAAAAAGGATGAGGGGCTTCTGAACATACCTTTGTTTATGGTAGATTATACGGAGAAATTGCTTGGACTATAAGAAAAGAACTAATTAAGATGCTCATCTAAATAGGTTAGAAGGCGAATTTAATATCCAATTACTGTTTCTTTTTACGTTGATAAAACATTTTCGCGGCCTTATTAAAATCGCCCTCACCCATAGAATCAGGCACCACTGGGTCCCACATCGAATTCAACTGATCTTCTCCTTCAGAATACAAAAGGTGCCCACCACTGTCATAATAATAAACTGCCAAAGGTCGCATTTGTACTTTTCCAAAATCTATAAGTGTAAGAACCTTTTCGGAAACGCCCTTATATGTAAACACTCCATATTTGAATGATTCGTGGTACACTAAAATCCAGATTTTTATTAAATTCGGCTTATCAGTTCTTATACATGTCCTTCTTATAAAGTGAACATGCGAACTATCGGGGAAAGCTGAAGAGAGTATCCATTCTGATGAATGTAGGAGATCTTCTAAGTATACTTGAGCATTTGCCCTGCAAAATAAAAATGACATTACGAAGAAAAGAGGACAAGCAATTATTTTTTTCATAACGTCGAATTATTACATCAAGATAATAAGATTCTTTCATTTAGTTATGAAAGACAGTATTTGATCCGACAGTTGGTAGTTTCCATAAGTGAGCGATCAAATGAGAACTGCTACAATTAGTCACTCCATAGACATTGACGTCACCTCTTTTGCTTCATGCACTTTACCACTACCACCAAATACCTCAGTTAATGATGACTGTAAAAGTTCTTGGGCTTGAGTTTGAGTTTCAGATATCTGATGCTCCAACTGGTTTATCGTCTGAAGGAGTTGCTGCACTTTGGCGACTATTCGATGTTGTTCAGAAAGAGGAGGGAGGGGAAATAAACAAGATTTAATAAAATCAGATGATACTCTCTTCTGTCCAGCAGAACCAGTCATTTTTCTTTCACCATTTTTCAAAAAAAATGAACTTTTGAAAAAGAGATAAACGTACTCAGGTAGAATGTACTTACTATCGCCTCTGAATATATGTAGTTCCGTTGTGCCAGCCCCAACTCCATTAACTAATCCTTTAAATATCCCAGCTTTGGAGTTTTCAAAACATGGAGTAATCTTAGCAACAGCAACATCATTTTCTGCAAAATGGGTAAACCCAGTTTTCACATCGCTCCATTTCCTGATCTCAAATTTCGGTGCTTCTCCAAAGTTTGAACTAATTAAAGCCATAGGTACAAATGAAACATCTTTATTATCAGCAAACACGTTCCTTGGGTTAATATGACCAAGCTCCCCTAAACGATGCCAGCCCCACCCCATTGGCAATTCAAAAGGGATTTCATGCTGAGAAATAGCGGATAATTCTTTTCCACTTTTAACTTTGCTATCCACTACCAGATTTCGCCTTTCTGCTTTAATGTATTGAATGTTTTTATCAGATGGCTCCTCGGTTTCGTCCTGCTGGGTTAGTTTCCCCTGTATTGCTTCTTGTAGAATGGCTTGGCGAAGTTCCGGAATATCATTTAATTGTAATTCTAAGCAGCAATTATTGATTTGTTCAATAGAAGACTTTCTTCTATTAAGTGAAGCAAGAATTTCGTATTGCTCTTCAATGCAAGGAAGCTTAATTGAAATATTTGAAAGATTTTTGAAATATAATCTTTCCCTAACACTTCCTCCCGTATTCTTTGCAATCTCAAATAAACCAATATCACTTTTAATAAATAAAAGCAAATACTCAGGTGCAATTTTTTCATTGCAAGAAAAGACCACATAATCTGGACTAATTATTCCGATTTTTTGGGGGCTATCAGCTAGACCTATCGAGCCAACATTGATTCTCATTGGGTTGTATGCAAACCAATTCGCTTTTAACAATTTGTACCGGCTTAAGTCAGCCAATCTTTGTTGCTGCGAGAGTATAAGACCATCTTTATTGCTAACACCTATAAGAGGTAGATTGTCTCCATCCCTCTTTCCTACGGTAGTTCTTTGTTCTATTAATACATGACCTAATTTGACTTGAGACATACTATAGCAGTTCTAACTTTAATTTTTCAATAGCATCATTTATTTGATCTCTTTTTAATTCGATTTTTTCCAAAATATCGCTAATTTTCAAATCAGCTTCAATTGAAATTTTTCGAGGGTTCGAGGAGTCCAAATTGTAATTCCTTTTTTTAATATCCTCAATAGTTACCTTCCAAGCGTATTCATTTTCTACTCTTTTCTTCCACCAGTTTTTCTCCAGAGCAAACTCCTTTATGTCAATGGGCTTTGTTTTGTTATAATTTTTTATCCCCTCTGGGTAAGGATGTTCAAAATACCAGACCTCATTAGTGGGCTCACCTTTTTCAAAAAAGAGCAAATTGGTTTTAATACCGGTATAGGGAGCAAACACGCCGTTGGGTAAACGCACAATGGTATGCAGATTACATTTTTCCAATAGATTTTCCTTAATCCGGGTAGCTACCCCTTCACCAAATAAAAACCCATCAGGCAATACCAACCCGCAACGGCCGCCATCCTTTAACAAATGAATAAGAAGAGCCACAAAGAGATTGGCAGTTTCTCGAGTTCGATAAAGTAGAGGGAAATTATTTTCAACGCCATCTTCTTCTATACCGCCAAATGGAGGGTTAGTAATAATAACATTTACCCTATCTCTCTCACTCCAATTAGACCAAGTTTTATTCAATAAGTTATCATGGTCAATTGCAGGAACTTCTAAGCCATGCAAAATCAAATTAGTTGTAGCAAGCATATGGGGCAATGGCTTTTTCTCTACACCTTTAATACTATTTTGCAAGGTTTCTCTATCAACTAAGCTTTTAACTTTGCTGTGCTTACGGATATATTCTATTGCGTTAATCAAAAATCCGCCAGTACCACAGGCAGGGTCTAAAATCGTTTCCCCTAGCTTTGGCTCAATCATCTCAACAATAAACTGCGTTACGGGCCGCGGCGTATAAAACTCTCCGGCGTTCCCTGCGCTTTGCAGGTCACGCAATATCTGTTCGTAAATATCGTTAAAGGCATGACGTTCAGCCTGTGTATTTAGTTTAATATCGCTGTTAATCTTATTTATCACTTGACGCAATAGCGTACCGCTTTTCATGTAATTGTAAGAATCCTCAAACACATCTCTCACCATTTTTGCAGCATCCTTTTTATTGCGAAGCTTCATATTTTTCAATATAGGGAACAAGGTGTTGTCAACAAAGTCTAATAGTTCTTCACCTGTCATGCCTTCTTCATCAGCCGCCCAATTCCGCCAGCGCAAGTCGTTTCTTATAGGAGATTTGTAATCCTCTTTAATTGCCTCCCATTCTTCTTCCATTTCATCAAATATCTTCAGGAAAAGCATCCATCCTAATTGCGAGATGCGCTGAGCGTCTCCGTCTACACCAGCATCCTTACGCATGATATCTTGGATCGATTTAACTGTCGTTGTCAAACTAGCCATTAAAAAAAGGTTTAAATACACGTTGAAATTTTTCTGCATTCTCTTTGAGCCATTGAAAATATTCCGGCCATTTATTCTCGTTGGTTGGATCACCTATTTTATACTTTACTATTCTAAAAGCAGTACTATCAGGCAAATCCATCCATTCCAAATCTGTTCCCAGCTCCTGTTCGACATCAGTCTTATGTTGCAAAATTCTTTGATAAATAGAGCTATCATCTTTGATGTACAATTCGCACCCAACTTGCTTTTGTTTTGAATTAAATGTCAGTGAAAGATCGGCCTTAGAAGTACCAAAGCTTATAGAATACCAATGTTGTGGTCTGGGTGTTCTACCTAATCTCAAAATTGTTGAAGAATCGCCTTTAGCATACTCTTTAAATGCATACCAAAATTGTTGTTGCTGAAGTTTTAACTCTGATACTGATCCCTTTTCTGAAAGCGCTGCCGAATTAATAGTTTTTGCCCAATCGTTTGGTTGCGATATAATATTAAATTTAGGAGCAGGCAAAGAATCCCCGATCTTCCATAATTCTACCTGGATTAAAAAAAATTTAATATCAGCTAGTATATTCCGATTCAGCCAATCGATAGCAGCCTTATGCTCATCATTATAATCTTTGGCGATCCAAATAATAATACTAGCGTCTAGACCCGCAGCATAGGTAATAATCTGTCCTAAATGTTTGTGATCTGTGCTTTCAAGCTGATTTTCAATAATAATCTTCTTTTGAGTCTTAGTTTCTAATCCAACAATATCCGCATTATACCGACCAGTTGCCTCTTCCACTTTAATTTCATCGATTTCTATCTCTAGCTCATTACATAACTCTTGTATGTTTTTAGGCTCTGCAAGCCATCGGGTAAAATCTATTGCCTCGTGGGGCCAAACGGTTCTCAAATCAACTGTTTCAAGTATTCCTAATGGCGTCATAGTATTTATGCGTATAATTGACTTTCCAAATCTTTTAGTGCGGCGGTGTAATTTTCTTTTCCACCGAACATATCAATGATCTCCCTGGGAGTTCCAAAATTAACAAGTGGGTCAATTGAAAGAACTTCTGCACTTTCAATCGTTGCTATTCCCTCGTCAGCATATTTATCAAGCAACGCTTCCAAAACCTTTTTTGATTGCTCGCCATACTTAGTAAAATAGTTACGCTTTTTTACATTATTAACTCTCTCTTTTCGAGTTAACGGCGGCTGGTCGAATGCAACATGACAAACCAAATCAAATAAGTCCAACTCTCTGTTTACAGCATCCTGCAGTGCGCTTACCAAAACACCCTGTTCTTCAAGTTCTTTAATGATAGCAGCCTTTTTATCTGACTGATTCCATCTATTCAGAAAGTCCGTCATTGAGGAATAATGATTTGTAATAATTTCTCTCGTATGGTCCTTCAAACTCACCGTAATTGGTCGGCCTTCATTGTCAAAATACATTTCTCTAGTAACAAGAACAGAAACAGCAACCCCGCTTACATAAGTTTTGTCGCTTCCCTCTCTTACATAGGAAATAGTATCATTATCTGGATAACGAACTGGTGGTTTCCGAACACTAATTTCTTCCCCGCTTACATTATCGATGATGGGATTTGTAAATTCCTCTTCTTCATCTTCGATAGTTGATAAATTTTCTTCCTCGCTCGCCTCTTTGATTCGGATAGGGGGGCCATCAAACTCCGGGTCAGCAAATAAGTCCGTTACATTTCGAAAGTCCAAAATAGTGAAGTAGAGCTTTCCAAAATCCTCTCTAATTCTTGTACCTCTACCTATGATTTGCTTAAACTCAGTCATACTCTGGATATTACTGTCCAGCACAATTACTTTACAAGTTTGTGCATCCACTCCCGTACTCATAAGCTTAGATGTAGTAGCAATTACTGGGTATTTCTCCTCGGGATTAATGAAATTATCAAGCTCCTTTTTTCCTTCGTCATTATCCCCAGTTATCTGCATGATATATTTATAATTCTCCCTTACTAAATCGGCATTATGTCTTGATAAAGCGGATCGCATCCTCTCAGCATGGTCGATATCTACGCAAAAAATTATCGTTTTGGAAAATCTTCCTGCACCATACAAAAACTCAGTCACTTTTCTCGCTACAGTATCCGTTCTTTCTTCGATTACTATGTTGCGGTCAAAATCTCTCCGGTTATAGATTCTATCTTCTACAAGGTTGCCGTCTTTATCTAATTTGCCTTTAGGTGGCCTCCATCCCTCTAGGTCAATATTTAATCCTACTCTTACCACCCTATAAGGAGCCAGAAATCCATCATCTATACCTTGTTTTAGTGAATATGTATAGATTGGATCACCGAAATATTCAATATTTGAAATCTCATTGGTTTCCTTGGGTGTAGCTGTTAGCCCAAGATGAGTCGCATTGGTAAAATATTCTAGTATTTCGCGCCAGGCACTATCTTCTTTCGCACTACCTCTATGACACTCATCTATAATAACAAGATCAAAGAAGTCTGGTGAAAATTGCTTATAAATATTAGCTTCTTCTTCATTGCCGGATAAGCCTTGATATAGTGCCAAAAAAATTTCATAGCTCTTATCTACTTGTCTTTTCTTAACCCAGGTCATCTTGTCACCAAAATGCCGGAAGTCATTTTTCTTTGTTTGATCAATTAGTGCATTTCTATCCGCCAAAAATAATATTCTTTTTTTTACTCTTGCTTTCCATAATCTATAGACTATTTGAAAGGCTGTATATGTTTTTCCCGTACCTGTCGCCATAACCAATAAAATTCGGTTTTGGCCTTTGACAGTAGCCTCTATTGTTCTGTTGATGGCGATTTCCTGGTAGTACCGTGGTTTTCTACCCGAGCTATCAGAATAATACTCTTGCGAAATAATTCTTTCTTGCTCCTCTGTTTTTATACCTTTGAATATTTTGAACTTATTCCATAATTCTTCGGGAGAAGGGAATTGATCAAGCCCCAACTCAAGTTCAATATTCATCCCCTTTGCTGTCCTATCATGAAATAGAAAAGCATCTCCATTGCTACTGAAAACACATGGGATATCGAGTATTCTTGCATATTCTAAAGCTTGCTGAATACCCGCATTGACGGAGTGGTTATTGTCCTTTGCTTCAATTATTGCAATAGGGTTAGAATTATAGTAAAGGATGTAGTCAGCTCTTTTTCTTTTACCTCTTGCAGTAAGCTTTCCTCTTACAAAAATCTTTCCGTCAGTAAAGGAAACTTCTTCCAATATCTGGGATTCAATATCCCAACCGGCCCTCTGTAAAGCTGGCGTTATATATTTTGTACAAATATCCCTTTCGGAAAGTTGATGTTTGGCGCCCATGCTGATTAAGGTGTTTCCCATTCTCAGTATACGGAAGATGGGTAAATTAAGTATGAAATCTAAACATTATTCAAACCCCTCCCTAAAAAACTCTTCCATCGAGATCCCAAACGCCGCCACAACCTTATACAAACTGCTAATCCGTAAATCCTCGGTCCCCCGCTCATACTTCCCATACTGCGCCCTGCCGATATTATGCTCATAGGCGAACTGCTCATAGCTGGTATACCCGCCATCCGTCCGCAATTGCCGGAGGCGTTCCCCGATTTTTCCTAGAAAAATTTCGATTTCCGCGTCGGTTGGTTTTTCATTTTTCTTCTTGGCCATGCTTAAAATAAGACAAAACCTACCTAATAAATTACGCGTATATAGATCGTCCAAAATAAATCGGCTTAAATAGTATCTTTTTTCGATCCTTTTGTTATTTTTGTAGGGCATTCATTGACTATCAATCCATTATGAAGCCTTTTATAGTGTAACTTTGCGATTCTTCAATAAAGGAATTTGAAGCAATTCGCTTGAGTCTTGTCTTAGAAAACTGGCACTTTTCAAGAAGGGAACAAGATGAGAGTGATGAGCCTGCGTTATGGCGTGGGCTCTCCCTTACCTGTTCCCGGGCATGCCAGTGCCTCTAAGATAGGTTTGTGGAGGCCCGCGTCTCTTTCTATGCCTGCCCCACCCTGGATATTAACGTGCAATCTCTAAAATGCAAGATAATGAACTGGGACCAGGACATTCCGAACAGCGCCATCGTCGCGGCGCATCAACCGCTCCACCTAACCCCGGAGTATATGCGCAATCCGGGGAAGTTCATCAGGGATTTTTTCCATGCCCAAACCCTCGATGAGGCTCGGAGGTTTACGACCGCTTTATTTAATAGCGCGATATGCGCACCTAGCCATAGCCGGGACGGGGTTTCCAAGTCGGACATTGTGTTCGCCCACGGCCAGTTTCTCCAATTCGTTGAGGCTGTCTATTGGTTTCACAGGGACGAGATAAATATTGATAAAGGTGGAGATCATGGAAGGACACCAGGGTAGGCCATTTCCGCCGCGTAACCGTCCTCCGGTGCGGGACTATCGATATAAGCATGTCTTGATTGTCTGGCAGGCTGGAAAGTTGGAATCGTTTGCCCGGATATTCGAGGTTATTCCCAAAACAGTCGTTGCCGATGACATGGGAATGCACTACCACAGCTTTGTCAACAAACTCAATAGGCCGGAGTTGTGGAACGTTAAACAGCTTATTCGTCTCCAAGGCCTGACTGGGATTAATTTATCCGCCCTTGTGGAACTGATTGCAGTGGACCTAAACGCGAAAACAAGCACTAATAGTCAAACCCATCAAAATGGAGGATAAAGATCCAAGGTACAGTTATGTGCGCTCCGTATGGAAGGCAGGGGATTTGAAATCCTTTGATGAAATATTCCGCATCGTTCCCAAGAGTATCATTGCCACAGACCTGCATTTAAATTACGAGCGATTTTCAACGAAAGTTCAGAACCTTAGAAAACTGTCGCTCAGGGAAATTGAAAATCTATCGATACTAATCGGGATCCCGTTTAGGGCCCTTTTGGAGCTCGTTTTGTCCGGGATAGCCAGCGCGAATCCGAAAGATCAAAATCAACCCTCCGAAACCACATAGACCATGAATAGCTCCGCCCCTTCCAACACAGGAGATCCGGAGAAAAAGGACCGGCGGTACAAGTTTGTGGCGACGGTGTGGCGGTCGGGGGAGCTGACGTCGTTAAATGACATCTTCGACATTATACCACGTTCGGTGGTTGCAGCGGACCTTGGAGTAAACTACGAACGTTTTACAAGGAAGCTCCTTAAACCTGGAGGATTTTATTTCCGGGAAATTGAGCGGTTATCCGTTCTTCTGGACATCCCGTTTGAAGAGCTATCAAAGCTGGTAGCCATCACCATACAAAACAAATGAGGTACAGGCCCCAAAATCAAATGAAACAGACCAATCATTACCGCCTACTAAAGACCGCCCTGGACAACGGGACCTTGGGCCCGATCCGAAATATAACCCGCATTGTCCCGGTCACCGTCCTCACCAGGGACATGCGCCTCAACTACAATACCACCTCCAAGCGCCTCCTGGACCCCGGTAAGCTCACAGCTACAGATATACTCCGGTTGTCCAAACTGGCCGGGGTAACGCCGGCAGACGTCCTAAAACTAATCGTACAGGAGATCACCAGGCCAAATTGATCCGGGAGCCAAAACAGCCTCTTTACAACATCCACCGTTTGTACTCCGCTTTGACCTGCCCCGCCCCATCGATCCACTCGGGCAACAGGTAATAGTATCCCCGGACGCCTTTGACTTTTTGCTGGACCACCCGGCCATAGTTCACGGCATTGCTCAGGAAGGCGGAGAAATATTGCACCTTATTGTGGTGTTCGGCCAGTACCGACTCACGTTGCTCCAACAGGCGGATCAATTCCGGGGACCTGAGCGGTTTGTTTTCATTTTGCAGGGCAAAAACGATCTTACTGATCCAACTGGAGGTCCCATGGTAGCCGTCCGGCTGTTGCCGGTCCTTTTCCAGTTCCGTCACGCGGCGGACCAGGTACTCCTGGCGGCTAAGGGCATCCCGGAGCAGTTCATGGTCGCGCTGACGCTCTCTCTCGTGGGTTTCGATCATCCGGATAAGGTCTTCCTTGCTATATTGGAGCATTCTGGAGGGAGTGCCGTTTGGGTACGTATTCATAAAACAAGTAGTGAATTCAGTTTTAATGCGGTAGTCTTATCGAAATCTAACCCGGCTCTTATTCAATTCTTATCCAACCCTGGCAGCGTCCGTTCCTATTCCCAATATCATCGGATCATCCTAAAACTGCCCGGCGGGACAGCAACGCCGAGTCGGGAAAAAACTCTCTCCAAAATAGTTATTTTATTTTGAAATATAAAATAACATTTCTACATTAGTCCTATGGCACCCATCAAAAAGGCAAAAAAGGTCACTATTAAGTTCTTCCTGAACCAGCTCCTGGAGCCGGTAACGGGGGATAAAGGGCAAGCGTATTATCCTTTGTATATCCAGGTGACCTTTAATCGCAAGAACATGACCCTAAAGAGCAAGTATGCGGAGTATTACCAAGACCTAAAGGAAGTCAAGCCCGAACTGATGGCATTCGAGGAACGGATCCTGCGCAAGATCATCAGCCACGAAGCAGGCCAGGGTGACAATGACTACGATCTAAAAGGGCTCAAACACAAATACGAGGTGTACTCGACCTCTATCGGCGAAGCCCTGGAAAATTATCTAAAACCCAAGCTGCGGTCGACTATCCTGAAAACCAACGACGAACTGACCACGGTCCTGGATTTCCAGCAAACGCACGCCACGGTAGGGCGGCTTTATAAGGCAGCTAAACTTCTTTTTTCAGGTTTTGAGGATACGCTTCCCATACGACTAAAGGATGATCTGACAGCCTACGGCAATTACCATCAACTACTGCAAAAGCCGGTTTTCGATTTCAGTTTCGCCACGGTATTGGATTGGGTAGACGGTGGCTACCAGGATGAGCAAGGTAAAAAGGAAGCGACCAAAAGGGTAGCGTCACTAATAGACCAGGCCGTGAAAGAGCAGTTGAAGCAATTGTGATTTTTTTTACCCCAATAGTTATTATAAAACACAAATTAAAGTAACATCATGACTTCTAAATTTTATGTAAAGGAACTGGTTGTTCCTACCGGTGCCCTCATCGACGTAACCACTGTCCTCCTGGACAGCGAATTGACCAACGAAATCGTAGGCTGCGATGAAGACGATCACACGATCACCCTTGAAGTAAGCTACAACAAGGAAGAAAGGGATGCGGTAGTGGAAATCGAAAGAATCCTGGAAGACTATGAGGACGAAGAGGACGAATAATAAGTCCCCCACCCTACACGCCGATATTCCGGGCGAAAGGAAAGAGCAGTAACCCGGAATATCCCCATGCAAGCAATTTGCATTGATAATCAACTTTTTGTATTTTACATTCCCGCCCCTTGAAAACAAAACTGATCCCCCTGCCAAGGCAGAAAAAGGAACCCGATGAAAAGGTCTCCGTGGCAGATTGCCGGGCGATCCTCCAGGAAGAAGCCGGGGACCTGAGTGACGCCAGGGTGATCGAGATCAGGGACTACCTATACCGCCTAGCCGCCTTGGCCTGGGAACAACACGAGCACGAAAAGAGGGAGTATGAAAAAAGCAATTATCTACGTACGGGTTAGCACAGACGAACAAAGCGAAAAGGGATACAGCCTGCAACACCAGGAGGATCGCTTGCGGCAGTACTGCCAGCAACAGCAAATCGATATAATAGGCTTCTACAAGGAGGATCATTCAGCGAAGACATTCGAGCGACCGGCGTTTAATGAATTGCTGAAATTCCTAAAGACGAAACGGGGTAATGTTGACCTCCTTTTATTCCTAAAATGGGACCGCTTCAGCCGCAATGCAGCGGACGCCTACTCGATGATTAGCCAGTTGACCAAGCTGGGCGTAGAGCCCCAGGCGATCGAGCAGCCGTTGGACCTGAACATACCGGAAAACAAGATCATGCTGGCCTTTTACCTCGCCGCCCCGGAAGTGGAAAATGACCGGCGTTCGCTCAATGTCATCGCGGGGATGCGTAGGGCCATGAAGGACGGGCGTCACGTCACCATGGCGCCAAAAGGCTATAAAAATGCCCGCAACGAACAAAACCGGCCGATCATCGTCCCCAGCAAAGACGCGCCCATGGTAAAATGGGTGTTCGAGGAAGTAGCCAAGGGCGTCCTTTCGATAAAAGAAGTCTGGCGAACGGCCCGGAGAAAGGGCCTGAACGTGGGGCGCAGCAATATCTGGTACTTGCTCCGTAACCCGATTTACTACGGCAAGATATTGCTGCCCGCCTATAAAGACGAAGAAACAAAGATTATATCGGGCCTACACGAGCCCATCATCAGCGAAGACCTGTTTTATGAAGTCCAGGACGTCCTGGACGGCAAAAAGAGAAACCCAAAACCCAAATACACCGCGCGGGAAGAACTGCCCCTACGGGGTTTCCTGCAATGCCCCCGCTGCGGCCGCGCCTTGACAGGCAGCCCAAGCCGGGGCAACGGCGGCACCTATTTCTACTACCATTGCACAAACGGCTGCAAGGAGCGTGTAAAAGCCGAAGAGGTCAACAAATGCTTTACAAAGGAACTAGCGAGGATCACGATCAAGGACAAATACATCACCCTGTTTGAAAAAGCGGCAGAACACTATTACCACCAAAATCAAGAGCGGAAAAGCGAAAAAGAAGTCCAAACCGAAATCGACAAGCACCTACAGCGAATAAAAAAAGCCCAACAACTCTTGCTAGACGGCGAACTAAGCGCGGCGGAATATAAAGAGATCAAAAGCCAGTACGAACCCGAAATCGCCCAATTAGAGCGAAAGAGGCAAGACATCGAGCAAATGGACGCGAACCTGTTGGAATACGTCAAAGGCACCGCAGACCTCCTAAGAAACCTACTAAGGTACTATAACAACGCCACCCTCCCTGTCAAACAAAAGCTCATCGGTTCGATATACCCCAAAAAACTCATCTACGAGAAAAACGAATTTCGAACCACGGAAGTCAACGAGGTCATAGCCGCAATACGCAGACTGGGCGCGGCTGAAGAAAAGCGTGAAAAAGAAAAAGCCCCCGAAACCGGGGGCCAGTCCGAAGAGGTGATCCGGATTGGATCAATTCAATCTTTGTAATCCATTCAAAACGAATAGCATTCGATTCGCTACTTGTCTTTGTCCCCTACTCTAGTCTGCGAACGATTCATATTGAAATAGCTCAATGCTGATATTCAGTAAAAATCGCCCAAAGGCTTTCAATGGTGACCTGGATTGGATCAATACATTTTCACCATCGTCTTTGTACTCAGCGCATTTTGATTACGCTTTGTATATGGCCCCTGAAATAGGCCCTCGACGCAGTAAAAAAGCAGTGACCTCGATTGGATTCAATAAAAAGATATAACTCCGTGTTCATCAAGGAATATATTCCACCTGCAAGAAACAGCCCTGTATTTTGTCCCCCGAATGATCTAGTCTTATGTAGATCAAAATAAATGAGAAAGTTTTTCTTTCTCCGTAGCCTGGATAGGGATCGAACCTACGACCAACAGCTTAGAAGGCTGCCGCTCTATCCACTGAGCTACCAGGCTGTACAAGGGCAAAAATGAAATAGCTGATCCTGGGATGATCTTCGCCGTAAGAGAAAGAACTTTATCTTGTTAAAGGTACGATAAAGTTTGAAGCAAATAGCGGGAAAACCTTGCAAATTAACTTTTATAACTATCTAACAAATACGCAAGAATGCATCTGTTGTGATAATTGTTACTCGCATGTTCCTTCTCCTATATTACAGATTTCGTGACTTGCAAATTCTGAATAATCTTGCTGATCGAAAGTTCAAATGCGTTTTTGTCGATATTTGCTTGGTTAAACTTGCTAAAATCAATCGAATTGACTCTTCTCAATTCTTGGATATTCTCCCAATATTCGTCAGCCATAGAAATAGGGCGTATATCTCTTTTTTGGACAGAAAAAAGATAAGAATCAATGTGTATGGGAAAAAATATCGTTTCCCAAAGCGTCTCTTGCTTACGCCTTGCCTCAGAAAGCTCAAATTGGCATGCTTTACTTTTAATCGAGTGTTCAGATGCGATAAATAAAACTTTATGATTCTTGTGGACACCACCAGACATAATCTCTTCGAGGGATTTTCCTGCCGGAGCATCTTTCTCCCATAAAAAAGTCCTAATGCCCTTTTTCCTCAATGCATCATTGAGAAGATTAGCGAATAACTGATCTTTTAAACTGTAAGAAATAAAAACAGTATAGAAGTTAATTTTGCTAGTCATAGTATGTACAGTTTCTTTAATATTCATTTCCCTCGTAACATGAAAATACCTTTCCATAATTTCGACGGAGAGCAGCTCACTTTTTAAAATGGTTTGAAAATCTAATGAAGCGTAACAATCGCTTTTAAAGTCATCATCCACTGCTATGGCATTATGGCTTAATCGGCACTCCATGAATGCACATTTGTATAAAACGGTATTATGAAATAAGCTATTCCTAAGTTCTACGGAATTAAATAAGGTATCCGTCAATGTGCAGGAACTAAAAAGAAGGTCATAAAAATCAGGATCAATATCCGGATCACCATCATCTGTGCTGTAATTAATATATGCAAAATGGCAACCCTCTAGGTTACAGCTCGAATAGGTAATATTCCCTGCCGGATATACGCCGTTGAGTTTAAAATTAATTAACCAACAATCTTCAAAGCTTATATTTAATAAGCCAGCTTCATCCCACTCAACATTTCTAAATTCACACCTTTTAAAGGACACTTCATTCCACTGAAATTCCAAATGACTATATCGGCTGTACCTGAATCCGCATCCAATAAATTTAACTTTGGTAAAAATTAAATAAAAGCCCCAGATCCCGTCTAGGTCACAATTTTTAAAAGTGCATTTTACAAATTCGATATCCTGTATGTCGCCTTTAAATGCAACATTTTCAAAGGTCATACTCTTTATAACATGGGCCTTGGTAGACAATGAATTTTTATTAACCATGTAACGCCCTCCCATTCGGATACGATCTTCATTGTCTTTTAATTTTTCAGGTGCATGGTTCTTAATATAGTCAAGAATCTCCTTTTTGTTTTGCAAGATGATTTTTGGAGGGGTATGTAAAACAGCTTTAGACATAGATTACAATACTTTTTCTAACCTATAATATCTGTAAAAAGTTCTAGCATTTTCCTGTCACTGGATATTACCATCTCTTTACTAACCTGGATCGTTTGCTCGTTAATTTCCTGCCATTCGTTTTCAGAACAATCGACAAATTCAATAGGAACGTCCATTTCTGATTGTTTTACAAAACTCTCAGACTCGATACGCAAACAATATTCCTTTGACAATGGGTAATAAAATCGAGCGATCTTAGATTGCATTCGATCCCAAATATGATTTGTTTCTACTTTCACAGTGCCACTATCGTCTTTCTCCACTACAAAGCCAGGATTGTCAGACGTCAACCAAGAAAGATTTTTCGGGCTTTTTAGAATACTCCATTTCTTATCGGCAAGAATACGATAGTAAAAAACAGAAACCTCTTCGTAAAAGTTATAATGATCCCATGCATAACTATATAACTCATTAGATGAGGAACTATCCTCTCTATAATCACACTTTATGTGACAAAGCCAGGTAGTCAATCCTAATTTGAACTTCATATCGGACAAAGGCCTTTCCTCTGCAATGAGTTCTAAAAGCTTATCATATATTCCCATGATATTATTGTTCATCGAAACTTCCATAGGATCGGCATAACAATCCATTTGACTCAGTTTTTTTACCTGCCCGACAACCTCATTCAAATTCTTAAAAGAAATCTGGCTATGGCAAGCATCAAGTAAAACGAAGACGTGATCATATTCAGCAAATTGATGTAAATACCTACCAAAGAAATGAGTATAAGCATCTTGTTGTGCTGAATATAACTCATTAAATAAGTCACCCTTTTCTTGCGCAATAGAAAAGTATGTCGAAGATGGTATAAATAGCCTTTTCACAATTCCCTCTTTTAAAGAGCTATAAGTAAGGTGGTCGTTAGCCCATTTTCTATTAATATCTATCTCCGCCTGAACCTCAGAAAGAAAATCTGACAATAATAACTTCTGCTGATCAAAATAATCAGATATCTGTCCCAAAGAAGTCATATGGTGTGTATCAACGACCTCCTTCAAAGTTTCAACGACGGCCCGCAAAGAAGGCTGCTGCAAGGTAAGATAGACGGGTTTGTCACTAAACAAGAATACATAGATTGCAGTCAGGTCTTCTACTTCTATAGATATATCATCTTGAAAGCGGAAAAGGATTTTGAGTAAGGCCGTTTGACGAGTTGGTAAAAGCATTTCGATTTTTTTTGGGTTGGAAGAAGAACTATCCTCGGGTTAGGCGCTCTCGAAGCTCTGCCCGTTTTCTGTGCAGCTTGGCTTTGATAGCGGCGACAGTACTTTGGTAGTCTACCGACAGTACCTGATAGGGTATTTTATCAACGCGACGCTCCAATAGCTCCAGAGATATTGGATCCACCGTAGAACGAACAATATCCATCTGTTCTCTTAATACTAACTGTTCATAAGGATCGGGATCGGGGTTGACCATATAACTAGAATAGTCCAAAGCCACCAGATTAGGTTCTTTTTTGGGTGGATTGAAAAAATCATAAAAAACATCTCTTGCTGTGAGACGAATAAGGACTGTAAGCGGGTACCCCTCCGACCGTCCATCTAGGCATTTTAAATAAGTTTCCAACGCAGTGATCTGTATAAGTTCTCGAATACAATCATCTTTATTGCCTTTGTACGAAGAAACACGAAGTTTGTAAGAAAAACTTTGATATAATTTATCGTGAAAAGGTCTATAAACAGCACTAAACTCTTCAAGCCGCATGCAAAATAGTTTACAGGTGAAAAGGGTAACATTACAACCAATAAATAACAGGTTTCGTAATAAAATAGGCTATAAACAACCAGGGAGCAATATGATACCACTGGGTGCGTGGGTTATGCCCTTGCCATAATAACTGAGTATAAAAATGCATAAAAAAGGCTTTTTATACTATACTGAACCTGAATTTTGGCTCCAACGTCACAGACTTTTTTAATTTTTTTTCTGAAATTCAACCTATGCTGCGTATTTATTTGATAGTTAATACGCTATGAGAAGATCATTATGAACAAACCCCATTTCAATAATCCGCATTCGGTTTTGAAAACCCGGGGAGCATTTACATTTACCCTGACAAATAAAAACACTTCATTGTATTTCTTTTTTATCATTAACATTCAAAGGGGCTGTGGTTATACCAACAGCGCTGTGCTAATTAAAAATCAATTATTTAAGCGTAATGCAATACTTAGCCAATACAGGTTTAAGCCCATACAAAAAGGCACATGGAATTGGCGCAAGAGCAAGGAGTGATCGGTAATAGCAGCTTATGGCAAAGGTATTATGGCACCACATGCCTAAGCCAGATACAAGGTATTAGATTGAATAGGCAGACAAAAATAATAAAAGGAAGGTTCAATGGCCTTAATACTACAAGGCATTTCGTTTTCAGGAGGTACTATTTTTAACGCTAAGACGTATGGAATGCATTTTTAACAATGAAAAAATCACTTTTTTTTCATTGTTTGGCAATTTTTCATCGTCGAATGACTACCCCTATACAACACGAACATCATATTTTAGTCTGGTTCTTTTATGACTTTTATTGGGTTTTCGGCCAGCCTTATCACTAGGCTTTATGGATTACAGAAGTGGAGGAATAACTAACAATTGCCGGTGCGTAAATGCCAAGCAAAGTGACGCAAATGGTAAATACCTAATGATAGCTATGCAGCCTTACTGCATTTCGCTGCTGGCTAAAATTTTATTGGGCAACCGTTAAAATACTCTTTTAGGGCTAAACCTAATGACAGGATTATTTTTCCCCATTCCCAATGTCCATCAATCCTCGGAGGGGCCGGGTACTAAATAAAAATGATAGCGATTGTATGGTTGATGCCCGATGGTGGGGTGTTTTATTCTAAAGCCATTAACGGCTATCATAGCTATGCCCACTCCTACAGCGCACCACAAAATGATCGCCAACCTCACCGCTCACTTGATGGAGGTTACCCAAGCCTTCAACGATCGGGCCACCCAAATTGGCCTCCCTGTTCGCCTGGACGAAACGCAAACGATTGAGCACCTCAAAAACGGGCTCGATCTGCAGCATTATGTCAACTTCTGGAAACACACTCAGGGCGTCATGCGTGTTGCCTATATCCGGACCGCTGTAGACTGTATCTATCGCCTCTGGAAAAATGACCGCATCTACGGCCATGTATCGGCAGCCTGGGAGTCCAGCCGAATGACCAGCTCCCTGGCGCTGCAATGGGCGGGACCGGCTTTGTACCTGCTCACGGGGAAAAAGATACTTCCCTTGCTGCTGATGAATAATTCATCCAAAGCAAGACAGCGCGCGGAATTGGAGCTTTTCCATTTTTTTCAATATTACGGAAAACTGGCTCTTAGGCGAACCATTGAACCGGATAGCCAAAACAGACACCTTGACCTAGTGTTTGACACCTACCCCTCGCTGAACAGCTACCGCAGTCAAGTACTGCCTAGTACGGAAAACAGCTTTGCCATCCCCGGCCTTGATCAGATCGACGACCCGCTGCACGTTTCTGACTCTGTCAGGAGAAAATTACTTCACTTATATAAGCAGACAATTGGCAAGGGGTATCATCCGCTACTGGTCATCCGGCAGGGGGATGAGCAAAAAAAAAGGCCGGCCATCGGCAATAATACAACGCCCGCTATACTGCGTATTTTTAGCTGGATCGGGGCTGAGTTTGGACCGCAGAATGAAGATTTCCGGGTGATCGGATTTTCTCCTCCGGCACTTGCTGATAAAGACCTGTTACATATCTGGCAGGTGAAACAAGTAAGGGATATTACTTCCCCTCAACCAACGGGAAAGACTTGACAGCCAGGCAATGGACCTGAATAGGATGGGAAAATAAATTGGTGACGCCATAGGTTACAATCCTTCCGTGGCGTGTTTTATGTATACAGCCCGTAAGGGTCTTATTTAGCTATGGCCATTTCAACCGCACGCACCGATCAGGTCGGAAAGATCATCCGTCACCTGCAACTCGTAGTCAAAGTATTCAACGACCAGGCTGTCAAATGTCGCTTGCCGATCCGTTTGGACGCTGAATTCGCGGCTGTCCGAGTCCTGGCAGGTCTGGACCTTGACAATTATACCAACATCTGGAAAGATAAAATGGGGGTAATGGAAATTCCGTACATACGGGCCGCCGTTGAATGTATTGTGGAACTTTGGAAAAATGATCGTCCTTCCGGATATGTAACCGGGGCAAGGGAGGCGGGGCGGCAAACGACTTCCCTCGCCTTGCAATTTGCGGGGCCGGCTTTCTACCTCTTCTCCGGGATAAAACTTCTGCCGGTGCTATTAACCAGCACTTCACCCAAAAGGAAGGAGTTTATTCAACTGGAAACACATCAATTTCTCAAATACTACGGCAAACTGACATTCTCCCTCGTGGACAAAGTCAAACGTGAACACGGAGATCTGGACGAAGTATTTAAGGCCACCCCCACCCTCCAAACGTATAACAAGCAAATTTTGCTTACACCGGAGAATAATTTTGGCATCCCAAGCATGGACCAGGTCGTAGAATCATTACGGGCCAGGGAAGTCGCTACAAAAAAATTGCACCAATTATTTCAACAAACCGCTGGCCGGGGGTATCTTCCGCTGCTGGTCATCCGCCAGGGAGATTTTAGCAAAAAGGCAACCACCGACCAGCCGGAAAGTTTCCTCCAATTATTCCAGTGGATTGGCGCGGAATTAGGTCCACAAAATAAAAATTATCGAGTGATCGGGCTGTCCAGGCCGTCATTATTGCAAAAAGACCTGCTGCATGTCTGGCAGGTGAGCCAATTGCTAGACAAAACGTTGTAGGAAAGCATGGGGGGGGGTGATCACGGCGAGTTTTTCCCTCAAAGCAATATAAAATTGGTCTCCCGCCGTTCAGGCAGGAGACCAATTTTGCTCTAGGCCGCTCAGAGCAGCCCCTGCTCAGCGAAGGAGATAAAGCCATCTTCGGCCAGGATCAAATGATCCAGCAATTTGATACCCAGTATGTCCCCCCCTTCTTTGATGGTCCTGGTCGATAAACGATCATTCATGCTAGGCTCCAAGTTTCCGGAAGGGTGGTTATGGGCTACAATGATCGCGGTCGCGGCTTTTTTCAAGGCCGTAGCCCACATGATCCTTGTATCGAGGTGAGCACTGTTAATGCCACCAATGGCCAAGAGATCAATACCCAATACCCGGCTTGCTTGATTAATATACATTACCCTGAATTCTTCCCGCAGGGCAATCGTATCCATGTTCCACTTCTCTTTGAAAAGTGCGTAGGCCGATTTAGCGTCACCAATTTTATGCAGATCGACCATTCTAACCTTGGGGTGAAAGCGAACCTTGATGTCCGGCACCAGTAATCCATTGTTCTTGTTCATAGAAAATGCTTAAAAAGTTTTTGAATGAATTGTCTGGAACTGGCCCGGGCGCCAGGCCGCATAGGGCAAGGGATGCCCCGTATAAACATGGCGGGAACGAATGACCCAAATACTGACTATGGCTTTGGCGGGATCCCGGTGCCGAGCTGAGGCACCGGAGCGTTTTATGCCGGGGCACGCCTTTGACCTTTTGCGGCTGCGCCCGAAGTTTGTGCAGGACAATACATGAACCTCAAAAGAGGGCTACTTCCAGGTGAGAGCGGCTACTTGGTAGGGTGCGCTTTCTCCGAATGAAAAAAAGAGGACGATGGCGCAAAGGGGGGACAAAAAAAGGCGACCATCTTGCGATGGTCGCCATGATCAGCAATCCAGCCCGGAAGGGCGGTTATCGTTCGACGTCATCCGGCCAGCGGGCGGCTGCATAGTCCGGGAGTTGTACAATGATCCCCTGCATCACCTTAAAAAGCAGGTCGTGCAACAGGTCCAGGGCATCAAACTCCTCGGACGACAAGCACCAGACATCTTCGATGGTGTTCACATCAATAAAGAGGTCCAGGTATTCCAGGTATTTCAGGAATTGCACCGGGTCCATCTCCGTCTCCGCCTTTTTTACTTCCAGGAGCGGGGCCAGTTCATATGTCCGTTTGGGGTTCGCCGCCATACAGGTCTCCTGGTTCAGTCGTTGCCAGGTGCGGATCAGCCATTGGACGTTTGATGTAGAAAGGTTCATACCCTGGGGAATATTCAGGTCTTTGTGCGGATGGTCGGCAAAACGGAGCAGTTGTGCGGCGATGGTGTCGAATACTGCTGTAGAGACTATCGAGACTGTCATATGTTTCAATTTAAAAGGTTCAAAATTGTTGTTATCGTTCAAAAACCTTCGCCAGCCGGTCAAATTCCGCGTGGCTGTCCAGGCGGTAACCTTGACCGTGCGCCTGCTGATTGAGTAGATGCAGCAGGGCTTTGGCCGCGTCCGTTTTGATCCATGCGGCCCCGTGCTGGCGAACAGCGTCCACCAGGGCGATCGCAAAGGGGACAGGGTTGGTCGGCAGCGGGGACCGTAAAAATGCGGTGATCTCCTGCTCAAAGGAGACATTTTTGAGTGTGGTGGTCATATGTTTGGCGCGCTTGTAGCCGGTGTCGCCCCCGGTTGAATTAGTATAAAAATTCGCGGCCATCCTCCAGGAATAGCATGTCATCGCTCATGAGCGTGTCTCGCACGGAGTCCTCACTGATCAGGTATTCGTATTCCTGTTCCAGGGACCAGTACAGATAGTGATTCAATTCCCGGCAGACTTCTTCTATCTGGTCTACCAGGTTGCAAAGAACCGCATCTATATTACCGTACTCAGGACATAAATTATACCCATAGACACAGTTTATGTATATGGTAATAGCCGAATTCCTGTGTGAGGGGCTGACATTTGCGCTTACGGTGATCCTGGATGACTGTATCAGCCTGATCACCCGCCTATCGACCTTCATAGCCGGAAAGTCCAGCGCCACACTATCGGCCCAGGCTTCCCACGCTCGATCCTGCACCCCCTGGATCATGGCCAGCACGTCCACCGTGGCTGTATAGCTGCTGCCGCCCGATTGAGAGCCATAACCACCGCCATAGGTGCGTTGCAGGTCCACTGTAACGCCTACACTGTCAGCCAAGTCTTTGAACTGGCTATATTGAAAGGTCCACCATTCGTAACAAACGCTGCAATAGGTGTGATCCTTTATGGCCCTCTTTTGGGCGCGTTCGTCCAGTTCTACGAATGGATAGGTATGAATAGTTTGTACTTGCATGATGTTTATCTTTTACAGTGACAAAATAAAAAGAGCGCCCCCGTCATCGGCAGAGGCGCTGAGGGGGCGGGCTTATGGTTGATAGCCTTCCAGGAAGAGCTTTGCGGCCCACCGGCCTGCATTGTTCAGGTGGCGCTGCCAGGCACGTTCCGACCTGCACCAGCGAAACCCATTGCGTACAAGGGTTTCCCGTACAGGTTTGGGGGGAATATCCGGAAAAATGAGCTGGACGCGATTGGCTTCCTTGTTCATTCTGAGGGTAACCCCTTTGATGACCTGCTCGTCCTCTGTGATAGCTTCCTCCCTTTCCAACACCGCTATCCGCTTTTTGAGCCGGTTGATGTTTGCGTTGTTGTTGGATAGCTCAAAGTGTAGATATCCCCTAACACCTCCGGAGTTCCCTTCGTTTAAGGCCAGCCAGTCGGCTTCGGTCGCTCCGGGTAGTTTGAGATAAGCTGCTTTGTCGTACTTCCGCACACACTTGTTGGCCTGCTTCATGAATGCTTGCTTCTGCTCGCATTCTTCCAGTTGGGCGCGGAGCTTTACCAGGGCGTCCGGGTCATCGCTGGATATGGCCCGGTTGTGCTCGATACTGTCGGCTTTCTCTGCATAGTAATCGGCCTTTTTGTCGGCCTCGATGGAATCCCGCATGGCGTTGTCCATGCGTTCCAGGTCGCGCCGATGGCGCTTTTCTGAGTGGTGGCCGATCTTGATAGGTTCGCCCTGGGTGGCGTTGCCGATCCGGTGCGCCTGGTCGAAACTGGATTCGGATTTTTTTTGCTGTTTAGACGCCTGCGCCCTGGCAAAGGCGATCCGGTTGTCTTTTCTTTCCTGATAATTGTGTTTCATATAAATTAGGTTTGAAATGAGTAAATGATACATGTGGGATTATGCTCTTTCCTGGATCAACTAACCGTACTGTTTGGTGGAATGATATTTTCAAAATCCGCGTCAGGTGCTTGTTCAAACGGAGGCAAAGCACGAATAAGATATTCCAGCGCTCCCCGGATGGATGCTGTTAAAATCTCTAAAGCGCTGACCTCACGGACCGTCAGCCAGCGGACCTCGTCGATGCATTGCATACATATATTTTCCTCTACCGCCAGCAGCCATTTAGTAATAGCATAGCCATTGGCAGGCACAGTGTGTAAATGCAGGTCCGGTAATTCAGTGACCGGCCGATGATCTGCCGGGTGATAGAAGTTATACGTCTCTACATTGAGTCGATGCCATACATTGACATGCTCCTTTATTTCGGGTTCAGATAATATCTGGCATATGGGGAGCAGACCTCTTTTCGTTGCCGGATTGGATTCGCAGTACATCTGCACGGCGATCTTTTCAAATACATCGGTGGTTAATATGACAACAGACATGGCATTTGTTTTAATTGGTTAAAGAATGAATAGGAGGAGCGCCACGGGGCCGCTCCTCCTGGTTAGGCTGCTGTTGCGGCGGCTTTGGCTTTCTTGGTTTCCAGGCGTACCCGTAGGGGTGCAAGCCGGGATTCCTGCCGGAACTGTCTTTGATCTGCGATTGCTTTGTGTTCGGCCTCGATGGCGGCGGTATTTACCCCCGCGCCCTGTGCCACCAGGTAGCACAGTTGCGCCGCATCTGTTCCGGGCCTTTTACTGTCCTGGTGCTGGAGCACTGCCAGCCTTGCCAGCAGGCAAACCTGTTCCGGGGTGAGTTGGTGAAACCGCACGAGCAGGCTTTGCGTAAATCCTCTGCCGCTGGTTTCCCAACCCACAGCCTTTTTGAAATAATGCGGCGCGCTATCACCAAGCCTATCGAAGATGATCCAACGTCCGGCGGCTATGTCCGCCTCGGAGAGCGACAACACAACATCCGGGGCTTTGATCTGTTCCCGCAACGCGGTATGTACGGCCGCTTGTACTTTGTTGGTGTCGTCCTCTTGCTTCTTCGTTTCGAGGCTATGGATGCGGGCAATTTCTCCTTCCAACATCTCGATGGTGTCGGTATTGGCTTTGATGGCGGCTTTTACTTCGGCTGATGTGGGCGGCTTTTCACCATAGTAGTGCCGTTCCGGGCGCTTCTCCGGGCTGAAGATCATGGGCCTTACTTCATCCTCCCCGATGTACAGACCGGTGATAAGTGTACCAGCGGCCACCTGTCTTTGTAGTAACTCCAAATCGTGCTGATAGTCGGCCAGGTCATGGTCATATTCTTCCTGGCCTGCAGGGTCCTCTAATTCATAGTTATCAGGATCGGGCTTTCCTTCAGCATCCTGGGGCCAGATATGGATATCTTCGTAGGTAGGCAGTGCAGCTAGGCCCGCCTGTTCGATAGCCTCCCGGATATTGGTTGAAGGTTCCTGGTCAAGCACCAGGGCAGTCGGCTTATGTTCCAGCATCGCCGCAGCTATAGCACGTACCAGGTGCGCGATGCACTTACGGGTATAACAATCCCGGTTAGTGCAGTGGGCCTGGGCTTCCGATTCCGGGAACAGGCTTTTTAGGGTGGCGGTGTTATGGGGGCAATGGCTACAGGCTTTCATATCAGGCAGGAGGTCCTTGTCCTTCGTATCAAAGGGGGCGTTTTTCAGGTCGCACCGGTAGATGCGAAGGAGGGATTCCAGGGAAACGGTCTTGGGTACGCCCTTCTCCTTCCAGTCAGAATAATAGGAGGTAAAAAGGGACTGCTGCGCTTCCGGGGAGAGGGTCGCCACTTCCAGGGCTTGCGTCAGGGTGAAATGCCCCGCCGCAAAGATTTCCCGTAGCTCGGGAATGAGCGCGAGCAGCTTTACCCGCTGACGGACAAAAGACAGGGATTTTCCCAGCCGGGCGGCGATCTCCTTGTCGGTCTTGTGGACCTTTTGGTAATTCCCGATCCCTACGGCTTCTTCCATCGGGTGTGCGTCCTGGCGTTGCAGGTTCTCGGCTAACTGGATTTCCACGACCTGTTCGTCAGTGAGGTCATCCACAAAGGCCGGGATAAAGGATAGCCCGGCGAGGTGTCCGGCCCGGACACGGCGCTCCCCCACGACCAGTTCATACCGCTCCTTCTGTACGATCCGGACGGTAACCGCGTGGATGATCCTGCCCAGGCTTTTGATCCCCTTCGCCAGGTTGTCCAGTTCGACGGGGTCGATGTACACCCGGTAATTGAACGGGCTATAGTCGATCAGGTCAATGGGGATCAATATACAATTGGGTTTCTCGGGCACGGATGGGGTCTTTTCGGCCCGATCTTTCCGGCTGACCTTTGCCGGGCTTTTGACTTTGGGGGATTGTTTCTTCTTGCTGATCGTTGTCATGATGTGTGATTTTTATGATTAGGAAATAGTGACGGTTGTGGGGAGCGCATGAACAGGGATAGCCGATGCCGGTAGGTTCTCGGGCTCGCGCGATACCGGTACTGAAGCGGGCCGGGTGGCCTGCCGGAGCATGGCCAGCCGGATTTCCCGGACTTTTTTTTGCTGCCGTATTAGATTTTCTTCCAGTTCAGCAAGCCGGCTTACCTGGGGCAATACCTTTTCGATGCGGGCATAGTAAGGGGCTTGTTCGGTGATGAGGTTGCGGACGTCTCCGATGCGGATCAGAGGAATAACCGAACCGTGGAGGTAATACTCGAAACGGCGGGCCTGCCATAAGGCAAATACGAGCCAGTAGTAACGGTCCCGCTCACCTGCTGCACAGGTGACCCGGAAACAGTTGGGGTTAGGAGTATGGGAAGGACGTCCCGCATTACGGCCCCTGCTGAGGATAAAGAAGGACGCCGGGGGAACCGGAGACCCCGGACGGTAACACTGAATGAGGATTGTTTGCATGTGTCGCGTTTGTGGCCCTTTTCACCCACGACTTCCTCCCAAAAGGAAAAAGGACAAAAAGGAAAGGCGATTTCTAGCATCCGGCTCCTGCGGACGGATGAAAATGCGGTGGGAACAACAGAGGAGGACCTGCCCCGGAGCCCGTGCAGGAGGGGGAGCTGAGGATTGGCACGGGATCATTTTCTGGAGACCGCCCTTGCCGGATGTACTTTAGCCGCTCCTTTTTGTCCTTTTTTCTTGGGAGGTCAAGATTCCTGTCGGTAATACCTATCAGTGATGCGCGGTGAACCTTCGAAAATCGATTAAGGGAGTAGGCGGCGGGAGAAAGAATAGTGGAGGGAGGGAAATGTACGGGGCAGCTTGTCGCTGCTGGTCGCACCGGCGATGAAAGGATTGCGACGCAACAATGCCCAACAGGATACCGATGCTGGTATTATAACCCTATCACTTTTAATACAAGATGGATGTAGGGGCCTGATACCTTCTACCTTGACAAAAACGATTGAATTACCCGTAGCTGACGGATGCTCAGTTACCCCCGTTCAATCGTTTTTGTCAAGGTAGAACACGCCGAAGGCGCGCATAGTTAATGGGAATCCCCGGCTGCACCGAAGGTGTATTCGTTGCGGATAGTTTTAAAGGAAGTGATAAATCGGGTCAGGAAATGCGTTCCCCGCTCGTTTTCATATTGAATGAGCAGGTACCGATCCTGTTTATTGGCTGGCAGGTCTGGCGTAGTACGCACTTCTTCCGCCAACGGGGAGACATTATAGTGAATGATCGTGACGGGGATCTCAATTCTTGCATCCGGTGCAATACTGGTCAGTTTAGGAGGCAATTCGAATCGGGTAAAAATGTCCTTATGATTGGGAAAGGTTACATTGTAGGCGTAGTGCTTCGAATTGTTTTTGATGATCAGGATCGCATTGTCGCTGACCTCCCAGATGCGTTCAATGTCCTCGGCACCATACTCCGGCTGATCACCTATATAGCGCGAGGGAACAGCCCCCTTCCGGGGATAGGTACTGATTACACCTTGCATCCTGCCTTGCCATTGCAGTGCAGCATCGATCCGCGCTCCTTTGAAATAAAAGTAGTAGAGGTCAACCCCAACACGTTTCAAAAAAGAAAACCATTTCATAAGGAATATATATCCTTAAAGATAATATCTTTTTGAAAGGAAGAGATCAATGCCCAGGGCGATGAAATTCCGAAGGGCAAATGCCCTCCGGGCGGGGGTTGAGCAGGACGAAGCAGGAACGATCAGGACACCTTTAACGGATCATCTTTTCTTCGAATTTCGTGTTGATTATTTTCAGGCTTACTGCGATGTTATCAAGTTTTTCAAAATCAAACCCACAGAGATACTGGAGGTATTCATTGGCCAATTCATCCCGGTATAAAGCGCCTACCTTTCGTATCTCCTTTCCATAGGCTTGTATATTCTTCATATACAGGTAGGGTTTATTTAATTCTATTTTTCCATTATAGCCAAATAAAGTAGGCTTATCCAAAAAGGAAAGTTCCGTTTCGGAAAACCTGAGTAGGTTGCATACGCTTTGGTATTTCAGCCCCTCTATTTCTCTTTCGCGGAAATAATGATGGATGGTCAGCCAAACCAGCTTGCCCTGATCTTCCACTCCTGAACTCATCAGCCAAACTGTACTTTTACTGCCGGTAGGAACTGTCAGGCTACCTACATAAAGATAATTGAATAGGTCAGAGAGGACCCGATTGGGGCTAACCTTATATTTTATACAAAGGAAATTGATCAATAAAAAATAGGTATTCAAAAACTCAAGTAAAAAACCGGTCGTTCTTTTCCGGGCAAACCCGGAAAAAACATCTTCTATCGATTTAGGAATACCCTCGTATTTTTCCTCTTTTTTTCTAAATTTAAATCTCATCATAAATTTATATAACCAACTCGATACACAAGTCGCTCCCCGTGATTTTGCATTTAAATTCATAGTTAGCAAATATTTTTTTTACCTGTTTTGCTACAGTATTGCCAGGATACAATGTGCCATATATGTATACTGTCTCCCGGCTAACAGCATACAGCAATAATCGCTCGACCAAATATGACAAGAGTGCGTACGAATGAGCATCTTGTATCTCTATTTCTTTGATCTCAAGGATCTCGTCTTTAAGGTGTGCTTTTATTGCACAACAGGTTTCCTGGGATTTCCGCATTTGAAATGTGGTGGCCCCCTCCACCTCGAAGGTTCGAATATGGTAGCATTCGTCGTGAAAACAAATAAAGGCCGCAGGATCGGCAAAGGTATATGTATTGGCAAGGGCTTTATTGCTACATGCCTGTGCCTGCACCAGGTAATTGCAGGGGGCTTTCAATTCCCGGCCCAAAGAAGGCACTTCGTTTACCGGCACTTCTGCCCAGTTAAAATTAATTGTAAAATACACTACTCTCTTGCCCAATGAGGCAGTAAAACCATACCGGGCAAGCCTGTTCATTAAGACCAAAAAATACGTGTCGTTATACCCCCAGGTCCCCGAAATACAATCAACTTTATACTGGCTTGCTTCCAGCAACATCAACTCAATCACCTTTTCCAATATACCATTTGGAAATTCGACACGCGCGTCGATCTCGATCTGCATTTCTTCTTCCCGATGATAGGCAAACCATTCAATAGGGAAAAAGTATTTTGTACTATGTTGTAACTGGTATTGCAGCAGGTACATAATTTCTTCACCTTTGACCTCTGCCTTTTCAATGATATAGTAATAATCACCGGCAGTACCAAAGGAGAGTAATTCCTTTTCTGCCTTCGTTGACGGAATTTCTTCCGAAGTGTAAGTAAACCGGGTTCTGTTGTCATTGCGCATCTCTCTGAACGCAGCAGTCAAATAGTGATTGGGTTTAATATTCACTTTTTTAAACCACCCATTGCTCCATTTATATTTCATACTTTAATTCGAATTGGATGATTCCATGCTAACGAGGGTCATGATCCCCCATCATCGTTCTCAAGTTCTTTAAGGCCTCATATTTATGAGCAAAGGCAGTTTTGGGATTCATTTTTAATTTTTCCGCAATTTTCACCATAGACAGATGCTCATCCCTTAAGTACTGCCGTATCACCTTTTTTTGCTGCTTCGGCAATTTTTCTATAGCCGAAGCGGCTCTTTCGAAGAAGTTATGGACAGCCGGAGCGTCCAGCTTTTTGCATATCGCCTTGTCATGATCTTCCGTGAGATGATCGAACGTGGCCGACTGTGGATTAAAAAAACTTACTTTTCTTCTTCTCTTTTGTCGCAACAGATCAATACACAGGTGTTTGGCAACACGATGAAGAAAGGCTTCAGCGTGCCTGGCATTATGCACGGACAATCTTTTGTTCCATAATTCATGTATCGCCAACATGGCAATATCTTCCGCGTCATGCATATCTTTCAGATACCTAAAAGCAAATCGGGTCAATGTTTGATAAAAGGCAGCTATAATCCTGGCCAATGCCAACTCGTCCCCGTTTTGAATAGCAGCCAGATCTTTGTCCTCGAACACGTTAATTTTTATGACTAGGTATGGTTATGACAACCCGCAACGGTTTCTGATCAATTTAAAAATCCCTGGCCGTAACCAGGGATGCACTAACCAGGAACCATCGACCATTAAAACCTTATCCTATTTGATGCAAACCTAGTTGGTGTGAGCGGATAAGTTTGCTTAATAAATTAAGTTTTTTGTCGAAAGTGGGGAGGTTATGGGTAACGGGAGAGCGGTGCGGGCACCGATACTCATTGTCGCATATCTAGTTGAAATTCTTTCAGGTACAAATATGTCTTGCTCGAATTGACTGAAATTTACTGCCACCTGGATGCGGTAAATTCAACTATTTTGCCCGATGGCAACAACATAGCACCCCCAAAACAGGCCTGACGTGTTTTAAATGATGGCAAAATCATCAGTTGACCCTTTTAAATGCACAGATGGGAAATATTTTTAGCAAACTACAATCTTCCGTTAAGGCCCCTGCTGCTGTTGCAGGCCAAAAGAATACGCCCTTATCGCCCCCCATAAAAAACAAATTGCTGGATGTTATTGCACACGACCTGATCGGTGAAATGTATGGATTAATGAAGATCAGCGCCGATCTGGAATTGGCAGACCAAAAGAATGAGGCTCTGGGCGAGATGATCTACGATTGTAGAAATTCCATTATAGCGCATATTCAATTCGTTAATAGCCTGCTGGAATATTGGCGGCTGGATGCGGGCCAGGCCCAACCCCAAAAGCAGATCGTTGAAACCAGGGCCCTGATTGACAGGGTTATTCAAAGCCAGCGATACGCGGCAGGAGAAAAGGAGGTAAAAGTGCAAGTGACAATAAACGACGATCTGCCCAGGCAACTCATCACAGACGAGTTTCGGCTGCGCAATGTACTATGTAATTTGTTGTCCAACGCCATTACACATTCTAAAAGGGAGGGCAGCATATCACTGCGGGTGGAATCAATCGAAAGGGGGAAAATATTGTTTTGTATCAGGGACGGAAGGGGCAACGTTACTTCCAAAGAACAGCGCTCGATGTTTAAGCCGTTTGTACTAAAGGAAAGTGGTACTGAATGTTATAAAAAGCAAAATCTGAATCTTTTTATAGCAGCGTGGATAACAGATACGCTGCTAAAAGGCACCCTTTCAGGAGAACCGGATCACGCCGGAGGGTTCAAAATGTATCTTACAATACCTATCAAACTATAACATTTGAAATTAAAGTTTTTAGAGAAAGTTTTTGCGATGGGGACCGCGGGCATCCAGGACGAGGAAATGGCCGACAGGATCAGCTATTGTAACAAGCTCAGTTTTACTTTTAGTGTATGCCTCATTGTGGATATGGGCTTTGTGATCTCCATCTTTCAGGGGAACAGGACGGTGATCATTGCGGCTATCATTGAATTCATCTTGAACGGCTCGGTGCTTCTTTTCAACTGGAAAAAGATGTATGTATTTGCGCGCTTCCTGTTGTATACGCTGCAATGTGTGGCGATCGCCTTTTTCGGAATATTGTTTGGCAAGTCATTCTATCTGGAGTTTACGGTCATCTTTCTTATTTTAATCAACTACCTCGTATTCAAGTCAAAAATCCATAGAACGATTGGCCTCTCACTCGCTATGATGGTATTGATCATCCTGGAAGTGCGGTATGGCTCCAAAGGCTACCAGGATTTGATCCCGGTATCCGGTGAACAGACAGCCTTCCTGATCCATGTAATGATCGTCCTTTTTGTAATTACCATTATCCTGGTGGTAAACAAGCCCTATGTGCATGGGTACGACAAAAGGTATGAGTTGAAACGGGCCAATATCGAGCTTGAACGGGCTAATTGGTTGATCAAAGTATTTGTCGCGCAAATGACCCATGAGTTAAGGAACGAACTGGATACAATCCACCAGGTCACTCAATTGCTACAAAATGATATGCACAAGGATGAGATTTCGCAGGAAAACCTTTCGCTGTTGGAAATAGCAGCTACTGCCAGCAAGGATGCCCGTAATATCAGTAACAACGTACTGGACATGGCGGCCATTGAAACGGGGAACATCCCGGCGCCGGTCTATGAAGCGATCCGCGTGGATCACTTTGTCCAGAAAGTCGTTGATGTACATACCATAGCAGCCCGGGAAAAGGGTATACAACTCAACATGACGATCACGGGTTTGCCCCGGTTTATCAATACGGACCCGGTCATTCTAAAACAGATCATCAGCAACCTGGTGTCCAATGCCATCAAATATTCCTACCCAGACACGACGGTTGGTATCACCTTCGACCGGCTGGCAGGGAACTGTTGGGAGATTCGGGTGGTAAGTCATGGTTTAACGATCCCAAAAGAAAAACTGGCAACCATTTTCAATCCTTTTGTTTCCTTAAAGGTGGACCGTGTACAAGGGGCCGGATTGGGCCTGTATATCGTGAAAAATAAAGTAGATGCTATGGGCGGCACGATTGAAGCCGATAGCAATGAACACGGTGAAAATGTTTTTAGGGTAAAATTGCCCGTGTTGACGGGTGAAGTGGGTGTACCGGAATTAGACCCTTTAGCCCCTCCCTTGCAGGATTTATTTAAAAACGTGCATGTACTCTCTGCGGAGGACCACCAGGTCAACACCCATTTACTGGAACGGTTTTTACAGCAATTGGGTTGTACCGTAACAACCGTGGAGAATGGCCGGGAGTTGCTGGACCAGGCACTGCTGAAATCACCGGACATCATTATATTGGATTGCTACATGCCGGTGATGAACGGAGAACAGACGATCCGGGCTATCAAAATGACACCATCGCTCCAGCATATCCCTATCATTGCCGTCAGCGCGGATTTATATTCCGACACACCGGATAGAATCCTCGAAGCAGGGGCAGACACCTTTTTAAAAAAGCCATTGCAATACGAGATTTTACAAAATGCGATGGCACAGTTTATTGCAAAACAGTAGTTTACCGCGTACTATCACACCCTCTCCAGATTGGTTTCTTCCCAGATGGAATTTGGGCGTTTATACCGTTGGGTAAAGACCTGCCATAGCCAGCTTGCTTGCATACACCTTTCCAACCCACGAAGATGCCTGACCAGCAGGTCACGCATTGTGGGGTCGGGGAAAGAGGACTGCACGATCTCCGCTTGTATGGATTGCAGCAGGGAAAATAGCCGGGCAAGCAGGTCGCTGACAATCCTGGCAGCGGCAAGAAGGGCCTCGTCCAATGGCAGCCCAGGATGGTTTAGTAAGGTGATCATTACCAGGTTGGAATCGGAGCCGTTGTCTATCACCTCTTTCTCAAAGGAAAAGAGATCGTTCGACAAGGCCCCAAACGCCGCGATAGTCCAGTGAAGGTCCCTCATTTTATCGGATAACCCCAATTGGGAAAGCCGGTGCCAGTCCAGAAACTGGCCATCACAGTATTCCACCCACATGACGATGTGGTGCATACCTGCAAAGTGACAACGTCTTTCAATGTAGTTGTCAATACTCAGTAAGCGCCCGGTCGTGGCAGTATTGTTGTCTTTGTACGTAACGCCAATGTGATGGCAATACAATCGCAGGAAGGCGGCAAACCAGTGGGCTGGGGATCCTTTCTTAAATTCTTCGAGGGTGGCCGCATTGGCAACCTCGACGGGGTTGGTCGGTAACTGGGGGGCCAAGGCCTCACCCATAGTGGCTATATGGTCGATCAATTGTTTGCCCCTATACTGTTCGTCCGGGGAACACTGTCCGAATTGATCGCGCCCGTAGAGATCGTTCAGGTAAAAATCAACAATGAGGTTTTTCATCATGGTCACCATCCTATCGGTGGTGGCCTCCGGATACAAATACAGGGCGCACGTCACATGGTGCTGGGCATTGGGAAGCCAGATCCCATACTGTTCACCAAAATCCCGACCCCATTTCCGTAGCACCTCGCTTTGGGGATGGGGGTGAAAATCCCGGCAAAAATCAGACAATGTAATGCCCGGGCGGTCGAAAAGCCGTTGTAACGAATAGGCGGGGCGGTCTACATGGTGATATTGGGCGCGGGCGCGATCCAGCTCCTGTTCGAGAGACAACCGGGCGGAGGCTTCTACTTTCATAGCAAAAGGTTTATGATGAGTAATAAGGTATTCGCACGCCTTTGCAAGGCAGTGTTTCCCCTGCGATGTGGAGCAGGAGCGGTGTTTAAAAGGAAGGGATCAGTTAAATAGTGTCCGGGCGGGTGGAATGATCGTTTTATAGGGTCGTAAAGTGGATCGGCAGCGATTCGTATTTGAAGCTGGCGACATTGGGCACACGGGCTAGTTCATGCAGGGGCGCTACCGAGAATCCGGTCATATGGCTTACAAGATAGCCAACAGCGATCTTTGTTTCGAGCCGGGCCAGTAGGGCGCCTATACAATGGTGGATGCCATACCCGAACGTCAGCACCTTTGAATTATCCCTGTTAAGATCAAAGGTATCCGGTGACGCATATACGTCCGGGTCACGATTGGCTGCAGCGATCCAAAGGTTCACCAGATCACCTTCTTGTATGGCTTGACCGTTCAACGTAACCGGCTGCCGGGCAATCCGTGTGATGGACAAAACCGGGCTGCGGAATCGTAACACCTCATTAATGGTTCCAGGTATGTCTTCCGGGTGCTGGGCAAGGTGCATTTGGAGATCGGGGCGTTCAGTTAAGGTCAGCATGGTATTGCCCAGGAGGCCGCTGACGGATTCGGAACCGGCAACCAGGAAGGCGATACAGTTGGCGATGATATCGGCATCGGTCAACCCTTCCCCGTCGAGGGAGGTGGCTAATAAATAGGAAACCAGGTCCTCCTGTGGTTCTTTTTTACGGGTTTGCAGAAGCTGGTAAAAATAGCCGCCCATTTCGACCTGGACCTGCTGAAAGGCGGCTATGCCGATCACGGTGGGGTCGCCAATGAGTGTACGCGCCCAGGAGACGATCGTTCTGTCGTCCTGGTCGGTGGCGCCGAGGAGGCGGGCTATCACCGTGGCCGGCAGCAGATCGGCAAAGTCCCTGATAAAGTCGATTTTCCCAGTTGGCATAAAGGGGGAAAGGAGTTCATCGCATTTTTGATGAATCCATTGACTGAGCTGCGTCATAACCGGCGGGGTAAATGCCTTGTTGAACAGAGACCGGATTTTTTTATGATCCGGAGGGTCTGTCATGGGAAGGCTATTGCCCAAAGATGCCTGTTTGGGCACGTATTGGTTGGAAAAATAGGCATAATCGCTGAGCCCTCTTTGTACATCGTTATACCGGAAAACCTGCCAGGCACCTTTGCCGCCAAAATAGAAAGTCATATCGGGGTCATAATAGACAGGGGATTCTTCCTGCATCTGGCGGAACCAGGATGTAGGATCGAGTGTGGTAGTGATATTCATATTGATCAATTACGGGAAAACGATGGGTGAAATGTTTGCATTAAATATAGGAAAGCGATCCGCATTACCATTGCAGACAAAGGGGCGTATGCCAGTACTGTCATAAGTAACACAAAATCCTACAGGGGCATTTTTTGGCGAAAAGAGACCCGATAGCAGCATAGCCCCCTAAAATGCATTATTTATTTTGGCTATATTTGTCTAGCCTTATTAGAACTATGATCAATAAAAAAATTCTGATTGCTGATGACCATTTTTCCACTCGGAAAGGGTTAAAATGGATGTTGAATTTGAAGTTCAACATCAAAGAGATAGACGAAGTATCGAACTGCAATGAGCTGGTACAGTTGTTCAAACAAAACGATAAAGCCTATACCCACCTTATCCTGGACATTCAAATGTCTGACGGAAGCACCCTAGAACTGATTGCCGGGATCATTAAGATCGCTCCGACCTTGCAGATCATGATCCATTCCATGCAGCCGGAACCAGTATACAAAGCCAATTTATTGCAAATGGGGGTCTTCGGGTTCGTCTCCAAAAATGCAGGTGAGGACCTGGTCATAGATGAGCTGAACCGGTTCGTTAATACATACGCAACGCCCAGGACCCTAAAAAAGGTAAATGCCCAACTGGAAAATCCGTTGGCCAAATTCACCAATAGAGAATTACAGGTCTTGCACTACCTGAAGGAGGGGAAAAGCACCGGGGAGATCGCAGATTTGCTAAGCGTAAGTGATAGCATGATCTCTATGTGTAAGAAAAAGATTTTAACGGAAACCAATACCTCCAACGTGAAAGAGTTGACTGATTTGGTAGCATTGCATGGGATGCCTGAAGAAGGAAGAAAGACGCAGCAGGGAAAAAAAAGGTAAAGGGAGCGGTAAACGCCGTTTATACTTTAATAATACAGGAAACGCCGTCTGTTCAGGACGGCTTTATTTATGCAATTAAAAGATAGACCGCCCGGCGCGAGCGGTCTATGGTTGTACATTCAGCACCTATTAAGTACCTCCTTCCAATGGTATAGTCTGGAGTGGATACACCAGGACGACCCGAGAGGTTTAATGATGCAGATATAGTAGAAACACCGGAAGTGGCGATTGGGACCAGTGCGGAAGAGCATATTTTCTCAATGCTATCGTGGTTTTTTCAAGGTAAGGGGGTACGGCATCACGATCGTTTTGATCTCATCGAGGTCCGGGTTGGACGTCAGCCGCAAAAGGGAGGCAGGTACACAGAACTTTGCTTCCAGCGTATCCAGGAAACTCTGTTTTCTCTCCAGCACACCATCTAATTTTCCTATGGTCTTAAATTCCAATAGTTCCATGCCTTCCATCCGGACTGAAGTAAGTCTGTGATGCGTGGATCTACTGCTGCCAAAGAACTCCACCTCCTCCGGGTCAAAGGAAAGTTCCACTGCCAATGTCTTTATAGGTACTGATGGCAGATAGTAGAGATAATCCCGGAAAGGCTGAAGCTGGTCCACAATGAAGGTGAACGCATCCCCGAACGCTGGATCGCTCCGGAGCGCAAAGATTTCGGTAATAAAACCGATCTTAAAATTCTCCTGGCGGAACTGTCCTTTCGAATTAAAGTAGATCTCAAAGAGCATCCCGTTGAGCATAT
The DNA here is from genome assembly GCF_004366355.1 of Dinghuibacter silviterrae. Classification (NCBI taxonomy): domain Bacteria; kingdom Pseudomonadati; phylum Bacteroidota; class Chitinophagia; order Chitinophagales; family Chitinophagaceae; genus Dinghuibacter; species Dinghuibacter silviterrae. Next base: position 1,786,124 of record NZ_SODV01000002.1, on the reverse strand, counting down.
GATTCTGCCCGTTGTTGGTATAATTTTTTAACCAGGGCCCCAGCTTTTCAAATTTGTCTTTGGCAGGGTAAGAGCCTCCACAGGCGGTCTGGAGCAAATTCCGGCCAAAGAGAAACTGTTCATCGTCTGAAAAGGTCGCCGGAGGCATATGGGCAAAGCTCCTGACGCCAATATTCTGGGTATCAAAGTTATAGGACTTCAATTGGGTGATGATCTGGCCAAATTCCGAATCGTCCGGCTGGTATTGGCCGTCTGCGATCATATCTGCAGCATACGGCAGCGTACCGGCATGGATCAATTTCCCGGAATTAAAGAAGAACTGCCCGATCAGGGAAGTATGCTCCCAACTCGTTTGTGTTCCTTTGGAGAGGACGTACAATGATGTCCGTACCCTTTTAAAGAACTCCTCCACCGGAATGTTCTGGTCCCCGATGTGTTTTAACAGGCATGAGGTATACAAACCGTTCCCGTGGGGACCTATATCGCTGGCTCTTTCACCGGGAGAGGTGGAAAAGGCGATCAGGGTGCCTTTGGGCGCATTGACTGCCGCCAACCCTCTTTCCTGGCTGGTTCTCGCCCAGGAGGGAAAGGGATTATCTCTACAGGCATCCAGGATCACGATGTTGACTTCGTTCTTGGCCCACTGCAAATAATTCAGCAGCGCTGCCAGCTTAATGGCGGTAGACTGTACATCCGGGGGGCGTGCTACATGGGTATCGACGCCCATCAGGTAATTGTGCCCGTCATCGAGCTGCATGGCATGGCCCGCAAAATAGAATAGACCGTAGGTATAGTTGGGCAGGTCGCCCCCAAATTGCATGATGGCATTTTGTAGGGCCTGGTTGGTAGGCTCAAAGCAGCGCATTACGGTAAATCCCAAAGACATCAGTTTATCTGCCACATCGGTAGCATCTTTCACCGCTGCTTTCAGTTTGGTGGTATGCTGGTAGTCGTTGACGCCGATCACCAGGGCAAGGGCATTTGTTTTTTCAGCAGTCATAGTGGAACATGAATTTAAAGACGCGCAAAAATAGTTGATCGTTACATACCTCGTATCAATGTATACTCTTTGCTATACCACTAATACACTCTTTAGAGACTTCGGTAAAGTCTATAAACTGTTTATATATTATTTATAACCAGTTTGTCACAAATGGGAATGTCCCTGGTAGGATATTGAAAATTTGTACAGTTTGGAGACGATCCTTTTAGATAATATCTGGCTACAAGCATTGCCTACTATTCGAAAGCAACTTTCAACCGGGCGGCTTCCGCTGCCAGCCTTTCAGGACGTAATATATCTACCCAAATGACCGGCCTGGGCATTCGATAATCACGGCGAATTACACAGACAATACAATCCAGTTTCAGTTCATTGTACACTCGTTTGACCTCTTCTATGTCATAGACCCGATCGTTGGCGAACAAGCCAAAGTAAAGTTCGTTGATAGATTCGCTGTCAAGAAATATAACCTGGTGTTCAAAACCAGTGCGCTTATGCTGTTTCTTTTTTTCTTTCAAGACCTGCTTGAATTTCTTATACACTTCGGCCTTTGATAAATGGAAATTGGTGATGATCTTGCCTTTGAAGAGCGGTAGGCCGTTTTCGGCTATTTCGTCGGTCTGTTCCAGGTAGTACAGGATCTCATAGTCTTGTTCCTGCTCGATCTTTTCCAGAACAGCTTTGTCATAATTGACGGCTTTAAAGGTGCCCAGGTTGTCATTATGGATATATTGTATGTCTGGAATGGCGGTCAATTGGTTAAACCCGGTAAAAAATTGTCTAATCTTACTGGAAAAGTTGTCCCGGTGGCGACCTTGTATGGGTTTATTAAAATGAATGGTGCAGATCATTCCGCAGGCATGTTTCAATCGTTCTCCAACGAGCGTCAGGTCCTGAAAAACGCGACATTTTATATCCATTTCATCCAGGCGGGGCGCATACAGTTTGCGGCATTCAAAAAGAAACGGCTTGCCTTCGAGTAAGCAAGTTCCCTCCAGCTCCTGTACCCCATGCATTACTTTCTTTTCATTGACAATCCCTGCCCGGTCCAGTTTTCGGAAAACATACAGCTCAAAGAAAAAATCACGTTGGCACCGGGGATCGCTGCGCAAATCTCTAAAAGTTGCACGGATACTTTCGTCAAGCCCATTCATATACTCGATCAGCTCGGCTATTTCCAGTAATGCCTCGATGCCTGCCTCATAGTCCCTTCCCCTCAGCAACGAGAAGAGCCAGGGGATTTTCTCCAACGGTCTTTCCAGGCGTTCGTTTACCACGAAATAGGATGCCCCGAAGTTGGTTTTCAATCTATCGTAAATAAAACCGATCTTTTCTTTCAGCAGCTTTTCTTCATAATGCCCGGTGGAAAACTCCCAGGTGGCAGATTTCCACTTATCGAGTATGTCTGTTTTCGGCAATGGCATGGCAATTATTTATTTTCCAGCAATCTCAATAAAAAGCGAATGGTAGCCCCGGCGTTATATAGGGCGTAGTTTGCCAAGTTCTCATCCACCTGTATATCCTGCGATCCAGCGCCGTGTGCACTGGTCTTGTTCCTGATCACAGACACTCCGCCTTCCAGCATAGCCCGCAGGCCGCCCAACCCGTTTTGGAGATATTCAGGGATGAATTTCTCCTGGTAGAGAATGCTCATCAACGGCGCAGCAGTGGCATTGGAGGCATAGGCATAGCCTTTCTGGTCGCAGATCACCTTCATGGTGGACTCAAATGCTTTCCCCGCATTGACGACACTATCCTTGTAATCCCCGTTCCGGAAATGCTTGAGTGCCTGCCTGTATTCAGCATCAATATTAGAATAATCCGGGTTGGTCAGTAAGATTAAAACCTCCCGTGTCACTTCCTGGTGCAGGAGATCATTATCCATACGGACCATCATTCCTTCTTCCAGGCGGTAGCCGGAACAATGCTGGGACAACCGTTGATTGAAGTCCTGCACCACCGATTCAACCTTGTAACCTTCAACCGGCAAGTATTTTGATTCCCGGATCTTAGCCGTACTGTTGATCACCAGAAAGACAACCTCCAGCACATCCAGCATTTTCTGTATATCTTCCAGTTTGTAAAAATACTGTTTCACATCATCGTCAAATACATACCTGGTAACATGCACCAATGCTGAGGCCGGATAGTGCAACGTTTCGCGGCCGTGGGATTCCCGGAGCAGTTTATTGATCATCCGCCAGGCGCTCTTATAGGGATCGCCCACGATGTTATTGAACCCAAAGAAATTGTTTGCTATATCCATTAACTGGCGGCGCAAGGCAATGGGGAAGCTATCGTATATCAGTTCCTTGCAGGGCGGTGCGTTTCGGGTAGAATAAAGGTCGAGGATCATATGGGCTTATTGTAAAAGATTTTCAGGAGGTAATATTTGTGCGTTGTTGGATGTCAGGATCGCTATGATAGTTGCATCCTGGTAGGTGGTGATACCATGCCGGATGTTTTGATCAAAATAATAGGTATACTGGTTCTCCAGCGTCCGCCGGGCTATTTCATCTTCATTCGGATAAAAAGGGGATTCGGCCTTTACGGCGGTGGCAATGACAAAATCAAATTCATTCAATTCAGGCTGCCAGTCGACCCGGAGCATCCCGGACTTTTCCATCATGGATGTTTCATAGCCTACTTTGTACTCGTGGTGTCTAAACCCGCCTGTCATGCGCGATGCCCAATATTGGGCCAGCTCAAGGCAATGTGGGTATTTGTCCGAACCGGGCTCAAGATGCAGTGGGTTGATGAGCAACCCCATCGCACCCCATCCCCAGTTATAGTGTTCATCGTATGCCAGGGTACTTTTTTTCCTTTCTGCCTTCATCATTTCGATTGCCTGGGTATTCACATCTGAGATACTGGTGATAGATTGCCGAAATGGAAGCGCATATCCCATCCCTAAATGATCCCTGCAAGCGTACGAAAAAACCATTGTGTGGGTGTGGTTCCGTTCATCTCCTGATTCCCGCCCATACCGGATCGGCAGGGGGACAGCAGTCCGTAATGCTTTGTTGACATGGTGATCCCACCAGTGGACCCGCGTGGCGGTGTCATCCCAAAGCAGGGAGCCTATGACCAACGCGCCACCTTTTAATAAAAACTGATCCATAAACTAATATTAAATACCGTTTTAATGAGGTCTGTTAATAAGGATACCCGATCGTTTCAAAAAACCATACTTTCAGCTTATCTTCCCTATGCTTTATTCACTTATCCATGAATGTGTATTTCATCCCCGGCATCGGCGCTGACAAACGCCTGTTTAAACATATCCTGCTACCCGAAGGTTTCCTGCCGCATTACCTCGAATGGATCTCGCCGGGGAAAAGAGAGCCTTTGCCCGCCTATGCCATGCGCCTGGCTGCTGGCATTGATCAACATCAGCCGTTTGTGCTCATCGGCCTTTCCCTGGGGGGCATCATGGCGGTGGAGATCGCCAAGCGCCTTAGCCCAGCCTGTACCATCATCATAGGATCGGCGCCCCTCTCTTCACAACTACCTATCTATTATCGGCTCGCGCGGAAGATCAACCTGCTGCGGGTAGTTCCTGCCGTGTTTTTCAAGTGCACCGCCAGCCTTAAACGCCTGTTCACCCGGGAGTCGCTGACCGACAAGCGAGACCTTTTGCAGATGATCTGGAAAGGTGACGCCTCTTTTATCGCCTGGGGCATGCAGGCGGTGCTGTATTGGCAAAACCAGGAGATGCCTGGTAATTTTTATCACCTTCACGGCACCCGTGATGAGGTGTTCCCGGTACGCCTGGTACGTCCTACCCACACAATCAAAGGGGGTAGCCACATGCTCTGCCTGAGCCACCCCCATGAAGTCAACGCCATCCTTCAAAGCATACTGGCGATACACCTGTTGCCGCCGGTAGCAATGATTCCAACTGCTTAATCACATCCCGGCGTTACAATTCATCAATCTTTCGGTACTTCTACCCAGGTCGTAAACGAAGCTGGTACAGCGCTGTACCAGTCCGGGCGCATGGGCAGGTTACTCGATCGCCACATTAAATCGCCTTCCTGGGTGGTATAGGATGCTGTGTGCCTTCTCAGCAACGCATTAATAACGATCGGTGACGGATGTTTGGGCGCCCCCTTTGCTGAACAGGATATAAAGGCCGATGGGGCATAAATATGATCCAGGATGCCTTTTGAAAGGTTCCTCCTGCTGCCATGATGTGGTACCTGATAGGCAGTCAACGTTTTTAGGTCGATCCCGTTTTCTATAGCATAGTAGATGGCCTTATAGAGCCCCATCGTGCCGGCGTCACCGGTAAAGAGGATCTTATCTGTACCCACCTGGAAAAGCGTTACCAGGCTCATATTGTTCTCGCAGGAGGTTACATAGTCCCCATCTTCACCCAAATGCTCTGTTGCAAAGCTCATGTCCTCAAATTCTGTGGTCGTTTCTACCTCTGTATACCCTTTGGATAAGCGTTCCTGGATCTCCATCGGGGGTGTTTTCTCAGAACTTTGGATCAAGCTCAGGTAAAACTCTTTGCCAGGACCCAGTACCGTCAGAATAGGTGAGTCACCAATAACATATGACATACCCTGGTGGGGAGCTACAATGGGAATGGCTTTTTTGAGGGCGATCTGCTCCAGGTCGTGGGCATACTGGTAAGCTTCCCGCATCCGTTCGGTAAAGCTGGATTTGGTAATCCTGCCGTCTTTGATGGAATCTTTCAGGTCAGGCCAGTGATTCCATGGGCGGTGCATCCAGATCTTACCTACTTCCATTTCTTCCATAACGGTACGCAGGCCATAGGCATGATCAATGTCCGTGTGGGTAAGGAAGACCCTGCTGACCTTGTTGGTATGATAGTACTTTCGGATATGCTCGACCATTGCCTTACCACTGGCTGCATTGCCCCCGTCTATAACGATAACCTGCTGATTTTTCCAGATACCGTTCTCATAGTCTCCCAGGCGTATGGCGATGGCATCGCCGCTTTTTGAATTTTCGCCTACGCGCAGAAAATCGATTTCATAAGCATTTGGCATGTTAGATATATTTAGATTATTAATGTTTTTCGTCTCTATCCCCGTCCTGTTTGGATTTTTCGATACCCCAGGTGGCCTTTGCCAGGTCCTCGATCTTTTTGAGGAATTTGTCCACGTTCAGGCCAGCGATAAATGCAAAGGCCAAAAACCCTAGGTCTGAGGCGTCGGGTTCCTTTTTGGCTTCCAGCACCAGCAGGCCGGCTTTCAGGAAAAGGTAGCTGACGCCCCCGCATACAGCGCCCATGATCGGGCGTAGGAAATACCAAACACCCCATACGTTGCTCCAGTCCTTCCTGACACAGAAATTAAAACAGACACCGTGCAGACAATACAGTGTAGCACCAATACTACCTACAATGATGCAGTCGATCATAAGGTCGAAGTCAGCATTGGGAAACGGATGCCCATAGAGCATATGATACCCGAAATAGCAGGCAAGCCCCAGTGTCAACAGCAGATACGATACGACATAGACAATGTTAGATCCTTTCATTATTACCAATGGTTAATGAATTAATAAAATAGATTATACGTGTCCGTTATAACAAAGGCAATAGAAGCCCCTTCGTCAAAGGACGTTTTTTGGCAGACAGGTCAGGGCGTGATGATGTGATGAAGATTAGGTTTATGGCTGGCGTTTCGCCGGATATTGGACACGAATCAGGATTCGAAGGCAGAGGTCTATAGCGGGCTTAAATGGTGGAGGAATCTCCACAAAAATTAAACCAAAATCCAAAAGCAGCCGGATATGACAAGTTTGCACCTTCCAGATAAATTTTCTTGGCATGTTATGCTGACAATTTTGCCTTCCCGATGTGCAGTTGGTTGTGCTGTTTCTGACATGTCTGCATGTTTTGATCAAATGTTATGACATGAAAAATGCCCGAAGCGTAGTGGCTGCGGGCATTTCAAAGTATTACTACAAATAAACACCTACTGTGAATCGGGTACATGCAGTGTACAACTGATGCAGACGCCGGACGCACAATAGGCGGTCATCCCGACGATGGGGAACCACCGGTAGTGATAGGTGCAACCCGTGCCAGACCCGCAGGAACAACTATAGCCGGAGCCGATGGAAGATTCGGCCTCTCCTTCTTCGGTGGCCGCTTTGACGGGGTGAATGTCCGTAACGGCGCAGGCCGGGGTGATCGACTCCTCTACCGGGACTAGCAGGGAATGGCCATACACGCTAACCGGCATCATCCGGTAACCCGGGGGCAGGACGCGGGCGGTATCGTTCATGCGTACCTGGGAGAGGTAGTGCTGCTGGTAAGGTGCCAGGAAATTACCCAGGGCGGTGCTGATGGTGGAGTCCGCGGCCATGGCATCTACGATGGGCGGGGTGGCTTGCATTTCGGCTTTGGACGTGATAAAGCGGATTCCAAGGCTCAGGTCCACGACGACTCCACCCGGGAGATAGGCATTGGGAGAGAGCACTTTTAGGGCGCCGTTTGCGGTGACGATCTGTGTACAGACCGAGCAGCCGCCAAAGCTCATACAGCCCATGCCGTAGCTGTTGAACCAGGGGTTGCAGCCACTGCCTTTGCTACAGAGACAAGTAATGTCGATGCCTTTGGATTCCACCGTTGCATTCTCGTTGGTGAGCCCGATATACCGGTAGGGACCGGGTAGAAAGACGTGGACAGTATGCGGGTGATCGGGACTATAGGAGAGATAGGCACCTGCCGGCAGCGCCAGGCCGTTTTCCAGCGTGTCGGCCCGGACCAGGGCAACGGTGGTGTCGGTTTGCTGGAGGCCGGTGGCCGGTGCATCGTCCTTTTTACAGGCATAGATGATGATACCGAAAAAAGGCAGGAGGACGAGGACTGCTTTCAGCAGTCGTTTGTAAGCGGGTCTCATTTGATTGGGTGTTTGATTTTGGTGAATGTGGTTAAGTGGTGTTTAATCATGGGAGAGTCGTTGCCGTTCGCGTTCAAGCTCCTGCCGCAGCTCTTCTTCGGTGGGCAGGTAGAGTCGGTAGCGGGAGGCGAACAACTGCCGGTTCTCGTCCAGCACGCTGTAGCGGACCAGGGTGTCGTCCTTATCGGCGCAAAGGATGATCCCTACGGTGGGGTTGTCGCCCGATTGTTTTTTCAGGTCGTCGAACATCCGCACGTACATATCCATCTGACCGATGTCGGCGTGGGTCAGCTCCTTGACCTTGAGGTCCAGCAGAACAAAGCATCGCAGGATATGGTTGTAAAAGACCAGGTCGATGTAAAAGCGGCGGGTATCCGTCTGGATCGGGTACTGGCGCCCGACAAAAGCGAAGCCTTTGCCTAGTTCGAGCAGGAATTGCTGCAAATTGGCAAGGATCGCGCTTTCCAGCTCGCTTTCGGAGTAGCCCGTGGGAGGCAGGGCGCCCAGGAAGTCCAATACGTAGGGGTCCTTGATCAACTCGCCGGGGGTGGTCACGGGTGATACCCGGTTAACCGGTAGTGCTTCCCCGGGTCGCCGGGTGGCGAGTAATCGTTGATAGGCCCCGGTCTGGATCTCCCGTTCCAGGTGGCGGGTCCCCCACCCCAAGTCGGCGGCCTCCTGGCAATAGTAGGTGCGCGCTGCGGGGTCTTGTACCCGGAGCAGGAGCCGGTAGTGCGTCCAACTCAATTCGGGACGCAGTGCGTCCCGCTGCGGGAAACACAGGTAAAACTGCCTGATCTTGCGCAACTCCCGTTCGTCCAGGCCCTTGCCCAATTCCCCGGAAAGCCGGACGGCCAGCTCCCGCAGCAAAAAGGCGCCATAGGCCGCCCGATCGGCACCTTGCTGCTCCTCCTCCACGATCCGGCGACCGATGGCCCAATAGGCTTCCACCAAAGCCCGGTTCACCAGGGTGTAGGCCTGGCGGCGGGCCTCGCTCCAGAGGGTTTTTATGTCGTGTATTAAAAGGGAAGAGATTTCCATGTCGTTGTCGATTGTTGAGTAAAGCGGGACGCAGTGCGTCCCGGATCATACGCCCCGGCCCTGGCTGACTCGCTGGGCCGGTTTTTCATAGAGAGCCTGTTCCATCATCCGGATGGTAGCGGCGGGCAGTTGGTGTTTCTTTGGGGGCTGGATGGCCTGGCCGGCCTTGTTGGTAAAGACGAGGTCCTGCTGAATGGGGTCAAACTGGACAGTGACCTTTTCGGTCTTTTTGTCGGGGCCGATCAAGGTGGCCTCTTTCGTATTCCCGCTGCGTAAGGCTGCCAGGAGCGATTCCCATTTAACGGGGATCTGCTGTTCATCAAAGAGATACTGTGCCATCTTGGCCACTAGGCTGACCGTTGTCTGCTGCCGGTGGCCGTGTTGATCGAGCCAGGCCCATCGTTCTTGCCCGGCCTGCATCCGGCTAACGGGCTGTTGGTGGACCAGGTTCTCGGCTTCCTTTGCGGTATAGGGGTTGGTCTCCAGCATGGATACCTCTTCACGGACCAGCGGAGTCCGATCCCGCATGCTTTGCTCTGCCGACCGCAGAGCCTCGGCATTGTATTGGGTGAACGCATAGGTATCGGTGCCGGGGATCTTTTTAAAGAACAGGGTATACTGGGTCTTGCGGTTATCCGGGTCATAGTATTCCAGGTGGAAGGCGGGCAACTCATGGGCGATCCATCTGCTCAAGGGGCCTTCCATACTGACATTAAAGCCTTGATTATGAAGTGTTTCCTGCAAGGCTTTTACGTTTTCTACTTGTGCTGTCTGTTTTCCCACGGCCTCGATCTGTCGGCTGTAGGCATTGGTCTTACTGGCCCTGCCGCGTATCCAGTTGACCAGAAATTTAACCGGTTTCCAGTAGCGGATTTTGTTCCAGGTGGTGGGATACAATTTGGCGGTCATTTCCCCGATCTGTCCGCGAACGAAACGCAGGGACCGGCTTTCATCGGCCGTCAGGTCTTTCTTTTTCACATATCCGTCAAGGATATTTTGGTATTGGGCTCTGCGTAGCTGCACAGCCTGGTTATCCGCTGCCCCGGTAGTGGGCTGCCGCACGCGGACGCGGGCCTCCTGTTCGGACTCGTCCAGGAGGGCATTCATGATGCGGTCCCTGGACAGGTTATCAGGCATATTGACTGGCATGGGGATGGTTTAAAGGGGGCGTGCGCGGTAAAGGTGCCGGTTACGAATCCGTAAGGACAGGGATCGGCCGCCGTTCTTTTCATATAGCTCTACCCGGAACTCCTTTTTGTCCGGGATCGTGATGCGGGGGATGGCCATGACCCAGGTGCGGCTGTCCTTTCCCGGGATGGTGAGCAGGCTGTCCGTGTACCGGGGGATCAGCTCCTGTTCCTGGAGCGAACTCCGTTTGGCTTGCACCCGGTCACGGATATAGAGCCGGAGAAAGTCCGGGGTATAATCGAGGCGGGACCGGTTGGTCACCTCCATCCGCAAGAAAAGCAGGTCGCTGGTGGCGGCCAATGCGTCGACGCGCAACCGCATCCGGAAAGCCCGGTCCCGGACCTTTATAAATGCAGGCATCGACCGGACGGATGTGGCCAGGCTATCCATAGCGTAGGTGTTGAGCGGCGCCTCCTCCAGGCTGACCTGTCCGGGTAGCTGGCGGGGTACGACCAGGTGGGTAAGGTCATAGGTGGCTGCAGCACTATCGGTATAGGTGACGTCGAAGGCAAAGAGGCGACCGTCCGCGGTGAACACATGCAGGTTGGTGGCAGAGAAGCCACGCCGGGCGGCTTTCAGCTTCAGGACATTATCGGTGCCGGGCTGTTTCTGTGCCAGCAGGTCACGGTCCCCTCGGTCCACCGGGCGCACGGGGGCGGCAAAGACCAGGACGGTGGTCGTATTATAGGATACAGAGAGGCGATAATGCGGGACGTGGGTGAAAGGGGGCAGGTTGAGGTCGTTGCCCTGGGCAAACGTTGTCAAGGGCGTGATCCCGATCAGGGCCAGCAGGCAGGCGATGGATTTCATATAAAATGATTGAAAGGTGAATGAAATGTCAGCGAAGGGTTTCGGGGTTTTTGAGCAGGGCACGGTGGCCGGCTTTGAGCGTTACCTGTACCAGCCGGATCTTGCGGCTCAGGAGCGTACGGGCGGTCTCGATACCGGCCGCAGCGGCCTGTGCGCCCAGGGAGGGGTCAAAGCTGGTGACCCCCATCGAGGAAACCCCCTGCCCTACTCCTTCCTTGACCACGTCCCGGTTGATCGCACCTGGTACGTACAGCCCTTCCAGGCCATCCACGGCGTCGTATACCCGTAGTGCAATGGGGAACAGGCGGCCATCATAGACGGCATTGGTCAGTTGGATATTGACGCGGTCGCCGGCAATGGTAGCGGGACCGAAGATGAAGCTGTTGGCGGGGATGCGTTCCCGGCCGATAAAAATGTCCTGGAGCAGCCGCAATTTTACAATGGACCCGCTGGAGATGGTTTGGGTGGCATGAACGACGGCGGCAATCGCATCGGGCGGCGCTGCCAGGGTGTCGGACTGATCGCTCAGCCCGTAAAAGCCATTGGTGTAGGCTACGGTTGTATAGAGACCGTTCTCGTCCTGGCCCGCGGCGGCCCCGGTATCCAGTCGGTTGATCGTCACCGGGAGGGCGGCGACCTTGTTACCAATGGGATTAACCGGGACCGGCGTGGTCGGGTGTTGTAGTTGCAGGAGCTTGTCCAGGGCCTGGTTGATCTGCTGCATCTGGGTATCGGGGGCGGTGTCTTTTTTTTGCAGGTTGGCCATCATCTGCTGCCAGCGGTCGGAGGACGTAGCTGTTTCGGGTACAGTACCCTGGTAGGGACCAGTAAGCACTGTACTTGTTTTGGACGGGTCGCCGGACGTCTGTAACACGGCGTACAACCTTTTCAGCCGTTCATTGACCTTGCGTTCGGTGGTATCTTCCAGCGTGGGCGCCCGGGGGGATAGATGAAGGGAACCGGTCAGGGGTGCCGGAGCTGACGGGGGCAAGGGATTATAAAGGGATGCCTGGCTTTTGGTATAGGGGTCTCTTTCCAGCTCGGCCTGGTGGCGCAGCGAATCCTGCTGTGCTTCCATAAAAAGCTCCAGCTTGTTCTTGGTCTGTTGGGGAAGGTTCGGGGCGGGCAGGCTGGTATTGAATCCTTTTACCGGTGCGGTCGTAGCGGCAGTGGTTGTTGGGTGGGGCTTGTTCAGTAAAAAGAACACCAGGGAGAAGATCAGTACGGGAATGCCAAAGATCAGCAGGATCATCTGTAGCTTTTTCTTTTTCGTGACGGGGGATGTGTTGGGCATAACATGGTCTTTATCGGTGAATGGTATCTGTTACATGGGCAGTATCGGGGTGAACGGGCGCCATACCTTTTCGGACGGTGGAGTCGGTGGGCGGCGGGGCCGTGGTTGGTGTTGGTGGGGGCGGGTCCCAGGCACTGACGAGCAGGTATGAGAAGTATCCTCCGACCAGCAGGCAGAAGGCCGTCATGGCCAGTTTTTTTTGCAGCAGGGTCATGCGCCGCTCCACGCGGTTACAACGGTCGGCAAAGCTTTTCAGGCAAGGGCCTATCCAACGATTAAGGTGAAGGACCAGGGGTTCCCAGCGGCTGTTCACCGGGGGACGCAAAAGCGGCAGGCGTTTTTTAAATAGGCGCATGGTCAACGTTTTTCAAGGGTGAGGTCCCGGTTGTCCAGCACTTTCCAGTGCTCGATCAGGAAACCATGGGGATTGTTGTCACTGATCGTGGTATGCCGGATCGTACCGGTGGTGATGAGCGAGCGGGTAAGGATGCTGGTGGGCCGTACGATCCGGAGCTTACCATAATACAGGAAGGTGAACGGCAGGTGGTCGACGTCCACCTTGATGCTGTCCGGGTCCTCCACCTGCTGGCTAATATTGCCCTCCAGGATCCGGGAGTAATAGCCGTTGTCGGAAAGGTTCTTATACTCATAGGCGGCGCTGCTGTCGGCCAGGTAGCAGGCGGCGGTGATATGCTTCTCGTTCACCTTTTCGTCGGGTTCGAGTGAATAGAAATATTGGTGGAACATTTTGACGTGGTCGCGGATTTCGACCGCGATATAATCGGCCCGGTCCACGGCCACGGCGTCCAGGAGCTTGCCGTTGGCCAGCAGGTAGACTTTCTGCCGGCCCGCCTGGAGCACCACCGTGGTGCGGTAGATCAGGTACGCGTTCAACGCCAGGGTGACCAGGAGGAAGGCCACGGAGAAAGACCGGATATGCCGGAAGGCGGTGTCGATGTTCTTGAATTGCTGGAACATGGGATATAGTTAAGCGTTAGAAGAAGAGTTGCCGCTGATCTTGTCGCGGTTATACTGGTCAGCCGCGCCACCGGCAGCAAAGCCACCTGCGGCCGAAGCGCCGCCACCGCCCGCGGCACCGCTTCCTCCGGCAAGACCGCCTGCACCCATGCCCCCGGCGCCGCCCGGCATCCCGGTCCCGGCCATGATGGCGGTGTTGACCACAGCCCCGGTCATGCTGGACATGCGGCCAGCGATCGGATTGGGGCCATGTGTATGGATGATATAATTGGCAATCGAGGGTACCGTGAAATAGCCCACCACGCCCATCACGAGGAAGATCAGGTACGCTATATCGGTAGGAGAAAAGATGGTCAGGCTGCCGCTGTCGATCCGGGACAGGTCCAATTGCAACATATTTGCCTGGATCGTGCTCATGATGGCGCCGAACAGGTTACAGATAGGCAGCCATAGGTAAATATTAATGTAACGCGCTAGCCAATGGGTCAGGGAGTTCTGGAATCCATCGTAGCACGAAAAAGCGAAGGCAAAGGGTCCTAACACGCCCAGCACGATGAGGTGAAAGGTGCGGATCGTGTCGATACATAGGGCGGCAGCATAGTACAGGATCTCCAGGAGGATGGAGAGCATCAGCCGGAAGCAATACCGGAGCGTGGAGATCCAGCCGCTGGCAATGAACTTGAAGCCCTGGCCGATGGCCGACCAGATTCCTCCGCCGCCGCTATCGGTATTATCGGGCTGCGTATACTTGTTGTCCTCGGACGTCATGGCTGGCATGGGGACGATCAGGGCCGGGTACGTGGCACCGCCACCCAACATAGCGGCTTGAGCCGTCAGTAGATTGTGAACATGGTCGTTGGCGTGCTGTGCAAGGGCTGCCGTGGCAGTGACGGTGGGCTTCATGATCGAGTTAATGACATCGAGGACTTTGGGGAAAATTCCAATACAAAGCAGGATGGCCAGGGGTTTTAGCAAAGGGTACATATCGACGCCCTCGCCCCGGGCGATGTGCTTCCACACCCGGGAGCCAATATAGAAGAGGGTGCCAAAGCCGGCCAGGGCCTGGGCAAGGGTAACCAGGTCCGCACACATGGTTTGCATCTGTGTACGGGTATCTTCAAGGACCTGGTGCAGCGTCTCTATCCCGCTGGAGGCGCTTTGGGCGTGCAGGAGGCCGGGCAATAGACAGCATAGCGCCAGGTAGAACCAAAAACGGAATTGCCTTGTCATGGTACTAGGGTTGAAAAAGTTGTTGAAGGGAAGCATTGTCTTGTATACCGTGGACACGTTGGGCGGCCAGGGTCCCGGTCCGGTTGTTGAAGCTGCGCAGGAAGCTGAGTTTCTGTTGCATATCGTCGTAGATATGATCAATAGCGGTCAGCCTCTCGGCGTCGCTCATGCGCAGGCTGTTGTCCGTGAGGACGGTGGTCAGCTCGTCAATGTTGTTCAGGGACTTGTCCACCAGGTTGCCGTACACGCTGACCAGGTGGTTCAGCTCATCGGCACTGAACTGCCCGGAACCCTGAAACGTGGAGCGGGCGGATTTACATTCGGCCATCAGCGTCGCCTGGGCGCTGATAATATCCGCCACCCGTACGTATTGGCGGATCGTGGGACTGACGGCCAGCAGGCTGTTGAGGTAGGCCGAATGGAGGTTGAAATTCCCTTTAGCCAGGTCTTTCACCGTGTTGTAGCCCCCGGTGAGAATCTGGTAGCCGGTGTACATTTCTTTCAGGATGCTCTTGAGCTGGCTGAGCTTTTCCAGGTCGAGGGCCAGTTGTTCGAGTTCCTGCGCCTGGGCTTGTGCGCGGTGGACGGGAAGCACCAGCGCCAGGGGTATGAGCAGTAGGATAAGAAGGTGTTTCATGGTCAGTATTGTTTTGCCAGGTTTTGAAGGCCCTGTAAGTCGAATTGCCGTTGCAGGGAGAGCTGTTGTACATGGTCGGAGAAGGAACGGACGAACTGGTAATGCTTTGTCATTTCGTCGTAGAGCTTGTCGATTTGCCCGATCCGCTGCGCATCATCCATCTGGAGGGCGCCATCCTGCATGATCTGTGTCAGCTCGTCAATGTCTTTGCCGGAGAGCTCTACCTGTTGACTGAATACCTTGACCAGGTAAGCCCATTCGGTGGCGTTCAGGCCGGGCAGGACTGCCTGTTTGCTGTACTGGCTGTAGAGCTGGCCGATCTGGACCTGCATGGCCACCATATCGGCCGCTTTGCCGTATGCTTTTACGCCGGGGCTGACGTCCATGAGGGAGCTAAAGAAAAGCTGGTGGAGATCGAGGTCTCCTTTCTTCAGGTCACCAATGGTCTGTAAGCCTTTCTGGACAATGGAATAGCCCTTTTCTACATCATGGAGATATAGCTGGAACTTGGCGATTTGCTCCAGCATGACCGTCTGCCAGGATTGGGCACGGAGGCTTCCGCCTGATAAAAGCAGGCCTGTCACCAGGAGCAGGACGGTTAGACGACGATAGAAAGAGGATGTTCGTTTCATAGCTTTCTGCTGTTTTTGAGTGGTGGTACCGGGCGGGCTTCCTGTTGGGTCAGCTCACGGGCAGCTTTAATTTTTTTCTCTCCAGAAACCCATTCATAGAACTGCTGCACGGTTCTCATATCGGAGGGATGGGTCAGGAAAAGGATCTTGCCGATCTCCCCCATCTTCACCAGGATGGTCCGTAGTTCCAGTGAGGCACGGTCCGGGTAATACTTGAAGTGCATATTGAAGAACAGAGGGTCCTTGCCAGGCCCGAAACGGCCCTTTGTCTTGAGGTAAAAAGATTCCGGTTGCTTGGACAAATGAGCATCCTTCACTACTTGATCGTATTTCACTTGTAGTTTTTCCTGGATATTTCTCTTTGCAGGCTGCACGACCAAAGACGAATCAAATCCATTGTTTCGCAGCAATGCCTTGTTATCCTCCAGGGACATGGCCTTATGGTCATGCCGTAGGTTCATTTTCGTGAGTGTTTTATGCCTCCCGCAGGACCGTCTATCGGTCCGTCCAATAGGTGGCGGGCTTCTTCGATCCGGCGGGCGGCCATCAGCGTATTTTGCATGGCGGTCCTGTAGGGAAGCTGGATGCCTTCATCCATTTTAAAAAGCGTGTTATGCTCATTGTTAAAGGACCGGAGCGCCAGCAATTGCAGTTCCAGGTTATCAGGGGCGAACACATACGCTAGTTGTGTATTCAAGGATAATGGCCTTTTGGGCCGTTCATTGATGGCTACAACAAAGGCATGTGGTTCACCAGGCGGCAAGGTCATACCAATCTTGAAGTGCTGGAGCAATTGCGTCATAAAAGGCTTTTTCAGCTCGTCATTTAGAAAGCCTTTTTTCTCCAACAGTTCAAACTGCATGGCAATGATCTCTTCCAATACCTCCCTCACGGGCTGGCGTGTAATAAAGGGATCACTAACCTTGTTGTACTTCGAGGCATCGGGCGCCACGGTTT
Source organism: Dinghuibacter silviterrae (assembly GCF_004366355.1). Classification (NCBI taxonomy): domain Bacteria; kingdom Pseudomonadati; phylum Bacteroidota; class Chitinophagia; order Chitinophagales; family Chitinophagaceae; genus Dinghuibacter; species Dinghuibacter silviterrae. Next base: position 1,769,470 of record NZ_SODV01000002.1, on the reverse strand, counting down.
GATAAGCTGTTACTGCATTGGGCAGGTCCTCGGGACGATGAAGGGAATAGCTATTAGCCCGGTTAAGTCCCCATGCATTCAACGCTTCCAGATTTGGGCTGAATGTTTCGGGCTTGATCCGGTAACAGAACTGAAAACGGACAGGTACCACATCGTCCTGTAGGAAGGCCCAGCGGATATGCCGGAAGGTTTGGGCCTTTTTTAGTCCACGGGCACGGATCATGGCGTCGGCAGCTTGTTCACGGAGGTCTTGCGCATAGTCCCCCGGATGGACGAAATCCTTGAGCGTGTGTTCATCATATCCACTCGCAGCCAGGCGCTGTACCTGATCTTGTACAAACTGATCGAATTTATTAAGGGTCATGATCGACGTGCTTTGAATGAGAGGCGGACGGCTTTTTATGAAAGCCGCAGGCCGCCTTTTGGTGGTTGACGGTTGACGAGCTGTTGCGCTTTTTCCATTGCGCGGTCCAAGTGCAGGTCCATGCTGACGTTGAATACTGAAGGAGGGTCAGTATTTCCCGGAAATGAATAGGCTCTCATGTGCGGGCCGGTCTGCCCATGCAGGCCTTCCAGGGACAGCGTCATCTCAGTAGGTATAAAGCGAAAGGCAAACCGGGCACGGAGCGGGTACCCGGTCGGGGATTTTTTTTGATCCAGGCGCAGGACAAAAAGGTGGTGCTTGTCTGGGTGGTGTTCAATCCCTGTCAGCAATTGTTCACGCAGCAGGTGTTCGAAGCGTTCCGTTTGTGGGGAAGGAAAGACAGGAAGATAGCCTGCTTTTTGAAGGGCTTCGCGCTGTTCGGCGGCCATTTGGTCAAGATCGTCCCGCACTGCCGGTTCCGGGTAGTCCCTTACTGAGCGGGTGAATTGCTGTATTTGCTGCATAAAGCGCTGCCTTCCCAACAACTCTTCATGGATGGCAGTGGGCCGCTTTAGGTTTTTGAATGGATCGGCAATGTCATATTGCGTACCAATGTCACCCAGGCGTGCGGAAAGTTCTTCCTGGTAAATGAAAGGGTATCGGGGACCGACCTTGAACTTGAATGAAAATCGTACAACGTCCTGGTCATCCCGGAAATACCCGTACACCGGGAAAGACAAGCGTTTAAATTCATCATCCTTATGCAGGGATGCCATCGTGGTGGACACGAGCTCGGACAGCCTGCGATGATAATCACCGGGGTTGCTGAAGGCGTGCAGCCCTTTTTCTGAATATCCTTTGAATTTCAGCATGGCTATTTCGGTAGCGATCAATTCGTCAAACGTGGGCATAATGGTGGTGATAAGGGTGATGACTAGGATTATCGGTGACGGGGTATGGCCTTGCCCGGAGCTGGCGATGGTCTTGCCTGCAAGGCCTGCGGCAGGTTTTTCTTTTCCACCAGGTGAAGGCGCTGATATACGGTTTGCGCGTCGGGCAACGCCCGGTACTGGTCCTTGGGGATCATATAGACTTGCGGCTCTCCCTGCATGCGGGCTTCCAGGCTGCACAGGTGTAGTTTCAGGCCATTGGGATCGTATTCGAAATTGAATTTGTAATGGACGGGGTCTTTGTCCGCGCCAAAGTAGCCTGTGGTAGGAACGGACAGGTCCATCAGCCCACTGGACATAAACGCATCGTTGACCACTTCCTGGAAGGCCTCCGTCAGCCGTTTCATGAAGGCGCCTTTCGGTTCGGGTGAAGAAAGGGAAACCTCGTCATAGTGTTTGGCGATGACCCAATCCTGGTGAACGTCCAGTATGCGTGCAAAAAGGCTCATAAGGATAGTTATTGAGTTATACCGTACAGTGAGGAGATCGTGTTGAGGTCGTCTGCGTCTTTGGCGCGTTGCAGGCTGAGCTGGATATTGCGGTTGCTGAATTGCCGCAGGTCGCTGGTTTGCCGGGATATGTCGTTGCTGGCGCCGGCGATGATCTTCATCCGGTCGGCATCGGACATTTGTAAACTGAAACTTTGCAGGATCAGCAGGATCTGGTCGAGGCTTTTGACGCTCTGCCCAACGACGCCAGAATAGAGATCGTGGATATGGGACAGCTCCGCGGTGCTGAAATGTGGGTCTTGCTGGATCAGCGCCCAATCCTGTTTATACTCGCGCATCAGCTCCTGCTGCTGTGCAATGATGCCGGTCACCTGTCGGAGGTAGGAAATGACGGTTTTGACTTTCCACAACTCATCGAAGTATTGGCCATACAGGTCTTTGAACTGCTGTTCCCAGTCCCCGATCTGCCCCAGTTGCAGCTTGGACAATTCATTCTCGACAGCCTTCTGTGCGTTCTGTAGGTCAATAGTGGCGTTCTGTAGCTGCTGCACCTTCAGGTCGATGGCCTTGATGATGGCCTTCAGGGCATCGCCAATGATGTCGATCTGCGCCTGGCTGCGTTGGGTGGGCGCCAGGGCGAGCCCTATGAGCAGGATAAAGACACTCCATTTTTTGTATCGGTTCATGGCTATTTTTTTAAGTAATGGGTTCTGTGGGCTCAGCCTGCTGGCGTACCAGCATGGCAATACCCCGTTTCATGCTCCCGTATTTTTTGGCAAAGGCCTGCACTTTCATCTTTTCCTTTTCCTCGGTGGTATAGGCCAGGTATTCTTCCGGGCTGACCTCCGTTCGGTAGACCTTGCTAATGATCCCGCCCAGGGAGATAAAAACCTCTTTGTACTTTCGCTTAGGGTCGTTGGCCTTATTGATCGAGAGCACCAGGGCTTTTTCTTTGTCGGACAACCCCAGGAGCTGCTGGATCTCGTGGAATTTGTTTTGAAATTTGGATTGGTCCAGGAGGATCTTACAATCCGCATTATTGATGATCGCTTGTTTGATGACGGGCGACGAAATAATATCCTCCACCTCTTGCGTCACGACAATGGCCTCCCCGTAAAACTTGCGCACCGTCTTGAACAAATATTTGATGTACTCGGCCATGCCTTGCCGCATGATCGCCTTCCATGCCTCCTCTATGAGGATGATCTTTCGGATACCCTTTAACTTCCGCATCTTGGAAATAAACAGGGACATGATGACAATTGTCGTCGTGGGAAAAATTGTCGGACTATCCTTGATCGCGTCAATTTCGAAAACGCAGAACCGTTGGTTCATAAGGTCCAGATTCTCCCGGGCATTGAGCAGGTAGCCAAATTCGCCGTCTTTGTAGTAAGGTTTTAGCACGTACAGGAAGCTGTCTATGTCGAAGTCTTTGTCCTTGATACCCTGCTCGCGGAGCTGGTGGGCGAATACATCGCGCGTGTATTCGTAGAAAGTATCGAAGCAGGGAAACACCTCGGGGCTGCCAGCCAGGTGATCGAAGTAGGCCTGGATGGCGTTGGATAAGGAAACATATTCAGCGCGGCTGTAATTTTCATCGTCCTTTTTCCACAGGGCCAGGATCAGGACCTTGATGCTTTCCCGTTTTTCGGTGTCCAGGGTCTCATCGCCCAGGTAGAAAGGATTGAACTTGATGGGGTTTTCCTCGGTGTACGTGAAGTAGTACCCGTCGAGTAATTCACAAAGACCGCGGTAGCTGTGTCCCACGTCGATGATCACGGCATGGGCACCTTGTTCGACATAACTGCGCAGCATCGCATTGGTAAAGAAACTTTTGCCTGAGCCAGGGTTGAGGTGCGTACCGGGCCACTTAATTAAAAATGGCCCGGTACGCACCGCTTGGGCCTAATATGAATTTATTTCTGTTGCTACAAATACCCCTCGTTACCGGCTCATCTGACAGGTCTGCGTGGACTGGCAAACCGCTGATCCTTTCCCCCAGGCGCATACCTACCGGAGACACAGAGCTGCGGTAGTTTGTCTCTACATTCAGAAAACAGGATGCTTGTTCCGCAAAGGTGTCGAAGGTCTCCTGTAGCGGAAGGTCGCCCGCATTGCCCGGCATCCCGGCCCAAAAAAGCTGCGCGATGCTGGCGGTCTCCTGGTGGGCGCGGGCGTCCATCTGGGCTAGGGCGGCGGATACGGCATTGCGAACGTCTGCCCGGCGATCGGGTTTGTCGGTCCAGGAGAGTATATTAAAATGAGCCTTAACCGGAAGGCGCTGCTGGCTGATTGCTTCATTGAGAAAGGCGTTGGTGGCGTCGCGGCTGATGCCGTTCTCGCGGGAATACGAGGAAAGGGATTGCAGCCGGAGCCGTTTGGCTTCCATTTTTTTTAGGGTGGCCCGGGCGTCGTCCACGACGATGTACTGGTTATACAGGTGATTGCAGGAAAGCATTTGTCCCAGCGGCGCAGCAAACCCAATGGAGAACTTGCTTTTGTCTGTGGAATACTTGTCGTAATTGATGCGCGGGCCACACAGGCCGGGCAGGTCCTCCACATCGGCCAGGGTAAAGAGCTGGCAATACTGGTCCCCTACCCGCAGGTCCGGGCCGATCTCCAAGTCCCTGATCACGGGCTGCTGCTGCGGATGGAGCAAGTAACAATATCGTTCCAGCAGGCCTGGACGATCCGGGTGGCTTACCAGCTCGTCGGTGGGAATGGACCGCAGCTCCAGGTAACCAGAATCTTTCAACACACGTACGAACTGTCCTGCCTTATCGAGAAAGTTCTCGCGAACCTTTGGATCGAGCGTCTGGAGGGGCGCCAGCGAGTTCCTGAACAGTCCGCTGTTCAGAAAACTGGCGGGGCGCCGCTTGTCCGGTCGTTTGGTGAGAAACAGATAGCACTGGTGGTCCAGGTACGGCCGTTCGTTAAAGAACCGTTCGCTGGCGCGGGCCAGAAAGGTGGGGTCCCCTTTGTCAAATTCGGCGTGGTAGCGGCTTTCTACAAACCAATCCTGTTTGTGGACTATGCTGTGATCGGGCAGCAGCCGGATCGCCTTGATCCAGGCCTGGTGCAGCGCTTCAAAGTCATCCCCGGAGAGGGTGAAGATTTCCGGCAGGGTCACTTCAAAGGCGAGGGTCATGTCTCCCTGCCGGGAAAGAATACAGTCCTGTTCTACTTTGTAGATGGGCATGATATGATCGAGGTACTTATTGGTGCGCATGGGTTGAATCTTTTAGATTGATAAAAAGGCGGCGGGAGCGGGTCCGGATCGCACGGGGCAGTTGTCTGCTGGCCATTTGTTTGGCCAGGCCGTGTTCCCCGTATTTTTTGGACATAGTTTGAATGACCAGGACCAGGCCCCCGCCGCCGGGTACCACGATCGCCAGGCAGATATAGATGTTGACACCGGTCATGTACAGGATCGCAAAGAGCAGCAGCAGGATGACCATGCCCACCGCGAGGTATACGATGTACTGGGCGCGAATGCCTTTAAACTCGATGCTGCGGTTGATGCCTTTGTTGATGTCGTAGACGGTAGCCATGATGGTTATTGAATACCGTAGAAACTTTTCAAAACCGTGGCGACCACGACCAAAAAAATGCACGAGCCAAACCACCCGGCGGCGAGCTTGTTCGTGTTCTGTTCACCGGAGTTCCAGGCGTTGTAGACTTTCACGGCGCCCACCAGGCCAACTACGGCGCCAATGGCATACAGCAGATTGATACCGGTGGCGAAATACCCTTTGACCATGCTGGTGGCCTGGTTGATTCCGGCGTTGCCGTCTGCATTTTGTGCATGGACGGCAATCGCGGGGAGGGTGATGAGAAGGGACAAGAGGGTTGCAGAGGCAAAGGCGGGCCTTTTCCTCGATGGGAGGGAGCACATAAGAAGGAATTAAATCAGGTTAAAAAAGTGGGTGGAGTTGGGGGTGGAACTTAATACGGGTATACGTTACCGTTAATTTATAGACACGATGAAAGGATCAGGCCGCGGGGACCTCCCACAGGGCCGCCAGGTCGTCGGCGGTCAGCGTAAGGTTGCAATCACGGCGGACGGTAATGGCGACAAAGTTGTTGATGGCCTCGAAATACTCGGTGTTCCTGAACAGAGGGTACTGCTGTACGATTATCCGAACGGCCGTAAAGACTTCCTCGGGACTGATCGGATGCAGAGCGATGGTTCCCGGGGACTCGTGCCGGGTGACGATCTCGTTTACCGTTTCCTGGATCTCTTCGACAACTTTCTCCGCTTCTTTGAGCAGGATGTCCTCGTCCTCGGGCAGATCGAACAGGTAAGGTTCATCCGGCTCGTCGCCGTCATCGGGCAGATCGGCCTGTGCGGTTGGGTGATCGGCCGGCTTATCTATAAGGGGAGGCAGATCTACATCGCCGGCGACGCGGAGGGTACCCGGCCCTGCCGGAAGTACATTGCTGGAAAAGAGGCTAAAGAATCGCTTCCGGTAGGCCAGGAATATGATCAGGAAATAAAGCAGGCAGGCTCCCAGGATTGCCAGGGCCAGGTGGGGGGAAGGGAGACCGTTGTACATATCTTGTGTTTTTTGCTGTGATGAATGGTTGAACGTTGTACAGCAAAGATGGCCTCCCAGGAAGGCGGCTTCTCACAGTTTCGAAAGGTGTCGAAAGATTTCTGGCAGGTTGATGCAATTTATAAAAGGGTTTTTTCACGGTGGTTTGTGAATGATTCATTTCCTATTTTCCACCTAATTAAAGGTCAAATGAGCATATCTATCCCCACCATTGCGAAACTTCGTAAGCATCTTTCTGACAACGGGCTAAAGCTGGAACATGATCTTCCGGACGAGATAGTACGTGAGAGCAGGCAGTTTCAAATTGATATTATAACTGAGGAAGATGAAACGGAGCAACAGCATGATATTGTCATAATGGAATCCAAGCTGCCTTATGTTTGCATTTCAGTGGAGGACGGCGGCAAGATTTTCATAATCCCTTTACTGCCCGTTTAAATACAAAGACAGGCAATACACTATCCAATCCGAAAATTTCACGAACTTTCCGGACTAAATCCTTCTTATGGTCACCATTGAGCGAGAGGATGCCCAGGCTTGTATTACTGGAAGCGCAGCCCGCTACTTTGTGATTTTACTGGAATTCGAAAACGGCTTGCTGGAAGCCTGGCGTGGATTTCATTTCTCAGGGGTGGCAGGCGACAACCGGGATATTACGCTTATACCCAGGGAGCAGGCTTTGGAACAATATAAAAAGGCGGGTGGGTTCGGCGCTGATTTTCTACCCGGTCAAGAGGGGCCGGCCAAATTGAGGATCATTCCCGTGATGTAGAATTAAGAAAGGCTACTTATCATGTCTTTCCTCGATCCGCTTAATGCGCAGCAATAGCTTGTCCCTAAGTCTATCAATGTAATTGGTGTAGCCTGTTTTGCGGGAAAGGATCTCCTGGAACGTTTTCAGGTAGTTGCCCAGGTTGACATGAAAGGCCACCTGAAGGGTTTCCATGATGTCTTTCAGGTCGGCTTTCCCATCGTTGAATACGCCCTGGGATTGCAGGGCATAGGCCAGCTCGATCAGGCCTGTTTTGGAGTCTGTCCAGCGCAGTCGCGGCGCCAGTTTTCCATCCACGGAGCTTTGTGTTTCGGAAAGGGTGTCCTGGAGGTATTGCTGTAAAAGATCGCCGGCCACGATTCTGGACAGCGTATACCCGAAGGTCATCGCCATGTCAGTGATGGGCGGAGGAGACAGGAAATGGGTGGGAGTAAGGGGAGCTTGTTCGGGGCGAACGAAAATGCGGTCATCCAGGTAAGTTGACCGGCTTCGGAGATAACGATAAATAAAATCCTGTTCGGTTGCCAGGGCTGCCTCCCGGTGCATGGCATCGGTCAGGTAAGCCGCAATCGTCTGCTTATTGCTGATAGGACGCCCCACCTCCAGGGTGTACACCTGCGAGGCAAAAATATAGCGGCTGCGAAAATAGCCGATCGTATCCCTGAAAAAGGACACTTCCTGCTGGCTATTCTCAAAACTGTATCCCTGGATGGATTCAAGGGCCCTGCCACTGTTCTCCCGGCAGGTGTCCTCTATATCCTTGCAAAAGGTAATGGGATCAGCTATGTGGACGCTGGATTCGTTGATTCGGGTTTCCGTCTGCGTCACCAACTGCTCCCATAGGGCAGGCCGATTGCTGTAGGTGTTGTGCATACAAACGATTTGTAGCACAAATTCCTTGAAGGGAACTACCCACAGCAATGCATGGACGGATCAGCCGGCAAAATGGAAAAATCGGGTAGGATTATGGGAGTAAAACTACTTATCTAAAGTACATATGTATGGTGGTACTTTTTGCAGGGAGTGTTAGGCCAAAAGATATAAAAGAGGTGCCAGCTATGGTTTTTGGCTGGTCTCTTTCAGGATGAATTTCAGCAGTTCCTCGGGTTTCACTTTGGATGCATGAGCCAGTCGTTTCAGATCGGAGACCGTGAACCGGCTGGGATCGAGGAGACGCTTGGCAAGCGTGTTGTAGTTCAACCGCATGATGATCGTCAATTGTGTAATGGGGATTATAGTGCCAAGCTGCTTCATGGTACGAAAACTCCCGTTTTCAAGGCTTGTACGAAAGGCACTCCAATACGCGTCCAGGGGGTGTCGTTTTATCCTGGTTATGGTTTTTTCGGAAAATTTCATATCGAACTAGGATTGGTTTGTGAAAAATGGGATTGATAAGATTTAATACTTTGTCATTTACAATTAAAACAATCGAGCAAAGCGAAATAACCTATACGAACATTCGAAAAATTGCAAACTGATCACTTGTGTAACATCATTGCTATTTCCAGTGGGTTTATGCGATGAATAACTAAAGACAGCCAATTTTAATGGGTCACTCTCTTGGCTTTATTCTTTCAGTATTTAAAAAGAAAGGTGGCGCACCCTTCTCGACAAAAATGTTTGTCGCAATAGGTTACAGGGAACGCCCTGTGTGTTTTAATAGTAGGCATGTGAACTGTTAAGTCTATTTGTGTACCTGATTGCGGACGGGTATAGGAAAGGCATGGCCTGTTTCGCAGCCGGAGATTACTACCACATTTTATCGAGCAACAAATGGAATACGAACTGCGGTTATGGGCCGAAACGATCAGTAATTACAAGGCGTTGACTGTTCAAACGCTGGAAAGTAGATTGCGGGCGGAGAACAAACGGATTCTTGCTGCCTGGGTACACGTCCTTGACACCCCCGAATGGCCTGAGCCGTTCAAAGTGTCCTGGCTGGAAATGTATGACCAGGAGATCAGCCGCCTCATGGATCGCGTCAGCCCCCAAAGACATAGCGACAGGAAAACCGTGCTGATCACCCGGCTGGCGGAACTGATCGCCCATATTACTACGCTCCAGGCCCGCCTGCGACCGATGAAACAGGAGAACTACCTCAACCTCAAAAAGCCATTTGGTTTACCCGCGCCAGCAAGCATGTACTTTCAGGCGAGGATCGAGAGCATCGACATTCTTCATTTCCTGCAACAGGATACTACCCGTTTGTTGGAATCTACCGCGAACAGGGAAGCGGAGATCCGGCTTTTGCAAGGGATCATCGGCTACCGGCAGTTAGTACGGGCCTTATCCGGTGTCAAGTCAAAGCCACGCCGGTCGGATTTTGAAGCGCAATACCTGGAATGGCTGGATGAGTTATGCGCCACACGCGGCCTGATCCGGTTCAAACTACCGGTCAAGTGTACCTATAAAGAAATAGGGATGGCCATCGCCGTACTCAAAGAAGGGAAATTCCTGGGCAAAGTGGTGGAGAAAAGGCTGGCTGATACTGCGGCCGCTCTTTTTGAATGCCGGCAATCCAGCAATGAAAAAACGCCGAAGGTCAATCAGGTACAGATCGGTTTGAATGAAACGTCGCCCCGTGAGCGGGAAAAGATCCAGCGATGGTTGGAAAACCTGTTGGCTGTTGTCACAGCAACCCCGAAAAGTTCCAATGGCCCCGGCGGGAGATTCACGTTTCCGGCGGAAACCCAGGTAAAGAAAGCTGTTTGACCTGGAGAGCATATTTATTGATCCAGTTTCTTATAGGTAAGCGTTAGTATTTGTAAGGTTTCACAAACCCATTGCGGGTTTGATTCGGCCCGCTGCTTTCGCAGTGGGCTTTTTCTTGCCGGGTTTTGCGATCACTTATATTTCATTACTACACCAGAACTATATAAATTCTAAAGTTTTTTTCAATGTAATAGAAAACCTACAACCTTTTTACACACTCTTTAACCATTTGTTAAATGGAAAATCTCCGCATTAAGACTTACGTGGAAATACGTAATATTGGCTCGGGAGCTTTTCCGGCCTTATTGAGCCACAAGGCTATTGTCAATGAACCTATCCTGCACCTGGTTGTTATCAAAACGAGGACAAATAAAAACTGCTTTTCTGGTGTTTTTGTGCCTTTGAAACGTTCTAGCTTGAATGCGGCTGCATGAAAATGCGCCGGGACAAAGCCACCAGTATAGCCAAAACCAAGCGTATAAACCGATCATGGCGACACTGGCAAAACATAGAAAGGCAAAACCATTCGAGGAAAACAACCGGTTGACGTATGATACCTTTAAGGAGCTGTTCTATTCGCTTTCTCCCAGGATGATTATTTACGCCAATGATTTTGTAGAGGACGACCTGTTATCTGAAGATATTGTCAGTGAGGCTTTCATGCAAATATGGCAACGCAGGGAGAATCTGACCTTCGAGAATGAAAACCAGTTTAAGGATTATCTCTATAAGACAGTAAAATCCCGCGCCATTGATCATCTCAGACTAGCTAATAAAGAGAAAAAGCTCCAGGAGCACCTGGAATACCTGGAGCATGACGGAGCGATCACCTACAACGAATCGTTGGTGGCGATCGAAAAGGCTATCAAGGCCCTGAGCAAAGAAAACCGGTCGGTGATCGAGCTGCTGCTGGAGGGCTATGATCCCAAAGCTATAGCCAGCCAGCTCAATATTACAGAGGCTATTGTCCGTAAACGCAAACAGCGCGGTATTGCCTCGCTCAGGAAGAACCTCAACCAGCAAGCTCTTGCAATTCCCATGCTGGTGCTCCTCGGCTGCAGCGAGGGCCTGTCTTTCACGAACCATATCCACTAGCCTGATTATCCTTATTTTTTATTTTTCAGGCACTGTTTGTCCTTCAAGTGCGAGGGAAGTCCCATCGTGTCCCTATATGAAGAAACACAGCATTTGGAAAGCGTTTCCCCATTCTCCTGCCATTGTGATCATTTTCTAAACTTTCAAAAAAAAACGGGTCGACCGGTCACAAAATCATTCTTTTTACTGTTCTAATAGAAATCTCCGTATAAATACGGAGATGCCACCATCGACATGACAAGGAAAAAGATCCATACGAAAGAAGAGGCGGCCGATAGCATGAAAGAACTGGTTCTTAACCAGTTAAATAATACGTCCGCTGATGACGAGCTGCTGGCTTTGTTGGAAGAGTGGATGCAATCTCATCCGGAAGACCGGGAGGCTTTTGATCGGTTGAAGGACCCGGCAAAGCTCCGGCAGCAGCTCATCCGCCTGCGTCGCTCAGAAAATTCAACCCATACATCCTTTCGCAATATGATGCGCCGCATCGAACCGGCTCCCCAGAGGATACCGACCATCGCCTGGTACCTTTCCGGCGCAGCGGCAGCGGCAGTTATTTTTTTCCTTGTCTTCCGGGACATTCGGGGAGTGGTACATACTCCTGTTCCCACTCCTGTTGCACAGGTCCGGGACATTCCACCGGGAAGCAACCGGGCAATCTTAACCCTTTCAAATGGCTCCTCTGTAACCCTCAGCAGTCAGGCCAGCCTCAACCTTTCGCAGGGCGCCGCCCGGCTAACCAGTCAACCGGGCGGCCTGCTGGCTTATGAAAGCAAAGGTTCCGCAAATGAACCGGTCCTGTACAACACCGTCTCGACCCCTCGCGCCTGCCAATATGTTTTGCAGCTATCCGATGGGACGAAGGTATGGCTGGATGCGGCCTCCTCTTTGCGCTATCCGGTTAATTTCACGGGATCCACCCGCGAGGTGGAGCTGACGGGACAGGCATATTTCGCCGTAGCTCACCGATCGCAGACATTTATCGTTCATGCGGGGGGCATGTCCATCCACGACCTGGGCACTGAATTTAACGTCAATGCGTATGCGGATGAAGGGGCACGTGTCCGTATGACCCTGGTGGCCGGCTCCGTCAGGGTGGTCTCCGAAGGAAAAGGCAAAGTGTTGATACCGGGTCAGCAGGCCGACGCATTGCCGGGCAGCTTGACGATAACAGCCCCGGAGGATACCCGTGAAGCTACCGCCTGGAGGGACGGCCTTTTCTATTTTAAAAGCCAGGACCTACATGAGCAGCTAAGAGCGGTGGCACGCTGGTATGACGTGGATGTCCGATATGAGGGCAATATTGATTTTACGCAAAGGATCATAGGCAACGCTCCCCGGAATGAGAACCTGAGTCACCTGATCCACATGATCAATCTCGTCGGCATCCATTGCAAGCTAGTGGACCGGACAATCGTAATAATGCCATGATGACAATAAACCAACCTTTTCCTATGCAAGCCCCGGTGATCCGGTGGGGCCTTATTCAAAAACCGATCAGGGACGATCTTATCGGTGTGGAATGGGCTTACATCGTCAAGCACCTGTCAGAGGACATTTTCGAGGTCAGGCTGATTGCTACGATCTCCGGAATTGAAGCAGAAGAATGGACGGCACAGCGTAAATTCTTTGATGTGGACGTACAGTTCAGGGAGAGTATGCTACTTTCCTATGAAGGCAAGCCGTTGGCCGGCCATCTTCAGGAAAAAAGGGAAAGCTGTAAGCGATTGGTCGTTCGTCAAAAGGTCCGCATCCCGGCCAATAAATGTCATTGGATAGAGGGCATTATCCGGTGGTCGATAGGAACAGACCAGGAGGATGAAATGGCAATGACTGAACGTGCTCACTTTTCGATCAGCCTGAATAGTGAGACTATCGTTGCCCGCAGCCCCAGGAAAACAAACGCTTTATAATACATCCGGTGACGTCAGGTTGTAGACCTTTGATCCCGGTTTTGTATAAATGGTTTTAGTCTTTTCTCATGTCGCTGTTGTCCCGGGGGATGTATCTACGTTCCCCGCTGACACAGCATCATTAGCCTCTATCCGAACCATTGAACCGTCGCGTTGCAATCATGAAAAAACCTTTGCCTGCCGGCGGCAGCTAACAAATGAATAGCCCAAACCAGGTTAACAGTTGTTGACTAGGCGCTTTTCATGATCGGCCCGATTGCATCCAATGAAAGAAATGCCATCCGGTACATAAAAAAGCCGCAGGGTGTTGTAACCACCGTTGCGGCTGAATATGTCCCGGGTGAAAATTGAAGTACTTCCGTGCGGGAGGTATGTAATCATTTTATCAACCCAAAACACAAACAAAGGTATGAATTTCCTGCAATTACGCAGTGTTACCAGAGGCTTACTGCAATCCAAAATCGGTCTGTGCATGAGAATTACCGCCATCATCCTGCTTGCCGGCTGTCTCCAGGTCAGCGCCCGGGGATATTCCCAGGAGAAAGTAACGCTTCATCTCCGGAATGTATCCCTGGAAAAAGCGTTCGACGCCGTTTTCAACGTGACGGGCTACCACTACCTGGGCAATTCTAAATCGCTTAGCCTTTACCAGCATGTCACCGTGGATGTAAAGGACGCCACGCTCGATGAGACCCTGCATAAAATACTGGAAGGTACTCCCCTAACCTACCACCTGGAGGACCGTTTTATCATCCTGACACAGCGACCGGCGGTTGTTCCGCAACACTTTATGGAAGATGGGCAACCTCCTTTAACTATACATGGTAAAATCACTGATAAGAATGGGAAACCGCTTGCGGGGGCGTCGGTTTCCCTGGTGGGTACCAATAGGGGGACCAGTACGGATGAGGCGGGCAATTTCAGCCTGGACAGCGTCCCCGTCAATGGGGTCCTCCTGATCAGCCATGTGGGCTACGATGCGATCGAAAAACGGGTGAAAAAAGGCGAGTCTATCGACATTCGGCTTGACCAGCATGTCGCAGTGCTCAATGACGTATCTGTCACTTATCAGACAGGTTACCAATCCATCTCCCGGGAAAGGGCCACCGGCAGTTTCACCCAACCGGAAAAGGAAATGTTTGACAACAGGATCAGCCCGGACGTCGTGAGTAAACTGGAGGGCATCACCAGTGGCTTGCTCTTCAACCGTGACGCAACCGGAAATTCGAGCTTGTTGATCCGCGGCCTCAGCACCATCAATGCCTCCACCGCTCCGCTCGTCGTGCTGGACAATTTCCCTTACGACGGCGATCTGAACAGCATCAATCCCAACGACGTAGAATCGGTCACCATCCTTAAGGACGCTGCGGCCGCGTCGATCTATGGGGTCCGCGCCGGCAATGGGGTGATCGTCATCACCACCAAAAAAGGACGCATCAACCAGCCGCTGCGTATAGATGTGACGGCCAATTACACTGTCAGCGGCCGTCCCAATCTTAATTACAATAGAAATTTTTTGGATTCTAAGGATTTTATTGGCTTTGAACAGACGATGTTCTCACAGGGGTATTATGCGAACTACTTCAAAAAGACCTACAATATTCCCGTTAGCCCCGTCGTGGAAATGCTGGAAGCAGAAGCAAGGGGGCAGCTCTCCGCGGCTGATGTCAATGCGCTGATCGCCAGTTTAAGCCAGATCGACATTAGGAATGAATTGAGCAAATATTTCTACCGTGGCCTGGGCAATCAGCAGTATGCTATCAGCCTCACCGGCGGCTCCGACAAAAGCAGCTACCTGATGTCCATCGGCTATGACAAAGACCTTTCCAACCTGGTCAACAATACCAACCAACGACTGACCATCAATTCGGTAGCAACGTTCAGGCCGATCAGGAACCTGGAGATCAATGGGGGCATCACGTATCTTACCGGCAAAACGTATGCTAACTCGATCGTCAACAACCTGAGCTCCGGTGGCATCAACAACAATGCGATATATCCTTACGCTCAACTGGCCGATGCGCAAGGTAACCCGCTCCCGGTCGTGCGGGATTTCCGGGACTCCTTTTCGGTCGCACAGCAGGCCAATGGTTTCCAAAACTGGCTGTATTATCCGCTAAAGGAAAAAAACTGGTCCGACAACACGACCACGACTAGCGATACCAGACTTAGAACGGATGTAAAATATTCTATTATCCCGGGGGTTAGTGTTGAGGGACTATATACCTATGAAACGGGAACCAACTATAACAGGATCATTTACTCCGACAGCACCTACTACACCAGGAACCTGATCAATAGGTATTCTGCCACCCAAAACAAGAAGTTCTCTAGCTATGTTATCCCTCCGGGTGGCATATTGAATCAAACCACATCGCAATATTTTTCCAACAACGGACGCATACAGCTTGACATTAATCAAAATTTCCGGAACGATGTATGGGCCTTGGTAGGCGGATTTGAAGTAAGACAGGTCAAGGGCACTATCAATACCCCTACGACCATGTATGGCTATGACCCCAATACTGACGCTTCCAGTTTTGTCAATTTCACGACTTACTATCCGACTTATCCCTTCGGCTCCAACACTATTCCCTACCAGTTCAACCTTGAACATACGCTGAACAGGTATAGGTCCTACTTTCTAAATACATCATATGCCATTCATGGCAAATACATCACTTCTGTAAGCGGCAGGATCGACCAAACCAACCTGTTCGGTGAAAAGACCAACGCTAAGACGATACCGCTTGGTTCTGTTGGAGAAAAATGGAATATCAGCAGGGAAAAATTCTATAGAATAAACTGGCTACCGCTATTGGACGTACGGGCCACTTACGGCTTCAATGGGAATATCATCAATAATGGAACTGCTTATACTACGGAATTAAGCGCCAACAATGGAACGCTTTACTTTCCTCCTTCATTTCTGCAAGTATCCTCACCCGGAAACCCTAGCCTCACCTGGGAACGAATAAAGATTGCCAACTTCGGAGCAGACTTCGCCTTATTACCAAAGCGTACCATCACCGGCTCAATTGAATATTTTATCAAACGTGGTGTCGATCTCATCGGCAGCGAAGCGGTACCGTCCAGCACGGGTTTTACCACCGCGACATTGAATTATGCCGACATGAAGGGCAAAGGATGGGATCTTTCCATTACCTCCGACAACCTCCGGGGTCGACTTCAGTGGACAACCCAGTTTATTTTAAGCTATGCAACGGATGTGGTTACGAATTACAAAGGGGATATAACCACCTTCATTGTACCCGGAAAGCCGGTTGAGAGTCTTTTTGCCTATAAATGGGCGGGCCTTGACCCCCAAACAGGAGATCCAATGGGCTATGATACTACCGGGAAGGTAAGTAAAGACTATGGCCAACTGACGGCTGAAACCGCCGGTCAGGATAAGTATAGCGGCCGCACGATCCCCACTACCTTCGGTGGTCTCCGAAACACCTTCCACTACGGGCCTTTCACCTTTTCGTTCAATATTTCATATAAATTCGGCTACAACTTCCTCCGTCCTTCGATCAACTACACCAACCTGATCACCGCGTGGAAGGGCAACGTCGATTATGTGAATCGGTGGCAGGCCCCCGGTGATGAAAAAAAGACCAACGTCCCCTCCATTCCGACGCTGCCGCTCGACCAAACCCGGGATCTATTCTACGCCGGCAGCGCCGCCCTGGTTACCAGCGGAAATCATATCCGCCTCCAGGACGTCTTGATCAAATATGACCTACCTATCCGCAAATGGAAAATTTCAACCTTTAAAAGCCTCTCTGTGGAGGCCTATGGAAACAACCTGGGGCTTTTGTGGAAAGCCAACAAATTCGGTATCGACCCGGATTACCAGGCTGCCAACTATGTAAATCCACGCACCGTATCCTTTTCATTAAAAGCAACACTTTAAAAAAACACTACCATGTCGAACAAACAAACCAATTTTCATTATATACTTGCGATTGCGTTCTTCCTACTAACAAGCTGTTCTAAGAACTGGCTGGATGAAAAACCTGATAGTAAACTAGCGGTGGCCACTACGTTAAACGACTTCCAGGCCCTCAATGATGGGCCGCTGCTCTACGTAACCAATGCCCTGGGCGAAATAGGTGGGGACAATTACTATATTTCCGACCTGTCCTTCCAATATCTTTATAATTTTGATATAGCGGAATATATCTGGGCACCTAACGGGTATGGTGTATCTTCCGAGTCGGACTGGGAGATCCTTTATAAGAATATCTTTTCCAGCAATACGGTCCTCGATGGGCTGAGCAATGTAGACGTTTCTTCCGGCTCCGCGACCCAATATGACCAGGTTAAAGGCACGGCGCTCTACTTCAGGGGGTACGACTACTACGAGCTTGCTCAAACCTTTTGCAAAAGCTATGACAGTGCCACGGCGCAGTCCGACCCCGGAATACCGCTCATGTTACACGCGGATGTGAACGAAAGACCCGGCCGGGGTACCGTAGCCCAGCTTTATGGACAGCTCTTTTCCGATCTGTTACAGGCGGCGGCTTTGCTTCCCAATGCGGACCAGTTATATAAGACCCGGCCCAATAAAGCTGCAGCCTTTGCCATGTTGGCAAGGGCCTATCTATCAATCGGGAGCTATCGCCTGGCCGAATTGTATGCAGATTCTGCGCTGGCAATAAAAAATGTGTTGCTGGACTATAATACCTTATCGGCAAACGGCTTCCAAAGTATGCCCGGCTTCAATGACAACCCGGAGGTGATCGCTTATTCAACCATTTTCGCAGGAGACGACCTATCCCCTTATGGCAGCCTGATAGATTCCACTTTATACAATTTATATGATTCTTCCGATCTGCGGCAAACGATGTTCTTTACGGATGCCATGAACTATATTGGCATCCCGGGTCAGGTCTTTTACGGTACCTACAATGGTAGCAACAATGGCAACTTCTTCACTGCACCGGCGGTGGACGAGCTATATCTGATCCGGGCAGAGTGTGAGGCCCGGAACGGTCAGGTAACCGCATCCCGGAATGACCTCAACTTCTTGCTGCAATACCGGTATGTTACCGGGAAATTTACGCCTGTCAACTTATCGAACACCGATTCGCTCCTGGCAAAAATCCTGCTGGAAAGGAGAAAAGAACTGGTCATGCGGGCGACCCGCTGGACTGATCTCCGGCGGCTGAACAAGGACAACCGGTTTGCCACCACGCTCACCAGGAACGCCAATGGTACGGTTTATACGTTATCGCCCAATAGCAACCTGTATGTATATCCAATACCGGATGATGAAATAACAGTAAGCAATATTGCTCAAAATCCACGATAAAAACTCTTGAAAATGGCACAACGATCTGTATTAAAGCTAACCTTAATTGCACTCTTTTCATTCTGTCTGTTAAAAAGTTATGCGCAGCAGGGTTCCTCCTTCAACATCATGAAGCGGGATCCCGATCTAAAGCTTCTGAACCAGGGCGGGGAGCTGGTTCTGCAAAAACTATCCGATTACAAAGGGAAAAATATCATTATCGACTTCTGGGCGACCTGGTGTTCTCCTTGCGTGTTCTCCATCCCTAAAATGGATTCGCTCCAGGAGGCGTTCAAAGGGGACCTGACAGTCCTTCTCGTCACAGACGAAAATGCAAAGGCGGTCGGTGCGTTCGCGGCAAAGTACAAACGGATCAAGGGGATCGGGATCCAATCCGTTGTAGAGGATACGGCATTGGGCCGCCTCTTTCCTCATAGCACAGTACCACAATATGTATGGATAGACAAAACGGGATTTGTCAGGTACGTGTCCTATCCGGAAGCGGTAACACGAAGCAATGTTGAAAAATTCATCCAGGGGGAAACACTGGACATTGCACAATACCGGTTCCCAAAAACAGCGGCAGATACGCTGCCCCCCTCACTCAAACGAGGCGCCAGGACCGGGGTGGCGACGTATCTGGGCGACCTCCTGGCAAAGGACAGCCTCCTCGTTTCCTATCATGTCCTGACCGACTTTATCTCGGGCCATGGCGGGGGCGGGCGTTTTGAAAAAGAATCTATCAACCTTTCCAATCTGAGCATTTGCGGGCTGTATGCCATGGCATTCGGAGAAGGCTCACTAAAGTACTTCGGCGGTTTCGGCAGGCTGAACCTCCTCACCAACGATTCCGCCAGGTTTAC
This sequence comes from Dinghuibacter silviterrae, assembly GCF_004366355.1. Lineage (NCBI taxonomy): Bacteria > Pseudomonadati > Bacteroidota > Chitinophagia > Chitinophagales > Chitinophagaceae > Dinghuibacter > Dinghuibacter silviterrae. The sequence continues at coordinate 1,750,497 of NZ_SODV01000002.1, read as the reverse complement.
AGACAATTCCGGATCTGGGAATTGGAGTACCGCCTACCGGGACCAATGGAGGACTATTCCCGGGCATGAGTACAGTTATTTTTTAAAGCTGGCAAAGGGAGATACCAGCAATAAATACAGGGTCCTCCGGGAGGACCTGAATGCCAATTTTCCTTTCGTACACGCCTATATTGCGCAAGAGCAGAGGAACTGTTACGTATTGGAAAGAACTACGGAGCCGCCCACCTTTGAGACTACCGATACATCAGCGCCCGTTTTCGAACGGTATTCGTTCCTGCTAAACTGTCATAATGTCCCGATGTCCCGTCTCACTTTTGCGCTAAAGTTTTTTTTACAGGACAAGCCGGAGCCATTTGAGGACAAAGTGGACTATACCGGAAATGTCAATTTTAAATATGAGGGAAGCCTGACCGACCTGGTCAAGCTCAACGAGGCTTTAAACAAAGTGGGCCTCCGGTTGACAAAACAAACGATCCCCATCGACGTGCTGGTCATCGAGGATAAGAGCTATGCAAAAAAGGAAGTAAGCGTGCTTTATGAGCAAAGCAAAAGTGGTGCAAGGTGATTGATGCATTAAGCAGTCGCAGTAGAGCGGTATGCCTTAATGTAAATCTGCGAGCATATATTTCGGCATAACAAATATATCAACAACAAGCATGAAGTAATTACCAGCCCATTATTTTCGTACCGTATCGATTACCACCAATAGCGCGGCCTTAGCAATGGGGCCGCGTTATTACTTTATATTGATCTTATTGTATGTATCAAGCATATTGGTATATACCGGTTACAAAGGCAATGACGGTACCGACAATATTTCCGGAGCCATCTGTATTGAACTCGGCCACACAGATCAAAGCGCTATTAGTGATACAGTCACCAATAGCGGTCCCCTGTGCAGGTTCGGAGGTAAGCGGATCCAATGCATTATACATCGACAACTGGCTCCGCCTCGGATTGGATGCTAAGATGGACCCGGTGTGGGTGAATAGATTATTTTCCAAGGCAGGCAGCCAGGCAGTACCTGTTTGCAACACGCGCTCCCGGGACTTGAATGAACCTAAACCAACAATGGTCATGATTGCCGCCGCGCTTCCAAAAAAAATGCGGTTCATAAACAATAATTGAATTTTTGTTATTCTTCTTTGGCTCATTTTGGGGTACGTGTCCATACCGGCCTTCCGAGACAGTCAAATGTAAAATGGGCATTGTTTGGATTGTGTTATGCACGAAGCCTGAAGGACTCAAGATGGTCCGTGTACAAAACATACACTGCGTTGCCCACCACCTTAAAATCAAGTAAATACTTATGCTTTCGCTTGGGGATATAAAATGAGCAAAGGTACTTTCTATCTTTTATACTGTATACGTCAATGGTATAGTTATCCATAAAGTCCCTATTAGTCTGATTATCTCCTTTGATCATCGACTCTACAAAAATGCTATCCCGGGATACAGTGGAAAGGTTATTGACCTGGTACCGGGGTGACAAGCTGGTAAATACATCCTTTCCTTGACCCGTTTGAACAAAGCCGGACTTTGTCATATTTTCCGAAATGGTGTCGACCGTATGGATCGTCCAGTCGGATCGCAGGTTAGTATCGAGCAGGTGAATAGCGCCGGAAAAGAACTCGGTAAAAACGAACTGGTGCGTATTGGATGAGTAGTTCAACAAACCGTCTTCCATAGCGTGCCCTGGTTCATCCTTTCGCTGGACGGCATCATAGTTCATCCTGGTCTTGTAATTCGCATTCAGGGAAATGTAGATCAACGGGTGCGATCGACTGGTGTCAAAGCACCGGAAGGCAAAATGATCGTTGCCCCAAACGGTAGACCTGAGAAAGAGATAAGGAACAGCTATGCTGTCATATACCTGGCCTGAAGATAGATTCAGCTTGTATATTTTCCGGTTATTACCTATCAATAAATAAACGGTTGGTGAATCGATGATCATCTGGTACGATGTATGTCGCCTGTTAGTAAACTTGTAGCCTGCTTCGTGCACTCCGATCTGCTCCAGGCTGGTGTTGAATGTTTTGAAACTACCAGGTTCCATGAGGCTTACGGCAATGGTCCCGTTACTTTCTGCAAGGCGATAAGGGTTAACGATGTCCGCCGATCGCCCCACCGGTATCAGTTCGACGCCTGAAAACGTTCGGTCAAACCCATTTTTGGTATGATTTAGCGAAGTCGCCATAAAATACAACGCCACCGGGATCAGCCCTCCTAAAAAGCAGGTGACAATAATTCCTTTGACAATCTTTTTTTGTTGCATAATGATCATCATTAAAAAACGCGGCCCCGATCGCGGGGCCGCGTCTATAACTTAGGACGGGTATTGGAAAGAACCAGTATCAAAGGCCTTTGCAGTGCCCGTAGGGTTCCCGGAACCATCCGTATTGAACTGAGCAGCGCAGATCAGGGCGCTATTGGTGATACAGTCACCGACAGCAGTTCCCTGAACAGGCTCAGAACTCTGGGGGTCAGCCGCATCGTACGATGACAATAACGTCTTGCTGGAGCTGAGCTTAGAAATAGACCCGGTGTGTAGAGTCGTATTGTTTTCGGTTGCAGGAAGCCAGATAGTACCTACCCGGTTTGCAGCAACATGAGCCTTGAATGCACTGAAACCGACTACAGCCAGGATAGCGGCTGCGCTTCCAAATAATGCGCGTTTCATAATTGTTAATTGAGAGTTTGATGTTTTTACCTACAGTGGTGACGGGTTTTCGGTTCTCCCCGCCTGTCCTTCCTGCGCAGAAGGGACAGGATATATGCACATATAAGATCTTATAGTTATTTTGATCGGACAGGCTGCGGCACCAAAGGCACTAGCAACAACGCGACTATAGCCAATGTGGTCGAAAATATATTGAAGAACAAATGAGTAGTCCAACTCATTTTAGATAAAATGCCGCCGCAGCTACACGGGATATAGAAACTGAATCCCAGCATCATGGCAATATAGGAAGTAAACATAGCCATCAGGAATAGCGACCCGAACATACCGATGTATAAGTAAGTGGTTTTTAAGATGCCTGCCATGAGGGTCGCCGCGACCAAAAGTTCTGTGGCTGGCAGCGCCCATACGATGACAGATGCGAAGCCAGTAATGAAAGGCGACTGTGCCAACTGCGTTTCAAACACCTGGTAGGTAGCCAGTTTACTGAATGCGGCATAACCGAACAACGCGATAAAAAACAAAACGATCAGATTTAAAATCAAAGCACGCTTCATGACATAAAGGTTAAACCAATAAAGGGAGGGATGCATTAACAGGGGATGCGCAACGCATCAGGAAGTGCAGGACGCCGGCATTGCCCAGCATGAGTTCCGGCGTCGGAAACCGATAGTTGGTAAGCAGCCAGAAAATATCGCCTTTGTCATTGCTACTGTACATTTGCCAAAGAAGTCCTTCGATCCATTTCGCTCTGTCTAGCCAGGTCTTATTCCCGGTAGCACGGTGAGCGTCCAGGTAGATCTCTCCCAGTCCACTAAGGCCATAACATTGCGTCAGTTGGTGTGAAACGATCCGCTCCGGATGGATGCGCAATGCACTCTCCGCATATTCTGCATACTTGCGCGTGCCATACATTTCGAAGGCACGCAGGAATGCCATCGCTATACCAGGGCCGCCAACACTCCACCAGACCCCAATCTTGTTGTCCTTGTCACTATTCTGCCAAGCTATATGTCCCTCTTTTTTAACTGCTACCCGTTCCAGGTAAGCCAGTCCTTTCAACGCGGCGGCCTCTGCTCTTTCATCTTCACATGCACGTCCATACGATAAAAGAAAATACACAATCCCGGCAATTCCGATACCAAACCCACTGTACTTTATCCGTTCTTTGTTTTCCCCGGTAAAAAGCCAGGAGCCATCGTGCGCCTGGTTTTCAATAAGGCGCGTGGCCGCTTGTTGAAGATATTCGATAGCCCGTGTCATTCCAGGAAGCAGCCCTTCGATCTGCATCAGTGCGAGCCCCTCCCCTGCTAACCCATGCATAAGGTCCCAGGATGCGGACCGTTTTTCTGCTAACCGATCAACCAGTGAAAACATATCATTTTCCCAGGCAATATCTCCATTTTGGACACCCATCGCAAACAACAACGCCAAACCGGTTGATCCAAAGTGCAGTCCGGGGGGCAGCGTTCCCATGTTCCGTTCCGCATATTCAATAAGGTATTCCCACGCAACCCGCATATTACCCTTTGCCCGGGTAACATCGTAGCCCAGTTCTTCTGCCTTTAACAGGGTATAAAGCGGCCCGGCAATCCCATTGTGTAGTGAGGGCAACACGTCTTTATCCTGTAAGGGGTAAACATACTGATCAAAATCGTTTTTAATTGAAGTGAACCATTTCCCTTCGTGTGCCATCAACGCACTGCCAAAGCTCTTGATGACCTGGTTGAACTTACCAGGATCAACCGGGACATACCGTTCGTTACTTTCCTCGCTTGATGTTGCTTGAACAAGCCGATCCTTTACTTTTTTCAGGCTGGTTATGACTTCCTTGATGTTGGGACGCCTATGCTTGTTCAGATCGACACAGGAAAGAATGATTTTTTCAAGATCAGGCTGGTGCAACAAAAAAGAGAGCTTTTCTCCCAGCCGCTTGTCATAATCCCAATTCAATATTCCTGGTTCTATGCCTGTGACCGAATTGATCATCAAGGCACCGAAAGCAAAGTAGTCGTCAGCAATATGGGGAAATTGCATTTGTCTCTGATCCGGGGAGATATACCCAGCCGTTCCAATGGTAAAGGGCGTGGATGGGATCTTCCTTTTGTAATTATAGCTTAATTCAACGTCGATCATCCATATTTTATCTTTCTGATCGACGAGAAAATTTTTCCCGGTTATGTCCCGGTGATAATATCCGGCCCGATGGAGTCTGAGGATTTGTTCTGCTACGCGAAGCAGGTAATCGAGCAGCCGGGTCTTTTCTTCCAGTGAAAGGTCAAACCAGGGGCGATTCTTTATTACGTCAAATGTATATTTACCCAGCATTTCACCTGGGATATATTTCATCGCATAAAGTGCATCGTCATCTTGTATGGAGCAGCCAAGCGATACGGGTACATTGGCTATCCGGGACAATCTTTTTTGGAGCCGGTATTGCCATCGGATTTTGTCCCTTGCGTCTGAAAGATCGTTTTCGACGAACATTCCTTTCTTTCCCTGCTTGATAACGCACGGGGTCTTGAATAAAAACAGCCTTTTGTATACCCCTTTCGTCACTTCTCCTTTTACACCCTTCTTTATTTTCTTCACTTCTTTAAATTTCCGCAGGAAATGCGCTTTCGACGGCAGGATGGGATCGGGAAACATCCTATACTGGAAGGGATTGGGTTCCCAGGAAGGCATAAAGGGTTCCACAGCGTATTCATCGGCTACCAGCTCTCCTTTGTCGTTTTTCATATAGCGGGAACGCTTCCCCCAACTGTCTGTTTTTATGATGGGAAGGAACGCCCCATACCGGTAATAAACACCATCAGCTAATTTTATATCGGTGAGAACAGCAGGGCCTTTATAACCTGCAGCCAGGGGTAACAATTCCTCCAGGAATGAATGGATGCCAGAAATATCCTGTACAAAGACCGAGATCGCTTTCCCGATCTTTTGTGATCCAAACAACCCTTCATTGCATTTCAACAGTAACTCCTTTGTTCGTAGAATTTTGTATGTCATGCCAAATCGCCCGAGGATGGGTAGGATGGAACCTAACATTTTGAAATATTCCGGGTGGGCGCAGGTAAGATGCATTATCCAGCCCTGTTCCGTGGTCACTTCCCCCACCCGATAGTAGATATTTTCTTGAACATATGACACACCTATTCTATGCAAAATTTGCATAGTGTCGTCCATTGTATGTTCGCTTTCTCCGGAAGAATGAAGGAGCGTTATTTCCTTTTCTTTGCCAGCAATGACGTCTTTTTCCATACTATTCAATTGATTACTATGTCTTTCCTGTTTGCGGCGAGAACGGGCAGATCGAGGCCTTTGGAATATTAAAAACCTGATTACGGCTGATGTACCGGGTAGTTTGGAAATTTTCCGGGTACAATGTTGTTTATCCGATCATTTTTTAAAGGTAGATTTTCGTTGCATGTCCGGGTATCGAAATCAGGATTTTAAATTATGAATAAGGAATTATTCGGTATGGCACTGGTATCACGGTTGCGCGTATTGCAAAACAGCGATCCAACCGCTAATGTAAGTCAGCCCGCAAAGAAAGGGTCCTTTTATCCGGATAAAAAGTTATTCGATGTGGAGCCTTTCCCTTGAGAGGTACAGGCTCCGGAAAAGGTAAGTTTATACCCGCCTGCTATAGAGTAAGGTCATGTATAATGGGCGGTACTATCCTTTCAAGCCAGGCGTTTCAAAGGTTTTTCGTAGACCTTGCCAGGAACCTCTATGCCGGCTGTACGCATCTTTAATATGCTCACCGGTGCTTCTTTCCCATTTTACTTTCAATAAAGCAAAAGTCTGGTTAAAATAATTTCTGAGTTTTGCGACCGGCAGCCCCGTTATGCCGACGATTTCCGCTTCGGCTCTTCCTTCCAGCAAAAAAGTAGCGAGCACGCTAAAAGGCGATCGCAGTGTGCTGACCAAATATTGCAGGTGAGTTCTGGAAGCATCCCCTTCCGTATGATGTCCGGTGGTCAATGATCCACCTATGTCAGACAGGAAATCCTCAGGGGCCATCCAGATGTTCCGAGATGGTATTTCCGATTTAATCTTATTGGAGAGTTCCCAGATCTTGAAATTGATATGTGTGGAGAGGTAGTCAAGATTGGTAAGGCGCCTTCGCTGGCTCCAGACCGAAGCGCACGTATCAGTAACAATGTCCATAGCCTGATCCTGATGTAAGTGATTCCGTTGCAAAAAGGTTGTTACCGCTGCCTCCAGGTAGGTCAATAGCCACTTATAGGCGCGCTGATCACCTTCCTTGAGTGCTTTAAGGGGCGCTTCTTCAGTTGTAAAGGGGATGTGTTGGGATGACTGGATGGGTAAGGGGGGAAGTACGGGCAAAGTATAGACGGGATCTGACTTTACCGGGGCCTTTTGGATGGACGCGCGGGGGTGAATGATTGGGCTGTCTTTATGACGGGCAATGGAGAAATTTTGTGGTATACTTGCAGCAGTCGATTCCGCAATGACGACAGGCCGTGATCGGACAACCGAATTAACTTTTTTTTTGAGCGTTCTCTTTATACCGGGTCAATTCAAGGATCGCATCCATGCACAATTTACGCAGCGTTTCATTTTCCTCCCGGAGGATGTCATTTTCGATCCGGAGTATTTCAATTTCATCATGGAGTCCCTGGGAGCCATTATTGGATGGAGCTACTGGGGTTGTACTGCCCTGATCCCCGTACTTCTTTTTCCATAGGTAAAATTGACTTGCATGTATACTCATACTTTCACAGATCGCCGCTACCGGTTTTCCATTCCTGTGGTCTTTAATGGCCTGTATCTTTTGGGCTTCGGTGTGTCGTATAGTCATAGTAAAGCAGAAAGGGGAAGCTAAGTAAAGTGCGGGGGCATGGTTTGTGAACACAGGAGTATTTTCTGTCAATACGGGAGTTTATCCAGGTCGTTCATTTTGACATCGCACGCCTGACCAGCCGTTGAGGTGCTTTGAATAACCTTGCTATATCGTTTAATTAACGTAGATGCTTGATTGAACAAGTATTTGAAAAAAAATACCGACTATTATTTCGGTCTATCTCATATGTCAGCAACGCCCTTGTAAAGGCAACGCTTTATACACGACAATTCCATGACAAAAAAATTATACAGACTGGTCACAAAAATTCGTGTTTTCATGTTCTTATAGCAACTACGTTTAAATACGGAGCAGGCAAATCAGTTCGCCCCGGACGACCCTGGCAACCGGCTGTAGAGGTCATCTGATATGCACGAATGATCCGTTATGAACTTAAGCCACTATGAATAAGCCCTGGGATAACCCGTATGTGATTTTTTCGATGCAGAACGGCATCGTCAAAGCGGTTTATCGAAAAACGGCATCCCCTATTACGCTGGAAAAGGCGATGCTGATCAAGGAATGCAGGATGGCCTTTCAACAAGGGCAGATACTCCCCCTGCTGGTAACAACAGAGGGCTGGATTGAGATGGATCAACCGGCACGCAGTTATCTGGCGGGCCCGGACGGCGTGGAAGGTGTCAAGGCCGCTGCCCTACTGGAGCGAAACACTGCGGTGAAACTCGTCATCGGCTTTTTCCTGGCCTTTATGCCGAAGAGCATACCCGTAAAAACTTTCCGACGGGAAAAGGCTGCTTTGGAATGGCTTGACTTCTACAAATAGCAAAATATGCCTGTACGAAACCATACATATGGACTGCATATTATCGGGGAGATCGGAGACCTGCTGATCAATGTAGCAAGGGGCCGCTATGACCTGATCAGGCCACCTGTTCTCTCCGACCCAAAAGGAGAACCGGATTGGGCGGAATCAGTACAGTCGGGCCTTTATATGATGGCGGAGGAGCTGAAGGTGCGGACCATCAGCCGGAGTTACTTTGACCACCTGTTCAACAGCTACCTGGACGCTTGTTTCATCCTATCGAAAGAAGGGATCATTGAAGAAGCCAACCAGGCGGCGGGCAAGCTCCTATGTTGTACCAGGGAGCAGCTTGTAAAAATTCATTTTAACACATTGGTCGTGGAGAAGGGGCTTTTCCCGGCGGTGCTTTGCCCCCGAAAAGGGGCGCAAAGGACGGAATTGATTAGTCCGGTGATCAACTTTGTTTCTCCTCATGGTGTCGTGATGCCCCGGCAGGCGTTACTGAGCTGGATGCCTACCGGCTGGGGAGATATAAAAGAATGTCTCCTGATCGCCCGGATGCTTCCCACCCAGGAGAGCGCCACCGATGAGGGTAAAGACAATAAGAAAACCCGCCGAAACGTGGAAGTTGGAAAACCAGGGGTGCAGGGTGAAAAGCCAGATTTTTTTTCGCTTGGTGAAGTGCCCGCACTGTCCGGCAGGATCACCCTGCCTTCCCGTAAGGAACGTGAGGTACTGGAACTGGTCTCTCAAGGTTACACCAGTGAGGAAATCGCGGGTATCCGGAAAGTCGATCTGCGCACGATCGAAACGCAGCGCAATAGTCTAATAGATAAACTGGGCGCGAGGAATGTCGCCCACCTGGTCCAGATCGCCAATGACCTGGGCCTGATTGGAAAACGGGTTTGATGATAGGTGAAAAACATATCCATATGAATGATATATTTAATTTCGAGGCAGTCTATCCACGCCTGCATGTTGAGGCCAGTAGTTTAGCCAGAAAGTTCATCTATGATCGGGGGGCCGCAGAAGATATAGCAACTTCTGTCCTTCTACGTGTCTGGAAAATAAAATCCGATTTCTTGAACGAAAGGGCTGCCAAAGCATATATATCGACTGGTGTTTATTTTGCCTGTTATAATTATCTACGGAAAAAAAACACGGATGAAAAGCATCGGGAACATATCATCTATCAGATTCGTCTAACCGATACGCCATCTTGTATATTGGACCAGATGATAGAGAAGTATTCGTCTGTTAAACTCTCTCATGCGATTAACAAGCTCCCGCGGCAAACAAAAATTGTTACGAGGTTGACAATGGAAGGTCTTTCTACGGTGGAGGTAGCGGATATCCTGGGAATACACAAACAAACCGTGAGGAACACGAGGGTTCGGGCCTATGGAATATTGAGGCCTGAACTGGAAAGTGAGTGATCTCGGATTTCGGAGTGAGACAAAGGAGTTGAGCCTTTTTTATGCCTTAAACTTAATTACTTTTATGATCCTCCTCCGCTTCACCCTGGCGAGGTAATTTGTTTACATGGATTCCGTTCAGGGCAGCCAATTTTTGCAATTCATCTGGCTGCAAATTGTTGAGATCACCAGATAATTGATTCATGTTGATGTTTACACTTTGCTGATCGCCGGTCATTTCCAGGTCGATTGCTACCTGCTCCTTTGGCATGTACTTAAACAGGTCACTCAGACTTTTAACTTCTCCGGCATGATAGGCTTCACGAAAACGAGCATAACCGGGATGCTTATATACGGTTTCATTTTCGTTCTCATCCTCGCTCAAGTCAGGGACCAATTCGAAAATTTGTTCAAGACTGATTCCAATCAACTTGCTCAGATGGAAAAAGTCCTTCATGATGATGTCATGGGGTCTCTGGAGTAACTCTTTTAGCTCGTCTGTGGGAATGCCTAAGTCCACCGCCAACTGATCAACAGGGACAAAATTAGTCAGGCTTTGTAAATCTTTCAGTGTGCCTGCATGAAAGGCTTCCTTTATTTGCGCATAGCCTGGATGTTTGTGCGGGGTATCATTATTAATCATCTCCGTGTTGATTGAATTTGACATTTAAAGTTTGATTTTAGTACTATTTACATCAAAATGATATAATCTTCCCATTTCAAAAGAACTTATCATTCATGGCCAGACGAAGAAGGCTGTCATAGTCAATCCCAATAAGGTCGCTTAAATCCCGAAAAGTAGCTTTCTTCATGGTGTTGACAGGGTCCACAAATTCCTCTCGCAAACGAGCGTATTGTCTGCCAAGATCCTTCGCTATGAGATTAATAGGCACATATGTAAAAATATCTCTCATACATTTTAATTCCCCCTCATTGTATGCTTTTAAGACTCTGTCATACCTGGATGATTTATTAACCTCCTGGTTTTTATCCGGCGTTATTTCCTTCACATTTTTTTCGACCGTCTTATCATTGACTGTCTCCAGACTATTAGCGAAAGCGAGCATTTCCGGCGGCAGTTGATTCAAAATTAATATATACAATTCTATTGGGGTAAGTGAGTATGCTTCACCTATCTTTAGTATTTCGTTGACTGTGAAATGTTCAGGATGCTTGGCTTTTCTCGTAAAAGTTTGATAATTACACCCTATTTCCTTTGATATATTTGTTTTTGGCATGTAGTAAAACAGGTCAGATAGTTTTTTAATCTTATTGGCAAGAAATAAGGTACGAATGGACTTCATCTTAATTATTCTGCTTATCTGTACGGCGGTAAGATATTCATTGGGCACTCCCGCACTCTGCTCCCTATTTACCGATTGCTCATTTTTCATCCGTTCTAAATTTATTCGCTTATAAATTAAGCATGTCGATATTTTCGATAGAAAGCTACGTCTTATATTTATAAAAACAGCGTATATGCATATACTTTATGATCATTACTTAAATAGATATATTTAGATAAATGATTTTAAAATTTAAAATATTGAAACAATCATATTGAATACAGATGATTTTCAATACCTTTTTGTTGCTACAAGAAGTAGCATTTGATAATAAGCACAGTTAAATTGAACTTATTTGAGTGAGTCGTATAAGACCGCAAAGGCAGATAAAGGGATTTCATATCCTGGCGAATCCGTGAAAACCAGAATAGTGATCAGTGCAAGTCAAGCTGTAGCGCAGCCTGAGCCAGTTCAACAGCATTGTGGGCGCCCAGCTTAGTCATGAGGCTGAGCCGGTGCTTAAATACGGTCCTTGGACTGATGCCCATTTTAATTGCAATTTGCCGGCCCTTCAGGCCGGCCCGGATCAGCATGAGCACTTCCTGCTCGCGGGGTGACAGCCGGGGCGGCTCGTCATTCCCCAGGACCATAGGCGGCTGCATGAGCTTTAGTGCGATCTCATTGGAAAAAAAGAGTTTGCCTGCCAGCACGGTCTTGATCGCTATGACCAGCGTATCGGGCTCTACATTCTTTAATATGTAGCCTCTGGCCCCGGCTTGCAGCATTTTATCAACGTATGCGCGTTCGTCATAGCTGGAAAGGGTCAGGACACGGGTGTGCGGGTTTCTTCGCAGGATGATCTCCGTAGCTTTGGGGCCACCGATTCCCGGCAGGTGGAAATCCATCAGGATAATATCATAGTTCCGTTCCCGGCTGCGCTCTATGGCCTCCTCTGTTGTTTCAGCTACGTCGATCACATAGTGAATAGTGGCGGTTGACTTAGGGAGCATAGCAAACAGCCCTTCCCGAATCATCCGGTGATCGTCTGCAATGAGGATCATTATGGGAGGCTTTGCTTTTGCCATTATCGCATCGATTGAACTGATTGCTCAGGAAATTTGATCACTACCCGCACGCCTTTGCCCATCGCGCTAACCAGTCTGAAATAACCTTTGTGGGATTGAACACGGGTTTCCATGTTCCGCAAACCCATGCCCGGATGGGAGAGTTTTTGAGGGTCGAAACCGGTGCCATTATCCTGCATCCGGACCTGTATCTCTCCTCCTGTTGCTTTGAACACCAGGCGTACGAGGGTACCGTCCCCATGGTTTAAGGAGTTATGTAGGAACTCCTGGACAACCCGGAACAAGTCGATCTCCAGGGAGCGGGGCAATACCGGAAAATCGTGGGAGTGGTTGACGACAATCCTGGTGGTTCCCGTGATGTTCAAATGCCCGCATAATTCCTGAACGGCAGCCAACAGGCCAAAATCTTCAAGGGTTTTGGGCATTAAGTTGAAACAGACATTGCGCATTTCTGTTAGTGTATTGTTCAGGCATTCATTGGCGGTGCGGAGCTTTGCCTGCAAGGGCTTGGACCGGGTACCTTTCTGTACGGCGCTGACAAAGAATTTGGCAGCGGTGAGCTGCTGGCCCAGGCTGTCATGCAGGTCACGCGCCAGCCGTAACCTTTCCTGTTCCTGGCCGTCGATCATAGCGCGCAAGATCCTGTTATCGGCTGCCTGCCGGTCGGTAATATCTCGGGCGGTCAGCAGCACCTGCCGTCGTCTTTGCCCGTTATGCGCCTGCATATGCTGGAGGGTAATGTCTACCGGCAATGATGATCCCGCTGCGGTATGGAACACCCGGTTGAACTGGATAATTTTACCGGGCCGGCGTGCTTTCCTCACCTGTCCGGAGAGGGATGGCCTGGCATACCCGGTGATCAGATCAACCGGCTGGCCTTCCAACTGATCCTGTGAATAGCCCAATCGACGGCAGGCGGCGTGGTTGACTTTTTCGAGCAAACCATCGAGGGTAATGACCATCACCATATCGGTGACGGTATTGAATATCTGGGTAAAGAAATCCCGGCTGATGGTTACGGCCATCAGTTCCTCGCCCAGCATGTGCAGGCTGCCTACCTGTTCGTCGGTTTCATCCAGGCGGTCGGAGATCTTTAGTCTTTTACTAAAGTCACCGGCTGCGTAGGCGGCCAGGAGCTGGTAGATTTGTCGGATTCGTTTGTGCATGGCGGTAAAAATTGTTGTAGCCATTTCATTGCCTTTTCCTCGTTTTTTACCCACTTGATCGGGAATGGCGGCTTATGAAGTTTCATGATCAATTCAATGATCGCATAGGTGTTTGCTTTCCCGGTTACGACGGCTGTAGCGCTGATACCTGCAATGCCTTCTGCAGTACTGAGGTAACGAAGCGCGGCTCTTTTCATTTCGACGACGCCCTGGTTAAGCAGCATCAACGGCCTGGGAGTTCTGCCGGCAAATTCCAAGCGGTCCCGGACAATTTGCCTGGCCATGTCCAGCGTGATCTGCATTTGTTTTTTGTAGGTGGCAATGAGGATTCCGTTGTCCAGTAATTCGAGATCAACGTAAGGTGTTGTGTGCTTTCTCATGTATATGGCTTTTATTGGTTAGGTTAAGCAATAGAGACACTACCCTTTTCCCGCATAGTTTGGAAAATGGGACAAATGCCCGGTATTTGGACACCGGTACGGGGATGATAACGGTAATTAGGACTGTACGATCGTTACGCCATAGGCGCAATAGGTAGGGGGCTACTAATACTAACAGTAAGGAGTAAGTAAATTTAGCCGGAAGTATTAATACTAGGTAGTTTTACGTAAAAAACTATCGCTTACACTTATGAACAAATAAGTGTTTGCTTTTATTGTAATGTACGGCCTCCCGGTTCCCCAGGAGGCCGTATGCCACTAATCACACTGCCCGTGGGATTTCGGGGATTGGGTCTTTCCGGAGAGGTCCAGGTGAATATTGGCGGCCTGGGCACCGCCCTGTTGTTTCATTTGTTGCAGGGCTGCATACAGTCCCTGTGGTGAGTTCTTAATTTTGACCTGGTAAGAAGGTGAAGCGGTGACGCCGTTCATAATCGTCGCTGGCATATATACGATCAGGGGGGGCAGATTGAGCTGTGTGCCCCCTGCGGCATTGAAGCTGCCTACGGCAAAATCAGTACAGTTGTCATTATCAAGCGAATATTGATTTTTAGAAAGGTTCAGCGCGGTTTGCCTGAATCCTGCAAACTGATCGTGGGATACATTGATCGAATAGCTGGCATTTACTTCATGTCCTCCATTGTCTTTGACGTTGGAGGGGACGGGGGCAAAAGGATTGAAAACAGAGGGGGTTTGCGCAGGATAAAACCCGAAAGCCTGTGTCAGGCTGGCGGTTCCGTTCGTCTTGGTGACCACGAGGAAGGAATGTCCTGCGGAGGTGGGATCATTATTGATCGCCGCTTCCGGCAGGGCATTGACCGGAACATCGGAACAGATGGTGATAGTATAAGTCGCGCCAATGGAGGGCACGATATTGTCGTCGTCAAAGCAGTTGAACATTTTGGATAAATCCACGACAGGCAAGCTGGCGGTATAGTCCTGGTCAACCAATATGGAAGGGATCGAGCCAGGACCGGCAGGTTGGTTCTCATTACCGGGATCACCCGGGTTCAGCTCGATGTAAATCACACCGCTGCTGACGCCCCCGCCAACACCGCCGCCGCCAACGCTGGTACCGGGTGAGCCCTGGCCGTTGGCTGCGCCTGTACCGTTGGCACTGGCGCCTGGCCCTAAAGATCCCAATAGATCGTCCACAGAGACAAAGGCGGTAAAATCGGAAACGGGGGTCGCGATATAGCCAACCACCACCACCTCGGGGAGCACCTCTGCACCAGCGGAGGCGGGCATACTGGTTGCTCCGTTCATATTATCGATGGTGACATTGCCAATCTGCACCGGGTGCAGTGCGTCGATGTAGCCTTCGGTAATGCCGGATCGCAAAAGGACCTGGTGGCCCAAAGAATATACGTCGACGGCGCCGGTATAGGTGGGACTGCCGGCCGGGGTGGATCGGGTGAAATGGAAGAGCCGCCCCTGGAGAAGGTCCCCGCCTGGTCCTGTTCTGACTAGCAGGAAATGGGCAGAGCCGGGGGGATTGTGGAGGGGGACCCGCCAGGTTGTGATGCCGTCGGGGGTGTTCGACCGGAGAATAGCCGTCGTGTCCAGGTCTGCATAGTCGGTGGCTGAAAGGCTGTCTTTCAGGTAATGCAACAAAATGCTTACGGAGGACTCGGTTTGGGGAGAAATGCTTTTCCGGCAGGAGAAAGCGAGGGGCAGGAACGCCAGTAACAGGAGTATTCGTTTCATAACGTTAAGGTTTACCCGAAAAATAAACCACGTTATGGGTAAAAAACGGTGATCATCGTCACACCTCTACCGGAGTTGTTTTCGGCGGCGGGTAATGGTCTCCCGCGCAAGACCCAACATAGAAGCAATATAGCGTTGTGGGATAATTTTGTAGAGCGAGGGCCAATGCTCTTTAAAATGGCTATGGCGGTCCGCAGCATTCATGCTCAGTAAGCCATGTATCCGTTGGTAAGCTTCACAATAATAAAATTCCATCAATTTGACCCGAATCTTATAAAATTCCGGATAAAGCTCGCATGCGTGTTCCAGGTCGCTTTCGCTGATGGCATATAGGACTGAGCCGCGTAACGCCTGGATATAATATTCATTGGGAAGTTTGCCGTAGTAGCTTAGTACGGCGGTAGCTATATCGTTTTCCATTTTCATCCAGGCCGTGACCTCGTTTCCGTTCTTTATAAAATAACATCGAAGGAACCCATCCACTATATAATACACATGATGACAGGGCATTCCGGCTGTGAGGAGCAGCTCTCCTTTTTCAAGCTCAATCCGTACTACTTTTTCAGTCAGGAGGAGCTTTAGTCCGGGTGACATGGGGTGCACCTTTTCCAAAGATGCAAACAAGGATATAAGCAAGGTATCCATGATCGTGTAGATTAGCTACGTAAACAGACGACCACAAGTTTATGAAATTCGTGGCTAGGGGTAAAGAAAACTCCCGGATTCATAAGAAATTTTCCAAGATCAAAATTGTTGGCGCGAATGTCGGGAAAGAAAAAAGGCATCCTGTGGATGCCTTTTCTGACGGTGTTCAGGGTGTCTATACTCTGGGTTTGGGTTGGTTTTTCGTCCCTGGTTTGGGTTTCGGCCCTTCTAACACCTTTTTTGTCCTTTCAGCATCTCCGGCATTCATGCTCTGGTTGATGCCTTGTTGTTTGTCATTGAATTGCTTAATATTCTGATCGGGAAGCTGATCCAATTCAAACCTGATCTTATCGCCCATAGAATAGGTTCTGCTGATCTTGTTGTCGGGCGTATAGACAAGCAATTCTCCTTTGTCCGGCCGCATGTCTACCTGTACGGTATGTATATTGCCCTCTAGCCGGGCCTTTGCTGAAACGGTATCGCCTTTGAAAAGGCTCTTCAACATATCTTTTAGGTCTGCTTCCGTAGGATCAACAAAGGAAACCTTGTTCAATAGCTTGAATAAGGGGTAGTCATCTTCTTTTACATTGATCCGCTTGTAATTTCCGGAAGCAACCTTTTCGTCAAAATTGAGCCGGGTAAAGTTCCGCTTTTCTTCGCCACGATCTTTTTCAATGGCAAACACCCATTTTCCTGACAGGAGATTGCGTGTCTGATCAACATGAAAACCCTTTTGGTCGTAGATGTGAATGAACTGTGTACGGGCTTCTTCCATCGTATCGGATTTTAATGTTGCTTGGTACCCTTTGGGAAAGTACCGTTCTGTGTTCTGCTCCCCCTGATCGGCTCTGCCTTCTATGCGCATAACTTCATGGGTGGCGGCGTCGTAATGCCGGTTGCCACCTGCTATGATGGTGGGCAAGCCTTTTTCCATGCCTGCGCTTAACAGATCCCTTACCTGGGGCGGGAAGCCAACATTGGTAAATGCACGGGTAACATAATCCAGATTGTCTTGCGTCATAATGAAAGTTTAAAATGGTTTAGAAACTAATTGCCTGGGTGTCGTGGTTGGGGTCCTGTTTCGCAGGAGCTGGCAGTTGAGCATTGATCCTGCTTAACTCTGACTCGATCAGCGATTCTATGTCTTGCTTGATCTGCATATAATTCTGTTGAATGACCTCTGGTGTCACATTACGGATTACGGGCAGCTCTTCATAGGCGGCCTCTTCCCGGTTGATAGCAGCTATGTCTGCCTGTATCTCGCAATGGAAGGCCTTCAGCTTGATCTTTTGTAAAGGATCATCCGCTACGGCCCCGACGAACTCCCCACTACTGAGACTGGCGATCCGGGATGGCGGGATCGCGGCTTCCAGTTGGGTGGACTTGCTGACCGATGTGTCGCTGCTGTTGATGGATATGGATTCCCGTTCCTGCATGATGCGGCCGATACGATCGGAAATCTGCCTGGCGCTATCGCCCAGGACCTGGCCGGAGGCGATGTTGCCGCAGACATTGATAATGACATCCGCCTGCTCTTTGCCGTAGTCCTTCCTGAGTTGCGAGAAGTCCTGTATAGCCAGGGTCGTAGCCACTTTGTTACTGCGCGCTGTTGCAATGAGGCTGTCGATATTGTTGACGAAGATGGTCGGGAACTCGTCAAAGATCAGGGTCGACTTCAAGCGGCCTTTCCGGTTCACCATCTTCAACATCCTTTCGGTACAAAGAGACAGGACCGCGCCGTAGATCTGTGCTTTAGCCGGATTGTTGCCAACACAGACCAGTTTCGGCGCTTGGGGGTCATTGATGTCTAAGGTGAAATCATTCCCGGAAAGGATGTAATACAGCGAAGGTGAAGCCAGGCGTGCCATCCCAATCTTGGCGCTGGCGATCTGTCCTTCGAGTTGTTCGTTTGCTCCATTGAGCCACGCTGATAAAAACGGGTTGAGCAAAATGGTCGTGCTCCCGCTTTCTTCGAGGCTGAGCACAGGGAAGAGCTTTTTGTATTCGACGGAGCAAAGTTCTATGGCATGGGGTAAGGTGCAAAAGATGCCATTTTTGTATTTTTTGAGGTACCAGAAGATGGCCGTGAGAAAAACGATGGGTGACTCGACAAAAAAATCCCCGGTTTTGCGGATCCACTCCCGGTTGAGCGCCATCAGGATCGTCCGGCTGGAATCGGCCGCATCGGTTATATCCATCATGGTTTCGGGGGACAGGATATTGCACCGGTGTGACCGGCCGAGGTCGTCGAAGTTCAGGAAATAGAATTTCGGGGGTACAGGATACTTGTCCCGGTTTTTCAGGGCGACGTTGTAGGCGATGCGTGTTAGATCGGGGAACTTGAAGTCGTAAATATAGGCCGTGAAGCCAAGTTGGATTTGTTGCGCGATCAACGGACGTACTAAGAATAATGTCTTGCCGCGATGGGGACCCGGGGGTCCCGGCTATCAGGAGCCCCCGGTACATATTGATAAAGTTGATCCAGGATTTGCGTATTTGCCCTTTTAGGCGGTATTGGGCAGGGATATTCACGGAACCATCATTGGAGAGAAAGCGTTCTTCCTGCGGAAAGGTTTCGTTCTCCTCGTTAAAGACGTCCTTACCCATTTTCAGGAATAGTAGCCGGGTCAGCCGAGCGCCCCCGGACATGAGGGAAAAATAGCCGATACCCGTCACGGTGATATACAGCTCTGCCAGGGTGGCTTCCTCCATTTTTATCAAAAGCAGGAGGGAGGATAGAAAAAAGAGCAGCAGCCCGATCACGATAAAGTACAACTGGGGTGCCAGGGTGAGCTTTTCGCTTTTCTTGCCTTTCTCACCCACCAGGGACAGGGTCAACAGGACCAGGGCGGCGATCTTAGGGGGATTGATCCCTCCCAGGAAAAACACGCCTTCCGATAAATTGAAAATGATGCGATCCACGACGCCCACGGTAAGGCCCCAAGCCTTCACGGCCGGGTAACAGGTGGCATATAGGTGAATCAAAAGGATCATGATGCTCCCCAGTCGGATCAGGTCAAGGCCTTTCCGAAGGGCTTGCACGTTTTCGCCGCTTTGCATAGCTTTTTGTATTAATGAATGGAGGTATTGGTTCTCAAAGGGGCGGGCGTTTTCGTTTCTTTTTCTTCCTGACCGGGAGCGGACCACCATAGCTGGTTGCATCGGTGGGTGATGCAAACATGGACTTTACGAGACTAACGGCAAACCCAGCGGTGGCCTTCGATACCGGACGTTGCCTATACCAGCGGGCTGTCTGCTGTCTAAGCTCCTGGTTGGTGGGGCTTTCACGGAGGATCAATTGGGCAAGGGCCTGGTGCTGTTCTATTGACAGATTCAGATCCGCTGCTGCATAGACCGTTTTCCGGCGGTGATCGACGATATAGATCTGTGGCTCTCCCTCTCGCTCTGGTTGTCTGAAGGATAGTTCGAGGCCGGAATTGTCCAGCCGGGAAAGCAATTCTTCCGGTGTACGACCATGGACTATGGCCTTCTCCAGGGCATTCTGGGTGATAAAGGCCAGTAGCTGTTTTTTGACCTGGTTATGTTCATACTTCTTTTCCAGGTTGTGCAGTGTCGGTCTACCATAAACCTTGCTGGCCTTGATGGTGACACCGATTTTGTTGCCGGCTTCATCAACCCGGCTAAAGATCAATCCCTTGTTTCTGGCCTGGAGACTCCCCTCGGCACCGGGATCAGCGGTGACTCCAAATTGGTGCAGGATAGCATTCAGCTCGTCCAGGTTCGTAAAGCGATACTGGGAGGTAACATGCGCGGCTATCCAGGAAAGTTTCTTTGTCGGCTGGTATTCGTTCAGGGTATTGTTTCGTCCTGCAGCACGGATCAAGCCATACTCCTCCTCGATAGCCTTCCGGGCGGGATCGGATGCTTCCCTGCCCAAATTGTGCAGGTTAATTGCTGTACCGTTGGGACGGATGGAAGTGGTCACGATATGGATATGCCGGTTTCCGGTGTCGTCGTGCTGGTATACCAGGAAAGGCTGTCCGCCGAAGCCGATCCTGTCCATATAATCCATGGCGATTCGTTGCAATGTGAATGTGTCCAGTTTTTCCTCAGGCGGGAAGGCCAGCACCAGGTGTACGGCGTTGGTATTGACCTTTTCGTTCCGTTGGATCAGGTGCTCGAACCGGCGCAGTTTTTCGGTAAACCCCAACTTGTCGACGTCACAGGAGAAACCGCTGGCCAGGATCAGCTTGGCATCTCCCTGCTGGATCTTATGCTCGTTATAGCTCAACGCCTTGCCGATCGACTTGCCAGTTCTTATGCGGACAACCATTTTTTCGCCAGTTTTTCTATGATCACCAACAAGGTGTTCACTTTTGCGTCAATGGCCTGGTACTCTTCAAAAGCGATCTTCGCATACAGCGCCTTTTTCGTGGTTTCGGGGTAGGTGTTGAACTTGTGCGTAATCTGGTTGATGTTCACACCAATGGCCTTTAACTCAGTACGCAGCAATGCCAGCTCTTCCATGAGATTGTCCAATGTTTGGTCATGGGTAAACACTTTGACCCGCCTGTCATGAAGGATGTCCCGGAGAAGAGCGCTCATGTCCTTTTGGGGATTGGTGTCCAGGATGGCACGGAGTTCGGCATATTTCCGATCGTTCACGCGAGTATAGAGCCGATGTTTGAGTTCCTTGTCCTCGGGCGTCTTTTTCCGTCCCATGTCACTCCATATTATATAGGGTGCCTCCTTCTTAAAATAAATGCTGACAACTATACATCTTGCTGGGGGCCATAAGGACGCCCCCTCGACTCGAATACGGTCAAGCGTCAGCATAAATCCCATCACCAGTCTAGGCAAACTATTTCTTTCTACGCTGTCGGTCCTCCTCAATCCGCGCTCTTCTTCTCTGCCGCTTTCTGACCTTTCGCTCATTTTTCAGCGGGTCACTGTCTGCATGATTCCTGGCTTCACAACCCACACATAAATACAATTTGGCCGGTGCGGATTTTATCGATCGTTGATATGGTACCGGATAGGATGCCCATTCCCAGGGATGGCCGTTTGCAATGGCGATCTTGTGCAACCGCCTGATCTCGTCGGCGGCTTCAGGAAAATGCAGGTTGATCTCATACCATTCTTCTTTCCCGGCAAAGGCGCCGCATAAACATTCACCGGAAATACAAATAGCATCTTTGACGCTATTCCTCGGCAGTCCATGGGAAATGATATATTGCTCTATATCTTCGGCAGACCAGAAAAATATGGGGCTGCACCAAATTCTACTGCCTTCTTTGGTAATTTGCTCCCGGTAGCCCATCCTGATCTTGCTTTCACTTCCACGAATACCAGTCAGAAGTAGCACATTTTCCCGGGCGTAGGTAGAGGATTTACAGACATGGGTCACGAAATTTCGAAGAGGACGCTCTTTCAACATCCTGTACATATATTTATGGCTTGCCGGTCCCGGGAATCCATATTTCCGAACCAGGTCCTCATACCTATTGCCTGGTTCGGGTGTGCGCTCCGTCAATTTCCAGGAATATTGCCGGCAAACGTCCCGAACAAACTCCCTGGTTTGCCCGATGCCGATACTGGTGTTTCCATGATAGACAGAAAAATCCAAACCTTTCGCCGTAAGATAATTTGCGCAATAGTGAGTACTACAGAGGGAGTCATGGCCACCGGAGAACAGGAGCAGGATCTGCACGGGTTTGTATATGCTCAGTGCTTGGTCAATGATCGTGTTCATGGTGGTGCTTTGAGGATGATGACTAGTAAATGCCATTATGCCTTAATTCTTATATATTGGCTATAGCGCCCCTCTCATTACTTGGGCCGATGTTTCCGCTGCGAGGCTGGTCCAGCCCTGGAATCTTCCCCAAACTTAAACAGTTCCTTTACGCGATCGAATACCTGGGGCTTTATAGCAAGGCTCTCCATCAACATCGAGGCCATCTGCTGCTGGTTGGGAAGTGGTGCAGCCTGTCTCGAAAACGCCAGTTCATGCGGTACGTCTGAATTTTTGATAAACGACCCGTCTGCCAGCGATGCCTTGATCAGAGATATATAGGGATCACGACCCTGCCGGGGAGAGACGACGACAAATTCGTAGTTGATATGGGTAGATGTCTTTTGCCCGGGTGTGAATGTTTCTCCGCTGGTGGAGAAGTACGTCAGGTTACCATGTCGCTTCATATGGTCCAGCATTGTACCGAAGTCGTGAAAGCCCAGATCGTTAAATGCCTGCCGGATAGGCTTATTGAAACGAAGTTCCTCATCGATATATCTACGCTCTACTATTTGAAGCAATTCGCGTTCAATTGCGTCTCTAGTAGGAATATCTCCCTCTGCCGCAAAATATTCCTTGCGGATGACCTCAATGCCTTTTGAACTTTCACTATTTGGCACTTTGAGCGAGGTCCTGATCTGATCCAGTTGATAGGGTCCATTATCATCCTTGGTGAACAAGTAAACATGCAGCAGATCATTTTCATTTTTCGTGGCATCATATAGCGCAATGCCGTCTTTTCCAAATGAATCCACCTCCATAAATACAAACATGGCAGTGCCACGGATCGCATCAGTGAGTGTGTGCCCTTTCAGATCTAGCTGTTCCGAAATTTGTTTCTGTTCTTCTTTTGTCAGTTGGTCCCACATATTTTGATCTTTTTGGGTGTGTGTCGAGCATCAGGACGGTGTTATAGCCGCCTTCCTTTTGTTGGTTTAACCTGCTGTTGCTCGTTTAGCAACTTTTCCGGGAAAGTGTAAAGGGTACGAGTCCCGTCCTCACTGTTGGTTTTCAGGATGGCGCCCTCGAAAAGGGTATAGTGGTATTGGCCTTTGGAAGTCAGTACGGCAACCGACGCCCCCCAATCATCCATATAGGCACCGGGATGGACGAATTGGCAAAAGGCCATCAAAACACCAGAGGGATCGCCCGATGCACGTCTCAGCTCAGCCAGTTCTTTAAACATCGGGGTCTTACCTGTCAGTTTGATTCGTAAAAGATCCGTGGTCGTCATAATGAATGCCATTTCGTTCTAAACCATGCAAGGATGGGGTACGGTTCTCTTTTCCCTGGTCAAGCCGCTCAGGCCTTTTGCCCGCCGTCCAGGACCTTCCGGGGGGCAGGAGGCTTTTGTTGCATCGGGAGCTGCATCATCTTGTTGGGTTGTAACAGGCTTACCTGCACACCAGTCACGACCGTTGATGTGTCTGTCAGGAGTCTCGGAAAAAGGATGCTCAGGCAATCGACCTGGGGTGGGTCCAATTTGGTGCTATTGCCATTCGTGGCATCCACCAGGGTCCAGTTGTTCGCTACTTTGATAACATAATACATGGTAAACTGCTATTGAACTTGTATAATAAATGCCTGGTCAACGACCTTGTCGCTGAAAGCGCCACGGCATTTCCACCAGGAGGGCGTCGATCCAGCGTCGCGCGATGCTTTTCCAGCTTTTGAAGAAATTGCCCCTTTTGCTGGTCCATAACCGTTTTTCATAAAACAGGAAGAATGTTTCCGCTTCACGCTCGGGCATACCTTTCTGGTTGAAATACACTTTCACGTCCTGGATGGTCGGCGGCATAGAATTGGTATAAAGCATCGGTTTGCTGTCCATAGGCTATTTCCTTTTTTTGGTGTTGTCGTTGATGTATTGACCTGACCGGTTGCGGCCAGCGGTTTTTCGTCGCTCCAGCTCGCGGTTGATGTCGTCGGGGTCGTAAAAAAAAATTGCTCCCCAGCTTACTGTATGGAATAGTCCCGTTGTCCCGCAGCGCCTGAAGCGTCGCCGGGCAAACGCCCAAAAGTTGCCTGACCTCTTTGGTCTTGAGCCATTTTTTGGGTGGAGGATGGGGCTGTTCATGGACGATCACGCGGATCTCCCTGAGCATATCGGTCTTGAAGGTTTGGAGATCATCCACCGTGACGATCTGGTCAAGGGTGGGTTTGGGACGCGGTGGATGATACTCCTTACTGTTCATGCCTATGCTTTCGACAAATGTCGCATGGCAGAAAGGCGATTTCTCACAGTTTCGAAAGACGGGGAAAGATTTCCAGGAGCAAACCGCAAAGCGGTTGCCCGTAAGTTTTGACGGCTGAAAGAGGAATAAAGAATCAGCCTACGATGAACCGTGGGTCCATTTTTAATGCCTGGGGGGCAGGCAGGTCGATCTGTTGTTCGTGGCTTCTTTCATCCAGGTAGCAAATACAAAAGGAAAGTTGATTGGCACCGGGCATTAAGGGGATCATTCCGGGGTGATGCATAACAATGCCGTGCCCCTGGGTATAGGCACGCCATCTAAATTCATCTGTATGGGTTGCTGGAATATTGTAGCTGGACTTCCAGGCATTTTGTCCGCTATCGTGCAGGTTGAGGTTATAGATTTCGCCGTTGATATTAGCAACGATGCGGAGGTTGCGCATCGACCTGGCAACCGGATCGTCATTTTGTATGGTAGCCTGACAGTGAACTTCGTATATTTTTATTTGCCCTCCTTCCCGGAGATGGCTGCCGCGTCCATCATAGTGTGAATAAGAATAGCTGCAACGGGCATCATGAAACAGCAATTTTTTTCTGCCTTTTATTTTATCCCATAACCAACCCGTAGCCTTGTTGGCAATTGCGTTCTCAACCGGTGTTAAAGAAAGTAGCATAGGTGTAATTTTATTGATGTGGTTTAAATTGGCTGAATAAGGATATAGGTAGAGGCGGCTTTGAAATGGCTGCTTTAAAGCGCTCTTAGCATGGTAAATAGCAGATACAATGTAAGAAAAGTTGGTGGGACCTTAAAAAAGCGGGCTTTTGTAGTATTTCCCAGGCCAAAGGCATTCGGCATATTTTTGCGCCCTTCTACCCCGTTAACACGGCGGGCGACGCCAAGAATATTCCAAGATAATCCTACAACTAATAACTTCTTCCTGGTCATGATAATTAACAGAAAAAAATTTGAAATACTGCAATTTAACGAACATTTGTGCCGGGCAAATACCTGGTTACAGATTGCTTTTTGTAGCTGCTTTTGTTACCTTTCTTCTAAAAATATGTAACATAATCTAAGAATAAAAGAAAGAGCCATGTGTAGGAAAAATCGCCTTCTGCGTAATAAAATGTGGGAATCTAATCCTTACTGCGAAAATTGTGGGGTGCTCACCATATTACCCAAAGATGTCCCAGGGGAAATAAACCCCAATAATGGCCACAAGAACATAAAAAGTAGCACCGGACAATATGGCCACTGTTCACAACAAGTATTCACGTCTGCATGAGGAACGGCAAAACCCGTCCGACTACGAAAGACGGAAGTTCCTATGGTGCTATAAATGTACCCAGGAAGAAAGCGACATAGTTCAAAGTAATGTATCTATTGAATTATTGCATATTCTCTCCGGAAGGGGGACCGCTTTGGAAAAGTAAAGAGCGCATGTAAAGAACGCGCTCCTTTTATCTATCTCAAACGGCATACAGCCGAATGATCTTTGCGGGTTCTTCCTTGCTGGTGGTCGATATGCTGGACCTGAAAGTACCATCTGCATTGAACAGCTTTTCTTCCACCATCTGCATACCCTCGCTGATAGCGTTCTTATTGCCTTTTAGATAAATCATCAGCGTTTTGATAGATTTAATGCCCATGATCTTCATCAGGGTTTTCAGTGATGTGATGCCATTGTTAAAGGCAACCTCGTTGACAAAGTAATACCGAGAGGTGTGCCCATCTAACTTGATGTTCCAGCCCATTTGTTTTTCCATTCTTTTAAGCTCCCGGTTATATACGATATTGCTAGGGATCGGCAGGCAGCTACCGCGCTTTACGCAAAGGGGATGGTCTTTGTACTTTTCAATGAGATCACGGACGACCGGCAGCAGTGGCAGTGTTTCTTCTACCCCGGTCTTTCGGCGATTTTTCCCGCTCCACCGCTTACCGTCTATCCCGTCGACGATCTCGTCCGGCTTGAAGGAATACAATTCTGCATAAGCATAGCCGGTATAGCAACCGGCAATGTAGCAATCCCTTACCCTGTTCTGGAGATCATTTTTAAATACATGGGTCCTGAAATCTTCCAGCATCGTAGGGGTCGGCCATTTCCTATCGGTTTCATCATAGTGGCACTGGAACGCATCAAATACGTTGGCGGAAACCCATCCCTGGGAGGTTGCCCGGGTAAGTACTTCCTTTAAATTTTGGACATACTTCATCGAAGAATTATCATTCATGTCGTATTGGGTAATGTTGTAGATGAGGAGCTGGTCGGCCATCTTAAATTGCACCTTGTCGAGGGGCATGTCAATTGTATCATGTCGGTACTTTAAAAACTCGACATATCGCCTTTTCCGCCCCCACATACGTTCCAGGGTGGTATAAGACCTGTTTTCCGAAAAGGACAAGTCAAAAAAATTCACCAGGTGTTCGTCTACTGCCAGGATCATCGTCTTTTCCCAATCGGCATCATCGAAGATTTTGTTTCCCCGCTTTTTTATCTTTTCCAGTTCTTTTTTCAGGGCTTCCTTTTCCTTCTCCAATAGCTCGGCTTTGATCGTGTGGATGGGCATAGCCTGGTCCCTGGCTTTCTCGTCTTTCTTACAAAAGATGACATAGCGCCGGACCAGGTCGTCCAGGGCTTCGCTGAAGGCCAGGTTCTCAAGTTGCTCTTCTTTGCGCTTTTCTGCCTGGATGGGGGTTTTGTAGGCTTTGAACACCAGGGCGGGGGTAGCTACCCCTTCTTTAGCCTGGATCAGATCGAAGTGCCGGTTCAGGTCGGTGGTCATGTTGCTAAGGACCTTGTTCTTGGTGTCGGCTTGAGGGTCCGCATCGGTTATTACCTGTTCTTCCTGATCCCAATGTTCGGGATGAATGAACACACTGGTAGAAATTTCATCGACCAGCCCGTCGATGGTGAGTTTTACATAAAGGGGGACCAAGCCTTTACTGTTCTCCCTTTTGAGGCTTCTGTAAAACCGGATGGAAATGCTTTGCTTAACGTACATAAAAGGTCTTTTTGAGTTTGAAAAATTGCCTTTCGCGTACGTCGATGATCAACCCGGAAGAGGGGCTTTAAGGCCGCGGGGGCCTACAATATAGTCCCCTGAATTGTCCCCTAAATCAGGGGCCGAATCAGGTAGTTTGAAATAGATTTAAATGATGGGGAAAGTTTTCAGAAATCAGCGCAAACCCGCTTCCATCATGGGTTTGCACGAAAAAACCCGCCTGAAACAGGCGGGTTATACTTTCTACTGGTGACCCGGATTGGATTCGAACCAATGACCTACAGCTTAGAAGGCTGCCGCTCTATCCAACTGAGCTACCGGACCGGGTCACCAAATGAAAAATAGACCGTGCAAAGATAATTTTTTTTAGCTTGCGGGGGAACGGAATACACCAAATATGGACGTTAAGATTGCGCCCTCCTGGAAAACTGCATTACACAAGGAATTTGAACAGCCGTATTTTGGCGAGATTGTTCGCTTTATAAAGACGGAAAAGGCGGCGGGGAAGGTGGTTTATCCGCCTGGGTCCCAGATCTTTCATGCGTTTGACGCGACGCCGTTGGACGGGTTGAAGGTGGTGATATTGGGGCAGGACCCTTATCATGGGCCGGGGCAGGCGCATGGGCTTTGTTTTAGCGTGCCGGACGGGGTGAAGCCGCCGCCGTCGTTGGTGAATATCTTTAAAGAGCTGAAGGAGGACGTGGGGATGGAGATCCCGAAGAGCGGGAACCTGGAGCGCTGGGCGGACCAGGGAGTGTTGTTGCTGAACGCGGCCCTGACGGTGCGAGCGTCGGAGCCGAACAGTCACCAGGCGATCTGGGCGCCGTTTACGGACGCGGTGATCCGGACGATTTCGGAGCAGAAGTCGGGGATCGTATTCCTGTTATGGGGTAAATTTGCACAGGACAAGCAGGTGTTGATCGACGCGAGTCGTCACCATATCCTGAGGGCGGCGCATCCGTCGCCGTTTTCGGCGGACAAGGGCTTTTTCGGGTGTAAGCATTTTTCGAAGGCGAACGCGCTGCTGGTGAAGGAAGGGCGGGAAGCGATCGATTGGAGACTGGATTAAAAATAAACCATGCGTATTAAGAATATCTTGGGGCGGATTTTTGCCGTTTGGGGGGCCATCGTTTTTGTGGGGACCATGTTGCTGATCGTGATCCCGGTGGGGTTTACCTATTGGATACCGGGGCGTAAGGGGGTGGAGCAGTTCCGGAAGTTCGGGCGGGCGTGGATCCATTCCTTCCTTTTCCTGACGGGTTGCCGGATCGTCCGCAGAGGGGCGGAAAACTTTAAAAAAGGGGAGAATTACATTGTCATCGTCAACCATAATTCGCTGATCGACATCCCGATCTCCACACCGGAGATTCCTGGCCCGAACAAGACCATTGCCAAAGTAGAGCTGTCGCGCATACCGATCTTTGGGATCATCTACAAAAGGGGGTCGGTTTTGGTGGACCGCAAAAACGCGGAAAGCCGGAGGGACAGCTACCGGGCGATGAAGGCGGTGCTGGCGGAGGGGACCCACATGTGTATCTACCCGGAAGGCACCCGGAACAAGACCGGCAAACCGTTGGCGCCTTTCCATGATGGGGCCTTTAAATTGTCGGTGGATACCGGCAAACATATTGTTCCTGCCTTACTTTTCCATACCAAAAAAGTACTTCCTCAGCACAGGCCTTTCTTTTTCTGGCCGGCCAAAATGGAAATGCATTTCCTGGAGCCGGTATCGCCGGAGGGTTTGGACGCGAAAGCGCTGAAGGATAAGCTGCATGAAATCATGGAGGCGTACTACGTGGCGCACGCATAAGAGAGCGGCCCTAATACCCAGGTATATTCGAATAGTATGACCGCGTCCGGTTGATCCTCAGATCCCGGAGGATCCCGCTTTTCGGACTGAGCGTAATGGAGAACGACCGGTAATACCCGAGGGGGGTTACGTTGATAGCCATCTGCCAGCAGTGGAGGTTCCGGGCGATGGAGGCCTGGAGGAACTGGAATGAATAGGAGTCTATACTAAATGTACCGCTGCCGATGATCTTCCAGTTGGGGGTGAGGTTGAAGTCCCCGTTGAAGTTGACGGACTGGGTGGTCCGGTTGATATACCCGACGGAATTGGAATTGAGCTGGCGGCTGATGGTCAGGGAGTAGGACAGGCTGAGGTGCCAGGGGATGTTGAAGTTGGCGAACTCGGCGGGGTTACTCCGGATATAGTTGAGCTCCCGCTGGTCGTCGGACATGGCATTGGGGTTGTTCAAATCCTTATTATTGAGCAGGGAGTCCTGGACGTTTTCCTGGCCTTTGGCTTTTTTGGACTCGAAGGTGGTGGAGGCGGATACATAGCCACTGACAAAACGGCCTACGGAAAAGTTGTGGCCGGACCAGACATACTTATTGATCTGGTTGCCGATGGCGTTGGTTTGATAGGGGCTGAGGGTGGCGCCGCCGGAAAAGTTGATTTTATTAAACAAATTGCTCCGCGCGTAAAGGGATATAGGGGCAAGCTGGAAGGAGTCGGCGACGAGGTTATAGCTGGTGGATATACCGAAGTTGTCGATGAGCTTGACCTTTTTATAGGGGTTGCTGCCGGTGGTGTCTTTCCCATTCCGGACTTTCATTTCGAGGTTGTTGTCGAGGGTGAAGTTGATCCCGCCGAAGGTCCCCTGGCTGTAGGGGGAGAAGATGCCGCCGGCGTATTTGTTGTAGGTGCCCCAGTCGGGTTGCTGGGTACCGCCGTTGGTGAAGGTATCGATTTGAACGGAATAATAGGCGCCCTTGTTGAGGTCGGGCTGGTAGCTAAAGCCGATCTGGGGGCGGATGACGTGGCGGATGGCCTTGACATAACCGTTCCCGAAATTAAAGGTCCCGTACAACGCCGTGCTGGTGCTGACGCCATAGGTCATTTGGCGCTGCTGAAAAAAGCCTTTATAGATGGTGGTGTCGAGCTTTGAATTTTTGTTGTCCCAGGTCTTGATGAGTTGGCGGGAGAACCAGGTCTCGTCGTAGCTGACGCTGGGGGCGATCTGGACGGCGTGATTGAATATGGAGGGCAGGGACAGCGTGATGGGTATGGTGTGGTGGACGCCCCATTGGAGGGTGTCCAGGACTTGTTTGAAGGAAAAGGCGGTATCGTAAAACGACATCAGCGTCTGATAGGAACCGTTATAGCCGATGCCGAGGTTTTGGTACCATTTTTTGGTGCCCACCTGGTCCTTCTTTTGGAAAGGATAGATGGTATTCATGGTAAAATTGAGGTTGGGTAGCGAGACGTTCCACAACCGCTGCTGGGTGTTTTGGTTCTGGCTGAACGCGGCGGAAAAATAAAACGGGGTACCCGTAAAGGTCCTGGTATAGGCCACGGAGGACTGGACCTGGTTTTGGTAGACCTGGCCGATATAGTTGGTCTGGTACTGGTTGTATTTACTCGTCATCAGGTTCACCGAGGAATTGAAAGTGATGCCGGGGTGGGCCTTGGTGTCCTGGGTGTGCGCCCATTGGAGGTTGAAGTTGGTGGACTGCTGGTAGTCGGGGTCGCCCTTAAAGGCGATCTTGGTATCGATCACGGAGAAATTCACGGAACCCCTGTAGTGGTAACGGACGTAATAAGAGGGATCCAGGTCGAGTTCCCAACTGCCGTAGGAATAGATGTTCCCCTTGATGAGGAAGTCCATATTCTGGCTGATCACCTTGTAATAGCCCAGCCCGGTGAGCCCCAACCCCTGTTGGTCGTTGACGGTAAACGCCGGCGGCAGCAGACCGCTGTGCTGGCCGTCAACCAGGGGGAAGATGCCGTAGGGGATGCCTATGGGAAAAGGGATCCCTTCGAATTCGGGACGGGTATAGCCGGTGATGGCGAATTTCCCGGAGATATACTTGATGCGTTTGGCGCGGAAAGCGAAGTGGGGCGTGTCGAGGTCGCAGGTGGTAAACCGGGCGTTGTAGGCGTAAAAGGTGTTGTTGTCGATCTTTTTTGACCGCTGGCTGTGGATAAACATCTCCCCTTCCTGCCCGTCGGCATTAAAGCTAAGTCCCTTTTTCGATTTCATGTTGTACTTCATGGAATCGGACACTACGAGGTCCTGTTTCTGGGTAAACTCGGGGCGCTGGAGGAGCAGGCCGTTGGAGTCGACCCCGGGCGCGGGCAACGCGGTGAGGACCTGGGAGGTCTGGTCCATGACGATGATGCCGGATTTGAGCTTGAGGTCCTTGTAATCGGTTGTCGCCTGATCGTAGAGCAGGACGCGTTTGTGGGGAATGTCCAGGACCATGGAGTCTTCGGCCGCGTAGCTGATGGGGGCGTCGAGGGAATCTTTGGCCAGGGGGATCGCCAGGGAGTCGAGGACCAGGCGGTGGGTCGAGTCGCCGGAAGCACGGCTCGTCGTGTCACCCGGGGTGCGGTGCGTGGTGTCCGCGGCCCGGCCGGTGGTGTCGCCCTGCGCACGGCTCGTCGTGTCACCCGGGGCGCGGTGCGTGGTGTCGCCAAGTCCGCGGGCATGGGCCGTGTCGGCGGCCGCTGGCCGGACCGTAGCTCCGGGCCGCGTGGTGTCATCCCCGGCTGTGCGCAGCGGGTTGCTGACGGTACCCGTGACCGTGACCCGCCCCTGGACGGGGCCGGCATACCACGCCCTTTTCGAAAAGGGCCGCGGATGGGCGACGGCAAACAGGGATACGCATACAATGCCCGTCAAAAGATATTTATAGCTAAATTTGCGATGACTCCTCATACAGCACCGGGGCAAAAATAGCAAATGGGTATTATATTGCTCAGTAAAGGAGGGGGTTTATGAAAAATATAACTAAGGGTATGAAGCGACAATCCATAGGCATTCTGACTGGCTGTGTCCTGCTCCTGTTCGTGACTGTATGTTCGTTTTACCGTGGCCCCGTGAAAAAGGGTCCGTTCCAACTACACAAAGGGATCAATACCATCATCGTTGACGCAGGCCACGGGGGGCGCGACAATGGGGCATCCGGCTCCTATTCCAAGGAAAAGGACCTGACCCTGCAGATCGCCATGAAATTGGGGAGAACCTTGCACGAAACCCTGCCGGGCGTACGCATCGTGATGACCCGCACGACGGACGTTTACCAGCCCGTAGGAGAAAAAGCACAGATCGCCAATGATAACCATGGGGACCTTTTTCTTTGCATCCACTGCGACTATATGGACCTGGTCAAGCGGCGCTTCGAAGGATACCGCAGAGTCGCGTACTATACGGGCAAGGGCAGCGCCCGCAAACGCCACATACGCAAGATCCCCATCTATCACAAATACTTTGTCGCAGACCCGGAGCCTGTCGGTACGGCTACCTTTATCTTCACGGCCAGGAAGGCAGAAGACAAAGTAAAAGCGGCGCTGGAAGGCCTGGCCGACAGGGATACCACCACCGCCGAGGGCGAAATGGAGTCGGATTCCACGGACTCGGAAAACACCCTGCCCGACTCGCCGGAAGCCACGATAGAAGCCATGCTTTGGTCCAAGAGCTATTTCCAGAAAAGCTATAAACTGGCGGGCATGATCGAGGACGAGTTTGGGGACCGGAGCCTGGGTGTAAAGCAACGCTATACGGGTATCCGGGTCCTTGAATCCACGAACATGCCGAGCGTCCTGGTGGAAACGGGTTTCCTTTCCAATAAAGGGGACGAGGATTTCCTGAACAGCGACAGCGGCCAGCAGGAGATCGCCGACGCGATTACCCGGGCGGTGGTCAAATACAAGGCACAGGCGGAAGGCAAGACGGTGGCGGAAATCACCGATTCTACGCGGCGGAAATGAAAATAACGCCTTACTTTTGGCGTTGGGGCGTCTTCGGCGCCCCGCAACCCAGATAAAGACCAGCACACAAACCGGAATGAAGATATCTAATGAAACAAAGGTAGGCGCCCTGGCGGCGGTTGCCATCACGTTGCTGATCCTTGGCTTCAACTTCCTGAAGGGCCGCAATTTGTTCTCCAATGCGCACCGGATTTACGCGAAATACGCCAACGTATCCGGCCTGGGGACGTCCAACCCGGTCATGATCAACGGGCTCCAGGTGGGCACTGTATACGACATCAAACCGCTGGATAAGAACGTCGACACCATCCTGGTCACCCTTAACCTGACCAGGGACATCAATATTCCTGACAATTCGGTCGCGGCTATCGCCACCCCGCTCCTGGGAACCCCGGAAGTGGACCTCAGGATCGGGAATTCCACCCGCCTGATCCAGGTGGGGGATACGATCCAAAGCCAGGCCGCCCTCGGCCTGATGGACAACGCCCTGAAAACGGTGGACCCGGTACTGACGCAGGTGGGTCTGGTCCTGCATTCGGTGGATTCTGTCCTGAATAAGTTCTCGGACATCCTCGACCCCAGGACCAAGGGTAACCTTCGCGACATGATCGCCTCCTTTAGCAAGGACGCCAGCGCCCTAACGGTCACCCTTAACCGGGTCAACGGCCTGCTCGACAAGGAGAACGGCTCCCTGTCCAAGACCATGGACAACCTCGATTCCTTTACGGGGAACCTGGCCAAAAACAACGACGCCCTGACGGGGACGCTTCAGAACCTCAAAAAAACGACCGACCAGTTGGCGGACGGTAACCTGGGAAAGACCCTGGAACAGTTGAAAACGAGCACCGCCCAGTTGCAGGACATCCTGACCAAAGTCAACAACGGCAGCGGTTCGGTAGGGGCGCTCTTAAACGACAAAACCCTGTATAATAAGTTAAATTCGACGGTGCGGAGCATCAATACATTGGTGGATGACTTAAAATTGCACCCGAAGCGTTATGTCAACA
Organism: Dinghuibacter silviterrae; assembly: GCF_004366355.1. Classification (NCBI taxonomy): domain Bacteria; kingdom Pseudomonadati; phylum Bacteroidota; class Chitinophagia; order Chitinophagales; family Chitinophagaceae; genus Dinghuibacter; species Dinghuibacter silviterrae. The sequence continues at coordinate 1,716,708 of NZ_SODV01000002.1, read as the reverse complement.
TCACCGTTTTTGGTAAAAAAGACCGGTCTACGCCCCTGAAGGCACCGTTGAGCGAGGACAGCACGCAGCACTAAGCATGAAAAGCGGCATTTTATTTATTATACTGACCCTGTTGGGGGTCGCTGTTTTTGCGCAGCAGAAGCCCGCGGGAGCACCCGTGGCGCCCGCTCCGGATACGGGCACGCGTATCGTCATTATCATCCACACCGACCAGCTCGAACAGATCACCCGGGACACGGTGCAGTTGGAAAAGCTGATCGGCCATGACACGCTCCGGGAGGGGAATACAAAGCTGTACGCGGACAGCATGTATTTCAATCAGCGGGCCAACGAGGTCGAGGCCTTTGGCGCGGTCCACATCAACGACAACGACTCCATCAATATCTATTCGCGCTATCTGAAATATTACGCGACGCCGAAAAAGGCCCTGTTGCGAAGGGATGTGCGGATGACGGATGGGAAAAATGTATTGACCACGGATTCCCTGGACTATGACCTCCCGACCCACGTCGGCACCTACATCAAAGGAGGAAAGGTGGTGAATGGCACGACCGTCGTCACCAGCATCAACGGTCTTTATAACGGGAACACCAAGGATGTGACCTTTATAAAGAACGTCCACCTGGTGGACCCCGCCTATAAGATTACGAACGACAGCCTGACCTATAATATGGAGACGAAGGTGGCCAGTTGGGAGGTCCCGACGGTCATCGTCGATTCTACCGGTACGATCCACACGAAAAGCGGGTATTACGACCTGAAGAAAAACCTGTTTTACTCCACGAAGCGGCCCGTGATCGTCGACAGCGCCGGAAGCGTCACCGCGGACCAACTGGCTTACGACAGGGCGAGCGGGAACGGGGAAGCCCGGGGGAACGTCGTCTACAAGGACACCTCGTCAAATACGATGCTGGCAAACCATGTCTTTTTCAACCGCGCCCGGAAAAACGTGCTGGCCACGGAAAAACCGGTGCTCATCGTGCTCCAGGGCAAAGACACGACGTATATCGCGGCGGACACCTTTTATTCGGGTTTGGTCAGACACCTGAGGGTTTTCCGCAGACACCTCAACGCGCTGGGGGACACGAGCCTTTTCCCTCCGGGATCGGATTCGTCCTATCATCCCAGGAAGAAGGACACCTCGGCCCAACTGGCGTACGAGGAACCCACGGACAGTCTGCCGCCCGGCAAGGACAGCACGCTTCGCTTCATGATGGGTTTCCACCACGTGCGCGTTTTTTCGGATTCGCTCCAGGCGAAGTCGGACAGCCTTTTTTACTCGGACGTGGATTCGGTATTCCAGTTTTTTACCAAACCCGTGGTGTGGGCCAACAAAAGCCAGATCACAGCGGATACGATGTACCTGTATACCAAACACCAGTCCCCGTCGCGTCTGTTTGCGTTTAACAACGGGTTTATCATCCAGAAGGTGGCCAAGGATTTTTACAACCAGATCCAAAGCCGGACGATCAACGGCTATTTCAAGGACGGGGCGATCGATTATATGCGGTCGAAAGGGAATGCGCACAGCATTTATTTTGCGCAAAACGACAGCCTGCAGTTCCTGGGATTGAGCCTGGACGAGGCGGACGCGATCGACATGTATTTTGAAAAACGGGAGCTGGACCATGTCGTGTATAGAAATGGGGTGAAAGGGACGACCATCCCGATGGGGCAGATCCAGATCGAACAAACCCGTTTGCCGGGCTTCCGCTGGCTGGAAGCGCTCCGGCCCAAATCGAAGGAAGAGCTTTTCCAATAACTGCACAACAGCATCTTATGAAAGTCTACACCGGCCAGCAGATCCGGGCGTGGGACGCCTATACGATTGCCCACGAGCCCATTTCTTCCCTCCAGCTCATGGAACGGGCCGCGGTGGCCTGTTGCCACTGGATCACGACCAACTACGCCCTCAAAGGGAAGGTCTATTATATCTTTTGCGCCAAGGGCAACAACGGGGGGGACGGTCTGGCCCTGGCCCGGCTCCTGCTGGAACGGCACATCCCCACACAGGTATTCATCCTGGAGTTCGGGAACAAGGGGACCGAGGACTTCCAGGCGAACCTGTCCGCGTTGCACGCGCTGACCCAGAACATCATGTATATCCAGGGCGAGGACGCCTTCCCTACCCTCCCGGCGGGCGCGGTCATCGTGGATGCCCTGCTGGGTTCGGGTCTGAACCGGCCCCTGGAGGGGCTGACGGCTGCTTTGGTGCGTTTCCTGAACGGCAGCGGTCTGCCCATCCTGGCGATTGATCTGCCGACGGGTTTGCGGACGGACGAACCCAGCACGGAGGGCCCGTCGGCAACAGGCACCGGGGCACAAGGCGCCAGCACACCGGGTGCCGGGGCGCCGGACGGCGGAGCCGTCGTGATCCGCGCCGCCCATACGCTGACGCTGGGCGCCTGGAAGCTGGGGCTGCTCCTGGCGGAAAACGCACCCTTTTTCGGGGAAGTGCACCTCCTGCCCATCGGGCTGCACCCGGGTTACGAGGCGGAGTCGCGGCTGGAAGTGGTGGAGCCCGCCGTGGTGGCAAAATGGTACCGGCCGCGGCCCTCCTTCGGACACAAGGGTACCTTCGGACACGCCCTGCTGGTCGCGGGAGGTGAGGGCAAAATGGGAGCCTGTATCTTAAGCGCCCGGGCTTGTCTCCACAGCGGCGTGGGCCTGACGACGGTTTTTGTCCCGCATGCCCAGGTGCCCATCGTTCAGACGGCGGTACCCGAAGCCATGGCCCTGGCAGACCTGGCCCGCATAGACCCTGCGTCTTATAAAGCCTTGGGGATAGGCCCGGGCATGGGGACGGACAAAAAGGCCCTGGACCTCCTGGAGCGGTTGCTGGTCATGGCGCGCTCGACGCCGCTTGTCCTGGACGCCGACGCCCTGACCCTGTTGGGAAATCATCCTCATTCATGGAAGGATGTTCCGGAAGGGGCCATACTGACGCCCCACCCCAAGGAATTCGAGCGGCTATTCGGCCCCGTCGCCACCGACTTCGAGCGGCTCCAGATGGCCCTGGAGCAGGCGGTAAGGCGCCAATGCGTCATCGTCCTCAAGGGACACCGCACCCTGGTCGCCGGCCCGGACGGATCCGGGTATTTCAATACAACGGGCAATGCCGGTATGGCCACCGGCGGGAGCGGCGACGTCCTTACGGGCATCCTTACCAGCCTTTTAGCCCAGGGCTATCCCAGCTTCCAGGCCGCCGTTTTGGGCGTTTACCTGCACGGTCTGGCGGGGGACCTGGCGCTGGACGAGCAGTCCATGGAAAGTTTGACGGCCTCCGGGATCGTGGATAGCTTGGGGAAAGCCTTTAAACATTTGGGTTCTGGACATATATAAATCGACCCATTCCCTTATTTTTGCCGTCATTTTATTATTGTCATTGCTATGAGTAATATTGTTTACCTGGTTCCAGCGGCCGGCATTTTGGCCCTCATTTATACCTTTATTCGTTTTAGTTGGGTCGCCCGCCAGGATGCCGGGAACGACCGGATGCAAGACATCGCCAGACACATTGCGGAAGGCGCCATGGCCTTTCTCAAGGCTGAATACAAAATCCTAAGCTATTTCGTGATCATCGCCGCCCTGCTGCTTGGCTACATGGGCAGCCAGAACGCGGGGTCGAGCTACCTGATTTTCCTTTCCTTCGTACTGGGCGCCGTATTTAGCGCCCTGGCCGGGTTTATCGGGATGCGGGTCGCCACCAAGGCCAACGTTCGCACGGCCCAGGCCGCGCGGAGCAGCCTTGCCAAGGCGCTCAACGTCTCCTTTACCGGGGGCTCCGTCATGGGGCTCGGGGTAGCCGGTCTGGCCGTCCTGGGTCTGGGCAGCCTCTTTATCGTCCTGATCAAATTGTTCGCACCCGACGTCATGGCGACCGATCCCCTGGTCACCAAGGCCATCGAGGTCCTCACCGGTTTCTCGCTGGGCGCCGAGTCCATCGCGATGTTTGCCCGTGTCGGCGGCGGTATCTACACAAAGGCCGCGGACGTAGGGGCTGATTTGGTAGGAAAAGTAGAAGCAGGCATCCCCGAAGACGATCCGCGCAACCCCGCCACCATCGCCGATAACGTAGGCGACAACGTGGGCGACGTCGCCGGTATGGGCGCCGACCTTTTCGGTTCCTATGTCGCCACCGTCTTAGCCACCATGGTGCTGGGTCATGAAACCCAGGCCTCCGACGCCTTTAACGGGTACTCCCCCATCCTGCTCCCCATGCTCATCGCGGGAGCCGGGATCATCTTTTCCATCATCGGTACTTTCTTTGTCCGCATATCGGATTCCGCCGGTATCAGCACGACTGCCGTACAAAGGGCGCTGAACATGGGCAACTGGGGGTCGATCATCCTGACTGCCATCGTCGCCTACTTCATCACCAACTGGCTCCTCCCCGATACGCCGATGGAGCTGCGTGGTTTTAGCTTTACCAAACTCCAGGTCTTCGGCTCCATCGCCGTGGGTCTTGTCGTGGGTACGCTGATGAGCCTGATCACCGAATACTATACGGCCATGGGCCGGGGTCCGGTCACCAGCATCATCCAACAATCGGGCACGGGTCACGCCACCAACGTCATCGGCGGTCTCGCCGTGGGTATGGAATCAACCTGCCTCCCCATCCTGGTCCTCGCCGGTGGTATCTATGGTTCTTATGCTTTTGCCGGGCTTTACGGGGTGGCCATTGCCGCCGCGGGTATGATGGCCACGACGGCCATGCAGCTCGCGATCGACGCCTTTGGTCCCATCGCCGACAACGCCGGCGGGATCGCCGAAATGAGCGAACTGCCCAAGGACGTCCGCGAAAAAACCGACATCCTCGACGCCGTGGGCAACACCACCGCCGCCACGGGTAAAGGCTTTGCCATCGCATCCGCCGCCCTCACGTCCCTGGCCCTGTTTGCCGCTTTTGTGGGCGTCGCCGGGATCACCGGGATCAATATTTATAAGGCCGACGTTCTCGCCTGTCTGTTTGTAGGCGGGATGATCCCCTTCGTCTTCTCTTCCCTGGCCATCCGCGCCGTTGGACAAGCCGCCATGGCCATGGTCGAGGAAGTCCGCCGCCAATTCCGTGAAATCCCGGGGATCATGGAAGGCACGGGTAAACCCGAATACGAAAAGTGCGTGGCCATTTCCACAAAAGCCTCCATCCAGAAGATGCTCCTGCCCGGCGCCATCGCCCTGCTGTCACCGTTGATCATCGGGTTCCTCGTGGGTCCCGAAGCACTGGGCGGTTTCCTCGCCGGTGCTACCGTGAGCGGTGTTTTGATGGGTATCTTCCAGAACAACGCCGGTGGCGCCTGGGACAATGCCAAAAAGAGCTTTGAAAAAGGCGTCGTCATCAAAGGCGAAACCTACTACAAGAAATCGGAACCCCACAAAGCCTCCGTCACCGGGGACACTGTGGGTGATCCGTTCAAGGATACGTCCGGGCCTTCCATGAACATCCTGATCAAACTGATGAGCATCGTGTCGCTCGTGATTGCACCGACGCTGGCGGCGGTGTGGCACACGAAGGATGCGGCGCCTGCGGCGAAGGTGATCAAGCACGAACCCGTGAAGACGGTGGCTGTGCACACCACTGCCTACGCCCACTAGATTATATAATTATTAAGCGCCCCCGGGAACCACTTCCCGGGGGCTTCTTTTTTTTACTTTCGCCGTCACATTGACTGGCGAGCTCATATACGAAGAACGTTTGCTCCTGGCCCGCATAGCGGAAGGAGACAAAGACGCCTTCCGGCGCCTGTTCCATCGCTACAACCCCACGCTCTGGCCATTTATTCTAAAGCTCACGGGTTCCCCCTCCGCGGTGGAAGACGTCCTCCAGGAAGTCTTTTTAAAGATCTGGATACACCGGGACAAACTAACAGCCGTTGAAAATCCGAAGGCGTATATCGTCCGCATCGTTTCCAACGAATCGGCGAACTACCTGCGGCAGATGGCGCGGGAGAAGCGTTTGTTCGCGCCGGGGCTGCCCGGCGCTGCCCCGCTGGCCGATGAGCCCTCCGCCCCGTTGGTCGACGAAGCCCTCGCGCTCCGCGAAACCGAATCCCTGCTTCGGGATGCCGTCAGCCGCCTGCCCGAGGCCTGCCGGCAGGTGTATCAGATGAGCCGGGAAGACGACCTCCGCATCCCCGAGATCGCCTCCGAACTCCACCTCTCCCCTCATACCGTCAAGAACCAATTGAGCAAAGCGCTTCGCGTGCTGAGAGGGCAATTGGGGCCGGCGGCGATGGGCCTTCTTATTTTTTTTAACCGCCCGTAGTCCCATTCCCATTTTGTAGCGTCTTGTAAGTATATGCTACAGGACCTGCTCCGCAAATACATGCAAGGCACGATCAGTGAAACAGAACTTCACGAACTGGAAGAATGTCTTGATTGCGCGGACACGAGTCTTTCCGAAGCGTTGGCAAGCCTTCTCGAAGAAGCCCCGGAGATGCCCGCTTACCGGGATGAAGACTGGGAGCCGGTCTACGCGCGCATCGAGGCGCGTCTGCCTGAGCGGGCGCGCCCCGCGGGTATAACGCGCCGGCAGTGGCCGCGGTTTGCCGCCACTGCTGCGATCGTGCTCGCACTGCTCGGGGTCTTCCTGCACAAACAATTTTCCCGCCCCGCGCAGGTTGCCCCTGTGGTCGCCCATGATATAGCGCCCGGCGGAAACAAGGCGACCCTCACCCTGGCGAACGGGCGCGTGATCGATCTGGGCGAGGCACAGGAAGGGCTCCTGGATAGACAGCCGGAGGCAAAGGTCGTCAAGCAGGGCGAGGGAGTGGTGGCCTACCAAAAGGATTCTAGCATGGCGGGTGACGGTACGGCCTATAATACACTCGCCACGCCGAGGGCGGGTCAATACCGCGTAACACTTTCCGACGGCACCAGGGTCTGGTTGAATGCGGCGTCCTCGCTACGGTATCCCGCGGCCTTTCACGGACGCGAGCGCGTCGTGGAACTCACAGGGGAAGCCTATTTTGAGGTGGCGCCGCACTCGTCCATGCCTTTCAAGGTCACGGCCAGGCGCACGCCGGACGCGGCCCCAGTCGAGGTCGACGTCCTGGGGACGCACTTCGACATCATGGCCTACACGGATGAGCCACACATAGAGACGACGCTCCTGGAAGGATCGGTCAGGGTACGGAGCGGTGACCGCTCCGTTTTGCTCCGGCCGGGACAACAGGCGCTGGAAGCCGGTTTTGCCCAAAAGGTAGACACGGATGAGGTCGTTGCCTGGAAAAACGGATTATTCAAATTCAACGAGGCCACGCTTGCCCAGGTGATGCGACAGGTATCCCGCTGGTATGACGTCGACGTGGTCTATCAATATACCCCTTCTCAGGACCGCTTCGGTGGAGAAATGTACCGGAATGTACCGGTGTCCAAATTGTTAAAGGTGCTGCAAGCCAGCGGCGTCCACTTTCGTGTGGAAGGAAGGAAGATTATAGTCAATTGATTGGACTGGCCCTAAAAAACCAGGAGCGTGGCAACCGCTCCCGGGGAATGTTGGGTCTGTTTGATATATAACGCGAATCACACATCAATGTAAACCCAAACACGGCAAAATTATGCAATTGCACCCGCATGTAAAAAAATCATTATTCAACATCATGAAATTGACCGTCTTCCTGCTAACGGTAGCGTGTTTGCAGGTCCACGCATCGGGTCTGGCCCAAAGGGTCACCCTGTCGGTGAAAGGACGTCCCCTGGAGTCCGTCTTCCAGGATATAAAAAATCAGACAGGGTATGTATTCTGGTATAACATGGACGTACTCAGGTACGCCCGGAATGTGACCCTCAAAGCCAACAATGAAGACCTGACGCAGGTGTTGGCGGAGCTTTTTAAAGACCAGCCCCTGTCTTACGAGATCATCGACCGGACGATCGCCGTCAAATTAAAAGATTCGTCGGTAACCATGGCGGAGCCGCCTCCCGGGATCACGGTCAGCGGTCGCGTGACCGATGAGAAGGGGAACCCGCTCGCGGGGGTGTCCATACAGGTGCGGGCGCATGGCGCGACCCGCGGTGCGCAGGGCGGCGACGCGGCGCAAGCCACGCAGGCGGCGAGCGGCGCAGCCCAGGACGCCGGCGGCCCGGCGCGGGGCGCGCAAACCGACGCCAACGGGCGTTTTAGCCTCGAAAACATTCGCGAAAACGCGGTGCTGATTTTCTCTTACGTAGGCTACCAGGAGCAAGAGGTGCACGTAAACGGTAGGACTACGATCGATATTACCCTCCGCCCGGTGCCCCAGGCGATTGGCGACCTGGTGGTGGTCGGTTATGGGAAAGCGAGCCGGCAAAACCTGACGAGCGCCATTTCTACGCTGAAACCGGACGACCTGAACCAGGGGGCGATCACGGACGTGGGGCAGTTGCTCCAGGGCCGTGCGCCGGGGTTGAACATCACGGCGAGCGGGGACCCGAACGTCCCGGCGGCGGTGATCCTGAGGGGCGCGTCGACGATCAACAGTCCCGGGGGTCCTTTTTATGTGATCGACGGGGTACCGGGGGCGGACATCTCGACGGTGGCGCCGGACGACATTGCTTCGGTGGACATCCTGAAGGACGCGGCGGCCACGGCCATTTATGGGAACAGGGCGTCAAATGGCGTGATCATGATCACGACAAAAAGGGGGAGGAAAGGACAGACGCAGGTCAGCTATAACGGGTACGTGGGCTTGGAAGAAGTCTCCCGGAGCCTCAAGGTGATGAATGCGTCTCAGTTGAGGGCCTTTGTGAAAAAGAACGGTCTGGGTTTTTCGGCTGCGGACGACCAGGGAGCCAATACGGACTGGCAAAAGGCGATCGAACGGCCTTCGGCGGTGTCGACCAACCACAACCTCTCGTTCTCCGGAGGGGGTGACCATGGGTCGTACAGTGCGAGCCTGAACTATGCCCAAAAAGAAGGGATCATCCGGAACACGGACCTGACGCGCATCATCGGCCGTCTGAACATAGACCAGTATGCCTTTAACGACCGGGTGAAGTTCAGCTTAGGCGTCGTGAACTCGAACAGCAACGGGGACGAGGTGCCTTACCTTGGGGTGATCCTTCTCCAGGCGGCCAAGTACCTGCCGGTCTCGCCGGTGAAAAACCCGGACGGGTCCTACTTCGAGGACCTGACGACGGGGAACCAGAACCCGGTGGCGATGATGAACAACAGCACGATGAACGATAAGAACAACAACCTCATCGGGAGCCTCAACACGGATGTCAAACTGCCCTGGGGGTTGTCTTATGACATCAACCTTTCCTACCAAAGCTATTCCAACCTGCACGGCGAATATTACGACTCGTATTTTACGAGCCACTACAACGACATGTACAACAACCCCAACCCGGGTCCGGCCAGCCGTACGCAACAAAGCTTCGGCCCTAACGGCCAGGCGTACCGCAGCTCTTATACGAGCACGGCCAAGGTCATGGAGATGTACTTTACCTGGGACAGGCACTTCGGCGCCCACGCGCTGAACGCGGTGCTGGGGTATTCGTGGCAGGACAACATCAACAACGACGGGTTCCAGGTGACCTCCTTCAACTACCCGGTGGACAATATCGGCTACAACAACTTTGCGCTGAGCGCGCCTTATGCGTCGCCGACCTATCCGCACATCAGCCTGGGCCCCGACGGTCTTTACCAGGAAACGAAACTGATCGCGGACTTTGCCCGGGTGAACTACAGCTTCCAGGACAAATACCTGCTCCAGGGTTCCATCCGCAGGGACGGCAGCTCGGTCTTCGGGGCCAACCACCAATTCGGGTATTTTCCCTCCGTAGGCTTGGGCTGGCGGCTGACCAAGGAAAAGTGGTTCCACATACCGGTGCTGGACGACCTGAAGCTGAGGGGCAGCTATGGCGTAACGGGGAACGCTTTTGGGTTTAATGCCTATACGGCCCAGTTCTTTTCGGGCAGCCTGGGGACGTACTATTACAACGGCAACCAGGTTAATGCCTACGGCCCCACGCAGGCGGCCAACCCGTACCTCCAGTGGGAGCAGACGGCGACCGGCGAAGTAGGCCTGGACGCCGCGGCCTTCAAGGGACGGATCGCGGCTTCGGTAGACCTGTATAACAAAAAGACGACCGAAATGATTTTCCCTTATTCCGTCAACCCGGTCCTGGTGCCCAGCGGGAGCATCGTGGCCAACGGGGGCGGCATGAGCAACAAGGGGATCGAAGTGACCCTGACCGCGGGCGTGATCCGCAAAACGGACTTTACCTGGACCACCGCCCTGAACCTGACCCATAACGTTAATAAGATCACCAGCCTCAACAACCCGCTCTTCCCGGGCGTGGACTCCATACCCGAAGCACAGCCTTCCGGGGGCGGGGAGTCCGGGGTGTTTATCCAGGTGTTGAAGGCCGGAAAGGCCCTGGGTACTTACTATTCTTTGCAATACGCGGGCAAAAACGCCAGCGGCGTCACGCAGTTCTACGACCACAACGGCAATCCTACGGTGTCGCCTGTCGCGGGAACGGACTACCACTACTTAGGCAATGCCCAACCGAAGCTGCTGTTGGGTTGGACCAATACCTTCCGCTACAAACGCTGGGACCTGCGCGTCTTTATGCGGGGTGTATTCGGAGACAAACTGTTTGACGCCACCAGGGCCGATCTTTTCCGTCCGGCCACGGCGGGCACGGCCAACATCCTCGTGGATGCCGGTAACGAGTCCTCCGCAGATGGAAACGTCTTCCGTTATTCTTCCCGTTTTGTGGAGAACGGGGCTTACCTGAGACTGGACAATGCGACCCTCGACTATAACGTGAAGGGTATAGATCCTTATGTAAAGTCCATCCGGTTGTACGTCACGGTGAACAACCTTTTTGTCCTCACGGGATATAAGGGGATCGACCCTGAGATAAACCAGGGCGGTATCGCACCGGGTGTCGACTACAATGATTTTTATCCAAAGACCCGCACGTTCCTGTTTGGTGCCAACGTAAACTTTTAATTCCTCAAACATGAAAAAGATCACGCTCTATATACTCGCCGCCTTTGTGCTCGGCGCCTGTCAGAAAGTGGGGGTCGCCGTCACGACCGAGCTGACACCCCAGGTCTTTCCGCAAAACAACCAGCAATTTATCGAAGCCTCGGGACCGCCTTATGCGGCGCTCAGGGGTAACTTTTCCCTGGATTATTGGTTTATGCAAACCCTGAGTACCGACGAGGCCATCCTTCCGGCACGGGGTGGGAACTGGTATGATCCTTCCAACGGGTACAACAACCTCCACTACCACAACTGGGGCCCCGCCAACGGCTGGACCAACTCCTGCTGGTCCTGGCTTTCCACGGTGATCGGGGCGACCAACCAGGCGCTCTCCATTTTAGGTACCACCGAGCCGGACAGCCTTTCCTACAAGAAGTCCAACCTGGCGGAACTGAAGATCGTCCGGGACATGGCCTATTTCTTCCAAATGGACCTTTACGGCAACATCCCCCTGGACACGACGTATGGTGACTTTACGCCGAAGGTGAATACCCCCCGGGCGCAGGTGTTCGCGTGGCTCGAAGGAGACATCAAGGCGCAACTGCCTTACCTCAGCACCGCCGCGGGTACCCTGATGTATGGCCGGGCCAACAAGTACACGGCGTATGCCCTCCTGGCCAAGATGTACCTGAACGCCGAATACTATACGGGTACCGCCCGCTATAACGACTGCGTGGCGGCCTGCGACAGCATCATCGACGCGGGTAACGGTGTCCAGTATGCGCTCCAGCCCCGGAGCACCTATCTCCAGATGTTTTATCCCACAAACGGGCCCACCACGCAAACGGAGTTTATTTTTGCCATCCCCTACGACCCGAGTGCCATCGCGTATCCCGGTACCAACGGTTTTATGTACCATGCGCGGTACGACCTCGACCGCACCCTGGGGATCAAATACGGCTACGCCGGGGGCACCCCGGGTTCCGTCGTTGACCCCATCGTCGGCCAGGCCTATCCCGGTACCGGTTTGATCGCTACCTCTCCCAGCGGACCTGAAAGCACCCTCCCAAGTTTTTATGCTTACTTCTCTGATACCAACGACATACGCAACGGCCAATGGCTGACCGGTCTCCAGTACAACAAAGACGGTACGCCCCTGATGGTCAAAACGACAAAGGGCGGCGCCCAGGGCTATGACGCGACCTATACGGGTACGGACGCCGGCGCGACGTACTACTACCAACTGAACCTTACCCCGGACGTGTATTTCCGCACCAACCCGGCCAGCGGCGCCAACCCCGCGCTGTTCGACCTTGGCAACGACCACATCGCCTGGAACATGGGTTACCGGAACATCAAGTTCCTGGCGGACTACACCAACCCGTCCAACCGCAACCAGAACAACGACGTCCCGGTATTCCGGTATGCGGATGTCCTTTTGGAAAAAGCCGAGGCCATCCTCCGCGGGGCCACGCCCACCCAGGGCCAGACGGCGCTTTCCCTGGTCAACGCGGTCAGGGCGGCGCGGACCACTTCTGCCGCCTGGGGTTCCCTTACCCTGGACTCTGTCTACAACGAACGTTGCCGGGAGATGACCTGGGAAACCTGGCACCGCAACGACATGATCCGATTCGGGAAGTATGAAGGCGCCTGGGGATTCAAAACGGACGCGGATCCCAATCACAGGATTTACCCGATTCCGAATACGGCACTCTTGCTTGACCCGGCACTGACGCAAAATCCGGGGTACTAAAACGAACGACCCGGGGAGACCATCCCCGGGTTTCTTTAACTTTTGCAACATGAAACTTTTTCTCGGCTTAGCATTTTCCTGCGCCCTCCTGTGGGCCGCGCCGGATACCGGTCTGGACGACCTTACCATCAACCAGGTCCAGGTGATCGGTTCCCACAACAGTTACAAACAAGCCATCGCCCCTGCCTTGTTCCGGCTGATCATGGCCAAAGACTCGGTGCACGCGCCGGCGATCGAGTATAGCCACGTACCCTTGTCCGAACAGCTGGACCTGGGTCTGAGGAACCTGGAGATCGACGTGTACGCGGACGAAAAAGGGGGGAAATATGCGCACCCCAAAGGACTCAACTGGGCGAAGCCCCAGGATCCTTATGATACCGGGGGCGTGATGAACCAACCGGGCTTCAAGGTCTTTCACATACAGGACATCGACTTCCGGAGCAGCCAGCTCACCTTTTCGGGTTGCCTGCGGGAGCTCAAGGCCTGGTCCGACAAACACCCCAACCACTATCCCATCTACATAACGATGAACGCCAAGGATGAGGCGTTCAAGCTGTCCCCCGAAAACCTCCCGGAAAAGTTCACCTCCGCGGTCTTCGACCGGTTGGACAAGGAGATCCTGGACTACCTGGGCAGGGAAAACCTCATCACGCCGGACGACGTCAGGGGCGACTACCCCACCCTCGAAAAAGCAGTCCTGGCGGGTCATTGGCCCACGATGCGCGCGGCGCGCGGGAAGTTTATGTTTGTCCTGGACGAGCACGGGGAAAAACGGCAGGCGTACATCGCCGGACACCCCTCTTTGAAAGGGAGGGTGTTCTTCGCGGACGCCCCGGTGGGGACTCCAGAGGCAGCCTTCCTGATCATGAACGATGCCAAAAAAGACAGCGCGTTGATACGCTCGCTGGTTCAGAAAGGGTACATGATCCGGACCCGGGCCGACGCGGATACGAAGGAGGCACGTGCGAACGACCGCAGCAGCTTTGAGGCCGCCTGCGCCTCCGGGGCCCAGGTGATCACCACGGATTATTATTATAAGAGCACCTTTTTCCCATCCGACTATAAGATCAGCTTCGAGAACGGGACCTATATACGCCGGGACACCGTTTTCCCGGACAAATTAGTCACCTATGTCGATCCGTTTATCGGGGCCGCGGGCCTGGGGCACATCTTTATCGGCCCCTCCTGTCCCTTTGGGATGGTCAAACCCGGACCGGACAACAGCATGCATTCCAACAGCGGGTACTCGGTGGATCCCCGGATGCCGGTCTATGGCTTTAGCCAGACCCATGTCAGTGGAACGGGCGGGGGTGCCAAATACGGGAACATCACCATCATGCCCTTTGGCGGGGACTTTGACTCGGTCCACCAAACGTCGCTCCGCGACCAGGAGACAGCGGCGCTGGGTTATTACGGTGTGCGCCTGACCAAGTGGAACATCAAGACCGAGCTCACCGCGTCCCGCCGTGTCGCCTTTTACCGCTTTGTGTTTGGTCAAAAGGGGCGCAAGGGCATCAAGATCGACCCGGGGGAATACCTGGGCGAAACCCCCGATCCCGACGGGCGCGAGAACCAGCAGTTTGTCGGCTGCGAGACCCAGTGGGTATCTCCCACGGAAATCCGCGGGTACAGCCGTATCCGGGGCGGGTGGAATAACGGTGCCGCCTATACGGTGTATTTCTCTGCGGTCTTTAACCGGCCCGCAGCGCAGAGGGCTACGTTCAGGGACGGGAAGCTGCAGCCCGGGCTTCAGCAATTTGACGCCGGCGACAAAAACGGAGCCATCGCCTTTTTCGACGGCGGGGACACGATCCTTGTCAAATTCGGTATCTCTTATATCAGCGCCCTCAAAGCGCGCGAGAACATCGACGAGGAAACACCCCGGTGGAGTTTCGAGGAAATCCTCCACCAGACCCAGGACAAGTGGGAGGCGTTGTTGAGCAAGATCGCCATTGATGGCACATCCGATCAAAAGGTGATGTTCTATACCGGTCTTTACCATACGATGCTTCAACCCGTGGACCGGACGGGGGAAAACCCGCTGTGGCAGTCTCCCCTGCCCTACTATGACGACTTCTATGCCATCTGGGATACCTTCCGTTCTTCCAACCCGCTGATTACTTTGATCACCCCATCGCGGGAAATAGACATCGTCAATGCCTTGCTGAACATTTACCACCGGGCCGGCTATATGCCCGATGCCCGGAGTGGCAACGACAACGGGCGTACCCAGGGGGGCTCGAATGCCGAGGTCCTGATCGCTGATGCGTACGTCAAAGGATTACAGGGGATCGATTATGAAGAAGGCTTCCGGGCAATGCTCAAGGACGCCAATGTACCGCCCGGGGGAAATGAGGAAAAAGAAGGCCGGGGCGGGCTGACCGACTACAACACGCTCGGCTATGTCTCCAACCGTTTTGTCCGCTCCGGGAACCGTACCGTGGAATACGCGTATGACGATTACTGTATCGCCGAGGTCGCCCGCGGACTCGGTCATACTGACGCCTATGAACGGTTTCTTCACCAGTCCGACAACTGGCAAAACCTGTGGCGGCCCTACACCGACCACGGGTCCACCGGCTTTATCCTACCGCGGGATCCTTCCGGCCGCTGGGTGGACTCGATCGGATGCGATGTACTCAATCCGCGTGCCCCCTCTATTGCTTATACGCCCCTTACCCGGGACTACCCCAACTGCGTGTGCTGGTGGTGCGGCTTTATGTATGAGGGCAGCTCCTGGGAATACTCCCTGTACGCGCCGCACGATGTCGCCTCCCTTATCCGCAAGACCGGGGGGGCCGAGGCATTCCAGCAGCGTCTGGATACTTTTTTCGGGAATCATTATTTCAATGTCACCAACGAGCCCTCTTTCCTGACGCCCGTTTTGTACCACTGGATCGGCCGGCCGGATCTCAGCTCCAAACTCGTCCGCGACATCATCCACCGGTCCTACGGCACGTCCATGGCGGGGCTGCCCGGGAACGACGACTCGGGGGCGATGTCGTCCTGGCTGGACTTTCACATGATGGGGCTGTATCCGAATGCGGGGCAGTCTTATTACCTGATTACGTCGCCGTTTTTTGCATCAACCGTCGTACACCTGGAGGACGGGAAAACCTTCCGGATCGTGGCGAACCATCTTTCCGATAAGAACATCTATATACAATCGGCCCGGCTCAACGGGGTGCCGTTTGGGCAGTCGTGGATCGAGCATGCCGACATAGTCAAGGGCGGGGTGCTGGAATTAGAAATGGGCGAGGCACCGGCAGGTTGGGGGGGCGGGGCGCCGCCGTCGAAGAGCTAAAGCGCGGGTACGCCGATACCGGCATCTGCGGGCGGGCCGTCGGCCGGCGCGGCGGACGCGGCCGGCTCGCGCCCGCGGATCTTCTCCCGGTGCATCGCACCCCACTCGCGCAGGGCGCCCAGGACGGGACTGAGTGTGTCGGCATAAGGCGTCAGCCGGTATTCCACCACCACCGGGGTACCGGTGTCGACCGAGCGCTCCAGAAAACCGTTTAGCTCCAGTTGTTTCAATTCGGTGGACAGGACCCGGGCGGAGATGCCCCGTACGGACCTTTGGAGTTCGTTAAAGCGAAGGGGGCCGTTCTCCCTCAGGGCGACGATCACCGGTAATTTCCATTTTCCGCCTACGACGTATAAGGCGTCTTGCACGGCGCCCATGGCGGCCATGCATCCTTGTAAGGTTTGGGGTCTTCCGTTTACGGGCATCTTTATTCCTTTTACTAACCCAAAGGTAACTACTAACCTTTAGTTTACTACTTACTTTTTATAAGCATGCGGGTCTAGTTTTGCCTTATGAAAAAGATCCTGCACGTTATTTCGAGTCCCCGCAGCGGGGAGAGCGTTAGCCTCAAGCTGGGCAATGCGATTATCGACAAGTTGCTGACGGCCTACCCAGGCAGCACGGTAACCACCAAAGACCTTAGACACTTACCGCATGTGAATGAGAAGCACATCGCCGCGTTTTTTACGCCGGCTGACGCGTGGACCCCGGAAAATGAAGAAGCGATCCGGTATTCAAACGAGGCAATCCAGGCCATTTGGGACGCGGACATCCTGGTGATCGGGGCGCCGATGTACAACTTCAGCATCCCCTCCAGTCTGAAGGCCTGGCTGGATCAGATTGTACGGGTCGGGGTCACGTTCAAACCCGGGGCAACCGGAATCGAAGGGCTCATCACCGGAAAGAAGGTGTACCTGGCGGTTGCTTCCGGCTGGGTGTATTCCGAAGGGCCGATGAAGGAGTACGACTTCGTGGTGCCTTACCTGCAGCGGATACTCAGTACGATCGGGATGAACGACATCACCGTCATCCGGGCGGAAGGGGTAAACCGTCCGGAAACGAAGGTGGGCGCGTTCGAGAGGGCCGTAGACAGCATTGTCCTCTAGGTTTCGTACCTTGTAGGAATGCATCATGCTCCGTCCATCCTGGTCCATGCGATCCCCGGCTTTATCCTCCTGATCGTCGCCGAAGTCATCTACGCGGTACGGACACAACGGGAGCTCTACGAGGTGAAAGATGCGTCGACGAGCATCGCCCTGGGGCTGGGGAACCTGGCGGTAGGGCTGGTAAGTAAGTCGCTTATCCTGGCGGTCTTCCTGCTGATCTACCGGTACCGGTTATGGACCATCCCTTATGGCGCCTGGTGGGCGTGGGTCCTGTGTTTTTTTGCGGACGACTTCAGCTACTACTGGTTCCACCGGACCTCTCACGAAGTCCGGTGGTTCTGGGCGTCGCACGTGGTCCATCATTCCTCGGAGCGGTATAACCTCGCGGCGGCCCTCCGGCAGACCTGGACGGGGGACATCACGGGGGCTTTTATTTTCTGGACGTGGATGCCCCTGGTGGGTTTTGAACCTGGGATGATCCTGGCGATGCAATCCTTTAGCCTTTTGTACCAGTTTTGGATCCATACCGAGGTGGTCGGGAAGATGCCGCGGTGGTACGAGGCCGTTTTCAATACGCCGTCCCACCACCGGGTCCACCACGGTTCGGACATCGACTACCTGGATAAGAACCACGCGGGGACGCTGATCGTCTGGGACCGGCTTTTCGGGACCTTCGAGGCGGAGGTCCGGCGGCCCACCTATGGGCTGACCCAAAACGTCCATACGTTTAACCCGGTCAGGGTGGCGTTTCACGAATGGGTGCGCATGGCGCGTGACCTGGGGCGGGCGCGTACCTGGCGGCAGGCGTGGCTGTTTGTCTTTGGGGCGCCGGGGTGGAGCCCCGACGGGAGGACAAAGACGACGAAGGCGATGCGGCGGGAGCGAACGGCCACCGGGATCACGCAACTGCGGCACGAGCCGGCGCGGGACCCGCGCCTGGGCGCCTAGCGCTTCGGCACTGAGGGCCGGCGGCTCATCAATTTATGAGGCTGGGCATTTCTCCTTTTTCCTCAAAAAATACTCAGTTTTGCCTTCTATTTTTATCTCATGAAGTTCGCCACCCTCCTCGCCCTCTTTCTTTTCGCCTTTTTCGTTGTACAAGCCCAGGACAATTACGAGATCCAGGTCTATGCGTCGCCTACCGTGGGCAAGGACACCACGATGGTCGAGCTCCACAGCAACTATAGTTTTATCGGGAACGGGGCGGCGGACGGGGTTGTCTCCACGAATCACATGGACCGGGAGACCATCGAGATCACCCATGGGTTTACGCCCTGGTTCGAGGTGGGTTTTTACATCTTTAATTGTATCGGGGATATGGGGCGGAGCAATTATGTAGGCAGCCATATCCGGCCCCGGTTTATGGCGCCCACCTCCTGGAACTGGCCGGTGGGGGTCAGTATCTCCTTTGAGGCCGGGTTTGTCAAGGACGGTTATGACCCGGATCCCTGGACACTGGAAATCCGGCCGATCGTCGACAAACAACTGGGCCCGGTTTACCTGGCCTTTAACCCGGTGGTGGACTATACTTTTAAAGGCGCGGACGCCGGGCGGGGGGCCATTTTTGCACCGGATTTCAAGTTCAGCTACCAGATCGGGAAGGTCTGGGCGCCGGGGATCGAATATTATGGCTCCGTGGGGCCTTTTCAAAAGTTTGACCCGGTGGCGGTCCAGCAGCACCAGTTGTTCATTGCCGTGGACGCAGACTTCGATCCGCGCTGGGAATTTAATGCCGGGTACGGGTTCGGGTTGACGCCCAGTATCGACCGGAGCATCTTTAAAGTTATCTTGGGGCGGCGATTTGGGGGCGGGGGACACCGCGCGCCCGCGCGGAAGGCGCCTTAACGCACGGAAGGCTCCCTAATTTTTCCACAAATTTGATAAACGGTTTTGATCCCACGAACCAACTCGTATATTTGAGTACGAAAATTATCGTAAAATGGGTAAACAATTAAAGCCAACCGAAAGTGAACTGGAGATTCTCCAGGTATTGTGGGAAAAACAAAAGGCAACCGTGCGGGAGGTGCATGAAACCCTTGCCCAGACAAAGGATGTTGGGTATACCACGACGCTCAAACTGATGCAGATCATGTATGACAAGGGGCTGGTGAAACGGGACGAGAGCAGCAAGACCCATGTCTACGAACCCCTGGCCAGCCGGGAAAAGACCCAGAAACAACTGGTCAGCCGGATGGTCGATACGCTTTTCCAGGGTTCCCCGGCCCAGCTGGTGATGCAGGCCCTGGGGCAACACAAGACGTCCGCGGGCGAACTGGAAGAGATCCAACGTTTATTGGACAACCTCAAAAATCAGTAACATGACTTCCCTGAGTGGGTCTGCTTTCCTCCAGGCATTGGGATGGGCCATTGCCGGCAGTCTTTGGCAGATGGCGCTTCTCTGGACCATCTACCAGCTTTGTTTCGGTGTGTGGCGGAACATCCGGTCTTCGGTTAAGACCGGCGCCGCCACGGTACTCCAGATGGCGGGTTTCGGATGGTTCGTTTGCTCCCTGGCGGAGCACTACTGGAAGCTGAAGATGGCGCCCCCGACGACGTTCGCCAGGACGTTTTCGGTCTCCCCCGAGTCGCATGACCCACTCTTTTGGATCAACCGAGCCCTGGCCTGGTCCGAGCACTACCTGCCCTACCTGTCCGGGGCCTACCTGTTGGTCCTTGCGTTCCTGCTGGCGCGGGTGTTTAAGGCCTATCGCCACGTCCAGGCGGTCCGGACCGAGGGGCTTTCCAAGATCGACGTCGAATGGCGGGTCTATGTACAGGAGCTGGCGGCCCGGATCGGTATCCGCCGGGACATCCGGGTCTGGCTGAGCGAAAAAATCGACATCCCGGCCACCATCGGCTACCTGAAGCCCCTGATCCTGCTGCCCATCGCCAGTTTTAACCACCTCAGCCCCGAGCAGGTGGAGGCGATCCTCTTGCACGAGCTGGCCCACATCAAACGCAACGACTACCTCCTCAACCTGATTCTCACGGTGATGGACACCGTCTTGTTCTTTAATCCTTTTGCACAGCTCATCGCACGGCATATCCGGACGGAGCGGGAGAACAGCTGCGACGACTTCGTCCTGCAGTTCCGCTACAACCCGCACGTCTATGCCTCCGCCCTGCTCAGCCTGGAGCAACAACGCCTGTCCCCCGAGCTGGCCATGGCGGCGGCCGGTAAAACCGACCTTTTGGACCGTATCCGGCGGATCATGAATGTGCCTTCCCGGCCGATGAACTATGGGCAAAAGCTGATGGCCCTGCTGATTACCGCGGGCATCCTGGCGTCTTTGGCCTGGCTGACGCCGGAGAATATCGAGCACAAGCCTATTTTGAAGACGATGGCCGTGCTGCTGCCTTCGCCGCCCCCGGTGGCGCCGGTGGCACCGGAACCCGTGATCGAGGCGCCCGCGCCGGCGCCCGTCAAGACGCACCACGCCTGCCCTGCGCCGGCACCTTCTCCAAGGAGCGCCAGCGATGCCCCCTCTTCCTCACCGGAGGACGACGTGGTGATCGATGAATCTCAACCTTCGGGTAATGCTGTCTGGATCGCGCCGCCTACGTATTCCCCGGACAAGGTGATGCGGATGACGTTGAATCCCAAGACCTTCTACTTCCGGGCGGATTCCATCCGCGCCATCAAATTTCAGATGGATACGCTCCAGGTACAGTTGAGGAAAGCCTTCCGGATCGGACAGGAAGCCCTGCAACAACGCCAGGACGAGTTGGCCCGGGTGTACGAGGACCAGGCCCGCGATTACCGGGCGCAGCGGCTTTCGCAGACAAAGGACGAAGAGGCCCTGCGGCTCGCCATGTCAAAGACAGCGGAAGCGCAGCGGCTCGCCAGCCTCAAAGACCGCCAGATCCAGTTGATCCAGCTCCACGAACTGGAGCTCCAAAGCCGGCACCTGTCCAAGGAACAAAGCCGCCGGGTCCAGGAAGAAATTACCCAGGAAAAAAAGAATACCGTCCTGGTGATCCAGGCCATCGATAAAAAGCTCCATGACGCGGCCAGGGGCATCAATGGGTACAGCAGCCGCAATGGCTACGGAGGCCGCTTAAAAGCCAAAGTCCTCGACCAGCAAGCGGAAGACGACGACAATGGGATATCCGCGGATCAGCCGGAGTTCCAGACGCCGGCCGTTACCAACACGGCGTCTTCCCGCTGGAAGTTCATCCCCGTTACCTATACGGTGTCCCAGAAACACAAAACGGCCACCGCCTACCGGGAACGGTATACGCTCTCCTATTCCCCTCAGGCCAGCCGCAGCCGTGAAAACGCCTCCGCCTCCGGAGAAGCCTACAGCGAAGCGTCCGGTCCTTCCAGTGCTTCCAGCGAGGACGAGAACAGCACCGACCAGGACTGTTCCAAGTCCATCCGCAACACTTCCGTGGACCTCGTCCATAAGCTGGAAACCGACGGGTTCCTGTCCGGGAGCTGCAACGTCCGCATTGTCGTGGAAAACAACTCATTGACCATCAATGGGGTACACCAGTCCGAAGGCGTGTACGCGCGGTACAAGGATTGCCTGGACGGGAAGGCGATTGTCATTCTTTCTACGGGGAAGGTGATACAGGTGACGGTGCGCTAAGCGCGGCGCGTTTAGGCGCCGCCATTTTCGCGGCGCGCTGCCTCCAGGATCCCTTTTGCCCCCGGTCCCTCGCAAAACAGCAGGTCCAGGATGCACAGGTTGGCCACGAAGCCGTGGCGGTCTTCGAAAACCTGCGGGTAGCGGTAGGGCGCCTCCGTCATCGGGGCGCTTTTATATTCCACCCTTTCTCCGGGGGTCTCCGTTTGCCCCCATTCCCCCGTCCATTTCAGTTGTTTCAGGACCCATTGCTGGGTCATCCGGTTCCATTCGTCCAGGTATTCCGGCCGCTCTTTAAAGAGCGGTTCGAGACCGTGTGCATAGTATTCGAACCAGGGCGATCGCCGGTAGGCGTCGTGGATCGATCGCCAATGCCGCACCCCCCATTGCTCGCGGTATGAAATTCTGACATCTTTCAAATGCGTTTTTTGACCCCTCCCGGCCTCCAGGGGGACACTTAAAACGAGGGGGTTATTGGGCCCCAACAGGTAGCAACGGTTCAAATGACGGCCTTTTTCCCACCTTTGGTATTGTTCAAAATTCCAATATGAGAATTCTATTGAAGCAACATAGTAATCTATGCTTCCAAAATATTGACTTTCAGTTGTTAATACCATTTTATTTTTGAAGTGTTTCGGGGGCGTAGGGAGTGGGGCTTTTAGGGTGGGATTTCGTTTTCTGGCGGGAGGATTTATTTTTATTTTAGGTATTGATAGGCGTTATATTTTATTGATTAACATTGATTAAAGTAAAAATATAAATGCTAATTATATTGGGTTGCTGCGGCTTTTACTTAAATATTAGGTAAAGCGGGGAATACCAAGGATTTTAGTAAAGGTACGAAAGGTTTTTGAAGGGCATAATCTATGGCCCTTCAGAAGTTGGTGCCATGTCTGCGCCCACCTACCCTTTCAAAAGCCCTAAACAGGAAAATGACAGTTTGTCCTTAGATTTGAATTATGAAATATACCCTGCTGGCCCTCGCCCTCATCGCCTGGCCCGGCCCCCCACCCCTGACCATCACGCACCTGACCGGTGACTGTTATGTATATACCACCTACCGTCCTGTGGGCGGCGAACCTTACCCCGCCAACAGCATGTTCCTGGTCACGGGGAAGGGAGTGGTGATGTTCGATGTCCCCTGGGATACCACCCAGTATCAACCCCTATTCGACAGCATCTCGACCCGGTTTCACCAACCTGTGGTTCTTTGCATTTCAACCCACTTTCATGACGACCGCACCGCGGGATTGTCCTTTCTCAAACAGCGGGGGATTCCCACCTGGTCATCGGCGCTGACCCGAGAGCTTTGCGTGCTGCACCATAACGACGTGGCGGAAAATGTCTTTACAAAGGATACCACCTTTACCGTGGGCAATTATTCCTTCAGCACGTTTTATCCCGGTGCGGGGCACACAACGGACAACATCGTCATCTGGGTGCCGAAAGCCCGGGTTCTTTATGGAGGCTGTTTCGTCAAAAGCACGGAGGCGCCTGGCCTGGGTAATCTGGCGGACGCGGATCCGGTCGCGTGGCCGGTGTCCCTCCAACGGTTGATGAAGGCGTTTCCGGATCCGGATTTCGTCATCCCGGGTCATCTGGGCTGGACAGACAAGGAATCCCTGCGGCATACGGCCAGGCTATTGCAAGCGTATAAGGGGGGACAGTAAAAGATCGACGCCCGTGTGCTTCTGACGACGAAATAAAGGTTACCTTTGTGCATTCATTTCCCCCGGTCCTTGCCTATTCAGCCACTATCAAGTCTTTGGCAATCAATTATTAAGGTGCAAGTCGGCCAGTCAAAACATTAGTCACTAACAGTATATTTATGGGCGAATCATTTTCAAAGAAGGACAAAGCGAACAAAAAAAAGAAGGACAAACAGGACAAGGCCCAGAAAATGCTGGACAGGAAGTCCAATAACAATAAGGGCAAGGGGCTGAATGATATGCTGGCCTATGTAGATGAAAACGGGAACCTTTCTTCTACTCCGCCAAACGCGGCGGCGAGGAAGGAAATTGCCCTTGAGGATATACAGTTGGGCGCCGCTCCCATACAACCGGAAGAAACGCAAAGAACGGGAACCGTCTCCTTTTTCAACAGTACCAAGGGATTTGGCTTCATTACCGACGATAAGAGCGGTGAAGACGTCTTCTTTCACACAAACCAGTTGGCCCAGCCTGTCAAGGAAAAGGACAGGGTCAGTTTTGAAAGGGAAAGGACGCCCCGAGGATACAGCGCCGTACGGGTCGTCAAAACGAAATAATCAGTCTCCGGGGTTCTCATAATCATCATCCTTCAGCACGTCGAAATAGGCGTGGAGGACCTTTGCAATAAATAACCAAAACGGCGGTGCCACGCAACTCATGAATTGGTCCGGGATCAAATGCCGGGACCGCCAGATGTGCCGCAGGGCCATCGTGGAAAGGATCAGTGCACGTTCCCTGTCGTGGGTCAGCGCATAAGCATGGGCGTTGGAAAAGTCCTGGTGTTTGATGATAAGCGCCTTATAGGCTTCTTCATCGTCCCCCTTTAGCTCGGCGACCAGAATAAAGTCGGGGAGTCCCTCTTTGGTATGTGTGGGTGCAAGCATAGGTCCGAACCGTCCGTTAGATTTTGAAAAACAAAATAGAAAAAATCAATTGCATCATAAAGACAAACTTTATACTCTTTACGATTATAAATATCGTCTTATAGAATATAATTGATTAAAATTCAATTATTTAAGGGTGGCTATCTTTGTCAACTTCATGACGAGAGCCAGGTACAACAGGATTAAGGCGGCGCTTTCTGAGGCGAATTTGACGGCTGGGGCGTTGGCGGAACATATGTGTGTCCACAAGTCCACGGTGTCCGACTGGTGTACCAATAACAACCAGCCCTCGATCCAGGACCTTTTCAAAATCGCCAAGTTTCTGGGCTTGGATCATCCGGGCGATCTCCTGGTTCCTATCAAAAAGGCGTGGCCGCAAAAGACCAATTAGTGGGCGCCGGTAACAACCGGTTTACAAATTAGGACTACCTCCTTCCAAAATATAAGTGTATATTCGACATACATCTAGTACTCATGAAGAAACGTGTTTCAGCCATCCTGATGATGGTATTGGGGAGCATGCTGCTTTTTATGGGATGCTCCAAGACGGCTTACTTCGAACCGCATTCCCCCACCAGCTTTTACACAACGGATGCGAGCGTGGCTCCTTTTTACGGGGACACGGTGCTGCGCGTGACGGGCAGTACGCTCCAGGATTACCTGTTCCGGCCGGCTGCGATCAAAAGCCAGGGGCATTTTGTAACCTGGCCGGCGGGGTTGGTGGTTGACCCGCAAACAGGGGTGATCAACGCGGCGTTGAGCGAGCCGGGGGCCCGGTATAACGTGGGTTTTGTGAGCGCAAAAACCGGGGATACCGCCTATAGCCAGGTGGTCCTGGCGGGGATTTCATTTAGCAACACCGTTTATATCAAGAATGATGGGGATTCCGTCCTGGCGCCCTATGCGATGGGAGGGACGATCACCGGTATCGGGAACCATGCGATCAACCTGAATGCCCTGCAACCGGGGACGCACGAAATAAAGGTGTCGTTCCGTATGGATGGAGGGGCGGTGCAAACCACGACCGTGCTGGTGTCTTTTAGTGACGTACCCCCTCCGCCGTTGGTGGAAACCATGAGCATAACCGCTTCACCGGCGTCAAAAGTGACGGTGACGAACGTGAAACCGACGGCCCCGGCGCCGTGCACGCCGCGGCCGCCGCAGATCGTTATTATCAATAAGGGACACTGAGGTGGCCCTTTAAAATATTATGCGCCCGGTCAAGGCTCTTACCTATTGTCTCCTGGGTTGTCTGCTCTGCTTGAGCGGCCAGGGCGCGTTTTGCCAAAGCACGTTTGACCGCGCAAGCGCTTATTTCGCCACCAATCATCCTACAGTCTTGACGGATTCGCTGGCCCTGGCCCTGTTCGACCGGGTTATCCGGGAGGCGCATCCGGGGGACAACGTATTGGCGCGGTCTTACCTGGACAAGGGGATCCTTTTAGACGTGAAGGGGCGGTTTGGGGATGCGCTGGAGGCTTACCGGGGCGCGATAGCAAGCGCCGGTGCCGGCCGGAGCGACACCTTGCTTTTCCAGGCGTTCGTTTACGGGGGAACGGATTTCTACCGGCTGGACGATTTTGACTCGGCGGAGGCCTTCCTGACAAGGGCGGAGGCCTTGGACAACCCGGGTTTGCCGGAAAGGGACCGGTTGTACAATGCCCTGGGGGCGCTGAACTATGAGGGGGGCAATTACCTGCAGGGCAAGGACTACTTTATAAAGGCGTTGGACATCACCCGGCGGGAAAGGCCGGGGGACATGGTGTCCCGCAGCAATTTCGAGAACAATATTGCGAGTTGTCTCTACAAACTGAAGGACTACCGGGGCGCGCTCACGATTTACCTGGGGTTGACGGGGTCGGAGCAGGTGTACCTGAATATGGGTCAGTGTTACCGGGAAATGGGTGATTATAAAAGCGCGCTGGCGATGTACCGGCGCGTCCGGCCCCGGAACCTGCCGGGGGTGTATAACGAGATGGCGAATGTATATTTCCTGAAGGGGGACGAGGACTCGGCCCTAACGTACCTGGATACCTGGAGACGGGAAGCCCGCCCGACAAAAGTAGACGAAGGCATTAACGCCCTTTACCGGGCGCAGGTGCTGATGGCGCGGCGGCAGCACCTGGAGGCGCTGGGGTATTTGCAGGATGCGATCATTGCTTTTTCCAGGACATTCCGGGACCAGGATATACACGCGAACCCGTCTTCGTTTACGGGGGCCTTTGCGTCTTACCGTTTGTTTGACGCCCTTTCCTTTAAAGCGAATACCCTGGAAAGCCTGTATAGCCAGACGGGCAAGGGGGAATACCTGGAAGAAGCGCTGGGGGCGTATAACAGCGCCATCCTTTTGTTCCGGTATATCGAAAAGACCTACGCGACGGACGATGCCAAGCTTTTCCTCAAACGGAACAACCAGGACCTGTATGAAAACGCGGTCATGGCTTGCCTGGAGCTGGACCGGTTGCACCCGGGGGGACGCTACCTGGAAAAGGCCTTTATCACCGCGGAGGAAAGCAAGGCCTCGATCGTATCGGGGCGGCTGGAGGAGCGGGCCCTGAACCACCTGCCGGGAATGGATCCGCAACTGCTCCGGCGGCAGCGGGAGCTCAAACGCCGTATCGCGCGCCTTGACCTGCAGGATGACCTGGAACACTCTTCCGCGGCGGCCGGTCAAAGAGTCAATGAGGAAATCGAGCTCGCCTCGGTCCAGCGCGTCATAGAGCAAAACAGCGCTTATTATAAAGACGATTGCCCCTCCGTCCGGGAGCTCCAGGCAGGGCTCGCGGACAAACAGGCCATCGTGAGCTTTTTTGCGTCCAAGGAAGGTTTGCACATCTTTACCCTGACGGCAACTGCGTTTCACTGCCTGTTCGTGGATTCGCTGGCGACCCTGACCGCTAACGTCAGGGCCTACCTGGACCTGTTGGGGAATACCAACCAGGGGAACCGTTTTGGCGACAGGACACTGACGGAAGCATTGTACCACCGCCTGGTAAAACCCTTGCTGGACGACCTGGGGGACAAGGAAGAATGGACCATCATCCCGGATGGGATCTTTTACCGTTTTCCCTTCGAGGCGTTGCCGCTGGATCAACCGGGGCACTACCTGATCGACCGGGTGACCATCGGGTACCAATTGTCCACCAAATTCCTGGACAAGGCGTTTCACCACAGCAGGGCCCAGAACGAGCCCTATAACGTCCTTGCTTTTGCGCCTTTTGCAGACAGGGGCGCGCTCACCCGGACGCCGGCGTCGCGGTATATGAACCGGCTGTCGGGCTCGGGGCCCGAGACGGCGCATCTGCCCGGGGCGCGTTTTATCAACGAGCACGCGACAAAGGCGCGCTTTCTGGAGGAGCTGCCCCACTACCGGGTGATCCACCTGGCCACGCACGCCATCACGGATTCGTTGATTTGTTTTTTCCCGGTGGACGCGGATCCGGAGGACGACTGTCTTTTCCTCCCGGAAATTTATGGCTTGGGCATGGATTCCACCGACCTGGTCATCCTGAGCGCCTGCGAAAGCGGGAACGGCAAGATCGAAGGCAATGAAGGTCTGATGAGCCTGTCCAGGGCTTTTATGTATGCGGGCTGCGCGAGCACGGTGAACAGCCTTTGGAAAGCCGACGACGGGTCCACCGCGCTTATTTTAAAACAATTTCACGTCTACCTGGAAAAAGGACTGTCCAAGTCCGAAGCCCTGCGACAGGCAAAGCTGGATTATATCCACAGCAACGCGGTATATGTCAGTCCCAATTATTGGGCACACCTGGTGCTGGTGGGCAATACGGAGGCGATTGTGGGAGGGAAATCAAATGCTTTTGGCGCCTGGTGGTGGATCGCAGCGCTGGTCATTTTGTGCGCAGGATCAATAGGTCTACGCCGTTTATTTCTTTCACCTTCCGGTAAAAAAGATGTTCCGGGTCTGTCTTGATTTTTTGGAAAAGAAGGAGCGCCGAGTCGGTCTGGTGGCTGGCGAGGTAGGCCAAAGCAAGGTAATACTCCGACTCATCCCGGTAGTCGGTACCCAGGCGCCCGACCGTTCTGAACTGGTTGATCGCGGGTGCGTACTGTCCTTGCTCCATAAAGGCCATCCCCGCCAGAAACCGGTCCTCCGGGGTGGGAAATGCCTTCACCCGGAAAATATCGTCTACAGCAGACCAGGCTTTTGATTGATAAGCGTGTTCCAGGGGGGCGAGTTCTTCGCCTCCGCGGGTGGTGCCCATGTCATAGGAGGTATACATTTTATCATACATCCCGGTAGGGGTCGTCAGGAGGTATTTGCCGACGCACAGGATAAGGGCGATGCCTGCGGCGACGCTCAGGGAGATGACCGCCAGGCGGCGAACGGGGGCTTCCCGTTTTTGCGGGGGGGGCGGCTGAGACGCGGAGGCGCTGTCCAGCGGCTGCGCCGCGGGGGCGCCGTCGAGCGCCTGGTGGGCGCGGGCTCCATCGAGCGCCATTTGCGCACGGGCGCCGTCCAGTGCCTTGCGCACGCGCCGGCTGAGCGCGTCAAACCGTATGGCCTCCACCGCAAACGCCAACACCTTGTTCTCCTGCGCCGCACCTTCGGGGACGGGGTTCTCCCCTGCGCCCAGGCGTTCGTCAAGTCGATCAAGTTCGCGTTGGAATTCTTCCGGTGTCATACGTTTTATTTTGGCGCCCCCTTCAGGGGCACGCTTTGTTTAATGGAGGGGTGGCGCAGCCTCGGAAAAGGGGAAAAGACCGGTGAATGAATATATGATAAACGGTTGAAGTCAAAGTCGTGAGCTGGTTTCTTTCATGGACATCGGACATTCCCTCGTCGTGTATTGTAATGGTTTCAGAGGACTACTGGATGGATAGGGCACTTTGACTTTTCGGTTTTTCGTTCGGTATTGGATATAGGGCATATAGATGTTTCGGATCAGGGCGATAGCGTACGGATTAAGGGCAATATGAACCCGGTCTTTTCCCGCTTTTCAAAGAACTGCTTGTTATACTGAGTAAACGCAGCGGTCCGTTTCGTAACCACATTTTTATATATTTATTTTAATCATACATAAGTTTCACTTGTTCCATAACTTCCGGGTCATCCTGGATCATATCCGCGAGCGATTTCATGCATTTATATTTCCGGTTGCGGACAACTTGCTCGTTTTCGTACCCGGTTTCCTGAACGATCTCCTTAAAGGACCGGTTCTCATAATAGAATAATGTCAGGATGGTCCGGCAGGGTTCCCCGAGCCGGGTCAATAAGGTAAGAAAGTGACGGTGGAGCTCCCGCTCGTAGAGTTGGCCGGAGCCGTCTTCTTCTTCGGTGCCTTTGTTTTTCTCGTATACGGCTCCCCGTTGGTCAAGGCTTTTGCGTTTCCTGATTTCGTTGTACCAGACATGGCGTCCGATACCGATCAGCAAGGTCTTGACGGTGGCTTCGCCCCGGAATTTACCCCGTTGGACGAGGTCGATAAATGCCACGATGGTTTCCTGAAATACGTCGTCCGCGTCCTGCGAACTCCCCCCGTTTTGGAGGACATAGGCGGACACTGCACCGTGATACTGGTGGTAAAGAGGGTAAGCAACGTCGTCGATCCGGTCCGATAGAATCCCGGCAACGATGGACTGATCAGAAGCCAATGATTGCATGGATAAGGGGCTAGTACATAATGAATATACGAATTTATTGGTGTTTAAACACAAAAAGGGGCTGCCGTAAGCAGCCCCTTTCGGGAAAATTGGCGCGGCGGCGGGGCCGGGCGCGGTGGCAGCCCCTTCAAGAAAAGTTTCCGGCGCGCGGGCCGCAACCGCGGCCGCGGGTCACGCGGTTTAGTACCCCGGGTTCTGAGGGAAATTCGCGGTGTTATGGATAATATTCAGTTCGGAGGCCGGAATTGGATACACGAATTGGTGCGCATCGATCACGATGGGCGTCCCGGTAACGACCTCTTTCCCGGCGTCGGCGGCGATGGCGGTGATGGCATTGCCGGTGCGGACGAGGTCAAACCAGCGGTCGCATTCGAAGGGGAGTTCGAGACGGCGTTCGAGGTAGACCTCCTGACGGAAAGTGTTTTGGTCGGGGAGGCTGGCGGCGGTCTCGGCGGCAAGACCGGCGCGCTGGCGGACCTGGTTGAGGTAAGTAAACGCCGTGGGGTTGTAGCCCTGCTCGTTGAGGGCTTCGGCTTCCATAAGCAGGACGTCGGCGTATCGGAGTACGGGGAAGTCCATACCGGAATTGTTGGAAGCGTCGGGGGCGTCGATATACTTCCGGGGACCGGTAAAGCTGAGATTGGTGGGTTTGACGGCGTCGGTCAGGGTTTTGCGCAGGTCACCGGCGCCGTAGGCCTTGACGATGGAGCTGTCGATCGTGGGCAGGTTGTTGTTGTCGGTGAACCAGAAGGCGTGGTCCTGGCCGGTGATGCCGGAAGCATAACGGACGGCATAGAGGATTTCGGAATTGTACTTGGTGGTGAAGACGGTGGCGATATTGGCTTGCAGGCTATACACCCCGGCGTTGATCACGGCCTGTAGGGCGGTCGCGGCCTGGCTGTATTTTTTTTCGTACAAATATACCTTCCCGAGCAAACCGTTGGCGGCCCCGGCGGTCACGCGGCCGACGTCGGCGCCGGTGTAGGAGGCCGGGAGGTTGGCGGCGGCAAAAGTGAGGTCGGCTTCGATCTGCTGATAAATAGTGGCGACGCTGTCGCGTTTGAGCTGGAGGGCTTCGGAGGAGCTGATGACGTGGGTGACGAGAGGAACGGGGCCCCACAAACGCACGAGGTTGAAGTAGTGGAGGGCGCGGAGGAATTGGGCCTCTCCCCTCACCCGGTTTTTCAGGGTGCTGTCCATGGGGATGGGGCCGATCTGGTCCAGGAGGGAGTTGCAAAGGAAGACGCCGTTGTATAACTGGACCCACGCATTGTATAAGAGGGCGTTCGAGGGGTCCTCGATAAAGTGGGCGATCTTATAGTTGGTACCCGATCCGGCGGAGATGTCGAGGTCGAGGACGTTGTCGCCCCGTTCTTCCATGAGGACCTCGACATCGGCCCCGTACAGGTTGGTGGATTGGTTGACGGTATAACATCCGTTGACCGCGGTGATGGCGTCGGCGGACGTCTTATAAAAGGAACCGGTGGTCACCTCGGACTTGGGTGTCAGGTCGAGAAAGCTCTTGCTGCAGGAAGAGAGCAGTACCGCAGGCGCCAGGATGTATGCTAGTTTTTTCATTGCGTGTGGCTTTTTTTTGTTAAAAGGAAGCGTTTAACCCGAGGGCGTAGCTGCGCGCGACCGGGTAGGAACCATAGTCTTCCCCTTGGCGCAGGGCGTCGTTGGGCCGGTCGGATATCTCGGGGTTGAACAGGCTATAGTGGGTGAACGTAAAGGGATTCTGGGTCGCGGCATAGAGACGCACATTGCTCATGCCATACCGGCGCACGACGCGGCTGCTAAACGTATACCCCAGGGAAATCGTCTTGATCCGGACAAAGGAACCGTCTTCGACGTGCCAGGTGGAAATGGTCCCGTTGTTGCCGGTGGCGATGCGGTTGGCGCGGTTGATGTATCCGGTGCCGATGTCGTTGGGGTTTTCGTACCGGCCTTTCATCAGGTTGAGGTTGTTAAAGTTTCCTTCGGAGCTGGCGATATACCGGCGGAAAAGATCGAGGATCTTGCCGCCCTGGCTGCCCTGGATGACAAAGCCAAGGTCGAAGTTCTTATAGTTGACGGCACTGCTGAACCCAAAGATGTATTTGGGTTGGTAGTTCCCGACGATCGCACGGTCGGTCAGGGCGTTGAGCTGGCTGCCGCCGTCGATGGGTTTGAACTTGAAGTCGCCTACATGGGAGTTGGAAAAATGGGGGTTGTTTTGCAGGTCTTCCGTATTCTTATAAATCCCGTCCTGGACGAGCAGGAAGTAGCTGCCGATGGGCTGACCGACCTGGGTGATGTAGTAGGCCGTACCGGTGCCCCCGGAGACGATGATGGGCTGGTTACCGGGCCCGAGTTGGTTGACGGTATTCCGGTTGAACGAGATGTTTCCACCCAACGACACGCTCCAGTTTTTATCGATCGAATTCGTGTAGGACGCCTGGATTTCGACGCCCTTGTTGGTCAGGGCACCGATGTTTTGCAGGGCGGAGCTAAAGCCGCTGGTGGCCGCCGTGGGTACGTTGAGCAGGAGGTCGGTGGTTTTGGAATGGTAATAATCCACGGACACGCTGAGGGTATTGTGGAGAAAACCAAGGTCGATCCCGGCGTTGGCGCTGGCGGTATGTTCCCAGGTCAGGGAAGGGTCCGCAGGGGTGCTGACGACCGCCCCGGCCGTCAGTGATTGGTTGCCGAGGATATAGTTGGCAGGGGTTACCTGCGACTGGGCGCCATAGTTAGGGATGGAAAAGTTCCCGGTCAGGCCGTAGCTGGCACGGAGCTTCAAGTTACTGACGAGGGACAGTGCGGGTTGGAAGAAGGCTTCCTTTGACATCGTCCAGCCGCCGGATACGGAGGGAAAAGACCCCCATTTGTGGTCGGCCCCAAAACGGCTGGACCCGTCCTGCCGGAAGGACGCGGCGAGGAAATAGCGGTCCAGCAGGTCGTATTGTACACGGCCGATCATCGACACCAGGGTCCATTGTTCCAGTTCGGAATAGGCGGCGGTGGGCTGACCCGCGTTGAGGGTCGTCACGAGGTCGTTGGGGAATTTGTCGGCCACCGCGTAGTTATGAAACTGGTTTTCTTTCTGAGCACTGTAGCCGGCCAGGGCATTGAGGTGTCCACGGCCGATCCTGGTATCATAGGTCAGCGTGTTCTCCAGGTCCCAACTGAGGAATTGATCCGTCTTTGTCAGACCGTAGGCCACCGACGGCAGCTGGGCGCTTTGCACGGGGAGGTTGGTGGGCCGGTAGTAGTTTTCCAGGAAGTTGTTGTAGTCCGCGCCAAAAAATAGTTTATACTTTAACCCCTTGATAAACTCGCGTTCGGCAAAGGCCGAACCGGTGAACCGGAAGTTGTCCACTTCGTCCCTGGTGAGCATCGCGATGGCGACGGGATTCAACACGGCCGTTTGTCCGTAGCCCCATTGGTTGACCGAGTCCGCATAAGTGCCATCGGGGTTATAGATGGGGAAAATGGGCGCATACGTGAGCGCGTTGGCCACGACACCCGCGGTCTGGGGCATCCCGTAAGGATTGGAGCCGGCGGACCAGGGGCCTTCGGAGGAGACCTGGTGGTTGATGGTATAGGAAGGTGCCAGGTGGACACCGAAACGGAACTTGTCCTTGCCGCCTTCGATGTTCCCCCGGAGGGCGTAGCGTTTGAAGTTGTTGTTGATGATGATCCCGTCCTGGTCGAGGTAGTTGCCCGATACATAGTAGTTCAGGTCATCGGTCCCCCCGCTGACACCCACGGAGTAGTCCTGGAAACCTGCGTTGCGGAAGATGGCTTTTTGCCAGTCGGTATTGGTCAGGCCCTTGGTGCCCGCCAGGTAGGGCAACACCTGGGGTGGCACCTGCATGGAAGGATTGTTGGGACGGATGTTGTTGGGGTCGGTGGCCTTCCCGGTGGGAACGGCGTCGAAGTAAGCGTTGTTGTGGCTGTCGTATGCTTCTTTCGCATAGTCGTATGCATTCATCACGTCGACGTGTTTGTTCACCTGCTGGATCCCCCCGTTGATGGAAAGGTTGACACGCGGCTTGCCGGCGATACCCTTCCGGGTCGTGATCAGTACGACCCCGTTCGATCCCCTCGACCCGTAGATCGCGGCGGAAGCGGCGTCCTTGAGCACGTCTATGGAGACAATGTCGTTCATGTCGATAGACGCCAGCGGGTTCAGGGGTTGTTGATAGTTGTCGGGGTTGGCGGTGTAGTTCGTCGTGACGTCCTGGGAAATGGGCAGACCGTCGATCACGAACAGGGGGGTGTTCCCCGCCGATATAGACGAGATTCCCCGTACGCGGATGGATACATTTCCACCGGGTTCCCCGGTTGTTTGCATCACCTGTACACCGGCCATCTTCCCCGCCAGCGCCTGGTCAAAGGAGGTCACCACCTGGTCTTTAATGTCGTTGCTTTTTACCGTGGAGATGGCGCCGGTGACGTCACTTTTTTTGCGGACCCCGTAGCCGATAACGACGACCTCGTTCAGGTTGGCGCTCGCGTTCCGCATGCGGACGAGGATGGAATTGTGCTCGCCGGCCTTGACCGTGTAGGCGAGGCTGTTCTCTTCGTATCCGACGTGGGTAAATGTAATTTCGTATTTGGCGCCGGTCCGGAGGTTGGACAGCGTACACACCCCCCGGTCATCGGTGGTGTTGGTTTGTTTGTCTGTCGTTCCTTGTTGCTTGTACAGCACCGTGACGCCCCCCAGCATTTCGCCGGCTTCGGAGGCGACGGTGATCTTGAGCGTGTTTTGTGCCGCTGCACTCATGCTTATCGCGAGCATAAACAGCAGCCAGGTCAATTTTCCGTGTTTGAACAAAAACATATCATCGGGTTTAATGGTGCATAGTTCTCTTGCTGCGTCCCTTGTTGGGGGCACAGAAGGCGCTTTCCTGGTACGAGCCTATCTTGTGGTTTGGATCACGATCCTGCCTTCTTCCTGCCGGTAGGTAAGACCGTTCATATTACAGATCACGGACAGCATCATCGTCAGTTGGTCTGTTTCCTGGAAGCTGCCGGTAAACCGGAGTTCCCGTATATCGTTCGGATCGTAAGTGATCTGTATATGGTGTTTGTGCGCGATGCGCTGGAAAACGATGTTGAGCGGGGTTTTGTCAAAGGTCAGGGGCTCGGCCTCTTGCGTCTTTTTCAGCGTCTTTAACATCTCGCGCCCGGTGGCCGTTACGGATTCTCCCGGTTTCAGGTAGACCGTTGACGCCCCTTCCACCAGGACCCGCCCGGACAATAGTTGCACCGTAACCCTTTGCGGGGTTTGCGCATTGACGATAAACTCCGTTCCAAGGACCCTTGTCGTCACGTTACCTGCCTGTACACTAAAGGGCCTTCCCGCGTCTTTTGTTACCTTGAACCGGGCCTTTCCTTTTAGATATATGCGGCGGTCTGTGCTGTCGAAGGCTTGTCCCAGTATGATAAGGCTTTGGGGCTCCAGTTGTACGGTCGACCGGTCACGCAGGGTAAGCGTTTGGGCGATCGTGCCGTCGTTTCTCAGGGTATCGGTTTGCCTCGGTATTGCCTTTGCGACTACGGGCTTTACGACCTCGTGTTCTTTTTTCAGTAGTGTGGTGGCGATCACCCCTGCTACCACGGCAGCGGCGGCGGCCCACCCTATCCAGCTCAATGACCGGACCTTCGGGGGGGCGGTCTGTTGCAGGAGTGTTTTTAATATCTCTTCCGAGCGCTGTTCGGACATTGCGGGCGTTTTTTGTCTGAGGTCTTGCTCATACAAAACCCTGAATGTCTCGTTGGCGCCTTCACTGGACAACCATTGCAGCAAACGGTGTTGCTCTTCGGGACTGGCGGTCCCTTCCCAGAATTTCCGTATCAGCGATGGGAGGTCTTGCATATACTCCATATAAAATGTCGGAAATGGCCCGGAGGGGGGTGTGGGGGGGTGTTACCAAAATGTTACCAAAACTCGCGGGCGCCGCCCGCGCTGCCTGCGGGCCACCCGCGATGCTGTGCGCGCCGCCCGCGCGGTTGCGCGCGCTTACCCTTGGAAATACAGGGCGGCTTCGAGCACGCATAGCCCCATCAGGGCGGGGCTTTGGGCCAGGACGTATTGTTTGACAAACTGGGAGGCGGTCTTGACGTAATCCTTGACGGAGGCCGTGGTCAGGCCCAGCTCGTCGGCGGCTTCCTGGTAAGTTTTTCCTTCCAGGCGGCAGAGGCGGAAGGCCATTTTTTTGCGGGGGGGCAACAGGTCGATGGCGGTATGCATGACCGAAAGCCGAACCTCCTGGCCGGCGTCCCAGCCTTCGTCCGGGACGTCCTGGATGCTGTCGGGCAGGGGTTGCAGGTTTTCCTTTACGGCTTTGCGCAAGTGGGCAGAGGCCTTATAAAAGCTGGTCGTAAACAACCAGCCGGCCACGGTATGTTCGGGCTTCAGTTGATGCCTTTGCTCCCACAACAACAGGAAAACTTCCTGGAGCAGGTCTTCGGCGACGGTTTCGGGATGTACCAGGCGGCGGATGTTGGCAAAAACAGCAGAATGGTATTGCCGGTATATTTCCTTAAAAGCCTCGTTGTCATCACTTTGCAACCGTCTCACCCATGGATCTTTGGTGGACTCGTCGGACATACGCCATTTTTCGGGGCCAAAGATCGAAATAATGGGTAAGGGAGTGTATTATCTAATTTTTATTTTTAGTGCATGTCCATAAAAGTAAAGTTTAGTTGTTTCTGGCAGGATCATTTGGCTGCGTACCACCACATGCAACAATATGCGTTCGGAAGCCCGGTCTGGAAAGACATGGAACTGGTAGCGGATGAATCGTATGATGTTCTTGCCATTTTGACCCGCCCGCACCATTCCCTGCGGCAATACGACCGCAGCAAAGCCGTTACCTTCCTCACCGAACCGCCGGAGTCAAAGAATGTGATCCCCCATGAAACCTCATCGATCGTTCCCATGTACCTCCCGCTCCCCTTCTGGCAAAATTTTTCCGCCGGCGAGCGTCAACATGTACAAACGGTCAACCTCCCCAAAACAGAGCTGCTGTCCTCCGTCACCAGCGACCTTACCTTCCTGGAAGGGCATGTTGCCAGGCTGCAACTGATCCGTCTGTTGGACCAGAGGATCGAAGACGGCTTTGACCTATGGGGCAAGGCCTATACCGATACATTCTTTGACAAGATCACCGCCTACAAGGGGGAGATTACCCAGAAATACGACGCCCTTTGGCCGTACCAGTATCACCTCGCGTGCGAGAATTCTTTTGTCGACAATTATTTCACGGAAAAAATCGCCGACCCGATCCTCGCCGAATGTCTTTGTTTTTACGATGGGTGTCTGAACATTGCGCAATTCATCGATGACAGGGCTTTTATCAAGATAGACGTCTTTGATCCGTTCAACGCCATAGACACCATCATTCGTTCCATCGAGGACGACGAATGGAGCAAACGAATCACCTACATCGCCGCACAGAAAAAAAGGCTGTTGTCCGATTTAAATCCGCTTAACATCGTATGGCTTGCCCTAAAAGGCAAGGATGTCATCAAGGAATGTTCGCTTTAATTCCTAATTTTAGCCCATGTCGACACTCCGATGGCTTGCAGCCGTGACCTGCCTGGCGCTGATGACCAGCTGCCGTTCCTACCAATCCCTGGAATTCCGCCGGATCGAAAACGGCCGCATGGCCCACTTCGATTTCGTACACCCCTTGGTGATGGCGGACGTCGTGTACTACAATCCCAACAACGTTGGGTTTAATTTTAAAGGAGGTGAAGTGGACGTCTACCTGGATTCGCTTTGGCTGGGACATGCGCTTTTGGACACGACCATCCACATCCATCCGCGTTCTGAATTTACCATCACGCTCCCCATGCAACTCGACCTCCAGCGGTTGATCAAAAGCGGGGTACAAACGTATCTGAACCGCCAGGTACATGTCCGTGTCGATGGTTTCGTCCGGGCGTCGAAGGGGTTGGTGCAAAAAAAGTTCCCCATTCATTTTGAAGGGGAACAGCGTTTGGACCTCAAGTTATTTTAGGGGGCGCTTCGCGGGCGGCGCGCGCCGCCGCATTTTCCGCGCTTCGCGCGGGCGCTATTGCCTCTTCGGCATGCCGCCGCCGTCTTCGGGTTTCTTACAGCACAGCGGTAAAGCCTTATAGGAATCCGGATTCGCGGTTACGTCGCCCGCGTCATAGCCGACGTTAGCGATTGCGGTCTTGATGTTCTCGATATTCGTCCGGGAAGTTTGGTAGGTCACGATGGTGATCTTCTTGCGCCAGTCCACGTTGATCTTGGTGATCCCGTCCTCGTGGCTCATATAGTCTTCGATGCGCTTTTTGCACATCTCGCACTGGACGGTGGGGGTCTTGAGGGTATCCGTTACCTTGTCCTTCATCTGGGCGGATGCGCCGGTGGCAAAGGCCAGGCCGATGAGGCCAAGAAGGATTGTTCTGATGTGCCGCATATAGGGTTCGTTTTGTCCTAAGTTACGACTTTTTGGGGTGCCGCTCATTTGCCCCATAAGGCCGGGTTTTGCCTCCATTCCATCAGCAACGCCTGCTGGCTGGGATTGACGAGGCCGCGTTCGACAGCCAGTTCGATCAGGGTGGCGTAGTTGCTCAGGGCGTAGTAGGGTACCCCGGCCGCGGCAAAGGCGTCCCTGGCCGTGTCGAAGCCATAGTCGAAAATACCTACCGCACCGATCACCTCGGCGCCGGCCTGACGAAGAACGGCGACGGCTTCCAAACTACTTTTCCCTGTAGAAAAAAGATCCTCGACGACCACCGTCTTCTGGCCGGGTTCGAAGTGCCCCTCGATCTGGTTGCCCAGCCCGTGTTCCTTGGGTTTGGAGCGGACATAGACGTAGGGCAGTTTCAGTTGGTCGGCGGCCATGGCCCCCCAGGCGATCCCGGCGGTGGCTACCCCGGCCAGGACCCCGGCGTCTTCCAGCTCGGTAAAGATGAGGTTGCAAAACTCGCTTTTGATGAACTCCCGGACCGGGGGAAACCCAAGGGCTTTCCGGTTGTCACAGTAGATCGGGCTTTTCCAGCCGCTCGTCCAGGTAAACGGACTTTCGGGATTCAACCGAATGGCGTTAATTTGCAGAAGCCTTTCGGCTACAGCCTTTTGATTGGTCATACAGCGCAAAGGTATGTATATTAAAATCTACTTCGGGGAGAAACCGGTTTTTCTGTGCGACGAGATCGACGATACGCTGCACGAATACCTGCACCATCCCGACACCATTTTCCTGGACGAGGTCTCCGGCCCGGCCATCAAGTCGTTGCTCCACGAGATCGTCAAACCCGACTACCAGGCGGGTATCCTCTGGCACTCGAAACTCGACGTGCTGAAGAAGGCATTCTGGAAACACTTCACCATCGTCAAAGCGGGCGGTGGTTTGGTGGAAAATGAAGCACACGAAGTGCTCCTTATCCATCGCCGGGGCAAATGGGACCTGCCCAAGGGCAAACTCGACCCGGGTGAAACGATCGAACAATGCGCGCTTCGTGAGGTCCATGAGGAGACCGGGTTACAGGCCGCATCTTTGGGCGCCTTTTTGTTGACCACGTATCATACCTACAACGACTACGGCCACGAGGTCCTGAAAGAATCCTATTGGTACCGGATGAAGGCCGCCTCGTCAGAACACCTCGTTCCGCAAACGATCGAAGACATTCACGAGATCAAGTGGGTCGCGCGCAAGGACCTGGCGCCGTATATGGTAGAGACGTTTCCTTCGGTGAGAGACGTGCTGCGGGCGGGTTCTATGGCTTCTGCGGGCGAATGATCGCCACCGTGAGCCGGCTGATACACACGAGGTGCCCCCCTTCATCCCTGATGCGAATATCCCAGACGTGGGTTGTTTTCCCCAGATGAATCGACGTGGCGGTACCCGTCACCAACCCCGACCGCACGCCGCGGATGTGGTTGGCATTGATTTCCAGGCCGACGGGTTGAGCTTGTGTGGGGTCGATCACCAGGTAGGAAGCCACGCTCCCCAAAGTTTCCGCGAGGACGCAGGAGGCGCCGCCGTGCAAAAGACCTGCGGGTTGATGGGTGCGATGATCCACCGGCATGGTGCCCGTCAGAAAGTTGTTTCCGATTTCGGTGAAAAGAATGCCTAAGTGACCGGCCATGGTGCGGTCGCTCAGGGGTTGTATGTCGGCGATGGTGACGCCGGGGTTGAGCCAGATGGAAGGCATGGGCGTTATTTTTTCGGCGCCGCCGCCTCGGTGGGCTCGGCTGCCTTGGCCGCCGCCAGCGACTTTACTACCGCCGGGGGCAGGAATTTGGCCACATCTCCGCCATTGCGCAAGACGTCGCGGACCAGTGTGGAGGCCACAGACGTGAACTCCGGCAGACAGGTCAGGAATACCGTTTCGATGTGTCCCTCCAGGCTGCGGTTCATGTCGGCAATGGCCTTTTCGTATTCGAAATCGTTGACATAGCGGATGCCCCTCACGATATAAGAGGCCCCCACCCTTCGGCAGCACTCGACAGTCAGCCCGTCGTAGACCACGGTTTCGATCCGGGGCTCGTCCCTGAAGATCTCGTTAAACCATTCCAGCCGCTGTTCGTTGGAGAACATGGGCACCTTGCTGATGTTGGTTCCAATCCCGATAAAAAGCCGGTCGAAAAGGGGAAGTGCCCGATGGATGATGTCCAGATGGCCCAGGGTTACCGGATCGAAGGTCCCGGGGAATAGCGCAATACGTTCCATGGATGGTGATTCGCAGCGAATATAGTGTAAATTACAACCAATCCTCGCAATATGAGTACTGAATACAGCGCGCGCGGGATCGTCCGCCGGAAAAGCCCCCACTCGGTAAAAGAATCCCTGGACCGGTTCCAGGAATTGCTGGCCGTCAAAGGTATCGGTGTCTTTGCACGTATCGACCAACAGGCCGAAGCACGGAAAGCGGGGCTCGACCTGCGACCGACCGAGCTCCTTGTTTTTGGCAACCCCAAGGCGGGCACGCCGCTGATGGAGGCATTTCCATTGTCCGCACTCGACCTGCCGCTGAAGCTCCTCGCATGGGAGGAAGAGGGGGAGGTGTGGCTTGCCTATAACGAGCCTTCTTACCTGCAGGAACGGTATGGGCTGACCGAAGAAATGGGGCGAAAGATCGATTTTTCGAGTATGGTGCAGCTCGTGACGGGGACATAAAAAAAGCCTCCCGAAGGAGGCTATCGTGCCCGTAGTCATATACCCTAAAGAAGGTTGTATACAGTAGTAAAGTAGCTGCTTTCGCTATAAGAAGACGCCGTGGGGTTTGCATCCCAGGCGGGCGTCACCATATTCATAGACCCGCCGTCGCCGTTCCAGGCCCAGGCCATGACGGTCCAGCCCTTGGTGGATTTGGCATAAGTGACGATCCCCGACCAGTTGGCGCTGCCCGAGGGCGAATTCCCAAACTCCCCGATGATACCGCCCCTGCCGGCCGTGGCGAGGTCGTCCAGGTCCGAGTTCTGGAGCCAGTGGTTCAGCGCCTGGTTCCAGCCGTTCGGATAAACGTGGACCGAGGGCAGGATCTTCGTATCGCTGATTTTGGTGATCCCGCCGGTGCCCAAGATCGCCTCGGCTGCAATATGCGTTTCCTGTCCCCAGCCCGGGCAATCGATGATGATGGTCCCGCTATACACGGTGCGTACGATCGCGATGGCCTGGTTGTACGCACTGGCATAAGCACTGGCCGTAAGGTTGTGGTCTCCCCATTCGTTCATCAGGTTGACGGTAAACGAACCCGATTTTGCCAGCGTGGCGTAATTGGCCTTCCACCAGTTGGCCGCCGCGAGCAGATCGGAAACGTTGTCCGAACCAAGGACGGAGGCCTTGTGGTAGGTGGCGATGATCGCAAAACCGTTGCTTTTTGCCTGGCTGATCCAGCTCGCCGCGGTGCTGATGCTGACGCCCGGCTCGATTTCGATGCGCACGGTTTTGATCTTCATGTTCGCCTTCATCAGAGACCATCCAAAAGTGACGTTTCCACTATTATAGTAAG
The DNA here is from genome assembly GCF_004366355.1 of Dinghuibacter silviterrae. NCBI lineage: Bacteria > Pseudomonadati > Bacteroidota > Chitinophagia > Chitinophagales > Chitinophagaceae > Dinghuibacter > Dinghuibacter silviterrae. The sequence goes on along the minus strand of NZ_SODV01000002.1, from coordinate 1,674,834 downwards.
ACGGCTGCAGGTTGACGCCGTCGCCGAGACCGGCTGTGACCGCCCTCGGTTCCGTTACGCCTGTGTCCTGCGTCAGTGTGGGCTTTCCGCACGATGCCAGCAACGCTGTGCCGATCAGTGCACAGCATGTATATTTCATAATCATACAGCAAGCAATTGTAAAGGTTGGTTATGTCGAGGCCTCGGATGTGGGATAAAAATAATAACATCAGGATCGCTGATGTAATACTTTTTTGGCTAATGTTTGGATTTGTTTGTGGTGACGAAGTTTGTCAAAATGCTCCTACAGTCAGCCTTCCCAACTGGAGGTCACAAATGGTGACCTCCAATTCCGGCGCCGTCTTGAGGTGTGGATTTGGCACCCCATGTTACCCGGAGTTTCTACTGGTTTCCATATAGAAACATATAGTGATAATAAAAATATTTTGTGCACATTTGATGTTTGGTAGGGGCAACTTTTCCAATTTTGAGGTATGGAAAAGGAAACACAATCGGCCGCGGTAACGGACGAAACTGTCATGAGCAGCATTTATGTAATTAGAGGACAGAAGGTTATGATCGATTACGACCTGGCTATTCTTTACGGTGTAGAGACGAAAGCGCTCAAACAAGCTGTACGGCGAAACCTCAAACGCTTCCCCACCGATTTTATGTTTGAGCTGACAAAAGATGAGTTCGCCAACTTGAGGTCACAAATTGTTACCTCAAGTTGGGGTGGCAGGAGGTATATGCCACTGGCATTTACAGAACAGGGCGTAACCATGTTGTCCTGCATCCTAAACAGCGAACGAGCCATCAAAGTGAACATCCAGATCATCCGTGTCTTCACCCGTATGCGGGAAATGTGGGTCAGCAATCAAGAAATCCTGCTAAAGCTGGAGCAGTTGGATCGCCGGGTAACGGGACACGATGCTGAGATTGAGGAGATCTTCAGGTATCTGAAGGAATTGCTGAACCCGGCGCGGCCGGCGCGGCAGATGATCGGGTTTAAGGCGTAGCGCGAGGGCGCGCTAGTTACTCAACGTCCTGAAATCCACCGGCACGAGCTTACTCACGCCCGGCTCCTGCATGGTGACCCCGTAAATGACGTCGACGGTGGACATGGTGGTTTTGTTGTGGGTGATGATGATGAATTGGGAGTTCTCGCTGAATTTGCGGATCATCTGGGTGAACTTGCCGACGTTGGCGTCGTCGAGAGGGGCGTCGACTTCGTCGAGGATACAGAAGGGCGCGGGCTTGATGAGGTAGATCGCGAAGAGCAGGGCGGTGGAGGTCAGGGTCTTTTCACCGCCGCTGAGCTGGGTGATGGAAGACGGACGTTTGCCTTTGGGCTTGGCGATGATGTCTATGGTGGTTTCGGCGAGGTTCTCGGGGTTTTCGAGGATGATGTCGGCGGTGTCTTCTTCGGTGAAGAGGGCTTTGAAGACGCGCTGGAAGTTCTCGCGGACGGCGTTGAAGGTGTCGAGGAACTTCTGGTTGGCGGTGGACTCGACTTCCTGGATGGTTTGGAGGAGGGAGTCTTTGGCGGTAACGAGGTCGTTCTTTTGCTCCAGGATGAACTCGTACCGTTTTTTCATTTCCTGGAAGGCTTCGATGGCGGTGGGGTTGACCTCGCCCATATTTTCCATACGCTTTTTGAGGCGTTCGGCGGCGGCGGTGAGGTCTTCGACGGAGGTGTCGGTTTCGCGCTCTTCGTCGATGATGGCGTCGAGGTCGACGCGGAATTCGACGCTGAGGCGTTCCTTGATGCCGGCGAGCTGGAGCTTGAGCTCGGAAACCTTGTCTTTTAGCTGGCCGAGGAGGAAGTCGACTTGTTCCTTTGACTTTTGTTTATGGCGGAGCTCGCTTTCTTTTTCGGCGAGGCTGTTGCGGAGGTTGTAGTAGGCTTGCTCGGAGGTGTTAACCTGGTGTTCGGCTTCTTCTTTCCGGCGCATGAGGTCGACGAGGCTTTCGTGGGAGTCCTGGAGGGCGTCCCCGGATTCCTCGATCTGGCGGGTGGTGTCGGCGAGGTGGGCGTTGTTTTGCTCGACCTGCCCCTGGAGGTCGCGGAGCTGGTTGTTTTTGAAATCGAGCTCTTGTTTTAGCGCAGTGACCTTGCTTTGCTGACGGGTGAGGTGGAGGTTGGCTTCGTTGTATTGGGCCTGGGAAAAATTATATTCCTGCTCGGCCCGTGCATAAGCTTCCTCGGCGCCTTGCATGCGTAAAGAGAGTTCTTCGAGCTGGGCATTGAGGCGTTCGAGGAGGTCGCGTTGGTCGCTGACGTTGTCGTTGGTGCGCTGGAGGTTGTCTTCCAGGTCTTCGAGACGGCGGGCGCCCGCGGCTTCCTGGCTGTGGAGGTTTTCGAGCTTGTTTTGCAGGGCGTAGGCCTGGTTGGTGAGCTGGTTGATCTCCTGCTGGGTCTGGCGGATGGCCTGTTCCCTGAGCTGGCCGGTGTAGTGGGCGACTTCCTGGTGACGGGCCTGTATCTGTTCCTTGATGCCGGACACGACGCGTTCCTGGGCGTCGATCTGCCCGGCGAGTTTTTCGAGGTTTTTGGCGCGACCGATTTTTTTGCCTTCGAAAAGGCCTACGCTGCCGCCGGTGAGGCTGTAGTGGCCCTTGACGTATTTACCGGTCTTTTCGAGGACGACGGCGCCGTTGCTGTGGTAGAGGGCGTCTTCGGTTTCGGCGATGAAGACGTTGCCCAAAAGGTGGTGCACAAGCGTGCTATACCGGGGGTCGACTTCGACGACATCCAGAGACGGCAGCGTCCCGGAGGGTTGGTGCGGGGCGGTGGAAGCGGCGTCACCGAACTGGTCGAGCAGGAAGAAGTTAGCCTTGCCTTTCTTGTTATCGTCGAGGAGGTGAACGGCCTGCAGCCCTTCAGCGAGGTTGTTCACCACGTAATAGTTGAGGTAAGGTTCGAGCACATTCTCGACGGCGGCGCGGTATTCTTCCTTCACATAAATGATGTCCGAAAGGATGGGCGCCTCGTGGTTCCAGCCCTTGTTGTTGTGGAGGAACTTGACGCTTTCGGGGTAGCCCTCCATGTTGTCGATGAGGCTTTTCAGGAGGTCGTGTTCGTTGCGGCGGGCGTCGAGCTTGCGGCCTTCATCGGCGAGCTGGAGACGCAGTTGTTCGACGCGTTCCTGGGTTTGGAGGATCTGGGCCTTGGCGTGTTCGTGTTGGGCCTGGAGGTTTTCGAGCTCGGTCTTTTTGGCGGCGAGTTCGGCTTCCTTGGCGACCTTTTCCTGTTCGAAGCGCGTGATCTGGTCGCGGCTCTGGGCCTGTTCGTCCCGAAGCTGGTGGACGCCGCGCTGCAGGTTGAGGATGGAGGTATCGGCGACGGCGACGTTTTTCTCGGCGTCGAACTGTTGGCGCTGGAGGGCCTGGTTCTCCTTGCGAAGGAGGTCGGTGGCGGTGCGTTTGTCGTCAAAGATGTAGCGCTTGTCCTCCACGCCTGCTTTGAGGTCGTCGAGACGGTCGCGGCTTTCTTCGAGGCGCTCCTGTTCCTCGGTGACCTGCTGGCCGGAGAAGCCGATGCTTTCTTCGAGGCCCTTGAGCTGGCTTAATGATTTATCGAGGAAATCACGGGTATTGAGTTCACGTTCCTTGAGGTAGTGGAGCCGCTGGGAGGCGAGGTTCTTTTCGTTCTCCTTGGTGCGCAGCTCCTGGACCAAATCGTTGTATTGGTGTTGCAGGGACTGGAGGGCGCGTTCCTTTTCCACAAAACCCACCTTCTCCTGTTCGACCGTGGCTTCTTCAAGGGCGATGGCGGCTTCCAGTTGGATGCGGCGGTCGGTCTCCGTTTCCTGTTGGTCGTGGAGGTCCTTATAGGTGAGGTTAAACCCTTCCAGGGAGGCCTTGGCGAGCTCGATGGAGAGGGTGCGGTATTCCTTTTTGGCTTCGAAATACTTTTCGGCTTTTTTGGCCTGGCTTTCCAGGGTTTTGAGCTGATTGTTGATTTCGAAGAGCAGGTCTTCGATCCGCGCGAGGTCTTGCTCGGTGGCATCGAGCTTTTGACGGGCCTCTTTTTTGCGCGTTTTATAGATGGAAATACCGGCGGCCTGTTCGAGCATGCGCCGGCGGCTGTTGTCTTTGTCCTTTATGATGTCGTCAACCATCCCGAGCTCGATGATGGCGTAGGAGTCGGTAGACACACCCGTGTCCATAAACAGGTTGTGGATGTCCTTCAAACGGCAGGACACGTCGTTGAGGCGGTATTCGCTTTCCCCGCTTTTATAAAACTTGCGGGTGACCGTCACCGTGTTGAATTCGGTGGGGAGGAGGTTCTTGGTGTTCTCGAAGGTCAGGGACACCTCGGCCAGGCCGCTGGACGAACGGGTCCGGGAGCCGTTGAATACAAGGCTTTCGAGGTTCTCCGAACGGAGGGAACTCATTTTGTGCTCCCCGATCACCCATCTTATGGAGTCGACGATATTGCTTTTGCCACAACCGTTCGGGCCGATGACCCCGGTAATGCCTTCGTCAAAATGCAACACCGTCTTATCGGCGAAGCTCTTAAATCCTTTTATTTCGAGGGTCTTTAAACGCACAGTCTGACCATTTAGCGAACAGCAAATATAATTTTTCCGAAAGGGGTGCCCGGGGTTGTTATGCACTAGTTTTCAACAAAAAATCAGCCATATATGTAATGGGCTGAGTAATAATACCTATATTTCAGCATGCCGACCCGTTTTCCCACCATCGTTTGCCTCGTCGTTGTCCTTGCTGCCTGCGGGCATAAGGAGAACGGGGCTGTTTCCCTGACACCGACGTCTCTTTATAATATCGATTCCGTCCGGAGCGTCCTGGCACCCGTCGAGGATAAGGGACTGGCCGCCGCCGTCGCTTTGTATAAGGAAAAAAAAAGCTATGCGGCAGCCGCCGATTCGCTGAAAAGCGTCCTTTATAGAGCCCCCACCGCCCGGGGCTATTTTGAGCTGGGGACCGCGCTGTTGTTGGGAAAATCCTATCCGGAGGCGGTACAGGCGCTTAGGATCGCCGAGCAATTGCAGTACGCACCGCTGACAAAAGTCCTGTACGAATTATCGGCGGCTTATGCCAACGACACCGGGACGTCCGTTACCAGCCAGATAGACAATCGAGTCAAGGCCGCCCGTTATATGCAGGTTGCGATCCAGATGGGCTTTCCCGATCCCGGGCAATTCAACGAGGATCCGGCGTTTGCGTCGATCCGGGCCGATTATATATTCAAGGAAGGCTTCCGCAATGCGCTGTCGGGCCGGCAAGACCTGTCTGCCTCGCTTTGGACGGACTTCCTGAAGGGTTTCAAACCGGTTACCCTCCCCTACTCGATCGACACCGGTTGGCTGCACAGCAATGGCCAGGCCGTAAAATCGGGCGACATCGACTTCAACTACGAGAAGTTCATTACGGAAATACGCGGCGCCCGTTTTGCGCGGGGCGATGAACCGGGTTATTTCTCGATAGGGTGTGTGCGGCAGGACAGCAACTATGTGGCACTCCTCTATGGTGGATCGGATAACTGGGGGGACGGAGACGACACGGACCCTACGGATAGCACCCAGGATCAATACCGTAGCCCCGTGTTTTTTTACCTGACGACCTATTCTACGCAGGGGAAGATCATCGACAAGCTCATGGTGGCGGGACAGGAAGTGGCCACCCAGCCCTATAAAACCTTTAGCATGCTTCCTTCACTGGAATTTGCGGTAACGGAGTTGCAGAAACCTGGGGATTCGGTATTGGCGGTCGTACACTACCGGATCAACGCTTTGGGGAAGTTTGAGAAGGTCGACGCCGCCCCGCTCGCAGCATTTTACCCACGCCCCGGTACTGGATCAGCCATTCCGCTACCAGCAGGTTGGGTACCCAGCTCAGCCACGCGGTGACAATGTAGATGTCGCGCGGATGTACGGGCGCCTGGAACCATTGCAATAAAAAAGTATAAGAACGGAGGGTCAAGGCTGATAGGGTCAGGGCATAGCTCCGGTACAAAAAAGCGCCGTGGAGCAGAAACCGCTTCCGGACGGCGAACCACCAGGCAAGGGTGGTAAAAGTTATCCAAAGCGACGCCAGCAATACAAAACTCGTCCGGGCCGGAAGGCCGCCATTGGCATAAAAACCCATCACCAGGGCGGCGGGACCGGTGACAAACACGACCGTCAACACGTATACGTAACCCATGACACGGTGGACTCGCGGATAACGTCTGAGGATCCACCCGTTGAACTGCGTAAATCCTGCCAACAGCACAAGACAACTGGTAAAGACGTGCGTGAAAAAGCTAACCCGCCAGTAGGGAATATAATACACCCCTTGCTTCGATTTCAGGAAGTCTATGTCGCTCCGGAGGGCGGTATAAGGTAAAGACAGCCGGATCATCAGGAAACTGAAAAAAGCCAGCGCGACCAGCAGGATGGTCCACCAAATATATCGCAGCTTTGCGCTCATATCAATCCATCATCTCTTCCAACACCCATCCGTTCCCTTTCAACTGACGCACGGAGTCCCCGGGATCGCCCATGGGTTGCATCACCACCTTTAGGGTCATCTGGCGCGCCGGTGTGAATGGATTTTTCTCCCAGTCGATCCGGATGGTATTGCCGGTCTTTACATAGTTGCCCCGGACCGTGTTCACCTGGGAAGTAGAATCTTCTGCGTGTTTGTAGAAGTTGTACTCGCAATACCCGTCATCGTTAAACACCAGGAGGGAGTCCGCACCCACGTTCCAGGTTCCGCTAATGCTGTTGGAAGAATACGGTGAGTCCAACGCAACGACAAAGTGCAAACGGATCTTTTGTTCCGAAGCCTTTTCCGGATGTTGCGGTTTCCAGTCCCCGGTAATACGCAGTTTCGCCGTATCAAATGTGAACGAAAAGATGCCGTCATTTGGATGATCACCAGGTTCGTTCAACGTGAAGGCAAAATGGTCTCCCTCCGCTTGTAGATGTCCGTTGACATTCCGGCGGGCGCCCTGGTGTATGTCAAAACCCGAGACGATGTCGCCGTTGATATAGTTCAGCGTAAGGGATAATACCCCTTTACCCATGTTTCCCCCATAGGTGCCCAGGAGTTTCTGGGTGTCGAAAGCGGAGGGGGTGCGGTGGCAGGCGGAAAGACCGAGCGCCAGCAGGAGGTAAACGGGGCGGATACGCATGTATTTTAACATTTATGGTAGCCAAATATAGGGTTCCTTTTTATAATTTGTTGTTACAATTCACCCGCATGCGCCTGTCCGCCTTGCCTTTATTCCTGCCCGCCGTTTTCGCCTGCCAATTGCGGCGAGACCCTGTCCTGAGTACCTCCGCCCTGTACAATATCGATTCGGTGCGGGTGGCCGTTGCGGCCTCCCGGGGGGATAGTACCCATTGGGATAGCTATCGGCTCGCCGCGGATTCCGCTTCATCCTGGACGGCAGGTGCCGGTACGCTTAAAAACATCCTGCGCCGGGCGCCCTCTTCCCAAGGGTATTTCGATCTGGGCCTGGTGCTGCTCAATGGGGGCCAGTATGCCGAGGCGGCCCGGGCGTTGGACATCGCAAGGCAATTGGGATACGCGCCCCAGGCGGAGGTCTGGTGCAGGCTGGCGGAGGCTTATGCCGAGGCCGAGGTCCGGGATGACAGCATTCGCACCGATGTCCAGAGCAATGCCGACCGCGCCATCGACTGTGTGCGGAACGCGATAAAACTTGGATGCGTCCGGCCGGAGCGGTTTGTACGGGAAAAAGAGTACCGGCAGGTCGCTTATACCGACGGATTTTATCCCGCTTACATTGCCGCCTTATCGACAGACAAACGTAAAGGCCTTTGGCGGGCGTTTAAAGCCGGTTTTACTGATCTTCCCCTCCCGCTTTCCATAGATACTTCCTGGATCGGGAACCATATTGATTCGGACGGTGTAGGTTTATTTTTTTATTTCCAGCCCTTCATTCCTTCGATTGGAAAACCCTTGTTCTCCCGGGTAAAAACAGATGTCTTTTTCAGCGTGGGCAAGGTTGCAGAGAACCCGGCCTATACGGCTTTCATATACCGGGACTTCTTTTTGCTGGAGGATGATCCCCTGGAAATGGACACCGCCCGGACAGCAACACAAAAGGCTGTCCGGGACGGCGCCACTTATTACCTTGTGACATACACTCCCTCGGGTATCCCTATCGATAAAATGGTGGTTGCCGGTCATCTCGGGTTGTACAAACCCATGAAGATGTTCCGTATGACACCCAGCATGGATTTTACCGTGTCGGACCTGGTGTCCCGTTTCCCGCCGGGGGGTGAGCTTCCCCTGTCGTCTGCAGTGGAAAACGTCCAGCACTATAGGATCGACGATGCCGGCCACATCGTCAAGGCTCCGTTGGGGGCGGGCGCCACAGGGGGCATGTAAGGCCGTGGGCGGTGCGGCTTACGCAAAGTCAATCCCGATCCACTTCCTTTTTTTCTTTTCAAACTTGTCGAAATCAAACTTGTACAACCGGCCCGGGCGATGGGGGACGTCGTCCTCGTATTCCCCGGTGTCGATGAGGAAGTCCATGGAGAAAAACTTTTTCCGGAAGTTTCGGCGGTCGAGGCGGACATCGAGGATGGCCTCGTAGAGGTTCTGGAGTTCACGCAGGCTGAACTTATCAGGCAGCAGGTTGATGCCGAGGGGGTGTTCCTGGATGCGGCGCTGGAGCCACGTATAACAGACCTGGACGATTTCCTGGTGGTCGAAGGCCATGTCGGTGACCTCGTGTACCGTGTGCCAGTGGAGGCTGTTGTCGAGCTTCCGGAGCGTGTGGTGGCGAATGTTCACCAGGGAACAATAGGCCATGGTGATGACACGGCCACCGGGGTGCCGGACGGGGTCGCTAAAGGCCCTTACCTGTTCCAGGTAGATGTCGGACATCCCCGTGCGTTCCCGGAATATGCGGTGGGCGGCGGCGTCCAGCGTTTCGTTGTCTTGTACAAAGTCTCCGAGCAAGGTCCATTTACCTTCAAAAACTGAAATATCACTTTCGATCAGGAGCACCTTCAGGGCATTCTCGTCAAATCCAAAAACGACACAGTCCACGGTTAAAGGTACTCGGGGGTATGACGCAACTAGCTTTTGTATATCGCTGATTTTCATGGCAGGTTTAGGTAGCTAAAGGTAACTAATTTCCGTAAGTAGGGGAAAATGACTAGCTTGCCCGCCATGGCGAACAAACAATCGGAAGCGCCGGTACGCGTTACATCCGAAATCGGCACACTGCGGAAACTATTGGTACACAGCCCTGACAGCGGGCTTGGGAAGGTGGTGCCCTCCAAGGCACAGGACTGGCTTTTCGAGGACATCGTCCACCTGGACACCATCCGCCGTAAGGAATACGATTATTATACAAAGATCCTCCTGTACTTCCTGGACCCTGACCGGATCAAGGGGAAACTCGCGGAAGCGGACGACCCGGGCCGGGGTTTTTACAAACCGGGGCGCCCGACCTTTTTCAAGTCGGACAAGGTGGTGGAGCTTCAGTGGCTGCTGGCGGAAATCCTGGAAAACCGGGAGATCCGGATGCAGCTCATCGCATCGGTTTGCGCCATCGAAAGCTGTTCCTTCCAGATACAGACCCGTCTCCAGGATTTGAAACCGGAACAACTGGCCAAGGTCTTTATCACGGGCAGCGTCGATGAGAAAGAAATGCTGTTCCCACCCATCCCGAACTTTATTTTCACCCGGGACATCGGGATCGTCATCGGGGAATACCTGTTGCTCAACAAACCGGCCAAAAAGGCAAGGACGAGGGAAGCGTTGCTTTCCAAATATATATTTTTCCATCACCCGTTTTTCGAACGGCTTCGCCCCAACGTGCTGGAGCTGTCCGAAACGTTTCAACACTTCCTTTTGCCAAAGGACGGGGAAGAGCGGAAGGTGACCCTGGAAGGGGGAGACATCATGGTGGTTACCCCTGACCACGTACTCGTGGGGGTCAGTGAGCGGACGTCGATGGAGGCGGCCTACCAGGTCACCAACCTGCTTTTTTCCCGGAATGTCGTCTCCAAAGTTTCCATCATAAGGATTCCTAAGAAAAGGGACTATATGCACATCGACACGGTGTTCACCCAGGTCAAACGGAACGTCTGGGTGATGCTGGGTAACTTTTCGAAAAAGGCCATCACCAACGAGGACTCCGACCCCGTTCAGCGCATCCTGGAAGGACAGAAAAAAGACGACCAGCTCCGCATTATCCAATTCAGGAAGGATAACGTGGAAAATCCCACGTACTTCAACAACCTGGAAGACCTTTTGGTGGACATCAGCCGCAGCGACCTTCACAGCACCGAAGAAACGGTCTTCCTGTATTCGGGCAACAACGAATTCCCCTTTGACGTCCGGGAGCAGTGGACGGATTCCTGTAACCTCCTGGCGCTAAAAGAAGGCGTGGTCCTGGGGTATGACCGGAACGACAAGACGGTGGAGGCTTTCCGCAAAAACGGGTTTCACACCATCCATGCGGAAGAGCTGATCGAACAGCTGGACAGCGGGCGATTGACGACGGCGGAGATACACGATACCCTGATATTGATGCCGTCGGCGGAATTGTCGAGGGCAAGGGGGGGATTCCATTGCATGAGCATGCCGCTGGTAAGGGAAGACATTCGCTAACGAATATGCAAACGACTTCACATATTCTGATGATCCGCCCGGTCAACTTCGCGTTTAACGAAGAGACCGCGGTGAACAATGCCTTCCAGGTGGAGGGTGCGGGCGACGATGCCCAGGCGAAGGCCGCCCGGGAGTTTGACGCCTTCGTGGCGCTGCTCCGGGAAAGCGGTGTGGACGTGACGGTGGTAGGTGATACGCCTGAGCCTTATACGCCGGATTCTATTTTTCCCAACAACTGGGTATCCTTCCATACGGACGGGACGCTGGTCCTTTACCCCATGTTCGCCCCGAACCGGCGGCTGGAGCGGAAGGAGGGGGTGCTGGACGCGCTAAAAGAGCATTTTGTGATTCGGAGACGCTTTGACCTGAGCGGTTGGGAGGCGAAATCGAAATACCTGGAAGGCACGGGCAGCATGGTCCTGGATAGGGACCAGCGTATCGCTTATGCTTGTCTTTCCCCCCGGACGGACCCGCAGGTACTGGATGAATTCTGCCGGAGGCTGGAATACCAACCTGTTACCTTTACCGCGCTCGACGCGGGAGGGCTTCCCATCTACCATACCAACGTCATGATGTGTGTGGCGGATACCTACGTGGTGATCTGTGCGGACGCCATCCCGCACGCACACGAGCGGGAGACGGTCCTGGAAACGATCCGGGGGACGGGGAAGGAAATCGTACGCATCACCCTGGACCAGATGGCGCGCTTCGCCGGGAATATGTTACAGGTGGAGGGGGCCGAAAAGCTCCTGGTCATGTCTTCCCAGGCATTCGGGTCGCTTTCGGGCGAACAATTGGCCGTACTGGGCGCGCACAACCGGATTCTTTATGCGGACCTGACGACCATCGAAACAAACGGGGGCGGCAGCGCGCGTTGTATGATGGCGGAAGTTCGCCTACCGCTCCGTAAGGCCTAGTGTCAACAGGATTCCTTCGTCGAAGGACACCGGCTCGAAACCCAGTTCCCTCCTGGCTTTGTCAATGATAAACCCCGTCCGGGGAGGCCGTCGGCCCGGCTGGAAAAAAGTCGACGCGTCCACCTTGACCAGGAGGGCTTCATCCAAACCCAACAAACGCGCGGTGCGCAGGGTCATGTCGTAAGGCGTCAGAAAGTCCCGCCCCGAGATATGATAGACGCCTTGCTTTTGCAACCGCAACAGCGCCGAAATGCCTTCGGCCAGGTCTCCGACGTATGTGGGGGTTCTCCATTGATCGGAGACAACCTTGATGGTGCGGCCGGCCTGGAGGCTGTCCCGTGCCCAGCTAATGATGTTGGCACGGGTGCCGCTGAAGGGAGTGCCGTAGACCAGTATCGTGCGGACGATGGCCCAGTCAAGACCGGAACGCATCACGAGTTTTTCGGCTTCCCACTTGCTTTGGCCATAGACGCTGATGGGTGCGGGGGTATCGTCTTCTTTATAAGGACCCGCGGCCCCGTCGAAGACGAAGTCGGTGGATACAAAGACAAACCGGGCACCCACCGCCTTTGCCGCGTCCAGTAAAAGATCGGTCCCTTCTACATTGACCTGGTAACACTTCAGCGGGTCTTCCTCGCAGGGATCGACCTGTGTCATGGCACCGGCGTGGATGACGACCGAAGGCTTCCAGTAGTCCATGACATGACGGATAGACGCCGGGTCGGTAAAGTCCATATCCGCATAGATATAGGAGGGCGCCTGTTGAGGGGTGCCTTTAAACACCTCCGCGTGCAGGAACCGGCAGACACCGCGGCCCGTCGCCACGAGGAATTGGCCTTCCTCTATCAGAACCTTCACCAGGTATTGGCCCAACAAACCGTTGGCGCCGGTGATCAGAATGGGTCTTCCTCTTTCCGTCATCGATACTGCATTCCCAGGTTATACATGATAAAACTATAGATGTCGGCGGCTTCGTCGATCACCTTGGCGGTCGGTTTACCACCCCCGTGACCGGCCTTGCTGTCGATCCGGATCAGCGTGGGGTTTGGTCCCGCATTGTCGGCCTGCAGCCTTGCTGCAAACTTAAAGGAATGCGCGGGGACAACCCGGTCGTCATGATCCGCGGTCGTGACCAACGTGGCAGGATAAGAAACACCCGGTTTCAGGTTGTGGTAGGGCGAATAGCCGTAGAGATAAGCGAAGTCTTCGGGTTTGTCGCTGCTCCCGTATTCGGTGACCCAGGCCCAGCCGATGGTGAATTTCTGGAACCGGAGCATGTCCATGACACCGACCTGCGGGATGGCGACCTTGAACAAATCGGGGCGTTGGGTCATACATGCACCGACCAGCAGACCGCCGTTGGAGCCGCCCCGGAGGGCGAGCCTGTCTTTGTTGGTGTATTTGCCCTTGATGAGGTATTCGGCGGCGGCGATCATATCGTCGAATACGTTTTGCTTACGGTGGAGCATACCCGCTTCGTGCCAGGCCTCCCCATACTCGCTGCCGCCCCGCAGGGCCACCTGGGCATAGATCCCTCCTTCTTCCACAAAGAAAAGGGTGGAAATGCTAAAGGTGGGGGTCATGGGAATCTGGAAACCGCCATACCCGTATAACAGCACGGGGTTGTTGCCGTCCCGCTTCATGCCTTTCCGGTAGGTCAGGAACATAGGCACTTTGGTGCCGTCCTTCGATGGGAAAAAAACCTGGTCTGTCTCGAAGTCATCCGGGTTGAACTGGACCTCCGCTTTCCGGAAAAGGGTGGATTTCCCGGTGGTCACGTCATAGTGGAAAATCGCGGGTGGATAGCTAAAAGAGAAATAGGTATAAAAGAATTCCTTGTCCTGGTGTTCACCTCCAAAGCCACTGGCGGTGCCTATTCCGGGCAGGGCGATCTCGCGGACGAGCGCTCCCTTGTAGGTGTGTTGGTACACTTTTGTGGAGGCGTCCTTGAGATAGTTGGCGTAAAGGTATCCCCCACCGGTGCTCACCGACTGCAAGGCTTCGGTGCGTTCGGGGATGACGGTGATCCAGTGATCCTTGCCGGGCTGGTGGGGATCGATGGAGACGACCTTGTAGTTGGGCGCGTCCGCGTTGGTCTGGACCAGCAGCCTTTCTCCGTCGTTGTCGACAAAGCCGGCTTGCGTGTCAAAACCGGGGACGATGAGTGTAAAACCGGTGTCTTTCGCGCTGAGATCTTTGGCCAGCAGTTCCGTTCCGCTGGTGCCCTCGGAAACCGTCAGCAGGAGGAACCGGTTGTCTTCGGTCGTAAAGGCGCCGACGGTGCGCAACGGGTGTTCCCGGTCCTCGTACACAAGGACGTCTTCCGACTGGGGTGTGCCCACCTTGTGAAAATACACGGTATGGTATTGGTTCTGGTGACTCAATTTCGTTTGTTCGTCGGGTGTGGGATAACGGCTATAGTAAAAACCGTCGTCCCCCAGCCAGGAAAGACCGGTGAATTTGAGCCAGCGAAGGGTATCCCCCAGGTCCTGGCCGGTCGCGACGTCCTTGATATACGCCTCTTCCCAGTCGCTGCCCGAACGGGCGATCGTATAGGCCGCATACTTGCCGTTCCTGGAGAAGCTCATATTGTTCAAAGCCGCGGTGCCATCCGCGGACAGCTTGTTGGGATCGAAAAATATTTCCGGGGTGGCGTCTAGTCCTTTTTGCCGGTAGAGTACTGCCTGGTTTTGAAGACCGTCATTCTTATTGAAGTAATACCATTCGTTTTTTTTGAAAGGGGAACTGTATTTGGGATAGTTCCAAAGCGTTTCCAGACGGGCGCGTACCTTATCCCTGAAGGGAATGGCCGACAGGTATTCCTGCGTCACCTTGTTCTGTTCCTCTACCCAGGCCTTGGTGGCCTCACTGTTGTCATCCTCCAGCCAGCGATAGGGGTCTGTGACTTTTGTTCCGAAATAGTCGTCGGTGACGGGATGTTGTGCGGTAACAGGATATTGTTGCGCCGGGAGCGGGGTGGAAACGGTCATGCAAATGATGATTACATTAATTTTAAGCAACATACACCCAGGATTTGACCCTACAAAGTATAAAATCATATCCGGCAAATCCTTATTTTTGGGCGCCCGAACGGCAAAATTATTGATAAATAAAGGAGTGCTTTAGTAAAAAATGGATAAAAAAGTAACAAAGATCGGCGTTTTGACATCGGGAGGAGACTCCCCTGGGATGAACGCCGCTATCCGGGCGGTTGTACGTACAGGATTGTATAATAACCTGGAAGTTTTTGGGATCACACGTGGTTATATGGGGATGATCGACGACGACATCGTACCCATGCACTCCCGAAGCGTTGCCAACATCATTCAAAGGGGCGGTACGATCTTGAAATCCGCCCGCTGCAAGGAATTTTATGAATTCGAAGGCCGGAAAAAGGCATACGAAAACCTGCGCAAGCACGGGATCGAAGGCCTGGTCGTGATCGGCGGAGACGGTTCCTTCCGGGGTGCCCAGAAGTTCGCCACCGAATTCGATATCCCTTGTATCGGTCTCCCGGGCACCATCGATAAAGACATGGCCGGGACCGACTTTACCATCGGTTTTGACACCGCAGTCAATACGGCGGTAGAAGCGATCGACAAGATCCGGGATACCGCGGATGCACACGACCGTTTGTTCATCATCGAGGTGATGGGCCGGGATTCGGGCTATATCGCCCTGCACAGCGGGATCGCCACCGGGGCAGAAAACATCCTGATCCCCGAAGCCAAAACCAATATCGAAGACCTGATTGCTTCCCTGGAAGACAAACAACGCCGCAAAAAGCTGGTGAACCTCATCGTCGTGGCCGAAGGCGACGAATTCGGCGGAGCGGAAGAAGTGGCCAAGGTCGTCCGCCAGCGGCTTCCGGATATGGACACCCGTGTTTGTATCCTCGGGCACATCCAGCGCGGAGGCTCCCCCTCCTGTATCGACCGCCTGGTGGCCAGCCGGCTGGGCTATGCCGCCGTGGAAGCCCTGATGGAAGGACGTCACAACGTTATGATCGGGATCATCAACAACAAACTGCACTACACGCCGCTGGATCTGGCTGTTAAAGCCAAACAGAAGATTGACAAAGAGTGGCTGAAGATCGTGAAAATTCTCGCCAGTTAAATCATCGACCCATAATATGTCAAAAGCCGTCTCGAAGTACCTGCATACTGACATGGATCAAAAAGCAGGCATAGAGCACACTTTCCACAAAACGAAGATCGTCGCCACCGTGGGCCCGGCCTGTGATACGTATGACAAACTCCTGGAGCTCGTCAAGGCCGGTGTCAACGTCTTCCGCCTGAATTTTTCCCATGGGAGCCAGGAGGACAAAGCCCGGATCATCGAGTACATCCGCACCATCAATAAGACCGAGCCGTACAACATCGCCATCTTAGGGGACCTTCAGGGGCCCAAATTGCGGGTGGGCGACATAGCGGGAGGTTCGCTGGCCATCAAAACGGGGGACATCCTGACGTTCACCTCCAAAGAAAAGGTAATGGGCACGATGGAAAAGATCTACGTGTCTTATCCGAACCTGCACAACGACGTCAAAGTCGGCGAGAAGATCCTCATCGACGACGGCAAGCTGGAGGTACAGGTAACAGAGGTTACACCCGCCGGGGATGTAAAGGTGCGGGTGAACTATGGAGGGACCCTTCTGCCGAAAAAGGGCGTCAACCTCCCGGATACCGCGATTTCCCTGCCGGCGATGACCGAAAAGGACATTGCCGACCTGGAGTTCATCATCGAGCAAAAGCTGGACTGGGTTGCCCTCTCCTTTGTCCGTAAGGCAGACGACATGGTGGACCTGCGCCGCCGCGTCAACGAAAAGCAAAGCACCATCAAGATCATGGCCAAGATCGAAATGCCCTCGGCCATGGAAGACCTACGCAATATCATCATCGAGTCCGACGGCATCATGGTCGCCCGGGGTGACCTGGGGGTTGAACTGCCGGTGGAAAAAGTGCCGATGGCCCAGCGGGACATCATCCGCAAGTGCATCCACCGCGCCAAACCGGTGATCGTGGCCACCCAGATGATGGAGTCCATGATGGACCGCGTCAAGCCCAACCGGAGCGAGATCACCGACGTGGCCAACGCCGTGCTGGAAGGCACCGATGCCGTCATGCTCAGCGGGGAAACGGCCATGGGCCAGCATCCTGCGCTGGTGGTGGAGACCATGAAAAAGATCATCATCGAGGTGGAAAGGACGGAGTACCGTTATAACAGGGAAGAGGACCTCAAACCCCAACCCCACTCGCCTTCGTTCCTGAGCGACGCGATTTGCTACAATGCCTGTAAAAGCGCCCATGACGTGCACGCCGATGCCATCATCGGGATGACCCAAAGCGGGTATACGGGCTGGGTGCTGTCGAGCTACCGCCCCAAATCGCCCCTGTATATTTTCACAAAGAGGGAGCACCTCGTCAACCAGCTCAGCCTGAGTTGGGGCGTACGGGCCTTTTTCTACGACGAGGAACAAAGCCTGGACGACATCATCTTCGACCAGATCGACATCCTCAAGGGGCGCGGGTTCCTGAATACCGGGGACGTGGTGGTGAACACCGGCAGCACCCCGGTCAATCAACACCTGCCGACCAACGTCATGAAGATCACCAAGGTGAGCTAATGTCGAAACAACTCTATTACATAGCGATCGTGTGTCCCGCATCCGTGAACGAGGATATCCTCGCCCATAAGCACTGGATGCGGGAACACTTCGGTTGCAAGGCCGCGTTAAAATCCCCTGCGCACATCACCCTCATCCCTTCCTTCCTGATGGAAAAGCGGTGGGAGGATGACCTGGTGGAGACGCTGTCGACGTTTCACCCTTTGATCTCCCCTTTGGACATTCAGCTACGCGACTTCGATCATTTCGGGTCCGCTGTCATCTTTGCTCAGGTCTCGGCCAACGAGGGACTCGCTGCGCTCAAAACAGCCCTGGAGGAACACCTGGACCAAGACCCGGACCTCGGGATCCGCCACGATTCAAAGGCCTTTCACGCGCACGTCACCATCGCCAACCGGGACCTCCAGGAAACGGACTTTCCTTCCGCCTGGGCGCACTTTGGTCCGCTACACTACGAAGCCTCTTTCCAAACGGGGCAATTTGCCCTGCTGCAGCTCGAAGGAGCGCACTGGGAGGTAGTGCATACGTTTGAATGGTAGGACGAGCGGCGGGGCGGTTTGGGTGGTTTGCCTTACTTTTAAGCCGCCAAACCATCCCCCACATGAGAAAATTCCTAATCGTTTTACTGTTGGTGGGTTTGTACCTGCCGGGAGTTGCCCAGGACCGCGCCGCGGACTCCACCTGGTTTCGTGACCATTATGTCAAAAGGGAGCGGTATATCCCGATGCGTGACGGGATCCGCCTTTTCACCGCCATTTATATGCCCGTGGACAGCACGGGAGCAAACCATCCCATCCTGATGATGCGGACGCCCTATTCCTGCGCGCCTTATGGGGAAGACCGGTATAGCGGCCGTTACTACCGGGGCTACATGATGCAATATGTCCGGGAAGGCTACATCCTCGTCGTCCAGGATGTCCGTGGCGCCTGGATGAGCGAAGGGAAGTTTGAGGATATCCGGCCATTCGATCCGGCGCGAAAGTCGCCCGACGAAGCCAGCGACACTTATGACGCCATCGACTGGCTCATTAAAAACGTGCCGGGAAACAACGGGCGCGTCGGCGTATTTGGCATCTCTTATCCCGGATTCTACGCCACGATGGCCGCCCTGAGCGGTCACCCGGCACTCAAGGCAGTGAGCCCGCAGGCGCCCGTCACCGACTGGTTCCAGGGGGACGACTTCCACCATAATGGGGCCCTGTTCATCATGGACGGATTTTCTTTCTATTCTTCCTTCGGCCTGCCGAGGCCAACACCCACGACTACCCGGCCCGGGGGCATCCGTTTTGAAAGCGACGACAACTACGACCTATACCTGAAAACCGGTGCCATCCCGCATTTTTCAGCCTTGATGGGTGACAGCGTAGCGTTCTGGAAGGACCTTTGCGCCCATCCCAACTACGACGCCTGGTGGAAGGCGCGAAATGACCGCCAGTACCTCACCGATGTAAAACCCGCCATGCTGGTGGTGGGCGGGTTGTTCGACGCGGAAGATTGTTTCGGCGCCATTAATGTGTACAAAGCGCTCGCCGATCATCGTCAGAATGCACGCTTTGTTTTTGGCCCCTGGTATCATGGCGAGTGGGCCTCGGGGAACGGCTGGAACCTCGGGAACATCCGCTTTGGCAGTAATACGGCGGAGTATTACGAGAAGAACATCGAGTTCCCTTTTTTCCAATACTATTTAAACGGCAAGGGGTCGCCCGATTCACTGGCGCGCGCCAACGTCTTTTTCACCGGGGAGAATGCGTGGCATCAGTTTGCTTCGTGGCCGCCGGCCGGCGTATCTTCTTCGTCTTTGTACCTTCAACCGGGGGGCGCCTTGTCGTTTGACGCGCCGCCGGCGTCAGGTGGGTTTTCTTCCTACACCAGCGATCCCGCCAAACCCGTTCCGTATACCTCCGACGTTCATTTCGAACGGACCCGGGAATACATGGACGACGACCAGCGTTTTGCCGCCCGGCGGCCGGACGTGCTGGTGTTCCAGACAGCGCCGCTGACGTCGGATGTCACGCTGGCGGGTCCTTTGGTGGCCGATCTGCAAACCAGCATTTCGACGACCGACGCGGACTTTATCGTGAAGCTCATCGACGTGTTCCCGGATGACTTTAGTTACCCGGCTTCCATGCGTGGCAACGGGTCGCCGTATCCCATGGGCGGCTACCAGATGCTCGTCCGCGGAGAGGTGATGCGGGGGCGCTACCGGTCCAGCTTTGCCGCCCCCGAGGCGTTTACCCCGGGTGTTGTTTCTCGGGTACGGTTTACAGCGACCGACGTCGCGCACACGTTTAAAAAAGGCCACCGGATCATGGTCCAGGTACAAAGCACCTGGTTCCCGCTGGTAGACCGCAATCCCCAGCAGTTCGTGGATATTTATCACGCCTCCGACAAGGACTTTATCCCATCGGCCATCCGCATTTATCACGACGCGGCGCATCCATCCCGTATCATTTTACCCGTTCTTCAATAGCACTGTATGAAAAAAACGCTTCTTCTCATGCTTCTCGCTCAGAGCACTCTTGCCCAGTCACGAATCAACATCGTACCGTTGCCGGTATCGGTCACGGAACACTCTGGGAGTTTTCTCTTGAGCCCCACTACCCGCCTGGTCGTAAAGGACGCGTCGCTCCAAAAGGAAGCCGCTTATTTCAACGACTACCTCCAGCAATTCTACGGCTTTACGCTCCAGACCAGCACGGAAACCGGGTCCGGATCGATCGTGCTGGGCGAGGGGAAGACAAAGCTGGAAGGGGACGAGGCCTATCACCTGGAGGTATCCCGCAAAGGTGTCAAGATCGGGGGGCGGACGTCCACCGGTGTGTTTTACGCGCTGCAAAGCCTGATCCAGTTGCTTCCGGTGCCGGACAGCGGGGCGACGCTATCTGCTTTGTCTATACCCGTTGTTTCCATCGAGGACGCCCCACGTTTTGCCTACCGCGGGTTGCACCTCGACGTAGGCCGTCACTTTTTTAACGCGGCTTTTGTCAAGAAGTTCATCGACCTGATGGCGCACTATAAGTACAATACCTTTCACTGGCACCTCACCGAGGACCAGGGCTGGCGGATCGAGATCAAACGCTATCCCCTCCTGACGCAGGTGGGCTCTGTCCGGAAGGAGACCATGATCGGCAAGAATTTCAACCCCTACAAGGGCGACGGCACCCCCTACGGCGGTTTCTATACCCAAGACGAGATCAGGGATGTGGTGCAATATGCGTTGGCACGGCACATCACCATCATCCCGGAAATCGAAATGCCCGGACACTCGCTGGCGGCGCTGACGGCCTATCCTTATTTAGGTTGTACCGGGGGTCCCTATGAAGTCGGTACCAAGTGGGGCGTCTTTGACGACGTCTATTGTGCAGGGAACGACTCCGTTTTCACGTTTGTCGAAAACGTACTGGACGAAGTGATGGATCTTTTCCCCTCCAAATACATCCACATCGGCGGAGACGAATGTCCCAAGACGCGCTGGAAGACGTGTCCCAAGTGCCAGAAACGCATCCACGACCTGGGGCTGAAAGACGAGGAACAACTCCAGAGCTATTTCATACAGCGCATTGAAAAATATGTCAACAGCAAGGGCCGCAGCATCATCGGCTGGGACGAAATCCTGGAAGGCGGGCTGTCCCCCAACGCCACGGTCATGAGCTGGCGAGGGGAAGAAGGCGGTATCGCCGCCGCCCAACAACACCACAACGTCATCATGACGCCGGGCAAATGGACGTACCTGGACCACTACCAGGCGGATCCTTCTACGGAGCCCCTGGCCATCGGCGGTTTCCTGCCCGTCGATACCGTTTATAGCTATAACCCCTACCCCGCGGCTTTGGCGTCCACCGAAGCCCACTATATCCTTGGCGCCCAGGGCAACGTCTGGACGGAGTATATGGCCACGACCGATTATGTCGAGTACATGGTTTATCCGCGGGCACTGGCGCTGGCGGAGGTCGTGTGGACACCGGCTTCGTTGCGCGGGTATCCGGGTTTTCTTGTGCGCAACCGCGCCCAGCAAGGCAAGCTCCTCAAACTCTGGCACGTCAATTATGCACCTCATATATTTCAATAGTATGCGTATTCATTTGTTATTCCTTGGCTTGCTGGCGGCTTCGGGCGTTTTCGCCCAGGAAGAAGGCCCGTATGTTCCCCCTACCGACACCGCCGTTCAGCGGAAGATCGCCTGGTGGCAGGACCTGAAATTCGGTCTCCTGATGCACTGGGGAACCTACAGTCAGTGGGGGATCGTGGAAAGCTGGAGCCTTTGTCCCGAAGACGAGGGATGGACGCAACGCAAGGGGCCGTACTCGGCGGACTATTTTACCTATAAAAAGGCATACGAGAATTTGTTGACGACGTTCAACCCTACGTCTTTCGATCCCTCGCGTTGGGCGGCCGCGGCAAAGGCTGCGGGGATGCGCTACGTCGTCTTTACGACCAAGCACCACGACGGGTTTTGCATGTTCGATACCCATCAGACGGACTACAGCGTCATGCACAGTCCCTTCCACCGCAACATAGCGCTGGAGGTGTTCAACGCCTTCCGTTCCCAGGGATTTGGCATTGGCGCCTACTTTTCCAAACCCGACTGGCACAGCAACGACTACTGGTGGTCCTACTTCCCTCCCAAAGACCGGAACGTCAACTATGACCCCGCCAAATACCCCGAACGCTGGCAACACTTCAAGGACTATACCTACAACCAGATCCAGGAGCTGATGAGCGGGTACGGGCATATGGATATTCTTTGGCTTGACGGGGGGTGGGTACATCCCAACCATACCGAGGGTCATTTTAACCAGGACATCGATATGGCGCGTATCGCTTCCATGGCCCGGGGTTACCAGCCTGGCCTAATCGTCGTCGACCGGGCCGTGGGTGGTCCTTTCGAGAACTACCGGACGCCCGAGCAACAGGTTCCTACCCAGCCGCTCACTTACCCCTGGGAAACGTGCATGACCATGGGCGACAGTTGGAGCTATGTGCCCGGGGATCACTATAAACCTTCTTCCCAGTTGATCCACCTGCTGGTGCGGATCGTCGCCTGGGGCGGGAATTTCCTGCTAAACGTCGGTCCCAGTCCGGACGGCGACTGGGATCCCCTGGTGTATGAGCGCCTTCGGGACATCGGCGGGTGGATGAATATCAACGGTTCAGCCATCTATGGGTCGCGGATGATCGCACCTTATGGGAAGGACCGCGTGTATTATACGCGGTCGGCCGACACCACTTATGTGTTTTATCTGTCCGCAGAGGGTTCTGATACGGTGTCGTTGCCGCCGTCTTTGCCGTTGGATGGGTTTACCATTCCCGCGGGGTCGCGCGTAACACTGCTGGGCTCAGGGGCACGCATTCCCTTTTCGGGTAGTGTGCTGATGATTCCGCACAAGCTTGTTGGTAAGGAAGCGGGGAAATATGCCGTGGTCTTTGCGATCACAAAGCGCTAACTTTAGGGTATGGAAAACCCTGCCATTTCCGGGGTCGACATCCGTCGCTATAGCGGGGGGCAATTATCGCCCTCTCAAGACCGGTTAGCCGTCGAGGAACCTTTGGAAATACGGCTGGTCTACGGTCCTTTGGAGGCCCGCGTACTGCAAAACATTTCCGTGACCATGCGCACCCCAGGGGCGGACCGGGAGCTGGCCCTGGGGTTTCTTTTTACCGAGGGGATCCTGAAGGATATAGCGTCCGTTTTGTCTTGTACTGTTTCGGGAAACGTGATGACCGTCGAGATCCGGCCAGGGGTGGTGCCTCATTTATCGTCTGTTGCGCGCAACTTCTACGCTACCTCCAGTTGCGGGGTATGCGGGAAGGCTTCGATCGACGCGATCTCCGTGGTGTCGCCTTACCGGTCTTTCGTTTCGTCGCTGTGTGTCCCGGCATCTGTTCTTTATGGCCTCCCTACTTCTTTGACTGCTGCCCAGGACGTTTTTGCCCTGACCGGCGGTCTCCACGCCTCCGCCTTGTTCGATCCGGAAGGACACTTGTGGTGTATGCGGGAGGACGTAGGCCGGCACAACGCCCTGGATAAGGTCATCGGTTTTGCATTTTCCGCCGGCATGCTTCCGCTGGACAATTCCCTCCTCCTGCTCAGCGGAAGGGCCGGTTTCGAGCTCATACAAAAAGCGGCCATGGCGGGTATAAAGGTCGTGGCGGCCATCGGTCCCCCTTCCAGCCTGGCTTTGCAGTTGGCGCGGGAGAATGGGATGACCCTGGTGGGGTTTCTCCGGGGGGAGAAGTTTAATGTGTATTGCGGGGAGGAAAGGATAAATCTTTGAGGTATGGAAAAAAAAGCCACGTCGCCGGACATTGGCCCTGAGCAGGTCAACGGCTTTCACCACGGCCACGTCAAAAAGGCCGCCGCCGGGCTACCTGCGGTCATCCACTCGTTCCAGCATGTCTTTGGCGAGGCCGGGCTTGCCCGCGGCTGGAAGGCCCTCAAACATTTAAACCAGAAGGACGGCTTCGACTGTCCCAGTTGTGCCTGGCCGGACCCGGACGACGAGCGTTCGGGGATCGCCGAGTATTGCGAAAACGGGGCCAAGGCCGTCGCCGAGGAGGCTACGCTGAAAAAGCTTGAACCGGACTTTTTTGCCACCCACTCAGTGGCGGAGCTTGCCGCGCTGACCGATTTCGAGATCGGGCGCAAGGGGCGTATCGCCCAGCCGATGTACATGCCTTCGGGGGCTCCGCACTACCAGCCTATCTCCTGGGACGACGCCTTTGGTCTTTTGGGCCGCACCCTCGATAGCCTGGCCTCACCGAATGAGGCCATCTTCTATACCTCCGGACGCACCAGTAACGAAGCTGCCTTCCTATACCAACTCTTCGCCCGCGCCCTGGGGACCAACAACCTCCCCGACTGCAGCAATATGTGCCACGAAAGCAGCGGGGTGGCCCTCCGGCAGGCCCTGGGTGTAGGCAAAGGCTCGGTGACCCTGGACGATTTTTACAAGGCCGAGGTCATCATCATCCTCGGCCAGAATCCCGGCACTAATGCACCGCGGATGCTTACCGCGCTGCAAAAAGCAAAGGCTGCGGGCGCCCTTATCATTTCTATCAACCCCCTCCCTGAGACCGGGTTGATGGGATTCAACAACCCTCAGCAGGTGGCGGGGCTTCTGGGGATGGATACCGCGCTGACGGATTTGTTTCTGCAGGTGCGGATTAATGGGGATATGGCGTTGCTGCAGGGCGTCAACAAGTTACTCTTGGAGGGGTCGTTTTTCGATCGCGACTTCGTTTCTTCCAGGTGCTCCGGCTTCGAGGCGTACGCCGCCCATCTGCGGGCGCTCGACTTGTCTTCTTTGAGCTCTTCCTGCGGCATTGCCCTCGACCAGATCCACGAAATGGCCCACCTGCTGGCCGGCAAAGAACGGATCATCGCCTGCTGGGCCATGGGGCTCACCCAACACACCAACGCCGTCGACACCATCCGCGAGGTCGTGAACCTCTTGCTGCTCAAAGGCTCCATCGGCAAACCGGGAGCGGGCACCTGCCCCGTCCGGGGACACAGCAACGTCCAGGGGGACCGGACCATGGGGATCTGGGAAAAACCGCCTGGTGAGTTTCTGGACGCGTTGCAGAAACGCTTCGGTTTCACGCCTCCCCGCGCCCACGGATACGACGTCGTCGACGCCATCAAAGCCATGCACGCCGGTAAAGCCTCCGTTTTTATGGGCATGGGCGGCAACTTCCTTTCCGCCACCCCCGACACCCACTTTACCGCTGAGGCCCTTCGCCGCTGCCGGCTCACCGTCCATGTATCCACCAAGCTCAACCGCAGCCACCTCGTCCACGGTACCGAGGCGCTCATCCTCCCCTGTTTCGGGCGCAGCGACCGGGATCTCACCGGGGGTGTTGAGCAATTTGTCTCCTGCGAGAATTCCATGGGGGTTGTCCAGGCGTCGCACGGGGTGCTCGCGCCTGTGTCCGGTTTGTTGCTCAGTGAACCGGCTATTGTTTGCCGGTTGGCCCTGGCTACGCCTTCCGTTCGGAGTAAAGTAGACTGGATTCGATACCTCTCTAACTACGACACCATCCGCAACGACATCGAACAAGTCATTCCCGGTTTCGATCGATACAACGAACGCGTCCGGCATCCCGGCGGATTTTACCTGCCCCACCCCAACCGGGAAGGGCGGTTTGCTACCGCTACCGGTTTGGCCGCTTTTAATATCGCGTCCGTGCCGGCTTCATCGCTCGGGCCCGATGACCTCGTGATGATGACCATCCGGAGCCACGACCAGTTCAACACCACTATTTACGGTCTTGACGACCGATACCGCGGTGTCTACCACGAACGACGGGTCATTCTCATGAACCGGGGCGATATGCAGCGGCTGTCGCTCGAAGAAGGGACAGTCGTCGATATACACGGGGCCGCGGGGCGCGTGGCCCACAACTTCGTGGTGGTGGCGTATGCCATTCCTTTGGGGTGCGCGGCGACTTATTTTCCGGAGACGAATGTGTTGGTGCCTATTGATAGTGTGGCGGCGTTTAGTAATACGCCTGTGTCCAAGCATGTTGTGGTGCAGGTGAAGAGGGCGGGAGTAATCTAACTTGCTTTGTTCTGAGCCACCTTGTCATCAATGATCTGAATACCTAAGGTAACTTCAAGGTTTAATATAGTTTCAAGGGTCAGGTTTTCCTGCCCACTTACAATTTTACTAATCTGTTGGGGGGATACGTTCATCCGTTCCGCCAGCTCTTTTTGAGAAAGGCCCTGCGCTTTCAAGGCATCCAGTACCCGTACGGCGATAACTGCCGATTTTCGCAACCATTCCCGGTTTTCACGGCGGTATTTCGCGTCAGCCTTCCAATCGGAGGGCTGATCGGACGCCAAGCTGAACAATTTTTCCCTTAGCTTACTCATCGTTATAATTATTTAAATCTTCTGGATAGTCTATCCCATGGAAACGCAAGAACTGTTTAGACAGTTCCAATTTTTTCAATTCAAGTTGCAAATGGTCTCTTTTCATATCCGCCGATAGCTTGATGGCTCCACCTGTCACGAGATAACAATTTTTAGCCAGCCGTATCGCATATACTCGTAACCACCCGTTTCTAATTCTTGCCTTACTTTTTTGGTGATTGGCAATCGTGTATTCAAAATTATTCAGGGGCTTGAATAGATGCTGAAGATTGTTAACTGAGCCATTAAACCCCTCTTCCAAGAAATCATACAGCAAATCCTCCATTTTTTCAGCCTCGTTCAACGTTCTCAGTACTGCTATTTCTGAAGTAATGCTTCCAAAAAAACCGCCGTGCAGATCAGCCTTATTCCGGTCAAAGAAATTATACAGCCAGTTGATGTCATTCACGAGACTAAAAAAAATTTTGAACTCGTTCTTGGTTTCACCGTCCAACTGAATCGACCATAAACCGTCATCCGACGACCGTGCTACAAAAATAGGGACTATTTTCATGAAATCAACCTATAGGTTTATTTTTTAAATAAGCCATGAGGTTGCAAAATTCGACCGCCCAGGATTTTTCCACCTAGGCTGAGCATCAATTGTGAGGTCGCATCGGCTGAATTGACCTCTTTACACGGCAATACCGTACGTTTTTTCCGGGAGGAATGGGTGGAAAAAAAGGAGCCCCGCAGACGCGGGGCTCGACCTTCCAAACTTAATCGTATAATCGAGGCTCAGGCAAGAAAAAGCCTTGGGGGCGCGCCATGGCGCGAGCTGCGCGCTATGGCGTATCCCACCACATGCGCGACACCATTTTATCTCCGCTGGAGAGGTCGGCCACGGCCGCATTGTAGTTGGCGGCGTTGGTACCGGCCTCGCCTTGGGGATAGGTGAAGCGGCGGGGGATGGTGCCATTGGTGACGTTACCGGGGTAGTTGGCCACAGGGGTAAGCGCGGGATAGCCGCTGCGCCTCCAGTTGTTCCAGGACTCGACGTCATCCATGAAGGACGTTACCCAGTACTGGGAGTTGAGCTGGTTGAGGGCACCGGCGGCGTTGTAAGGGTTATTGGTGAGGTAGGTGGTGATGTCGGTAGCAGAGGGGCCCACACCAAAATGGGAAGTGAGCATTTGCATGGAGGCGGTTACCCCGTTGATGTAGTGGGTGGCGGGGGCGTCGGAGATCCAGCCGCGCTCGGCGGCTTCGGCTAAGAGGAGTTCGGTCTCCCCGTAGGTGACAAACAGCGTAGGCGCGTCGAGACGGGCGAACGTATAACGGTTGACCACGGAATACAGGTTAGGATTGCCGGGGTATCCGGGGGCTTTGGAGAGGTCGTAGGGGCTGCCGCTGAGGGCGGGGTCATAGCCATTGGGCTGACCGAGCTGTTTGGACCAGGTCGTGTCGCCCATATCGGACGAAGACGAGGGGTTGGTACAAACGGTCCCCAGGTAGGAAAGCCGGGGATCGTTCGTGCTTTTCAGGTAGTTGACAAAGGATTGGCTAAGACGGGAGGCGTCGGGGTCGTTGAGCAGCAGGACCAGACCGTTCCCGTTCCGCACGGGCGTGCCGCCGACGTCCTGGTGGGCGACCGCGGCATCGTCTGCAACGCCGGCCATGGTACCACCGGCGACGGCCGTCTGGACCCATTTTTGGGCGTCAGTGGGATCAACCTTGCTCATCCGCATGGCCACGCGGACCATTTCGGAATAGGCGAATTTCTTCCACTTGGTGACATCCCCTCCGTAGAGGAGGTCGGCGGCGCCCCAGGTGGAGGTCGGGTCACTGGCGTTGAGGCTGGTGGCAGCGTCGGACAGCTCGGTGAGGAGACCGGTATAGATGTCCTGCTGTTTGTCGTATTTCGGGCTGGTGATACCGGAAATGTACCCCAGGCCGGCCTCGGTGTAGGGGCAGTCGCCATACATATCGGTCATCCGCTGGAACATAAAGGCTCGGAAGATGCGGGCGATGTTGTACAGATTTACCTGCGAGGTGTCGCTTTTCGTGTTATAGACGACCTCTTGTATGTCGGTGATGCTGTTGGGATAGTTTTGGTCCCAGTACGCAGAGGCATAGCTGGGGTTGAAGAGGTATTTGTCGCCGTCCCAGTAGCCGGTCGTGGAGGACAGTTGTTGGACCATACAGGCGGAATAGATCAGGTTGGTCCGCCAGTCTTCGTAAGCGTTGGCGTCGCTGTTCCCGGAGGTGATCAGCTCGGCGGAAGTGAGCATGTACGCAAACTTCATGCTGGACGCCGTGATGTGGTTGGGATCGGTATTGATGCTGACGAAGTCCTTTTTACAACCGGAGAGGAAAAGTCCGGTGGCAAGGGCTGCGACGGCGGTGAATTTATGTGTCGATGTCATCTCTTGTAGGATTTATGCGTTAGAACTTCACATTCACATTAAACCCATAGCTCCGGAAGGCAGGGAAGCCGGAGAGTTCCAGGCCCTGGCCGTTGGTGGCGTTGAGGTTCGATTCGGGATCTATGTTCGGAACGTGTTTCATCAGGATGGCGAGGTTGCGGCCCACCAGCGAGAGGCGGACACCTTTGACAAAGCTGTGGCCCAGCACCGAGGAAGGCAGGGAATAGCCTATGGACAGGGAGCGCAGTTTGATAAAGCTGGCATCGTACACGAACTCCTGGGCGATGTGGTCGGCGCCACCGGCGGAAATGTCCTGGAAATAGGTCTGGGCAGCAACCGCCGTCGTATTGACGTTTCCTTTGTCGTCGACGCCCTTGCCGATGTACCCGCTTTCACGACCCTGGAGGGTTGTCTTTTGCAAGCCGTATTCATACAACAACAGGTTGGTACCGGAGTAGATCTTCGCGCCGAACTTGCCGTCCAGGAGGAAGGAAAGGGTGATTCCCTTGTAGGTAAACTCGTTGAAAAAACCACCGGTGGTGGTGTAGACACCGGAACCCAGCGGTACGACCTGGGTGGGGATGGGCTCGCCCGCAGCCACGGGGTTGGCACCACCGCTGCTGTATACGATATTCCCTTTCGCGTCCTTCGTATACGCAAAACCCATGATCTGGGAGTAGGGCAGCCCCACCACGTTGCTGATGTTGACTTCGGAACCCCAGCGCGGATAGGCGCCATTGATCACGAGGCTGGGCAACCCACCCAGGGACAGGACCTTGTTGTTGTTGTGCGCATAGTTAAAGGTCAGGTGCCAGGTGAAATCCCTTGAGCGGACCGGGGTCAGGTTGATCAACAGTTCGACACCGCGGTTGCGGATCTGGCCGATGTTCTGTACCTGGTAGTTGTACCCGGAGGTAGGGCTCACGGTGGATTGAACGATGTCGTCGGTGGTGTGCTTGTTATACACGGCCACGTCGAAACCGACCCGGCTGTCGAGGAAGTCCATGTTCAGACCCACTTCCTGTTCCGCGATTTTCACCGGTTCGAGGTGGGCGTCGGGGATGATGTTGGTAGCGACGGTACCGACGGACTGACCGCTGATGGTGTAGGAGGCCAGGTTATACAGCAAGGCGTTTTGATACGGGCTGGTCCCGTTGGAAGCGGCCGCGTAAGAGGCCCTCAGCTTGCCGAAGGTGATCCAGGAGGGCAGGCGCAGGGCGTCGGAGAAGACAAAGCTGCCGGCCACGGAAGGATACAGGTAGTGATCGGAGTTGACCGACAGGGTGGAGAACCAGTCGTTACGTGCCGTAGCGGTCAGGAAAAGAAAGTTCTTATACCCCAGGTCCACGCTTCCGTACACCGAATTGACGCGGTAGTGGGCGTAGCCGTTGTACGCGGGTTTGTTGGCAATGTTGTTGGCGGTATAAAGACCGCTGATGGTGAAAGGACCCGCGGGACCTTGAGGGTTGATCCCGTTAACGAGGGTAGGTACAGCCCCTACGCCATAGTCGCTTATGACATTATCCTGCTGGTTGACGCCCGCATTGGCCGTCAAATGAAACCTACTGCTCAGCGCCTTGTCGATCCCGACCATGGCGCTGCTATTCAACTCATGGTAGTTGATCTCATACTGTGTTAGATTTCCACCTGTCACACCATTCCCCGTATACGGCACGCCGGAGGGAGTGATGTTGGTTACATCATATATATAACCGTCCCTCGTCACCTGTCCCTGAAGATACAACCAATCCAGGATATTATACTTCACCGTCAGGCCGCCGGTGAGGCGATTCCTGCTGGTTTTATTCTGGTATTGATAGGCGATGTAATAGGGGTTCTCGAAGTAGATGTCGGTCCCGGGCAGGAGCTCGGACCCATTCGGGTTCGTCTGGTTGTTCTTCAACCAGCGGATGTCGAAGGTATTGGCGAGGTAAAGAGGACCGGCAATGACGTTCCCGGGTGCATCGGAAAAGGAAGCCCTGTTCTGCACCTGCTCAAACGCATAATCCGCCGTGAGGGTCATTTGCAGGCGGTTGGTCACGTTAAAGGTGCCGTTGAAATTGAGCGCCTGGTTTTTCATGTTGGAGTTGGGGATCACCACTCCGTTGTACGAATTGGAAAGACCCAACCGGAAGTGTCCTTTGTCGTTTGACCCGGACAAAGCGACCGACGTCTGGTTGGTCGTAGCCGTCTTGAAGAAGTTTTCAAAGTTCTTTTTATAGGCCGTGTACGCCACCGGCTGACCCAGGAAGTTGACCGCCTGGGAGCCGTCGATCTTGGCCCCCCAACTGTCATAAGGGGCGGCCAGCGCGGCCGCCTGGGACGTGGGTTTGACACCCAGCAGCCCCTGGCCGTACGTATATTGATAGTCACGCTCGTCCATCACAGAATTGAACACAAGGTTGTTGTTCAATTCGATATTCATCCCGCGGTTGCGGGCACCGGACTTGGTCGTGATCAGGATGGCGCCATTACCACCGCGGAAGCCATAAAGAGCGGAAGCAGCAACCCCTTTGAGCACCTGTATGCTTTCGATGTCGTCAGGGCTGATGCCGGACAAACCATCTCCAAAGTCGGCCCCACCCCATTGGCCCGCGTTGCCCCCCAGGTTTTGGTTGTCAAAGGGCACCCCGTCGATCACGTACAAAGGCTGGTTGTTACCCGTCAGGGAGGAGTTCCCGCGGATGACCACGCGGCTGGTGCCCATGGGGCCGTTGGCGACACCGGCTACGTTGACGCCGGCCACCTGGCCGGTGAGCGCGTTACCGAGGTTTTGTTCGCGGGAATCGGTCAGGGCGCTGCCGTTCACTTCCGTCGTGGAATACCCGAGCGAGCGGGCCTGTTTCTTGATACCCAGCGCGGTGACGACCACTTCGTTGAGTTGTTTGGAAGATTCCAGGAGGCTGACGGCAAGGTCGCCGCTGCCTACTTTCACTTGCTGAGCGGCATATCCTATCGAAGAAATAACGAGGATGTCCCCTTTGGACGCATTGATGGTGAAAGAACCGTCCGTTCCCGTGGTGACGCCCTTCTTGGAGCCCTTGATGGACACATTGGCGCCGGGAACCGGGCTTCCGTCCGGACCGGTCACCTTACCATGGACAACCTCCTGGTAAGCGCCGGGCCGCGCGAGCGGGGCTATCCCTAAGGGATAACCATAAGCTTCGTCAATGGCTATCTGAGCCATGGCGAGGCCTGCACACAATAGAATCTTGTGCGACATTTTTTTCATAATGCAGCCGTTTTAGTGATCTGAAAGATGGTTTGTGGTACGAGGCATGCCTGCCCCTTTTATAAAGTGCCGCCTGTTACCTGTTTGTAATGGAAATGTGAAATCTTTTTTAAAACTTCAGATTCACGTTGAAGCCGAGGCTGCGAATGGTGGGATAACCGGACAGCTCCAGCCCTTGTCCGTTGGTAGCGTTGAGGTTAGACTCAGGATCGATGTTGGGTGTGTGTTTGAGCAAGGTGAGCACATTCCGGCCCACGAGGGAAATACACACTCCCCTGATCCTCGACCCCTGTAGATGGGAGGGGGGGATGGAATAAGAGAGGGAAAAAGAACGGAGTTTTATAAAGCTGGCGTCGTAAATAAATTCTTCGGCGATATGGTCGGACCCGCCCGCGGAAATATCCTGGAAGTACTGTTCCGCAGGAACACTGACCGAATTGGGTTTCCCGGTAATGTCGTTGACGCCCTTGCCCACATACCCTCCTTCGCGTCCCTGGAGCGTTGTCTTCTGGAGACCATAGAAATACAAAAGCAGGTTTGTCTGTGAATATATTCGCGCCCCAAATTTATAATCGATCAGCCACGACAACGTCCAATTGCGATAGTGCAACTGGTTGGACACCCCCCCTGTCACCTTGTATACCCCGGAACCCAGGGGAACCACGCCGGTCTGATCCGGTTCTCCGCCTGAATTGTACAGGATATTTCCGTGCGCATCCCGTTTGTAAGCATATCCGACGATCTGGCCATAAGGCAAGCCGACCACATTGCTCACGCTGACCTCCCCGCCCCACCGGGCCTGGGCGCCGCTGATGACATAGCTCGGCGTACCGGGCCCGAGGTTGAGGACCTTGCTGGCGTTGTTGGCATAGTTCCACGACAGGTCCCACTGAAAGTGACCCGCCTTTACCGGCGTGGCGGTGACGAGCAGTTCCACCCCCTCGTTGCGGACGGACCCCGTGTTGAGGTAGTCGCCCGTATACCCGGAGGTCGCGCTGATGGAGACGGGGAGGATATCGTCGGCCGTTTTTTTGTTGTAATAGGCGACGTCCAACCCCAACCGGCCGCCCAACAGACCCAGGTTAAGCCCCGTCTCCCACTCGCGGATGCTGACGGGTTTGAGGTGGGCGTTGGGGATATAGCTTTGGGCGACATACCCGAGGGACTGGCCGCTGATCACATAGTTTTGTATGCCGTAGTTCAACACGTTCTGATAGGGCGAGGTGCCGTTGGACGCCTGGGCGTAAGACGCCCGCCATTTCCCGAGGCTGATCCATTTCGGCAGGTGCCAGACCTCGGAGAAAACAAAACTGCCGCTCAACGAGGGATACAGGTAGCGGTCGCTGGCGATGCTGAGCGTGGAATACCAGTCGTTACGGGCGGTGGCCGTCAGGTAGAGGTAGTTCTTATAGCCAACGTCCAGGATGCCATAAAAAGAATTGACGCGGTAGTGTGCATATCCGCGGGTATAGGGTTTCTGGAGAATGTTGGCCGCGGTATAGACATACGGGATATTGAACGGGCTGGCCGCAGGTTGCTCCGCGACACCCTGCACCAGGGTGGGCACCATGCCCACCCCATAATCCTGGGTGAGGTTGTCCTGGGAATTGCCGCCGCCGTCGATCGTCATCTTCAGGTCCCTCCCGAATTGGCGGTTCCACCCCATCATAAAGTTTTCGTTGAGCTCCCGGAAGTTGAGTTCGTATTGGGTAAACTCGCCACCCGTCGCATAACCCGTGCCGGTAGGCACTACGTCGGTCACATCGAATACATACCCGTCCCGGGTGACCTGGCCTTGCGCAAAGAAGCCATGCAGAAAGTTGTACCGGAGGGTGATGGCGCCCGTCAGGCGGTTCCGGTCGGTATTGTTCTCGAACCGGTAGGCCACGAAATAGGGATTGCTGAAATATGTCGCCCCCGTCCCCGGTAAGAGCTCGCTTCCGCTGGCGTTGACCTGCGGCTCCAGCCAGCGGATGTCAAAGCTGTTGGCAAGATAAAGGGTAGTAGCAATCAGGTTACCCGGGGCGTCGGAAAAAGACGCCCTGTTCTTCACCTGCTCGAAGACATAGTCGCAGGTCGTTGTCAATTGCAGGTGGGACGTGATGTTCAGCGTGGAATTGAAGTTAATACCCTGGTCCTTCATATCGGAATTGGGGATGACCGCATCCAGGTACAGGTCGGAAACCCCCAGCCGGAAGTGGCCCTTCGAATTACCGCCGGAGACGGCCAGGGAGGTTTGATTGGTGACCCCGGTTTTATAGAAGTGTTCGAAATTGCGCCGCTGCGGCAGGTAAGCATAGGAATTACCTAAGAAGTTGACGGCGCGGGAGCCGTCCATCTTCCCACCCCAGCTATAATAGGGATAAGACATGTTGGCGATCTGGGTGGTGTCTTTGGTGCCCATGGTCCCCTGGCCATAGACGTATTGGAAGTCCCGCTCGTCGATGACCCGGTTGACCGTTACATTGTTGTTCACCTCCACGCGTATCCCCCTGGCATCCGCTCCCGACTTCGTGGTCACCAGGATGGCCCCGTTGCCCCCCCGGTATCCGTACAGGGCGGAGGCCGCCACACCCTTGAGGACCTGGATGCTCTCTATATCGTCCGGATTGATGTTGGACAACCCGTCTCCATAGTCTTTTCCCCCGTATTGGCTGGCAAAACCGCCCCAGTTGGTGTTGTCGTAGGGAATACCGTCCACGAGGTAAAGGGGTTGGTTGTTGCCCATGACGCTGGCATTTCCGCGGATGATCACCCGGCTGCTGCCCGAAGGGCCCGTGGCGTCACCTGCCACGCTCACCCCCGCGACCTTCCCGGTAAAGGCGTTCCCCAGGTTGGTTTCGCGCGACTGGGTCAGGTCATAGCCCGGTATGGTGGTCGTGGCATACCCCACGGATTTGTTGGGCTTTTTGATCCCCAGTGCGGTCAGCACCACCTCGTTGAGCTCCCGTTTGGCGGGCTTCAGGATCACTTGCAGGGGCCCGGTCCCCGCCTCCATGACCCGGTCCTCATACCCCACGCTGGAGAACACCAGGGCGGAACCCGGAGGCGCCTGTATGCTAAAGGCCCCGGTCTCGTCGGTAATGGCCCAAGGCCCCTTCGGGCCGTCCCCTTTGACACGGACCGTCACCCCCGCCAGCGGACCGGCTTCCGTCGACGAGACCAAACCCGTGAGCTGCGTGTTGCCCACAATCGACATCCCTGCCTCCTGTAGCAAATTACCCGTCGGTCCCGGGTTGGTCGCCGCGTCTCCCTCCAGGATGACAAAAGTGAGGGCATTCACCTTACGGTAATGCAAATGGGTTCCCTTTAGAATTTGTGTAAGGATGTCTTCCAGCTCCGCGTTGACATTGTACGTGTCGTTGACCAGCGTTTCCCCCACCGACCTGGCGGTGTACAGGAAATAAACGCCCCGGGTGCGGTTGAGTTCCTTAAGGACCTGGAGAAGCGGGACAAGAGCAACCGGCGTATGTTTGGAGGCGGCAGGCACATAAGGATGTTGTGCGTAAGAAGGTGTACACACAAGCAGCATAGCTGCCCCCCAGCAAAGAAGGGTCTTCCTCGACAGACAATTCATCATGCAGCCCGGGCCTCGACTCCCGGTTTTGGTGAGCGGCGGCTACCGGATCACATATTGGTCGCCGTCCTTTTGTATCGTTAGATTATTCGCCAGTGCCAATGCTTTAAATAAGACGTCCAGGTTGTCATTAGCCAGCATTCCGTTGACCGGGCTATGCAGAAGCGCGGGATTGTCCAACCTCACCTTTACCCCATAGTGTTGCCGGATCATGGTCAATACGTCTTCCAGGGTGGCGTTGTCAAAGACCACCCTCAGATTGGTCCACGCAATCACGTTATCGGGGTTAACCGTCTGGCGGACCAACTGGCCGTCCCGGTATTGGACCTGGTCACCCGGTTGCAACTTGGCTTCCTCACCTTTAGCAGTGCGGACCGTAACGCTTCCTTCCTGAAGAACCACCCCGTCACCAGCCTCGACGCTGCTGACGTTGAAGTGCGTGCCGGTAACAATCACATCGAAATGATCCGTATGTACGATAAACCGCTCGTGTTCCGGCTTTTTGGCCACGTGTAAGTAAGCCTCGCCCTTGAGCCATACCTCCCGGTCTTCCCCTTCACGCATCTTGCGCCTCCAGGTAAGGCTGGAATGCGCGTTCAGGGTCGCCTCCGTCCCGTCCGGGAGGACGACCGACGCAATCTGACCGTAGGGCGTATCGAGGGTTTTCTTGCCGCTGATCCAGTTTTTGTCCAGCCAGGCGGCCAATGCGACCACCAGGACGCAAGCGGCAGCGGATACCCAGGTCCGCCAGGAGCGGAGGCGGATGACGCGGGTGGGGCCCACGTGGGCCGGGGCGGGTATTTCCTGCGCAGCCACGGCAGTTCCCGCCAGGCTGTGGGCGGCCTCGGCGGGCGCCCCGCTGCCGGCGGCGGCTTCGCTTTCGGGTACCCCGCTGCCCTGGGGCATCCCCGCGATGCGGGCAAAAAGTTTATTTTCCGCGGCGCTGACCTGCCCCTCGGGTATGGCGACTTCCTTTACGTCGAGCTGCTGTAATAGCACAATGGCCTGGTCCGCCACGGCTTTCCGTGCCGGATCACGCTCCAGCTCATGCTGCCAACGTTGGAATGCGGTGGCATCGGACCGCCGATACCACGCCAGAAACGACTCATCCGCCAACAGGTCCTCCAAACTCGGACCTTCCGTGCCTTCAAAATTGGGCATATCCATAATCAATGCAGCGCCTTTGTACTTACTAGTACGTAATGATAAAAATTTGTAACCAATTTTTGCAATCTTTTTCAAATTACTGTTAATTGCGGTAGAAAACTAACGTCGGCTTGTTGGAAAATACCGTCCAGGACATAGCATTGTGGGATTCCTTTAAAAAAGGAGAGCCGGAAGCCTTCCGCCAGCTTTTCCGACGATATTACCCCTCCCTTTACCTTTACGGCCACAAAATCACACCGGACAAAGAGCTTCTCGAAGACTGCATCCAGGACCTGTTTACCGAGCTATGGCTCAGTCCCAGCAAGACGCCCGTCCAGTCTGTCCGTGCCTACCTGCTCAAGGCGCTCCAGTATAAACTCCTGAAAAGCATCCAAAAGCGGTCCAAGATCCAGTTGGGAGAGGATACGCCCGATACCTTTCAGATCAGCCACGAAAACTTCATCATCCTCCGCGAGCACCAGGAGGAAAACGGGGAAAAGGTCAAGACCGCCATGGAGCAATTGTCTCCGCGGCAGCAGGAGATCGTTTACCTGCGCTTTTTCCAGGAACTGAGCTATGAGGAGATTTCGGAGGTGATGCACATCAACTACCAGGTGGCGCGCAATCTTTTGTATCAGTCTATCAAAGCGCTCAGAAAAACGCTCGCTTAGCGCTCACCAGCGCCCCGCGCGGCCTGCGGCCATTTTGCGCAACCGTTTTCGCGTGTTTTTCTCGAAATAATGTTACAAATCAATGCCTTTTGTCACTATCTTCGGGCGCCATTCGGCTATCGGTTGCCTGCCTTTGTTTTTCCCATAATAAAAATTGTCCATGAGTACGGTAGACGCATTTGAAAAAATTCCAGTCAAGATCTTTACGACCCCGAAGGAAGGCTCTAAGTACGCCGCCAGGGAAATCGCCCATTTGATCCGTTCCAAGGCAGACCAAGGCCTCCCCTGTGTACTGGGGCTCGCCACCGGCTCCACGCCCATTTCCCTCTACGCCGAACTCGTGCGGATGCACAAGGAGGAAGGCCTCAGCTTCAAAAACGTCATTACCTTCAACCTCGACGAATACTATCCCATAGAACCGGAAACCCTGCAGAGCTATCACGCGTTCATGCACCGGAACCTCTTTAGCAAGGTCGACGTCGACCCGGCCAACATCCACATCCCGGACGGCCGCGTTGCCAAAGACAAGATCAAGGAATATTGTCAGAAGTACGAACAAAAAATTGAAGCCGTCGGCGGCATCGACCTCCAGATCCTCGGGATCGGGAATAACGGCCACATCGGCTTTAACGAACCTGGCTCCAGCCGCTACTCCAAGACCCGCCTGGTGACCCTGGACAATTCCACCCGGGTAGCCAACGCCCGCGAATTCCAAAACATTTCCCAGGTGCCGCGCATGGCCATCACCGCCGGCATCCAGACCATCATGGGCGCCAAACGCATCCTCCTCATGGCCTGGGGCCTGAAAGCAGGTATCGTTCAAAAGGCCGTGGAAGGCGATGTCACCGAGCATATCCCCGCCTCCATCCTCCAACAACACAACGACTGCACCTTCGTCATCGACGAGCTGGCCGCCACTGAACTCACGCGGTTCAAATCCCCCTGGCTCGCCGGTGAAGTCGAATGGACACCCAAAATGATGCGCCGGGCCGTCATAGCTCTCGCCTTGAAGCTCCAAAAGCCCATCCTCAGCCTGACGACCAACGACTATATCGACGGCGGCCTGGGCGACCTCCTGACCGAACACGGGGACGCTTACGAAATCAACCTCCAGGTCTATTACCAGTTGCGGGATTCCATCACCGGCTGGCCCGGCGGAAAACCCAATGCCGTCATCCCCGCCCATCCCGAGCGGTCCACCCCCTACCCCAAGCGCGTGGTTATCTTTTCCCCCCACCCTGACGACGACATCATCAGTATGGGCGGCACCTTTATGCGCCTCCACGACCAGGGACACGACGTCCACGTCGCCTACCAGACGTCCGGGAACATCGCCGTCACCGACGAATTCGTGACCCGTTTCCTCGACTTCGCCGTCGGCTTCGAAGACATGTTCGGCATCGACGCCAAAAAATCCAGAGAGATCCTCCAGGAAGCGCGGGCGTTTTTGTTTAATAAAAAGCCCAGCCAGATGGACACCTCCGAGATCCGTGCGATCAAGGGGCTCATCCGCCGCTGCGAGGCCAAGGCCACCTGCCGTTACGTAGGTCTGACGGACGACCACGCCCACTTCATGAACCTCCCGTTCTATGAAACCGGCGCGATCGAGAAAAAACCCATGGGCGAAGAAGACATCCAGATCACCATGGAATTGCTACGCAAGCTAAAACCCCACCAGATATACGCCGCCGGCGACCTCGCCGACCCCCATGGCACCCACAAGGTCTGCCTCGACATCATCTTCGAATCCATGCGCCGCCTCAAGGCCGCCGGGGACGAATGGATCAAGGACTGCTGGCTGTGGCTCTACAAGGGCGCATGGCAGGAATGGGACATTTCCGAGATCGAAATGGCCATCCCCATGAGCCCCGAACAGGTGATGAAGAAACGCTTCGGCATCTTCATCCACCAATCCCAAAAGGACATGGTCCCCTTCCAGGGCACCGACAGCCGCGAATTCTGGCAACGCGCCGAAGACCGCAACAGCAATACCGCCAACCTTTATGCAGAGCTGGGGTTGACACGGTATGCGGCGATGGAGGCGTTTGTAAGGTGGATATACTAGGCGCGCTTTAACGCGCCGCTTTATCGCGGCAGTGCGGCCAGCACGTTCCTGATGACGGTGTCCATCCCTTTGCCCGTGATCCATCGGGCCACGATCACGAGGTCGTGCTCCGGATCTACATAGATGACGTTCTGCCCATTACCGATGTGCGCAAAGGCCGTTTTGGGGGCGCTGGGGAACAGCTTTTGGTCCCCATTAAGGAACCAATTCATATAGCCGTAGCCTTTATTGGCCGTAGTGGGCGTCAACGCCTGCATCACCCAGGTATCGGAGACGAGTTGCTGGCCATTCCATTTGCCCCGGTTCAGCGTCAGGAGGCCAAAACGGGCCATGTCATACGCATTGATAAACATGCCCCCACCCCAGTGACCGCCCCCGCTCACCGATTGTACCGGCTGCCCGTCGATGACGATCCAGGCGTTCCGGTAGCCCATCCAGCGCCACGTATCCGATGCGCCGATCGGGTCCATGACGTAGGTCTTTAACACCTGCGGCAAAGGCTTGCGCCACACGTTCGTCGCCGCCAGCGCCAGGGCGTTGACACGGACGTCGTTGTATTTCCAAACCGTGCCCGGGGCGTGCCGTTCCCGTTGCAGCGCCGCGTTGGCCGTGGCTTCCGGCCGATCCGCCCAGTCGGGTTTTCCCCAAAGGG
This sequence comes from Dinghuibacter silviterrae, assembly GCF_004366355.1. NCBI lineage: Bacteria > Pseudomonadati > Bacteroidota > Chitinophagia > Chitinophagales > Chitinophagaceae > Dinghuibacter > Dinghuibacter silviterrae. The sequence goes on along the minus strand of NZ_SODV01000002.1, from coordinate 1,635,087 downwards.
TGCCCTCCCAGTCGCTGGTTTGCCGCAGCATGACGTCCCAGGTGAGAAAGCGGTTGTGCGGTGTGGCGAAGGGGTATAGCAGTTGTGGCTGAGCCCCTAGCGGGGGCCCGCCCTGGGGCTGGAACAACTCGATCGGGGCCATGTAGGGCGCTATCGTATCCAATACACTCTTTATCAACCCCTTATCAACCGCCACACCGATGACCGTTGACAGGAAGCTCTTGGTGACGCTGTTTGTCATTTCCACCTGGGTGGGGTCGCCCCATATAGCAATGATATAGCCCTTGTATACGATGATCCCGGTGGGGTCACCCCTTTCGCCGAACGCACCCTCCGCTTCCAGGTAAGGTTCCTTCCAAAAGTCCTGGACCTGGGCGACCGCCAGGTCGCGGGAGTCCTTGGTCTCGTTGGCCTTTGCGGCCTGGATGGCGTCCTTTATCTTGGTCGTGTCGACTTTCAGGCTTTCCGGGGAGCGGGTTTCCCAGGCGCCTTTCGGCGGGAAATAAAACGGCTCCTTTTTCGACGTTTTTTGCGCGCCGGCAGCCGTCGACAGGATGCTGCAAATCAGCAGGGTTATGAGTTTTCTCATGTCTTGAAAATACGGTCTTTTTTCTTTTTGCGGATTGGGCCCTCTCCCCTATCTTTGCACTCCCAATTACGGGAATGGCTCCGTAGCTCAACTGAATAGAGCATCTGACTACGGATCAGAAGGTTTCAGGTTTGAATCCTGACGGAGTCACAAACATGTTTTTTAACGGATTCGCCGCGGCAATAGCCGCGGCGGTCGTGTTTATAGGGCCGCGTGTCGAGCTTGCTCGACTAAGCGGACCTGTGAACACGACTAGCACCGCCGAAGGCGGGGCGTAAATCCGTTATAGGCATGGTTGGGTTAGGCTAATGCGAAGAGGATCATCGGAGGCGCCACCAGGCGCCGGAGATAATCCTGACGGAGTCACAAGGGCAAAAATTACGAGGACCTGCCGCAGCGAAAGCTGTGGCAGTTTTTTTATAAAACCTACAGCACTTTCAATGTGATCGAGGTATCCTTTACGCCCCCTGGTGGCAATATAACGCTGTCCACGCCTTGCAGCTTCAGCGAATCATACCGGTTATACGCGTAGATAAAGTATTTTCCCGGCGCGAGGTTGTATTCCTTGGTTTCACCCGTAGAGTCCGTTGAAAAGCTGTACACACTTCCCGCCGGGGTGCCCGTAAACGACACGGCATTTTCCCACAGCACCCGGCTGCTAAACAGGTACACCTTGCAGTCAGCCAATGGATCGGAAAGGCTGTCGAAGGTCCGATAAATAAGTTCATTCCCGGTAGTTATCAGCGGAAGCACCCTGGATATAATGCCGCTGACGGGCATGGTCAAGGTGTCTGTAGCGGTCAGCAACTGTCCGGTGGGAAAACCTACAGCGTGAACATAATAAGGGCCTGGCAAAATATTGGTCTGGACGCTCCTCCCGAAGTTGTCGGTCCTCAGGATATAGGAGGCGCCAATAGAATCACTTTGCGCCCACAAGGTTTGGCTACTGAACAAATATAAGCTTCCACCGGGCACGGCGCCGCCGAGAGGGTCCACCAGACGATAGACCAATATGTTCTGGCTGGTAGCGGTGGGATACAGCTTTAGGGTATCGGAGGCGTAGACCGAAGTTCTGGAGTTGGCGGGAAAGGTAACCATACCCGAGAAATGCAGCTGCAGGCTATCGAAGCTGGCGTAGACGACATAAGCCTGCCCGGGATCGATCCCATTAAAGGAAAACTGACCGGTGACGCTGCTGGTGGCGTAAGTCAGATAACCCGTCGAATCGGATGGATACTTCAGGTAGACACTTATGGGGTGCACATATATATATTGTCCGTTTCCGGCCAGGGTATCGTACAGCAAAACTACGCTCCGGATAGTGCTGTCTCCCGAAAGGTCATTAAAGGAAGGTCCGTCTTTTTTGCATCCGGCAGGGATACAAGAGAGCAAAACGACGAAAAATAACAAGTTGCGCATACCGTTAAAAGAATGATTTGACGATAGTAAAGAACAACACCGGGTCGACTGTAACCGCAAAGAACGAGTTGCCCGTGTGGAAGACGCGTTCTGAATTTATGATCTGGTTGTTTTGTACCTGGTAGGCCGTCTTCACATAGTAATTTTTACCCAGGATGAAGCTCAATCCCGGTACAATATCGTATCCAAATCCCGCGTAAAAATCGTTAAGCGGGTGCAACATATTAAAGCCGCCAAAAACGCTGAGGTGCCTGAGCGGGTATCGGGGTATGATTCCATTGTCCCGGTTGAAACTCCTTATGGGGTAGAATTTTATACCGAGCACGGCCGCGGCGGTACTACTGGCTGTCTTGACTTTGAACCCGCCTCCGGAAGTATCAATGGTCGTTATGGTGGCGGGCTGGGTTAAAAAGGCAAGCCCTGCCGCCAACTGAAAGTGCCGCAGCTTGCCCACGTTTACAAAGGACAAGGTCGTCATGGTGTCCTTCTTGATCACTTGCCGGATCGAAAAGGAATCGGAATACGGCGCCGACAGCAGCGTCATAGGTCTGGCAAAAGTCGCAAACAACGGGGCAGTGTAGGTTTGACGTGCGAAAAGGTCCGCATTTAAAGGGAAAGTGATATTTCCGGCCTGGTAGTCATCGCGCAAAGATTTGAGCATCTGCACTACCCTGGCCATGTCGTCGCCACCGGGCGGCGCGCTACCCGGTGGAATATTGTTACCCAACAGACGAAATGACTGCAGGTTATTTACGATACCGGTCACCTGGCTGGCGGAGCCACTGACCGAAAAATTTAACGCGTTAACCCCGTTTTTGGTAAAATCCGCCTGATCGTCGAAGGCTCCGGGCTTTTCCGTGAGTTTCACCGACGCGGAAGAGTCGATATTGTAAACGACGACGAATAGTCTTTCGGTCTGCGGTATTTCCGAAACCCGCTGTTGACGTCTCTCCCTGGCCCATGCGTTCGACAAACGGCTGGCAGCGTCAAATTGCTTTTGTGGACGGACCAGGTTGCCCCTCGACAGGTAAACATCAACCTGGTTTATTATGGTGCCTACGCCCAGGCTTGCCGGGTCGGAAGCATTCACCGCCTTCAGCAGGGCCACCCGTTCGAGCGAATCAGACTTGATTTCCGCCTGGATATCCGCGCCTTTGGATTGCACCCTTTTAAACTGATCCTCCCTCCATTCCTTAAAGGGGACGTGCCTTTTGACACTATCGTTGAAAGCAAGACGCTCCCGCAACATGCCAATCGTGCTGTCGAGCATGCTTGCCCGACACGTCGCGTCGCTCACCTTTGTCTTGCTGATCTGTCTGAAAGGGTCTAAGACAAACTGGCCCTTGGATAACCAAAACCAATCCATAAACCACCCGCGCAGGCTCGTCACCAGATTACGTGCTATGGTATTCGGGTGTGCACCATCCAGAGCGAGCAGTTGATTTATGACATCATCATAATTGAGTTGCTGAAAGCCCCTGTTTTTCGCCACTTTGTACCAATCGGCGGCGGTCTTCGTGAGCGGATTAAAGCGGACCAATTGGAAGCGTAAAGAATCCAATGGCATCGAAGGACAATTTTTACAAAAATACCGGTGAAGGTGTACCGTACCAATAAATCTTACGCATATATCGGTGCAATGCCCGTTATCAGCCGCTAGTTGAACGACATCCAATTTCCGGGACCGGTCCATCACCAGGATTTCAAACTGATTGTCGTAAAGGTTTTGGAAAAAAGCATCCACCGGGAGATGCAGGTTGTTACTGGTTATCCGGGAAGCACATGACGAAGGCCAGTGCGCCAGCAGGTCCCTTACTGCGGCAGTATAGTCGTCGATCGTATCTGTGTTGATGAACGCTTTGTAAGCTCCATTTACAAGGGGATCAGCTAAATAACCGGAATCCGCCTGCAAAAGCGCTTTGAATGCCACCAGTTCGGAATCCAGCAGGGCACGGGGTACCTCAACCGAAAATTGAATGTCATCTCTTCCCCGGACGACAGGGGTAGGATATTTCACCATCTGGCCCGTCGAGTCGAATCTGACGTGGATGGTCGTTTGTGCGCACAGGCCGTTGCCGGCCAATAGCAGCATCAGGAGGGGTAAGCAGTATCGGGTCATCATACTTGTTGGCTAAATGTTGTTATTTGTTGTTCGAGGGCCTCCTCGGTCGCATCCGAGGGTGATACTTCGCCATTCAACCAGTCGGTGGTCGAGATGGCTACCCAAGTCTCCTGATTATATTTTTCATAAAACGACCGGTCGATCGTCACGATCCGGCCCCAGGACACCGCGAAAATGGTATCGTCCGTGTCGTAGCCGAGAACAGTCACCGTGTGGAGGGATTTTCCTGGTGGGTCGCCGGCAGGGATGCTCCATCGTGTGGATGCTGCATCGTCCTGAATGGTACCGGGTAAATTGAGGCTGACGAGGCTTCCCCCATACCAAAAAGTGGCCATTTTCAAAGTATCGAAGTCATTCGCCTTGACTTTTTGAAAGTCCCCTACGATGTCACCGCCAATGCCTTTATCCTGCCAGTAAAACAGCATATTGAAAATGCTCAATCCATCGGCGGTGCCCCCGGCTTTCGTGTATGCGTCGAGAACGGCAGACACCAGTGGCAATGCAACATTTGCCGGGTTGTTGACGGCTTTCCAACTGATGATAAGATGAGCGGCCGCGGCGGCAGTGCAGGTGTTGGCGGTTTTATTGCCATAGTAGCCCCAGATTCCATTGAATTTGCTGTACCATTGACAGGGTACTTTTGGCGCCCCGAGCGCAGCAGACGCCCCTTTGGCCATTCGTGCCATTAATTTCATAGGGCCTGCTGCATTACGAATGCTCCCGGTTTTCCCGGGGGGAGAGGGAAGGTTCCCAAATTTGGTCCCGTCTTGTATTTCAGGAGGCGTCGTTGGTTGGTCCGCAGCGGCCAACGGCCCAGGCCTTTGGGGGGCTGCCGTGTTGTCCTGCAACGCTCTAGCCTTCTTAAGCTCTGTTTCCAACGCATTTTGCTCCTGCAACCGGGTAATCCTGAAGTGAAATAACTCTGAGGGAATGGAAAAGATCGCCTTGAGCAACCGGACAGGAATGGAGATAAAGGCCTCGGCCTCGCTGGGCTTTTCGAGGTGCATCTTCTGGAGCAGTCCGTTTGAAAAGGCAGGATTGCTTTTAACTTTGACAAAGAAATACCGTTTCATCGGAACTGTCAGCACTGTGGAGACATCCGGGACCAATGCGGTAATGTTAAAGGTATTCCCGGTCAATAATCGGGGGCCATTGACCTGGGTGACGCTGATGGGTATTGTCCTTTTGACCAGGGGCCTGGTCAAAAGGCCATTGTATACATCGGCCTTCAGCCCATTTTTCCGACCGGTGGCGAAAGAGGCCTCCAACACCAACTGCAACTGGTTGTCCTGGCCGAAAGCAAGACCATCCGTGCGTAAGGTCCATTGCCTTTTGAACGAACCGGTTTCCATCTCCCCGGCCGTGATGATGAACGTATTTTTAAAGGTCTCTTTCCGGTAGATCGTTGGCTCGGTCACCTGCTCGATGCGCTCACTATCGCGCATTTCCGCGCCACGCCCCAAAAGTGCCTTGGGCAGGTCGGCGATCTCGGCAACGACAGAAGTCACCCGGTCATCGGAAGTGAATGCGACATTTTGCAGCAACCCCAGGTCATTGGTCGTTACGTCCACCTCGTCATTGGCGAATATGAAGGGAACATAAGAGACAGCTATCGTATTTTCTGTATCCGGCTCGATATTGACCTTGCTCTCCAAAACCAAATTGGCAAGCGTTAAACCCACAATCAATCCGGTATTTGACCCTACAATTATGGAGACTTCCGCGACGGCCTGGATGGTCAGTGACGCGGTTGGCAGGAAATAATACTGGAGTATCTCGGCATCCCGGTCACGCAGGACTTTACTTTTGATCATCTGCAGATCGGTCGCCGATATGACCGTAAAATACACAAGCAACAGGGCGGACACCAAATAAATCAATATTTCCCCGATAGTGGTCCAGGGCAGATCGGTAAGCAATTTGATCATGTGCCGGTGTTTCCACCAAACTAGAAAATAATATTTACTGTTCCCAATAACACGCTCAATAAGGGTGAAAACACCCTTTTTCCCAAAAGAATTTCGATTTACGTAGTTATACCTGCCGCTTCCGGTAGATGTACCCTTGCGGCCACCTGCAAAGCGGGATACTTTTATGGCAATAACACCACAAAAGATCCCCCCGGTTTATGGTCACAGACGAAGTCGCTAACCAAGGCATGCCAGATAAGCCGCTACCCAGTGGTGTACCTGAACCGGTGGCCAAGCCGGTAGGCGATCATTCGGAATACGCCAAGACAAATCTCATTCAAATCCCATCAATACCGCTTCCAAAGGGGGGCGGGGCGCTGAAATCCATTGACGAGAAGTTTCAGGTGAATTCGGCCAACGGCACGACAGCCTTTAGCGTGGCAGTGCCACTGTCTAAGTCACGGAGTGAATTTATGCCATCCCTTTCGCTGAGGTACAATTCGGGAAGCGGGAACAGTCCGTTCGGGCTGGGGTGGAACATCAGCCTTCCCTCTATCAGGCGCCGGACAGAGAAGTGCCTGCCTCGTTACGAGGATGAAAGCGACGTTTTCCAACTGTCTGATGCAGAAGATCTTGTTCCGCTATTGACGAAGAACGCACAGGGTGACTGGGTGCAGGAGGTAAGAACCCCGGGTGTGTACCGGATCAGGACATTCAAGCCTCGCATCGAAAGCGGGTTTGTACTGATCGAACAGGTGGCGGCGCCGACGGGTGTGTTTTGGAAAACGACGGCCAGGGACAATACGGCGACCTTTTATGGTCTGACGGAACAGGCGCGGGTGGCGGATCCCGGGGACACCACCCGGGTCTTTGAGTGGCTGCCGGAACTATCTTTTGATGATAAGGGGAATTGCATACAATTCGTATATACACCGGAGAACCTGGTCGGCGTACCGGACCTGTTGCATGAGGGCAACCGTCTGAACGGCAACCAGGGGATCTCCAATACCTATTTGAAGACGATTCTTTATGGGAATACCGTACCCTATAACCCCGGATCGGCGGATCCTTATGGGCCGGTGATACCGGACGGCACGGGGTATCTTTTTGCGTTGGTGTTGGACTATGGAGACCACGATCTGGGGACACCAACGTTTACACCTTCAGGATCCTGGGGATCGAGGCTTGATCCTTTTTCGGACGGGAAACCGGGGTTCGATATGCGGACGTACCGGTTGTGCCGCCGGTTCCTGATGTTCCATAATATACCGGAGTTGGACGCGGAACCGGTCCTTGTAAAATCGCTGGACCTCGCGTACCAATTCTACGATTTCACGACAGCGCCCGATCCCTATACCTTGTCATGGGTCGAGGTGGATTTTATCGTGTCGGTGACCGAAACGGGGTGGTCGGGCACGGCGGGCAAAGGATACGAACAGTCCTCCTATCCCCCGGCGTCCTTTTCATATCAGTTGCCGGTTTGGAATACGGAGGTACAGACCGTGGACGAGGAGAATCGCATCAATATCCCACAGGGTTTGATCCCTCCTTATCAATTCACGGACCTGTATAACGAAGGCATTGCGGGTGTGTTGAGCGAACAGTCGGAGGGCTGGTACTACAACCACAACCTGGGAGGAGGTGTGTTTACGCCAGCCTCCCAGGTGGCCCCCAAGCCTTCATTTACCGGGCTGAACACGGGGAGTCTGCAATTGCAGAGTCTGACGGGAGATGGACGGAAGTTTATTGTCAGCACCCTTCCCCCCCATCAAGGTTTTTTTGCGCTGACGGAAGAGCGGGAGTGGTGGCCCTTTAAAGGCTTCGACCGTTGCCCATCGATCGACACGGGTGATCCCAACGTAAAGCTGATCGATCTGAATGGAGACGGGATGCCGGAGATTGTTCTGTCCGAAGAGCAGGTGTTCACCTGGTTCCCCGCGGCTGGAGTAGCGGGTTATGACGCCCCGGAGCTGGCGCCCAAACCGTTTGACGAAGAGAAGGGGCCTGCCGTCGTGTTTGCGGATCCGGTCCAGAGCATTTTCCTCTCCGACATGACGGGGGACGGTCTTACGGACATCGTCCGCATCCGGAATGGGGAGGTATCATACTGGCCCAATCTCGGCTATGGGGTCTTCGGAGCCAAAGTCAACATGAGCAATGCGCCGGTATTCGACACCATAGACCAATTTAACCCGGCCTATCTTCATCTCGCCGACATCAATGGCACAGGGGTCTCGGACATACTGTACCTGGGACAGGACAAACTCCGTGCGTGGCTGAACCTCAGCGGGAATGCATGGGGCGATCCTTTCGAAGCGCCGGCATTTCCCGGTACGGCCGCGCCCAATCAGCTTTCGGTGACGGACTTTTTGGGGAACGGCACGGCCTGCATCGTCTGGTCATCTCCACTGGAGGCGAATGCGCCGTGTCCTATCCAATATATCGACCTGATGGGAGGACAAAAGCCTTACCTGATGAGTGGGTTCACCAATGGAATGGGCAAACAGGTTACCCTGACGTACAAGTCCTCCACGTATTATTATCTCCAGGATAAGCTGGGGGGCACACCCTGGGTCACCCAGCTTTGCTTCCCCGTCCAGTGCGTGTCGGGTATACAGGTATCGGATGCGGTGACAGGAACACAATATTCCAGCAGCTATACCTATCATCACGGTTACTATGACTATCCGGAAAAGGAATTCAGGGGTTTTGGACGCGTCGAACAAACAGATACCGATCTTTTCTCCACGAATTCAGGGGCAGACCAGGTACCGATGCTGACCAAGACCTGGTACCATACGGGCGCTTATTTCGGACTGGATGACCTCATTGGTAAATTGGCCCTGGAATATTTTCAGAACCCATCCCTGGCGGAATACCATCTTCCGGCTTCGATCATGCCCACCGGCCTGACAGCGGACGAGGCACGGGAAGCAGCACGCGCCTGCAAAGGCATGGTCCTCCGCCAGGAGGTGTATGCCCTGGATGCAGCGGTCAACCCCACACTTGCTCCCATTCCCTATTCGGTGGCGGAACATAACAATGTCGTCAGCCTGCTTCAACTACAGGGTCCGAATCCCTACGCGGTTTTCCTTTCGCTGGAAAGCGAGGTGATCAATTATCACTATGAGCGCAACCCGGCAGACCCCAGGATAGCGCATACCCTCAACGGCGCATATACCGCTTACGGGGACATCGTCGACACCTACGCGGTCGTCTATCCCCGTCAACCGGTGAACCCGGCCAGCCCCGGCGGGATCACCTTGCCCGGGAACCAACCCCTGCCCGCGCCCGTGATGGCCGGGCAGCAAAATACGTATATCATTTATACTCATTATGGCTATACCACACCGATTATTACCGCCCAGACATACCGTCTCCCCGCCGGGTGCGAGACCATTGCCTACGAATGGACCGGGGGGCCGCCGGGCTCCGGTACCGGCTACTACCTCCTCTCCGATTTCACCAGCCCGTCTACTACGCCGGTCCTTACCAGGCTCAAACACCAACGCACCCTGTTCCTGCAGGACGACCTCCTGACCATCCTGCCCTTGTACACCATGGATACCCTCGGCCTGGTTTACCAGCAATACCACCTTGCGTTTGACGCCGGTGTTAGTGCCCTGGCGGGCAAGGCAACGGCGGCACTGCTCCAGGCCGGGCAGTATGTGGAATCGGACGCCTACATCGGGGCGCATTACTTTCCCCCGACCGATCCCTCCGGGGAATGGTGGGTTCCATCGGGCAGAATCGACTACCTCGACGGGGGCGCAGCGCTGCCTTTTCTGTTGCCCTACCGGTACATCGATGCTTTTGGATCCCCGACCACGATCGGTTTTGACAGCCACTGGCTGCTCCTTACGTCGGTAACCGACCCCCTGGACAACACAACGGCAGCCACCGCCCTGAATTACCGGGTATTGTCACCCGGAACCATCACGGATCCCAATGGGAACCAAACAGACTTCGCCTACGACCGGCTGGGGTTGGTGGTCGCCATCGCGATGCGGGGCAAAGGAGAGGGAGATACCTTCGATGCCACCCTGGTGAGCGACCTGAGCGCAGCCCAGATCGATGGTTTTTTTGCGGATCCTTTTACCAACGGACCGGCCCTGCTCCAGGGCGCCACGACCCGGTATATCTACAGCTATGGCATTCCTTTCAGCGCCGGCAGCATCAACCGCCAGTTGCACGCGGGCCAAACGCCGGACCCACGGGTAGACACTTCTGTTCCGTTTCAATACGGCTTCGAGTATACGGATGGTTTGGGGCGGTCTGCCATGAAAAAGGTGATGGCGGACAGCGGTACCACCTGTGATGGCACCAATCCGGCCCAGCACCGCTGGCTCGGAAAGGGCAAGACGGTATACAACAACAAGGGCAACGCGGTGCTGGAATACGAGCCGTACTTCAGCGATAGCCAGGCGTACGAGGAAGCCCCGGCTTCCGGGGTCAGTGCCGTTCTGCACTATGACCCGGCGGGCCGGTTGATCCGGACCGATTTCCCCGACGGAAGCTTTTCTCAAACACAGTTCGATGCCTGGGTGGAGATCGACTACGATCAGAACGATACCGTCAAGGACAGTGTATGGTACCAGCAACACAGCACGTCCACGGATCCGCTCCAGGCAGACGCCGCGGCAAAGGCCGCGGCACACTACAATACACCCACGGCCAGGCACCTGGACCCTTTGGGCCGGAACTTCTATACGGTCGAATTCAATATAACGGGCGGTGTCGACGCATTCTACGCGGTCCAGGTGGTGTTCGACCTTACCGGCAATCCCCTCCAGGTCATTGACCCCATGGGGAATACGGTCATGCAGTATGACTATGACCTGCTGCAGCGGCTGGTGCACAGGGTTAGCATGGATGCAGGGGAACGATGGACGCTGCACGACTGCCTGGACAACCCCTTTTATGAATGGAGTGTCAAGGGGACGGACACATTTATCTACCGTTACCAATACGACGGCCTGCACCGGGCGCTGCGCAGCTATGTCACGATCAACGGGTCCACCTACCTTTACGGATACAACATCTATGGGGAGGGCATCTCCATCAACGGCTCGACAGATCAGGCGTGCAACCTCAGGGGCCGGCTTTACCGACAATTCGACGACTCGGGCCTGGTCACGCACTACCTGTATGACTTTAAAGGCAACCTCCTCCAAAGCAGCCGCGTTTTTTCCAGGGCTTATGCTTCCCCCGACCCGCTGCTCCCCGTGAACCAATGGAGTGGTTCGGAGTCCACCGATATGGGGGCGCTGGAAACAGATCCCTCGACCCAACTGCCCGTCGAATACACCTGCCTTGTCCAGTATGACGCGCAAAACAGGCATATCCTGGAGGTCCGGCCGTTCATACCTGCCCCGTCAGCCATAGGTACGGTGATCGCCCTTCCCTATACCCAGGCGGCCGTCAATAATGCCGATGTCAGCCTCCCCGGCTACGGGGAATCGGGGGCCCTGAACATGGTGGATGTTTATTACCAGGGCACAGCCACCGGCCCCACGGCCTATGTCGCACAAATCCGTCACAACGAGAAGGGCCAGCGCGCCTGCATCCGTTACGGAAACAATACGGTCACCCAATATTTTTATGACCCGGATACCCTCCGGCTGCTCCGGTTGCTGACCACCCGTAACAACGGTGCGGACATACTCCAGGACCTGAATTATTACTATGATCCCATGGGGAATGTCACCTATCTGCTGGACAAAGCCCAGCCCCCTGTCTTTTATAATAACCAGAAGGTGCTGTCCGACGGCAACTATACTTATGACGCGGTGTACCGGCTTATTTCGGCTACAGGAAGGGAACAAGTCGCCCAGAATACCGTGGATGAAAGCGCATCGAACACAGACTACCGGAACTACCCCTTTGACGCCATGAACCCGCTGCCGGCACCCACGGACAGCCAGGCCATGCGCGCGTACACGGAGTATTATACATACGACGCCACGGGGAATATGAAGACACTCAGACACGTCGCCGGTACCGGAAGCTATACCCGTTCCTTCGCCTACAACAATAATGTGCCGGACCGGACCTCCCTGGGTGTGTCTCCGGGCACGCCGATGAACAACCAGTTGCTGGCGACGACCATCGGCTCGGGCACCCCGGTCCGGTATGCTTATGACGGCCACGGGAATATGCTCAACCTGCCCGAATTGCCCGCGATGCAATGGAACGTAAAAGACCAGCTTGCCGCCGTGACCCAGCAGGTCGTCAGCGGCCCGGGACCGGGTCTGACCACCTATTATACGTATGACGCGACGGGCGGCCGGACCCGGAAGGTGACGACAGGACAGGGGCAAACCGGGAAGGTATCCGAACGGATTTACCTCGGAAGCTTCGAGGTTTACCGGAGTTATGACACCACCGGGAATGTAACCCTGGAAAGGGAAACCTTCCACGTCATGGAAAACAAGAACCGCGTGGCCACCATCGACCGGAAGACCGTCGACAGCGGGGGAACGGATCCTTCCACACTGGGGGCGTATTATCCGCGGTTTCAATACGGCAACCAGTTGGGAAGCGCCCAGTATGAATTAGACATGCTGGCTAATATTGTCTCCTATGAGGAATACCATCCTTTTGGCACGACCTCATACCAGGCGGCCGACCCCAGTCTGGATGTACCGGCGAAACGGTATAGGTATACGGGAAAAGAACGGGACGAGGAAAGCGGGTTATACTATCACGGGGCCAGGTACTATGCGCCCTGGCTTTGCCGCTGGACGGCGGCCGACCCGATCGGTATCGGGGACGGGGTCAACGACTATTGTTATCTGAAAAACAACCCGGTCAATGCCACCGATGCCACGGGCTTATGGGACTCTGACGATTGGAAAACCCTGGCGGTCGTCGCCGCCGTCGTTGTCGTTGGGGTGGGTGTCACGGTCCTTACGGCTGGTGCCGCCGGTCCCGCCGTAGGTGCGGTGGCCGTGGGTATACTGGGAGAAGGCGCCGCTGCCACCGTCGCCACCGGCGTGGTCGTGGGTGCGGCTTCCGGGGCCGCCGGGGGAGCAGCGGCGGAATTTACCCGGGAGGTCGCACGGGACGAAAAGGTCGACGGGGACAAGATCCTGGACTCGGCGGTCGGCGGCATGGTCGGGGGCGCGGTGACCGGTGGACTGGGCAGCGCCGCCACGGCGCTTCGTTCCGCCAATACCGCTACGGCAGCGGTGAAAACCGCTACCACCGCAGCCAAGGTGGTCAATGCCACCAAAAAAGTGGTGGGCGGAGCCGCCCTGGGCGCCACCTCGTCCACCGCCAGCGAAGCGACCCAGGAAGTCATGAGCGGACAAGGGCTCAATGAGAAGAAGCTTTTCAACACCGCGGTATCCGGTGCCGCCGTAGGCGCCGGGGTAGCGCTGGCGGGGTATGGTATAGCCGCGCTCAAGGGTACACCGCCGCCGGAATCCAATACCGGGGGTACGAGCAACGAGGCGCCACCACCGCCTCCACCCGCTCCACCGCCCGAACCGCCGGCTGCACCGCCGACACCGGAACCTGCGCCTGCCGCAGGACCTTCCTTCCCCAAACCGGGGTTCCCCGCGCCTTCGCCCCCCGCGGCGCCGACGGCAGCGGCCCCGCCCCCGGCCGCTCCTCCACCGGCGGCTGCCCAGGCGACCCCACCGCCGGCACCGGCCGCCCCCAGCGGTCCCCAATACCGGATCGGAGAAGGTGTAAGAAGATCCGTAGCGACGAGGGAATTGGGTGGCGCCTCCGCCAACGCCCGTGTCCTCGGACCGTCGGGCACGTTGGGTCCGCCGCAACAAATTCCCTTGTCACAGCTTTTATCGCCCAAACCCAGCATACCCAGGGATCCCCGGTTCACAGGCCTCTTACAGTTGATCGGCCGGGATATGCAAAACGGGACCAACACGATAGATCCCATCGAGGTGAGCCCGATCACACCGGGTTCGGATACCAGCCAGTTGACACCTGTGTTGTCCGTACGGCTGTTAAGATGGAGAGGAGCGCCATGAGCGGTCGGGAGAACACCGCCTGTTTCAACAAAAACATACATCGTCACAACATTATTATATGCAAAAAATTCTTTTCCCTATCCAATCCGGTGATCGGGGGCCAGAGATCAAAAACCTTCATGAAGTCATATTGGCGCTCAGCCACAAGATGAAAGAAAAGGAATTCGAGGTATTGTTCAAAAACCCCGATTTCAGGGAAACCTTTGGTCACGAACGGTCGGAGGGGACCTTTGGTGAGGCCACCCGGCAGATCGTGAGCCTTTTTCAGGTCGTCGGTATGAAGACGGCGCCCACGGGGATGATCGACGAGGCCACCGCCGATGCCATCAATACACTGTTGTCCCAATACGGGCTGGTCTCCTCCACTCCGGTCGTCTACGAGGTGCAAGGCACGATCTATGACGAGTGGATAGAACCCCTGAAGGAAGCGCGCGTCATGGCATTCGACAAAGGCATCCGGGACGAGCACGCGCTGGGAGAGGCGGAAACGGACGATAAAGGCCGGTATATGATTACCTATGATCCCCTCCAGGGGAGCGCCAACGTCGTCGTCCGTGTCTATGATCCCGGTGGAATGTACCTGGTTTCTTCCGGTCCCTTTTATAATGCCCCCGCACAATTGACAGTAGACGTCAACATGGGCCCCAGGGCTTTTATGGGTCCCTCCGACTTCACCAGGGCGGTCCGGACGGTCCGGTCATTGATCGGACCCCTGACTATAGAGGATCTGTCGCAAAACGAAAAAACACAGGACCTGTCCTTCCTAAATGCCAAAACGACGCTCAGCGCGAACGTCATCCTGTCCCTGGTTGCCGCCTTCCGGTTTGCACAATGGACGAAATTGGAAGCCAGTGTATTCTACGGCATTCTTATCCAGGGTAAGGTCATGGGCCAGGCGATCCCCCCCAACGCCGACACAGCCATCGAACAGGGGTATGCGACGTTTTTGACCCTGTCGGTCGACGATATGATCGCCAACCTTCAACAAGCCGCGCTTCAAAATAACATCCCTTACAAAACATTATCCGGCCAAACCGATATACGCCGCCAACTCCAGGAACTGAAGAATGCACCACCCCAGGTACCGGGAGGCACGCTACCCCCCGCCCCGGTCTACGCAAAGCTCACGCTCGCGGGTTTGAATGCAGCCCAACAACAGGCCTTTCTAAATATTGACCCCAAAACCGCGGCCCCGGCCATTTGGTCCACACTGTCGACGGACCCTGCCTACGCGGGCGCAGCGGGTCAGGCCGCACTGGCAAAACTCCAACTGGTATTCCAGCTTTCCTCCTGGACATCGGACAATACGCCGCTGGTCTCCTACTTGATGGGGCAGGGGAAACTCAATACCCCCGACGACCTCGGCACTTTGGTGGATAAGGACGTGAGTGACTGGGCAAGCCTCCTCCGGGCCGCAGGGACCGCAGCACCCACGGACATCCAAAGCACCGCCGCCACCCTTGCGGCCGGCATTGAAAAGATCTATCCCACCCAGGTCTTTGCTTCCCGGTTTCAAAAAAACACCAGTTGGACACTGGCCAACAGGGATTACATCACCGGTGTGCTGACACAACCGGATTTCGACCTCATACACACTCCCGTCAGCCCTTATCTGAATACCCATGTACAGAAAAATCCCCTGCCGGCGGGCGTAGACCAGCAGACCGTCACCAACCAGGTCATGGGGATACAACGTGTCTACAGGTCCACGCCGGGTGCGGACGCAGCCCTGACGCTCCTGTCGGCCAATATTCGCTCGGCCCGGCAGATTTATGCCATGGGAAAAACTG
This sequence comes from Dinghuibacter silviterrae, assembly GCF_004366355.1. Lineage (NCBI taxonomy): Bacteria > Pseudomonadati > Bacteroidota > Chitinophagia > Chitinophagales > Chitinophagaceae > Dinghuibacter > Dinghuibacter silviterrae. The sequence continues at coordinate 1,619,260 of NZ_SODV01000002.1, read as the reverse complement.
CTTTCGTCGGCCAGTTTGGCAACACACTGGGCGGAGCAACGGTTGCGGAGGGGGTCTTTGACCAGGCCTCGACCGTGCATGCTGCGGCAACGTATGTCGCCGGCCAGGTGGCCACGAGGTTGAACAACCCGTCCACCAACACGATGACCGACTATAATCCGCAATTGCCTACCTCTAAATTCTATTCCGACTACCCCGACCTCGCCAACCTTTTCGGGATAGGTCCGTCCTACTGTGCCTGCGCGGACTGTACATCGTTCCTCAGCATACCCGCCTATGTCACCGATTTGCTGGATTACCTGTTCTTGCGAAAAACCGCTTCCGGTTCCAACGCCCGGGCTTTATTGCAAGCCAACAATTATAAAAACGCCGGTTTGCAGTGGAGGCGCAGACCGGACATAGGCGATATCGACCTGAACTGCGACAATACGAACACCGAACTGCCTTATATCGATATTGTCAATGAGTTGCTGGAAGACTACATCATTCCCCCCATTGCCGCTATCCGCATGCTGCTGGAAGGCAATGACTGGGAGACGGTGTATGCCGAATTCCTGATCTGGTTGTATATCCATTTGTTCCCGGGCACCATCAACCCCGTTTTATATGATCTGCTGATGAAGATCGGGGCGGACCCCAAAACCCCCATCTGCAACATATCGCTCCTTACGCCCCAGGCAGTCGTGTCGGAGATCTTCTTTTCGGACTCGGAGAATTACCCCGAATGGATCACCGGCGGCCGTTCGTGGGTGGCCCAGTGGGTGATCCGGGACCAGTACATCACGCTCAAACTGGCCCTGGTCCTGGAGAACCGGGACTCGGACGTGTACGGGAACATTCCCGGGTTGGACGTGGTAGACGGACAGGTCATCAACAATGTCAAGGTAGACCGGCCCACCCTGGCGAAATTGTCATCGGTGATCACCCAGGATATATTTAATCCAGCGGGCGGCAGCGAGGGGAAGGTCAAGACCTTTTTTGACCTGGTCGTGATGGAAACCCACCAGACACACCTAGGAACAGACGACATCAATGCCAACCCGGAATATACCAATACGAACGTCTACAATTCGCTCAGCGACCCGTTCGACACCTTAGGCAACAATAAGTGGCACCTCTACCCCACGCTGATCCCGCAACAACTGCCCTTCGACCTCTACAGCAACGAAGCCAATACCTTCCTGGAGAAGATGGGCAAACAGCGCTACGCGCTGATGGAAACTTTTAGTAAACAAGGGGACACCCTTACCGCGGGTATCGTGATCGCTTACATGGGGCTGTCTACCGGAGAGGCCGACATCATATTCATCCCCAGGGTCCAGGTGCCTCCCGCGGCGGACCCCCAACTGCGTTTCTGGGGCGCCCTCGATGTAAGCCAGCCCGAAGTGGACAAGTTCCTCGTGGCCGCGGGGTTGGATTTTACGCAATTGCAAACCCTGCTGACCTTACGTTTCATCAACCCCAAAGGGGATTCTTATATAGGGGACAAGGTGGCCTCCAATACCTGCGATACGGCCCTGATGGTGATCACGAATATGACCTCGGAGAAATTCGATCATATCAACCGGTTCCTCCGGCTGTGGACAAAACTCAACCAGATGGCCTCCGTATCGATATCGATGACGGAGCTGGACGATTGCATCATGTTCCTGGGCGGCGGCCAACTAAACATCGGTTTCGGGGCAAACCTGTTTTATTTTCTCCAACTGATGCAACAATTAGGTCTGACGGCCACCCAATTGCTGACCTTTTATGAAGACATGGACCCTGGCCTCTACCAGCAGCTTTTTCAGAACCGGCAGATCACCAACCCGCTGGTCGCTGCTTTCCACTGGCCTTTGTCCGGCACCACCCAGATCACGGACGCCCAGGCCAACCCGGGTGCCGTGGCGGTTATCCTTACCGTTTGCGGGATCACACAGGACGACCTCACGGCCATCATCAATGCCGGCAATGGCGCTTACAGCGCCCTTTCCCTATCGAACCTCTCCCTGATCTATTCCTGCGGGCTTTTAGCCGGTGCACTGGGGATCAGCGTATCGGACCTGTTTACGTTTTCCGGCCTGGTGGGCGTCAACCCGATGCACGCGGTGCTTCCCAGCCCCGTCAAAAAGGCCAGCCCGGAAAGCACCTTTTCGTTTATCCGTCTATTCAATAGTATACAACAGGCCGGGTTCACGGTGGACGACCTCAACTATGTCCTGACCAACCAATCCAATGCCAACCCCTCCCTGATCCCAGACCCCGCCACCGTGGTCAATGGACTGGAAAGCATCCGGTCAGCACTCCAAACCGCCATCGCGTCTGCGACCGTGGCGCCCGATCCCAAGGGTGCCCTGTTGTCGAAATGGCTGGCCGATCCCGACCTGGGCTGGGACAAGGGTATCGCCTCCAAAGTCCTTTCTATCCTCGGCCAGACCGACGCCACCACCTATCTGGACCAGGTGCTGGACAACCTTCGCCTGTTTCAATTACTGCGGACCCAGTACGCGCAGTCCTCCACCGCCACTTACCTGGAGCGTCTGCCCGTGCTATCGCTGCCGGACAAGACGATCACCGGTCTCCAATATGATACCACCCACTACTATATATTCGTAAACGACGCGCTCGCCGGGACAGACAGCACGTACCTCGGCCACCTTCCCGGTATCGATGCCGCCGGTCAGACAGCCATCCAAACCCTCTATCAACAGTCACAAACCTGTCCCGTATCGGCCGTGCCGGTCGGATCGTCCGTTCCAGCCTGGCTCACTGCCAACGCCACCGCCATCGCCCAGAATGTCCCCGGTTTCTCCTGGGGGCAGGGCGCCCTGGGCTTTACGGGGGCTATGAGCGCCCCGGTGTATAACGCATTGCTTGCGCAAAGTGCTGACCCGGTATATACCTGCGCCCTGACACAATTGCTGGTCGCCAGCCAGGGCGCCCTTGCACCTACCGTCACCTATGTCCGGCTCGCCGCGATACCCGTGATCGGTCTGCCCGATGCGGGGGTGGATGGGCTGGTTTATGCCGCGGATACCGGGGGGGTCATGGAACTTTCTTTTACCGGTGCGATGAGCGCCGCAGATTGTCTGGCACTACTGGGCATTTCCACGGATAAGAATTTTCAACAGGCGGTCTGTCAACTTTTCATCAGCGCCCAACCGGGGCAAACCGTGTCCACCCCGCTGGCAGCCCTTCCTTCCGGCTGGACCGGGCTGCCTGACCTTAGCGGGATCACGGGCTTATCGGCAATGGCCAGTCCCCCTATGGTCAGTTTCGCGGGGCAGATGAGCGCCACCGTACGCGACGCGCTGAACAACCTCAGCAGTCTGAACAACTGGAGCACTACCGTCGCCGCTTTGTTCCAACTCGCCAATACCGCCGGTACCTACGGCGTCACGTTGCCCCAGCCTCCGGGTTTGAACACCACCCAGTTCGCGGCGAACGGCGTCTTCTATAACGCCAGCGGCACCAACATGACCCTGACGTATACCGGCCAGATGCAGCCCCAAACACAAACCGCCCTCCTGGCCCTCAGCGCTGACCCGGCCTACCAGGCAGCGATCGGGTGTCTGTATAACCAAACGTCCGCTATCTTCGGGGCCACCCTTCCTCCCGCTTATGTCCCGTTGCCGGACGGCAACATCGGGAGCACGGTCTATACCAGCGGAGCCATCATTTTCACGGGAACACCGGATACCTCCTGCAACGACGGGTTCAACCTCGCCCAGTTGGGCACGGATCCCGGTTATACAGACGCCATCCAATTCATGTACAGTACGCCCCCCCCGCCCTCTAAAACGACGGGAGTGGTGCTGGCCGCGCTTCCTTCCATCTCCTTTCCGGCGGGCGCACCGGTCTCCTGGCAGGATGGCCAACTCTCATATACCGGCCAAATGCCGGATGCGGAACGCGACACCCTGCTGGCATTGAGCGACAACGCCTCCTACCAGGCCGCCGTCCGGCAGCTCCACGACCAATCCCAGGTCACCACCGTGGTCTCCCTGGAAGCAGTTTCCGGTGGAGGGCTGCCGGATGGCGTCAAGCCTTCCGACCTCCAGAGCCAGGGCGTCACCGTACAGAGTACAGGGTCCACCTATGTGCTGAGCTTCACCGGGCAGATGACCGCCGCGCAGCAAAGTGCGCTCCTGGCCCTGGTCCCTCCGTCCACGAATGACACGTACACCCAATCCATCCAAAAGCTGTATACAGGGTCGCAAACCGTCGTTGTCAATACCACCCCGCTGGCAGCCCTCCCCCCCGTGCTCATTCCGTCAGCCGCTAAGACAGCCGGGTGGGGCTATGATAGCAACAGCAGTATCCTCTACTATTCCGGGGCCATCCCCATACCGCCCGCAACGGTTACCCTGTTGACGGCCGGCATACAGACCACCGATCCCGATTTTGCCGCCGCGGTGCAACAACTGGCGACGCTGGGGGCGAACCCCGGGAACATCATGGTCTTCGCCCCACCACCCGATACGCCGTTTAGCGCTTCCGGTCTGACGTTGTCGGGCGGAGCGGTCATCAGCTACCAGGGAGGCACCCTCTCGTTTACCGGGCCCATGTCCTTTGTCGATTACGTGGGCCTGCTCGCGCAATCCCCGGACCCAGCCTACCGCAACGCCGTAACAGGCATCTACCTGGCTTCCCAGCCCAGCGCCCCCGGCACCGTGGTAACGTCCACGGGGTATTTCGGCCTTCCTCCCCTTATTTTCCCGCCGGTATACGCCAACCAGTTATCCTTTTCGGCGGACACCGGTACCTTGACGCTGGCCGGATGCATTGCGTCCGCCGATCTTGCTGTCCTCCAGTCGCTGGGTAGCGGTTTTGCCTACCAACAGGCCTTGTCCCTACTTTATCAGTCGTCCGGCGATGCCAACAGGGCGGCCGGCGCCGGGTTCGACGCCCTATACGCCACCCTGGCTACCCCCACCATCGCCCAGGCGGACCGGTACGCCTACTTCCTGGATACCCTCAGTACAAGCTACCAGACCATCAAAGAAATGGATGCGCTATCCGCCCAGATCGCCTCTAACTTCGGCGTGACAGCGGCAGTCGCAGGGGTGCTGACGAACTATGTCACCGCATTTATAGACCCTGCTTTTACCGGCAATAACAAAGCCCTCAACCCCGACCCTACCCAATATCCACTCGCACAAACCTATATGAAGCTGGCCAGGGCTGCCTTTCTCATCAATACCTTCAACCTGTCCTCCACGGATATACAATGGCTGCTGGAGCTGGGTTCTTCCATTGGGACACCCGATCTCTTTGCCTGGCCGACGCCTTCATCCCCCATATCCTTCGGCTCGTGGAGCATCCTCAACGATCTTTGTCTCTTCGAACGGCAATACAAGACGATCACCATACCGGACCTCGCCCAACCGGGACAAACCACCCAGTTGTCCGTCTACGACATCATCTCCGCAGCACTGATGATTGGCCAGGACCTTTCCGCCACCCCGGTGATACCACCGAACCCCGGGGCCTTGTTGCGGGCACTCATCCAACTGACGGGCTGGGACCCCATCCAACTCTCCTACCTGCTGAACGTGGGTCAGCCCAACCTCCCCAACCTGGTCTTGAATCCCCTTAAGCTAAAAGATACAGCCGTCCCTCCGGTAGGATGCATCCCCGACCTGGGGGATATCACCACCCTCCTCTGCCTGTCCAGCTGTTTCCAGTCGGCAGGACAATTGAAGGTGACACCCTCCCGCTGTGTCAACTGGACGATCAATCCCATCACCGAAACGGTTGCCGTGGACATCAAACAGGCACTGAAGTCGATTTATCCGGACGACACCAGTTGGATGAGCGCCATACAGCCTTTGATGAATACACTGAGACAAGAGCGACGGGACGCGCTCGTGGCTTATCTGTTGTCCAACAAAGTCACCAATCCTTATGGAAAGTTCGATATCTTCCCGGATACCTTTACGGTATACGGCAACTTCCTGATCGATGTCGAAATGGGCGCGTGTCAACCGACGACACGGACAATACAGGCCTATTGCTCGATACAACTCTTTGTTCAACGCTGCCTGCTTAACCTGGAAGCGCCGAGGATACAGGCCAATACGACGCTCGACGAAGACTGGGAACAGTGGAGCTGGATGGGGACGTACGAGGGCTGGTACGAGGCCAGGTACACCTTCCTTTTCCCTGAAAATCTCATCCTTCCCCAGGCGCTTCCCAACCAGTCGTCCTTTTTCCAGGATTTGCAAAACGACCTCACCCAGGGCGCCGTCACCGTGGATATTGTGCAGGCTGCCTATGACAACTATTTGCAAAGCCTGGACCAGGTGGCAAGACTGCAATTAAAGGGAATGTGGTATGATGAACCCACCCAGACACTGCACGTCTTCGCCTGTACCTATGGAGGAGACCCGGCCACCTTCTATTACCGGTATTTCAAAAATATCGACAACATCAACGGGTCCTGGAGCCCCTGGGAAGAAGTCACGGCGGACATCTCCTCCGACCAGGTCATCCCGGTGGTTCAAAACGGACGGTTGTACCTGTACTGGCCCATGTTTACCCAGGCGACCGACGAAGACAAGAAGACGCAGACACAGACAGCGCAGCAAAACTCCGGGAAAACCACCGCCAGCACGCCCCCACCCAACAAATACTGGCAGATCCAACTGGCGTTCAGCGAGTACAAGAATGGCCAATGGTCGGGGAAAAAGGTTTCCAAGGATTCCCTGTCTTCCGCCACCATCCTGTACAGTGGAAACGGCCCCACGCTTTATCCCGACGTTCCGGACTTTGTCTTCGTAGCCCTTGACATTCCCACGCCTTCGTCGAATGCCTATACCGGGACCATAGACGCACTGCTCACCAACAATACCATGGTGATCACCTGTTTCCAGTCCTCCTCCGCCGAAGTGAACCTGGACCTGACCTTCAAGCTCAGTGGCAAGGACTATGACTTCTCCTATAGTGTCACCGTCGATATGGGGGCGCCCAACGTTCCCGTGCAGGAGCTCCTGGACCGGCTCAACAATTATATATTCGTGGGCAATCTTCCCGACACCATGTCGTCGGGCGCGCTCATCAATTATACAAGCTCGGGATCGCTCGCCACGCTTCTCTCTATCCTGAATCCGCTGCTGCCATCGGGTCTGACGATCGTGGCCTCTTCCCTGAGTTACAACACCAACGGGGGAGCGGGCACCCTCGCCATCATAGCCGAAGGCGGGCCCAATTCCTTCCTGTTGGATCCGGCCCGGGGATATGCGACCGCTATTGACCTGGCTTCCGTAGCCAATTACTCGCCTTATATCGCCCCCACCTGGTTCCAGGGCAGCAACTGGGATAATATGCTCACCGAAGGCACAGGCGCCTTGCTGGACGGCAGTGGATACGCCATACTCAACGCCCCTTCCGGCACACGGTATGCCAACCTTCTCTACCTGCAAATGGGGCTTTGGGCCAAATACCAATACCTGCTCACCAACAGTCTCGATTTCGATTACCTGGGGATCATGATGCCGTTTTTTTACCAGGATGCGACCCGCACCTTTTTTGTGAACCAGGCGTTTTACCTCAACGGCTTCCAGTACTACCAGGGCATGGAACTGGCCTTCCTGGCCACGGGCGGGGATGCCGGGCAACTCAGCACCTTTTTTTCCAACACCAATTACCTGACCCTCGACAACGGGCCGTACTTCCAGTTCACCAACTTCTATCATCCTTTCGCCCACCAATTCATCAAGCTCAATGCCCAACAGGGCATACAATCCATCCTCAACCGGCCGATCCAGCTTACGGGGGACGCCACCTATTACAATAGCCCGGAGGTGTTGGCCAATCCTATCGTAAGCAGCCCAAACTACAAAGACTTCAGCTTTTCGTCCGCGTATTCTCCTACGGGCAATGTGTTGAACGTGGATGCCTACGGGGGGCGCCCGCTGGAACAAATGGACTTCGGCCCCCTTTCCGTGGGACAGTTGTCTGCCTACGGCCAATACAACTGGGAACTGTTCTTCCACACCGTCCTCCTGTCAGCCATGATGCTCAGCCAGAACCAGCAATTCGAAGACGCAGACACCTGGTTCAAGCTGATCTTCAACCCCACCGACACTTCCAGCGACCCTGTGCCCCAGAAATTCTGGGTGACCAAGCCGTTTTTCGAAAATACCAACCCCACCCTGACGGCCGACCAGATCCTTCTCTATGAGATCGACCCTGGGGCCCAGGAAGCGTTTTGGCTCTCCGTCAAGCTCTGGCGCAACGACCCCTACGACCCGCACATGCTGGCCCAATACCGTATCGTACCCTACATGTATACGGCCTTTATGAAATACCTGGATAACCTGATCGCCTGGGCCAACTTCAACTACCAGCAGTATACCATGGAATCGGTCAACATAGCCATCCAGTTGTATATGCTGGCGCTGGAATGCCTGGGTACCGAGCCCGAGGCGATCCCACCCCTTGTAGAAACGCCGGTGTGTAGCTACTATCAACTGGAGCTGGGCTTGGAAGCCCTGATCTTTATAGACGGATCGGAAGGCTACCTGTCGGACCCCGTCGTACAGTTCGAGAACCTGATCCCGCCCGCCTCCCCCGGGGGCTCACCCTCGGGTGGCGGCAAGCCCAAACCCAAGATCCAACAATTGCCGGGCCTGTACTTTTGCATTCCTCCCAACCAGGTCCTGTTGGGCTATTGGACGAAGATCGAAACCCTGCTCAACCAGATCCGGAACTGCATGAACATAAAGGGTCAATTCCAACCGTTGTCCCCCTTCCCGAACGTACCGGGTATGGGAGGGCCGGAAGGCAGCAGTATCAGTGACTGGGGAGGTATCCTGCCCAACTACCGGTTTATGGTGATGATCCAAAAGGCCACGGAACTGTGTAGCGAGGTAAGGAACCTGGGATCGGCCTTGCTCTCCGCATTGGAAAAACAAGATGCCGAAGGCCTTTCGCTGTTGAGGGCGACCCAGGAGGTCTCTGTCCAACAAGCGGTGGATAAAATCAAACAACTCCAAATCACAGACGCCAACCTCAACCTGACCAACCTCCAGGATTACCAGGCGCTGATCAACGACAAGATTGCCTACTACAACGGGCTGGTACAGGGTGGACTCCTCCAATTGGAGCAGCAGGCACTTGCCCTCAACCAGCAATCCCTCTCCCTGGAAGATCCCATATCCGACGGGACTATCCTGGCCGGTATATTGCGGCAACTGCCCAATTTCACCATGGGTATAAATGGCGTGTTCGGTTCTCCGGCCGCGACCGTCACCTTTGGGGGTACGACCCTGGGCGAAGGCGTGGATTGTTTTGTACAACGGATGAGTTTCCAGGCGCACTTCGACGACCGGTCCGCCTCGCTGGCCAACACAAATGCCGGGTACACGCGGCGGATGGCTGAATGGAACTTCCAGTTAACCATGGCCAAGGACGAACTGACCCAGGTCGGCGCCCAGATCCAGGCCGCCCAGAATAAGATCCAAATCGCCACCCAGGACGAGCAAAACCAACAGCTGCTGATACAGAACGCAGAGGACGTTGAAACCTTTCTCCAAAATAAATATACCAACCAGGTGCTGTACACCTGGATGGTCACCCAGTTGTCCAACGTCTACTTCCAAAGCTACCAGCGCGCGTATAGTTTTGCGAAACAAACAGAAATCTGTTTCCGGTACGAATTGGGGATTCCGGGGACATCCTATATCCAATACGGGTACTGGGACAGCCTACACAAAGGCTTGCTCAGCGGGGAGAACCTGATGAACAGCCTCAAACAAATGGAAACGGACTACTTTGCCCTCAATGTCCGTGAATACGAGTTAACCCGGCAGGTATCCCTGGCGCAGCTCGATCCCATCGCGCTCCTCCAGCTAAAGTCCGCAGGCTCCTGTTACGTGACGGTACCGGAAGAGCTCTTCGACCTCGACTACCCAGGCCAGTACTTCCGGCGCATCAAACAGGTAGCCGTAACCCTGCCCGGTATCGTAGGACCTTATACCCCTGTCTGTCTCAAAATGACCCTGATGTCCAATTCCGTCCGTATCGACAATACCGCCGGGACGGCCGGCAACTACCCCCGCCTTACCGACGCCAAGGGCACGCCCACCAATGACAGACGGTTCCTGGACAATGTCGCCATGACCCAGTATATCGCCACCAGCTCCGGGGTCAACGACGCCGGGTTGTTCGAGATGAGCGGGAAAGACGACCGGTATGTACCCTTCGAAGGAGCAGGCGCCATCAGTACCTGGCAGATCCAGCTCACCAGTGTATATCCCCAGTTCGATCCCTCAACCATTACCGACCTCATTCTCCATGTCAAATACACCTCCCGTGAAGGAGGTCCGGCCCTTCAATCGGTGGCCAGCCAAAGCCTGCAAAGCAAGCTCGGCAGCGCCCTGAACACCTCGGGGCTGACGTTGACAAGGGGATTCAGCGCCCGGAGAGATTTCCCCACTCAATGGTACAAGTTCCTCCATCCCACCGGGACGACACAGGAGCTGGACCTGGATACCAGCACGCGATTCCCCTATTTTACGCAAGGGTTGACGGTTAAAATCAGCAACGTGATCGTTCTGGCCGACATGACGACCGGGGTCAACGCGCCTTCCCTATACCTCTCGGGACAGAAACTAAGCAACGTGCCGCTCCATTTCGGACCGAATCCGCTGTTTGGTCAAATGATGTACAGTACGACCCCTTGTAAGGATGCGCCCGGGCTTTGGACGATCAACAATGGGACAGGATCGGGGGTTGTGCCTGTTGCCCCGGCGGATATCAATGACCTCTTCATCATTTTCGTGTATAGTCTGTCGCCCCGGCAATAGGGGGCAAAAAGACCGCCGCGGTCGTCCGTGGCGGTCTTTTTTTGCCTATATTTAGTGGATAGCACCCTCTTTCATGTAAACTTTAAACCGCTTTTGATGAAGACCCTGACCGGTTTACTGGCTGCCGTCCTGCTATTCGCGTTTACCAGCCCAAAAAATCCGCAGACTTTTGTATCCCACTACGAGAACGTATTGGGCACGTCGATGGAGCTAAAAATCTTAGCCTCCTCGCCGGAGGAATCCGCGAAAGCGGAAACCGCCGTCCTGCAGGAAATTTCCAGGCTTTCCGGAATATTAAGCGGGTATGATCCCAGTAGCGAATTCAGCCGGTGGGTGGCCACGACGGACAAGCCGGTCCACATTTCGACGGATTTGTACGATGTGCTCTCCTTGTTCGACCAGTGGCGCAACCGGACGGACGGGGCGTTGGACGCTTCGGCCGAGGCGGTTACCCGTTGTTGGAAAGAAGCGGCGAAAAAGGGCAGGGTCCCTACGGAGGAGGAGCTGAGCGCGGCGGTGGCCGAAGTCCGGCAAACGCATTGGGCATTGAACCCTGTGGGCCATACGGCCACCCATCTTGGAACGGCCCCGCTTATGCTGAATTCCTTTACCAAAAGCTATATTATCAAGCACGCCTCAGACGTCGCTCTTGCCGCGGCAAAAGTGGATGCGATCGTCGTCAATATCGGGGGTGACCTTCTGGTCTCGGGCAGGCAAACGGAGGATATTCTGGTCAGCGATCCGAGGGCGGATGCAGAGAATGACGTTCCGCTCGACCGGATCCGGGTCAGCAACAGGGCGGTGGCGACGAGCGGCAACTATCGCCGGGGTGAATTGATTCAGGGCAAATGGTATTCGCATATCGTCGACCCCCGCACGGGCCAGCCTGCCGACAACATTCTCAGTGCAACGGTGGTCGCCCCCAGCGCCACGGATGCGGGGGCGTTGGCAACGGCCTTTAATGTCATGCGGCCGGAAGAAAGCGAAAAGCTGGCCGAAAGCATGCCCGGGGTAGATTACCTTATCCTCACGAGGGACGGCAGGACGGTAGAAAGCACCGGCTGGAAACGGCTCGAAACAGAAAAAACCTCAAAGCCGCAAAGTGCCGATAACGAGCTGCTGATCAGTCTCAGCATCACGCTTCAACAAGGTTTTGCCAAGCGGCCCTATGTGGCGGTGTGGGTGGAAGATGAAAATCATGCGCCTGTCCGCACCATTTCCGTTTGGCACGGCCCCGACCGTTACCTTCCCGAACTCAAGTCGTGGTACCTCAAATACCGGGACCGGTATTATACGGACAATACCTTCTCCGCTTCGATCACCAGCGCTACCCGGTCGGCAGGCAAGTATTCATTGAAGTGGGATGGCAAGGACGATCATGGTAATGCGGTAGCACCCGGGAAATACATCGTCAAAATCGAAGCCGCCAGGGAGCACGGAACCTATCAGCTGATGCGCCAGGAAATCCAATGGGATGGGTCAGCTCAGAAATATACCCTGGCTGGAAATGCGGAAATTTCGGACGCAACCATGGAGTGTACGCAGAAATGAGCAAACTTGTCTGGAAGCGGAAAACCGCCATGCTGGTCCGGTGGTTGCATATTTATCTGAGCATGGTGAGTTTCGCGATCGTTTTCTTTTTCGCGGTGACCGGTCTTACGCTAAACCATGCGGATAAATTTGGGGACGAGGTGCATACGGCCCAGCAAAAAGGCCGGTTAAACCCGGCCTGGACGAAGGACCCCGACACTACGAAGATCGCACGGCTGGATATCGTGGAATATTTGCGCAATACCTGCCACCTGAAGGGCACGCTCAGCGATTTTCGGATTGATCCCGACCAGATCGGGGTGTCCTTTAAAGGGCCGGGGTATGCGGCGGATGCATTTATCGACCGGGGGACCGGGGCATTCGATATCATGGAAACCACGGCCGGTTTTGTCGGGGTGATCAACGACCTGCATAAGGGACGGGACACCGGTCATACATGGTCGCTTTTTATCGATATATGCGCCCTTTTATTGGTGGTGGTTTCTCTGACCGGGTTTTTGCTGATTCTTTTCCTCAAAAAGAAACGGCTCAGCGGGCTGGCGGTCGCCGTTTGCGGGCTTTTTGTCGCCTGGCTGGTCTACCGGATATGGGTAAAATAAAAACTTTGCAATATGAAACTCCTCTTGTTGATTGCTTGCACCTTGTTGTCCACCGTCACGCTGGCTCAGAAGCTGAAACCATTTGACGGGTACTTTCAATCCCCCCAGAACAAGGACCTGGTCGTCCGTTTTACATCGACCGACAGCCTGCTTGTGGCCAAGTTGATGTGGAACAATGGGGAGATGCACCTGGTGCCGGACACCGGATGGAGCTTTGTCAGTAAAGAGACCGGCGATGAGGGGCATATCCACCTGGTTTTCCATAAAGATCCGGTGACGGGGGTTGCAGACCGCGTCAATGTTGGAGGAAACGGCGAATGGACCCGCATCAAAGATTACCATCCGGTGGAGAAAAAAGAGATGGCCCATACCCCGGATCAATTAAAACGCTTCGAGGGGCTTTACCAGTTCCAGGAAGACCCCACCCGTTTTGTACAGCTGATGGTCAAAGGAAACGAGCTTGTACTCAAACAACACTGGGACGGCCGTGAAATCCCCTTCGTGCCCGAGACCGAGCTTGCATTTTTTAGCAGGCAGATACCTCAATTCAATCTCTCTTTTACCAAGGACCCGCAAGGGAATATTACCGAGCTACTTGCGTTTGGGCGAGACCGTTGGATCAAGACCCAAAATCCGACCCTTTCTTCCGCCCAACTACAGTCGTATGAAGGCCAATTCCAGTCTGCAGACGATCCCGACAACCAGATCCAATTGGTTGCCACGGACAAGGGGCTGAAAGTCGTACAGCTTTGGGATAAGAAAGAAGTCCCCTTGCTGCCCCTGACGGACACCTATTTCAACAACGAAGCCCTTTCCTTCCCCTTGAACATTATAAAAGACCCGGCAACCGGCACGATAAAACAGGTAAAAGTGCTGGGGGATCAGCTTTTTAATAAAGTATCCCGGTAGTCCTACCACAATGCAAAAATCGGCACCGCCCAGAGATTTTTTCCAAAAGGCGCAACATCTTTTCCGGCATACAGCACTATCCCGCCCATAAAGTCATTACCCGCCAATTCTTGAAATGCTTTGATACCCTTGAAGTCTTCCATGGTCACCGCCTCCGTTCTTTTAACCTCGATAGCCAGCACAGAACCGTCCGGCTTTTCCAAAATAAAATCTACTTCTTTGCCATCACTGGTGCGGAAATGATATAACTCAGCTTTTACATCACTATTGCTCAATTGCTTTAACAACTCTGTCGCCACAAAATTCTCCAATAGGTGGCCAAATAGCGCTGGCTTTGTCCGGGCTATATCGTCGATATTATAATCGAGCAGGTGACAAATCAAATTAGTGTCTATCAAATAGCCTTTGGCAGCTTTGACCAGCCGTTTTCCTACGTTTCTGTGCCAGGGCCTGACGTCAAAGGTCAAAAACATGAGCTTCAGGATTCCCCGATATGATTTTCCTGTAACGGAGTTCAGTCCCACCTCTCTCGATATATCGGAATCGTTCATCAGGCCTCCGACCCGCGCCGCCAACACGTTCAATAATTGCGGCAATAAGGAAATCTTTTCCAGGTCAGAAATCTGCCGTACATCCCGTTGCAGTACGGAAGTAATATATCCATCAAACCAAATTCGACGTTCGTCCGTACCGACCTGGGCAATATCAGGAAATGTACCTCGCTTAATAGCTTCTATCAGTGAAATCCCTTTATCTTGGATTTCTTTAAAATCCAGCCGCAGCAGACGTTCGAGCCCACCTGGGATATTGTAGGTTGCTTCCGCTGCGGTAAACGGATATAAGGTCAGAATCGCCATTCGCCCCACCAAGGAATCTGCAAGTGCGGGCAAGGCAAGGATATTGGCCGAACCGGTCAGTAGATACCTGCCATTTGCAGTTTCCTTATCCGTGATTCTGGCTTCATCCACCGCAATTTTCAAAGCCCTGAATAGCTCCGGGGCCAACTGGACTTCATCAATAATAACCGGCCGTCCAGGATAGCTGGACAAAAAGGCTTCAGGCGCGGACGACGCAGAAGCCAAATAAACGGGCCTGTCAAGCGTAATATAGGTGGGCTGCTCTTTGCCAGCACTAATTTCCGGGGCAATCTTCTGTGCCAAGGTACTTTTCCCGGTTTGCCTGGCGCCATTCAAAAAGACAATCGGGCTTACCTTCAAGGCGTCCTTTATTCTAGGGGTAATATGGCGGTTTACGTACTGCACCTTCCAGTTTTCCTACAAATTTAAAGATATCCTTTAAATATTTAAAAGATATCCTTTAAATTTGCAAAAACTTCTTGTAGTTTGCCGGCAGCCCCACCTACCGTGGCGTTAACTGGCGACAAGGCCGTTCTGTCGAACAGAAACGTGTTGCCTGTCAGTGACTTCTGGGCCAGAGGCCACGCCATTAGGCAGGCGATCGGCCGCCCCGAGCACCTCATACAACCCATGCGGCGTCTGCGGAATCATCATTTGCTTACGGGACGGCAACCGGTTATACCCAAGCGGTATACCAAAGCACTGGACCCCATAGGGTGGCGGAACGACAGGTTCGGCCCGTACGCTATTGAAGACAGCTAAGGCAAAGTCTGCGCAGTTGTAGTCCAATAAACGATAGGAGCTCATGGAGGCGGAGAATGCGGCCTCTCGCACCGTTTCAAAATCCTGGGGAGAAATGGTCATCCTGGTACGTGCGTGCGCCCTATGCAGCCTGTTGTCCCGGATGCAGGAAGGATAGGGCCGGAGAGGCTTCCAGAAGGACAGCCTGCGTGCCGGATAAAAACCAAAGGACCTTGAATGGGCAACGGGGCCATTTTGCTTTCTGAGGATCAGGAAACAATGCCCCGCCATCAGCCCCCACCCGGAGAAGTTCATCGATGCGCCGGGGTCGTTCTTGACCGGAAGCGCAATACACAACTCAAGGGTATAGGTAGCACCGGCGTCCGGCACCCTCTCAAAGGTTTGAAAAATGTCTTGGATGTTCACTCCCCGTTTCCAGGAGGAATGTTGCGGTTTTCGCCGGCGGATTAGCCATTTCATAACGCTTGGATTGCCTTTAAATTAAATCCAGGCGTTACAAAAAAACGATGTGAAAAAGCAACTTCTCAGGGATCCTTACGACTGATCGACCAGGGAGCAAGGTCAAGATAACTGGCGATGTGTTTTTTTGGAACCCTTTGGAGAAGCTTTGGCCAGCGATCTCTTAATAGATTATACCGCTCCTCGGCTGTCCTCCTTCGGATGATCAGGAGACGTTCTTCGCTTTGAAGATAATTCCGCTTGATCAGTTCAAAAGCGATAAAATTGAATTCCAGGTATTTCCTTCTACAGTATTCCATATCCTCATAAGACAACGCATACAACTCGCAATCTTCAAAGGCGATGAGCGATTCGTAGCTTTGAACCTGCTGGAAAAAACTCAATATCGGGGCGACCGCATTCCCTTCCATCATAAAGCGGGCGGACACCTCTTCGCCGGTATCCAACACATAATAACACCGGACGATGCCTTTCCAGATGAAATAAATGTCCCGGGAAACCTGTCCCTCCTTCAATAGGAATTGTTTTCTTTTTACCTCCTGGAATCGTACCACTTTTGACAGATATTCCTTTAATTCCTCTGACATAGGGTAGATGGAATTCAAATAATCGATGATCATGGCTATAATTAAGAGACCGCCGCGGGGGTGGCGCGGCGGTCAATTTTTGCGAAACAAAGAGTTCAGCAGGGGTAGCTGCAGGGTACTTGCGTACTATACCAGGAACAGGCGTCACTGGTACAACTGGCCGTCCATCCCCCACCCAAAAAAACGCACGGTACGGTTTCTTTCACGTAAGAGCCACTGCAATAGCAAGTGATGCTCGCCGAGCAACCGCCGCCGCCGCCCTTCAATTTTCTCATGTCTTCCTTTGATAGTTTTGTCATAGTATGATTAGTTTAGCTGATGACAGTATACAACATAATTGATATAGTTCATAGGCATATAGGTTCGATTGTATAAGTGCGCATGGAGGGGAGCATTTATCTAAACCGTTTCAGCCACCCGATAACCAGGGGCCTCGGGCGGAATGGCCTTAAATTTATTAAACCGATTTAGTAAATATAACTGTATCTTTACCCCCACCTTTTTTAGACGCTACATCATGAAAAAACTGCTGTCGACTGCTGCTCCACTTTTCCTTGCCGCCGGCCTGGCGGCGCAATCACATTACCCAGGTCAACATGCCTCAAAATTTGCGATAAAGGACGCCCTTATCCCCAAAGTCTACGCCTTCGATCTGGAGGACGTTACCCTCCTGGACAGCCGCTTTACGGAAAACATGGAACGGGAGGAGCACTGGATCATGAGCATCCCCGTTGATAAGTTGTTGCATAGCTTTCGCACGAATGCGGGTGTGCCGTCCGGGACCGAGGGCGGGTACTCGGAGGAGCTCCGGTTGGGCGGCTGGGAGTCGCTGGACTGTGAGTTAAGGGGGCATACGACGGGGCATATCCTGTCGGGGCTGGCGATGCTGTACGGCACGACAAAGGACGACCGGTACCGGAGCAAGGCGGATAGCCTCGTCAAAGGCCTGGCGGAGGTCCAAAAGGCGCTGGACCAGGGGGGGTATTTAAGTGCTTTCCCCCAGGAGCTGATCAACCGGAACCTGGAGGGCGGGAACGTGTGGGCGCCGTGGTATACGCTGCACAAGCTGCTCGCGGGGTTGATCGACCAGTATTTGTATGATAACAACCGGCAGGCGTTGGACATAGCGAAAGGCATGGGGAACTGGGCGTATAACAAACTAAAAACGGTCGGGCCCGCGCAAAGGGCGGTGATGTTGAAGAATGAGTTCGGGGGGATCAATGAAACCTTTTATAACCTATATGCGATTACGGCGGACACCAGCTACCGATGGCTGGGGGACTTATTTTATCAGAACGAAACCCTGGAACCGCTAAAGGCGGGGAAGGATATATTGGCGGGCAGACATGCGAATACCTATATCCCCAAGCTGATCGGGCTGACGCGGGAATATGAGATCGACGGGAAAGGCGATGGAGACGGAATTGCCCGGTTCTTTTGGGAGACGGTGGTGGAGCACCATACGTTTGCGACGGGGAGCAACAGCGATCAGGAGCACTTTTTCAAGGCGGATGATATTTCGGATCACCTGACGGGGTATACCGGGGAAAGCTGTAATGTATACAACATGCTGAAACTGACCCGGCATTTGTATACGCATACGATGGACGAGCGGTATATGGACTTTTATGAACGGGCGCTTTTTAACCATATCCTCGGGCAACAGGATCCGAAGACGGGGATGATCGCGTATTTCCTGCCCATGATGGCGGGGGCGCATAAGGTGTATAGTACGCCGGACAGTTCTTTTTGGTGCTGCGTGGGGACGGGGTTCGAGAACCAGGCAAAGTACGGGGAAAGCATTTATTACCATACAGACCGCGGGGTCGTGGTGAACCTTTTTATTCCTTCGGAGCTGCATGGGCAGTTTGGATTGAGACAGGAAACGGATTTCCCGCAAACCGGTGCGACAAAATTGACGGTGTTGACGGCGGGTGGGGACATACAGGAGCTTCTCCTTCGGTATCCGTCCTGGGCCGTGGACGGAGCGAGCATCCGGATAAACGGGAAATCAATACGTATCAAGGAAAAACCAGGCAGTTATATCGTGCTGTCCAGGCGGTGGCAGACAGGGGACGTCATAGAGGTAAATTTCCCCATGCGTCTTCACACCGTTCCGGCCAACGACAATCCCAACGTCGCCGCCATAGCCTACGGGCCGATCATCCTGGCGGGGGAAATGGGGACGGAAGGGTTTACAGGACGGGAGCCGTATTCAGACCCACGGAAGCACAACGACTATTATACGTATGACTACCATGTACCGGCAAACATCGGGACGACGCTGGATAGCGCAAAGATCAGGCAGACCGGTCCGCTGACGTTCGAGGTCAAAGACCGTCACCTCGTGCTGCGCCCGCTGTACGACATCCACCGGGAACGGTATATTGTTTATTGGAAACTGGCGCGATGAAAAAGAAACTCTCTATCAGGGATATTGCGGAACAGCTGAAGGTGTCAAAGACGACCGTTTCGTTTGTGTTGAACGGGAAGGCGGCGGAAAACGGGGTGAGCAAGGCCATGGAGCGCCGGGTGCTGGCGTACATCGAAAAGGTGGGGTACCGGCCGAACCGGATGGCACAGGGGCTGCGGACGGGCAGGAGCAAAACGATCGGGATGATGGTGGAGGATATTTCAGACGCCTTTTTCTCATCGATCGCCCGGAAATTCGAGGAAATCCTTTCGGTAAAGGGGTACCGGATCATTTATGGAAGTACGGAGAACAACACCGCGGTAGCCAAAGACCTGATACAGGTTTTTAGAAACCACCAGGTAGACGGATACATCATTGCGCCGCCACCGGGGATCGAGGAGGACATCAGGGAACTGATCGCAGACGAGCTACCGGTCATCGTTTTTGACCGGACGTTGCCCAACCTGGAGGTGGACAGTGTCTTGGTGGATAACCACCAGGGCGCTTACCGGGCGACCCGGCACTTACTGGACAACGGCTATAAGCATATCACATTGGTGACGCTGACGTCGGAACAAATCCAGATGCGGGAACGGGAGCGCGGGTATTTAGACTGCCTGGCGGAGGCGGGGAAAAGAGCAAAAATCCTGCGCATCAAATACCACGAACAAAGGGAGAAGGCCGTCAGCGACATCGAGAAAAATATACCCGCGGACACGGACGCGGTCCTGTTTGCCACCAACTACCTGGCAGAAAACGGACTGGAAGCCATTGCCATGCGGAGATGGAATATCCCTGACCAGGTGGCAATTGCCGTATTTGACGATTGCAACTGGTTCAAATTATTCAAACCTTCGATCACGGCAGTGGCGCAGCCGCTGGAGGCCATCTGCACGGAGGTCGTCGACCTTCTTTTACAAAAGCTGGAACACGCGGGGCATAAGGCCCCCCGGTCGCTCCATCTTCCTACCCACCTTGTGATCAGGGATTCGTCTCAGCAAAGATCGCAGTAATCCACGACTGTCCTTACCCAGGAACAGTTGCTGGTGCAGCCTGCGGTCCAGCCCCCGCCGGCATACACGCAATCGACAATTTCTTCCTTGTCTGTACCGCTACAGTCGCAAATCAGGATGGCCATGCAGGTGCCGATGCCACCCCGTACCTGTTTCATTTCGCTTTTGGATAGTTTTTGCATACTTTGATTAGTTTAGCTAATGAAAGTATACTACATTTTTCCGGGATTTGCAAGCGTAAAAAGCGCCCTTTTAATTTTCCAATATTTCCTTATACCCCAGATACCACCCCCTTGGCTTAAGCGTGAGGCCCCTGGCCAAACGCCTTACTACGTTGATCTGCCTCGCCGTATCGTCGTATAGGTAAGCGGTAAATACGAGGTATTGGTTTTTTTCATGGCGGGTCAGCGCATATACTTCGCACGTTCCCGAAGGTTTTACTTTGGTGCCTACCAGCTCCGTGGCATCCACATCCCCCTTGGTCATTCCCCTCATGATCTCCCTGTCGGCCCTTATCTGACCTAAATCTTCAATGACCATGAGTGCATGACTGTCCATCCCCGCCAACCTGTCCTCCATGGTGGGGGTGGCCGGCGTAATGATGATGGTATCGCGGCTTCCGGGCGCTGTGTAGATGTCCCCTAGGGACCCCCTTTCGGCCAACCTGAAGTTTGCATGCACGGTGTCGAGGTTGTAGACGATGGGCATAAAAGAAGTGACCACGGGTCCTTCCATGGGTCTGTCCAAGACGGGGACACCCGCCGCTATATCGCTCACGTAAAGGGAAAGAAGTGTGGCGACAGCCGAATCCCTGGCCTTATTGTCGCCTGCGTTGAATTGGGCCAGCGCGGTCACATAGGATTCCCTGTTGCCGAACAGGTAGACCACCTGCTCTTTGCCTTGGTGACTGCTGGGGGCATAATAGAGCAACGCGGTATCGTAACTCGTTCGAAAGACACGCTTATAGTAAAGCGGGGCGGGGCGTCTTTTAAAAAGGGTGTCCAGCGTCCGTTCTATATAGGGAAAATCGTCCCTGAAAGAGGCATGAGCGGTGTATCGGATCTTTATAAGGATCGAGCTATCCCTGAAATAAAGGAGTTGACGGGGTGTATCCAATTGCCATCCGAGCGGCAGGGGTAAATAAAGGGGTGTCCCCGGGATGCCCTGGTCGTCGGTTGACCGGATGGGATCAATGGAAGAAGGTATGTTTAGATCGTGGGAGGTATGCCGGCAACTGATAAACAAGAGGAAGGACAGCAGTAAGAGGGTGCTTGTTTTCATTCCCCAACATACAAAAATGTCCTGAAAGTAAGGTTGACCCGGGGCTTGTTGATCTTCGCGGTCACCGGAAGGCTGTGCAGCCAGTGGGTCTGGGTTTCTCCCTTCATGACGAGAAGGCTGCCTTGTTCCAGAAAGACTTCCACGGTCTCCCGGGTCTTTTTGTGCCGGAATAAAAACCGCCGTTCGGCGCCAAGGCTGAGGGAAGCGATGGTGGTATTGACGCCGAGCGACGCTTCGTTGTCGCTATGCCAGGACATGGCCTCGGAGCCGTCGGCGTATAGGTTAAGGAGGCAGGAGTTGAAGGACGCTTTGCCCACCCCCTGGACAATCGTCTTTAATTCGTTGAGCACGGGCGTCCACGGCAATGCGTGGTGGGCCACACCGGAATAGGTATAGGCAAAGGAATGGTCCCCAAACCAGGCGACCTTGCGCCGGGTATTTCGAAGCTGGCCTTGTACAAAGACCTGGTCGTGTTGCCAGGGAATGTCAGCGAGTAACCGGGCCAGATAGTCGTTGGCTTGGGCAAGGATGGGCCCAAAGTAGCGCACTTCCCCGTCGTAGGGGAGCAGGTTGGTGCCGTAGTGTGTAAAAAGGTCGATCACTTAACAAAAGTACACCCCACCCTACGGCCAAAAAACCCGAATATTGCGACATGAGAACCCTACTGATCATAAGCGCGTTGCTTACCAGCGTTGCCGGCTTTAGCCAATCTTTCCTCCACCCGGGCCTTCTTCAAAAAGAGTCGGACTTCGACCGGATCAGACAGAAGATCCGGCAAGACGCCGAGCCCTGGGTGTCGGGGTGGAAGGTCCTGGAGGCCAATAGCCACGCCCAGGCGAACTACAAACCCCGGCCGGTGTCCATTGTGTACCGGGGTTATGACGGGGTGCACAAGGAGAATTATGCACTGCTATATAACGACATCGCGGCGGCGTATGCGCTCGCGATCCGGTGGAAGATCTCTGAAGACACGGCGTTTGCAAACGCGGCAGTACAGATCCTGAACGGTTGGGCGGATTCGCTGACGGCCCTGGAAGGAACGAACGACCGGGTGCTGGCGGCTGGATTGTATGGTTATGAACTGGCCAATGCCGCGGAGATCATGCGGACCTACCCGGGTTGGGATGTACCCGCATTTGACCGTTTCCGGCAAATGATGAAAAACGTTTTCTACACGATCAACCACCAGTTCCTGACCCGTACGGAGGGTTGCATGACCCATTTCTATGCGAATTGGGACCTGTGCAATATGGACGCGGTCATGGCGATCGGTGTGCTTTGCGACGACCGGTCCATGTATAACGAGGCGATCGGCTATTTCAAAAACGGGCCGGGAAACGGGAACATCCTAAAAGCGGTGAACGTATTGTACGGGGATAGCCTGGGGCAGTGGCAGGAAAGCGGCAGGGACCAGGGGCATACGCAACTGGGCATCGGCGAAATGGGCGCGCTTTGCGAAATGGCATGGAACCAGGGGGACGACCTGTATGGGTATGACAACAACCGTTTTTTAAAGGGCGCGGAATATGTAGCCAGGTATAACCTGGGGGATTCGGTGCCGTATACGGAATATACCAATTGCGCGGGGGTGGACCAACCGGTGATCAGCGCGACGGCGCGAGGCTCGGCGCGACCCGTCTGGGAGCTGGTATATAACCACTATGTCAGACGCCGCGGGCTACAGGCACCGAATTGCGCACGGATGGCGGCAGCCCTGCGGCCGGAAGGAGGCGGCGGGAATTATGGGCCGAACAGCGGTGGGTTTGACCAACTGGGGTATGGTACGTTGCTGTATACGCTGGAGCCTTAAACAACCGGCGCCAGCGCCGCCGCGACTCCGAGGCTCCTTCTCCCCGCCTGGTTATTCCGGTATTGGTGGGGCGAGAGGTGCATGTGCTTTTTGAACAACCGGGAGAAATAATAGGGATCGTCATAGCCCACCTGGCAGGCGATTTCCTTAATCTTGAGGTCGGAATCGAAAAGGAAGATGCAGGCTCGTTCGAGCTTTAACCGGATAAAGTATTCGAGGGGAGGCATACCGGTCGTTTTGTGAAACAGGTGGGAAAAATGCGAACCGGACAGGCCGCAGGCGTGGGCCAGCTCCTTGACCGTAAGGGTTTTGTCAAGCTTGCCGCGCATATACCCGATGGCGTCGTCGATGACGTTGTCTTTCTTCACCTTTGGCGTATTGGCAGGGAAAAGAAACGTCGCAATCAGGTGATACAGGCATAAATTGGCCCCCGCAAGGGTTTCGTTGGTATAGCCGGTTTCGAGGTGGCGGTAGATGGTATCCCATAGCTGCAGCCCCTTTTCATTGAACATGATGGGACGGGGCTCGGGGCTCGAACCGATGCCAAAGCGCTGGTTGAACATCTCCACGTCTCCCCCGCTGAAGTGGATCCAGTAGATCGTCCAGGGGTCTTTCTCGTCCGCGCCGTAGCTTAGGAAGTCACGGGTGGCGGGGAGAATGACGAATTCATTGGGGCCGACCGTAAAGCGTTTGTCCCTGACCGTGTACCAGCCCTTGCCGCCCACGCAATAAATGAGGATGTTGTCGGCACACCCCTCCCTTCGCCGCCGGTAATGGCCCGCCGCCTTTGGAAAGTAGCCGATCTCTGCGACAAACAACCGGCTCAGCACCGGGTCGGGCAGTATCATGTTCCTCCGGACCATGGCCGGCAGGCTGAGGAGCTTCTCCCCGATAAACCCATCTCGTTTTTTTTCGCTGGTCATCATACATCATTTTGCTAATCCATAAGGTGAAAACAGGAGGAACATCAGCACGACGGCGATGATCAACCCGAGGCTATACCAGTGACGGTGTTTCCATGGTCTTATGTCGATCAGGGGCATGGGCCTGGAGCGGTAAGGAACCGCCTGCGGCGCGACACGCCCGATGAAGAGCATCAACCCTGCAGTGAGTATAAACAAGATGAATACGACGTGGAGATAGTGCAACCCCGTCGGCAGGACCGACTGGGTGAGTGCATAGATGACGACGAAAAAGACAAGACCGGCTTTGGCAGCGACGGCCGGTACCTTTTTGGTCGCAAAACCGATCACCAGCACGGTAAACACGGGGATGCTGAAAAAACTGGAGACCTTTTGAATATAGGTGTAGAAGCCGCCCCTGAAAAACATGATGAAAGGGGCGATGCCCACGCCGAGCAAGGTCACGGCCACCTGGAAGCGTTTGCCGGCGCGGATCAGGCGGCGACCGTCGGGCGCGGGGGCGGCGGTTTTGCGTGGGCCGTATAGGTTCATGATAAAAAGCGTCGCCGAACTATTAAGACCGGCGTTGAACGTACCCAACGCCCCTCCAAACACGATGGCAGCGATAAACCCCACCCAAAGCGGGGGCATAACGTCGCCCACGAGACGGGGGAAAACCGAAGTGGTATCGTCGAGGTGGCTATAGACATGGAGGGCGATCAACCCGGGGATATTGAGCATCAGGGGCGCCAGCAGCTTGCCAACACAGGCCAGCGCGATCCCTTTTTGACCCTGCTCCAGGTTTTTGGCCGCCAGGGCGTCCTGCATGATGTATTGCTCCATACCCCAGTAGTACAGGTTCACGAGGAACATCCCTGTAAAGATGGTGCTAAAAGGTACCTGGTCGCCCGCGGAGCCGATGGCGTTGAGGTGGTCCGTCCGGGTGTGGAGCACGGTGCGTATCCCCGCCCAGACGTCCCCATGCCCCAGGTAACGGAAGCCAAAATAAGGTAATAAAAGGCCGCCGATCATCATCCCCAAACCCTGCACGCTGTCGGAAATGCTGATGGCCTTAAAACCACCGAGCAAGGTATAACAGCACCCGATGACGGCCAGCGCGACGACAAAAACCCAGATCGCCGCCCAGTGGCTGATGCCCAGGTGCTCGTGCAGGTGAAAAATGCCTTCAAAGGCCACCGCTCCTCCGTAGAGTACGGTGGGGATGAGGCTGAGCAGGTAACCGGCCAGGAAGATAAACGTGACGATCTTTTTGGTGGCTCCGTCAAACCGCTCCTCCAGGAAATCGGCGGTGGTGACCGCGCCGATCCGGAGGTAGAGGGGCATAAAGAATTCACTGACCACGAGCATGGCCACGATGGAGCTCATGCCCCAGGCCATGACCGTCATGTTGTTGATATAGACCGACTCGTTCTCGCCGATAAACTGGTTGGCGCTCATGTTCGTGAAGAACAGCGAGCCACCGACGACCCAGAAGCTAAGGCTCCGGGAGCCCATAAAAAAGTCGGAGGTCGTGCGTAAGCGTTGTTTCCTCGTCTTGAACCAGGAAACCGCGGCCACAAACAGCGTCCAACCCAGAAAGCTTATCGTCGCGAAAGTAATCATATCGACTTCCTTCGTATTAATATCGTCGGCACCACTTCCCGGACCGGGTGTCTATGCAGCACGAAATCCGCCGCCTTTTCCGCCATCAGCCTGAAGTCCGTGGAATACGTGGTGATCCCGTCGCAGATGATCTCCTTCACCACGTCGTCGTTGTGCGATAACACCCCCACGTCCTTGCCCAGCTTGAATTTCTTGACCCCGCTGTCCCGGAGCATTTCCCAGAGTTCCGCGTTGTTGATGGTGAAATAAGCTTTTCCTCGTTCAAGCGAACCAGGCAGGTACTCCGTTTTAATGCTCCCTTTAATTTTGAAATCCTTAATGAACTTCTTAAAGGCGCGATAGATTTCCACGGGTGTATCCGAATCCGGGCGATAGTAAAAAATCATTTCATCGAACCTTTTGATCGTCTCGCCGAGTTCCGCGAATGCTTTATACGAGGCCTTCTCGAACTCCTGTACGATGTAGGAGAAGTTCCCTTCCATGGGTTCGAACCGGTCGATCATCAGGAATTTGTCCAGCGGCAGGGTTTGCAGGATCCCGGCCGTGCGCTCGTTCGGAATAGGGGCAATGACGTACATGCCGTATTTGCCGCGCACGTTGGAGACGATGTTCTCGAAAACCGAAATATTGTTGTGGTGGAAAAAGACGTCAATGTGGACGTATGGTCCAAGCCTGTCGCGGAAGGTTTTGTAAAAGGTCTCCTGGAACGAATCGAAGGCAAACAACAACAGGGCGATTTTCAGTTGTTGCTCCGTATCCTCGTTGGAGACAAAAAAACCAAGCCGGTTCTTGGAGACCACAATTCCGCGGGTGGTCAACTCCTTGTACCCCCGGGCGATGGTTTCTTTGGCAAATCCCAGTTCCTTGCTCAGGTTATTGACCGAAGGGAGCAGATCCCCCCTGGACACGATCCTGGCGTTGATCGCATTGATCATCCCTTGTACCAACTGGTCGTGTTTAGACAAGCCGGGCGTTCCCTCCAGTTCCAGGATTTGTTGGTAGATCTCTCTCATACAGCAGCAATCTGTCCTATACTATACTATCCTACAAATATAGAAAAAATCGGATTGCAGCAAAAAAAAGTTAACGAGCCTTCGCCCTATACGCCGTTGTAGACATCCCGGCCATCTTTTGAAAGAAGGCGGAGAAGTAGTTGGCGTCCGAAAAACCCAATTGGTGAGCGATCTCCTTGACGGACCAGGAGGTCGTTGCCAGGAGGGACTGGGCTTCCATAAAGACCCGGTTGTCGATCGTTTTTTTGGCGTTCATCCCGTTGTACTTTTTCACCAAAAAATTCAGGTGCGCGGGGTGAACGTTCAAGGCATCGGCATAGAACCGGACCGTCCTTTCTTTGGAAGCATGCTGATCCAGCAGTTCGTTGAATTTTTCGATGGTCGGATGGTAGATGCTTTCCTTCCCGATGGCCTCTGCGTCGGTAAAAAACCGGTCGCATAGGATAAGCAGCTCCAGGATCTTGAGGGCGATCATCTGGTTTTTCTCCAGGTGGCCGGAGGCATTTTCCCGGAGAATGTACTCGAAGATTGCCTCCAGCTTCTTCCTTTGGCCGGCGGACACGGTCAGGTAGGGCCTCAAAGAGGACTTAAAGACCTTTTTGTCGATGACGTGTTTTTTGGGAAACGCGTTGTTCAGGAAAAAATCGATGTTGAAGTTGATGAGGTACCCGGAACACCGCAGCGACTGGTAGACCGTGGAATGGATCACCCTTTGCGGGATCAGCATCAGGGTATTGCTCCCGATGGGGAAATGAAACATACCGATGTTCTTCTGCGCCGTTCCTTTCTTAAAAAAGGTGATGTAATAGACCGACTGACGGTTGGGCGGCACGATTCCATTCATCTTCCGGACAACGTCTTCCAGGCGATGTACCGAATAACTGAATTTGTACTTCAGCCTTTTGTCCATATCGATGACACCGTCCTTTGCAAATCGCTGGAAGACCTCTTTGTACCTGTCCAGGATGTCGGAATCGCTGAGGGGTTTTGTTAATGACATGATGCAATGTACAAAAAGGCCGGACCGCATGCGGCGGTCCGGCCTTTTATGGATCAGGACTTTTTTCGCGCCTTGACCTTTTGGACAATTTTCTCCTTTAACCGCGCCTGTTTTTCCTTCAAGGCGTCTATCCGTGCCTTGACGGCCGCCTTGTCTTTGTCCACTGCGGCGGACAGCTCTTTCTCCTCTTCGTCGATCTCGGCATTCAACTCATCCCATTGCTTGCGATCGTCTGCGGCATACGCATCCCGGATCGCCGAACGGAGGATGACACCATGAAAGGGGGCCATGTAGCTGTCGATCATGAAGTCGCTGTCTTCTTCGGCATCCAGCAAAATGGCAAAGGAGCCCGGCGCCATTTGTTTTTTGGCGTCGTCCGCAAATTGCTGGGCCACGTCGTCGAAGTCGTCTTCTCCGGCAGCGCCGGCGGCGACACCTGTCAATAATCCAAGGGCGGCACCAAGCGGTCCGGCCAGCCACCCGATGAGGGAACCGGCGATGGCGCCCTTGGCGGGCAGGTCGGACCCTTCCGGCCCTTCATGATGCAGTTGGACGAGGCTGCCATCCACTTTTTTTTGAACGAGGGCGATATTGTAGATCGCGATATCTCCGATTTGGTCGAGCTCGTGCAATTTTTCGAAACCCGCCAAAGCGCTCGCCTGATCCTGGAAGGTCGTGCAAATAAGATTTTCCATATAATGTGTAGTGCTGGTTTATGCGAGATTCCTTACCGTCTGTTTGATGTCCCGGAGCCGGAAGGCCAGTGCGATGGACAAAATCCCCGCTACGATAAACGCGCTGCCGGAGCAGGCGATGATCCCCACGACGGCAGCGGCGGGATAGTAAATGACGAAGACCGAAAGGATCAGCAGCAGGATCCCCCCTGCCAGCAGCCAGCCCCAGCCGGGGACGTTATAGTTGTCGAGGTCGATGGAAGCCCCCATGATGTAGAAGGAACGGAACATCAGCCAGAAGCCGACGAAAAAAGGGAGGGTGGCCATGGTCACGACCGGGAACGCCAACAGGTAGATCCCGATGACGATGTCAATGATACCGGAAGCCAATGTCCAACCCCAGCCCGGCAGCCACCCCTTGTTACCGGTGGCAAAACTGACCTGGGTGATCCCCACGCCCAGCATGACGATGCTAAAAAGGATGCTCAAGCCGACATAGCCTTCCGCCGGTCTCATAAAAATGGCGACACCGGCGGCCAGAAATAAAATGCCTTTGATGACGAACCACCACCAATTTTTGATGGTTCCGACAGCGTTTGATACGATACTCATTACTGGGATTTTGAACAAAGAACGTGCGTATTGCGAAGAATACTATTGGGAAAACGAAGAAGGTTCTTTGATTTTCGAACTACCGTCTGAAAAAATGATCCGAAAGCCGCGCGTACCCGGTCACCACCTCGGCAGACACCTGCGCACCGGCAGCAATGGGAAATGACCCTATGAGGGTCACCCGGTTACCCGGAGCAACAGAAAGAATTTTCCCCTTGAAACGCCCACCGAGGGTAACCTCCTGCCCCGGCTGGAGGGAGGCGCTGAACAAAAAGCGACCGGTGACGGTATCGCCGGCGCAGGTGGAAACGACAAAGACCCCCTGTGCGGTATCGGTGTACCGAAGGGTCCACCCTACCCATAAAAGAAGCCCCACCCCCAGCGTCACCAGAAGCGTTCCCAGCCGCAACAACAGGGGCGGCCGGCGGATAATGATTTCTTGCGCCTCGGGGCTGTGCTGGAGCTCAGGTGCCGAGTTCGAGTTGATTTTTGACGAGCTCATAATACTTCCCTTTTTTTCCGACCAGGACATCGTGGGCACCGGACTCGACGATTTCCCCCCCATCCAGTACGACGATGTTGTGTGCGTTGCGAACGGTGCTCAGCCGGTGTGCGACGATGACGACGGTCCGCCCCACAAAAAACCGGTCCAGGTTTTCCATAATGGCGCGTTCGTTGTTGGCGTCGAGGGAATTGGTCGCCTCGTCGAAACAGATAAACCGGGGGTCCTTGTACACGGCCCGGGCAATGAGGATCCGTTGTTTCTGCCCCTGGCTGAGACCGGTACCATCGGCGCCGATCATGGTATGTACCCCGAGGGGAAGGGTGTCGACGAACGATTTGATGTTGGCGATCCGGAGCGCCTCGTCCAGGCGGGCGGGATCGGGATTCCGGTCGCCGATACAGACGTTTCCCTCGACGGTATCCGAAAAGATAAACCCGTCTTGCATGACGACCCCGCACTGGCTTCTCCAGGCGGCGTGCCGGATACTGGCCAGGTTTTCCCGGCCGACGCAGATCGTCCCCTGGTGAGGATTGTAGAATTTGAGCAGTAGCTTGAGCAACGTGGTTTTTCCGCTGCCGCTGACGCCAACAATGGCGGTCACCCGCCCTTCCGGAATGTGCAGGTGAATGTTGTTCAGCACGGGTCTGGCCTGGGCCTCGGTGCCGGGATACCGGAATTGAAGACCGGCGATGGATATGCTTTTATCAAGGGGCAGGTCGCCGGTCTGTTCTCCGGACCGGACGTCCTCGTGTTCCAGGGTGTAGATCTCGTTCAGGCGTTCCGCGCTGATGAGGGCGTCCTGCGCCGTTTGCGTAAACTGGACCAGTTGTTCGACCGGGGCGTTGAGCTGGCCGATGATGTATTGCACGGACAACATGGCGCCTAAGGTAATGTCCCCCTGGAGCACCAGCTTGGCCGCCAGGAAGGTGATCAGGATGTTTTTGCCTTCATTCAGAAACAGGCCGCCCACCTGTTGATACTGGCTGGACGCCATGACCTTTACGTTGATACGGAAAAGACCGGCCCGCAACCGCTCCCAGTCCCAGCGTTTGTCGACCTCGGCGTTGGCCAGCTTGATATCCTGCATGCCGCTGATCAACCCGATGAGGTTGCCCTGCTCCCTCGACATATAGTCAAAGCGCTTAAAGTTCAAGGCGCGCCTGTATTGCAGGAACAAGGCCACCCAAATACCATAGAGGATGCTTCCGCCTAAAAAAATCAGGAAAATCAACCAGGAATAAAAACAAAGAACCACGCCAAACACAAGCACATTGATCAGGGAAAAGACGACATTCAGGGTAGTATTGGTCAGAAACGCCTCGATGTAGGTATGGTCCTGGAAGCGTTGCATGATGTCGCCATGCCGTTTGGCGTCGAAAAAAGACAAGGGCAGCCGCATCAGCCGCACCAGGAAGTCCGACAGGATGGAAAAATTGATGCGGGTGCTGATGTGCAGCAGGATCCAACTGCGGATAAATTCAAGGGATATACGGCCGGCAAACAACATCATCTGTCCCAGCAATACCAGGTATATAAAATCCAGGTTTTTCCGGGCAATCCCGATGTCGACGATGGACTGGGTCAGGAAGGGGAAAATCAACTGGATCAGGCTCCCGATCAACAAACCCAGCAACAACTGAACGGTCAGCCCGCGGAACGGCCGCCAGTGTTTGCGAAGCAGTTCCAGGGCAAGCCCTCGCCTTTTGGGCCGGGAGGCCGGCTGCGCCTCACCGGGCATCGGTTCCAGGAGCATGACGACGCCCTGGTTATTGCGTCTCTCCCATTTCTCCAGAAATTCGCCGACCGTATACCGGAGAAGACCAAAGGCCGGGTCTGCCACCTGCACGCCCGTCACTTGCCCATGACGCTCGCGTTTGGAGACAAACACGACAAAGTGGTTTTGTGTCCAGTGAATAATACAGGGAAGGGGCGCTTTTTCCAAAAGGGTCTCCGGGGTCACCCTGGAGCACCTCGTCCGGAAACCCAGTTTGCCCGCGGCCTCTTCCAAAGAGAAAAAAGAAATGCCCTCCCGGGTGACCGTACATTGTGACCGTATCTCCTGAAGGGAAAAGACTTTCCCATGATGGCGCGCGATCATCCGGAGGCAGGTGGGGCCGCAGTCCATCGCGTCGAGCTGTTTGTAAAATCGGAATCGCATCTATCGCAACGCTATAATTTTTTTCCTATACCAATCGCTGAGCAGTACGAAGGCCTGTCGCTGGGAAAGGGGCGCCGACAGGTCCTGTATAAAATCGCCCATCCGGTATACGGTGGTTTCGTTATTGATCTTATCGATCGCGGCTGTCAGGCCGTCGCTGTAGTCGAGGACCTGTTCGTGCCCCCGTCCATAGAGGTAAAGGTCGCGGCCACGGCGGAAATAAAGAAGCCGGTAGGGTTCGGCCACATAGATTTCCCGGTCCAGGTCTTCTTTGGTCAGCACCCGGTCGTCTTCCGGCCGGCTTTTCGAAAACCAATACCCGCCGCTGGCTAGCCGGCGCATGGTCCGTTGGTGTTCGTCGTATAAAAGGCTCCTGAAACTCCGGTCCTGGGCGTTGTCCCGTAAGACGGAGGCTAGTTCGAAAAGCTTCGTCCGGTCTCCATTCTCCTGGCCCGCGTGTATCACAGCCTCCCCGTCACCGACGAGCCGGACCAGGAAGTCGTCGCTTAATTTCCTAAGATAGGACGCCCGGGTCGGATTATTAAACCACAAGGTGATACCGATGGAAAAAGCCTCCGTATTCCCGATATGGTATTTGTTCCACGGCATATAGTACAAATCTCCGGCGCTAAAACGATATTCGTCCGCGGCCGCGAGCTGCTCATCAAAAGCGCGGGATGCCATGTCCGCCGTGTATTGGTCCTCGTCCCAGTTGTACATCACCTTGTCCCCGGGACCGATGTGAAAATGCAAGACGTTATTGCCGGTTCCGTCGTGATGGATCCCCAGGGGCGTAAACCCGTAGTTCCCCATAAAGACGGTGCTGTTGTAACCCAGCAAGGGCAAGCCCGTTATCTCCTGGAGCCGGACGACGGCTTTCTCCAGAAATGAAGCCACGACACCGGACAACTGTTCGCACTGGTTGATGATCAGGGAGAATTTGTCGGCGCCAAAAACCCTGGTTCTCCATACGTCCATATCCTCCCCTTCTGCCGGGGGTGCCGACGCGACCAGGCGGTTGTCCGCCTGTTTCCCATTGATGTAGGTCCTGAAAGTATCGGCAAGGGCCGAGTTCCGGACGATGCAACCCGCTTCCTCCCGTAACTGCCGCACGTCCGCTTCCGAAAGAGCATTCCGGACGACAAGGGACTGTGTCCTGTCCGCGGTTTCCGCCAGGAAGGCACTCCACCAGTCCCTGGAGAAAGAAGGATGTTCTATAGAAATCGCTTTACCCAACATAGGCCATCAACTAATAAAAGAGCGAGTAAGCCAGAAAATCCTGGCCTACCCGCTTCCTGCAAGAACGGATTAATCATTCCCGGAGAAATCCCGGAAACCAGGCTCACTGTTCTTGGCAGTGACCGTGGGGTTTCCTGTTTCGGTGAGACCACCTTTGGTGATTTGCAATTCCTCTTTCGGGATGGGCTTGAAAATGTCGTCCGACAAATTTTCGAATGTGTTCATAAGATTAGTTGCAACCCTCCGTTCGACATTGAACGGCATCGGCATTCCGAACTTAAAGAATTTTTTTTAACTTTCAAATCGATCAGCATCCCGTATGATACTAATCTTATCAAGCCCCACAGACCACTCCACCAACCGGGTCTCCGAATGGATAACCAGGCTGGGCGGGCATTACATAAGATTAAACGACACCCTTCTCTACAACGCGGATACTCCCTTCGATTATGGCTACCGGAATGGAACGGAGGATGTAGGCCTAACCGTGAGCGGTTACAGCTTTCGCCTTTCCGATATTCATATCGTATGGTACCGGAGATGGACAAGCCGGGATTATCTCCGAGGTCTTCACGAACTTACCGAGAACAAGGAATGGGCCTCGAACCTTGTGCGCCATATTTCCGTCGAAATCCAAACCGCCGGGCAGTTCTTTTTACACCTGCTGCGGCACAAGCAATGGCTGGACCCGCCGAAAGCCACCGGAGCTGTCCGCAAACACGAAGTACTGACGATGGCTGTGGAGGAAGGGTTGCTCATACCCAATACCCTCGTAACGAACCATAGGGAACGGGCGCAATCTTTTCTCCTGGAAAACCGAAGGATCGTATCCAAACCCCTGTCGGAGATCACTTTTTACAACAGCGATGACTTCGAGTTCCTTTGTTACACCCGGGAGATCGCCGAAGAAGACCTGCTGAAGCTGCCCGCTTTTTTTTACCCGACGCTTTTTCAACAATTGATCGAACGGAAGCTGGAGATCCGGACGTTCTACCTGGATGGCGAATGTTTTTCGATGGCCATTTTTTCAGGGGAAGGATCGAAAATGGATTTCAGGGACCTCGACATGAACCGGCCGGTCCGGATGGCGCCCTACCGCCTGCCCCAACCGGTCGAAGCCTCCATACGGCGGTTGATGGACCGCCTTGGGCTTTCCACGGGCTCCCTGGATTTGATGCTGTCCACCGAAGGCCGGCTGTATTTCCTGGAGGTGAATCCTGTGGGTCAGTTTGGCATGACCTCCTATCCTTGCAATTATCAATTGGATAAAAAAATCGCTGAATACCTGATCGCGCATGACCAATGACACACCTCCACCCGGGTTCCACGACCTGCTCGATGGAAAGAACCCTTTTTTCGAACGGCTTCCCGCGTATTACCGGCACTTTACCGTCAGGGACGTCCGGGTAGAAGACGAGTTCAATACGGGGAAACGGGTTTTAGCCCGGCCCTCACCGGACGACGAGCAGGTCTTCTGCCCGCCTTTTTATAAACGCATCTCCAAATGTTTTTAGCGTGACTGAAACCTCCGTCATCGCCTTGTACGAAAACTGTATCCCGGTAAAGGGAGCAAGGCGCAGCATTATATGCGATCTCTTTTACCAAACCTATATGTTTATCCCCAATGTCCTCTACGAGATCCTGACCGTACACCGGCACCGGACCGTCGGCGACGTCAAGGCGGCCTACGGAGGTCAACACGACGCGGCGATAGAAAGTTATTTTGCGGAGGTCATCGCCAGGGGATATGCTCAGGAGTGTACCCCGGAGGAAGCCGGCCGTTTCCCCGCGCTGAACCCCCATTGGGAAAGACCTGAGCTCATCACGAACGCCATCCTCGACATCGACCCCCAAGATCCGTACGACCTGTCCAAGGCCATCAAGGAACTGGTATCCGTGGGCTGCAAGGCCGTACAGGTACGGATTTTCAACGAAGCATCCCCGGCCTTTCTGGGGTCCGTCCTGACCCTTTTCGACCGTACGCCCATAGAGCATATCGAACTATTGCTAAAGCACAGCCCCCTGCTGGAAGACCAGGCGCTGCTGGCCCTTTGCCGTCCTTTTCCCCGCGTCAACGCGATCACCCTGCACTCCGGTCCCGAAACACCCCCCACGGATTATAACCGGGCGGGTCTGACGGTAACCCGCGTGGCCCGGGAAATCCGGTCCTCCTCGCATTGCGGGGTCATCAATCCGGCCTTTTTCAACGTCACCCTGGAAAACTTCCTGGAATCCCACCGGTTCAATTCCTGCCTGCACAAAAAGATCTCCATCGACGTCCACGGCCAGGTGAAGAACTGTCCCAGTATGGAAAAGTCCTACGGACATATTTCGGAGACCCGCTTTCTAGACGTCCTGGACTTGGAAGGATTCCAGGATTTGTGGACCGTTACCAAGGACCAGGTCGACGTTTGCCGGCAATGCGAGTTCCGGTATATCTGTACCGATTGCCGGGTGTATACTTCACCAGAGGGCAAGCCGTCGAAGTGTAGCTATGACCCCTTTACCGCTACCTGGGCTTAAAATTCGATTTTATAATTCAACACCGGTATCAACCCCGTCTGGTACACGGTGACGACCTTTTTCCGCACCTGGTCGTATTCCACGTCATAGACATTCTTCTGGTTGGTCACGTTTTGCAGGTCGAGGGACAGGGTCGTGGTGTGGTGTTTTTGGTTTTTGGTATAACTGACCCGCAGGTCGGTCCGGAAGTAGGCGGGGTTTTGCTGGGTATAAGCAAGCTGTTGTTTGTAGATCGTGGTGCCCTGGAGCGAGGACTGGAGGGTATCCACGGGGGTGTTCCAATAGCCCCCCGCCCAAAGCGTGCGGAGGTTGGCGCCCCACGTATGGGTGCCCTGTACCCAGTCCTTGCCGCCGGTGAAGTTGACAATATAGTGCCCGTTAAAACGGGTGTTGCGCAACACGCCGTCGAGGGCCCGGTATTGGGATTGGTACAACGAGCCGTTGACCATGTAGTATACGTGGTGGCTGAGGTATTTTTCCAGGGTGAGTTCGAGTCCATAGTTCTGGCCGGAGCCCTTGTTGACCAATGGGTCCGACACGTAATCGCTGCTTTCGATATTAAGGGTGGAAAAAGTGTTGGTATCGGCGGCGTTGACGGGGACATTGAAAAGGCGTTGGAAGTATAGCTCCGCTTTAAAATGGAGGTCATGGGCCAGGCGCTGGTTGTAGGATAGCACGAAGTGGTGGGCGCGGGTAAGGCCGAGGTTGCTGTTGGGCCGGTAATAGGCGCCCGTAGCAGTGGTGTCCTGGCCGAAGTAGACGCCCAAAGGCTGTATCTGGCTGTGCAGGCCGTAGCCTAGTGAAAGGCTGGTTCGTGGGGAGACGTCCCATTGCAGCGACGCACGGGGTTCCACCGCCCAGGTATGATTGTACAACAATTCCAGGTAGTGCAGCCCTGCGTTGACGAGCAGGTGCGGCGCAGGCCGGCCCTGCCATTGTGCAAAGGCCTGTACGGTTTGCACGTGACCGCTGGCGTCGACCTGCACGAGGAGGGGTGCACCGGGGTCTTTACGTGCCTGCTGGTTATAGTTGAACCCAATAAGGTCTGCGCTATACCCTGCCCGGAGGATGTTGCCGTTCCCGAAACGGTGGTTGAGCGTCGACGTAAGGGTCCATTTAGGAGTCTGGTCATTGGCGCTGTACACACGCTCGTAGGCATAGTCGTCCTCCACATAATCTTCCGTGAGCTTTGATTCGGTATAGGAATACGCCAGCACGGAATGGAGGCTGGTGCGGGCGCCAAAATGCAGTGTGTGTGTAAGCCCGGTCATACCGGTAGGTCCGTCAAACCGCTCCGCATAACGATCGGGCTGGTTTTTCCATTGGGTCGAGTCTAGCTTTGGGGTGGTGCGCTGGGTGCTGAGTCCGCCAAAACCAAATAAGGAGAAGTCGCCGGCTTTTTTTGTAGGAAAAAATAAATTATAGGACAAGTCCGAATAGTTGATCGTACCGTTGGGCAGGTCCACCCCCATCGCCCCTAAGAGGGACAAGGTGGAGTAACGGTAATTGACGAGATAAGATCCCTTGGCCATCGGTCCTTCGGCCGAGGCTTCCACGCCCAGGAACCCCGCTTGCAGTGAAAATTCATGTTTCTCATCGTTGCCTTTCCGGAGGTGGAGGTCGAAAACACCGCTCAGGGCGTCGCCGTATTCCGCGGGAAAAGCGCTGGTGAGAAAGTCGGAGTTGGCCAGGAGCTGGGCGCTGAGGATGGAGATGCCGCCCCCGCTGCTGGCCGTATTGGCAAAGTGATTCGGATTGGGGATGTCGACGCCTTCCATGCGCCACAAAAGACCGACGGGTGAATTGCCGCGGATGACGATGTCGTTGTTGCCGTCCATGGGGGCCATGACACCGGCAAAGCTTAGGGCCATGCGCAACGGGTCTTCCACGGAGGCGGCGTATTTCTGGGTCTCTTCCACCGAAAAGGTCCGGGCGCTCACCAGGCTCATTTCATTGAGCGGTTTGTTCTTCCGGGGGTCGGCTTTGATGACGACTTCCTGTTCTTCGCGAGGCAGGATGTCTAATGTGATCGTCAGTACGGTTTCCCGCCCTGCTTCCACGACAAGATTGTCGTCGCTCGCTTCGCGAAAACCAACGTGCGTCACGCGGAGCTGGTGCTGTCCCAGGGGCACACCGGAGAAGCTAAAGTAACCGTTGGTGTCGGTCAGGACCGAACGATTTTCCCCTACCAGGGTAACAGTAGCGGAAGGGATGGGCTTTTGAAGGACCGGGTCGGTAACGGTTCCCCGGACGCGCTGGGTAAGCGTTTGGGCGGACACGGGTCCCGTGATGAATAATAGGAGTGCTAGCAGGCGGGTCATGTTTTTTGAAGTACGACAACCCAGCCTTCGTTTACCCCTATTGGATTTTTTCCCAATTTTTCACCTCATACAGGCTTCCTTGAAAATTTCCGCTCCTGGTGACGTGTCCGGCGTTCCCATCCCATTTCAGGACGACGTGGTTGTACTTACCTTTTTCGTACCCGTACGTCTCGCCATCGTCCTCGTAAAGGCTACCGGCCGCCGGTTGTCCTCCATAGACGCGGCAGGTGATCTTGAATCCGGTTTGCGCATCGATAAAGGGAACGGGGTCCGCCAGGGGCAGGATGCTCCCCTCCCGGACAAACAGGGGAACCTGGTCGAGGGTCATATCGAGCTCGTAAGACCGCCCGCCCGCGTATTTCCGGTTGGTGTTGAAGTCATACCAGTTGCCCGCGGGAAAATAGACGTTCCGGTGGCTGCTGCCATCCAGAAAGGGCGCCGCCAGCAAAGAAGGACCGATCAGGTATTCATCGTCTACCGTCCTGGCCGTATCGTCGGACGGGTAATCCATGACCAGTGCCCGAAACGGCGGCTCCCCGTCAAAGTGATAGGCTGAAAAAGCCGTATAGAGATAGGGCACCAACCGCATCCGCAGCTCGGACAAAGACCGGATCCTGTTTTCCAGCTCCTTTCTGTCGGGAAGGAATTCTCCATTGTCGTTTTTCGCGCGGTCGATCTGGAACCAGGGCGGGTTGCTCAGGTACCAGGAATTGAAACAAAGCTGGGCTGATAAAACACCGGTTTGTGTCCGGCGGATCAGGTCCGCCTCGGACCGGGTGTCCCGGATTTCCGGTGACCACAGCAAACCCGAAAAGCCCGCATTCAGGATCATCCGTACGTAGTCGGCATTGTTATACATATCGCTGTAAAGTACCGATGGATAAGGGGAGGCAAAGGCGCCGGAGGAGCGTACATCCAGCCAGGTCCGTTGGTTTTGGAAAATGCGCAGGATGGCCTTTTGATAAAGCAGGCCAAAAAGTTCGTGCATCTTTTCCCCGTCTATCCCGGAGGGGAAAAGCGACAACTCGGGGAAGCTCCATTGCGCGGCGGCGTCCTTGTAGTCCGCGGCGTCGCATTCATCGAGTTTAAAGGCGGCAATCCCCTTTTGCACAAAGGCGGTGTCGTGGTAGGCGCCGAAAATGGCCCTGGCTTTGGGGTCGGCAAAATCGGGTACCAGGCCGCCCCAAACCATATAGTCACCTGCCTTGCCCTTTAAGGGTTTGAACAAAGGAGACACCGGGTTCGTATAGGCATGTTCCCAAAGGTTGAGGTGGTAGTGCAGGCTGTCCATTTTATTGATGAACTTTGCCGGCTCGGGAAATCGCTGCTGGTTCCATACAAACGAGCAAGAGTACGCCCTGCTCTGCCAGCCCGGCTCCAGACCATACGTCGTACACGGAATGTTGTTCTCCCGGAAATACCCCGCCAGGTTCACCGCGCGCTCGTCTGTAAAGTCGCCCTTCCCCCGGTATTTCATCCCAAGGCCCCACAGCGGCGGCAGACAACCGCCCCCCGCGTACAGGTTATACCTGCGGACGGCCCCGTCCATACCCGGACCTGCAAAAAGCAGGACCTCGACCCCCTTTTCGGAAGGTACCTCGACGATCATCCGGTCGGAATACCGGTTGTGCGGCGAGTAGAGGTCCTTTGTGGTAAAACCCAGTTCCCGGGCCGTATTGTCCTTCAGGTCCACCGCCTTTTGCATGGTACCGCAATAAAACGTCACATACCGGCTGGAATTGATCAAGACGCCGTACCCATTGGTCGACACATAAAAAGGAACGGGTGCATGGGAAAACCCCACGTTACCGACGATGTTGCTGCTGGCGTGCATCTCGCGGCGCAGCCCCCTTTGCTGGAAGGTGTTCACCTGGAGACCGAAACCGTATATTTTCTCCGCGTCGTCCATGGGGAGTTCGAGGACGCAGCCCCTCGACGTCGTTTTAAACCGGATGTCTTGTATGTCTACCGGTGGTTGCTCCGGGGCGCTCTGGTTTGATTCCACCGGTGCCTTTTTGAACATCGACGGCGTAAACGTTTCCGGGGTTCCATAAGTGATACTCCATACACCGGGGGCGACTTTTTTTATCGTCTGTGCGGTTGCCCCCGAACAGGCGAGGGCGCAAAGGATCATTATTCTTTTCATGGCAATACGATAAACACCTTCGAGAGGGAATCCAATATGACTTGTTTATTTTTTCTCAAATAGCTGCCATAGGCGACAAAATATCTTTCCGCCTTGCCCTTTTCGGATGTGATAACCGTCAGGTAGGCATCGGTTTCCCATCCGTCAAACGAATTGTTGCTGTTACGGCCCATCATCCGGCCGTCCGCCAGGAGGTTCAGGTAGACGACGGATTCTTTGTCGCCTTGTATGATGGTCACGCCGATCATGTCCTTGCCTTCCCTCTTTTCGATGCTTGGGAGTTTGTTTGCCGAATCGGGGAGGATAATGGCCGTAATGAACTTGGTCTGGCGCGTTTGTTCAGGGGCCTTTATCGACAGGTAAGATTCTTTTGTATTGGCGTCATGATCCTTGTAACCCTCCTGTTCGCTCAACACCAGCTTTTCCGGAAAATCATGCGGGAAACCGCCGTTGACCAACGTCTCCGGGAAAAGCGGCCGGACCAGGACGTGGGCATTCCCCTTGGAAACAACAATGTCCTGCCCCACCTGTTTTGCGGTGGCATCCCCGTGGTGCAACAGCCATTCAAAAGTGCCCGGCTCGTAGGTCTTCAGGTCGTCGATGACCAGGATGACGTTCCCGATCCAAAGAAAGTGCCGGTAGTTCCGCTCGAAGTACCGCGCCGTGGGACCGGTGGCGTCCCCGTACACGTATTTGAGGTCCCCCGCGTCGATGAGGTTGTACAGGTGTCCGGGTGTTTTTACCCCATAATATTCGTCATCCGTGCTTTGCGCCTGTCCGTTAAAAAGGACGACGTTGTGGGCCCGGCTTTGAAAATAATAGTCCGAATACAACGGGTTGTTGTAAAAGACGGTACCCCCGTCCGTGAGTAAGTATTGTCCCTGGTAAAAAAGGATAAACGAATTCGCATCGGCATGCGCATGGTTCCAGGTTTCCCCTGATTTGACGGCCAGCAGCGTGGCGTTGTTGTCCCAGGAGGAGCGGAGCATGGCCCAGCCCATGTCTTTATAGAGCATGGCATTTTTTAGACCCGGCGTTACCGGGGCTGGCCTTTCTTCGTCATAAGCCAGCCCCATAGCGGTTTGCTCGTAGTGTTCGGATTTCCCCAACTGATGCAATAACCAGCGATTGGCCGGGCTGTCATACCCATTGGCCAGCAACAGCAGGACCGGATACCAGTCCCGGTTGTCCGCGTGGCTATCTCCGAAATCCACCCGCAACAAAGGACCGTCGTTTGGGTAGCTCGCCTGGGCAAAGAAGTCGCCTAACTTTTGCAGCAAGGGAACATCGTAGGGGGCTTTGTGTATCACATTCGTATACGCCAGCCGGAACAACAGATACTCCTTCATCGCAAAAGACGCATACCCCACACTTTCATAAAACCCTCCATCCCGGTCAAACGTGCGGGGTTTGTTGTTGAGGACATCGCCTTCAAAATCGAACCACTGCAATGAGGCCCCGGCAATTTTTTCGATCCATTTTTGGGCTTCGGGCTCCTCCTCCCGTACCGCCAGCGCCCCTACCCCTGCCATAAATACACAGGAGCTCCACCAGTTATGCCCCATCGAGTTCAGCGAATGGATCCGGGTATCCCCTTCAATCCAGTCACCCAGCGCGGGCAGGATCCCCTTTCTCGTGATGCTGTCTGCAAATGCCTTCCGCTCCTTTTCGTCCAGGTAGTCGTAGATACAGTCGTACGCGACGGAAGCCTTGTAGGTCCGGTCCGCCAGGTCAAGCCCTGCGTTCCAGGCCGGCTCCCGGCTTAACAGCGCCGCGCTTTCCCAAACCGGTTGGGCGCACAAGGTTTGTAAGCATTGTTTGAGCTTACGCGCGTATTTTTCTTCTCCCGTCACCCGGTAGACCAGCCCCAGTTCTTCGACCGCCTGTAACGAGTTCTCCCCGTCCGCTTTTTTTAGCACGGCACGCCAGGCGGTGGTGTCGTTTTTGATCCTCGCCCGCAAGTGATCGACACATTCTTTTGTATAGTAAAGGCTGGTATGGCCGGGCTTTGCCGCCAGGCCCCCCGCTGCAAACAAGAACACCACAAAAAGCAACCGTCTCATTATTGATGTGTTTTTTCTATGTAAATCGTTTGGGTCACCGGCTCCGCGGTTTGGTAAAGCGGCGTTTGGGTACGCCCCCATTGATACGCTGTCACCGTGACCGCTACAGGGTACCTGCTTCGGGGCGGGATTTTTGTAAGGATCAGGCTGTCGCCTTTGATGTAGGCGGGGCCAAAGTCGACATAATAGTATACGGGTCGTCCGTTGTCCGATGTCGCCTCCAGCTTTTGCCCTTTAATTTTGGGGAAAGTGATCCGCCCGCTCTCGTTTGGTCCATCCGGCAGGTGGATCTTTCCCGGCTGCACCGCCCATCTGTACTGTTCATCCCCTGGTTGCCAGGCCAGCAACCATATATCGCCCCCTATCCCGTCGCGGTTAAACCGCACGCGAAAGGTATTCGGCCCCGTTTGCTCCGCAGGGCCGGTGATCACCTCAAAACGTATAGGGCCGTCTGCGTGACCCAATGTCGTACCGCTGCCGAGCAGTTCCCTCGGCATTTTGTCCAGGAAAGCGCCTCGCACGGTAAACGTCAAACCGTCTTCCCCGGGCTCGAATTTTAGGGGCGCATACCCGGTTTTCGCAGGGTCTATGGTGTCTCCATCCTGTACGAAGGTAGGCATCTGGCGTGCCCGCTGTTTTCTGTCGCCTTCGAAGGCGGCGGCGGCTCGTGCGGTTTCTTCATCGAAGAACCAGAAGGCCTTCCGCGGGTCGCCCTGATATTTTTTGTAGGGAGCGGGTGGATAGCGGTCGGGGGACATACCGCCGGTGTCGGTAAGCCAGCCCTGGCCGGGGGCGATGGCGCGGAGGAGGGCGGGCGCGGAGGCCCGGCGGGCAGCGGCCGCAGAGGCGCCTGCGCCGTCGTTTCCGGCTGGCGCCGGTGGCAGACGGTACGCGCACGCCTTCCGGATGTACAACGCCACGAACCGTGCCAGGCGGTCATTCCAGTCGAAGTGCCCGCCTCCGGCGTCGGTGACCACCCCCACGAGGTTATGTTCGTCCGCGCTGCGCAAGGCCACCGCTCCCCGCGTCACTACGGGCCAGTAAAAGTCCCGGTCGCCCGGTTGCGTAGCCGGGTCCGGTACCCGGTACTGCGGCCACTCCGTGGTCTGGCCGACGATATAGCATACGGGCACATCCTTGAACCCAAGGCTGTCCGGCCAGGGAATCGTCTTGAAAGGGATCGTGGCGATCGTCCGGCCGGGGTTCCACTTCGCTACCGTCCATGCAAAGTGCCCGTGGGCTGAATGCCCCATGGGCAGCAATGGGGCCGTAGCGATCTCGGTGTACCCCGAGGCGTCCGCCAGGTCGTCGAGCAACTGCTCCAATGCCCGGCCCGAAGCCTTGTCCATGTCCGCGGTGATGGTTGCGTTCTTACCCAGGCTCACCCACGCGATCCCCAAACCCTCATCGGCTGCCGTTTTCCGGATCAGCGAATCTTCCAGCCAATCCCGCTCTGTCAGGTTGGAAAGCGCGATGATGATCCCCCGCACAAAGCGGCAACGCTCAGGAATCCACAGGTAGGCTGTGCAACCGGCTTCGGTGACGGCGTATTGATAGACGGACAGGCGCGGGTCAGGGGCGAACCGGGGGTGAACCGCGTTCTGTCCCCTTGCGGCGACCGTCAGCACGACGGCAAAGCCCAGGAGAATAGCCGTCCGTGTGCCGCTCATTTCTGCTTTATTAGTACGCAATTCCATGGCGTCAGGGTTTTTGACCAGTTCAAATATCCGCTTCCATCTGCCCGGACTTGCTCGACCTTTGTAGCAAAGGCCGCACGCTTCAACTGCTTCGTTTGTTCCCTGTTCGGGGGTTCCGGGCTTCCCATGGCACGCCAGGCCGGCCAGGCAAAACCATGATCCGCATCCAGCGTTTCGACGTCGAAGGCAGCACCGGGGGGTACACCGGCAATGCGCATGGCAAAAGGGCGCGGGGTACCCATGTGAAGTTCACCTTCCACACTTCCGCTCACCACATCTTTTACCTCCTGTGGATAATGGTACAAGAGGGCAACGACGCGGTGCCCGCGCCGGGTAAGGACAAGCCCTTCTTCCCGGTGGAGCAGCTCATCCCCCAGGTTGTGCAACATCCGATAGGCATGAAAGGAGGGTTTGACGATACCCTGGTAATTGATGAGGCCGAAGCCGCCATGAAATATGCTGTTTCCCGCACCTGCTTCTTCGAAGACGTCGGTGAACGTCCAATAAGACAAAGAATCGGCGAGCCCTATGCAGTCCAGGTTTGCGCGAAGGATAAATGCGGCTGCCTGGAGGGAATCATGGGTCGGGTCGCGGGAAGAGGGACTGGAGCTCCATTCTGTAAGATGAATGGACGCGTGAGGATATGGACTTTGGGCGATTGTCTCCTTAAGCCATTCCAGGTCCTGACGCGTAGCGCCCGCCGCCCGTACCCTTCCGGCGCTCTTTTTGGTTTCGGGGTCGAGGGCCCAGTCTGTGGGATAGGGATGTGTGGACACAAAGTCGACGGGGAGGCCCTCCTGCCCGCAGTAAGCCAGGAAGTCCCTGATCCAGACACCATGCCAGGAAAGGGCATTAATATCGGGCGTCGTCAGGGTCAGGTCCTTGCTTGGATCTTCGCGTTCGCCATCGAAGCGGCCATCGGGAACAAAATTGCTGGTGGCGGGACCGCCGACACGAAGGTGGGGGTCGACGGCTTTGATCGCCTGTACCGACACCTTATACAATTCGAAGTATTGGGACCGGGTCCCGTCCCAGAACCCGTGGAGATCGGGCTCGTTCCAGACCTCGAAGTACCAGGTTCGAACCTCATCAAGACCGTACCGGTCCACACAATGGGCGGTGAAAGCACCGACCAAACCACCCCATAGGGTATAATCCTTTGGCGGGCTCGTGTGGGCTTTCCACCAGAAAGTCGTATTGGAAGTGGAGGCCAGGGCGGCAGGCATAAAGTTCAGCGCGACGAAGGGGCGCACGCCGATGTCCAACAACCGGTCGAAAAGATCGTCTATATATTGCCAGTTGTAGGCGGGTTGTCCGTTTACCTCCCTGTACACGAACATGTCGTCATGAAACAGGCCA
This sequence comes from Dinghuibacter silviterrae, assembly GCF_004366355.1. Lineage (NCBI taxonomy): Bacteria > Pseudomonadati > Bacteroidota > Chitinophagia > Chitinophagales > Chitinophagaceae > Dinghuibacter > Dinghuibacter silviterrae. The sequence continues at coordinate 1,574,391 of NZ_SODV01000002.1, read as the reverse complement.
TGGAATCGACAATAGCGAAACCCACACCGGTCGTGCACAAGCCTGAGGTGTTCGAGCCAACTGGCCCGGAGGCCTTCGTTGGCACGACCGGCACCGGTACAGTTGCTCCAGAAATGGTGAAGAGGGACGCCGGGGGCGCGGGCATCCAGGGATAGGGGCGGCGTTCCGGGCATAGGGCCCGTCAGGTATGCACCGGCCGACGCGAACAATGTTGTTTTCAAAAATGATCTTCTTTCCATTACACAAACGTTTTTTCCACCGCCCCATATACCCTGACCGGTCCGAGAAGACCGGCCTCTAACAAGGGAGCGTCTTTATCGAAATCTTTCCAAACCGCAAAAGTTTTCCGGTCGCCAGGCTTTGGTTGGTTCCCGACAAACCAGGCGGGAAGTCTTTCGATGGAGTGATCTTTGGTATACTCGTTTTCCACAGACAGGTATTCATCCCCTATAAGGCGGTTTGGCCAAAGGGTCGTCACCCGGATGTCAAGGTCATTCGCACCGGGGCGAAGTGCGGCAGTGATGTCGACGCGGTAGGGTTCCTTCCAGGCGATGCCGGTGGAACGGCCGTTGACGTATACTTCGGCGATGACTTCCACCCGGCCAAGGTCGATAAAAACCCGCCTGTCCCGTCCAGGTCCCGGCAGTTGCACCGTTTTCCTGTATGATGCCGTACCGGAAAAGTGGGCGACATCAAAGTCGGGATGCAAGCGAAGAGACGTCAGCGCAGACAGCGTGAAAACGGCGCTCTCCTGCAAATGCAGCGACCACGGACCATCCACATCCACCTGGTAACAACCGGTGATCTCGCCGAAATCATAGTGCCCGTTTTCCCAAACCAATCCGAGGGTAAGCGCCGGTGGCTTTTCCGGGGCCGGAAGCCCCTGGTGGAATAGATCGGCAACCGCTTGGGGAGATAAGGCCTCATGCATAAGAATGGGAGGCGTATTATTCCCTTCAAAGAAGCTGGAGAACTGATCTTCGGCAGGGAGTGTATCAAGACCCGGATGGACCAGAAGACCAGAGCCCTCGCCCTGGGCGGAAAGACGGCCGTCAAGATATAAGGTCGGTTTTCCGGCCTGGTATACCAGCGCCAGGTGCGTCCACCCCTGCAAGGGACCATTGGCAGACAGTACTTCCCTGGGGGCGCCGGTGGCCCGTTCGTATACCCTCACGATGTTCTGACCCGCGGACATCCCGACGCTGGCGTGGCCGGGGCCGTATATGGACGTTCCTTCGCAGGAGTGAAACAAAAAGCTCTTGCCCGGGTGCGCAAACGTGTCGGGTTTTGCCCAAAGGGTGATGCTGAAATCATTGACGACATCGGGGTAAGGCCCCGGGATACCCGTAGGAAAAGGCCGTGTATCCAGGAGCACGCGACCGTCCTTGTGAATCGTTGTCCGGGCAGGCGTGGCCGGCGTCTTGCCAAAGATGACGAAAAGCGCGCCGGCGGGTTCCATATCCAGCGGTATATACGTACGCCCGTCTCTGACATCATAGCAGGGAGGTACATGGACGACCCCACTTTCTGCGTTCCATATCTCCGGCCGCCGGCCGGTAACCCGGAAGGAGACATTGACACGCTCTGGGCGACGTCGATGGTTAGCCACCATATACACGTCGGTGTCACCCACGCGGCGGTGAACGTAGTGAAGTACGGCATCCTTCCGGTCGGCAGTATAGGAGAAGTCCGGTGGAAAGTTCAGGGCGTCCCTGACCGAATGCTGTGGTACCAGGACCATGCCCTGTCCAACCAACGCATCGAGCAAGGCTTGGGTGGCGGGCGTTATGACCGCCCCTTCGGCAAGGACACACAACCGGTAGGTCATCCCGCCGGGAAGAAGGATCCTCCCCCTCTCTATGGAAAATCGCCGGAGTGCATCGGGCCCCACGACATCACAAACATAACCCGCGGGCATGAAGGCATAGGTATCGGGGACGCCGGATTGAGGTTCGTCTCCTTTGAAACAACACGCGTCGGCTACAAAATGCCCCTGCTGAAGCAAGTACTGCGCCCGCGCCAGGTAGCGCGTCCAGGCATGTGCCTGTTCTGTCCAGGTGTTGTGGCGGTCGAAGTGCGAACCGAAGGGACCCATCGTCATGCCCGGACGGCCGGTGGTGTAGGGCTGGTGGACAAAGGTGTGAAAGACGAGACGGTTGACGCCCAGTGTAAAAAAGTAATCGCCCTCGGCTTTTAAGGAATAAGGATAATCCGTCCATTTAGAGGTGGCCGGCATGCCGGTAAAGGCCTCTGCAGCCGCCACCTTTTGCCCCAGGGCATGCGCGGCGGAGGCCGCTTGTTTGGACGTGTCGTCGCTCCCATAGATATACCTGGACCAAAACTCGGACATGGTGACATCCAGGTGGGTGGCGACCTGAAGGCTATCGAAAGTTCCATCCCCATAAGGTTCCGCATACAATTGGAGGCCGCCAGCGCGACACTTTTGGTGCAGGTGTCCGTAAAAATTCTCCGCAAGCATATCCGCCTGGACCCGGCGCATGTCCCAAAGGAACCGCTCCGTATCCTGGATGCTCCCCACGATGCGGCCTGTCATAGCGGGCATCCAGGGAATAATGTCGTACCCTCGTGATTGTTTAAATACACCGGGGAACTCCCGGGTCCAGTTTTGCTTGCCCGCCTCCCAACTGTCGGACATGATACCCCTAAAAGCCTTTCCTGCAAAAGGTTTTAGCCGTTGTATAAGGGGCGTCAAAAAGTGTGTAAAGTGCTGATCCAGGGCCTCCTTCCGCAGTTTATCCAGTTCCAGACCCGGGGCCGAATCGGGGTGGGCGGCGGGCATTTCGCCCGTCGTGGTATGTCCTATGCGGAGGATGGTCCAGGCGCGTGCTTCCGGGGCAGTCCAGCGAAGACGACCGCTGATATCCATGGAGGCCGTGATGTCAAGAACGGAACCTGGCGCGATGACAAGCTCCCGGGGGAAGGAAGGCGTTTCGCCCCCGGCATTGCCCCCCGTATAGTTGGTCTTACCGGGCCAGCCGGCCAGCCGGGGACCGGAATGCAGCTCCATCCCCGATATCCACGTCGGGCTTTGGGGAATAAGCCTGTACCAGGAAGCACGTACCGGGGCGAAGCTTTGGGCGCCGGGTGTATTCATGGCCCTGAGCGCAGGCATATGGATTCGACAAACGGGCGCAAACCGAGTCCCGTCGTCGGAACATTCAAGGTCGAAAACGGGAGGATAATCCCGGGGGCCGTCGAAGGCATCCAGGGGCGTCTCCGGTTGACGGTAGATCGTGATCGCCCGCGCTTCGAATGGGCCGTCAAGGCGAAAGCATAGTTGGCTGTTTCGGTCCAGCCTTAGCTTGGTTTCCGGGTTGCCGTCCAGGAGGAGTTGGGCATCGATTTCCTGTCCGTTAAGCGTAATTGCAGCTACCCGGTCCTTCATAAGCACGCCCTCCACCGGTAAAGCCGGATAAGCAAGTACAAAGGCATCCCTGTAATACCCCTGCCTGGCATAGGGTTGGGGAATATCCAGGTCGATCTGACCTCCCTGGGCACGGGCTTCGGTCCAAACAAGCTGCTGCATACTCATCTCCGGCGTAATCCAAGGCCCACCGGACCCCGAATAGCCGGGGGCATTCTGGAGAAAAAACTCCAACCCCAGGCGATCGGCTTCCATAACCGCGTGCCGGACGAGTTCCATCCATGTCTCCGACGCATAATCGACCGGGCCCCGGGGTATACCCAGTGCCACGTCAAAACCGATAGCGCCACCTATGCCCATGCGTCGCATGGCTTCGAGATCCATGGTAATGCCCTCCCGGGTAATATGGCCATTCATCCACGTCCAATAGGTAAGGGGGCGTGCGGAAGAGGGTGGGTTTCGAAAGCCTTGCAGGAGGCCGTCTTCCCCGGCCGAAGCGGGGAGCAACCACACGCCGGCCGAGGCCATACAAGTACTTTTTATGAATTCCCTTCGCTTCATATCGTCTATTCACCCAACACCGAACGAACGAGCCCGGCGAGCACACGGCTTGAATAAAAAGCGGAAAAACCGCGCTTGTTGGCCTGGTCCACATCGACCCTTGCCAGGAAAAATCCGTACGCATGGTAAGTCTTGTCCACCCAGGGATAGGCGCCCGCCCAACTGGGGCTGCTCAGGTGTGTTGCGTGACCGCTGGCGTCTATTTCTTCGCGCCACTCTCCCAGTCCATAGATGTCGTGTCGATTCCGCACAAACTCCCCTGGTCGCACGGCGGCACCGCCCACCTGGTCCGCCTCCATCGCCTGGAGTGCTGCGACGGATAATATCCTCGCCCCGTGGTATACGCCATCGTGGGCAATCATGTCCAGGAAATGCGCATAGTCATCCAGTGTGCCCCGGGCGCCGCCCCCGATCATGGGGTTGTGCCCGCCCGTGGTATCCACCGGTGTGAAATGGGTCCCTGTCATGCCCAAAGGCCTTGCGATCTTCTCCTGGAACAACGTCTCCCAGTCCTTTCCCGTCGCCAGTTCGGCCATGCGGCCCGCGACCTGCATCGCCAGGCCGCCATAGTGAAAAACCGTACCGGGGAGGGTGTCCTCCGGGAGGTCCTTTATATGCGCCACCGCCTCGGCGAGGGTCTGGTAGTCGTCCCGGTGGCGGCCTGCCGGCTGATAATCCGGATAACCTGCGGTATGTGACAACAATTGACGGAGCGTCGCCTGGCCCTTGCCGTCTGTAAATTCCGGGAGCCACTTTACCACCTTGTCGTTCCAGGAGAGCTTCCCCTCATCCACCACGGCGGCGATCGTGGCAGCGGCCAGCCACTTCCCCGCGGACGCTACGTGAACTTCCGTGGCAGGTGTGACGTTTCCCCAAAATTTCCGGTAAAGGATCTGATCGTTTTGAGCGACAATCAGGCCCGCACCGGGATAGAAACCGCTGTCGAGCCAGGTGCGGACCTGGCGGGCTAAAGGGGAAAAGTCGGGCGCAGCAGTACCGCGACCTTGCGGCAACCCAGCGCTTGCCGGTGTCTCTTCTTTTAGGAGCCGCATCAGCGCTTCCATATAGTAGTAGTCAGCGTAAATAATGGGCACGTCCACCTCCCCACCCCCGGGCTTATTCCCCGTGGAATGTGAGAGAACGGCAGGGTTTGCGTCGCTGCTGCGATAAGGCGACGCGGACAAGGCTTCCAGCATGGCGACGGCTTCGGTTTTATATCGTGTAATACCGGTATGCCGGGCGAGTTCCAGCAACCCGGAAGCGGCCACGGCCGCTGCCGAAGCGTCGCGGGGTGCATTTGGGATCGAGGGGTCGTCGAAGTCCCAATAAGGTATGTGGTCCGGGGGGAGTCGACGGAGATAAACGTCCGCGACTTTTTGGGCAAAATCCAGGAACCGGCGGTCATGGGTTTCCCGGTAGACCATGGTAAAACCATAGATTGCCCAGGCCTGTCCCCTCGCCCACATCGATTCGTCGGCGTAGCCCTGGTGGGTAACGCCCTTTATCTTTTTCCCCGTTACCGTATCGTAGACCACGACATGATAAGCAGAATAGTCGGGCCGGAAATGGTTCCGCATGGTCGTTTCGGCATGGGTCACCGCTATGTCGTACAACCGCCGGTCCCCACCGTTTCTGGCTGCCCAAAAAAGCAGTTCCAGGTTGATCATGTTGTCGATAATAGTATTGTGGGGCCAGCCCATGCGGGCCCGCATATCCGGCCAGGACAGGATCGTCCCGATTTTCGGATTGAAAAGGGTCGCCAGGGAGTCAGCTGCGGAAAGGAGAATGCGCCGGTAGGTCGTGTCACCAGTGAGGCGGTAACCTTTTCCAAAGCTGGTGTATAACTGGAACCCGAGGTCGTGGTCCCGGGGTTTTCGGAAAGCCAAAGGAGTTTGCAGGTCGTTGAACCGCTCCGCCGTCGTCCTCCAGGCGGGATCCGCGGTATATTCGTAGGCGTACCACAACATCCCCGGGAAGAAACCGGAGGTCCAGTCCTGGATGGGCACCAGGCGCCAGGCATTTTTGACCGTGTCCATGCTCCTGGGGACGCCGTCCCCCGGGTGGAAGGCCACCGTATCGGCGGCGAGCTTTTGGATGCAATCATTTAGGGCCGCGCTTGGATCGAAGGCCGGCCGTGTGACGCGGAACCAGTCAATGTCGGCGTGAGCCACCGTGACGCCGCCGTCCCCGGCGCTTTTCCCGGCGCCGCCCCGGCAAAACAGCCCGACCTTGGCGCCGATCCACCGCCCTGGCTGGGCGTAAAAGACGGGGCCGAGTTCGGTAAAGATCACGCCATCGGTGCTACACGAGAACCGGCAAAGGGCATCGGGCGCCCGGACTTCCACGCGCAGATAAATGGAGTCCGAATGAATCGCCAGCACAGCATTGTCTTCCTCCTGCGCACCTTTATCGGCGTGGAAACAAGTGCGGTGGACGACCCGGTAGCCGCCGCCGGATTTCTCTATCGCGAGGTAACTATAATCGGAGCCCATGACTAGCAGGCCCGCCTGCAGGACGCCTGGGCCGCGGTCTTTATGCGCAGCTGCCGACAAGCGCATTTTCGTCGTCACGGTAAAATCGGGGGCGGGGAATTTTTGCAGCAGCAGGTTGGGAGCCGTCCAAAGGTTGCCGGTGTCCGGTCCGGCGGCAAATAGACGCAGGCGGCCATTTCCGAGGGCGCTCCACCCCGGCTGCGGGTTCGCCTCCCATTGCCATTGGAGCCCCAGGCGGTGGCCGTTGAACTCATCGCTTTCGGCAGGTGCAAGGCCAGTTGCGGCCGGGACGGCGCCGGTGATGGCCGGGCTTGCGCCGGCGACGTTCGGAGCCGCCATCGGCAGCGGGTAATACGTCACCGGCTCACCTCGACCCTTTCCACCGGGATCCACCCCGATCACGGGCCAGTCATCTACCCAGCGCATAGGTTGGAGGTGGAGGATTCGTCCGTACGGTCCTTTGTCCTGGAAGTGAAGGAACCAGGAGGCCCCGGCGGGCGTTTCCACCCAGGCGCCCTGGTGGGGGCCGTTGACGCCGGTACGTCCCTGGTCCATGACAATTTTCGCAGCATATGGCCCGTAAATGGACCTGGAGCGAAGAACAACCTGCCAACCGGTTTTGACGCCGCCGGCGGGGGCGAAAATGTAATAATAGCCGTTTCTTTTGTAGAGTTTGGGGCCTTCGATGGTGGGGTTGACGCCATGACCGTCATAGACAAGGCGGCCGGTGTCGAGGGCACGGGCTCCGTCACTGCCGAGAGTGGCTATGGTAAGGACGCTATTGAAGCCAGCCCGGCTGGCGGCCCAGGCAAAAACAAGGTAGACGCGCCCGTCATCGTCCCAGAGGGGACAGGGATCGATCCGGCCTTTACCGGGTAGGACACATACGGGGGCAGACCAGGCGCCGGAGGGGTTCCGGGTCTTGACCATAAAGATACCCAGGTCGGGATCGGGATAATAGATATAGAACCAACCGTCGTGGTAGCGGATCGCGGGTGCCCATACGCCGTTGCCGTGGAGAGGGCGGGCGTAGCGGTCTTCGGGGACGAGACGCGGAAGGGCGTGGCCGATGAGGGTCCAGTGGACGAGGTCGGTCGAATGGAGGATGGGCAGGCCGGGGACGCAGTTGAAGCTGGAGGCGGTTAAATAGTAGTCGTTCCCGTAACGCACGGCGTCGGGGTCGGAGTAGTCGGCGTAGATAATAGGATTCCTGTACAAGCCTGCCGTCGACTGGGCGTCTGCAAGGCTAAAAGAAAGCGATAAAAGGGCCAAAAAACACGCGCGTATTACCATCCTACAATGTAAGGTTTTCCCTTGAAGGAGTCCCCGCCGTCAGGACGTAGACACGACCATAGGCGGGGACTATAAACGATTGCTATAATGTGTTTGCGCCGGGACGGGGTTACCACCCGGGATTCTGCACAAGGTTCGGATTGAGTTGCAGCTCCTGGGTGGGGAGCGGCAGGAGGTAATTTTTTTGCTGCCAGGTACGGCCCGTTTGAAAGATGATGCAACCGTTCCCATCCAGGGGCAGGGTGCCGGCGGCGGGCCAGGCCGTTTGATAGGCGGTGCCGGTCCACTGGATGCCGAGGAGGTCCATGGGCATTTCGGTTTCGGCGGTCTTCCAGCGTTTGAGGTCGTCAACGCGGAACCCTTCGTTGAACAGTTCTATCGTTCGTTCACGGCGGATTTCAGTCCGCATGTCCAGGCCATTGGCCGACACGAAAGCATTGGTGAGCGCCGGCATGCCGTTGTCCGTGTTGATGCGTAACCGGACGAGGTTGAGGGACTGGTTGAGATCGGCGTCGCTGATCGAACCGTTGAGTTCGAACTTGGCTTCGGCATAGTTAAGAAGGACCTCGGCGTAGCGGATGACAGGGTAATCATAGGCTTCAGCGTTGGGAAGGACGTTGCGCTCGGTCGCCCACTTGTCCGCATGATAACCACTCGCAAAACAGGGATTGAAGTCGGGGTAATCCGCATTGGCAAGGTCGGCGGCATCCCCTTTCCAATCGATCCTGTTCCTGGGCGCCTGCGACCAGTAGGTTTTACCCGGGATCATCACGGTATACAACATGCGGTTGTCCCGGTGTTGGAATTCGGAAGTCTCGGTGGCATAACCCTGGAACACCTTGGAGGTGGTGACGGGCAGGCCATCGGTACAGAGGTACATGTTGGCGAGCTTGCGGGTAATTTCGTAGTGATTGTTGGCAAAGGAGAAGTTCGTCCCGAATTGGCGTTTGGCGTAGTCGTACTGGTTGGCGAGGATGTACTCGGTATTGGCGGACTTGCCGAGGCCGGCGGGGTTCGACAGCCCCTGTGCGTCGGCGTTTTCGAGAACGAACAGGTATTTGAGGGCGGAGTCGCCGAGGACAGCGGGGTTGAAAAGGGCGTACTGTCCGCTGCTCATCACGGCCTGGCTGGCGGCGACGGATGTCGTGAGGAGTGCTTGGGCGCGGGCGCTGTTGCCGCGGAACTCCTGCCAGGTGCCTTCGTAAAGGGTCACCCGTCCGAGGAAGGCTTGGGCGGCACCCTGGCTTACCCTGCCCTTCTCGCTGGAGGGCATGGCGCTTTGGACGGGAAGATTGGTAACGGCGGCCTGGAGGTCGGCGATGATTTGATTGACGACGGAGTCCCTGGACGTACGCGGGGCCGTGAGCTGGGGCGAGTTGGTCGCGAGCGGGGTGGTCACGAGGGGGACTGCGCCATACAACTGAAGCAGGTCGAAATACACATACGCCCGGAAGAACTGGGCCTCGCCAACGAATTGGGCGATGTCCGCAGGCTTAGCGTAAGACTGCGCCTTGTTCAGGAAATAGTTGATGTTCCTGATCTTGGTATAGTCTCCGCTATAGAAGGGATCGGTCGTATACACAGGGTTGGAGCCGCTGCTGAACTCGTTGAGGGTCGCACTAAGGTCCGAACGGATGTCGTTGTGTGGATTACCGGTATTGTCGTTATTGGTATTGTTGGCGTCGGTAAAGGAACGCTGGTAGGCATAAAAGGCATTGGCCGCGAGCATGAAGTCGTTGGGGGTCTTCCAGTATGTCGCGTCGGACAGTTGGTCCAGGGGGTTCAGGTTGAGCATTTTGTTGCAACCCGTCAAGAAGAGGAAGGCCAGCAGCGTTATGGATAATTTTTTCATTTTGCCGGAATTTGTCGTTAAAACGTAAGGTTTATGCCACCCGTAAGAAAACGGTAGAAGGGAAAGCGTTCGTTCCCGCTGATCGTCATGGTGGCTTCGGGATCCCAGCCATCGTTGATGTGGCTGATTTCCCAGAGGTCGTTGCCGGAGAAATAGATCCTGAGCTTCTGGATTTTCGCCTTTTGCGTCCAGGCTTGTGGCAACGTATAACCGATGACGAGGTTTTTGAGCCTTAAATAAGCGCCGTTCTCGACCGACCAGGTGGAGGGCTGGTAGTTGTAGGTGGCGATGTTGCCGGCAAACAAGGTGGCCAGTGTGGGATATTTGGCGTTGGTGTTGGTGGGTGTCCAGGTATTGTTATAGTATTCGGAGGACTGGCCGATCCATATCCAATAGAAGGGGATGCCCCATCCATACCCACGGCGGTAGATGGTCCGCTGCCCTACCCCCTGGAAGACGACCGAAAAGTCGAAACCTTTCCATTCAGCGCCGAGGTTGAACGAATAGCTCCAGCGGGGGTCGTTCCTACCCAGGTATTTCAGGTCGCCGGGCAAGGTGAGCTTGCCGTCCCCGTTAAGGTCTTTGAACATATTGTCGCCCAGCCGGAGACCGGAGGTGGTGGAGCCGATCGTAGACGGCGCTGGCATCCCGATGCTGTTACCGGCAGCGTATTTCGTATTATAGGCGTCGAGTTGCGCCTGTGTCTGGATACGGCCGGCGTATTGGAGACCGAAGTAGGCGCCGATGGGTTGACCTTCCACGGCGTTATTGTACCCCGACGCGATGACCTTTTGACCGCCAAAGCTGACGAGCTTGTTTTGGTTGTCGGATATGTTCCCACCGATATGATAGGTCACCGGGCCGATCCGGTCCTGCCACATCAGGGACAGTTCCTTGCCCCAGGTCCTCAGGTGACCGCTATTGCTCGCAGGGGCCGTGGCGCCGAGGATGGCGGAATAGGTGTGGGCTAGCAACATGCCGATGTTGTTTTTTACAAAATATTCTATCGTGCCGCTCAACCGGTGGTTAAGCACAGAGAAGTCGAGTGCGAGGTTGGCGGTCCGGACGTCTTCCCAGGTCCGGTTGAGGCTTACCAGGGTATTGGTAGGCCCCACCGTAACCACAGGGTTACCGCCGATGACCGGGTAACCGCTGTTGGTCGCTCCGGTGGACTGGCTGACGTTCAGCAACTGTATATAGTCATAGAGCCCTATCCCGTTCTGGTTCCCCACAGACCCGTAGGAGGCCCGCAGCTTCAACTCATTGAACACCTTTTGGTGTTTCATAAAGGTTTCTTCGGTCAACCGCCAGCCCCCGGACAAGCCATAGAAGGCTTTCCAGCGGTTGGAAGCGATAAACTTCGAGGAGCCGTCATAACGTGCGTTGGCCTCGAAAAGGTATTTATTCTTATAGGCATAGTTGAACCGTCCGAAATAAGAACCGAGTGCCCAGTGGGACTGACTTTCACCGTTGGTGATCACGGTACTGCTGCCAACCAGGCCGAGGGAGGGAACGTTGTCGTCCTGGAGGTCTGTGGAGCGGGTAGTATAAGCGTCGGTCTCGTCGCGCTCGTAGGAAGTCCCGAGTGTGAGGCCGAGGTCGTGTACCGTGCTAAAGGTATTCCGGTACTCCAGGTAGGCATTCGCGTTATAATAAAGGTCCTTGTTCAGCCCCCGTTGATAATAGGTGTTGACCTGGCTGGGGTCCTGGGCAATGACGGTCGTTCCCGCATAGCTATACCAGTTGATCCCCTTTTGCTGGGCCTTATTGTCGGAAAAAGTAGCGTTGTACCCGGCGCTGCCGATAAAATGGAGGTGCGGGGTAAAGGCATACGTCAGCTTGGTGCTCGTCACCAGGCGGGTATCGTATTCCTTGTTGTCGCCCCCGTCGGCCAGCTGCCAGTTGACGCTGCGCTGCCCACCCCACGTATACGGCAGGCCGTATTTGTTGGCGGAGGGGAAACCCGGCTGCTGCCAGGGACCCAGGGCCGAGGACAACATGGTGGGTTCGACGATGTTATTTTCTTCCAACGAGATATTCGTTTCGACTTTTAGTTTTTCGGAAAAGGTATAGTCGTGTGCGAGCCGGAGGTTGTATCGCTTGTTGGAATTGTCCCCCCATTGCAACTGGCTACCGTCGTCCATGTACCCCAGCGAGACCCGGTACCCCGAGTTGGTGCCCCGGCCGGAAATGGCTATGTTTTGCTGGGTCGACGTCGCATTGCCCCAAAGCACCTTTTGCCAGTTCATGCCCTGGAACATAGGGAAGTCGGCCACGTCCCCAAAACCGGGGTCGGCGCTGTTACCACTTATCCAGCCTGAATCGGGGGCATTGGCATAAAGGACGCCCAATTGGTACCAACTGTCAGACGTCGGCACCGTCCCATAATTGTCGGCGATCCGCGCCGCCATCATCATCTGGCCGTAGGGCTTGACGTCCAACAGGTGCGGCATCAGCCCCAGCACCTTTTTCGACACGGACCCATCGTATTGGATGGTGGGTTTCCCGGACTTGCCGCGTTTGGTGGTGATCAACACGACCCCGCCGGCGCCCCGGGCGCCATAGATCGCGGCGTCGGCGTCCTTGAGGAAAGACATATTGTCGATGTCGTTGGGGTTGATGGAGTTCAGGGCGTTCAGACTGCTGACGGGGATCCCGTCGATGATGACCAGGGGGTCCGCGCCGTTGGTGGACGTGGCGCCCCGCATCTGGAAGTTCCAGTTCTGGCGGCCGGGCTCCGTAGAAGTCCGGGTCACCACGACGCCGGGCACCTGTCCCTGCAAGGCGCCGATGGGGTTGTCGACCGGGCCCTTGTCCTGGAAGGCCTTGGCGTCGACGACGGAGACGGAACCGGTGAGGGTGGCTTTTTTTTGCGTGCCGTACCCAACGACGACGACGTCGTTCATGGCTGTTTTCAATGATTTGAGGCTAAATACCCGAACATTGGTCAGGGCGCCCGCCTTGACCCGTATCGGTTCGTAACCGATGCTGGTCAGGATGATGACCTGGTCCCTGCCCGCCCGGATGGTGAATAAGCCCCCGGCATCCGTCACAACACCCCGATCCGACCCTTCGATCGTCACCGAAACGCCCTGGACGGGCTGCTTGGTGTCCTCGTCGATGACCTTGCCGTGGACGACGTGGTTGGTATCCGACAGGGCCGCGACTGCGCCGTCAGAGGAGCGCAGCACCGCGGCTCGCGCGCCCGGGGCAGGCCGCCCGGCAGCGCGGACGAGCGGCGCGGCGACCCAGGAAGGCCGCCCGGCGGCCCCGGCGCCTTGGGAGATCATTACCCCCAGGTAAAGGAGGGAAAATGTAGAAAGCAATCTTGTCATATGGCTAGTTTTGGAGTGCATGGAGCCTTACCAATAAGTGTCATTAAAACATTTTTTTGATGACGCATAAAAAAATGCCTTGCAGCATCATGTAAGTTGGGGGAGATAGCAAGCATGTACCATCGTTAATGCGCTGAAGTATCATTGCAGAACAAGAATACACAACATTCCCATAGAACGAAAATTTCCGTCCGGTTAATTTCCGGCAACGTTCTCGAAAAACCCTCCAAAACCCCCACCCAATCTACACTACAACGTTTTCGCAGATTTTTTGCCTAACCGGTTAACCAATGCCTAACTTGGACCCGGAAACGATATGAAAAAGAAGAAAGTCTCCATATACGACATCGCCGAAGAAGTGGGTGTTTCCACGGCTACCGTCTCATACGTCCTCAACGGAAAAGCCGCTGAAAAGCGCATCAGTCCTGAACTTCAGAAACAAATCCTTCGGTCGGCAAAGAAGAACGGCTACCAGCCGAACATGCTCGCCAAGGGATTGAGCACTGGCAAGAGCAAGATCATCGGGATGATGGTCGAGTACATCTCCGACCCTTTTTTCTCCACTATCGCCCGGCAGATCGAGGACAAGGCCTCCCGCCGGGGGTATAAACTGCTTTATTCCAGCACCGAGAACTGCACGGATAAGACAAAGGAACTGCTCCGGGTGTACCGGGAAACCCAGGTGGACGGGTACATTATTGCGCCGCCACCGGGGGTCGAAAAGGAAATCCGCACCCTGCTGAGGTCCCAGGTCCCGCTGGTGCTTTTCGACCGTTTTTTCCCGGACCTGCCTTCCTTTAACGTGATCGTGGACAACCAGGCCGGGTGTTACGAGGCGACCCGGCATTTTATCGCCAGGGGACACCGGAACATCGCCCTGGTGACCCTGGATTCCTTGCAGGTGCAAATGGCCGAGCGGACGACGGGCTACCACAAGGCGCTGGAGGAATCGGGCCGTACACCGCTGGTCAGGCATATCCCCTTTACGGCGCCCGAGGAAGAACGCGTCCGGCGGATTATTGCCTTTATCGAAGACCACCCGGAGGTGGATGCCGTCCTGTTCTCCACCAACTACCTGGCGATCAGTGGCATCAAGGCGATCCAGTCGCTCAGGCGTTCCATACCCGGGGACCTGGGGGTGATCAGCTTTGACGACAACACCCACTTCGACCTCTTTACCCCTTCCATCACGTCGGTCGCCCAGCCGGTGTTTGGGATTTCGGAGGCCATTATGGATCTGTTGTGGCGGCAGATGGACGGACCCGTTTTGCCGCGGGCGAAAAAGGAAACGGTGGTCCTTCCCCCCCTGTTGATGGAGCGGAATTCCGTAGGCAGGACGTGAGCGGGGAAACCCCTATTTTTACTCAAAAAAATATGGATCAACCCGGCCTCTGCACGCACCTGCGTGCGGTCAAAGAACTCAAGGTGGCGACCGAGCACGTTTGCGAAGAATGTGTCAAACACGGATGGGATTGGCTCCACCTGCGGACCTGCCAGACTTGCGGCGCCACCCTTTGCTGTGACAGCTCTCCCCACAAACACATGACCAAACATTTTCACCATACGGGCCATCCCGTTGCCTCTTCCGCGGAGGAAGGCGAGCGCTGGCTGTGGTGTTACCAGGATGAGATGATGGCAGAATACTAAGAAACTCGCCGTATCTTATGGGGGATGCGTCGGTCGCTTACCATCTTGCTGGCTCTGACCTTTCCCCTGGGCGTGGCGGCCCAGCTTCCCTTGCGCACTTTTGGCCTCCGGGGCGCCCTGGAGGCGGATAGTATGACTGTGTGCCGCATAGACACTGGGTTAGACCTGGCGGCGGCGGCCGGGGGCAGATTCTCACCCGGTCGCGAAGCGATTATGAGCTGGCTGGAGCGACCGGGCCGGGAGCGTATCCGCGGCTCGTCGGAGCCGGCCGGCCGGCGGTCAGCGTCACGCGGTCAAACACTTTGGCTGAAATTCAGCCTGCGCAATACGACCGACACGGTTTTAACCTTTTTCGTCTACTGCGGCGACCTCGACTACGTCGACGCATGGATAGCAGGGCGCGACACGCTTCATAGCGCCGCAGGCGTTTTGCAACGCGTGCCCCCGGGGAGCACCCCGGCCCAACGGTACTTTTCGGCCATACCGCTTCACCTGGCGCCGCACGAGCAGGGGGTCGCATTCTTTGCCATCCGGCAGGTCAATTCCGGCGCCGGCCTTGACGGGGTGTCGCTTTATGCCCCGGCGGCCCTGGACGCCGCCTGGGCGGGCGCCAATACGGCCGACCAGGGGTATTATGTGTTCGAATGGCTTTTCCAGGGGTTTTTGTTGTGCCAGGTGTTGTACGTCCTTTTTCAATGGCTGATCGTGCGCCGGAAGGAGTACCTGTATTATTTCTGTTACCTGGTCGCCCTGACCTTGTATTTCCTGAGCAAGTTCGAGTCCTTTCTCGGGGTCGAACTTTTGTTTTCCCGTTTGCCGTTGCTAAAGGTGTACCTGTCCAAGACGCTGCTCATTTTTCCTTACTTTCTTTACCTGCGCTTTGTACGGAGCTTTTTGGATATACCGCACCGTTATACCGCGCTGAACAAGTGGATCGTCTGGGTGGAATATTTTCTGCTGGGGTATACGGTCTTCGACCTGGTGCTGATTGCGGTGACCTTTGATCCGCGGTTGCAGGCGGAGTTTTTTACGTACGTCCTGCTGGCGCTTTTCCTGTTGTCCACCTCCTTTATCGTATACCTGTTCCGGCACCGGGAAACCCTGATCTACTATATCCTGACGGGAAGCCTGTGCGTGGCCGTCGGCAACATCCTGGGACAGGTCTTCACGTATGTTGAATTTTACCACCACATCAACCTGGGGATCGATCATATCCTGGTTTTCCCGCAGACGGGGATCCTCCTGGAGATCCTTTGCTTTACCGCGGGTCTGGGTCACAAGACATTGCTCGCGGAAAAGGAAAAACTCCGCAGCCAGGCGAAGTTGATGCACATCCGCGGACAAGTCGCCCAGGACCTTCATGACGATATCGGGTCGACCCTGAGCTCCATCTCGATCCTCAGCGACCTGGCGTTGCGCGGGGGGCAGACCCAGGAAACGGTGAGCGAAATCAAGGACAGCGCGATCCTGCTGATGGAACGGATGGATGACCTGGTGTGGAGCATCCACCCGCGGAATGATTCGCTGGAGCACCTCCTGATGCGGGTCCGGCATTTCGCCACCACCCTTTTTGAGGCAAAGGGGATCGAGTATGACATCTCGATACAAAAGGACATCGGCGAGGTCAGGCTCCCCATGGACTTCCGCCAGCACGTTTACCTGGTGCTGAAAGAGGCGATCAACAACCTCGTCAAGTATGCCGGCGCCCAACAGGCATACATACGGGTGGGTTTTGACGCCCGTCACCTGGAACTGTCGGTCAGGGATGACGGGCGCGGGTTTGATACCACGCAATCCCGGAAGGGCAATGGCCTGGAGGGGATGCGCAAACGGGCGGAGATGATGGGCGCGACCCTGACGATTGTGTCGGAACCGGGGGCGGGCACCGAAGTCATGTTACAAGTGAAGCTATGATCAAAATCGCGATAGTCGAAGACAACGACGCGCTTCGCAGCAGCCTGGAAGGCCTCTTCAACCGGTCCGAGGGGATGCGGTGTGTAGTGGCCCTCCCCCACCTCCTGAACGTGGTCAGCGAGCTCGCCCGGGCCCGGCCGGACGTCATCCTCATGGACATAGGGCTGCCGAATATTTCGGGGATAGAAGGCGTGTACACCGTAAAGACCCACTACCCGGAGGTCCAGGTGCTGATGTTCACTGTATTCGAAGACGACGAGCACATCTTTGACGCCATCCGCGCGGGCGCTTCCGGTTACCTGCTCAAAAAAACGCCCCCCGAAGACATCGTACTGGCCTTGCGGGACCTTTTTCACGGGGGCGCGCCCATGACCGCCAGCATCGCGCGCCGGGTCCTCCAGTCCTTCCGGACCGCGCCCTCCACGGTCGCCAGCGACCACCGGCTGACGGCCAGGGAAAATGAAATCCTGTATTCCCTTGTGGACGGCCTCAGCTACAAAAAGATCGCGGACAAGTATTGCGTCAGCATCAGCACCATCCGTACGCACATCTGCAATATCTACCACAAGCTGCATGTCAATTCGAAGGCGGAGGCGGTGGCCAAGGCGCTGGGGCGGGGCGGCAAGCGCTGAGCGCGGCGGGGCGGCGCCGCCCGAAATCGGATGTTTATCCGATTGACCTTTGTCCGGATTTAGTGTCTCTTTGCCTTATGTTACGGAACGTCGTTGCCATCCTATGTTATTGCACCTTCGTGGGCTGGGTGATTGCCTACGGCCTGCACCGGCGCGCCAAAACACCCCTGGGCGCCTTCCACCTGCGGCAGACTTTTTTGCTGTATGTCCTTTCACTATCCCTGTCCCTGGCGGACGGGATGATCGAATGGAACCCCGTGTACAGACCGGCGCTGTCGCCCGTGCTCGTCCTTTGGGGTACGGCACTGTTTGTCCTTTGGCTGGTGGGTCTTATCGGCGCCCTGAACGGAGCTGCCCGGTCGATCCCGTTGATCGGGAAAAAAGCACAAGAAGTATTTCCGGGTATTACGGCTTAGTCGCGAACGAGCCGCTGGATATACGGCTCTATGGCGGCCGGTTTGGTGATGGGTGAAAACCTTTTTACCGGCCGGCCGTCGGTGTCTAAAAGGAACTTTGTAAAATTCCATTTGATGCGGCGGCCCCACCAGCTTCCGAGCCTGCCTTTCAGCCACGCGAAAACAGGATGCGTATCCGGTCCGTTGACGTCGATCTTGGCAAACAACGGAAAGGTCACCCCAAAGTTGACCTTGCACGTCGCCTCCATATTTTCGTTGGTCTCCGGCTCCTGGTGGGCAAACTGGTTGCTGGGGAAACCCAGGACGACCAATCCCTTGTCCTTATACGCCTGGTACAAATGCTCCAGGCCCTCGAACTGCGGGGCCAGGCCGCATTGGGTCGCGGTGTTGACGACGAGGATGACCTTACCACGGTAGTCTCCGAGGGAGACCGTGCGCCCCTGCGGGTTCAGGGCGGATAGGTCGTAGAACGTAGTGGGCATCGGTGTGGCTTTTTGCGAAGGTACGCCTCTTACGACGCCTTTAGCCCAATATAGTGGTACGTATAATCGAGGAGAAAATAATTATTGAGGAAAAAATCGATCCCGAAGATGCACCGCTGTTGCCCGCTGCTGGACACGCTTGTCTGGTAGAGCGCGTTGTCGGTGGTATAGCCGTACTGAAACCCCTGGCTGGTGGTCATTTCAACCGCCTGGCCGCTTTGGGTGGAAGCAGGCGTACTGGTCGAATAGATGCTAAAACCAACGGGCGTACCGGTATCGAGCAAAATGTTGCTGGAGAGCGCCACGGCGGACCCCGCATAGCTGACGATGCCCAAAACGTCAGGGTCGAAGGTGTTGCCTAAGTCAAGGCGTTGGGACTGCAGCGCAAAACCGGATTCCATTCCGCTGGTGAGCCCGATCGTTAGCAAGGGGGTGGCCGCATACCCCTGGTTGGAAGGCGTGCCTGTCCAGCCGATCTGGCTGAGGGGCGCCAGTTGAATCCCGGCGGACAGGCCGCTGCCGTAGTTGAAGTAGTTGAAGGGACCTTTTATACCGGCCCGGGTGGTCACCACGGTCACCGAGGGATCAAAACCGGTGGAATATACCCCGGCCACGCCGTCGCTGGACGCGTCCAGGGGAACGGAGGCCTGGGTCTGGTTGTCCACGCCTTTGTAGACGATGACAAAGGGCATGCGGTAGGTTTGGACGCTGCCGTTCTGATCGCCGAAGGTGATACGGGCATACGCGATGTTCCCATAAAATGTACGGGTAGCCGGTGCGCTCCCGTACGTCGTGGTCACCTTGACCGATGTAACGGTGATGCCGTTGATGATGGCAGAATCCGGGCTGTTGATCACAATCCCCGTATCGGCGATATAGGTCGACGGGAAAACGGAGGTCCCGCTAAGCAGGAGCCCCTCGGACCCGGTATCGAACACCGTCTTCAAACTCAGGCTCGACGTCCCGATCTTGATAATAGGCAAATAAATCCGCCGGTCACCCGGGGTCTGGTTCTGGGCAGGGATCAAATCAATAGTCACCGGAGAAACGATAGAAGCATCCACCGTGCTCTGCACGGCAGGCTGGTCGTGTTTGCTACAAGCATTCAGCAGGACCAGGATCGATAGGGACAGGATGGGCGAAAACCTCCTCAAGCGTAGCATCATATATGGTGAATATTAACGAGAAAATACATCAAATATTGCTCCTGGCCAAAGGTCGGCCGGCGTGCGCGCGAAGTGGTTTGTCTTTTTCTTTCTTTTGCGTAGGATCCAGGCCCGCAATGCGTGTTTAAGTCCTACGCAAAAGAAAGAAAAAGACAAACCACTTCGCTCTAGGCGCGGTCAGGCGGATGACCGGTACATTCGGGTTGCGGGAATCAGAGGTAACTGGAAACCTCGGTGACCATCTCCTTGCTGCCGATGAAGAGGGGGGTGCGTTGGTGTAGCTTCGTGGGTATGATGTCGAGGATACGGGAGGGACCGGAAGTGGCGAGGCCGCCGGCGACTTCGAAGAGGAAGGCGAAAGGGTTGCATTCGTAGAGGAGGCGGAGCTTTCCTTCGGGGCGTTCTTTGGTGCCGGGGTAGAGGAAGAGGCCGCCTTTGAGGAGGGTGCGGTGGAGGTCGGCGACCATGCTGCCTACGTAGCGTTCGGTGTAGCTGTCGGGGTTGAACTCGTTCCAGCGTTGGATGTCGGTGATGTAATGGCGGACACCGGCGGGGTATTGAAAGAAGTTGCCGTGGTTGATCGAATAGGTGTTGCCGTTTGAAGGACAGGTGATGTCGGGGTGGCTGAGACAGAATTCGCCGATGGCGGGGTCGAGGGTAAAGCCATTGACGCCCCGGCGGGTGCCGTAGACCAGCATGGTAGAAGTGCCATAGAGGACATAGCCCGCGGCGACCTGGCGGGTGCCGGGCTGGAGGAAGTCGGCGTCGGTCGCGGGGCTACCGGGGGCGGTTGTGCGCCGGTAGACGCCAAAGATGGTGCCTACGCTGATGTTGTTGTCGATGTTGCTCGATCCGTCCAGCGGATCGAAGAGCACGACGTACTTGCTTTGGTTGCTTTTGTGGTCGTCAAAAATGAGGACCTGGTCCGACTCTTCGCTGCCTACGCCGGCGCAGCTGACACCTTTGCGCAGGGCGGCGATGAGCTGTTCGTTGGCAAGGACGTCCAGTTTTTTGACGTCTTCCCCCTGGACGTTGCGCAAGCCTGCTTCTCCCAATACTCCGACGAGGCCGGCCTTGATGGCGTCGGCGCTGATCCTTTTGGCGGCCAGCCCGATGTCCCGCAGGAGGTGGCTGAGCTCCCCGGTGGCGTGCGGGAAAAGCCTTAGCTGATGGACGGTAAATTCGTCCAGCGTCATGATTTGTGTGGCATTCTGAACTAACATAGTGGATAAAGTTAATGGCGGAAACCATTACGACACCCGCGATAGTAAGATGTTCCATCAGAATAGTAAAACCTTACATTGTCCCCCGCGCGAAGTGCCGCTAACTTGACCCGGAATTTCTCCTAACTTTTGCTATATGAAAATGAACGCGCTTCGTTATTGCCTGCTATTGCTATGCCTGTCTCTTTTTTATCACCCCACCATAGCCCAAAACATCCTTGCCTCGGGTAAGGTGACCGACAAGACCACGGGTTTGCCCCTGGCCGGCGCTACGGTCACCATCAAAGGGACACCCGTGGCGACCACGACAGACGTGGACGGTTCCTTCCTGATCAAGATACCGCCCGGACACACCACGGTGATCGTCACCTTTGCGGGGTACGAGCCCCAGGAGCTGGAGGTCCACAACGGGCGGCTGAAAGCCAAAATCGCGCTCATCCCTAGCGAGAAATCACTGGACGACGTGGTCGTCATCGGCTACGGTACGGTGAAAAAACGGGACCTGACTGGTTCGGTCTCCACGGTAAAGGCCTCGGACATTGTCCGTTCACCAACGGGGAATGCGCTCGAAGCGATCCAGGGCATGGTACCGGGGATGGACATCGTCCAAACCAGCGGTCAGGCGAACGCGAACGTCAACATCGAGATCAGGGGAACGCGTACGTTTAGCGGCAATACGGCCCCGCTCTTTATCGTTGACGGGGTACAGGGCGTCGATCCTACCCTGCTCAATCCAAACGACATCGCCTCCATCGACGTCCTCAAGGACGCCTCTTCCACCGCCATCTACGGTTCCCAGGGGGCCAACGGCGTCGTCATCGTAACGACCAAAAAGGGGGTGGCGGGCCAGGCCAAAGTATCCTATAGCGGTTATTACGGGGTGGACGGCTGGTCGCAGTTTCCCGAACCGTTAATGGGCCAGGCCTATATCAACCTCCGGAGGGCCGCGTATCAAAATACAAACCCGCAGATCTGGAACAGCCCCGCGGATGATTCGAAGATCTTTAGTGCCACCGAGCTGGCCGGTATCCAGGCCGGTCAGTGGGTCAACTGGATAAAACTCATCCAGCAAAACGGCATCCGGGAAAGCCATTCCGTATCCGTTAGCGGCGGCTCGGACAAAACAAAGGCCTACCTGTCGGCGAGCTATTATAAAAATTCGGGCATGGTCAGCGGGAACGACCTGACCCGGTACAATGCGCTGCTGAACCTGGACCAGACCGTTACCTCCTGGTTCAAGGCGGGGATGAAGGGCGCCCTGACCTACAGCAATGTCAACGTCCGGGGTTCGGATCCCTATTCCAGGGCCTTGTATACCTCCCCGATCGGCGTACCTTATGACTCGAACGGGAACATCAACGTATACCCCGAATACGGCAATACCGGCGTGGTCAGTCCGCTTGCCGACAACCGGGGAGCGGAGATTTCCACCAACAACACCGTATCCACCAACGTAGCCTTTAACGGTTATGTGGACCTTACCCCCCTCAAGGGTTTAAAACTCAGCTCCGTCTTTGGCGTAAACCTGGCCAACTCCCGGCAAGGCCAGTTTTTCGATTCCTCTTCTTTGGAAGAAGTGAATACCAAATATTCCTATGCGGCCATCAACACCAACAACAACACGTTTTACAACTGGGAAAACATCCTGAACTACAATCATGGATTTGGAGACCATCAGTTTGACTTCACCGCATTGACGAGCTATACACACGAGAACGCCCTGACCTACTCCGCGGCTGGAACAAACCTGGTGTACAATTCGCAGCTCTTCTACAACCTTTCCGGGACGTCCGCCCTCAACCGGACGATCACGTCCAACTACGGCCGCCAGGACAATATGTCCTATGGTGCGCGGCTCAACTACGGTTATAAAGGCCGTTACCTGCTGACCCTGACCGAAAGGGTGGATGGGGCGTCCATCCTGGCCCCGGGACACAAGTGGGCGTCCTTCCCCTCGGCCGCGGTGGCCTGGCGGATGGGGGATGAAACCTTTATGCATTCGGTCCGCCAGGTATCGGAGCTCAAATGGCGGTTGAGCTACGGCGTGACGGGGAACGCCGGGATCACGCAGTACGGTACCCAAAGCTACCTGATCAACCAGACCATGGGTTTTGAAAACACCGCGGCGCCTGCGTATATCTTCAATACGACGATCGGTAATGAAAACCTGGGCTGGGAATTGTCCAAGACCGCGGACTTCGGCATGGACCTGGGGCTTTTCAAAAACCGGTTGAACGTCACGGCGGACATTTATAATACCAACACGACAAACATCATCATGCCGCGCAGCCTTCCGCCCAGCCTGGGAGTGGGCACGACCCTGCAAAACATCGGGTCAACGCGCAACCAGGGGATAGAGCTCGCCATCAATTCGCAAAACATCCGTACCCATTCTTTTTCCTGGTCTACCACCCTTACGTTTACGTCCAACCGGGAAAAGATTACGGGGCTGATCAGCGGCACCAACATCATCGACGGGACCAACCCCGAAACCGCGTCCCTTCTTTTGGGCCGCCCCATCCACTCCTTCTACAACTACGAGAAACTGGGGATCTGGCAAACCTCCGAGGCCACCGAGGCTTCGGGGCTGACATTCGGGGGCACGGCTTTCCAGCCGGGGGACATCAAACTTGCCGACCTGAACCACGACGGCAAGATTTCCCCGGACAGCGACCGGACGTATATCGGTTCTGCCGTACCCAAATGGTCTTCGGGTTTTCTGAATACCTTTACCTATAAAAATTTCGACCTGTCGGTGTATACCATCGTCCGCTGGGGCCAGATGATCCAGGACAACGTCCTCGGCTGGTACAACCCCGCGGGCCAGGGGAACAACAGTGCCGCCTACTTTAACTACTGGACGCCGGCCAACCCGACCAACGACTATCCCCGGCCGAAAGCCAACGAAAGCCTTGCCAGCGTCCCCGGGTATACCACCCTGGAATACGTGAACGGGTCTTACTTCAAACTCAAGACGGCGACCTTGGGATACACCCTGCCCCGGAAGGTCATCCGCCACGTGTGGATCTCCAACCTGAGGGCGTATGTGACGTGTAACAATATTTACGTAAAGGCCAAAAGCCACCTGATCAAATACTACGACCCGGAAGAGGGAGGTGCGGACAGCGCACCGCTGACCCGGCAACTGGTTTTTGGTTTGACTGTAGGTTTTTAAAATATACAACATGAAAAAGCTGATATACGCCCTGGCGGCGATCGTTATACTGGCCTCCTGTAACAAACGCCTGAACGAATACAACCCGTCCAATACCACCGCGGATGCGCTTTGGAGCACACCGCAGGGTTTTGTAACCGCCGTCAACGGCGCTTATTCGTGGATCCCCTTTCTGTACGGCAACAATGAAAACGGGCTTTTCTTAGCCGAACCGGGGACGGACCTTTGGTACAACTATAACAAGGTCTCTTATGATATAGACCTTACCCAATACCAGGCCTTCACGTCGGCATCCAACCCTTGTCTTGGCGTCTGGACGACCTTGTACAAAGCCATCAACCAGTGCAACGCGGGTATCGGCCGTATCGACCAGCCCACCTGGCCCAGCCAGACGATCCGCAACGAACGCCTGGCGGAACTTCGTTTCCTGAGGGGCTTTTATTACTGGTGGGTGGTCGAGTCTTTTGGCAACGTGATCCTCGACACCGTCGAGACAACGACCGTGACCCTGACGGCGCAACGGAGCCCCGTGACGGCGTTTTACGACCTGATCATCCGTGACCTCCAATATGCGGCCGCCAACCTGCCCGTCACCTACGGCAACGGCTGGGAATACGGACGCGCTACACAGGGCTCCGCGGAAGCCATGCTGGCCCGGGCATACCTGTCGAGGGCGTATTACGCCACCGGTGCCGACGCCCAGACCTATTTCAAGGCGGCCCATGACGCGGCCGTCCTGGTCATCAACAACCAGGCCCAATACCAGGTCAGCCTGTACCAGAACTATGCGTCTCTTTGGGACCCCAATAACCGGGATCCGAACAACGCCACCCACAACCAGGAAGCGTTGTTTGTGGCGACGTTCTCCACCAACACCGCCCTGGACATCAACAGCAACGCGGACCGGACACACATGTGGTTCCTGACCAACTACAGCGGCTACAGCGGCTCGTCGATCCCCGGTCTGGGCATCAGCCTGCTCTATGGCAACGACCAGAAAAACCGCCGATTTATGCCCACCCGGGCCCTGCTGGACTTCTACAACGACACCATCGACGCACGGTATACCGGGTCTTTCCAGGAGGTGTGGCTGTGTAATAAGGCATACACCTGGACCTCGACCGACGCCGCTTATTGGCACAAGGCCCCCAGCCTCGTGGGGCACGTCATGAAGATCGGGGACACCGCCCTGTACATTACCAAACACGTGGTGCCCAACCAGTCGTTTCGCCCCTACGCGGTGTTCGACGTGGACACGACCTATTTCCCATCGTCGGGCAAGATCAACTACGGCGATCGTTATGTGGTGCTCAAAAAATACCTCGATCCCCTGACGCGGACCGGGTTGACCAGCTACCCGGGCTACCTCGACGTCATCATCCTGCGGTTGGGTGAAATGTACCTCGACGCCGCCGAGGCCGACCTGCAGATGAGCAATACGACCGAAGCCGCCCAATATATCAATGTGCTCCGCACCCGGGCCGCTGTAAAAACACCCGTGGACTATACGGCCGCCATGCAGGTACAATCGTCCCAGATCACCCTTGACTTTATCCTGGATGAACGCGCCCGGGAAATGTGCGGGGAATACTGCCGCTGGTTCGACCTGAAACGCACCGGGAAGCTGGGCAGCCGGATCGCCGCTTATAATCCGGATGTAACCGGTTTTATTCCGGATTATGCGTTGCGGCCGGTGCCGCTGTCGGAAATTCAGGCGCTGTCGAATGGGGCTGAGTTCGGGCAGAATCCGGGGTATTAAAGGCTTCGCCCCGTCAGCCGCTGGATAGCCTCGCGATAGGTCTCGCCCACCGGCAATTCCATATCCTTGATAAATACGCTGTTCTTGCGGACGGCGGTGATGCTGGCCACGGCGATGATATACGACTTGTGAATCCGTACGAACCTGTCCGTGGGTAGCTCGGCTTCCATGGCCCGCGTGCTCATCCGGACGAGGAGCGGGCGGGGGCTGCTGTGGAGATGGACCTTGACGTAGTCGCCCGATCCTTCGATCCAGATGATGTCGGAGAAGAGCACCTTGACGAGGCTGTAGTCGACGTTTAGGAAGAAGAAGTCGGGGTGCGCCTGCCCCGGTGCGGCGGTCGCGCCGGGGGCCGGTGGGCCCGCCGCCCGCGTTGCGGCCGCTCCTGGTGCCGCCTGGCCCGCGGTGGCCCGCAGCTGAAAAAGCTCCTGCGCCTTGTTGCAAGCCTTCATAAACCGATCCAACCCCACCGGTTTGACAAGGTAATCCACCACGTCAAGGTCGAAACCTTCGAGGGCGAACTTGCGGTAAGCCGTAATGAGAATGACCATCGGCCGTTTGGTCAGGCTTTGGATAAACTGCAGACCCGTCAGCCCGGGCATCTGGATGTCAATGAACAATAGGTCGACCTCGTTGGCCTGGAGAACGGCGGCGGCTTCGAAGGGGTCCCCGCAGGTAGCCACCAGCTCCAGGAAAGGCACCTTGCTGATGTAGTCCTTGACCAGGGCCAGCGCAAGGGGTTCGTCGTCTATGGCGATACACCGCATCATTGGTGGAGGTTTAGTTCTAGGGTGGCGGTGAACCAGTCCGCCTCCCTGACGATGTGCAGCGTTTGCTGCTGGCCGTACAACAGGTTCAGCCGGCGGCGGACGTTGGCGAGACCGATTCCGGAGGTTTTGTCCTTGACCTCTTCCGAGGTAGGGTTATAACGGTTTTTCACGGAAAAATGCAATAGGCCGTCGCGGACGTGCATGTCGATGGTGATCGCCGGGTCCCTGATCAATCCCACCCCGTGTTTAAAGGCGTTCTCCACAAACGGGATGAGGAGCATGGGTTCGATTTCGTAAAAACCGCCGGGCATCTCCATGTTCACGGTAACGGGTACCTTCTGCCCGAAACGCTGGCGCTGAAGGTCGATATAGCTTTGCAGGTATTCGACCTCCTGGTTGAGCGGGACGCGTTCCTCGTCGGTTTCATAAAGCATGTACTGCATCAGGGACGACAGCTTCAAAATGGTCGGACCCAATTCCTCGGACTTCATGCGTTCCAGGGCGACCAGGTTGTTGAGGATGTTGAAGATAAAGTGGGGGTTAATCTGTGACCGGAGGAACGAAAGCTCGGTCTCGCGGGAAAGCTGGTCCGCCACTATTTTTTCCTCCACCACAAAGATCGTCGTACCAACGGCGATCGTCAGTACATAAGCCGGCAACAAAAAACCCACGGCCCCGGCCAGGTTGAAGTCGGGGATACCGAGCACCACGCTATGCAGGAAAAGATGAATGAGGACCATGAGCGCAAACAACAACACAAGGCCCAACGCAAAGCCCGCATATCGCCGCTGGTTGAACAGCCGTGGGGTGAGCAAAAGGGTGTTGACATAGTAAGGCCCGATCCAAAGAATGCTGGTAATCGCGTTCAGGTAGAAAAAAGCCGTGTCATACTGGTGATGGTCGTTGTGGTGCGCCATACCGTGCCCGGTGTTGAGCAGGTAGGGGAGGGACAAGACTACCGCCCATACCGCCGCATGCGTCAATATCGTATTCCACCGCTTTTTCATTCCCCTAAATATAAAGGTTTATTCGCCCTCGCTGGAGACATTGTTATTCCTACGCTTGAACAGGCTGGCGTCGACTTTCCCAAAGTTATAGGACAGGTTGAGCCGGAGCATCTGCGGGTCGCGCAGCCGGTCGTATTCCTGGACCAGGTAGGTGCTGTATGTATACTGGTCCTGTTTGTGGCTCCGGAAAATATCGTCAAAGCTCAGGGTCGCGGCGAGCTTGCCGGACAGGAACGTTTTCTTGACGCCCAAGTCTACCTCATAGAAGGGCTTTATATACCCCTGGGAGGCGCTCTGGGACTGCATGTTCGGGGGACCCGGCTGGTTCTGGTTGCTGTTCACCGGCAGGTTGGTTTTCGACTGGTACAGACCGGATACCTGGAGGGTAAACGAAGACGGGAGCTTTATGTTGGTATTGACTTTCCCAAACCAGCTCCATAAGGCTTGCTGGGCAAGGGCCGACCCGGTATTGATCTTCGAATTGTAGAGGTTCACGTTCGTGGACACATCCCACCAGGGTGTGATCGTATTCTGTGCCGTCACCTCGGCGCCCATCTGGTAGCTGGACTCGGCGTTGATGTACGTATTGATCAGGGTCGTCGAGCCAGCCGTCGTGTCTTCTTCGATGTAACCGGTGATCAGGTGGTCGGTATACTTGTAATAGATCGATCCCAGGATCGTGTTGTTGCCCGGGAAGCTTTTCAGGTAAGAGAGCTCCAGGGACTGCGTGAATTCCGGGACGAGGTTGGGGTTCCCCCGGGTAATGTTCAGCTTGTTCGAGGAATCGGTATAAGGAATAAGCTGGAAAAAGTTCGGACGGTTGACCCGGCGTGTATAGCTCAGTTGCAATTCCTGCCCGTTGCCCAGTTTCTGGCTAAAGAAAAGGGAAGGAAAAAGGCTGATGGGATACGTGTTTCCAAAGCTTTGACCGCTGTTCAGCAAGGTGCCGTGGTAGTTGGAGCTTTCCGCACGCAACCCGATCTTGTAGCTGAAGTTGTTGATACTGCTGCTCAGGATGGCATAAGCGGCATATACGTTGCTCCGGCTTTTGTAGTTGCTGGCCGCCGCGGGGACAAGCTCGTAAGCCGAAGAATCGGGGTTATAGGTATAGTTGTTGTTGATGTTCAGCCGCGATTGCAGGGCAGCCCGGACGCCGGTTTCCAGGGTGGTCTTTTTGCCAAGCGGATCCGTATAGTCGGACTGGAGGATGATGTTGTGGTCGTTCCCCCCGCCCTCGATCTTTTGCAGGGTGGTCGACCCCAGTTCCGTCGTATACAGCGAATTGCTCGTTGCATTCCCGGAGAAATAGCTGGCGTCTGCGGTCCATTCTTCCTTGTCTTTCGGGAAAAGGTGTTTTATCCCCAGCGTGCCACCCCGGCCGTTAAAGGTATGCGCCGCATCGATGGTCTCCCAGCCGGTGCCGCTGACTTTGCCTGTGCTGTAGAGGCTGTCGGTGTTCATCTGTATGTTCGAGGTGGTCGTTGCCCCGTGGTGCATCATAAATCCGGTCAGCGACAACGTGGTCCGGTTGCTGATAAAGTAGTCCACACCAAGCCGGCCGAAAAGCAGGTACCCCTTATTGGTATCCAATTCACTCTGGTCGATAAAGGTCGTGGGGGTGGTACTCAGGTCCGTACGCTGCGTGGAACTCGTCGTCCGGTCACTGATACGACGGTAGTTGATGTCCGCCGAAACGTTGATCTTGTTTTCCCGTACGTTCAAACTGGC
This sequence comes from Dinghuibacter silviterrae, assembly GCF_004366355.1. Classification (NCBI taxonomy): domain Bacteria; kingdom Pseudomonadati; phylum Bacteroidota; class Chitinophagia; order Chitinophagales; family Chitinophagaceae; genus Dinghuibacter; species Dinghuibacter silviterrae. The sequence goes on along the minus strand of NZ_SODV01000002.1, from coordinate 1,545,554 downwards.
CCCCGCCTGGGCACCGCCATACCGGTCCCCTCCGGCACGGACACTCCCGTTATATCCCTGTTTACGGTTTTTCTTCAGGACGATATTGAGAATCCCCGCCCCGCCGCCCGAGGCATCGTATTTCGCGGACGGATTCGTGATCACCTCCACGCTTTCGATGGCGTCCGCCGGTATCTCGTCCAGGGTCAGGGTCGTCGGCTTCCCGTCCACCATCAGCTGCGGTGACGCCCCCCTCAGGCTGACGTTCCCGTCGATGTCCACGTTCACGCTGGGGACGTTCTTCAATACATCCAGGCCGGTTCCTCCGGCGCTCACGATGTCCTTGGAGACGTTAAACACTTTTTTATCCATGTCCAGGGTCATGGTCGGTTTGGTCGCAGTGATGACGACTTCTTTCAGTTCCTTGGCCGCCGGGTTCAGCACCAGGTCGCCCAGGTCCTTGTCGGCGGCTTTCAGCGTGAGGTCCTGGCTGATCGGGCTATACCCTACTGCCGTGATGCTCAGCTTCAGGTGGGCATTCAGCGGCAGGTCTTCCACCGAGAATTCGCCGCTGCTTTTGGTGACCAGGCCTTTGAGCAATGTGTTTTTGTGCCGGGCATCATCCACTTTCAGGATCATGACCGAGGCATTGACCACGGCTTTGCCCGTGGAATCCACGAGCTTGCCGTATACGTGGGCGGTGCCGCCGGTTCCGCCGGGGCCGTTTATGCCGCCAGGTCCGCCCGGAGGGGGGCCCTGAGCCTTGAGTAAGCTGGAAACCAGGAGCGCGCAGAGGAAGTTCAACATCTTTTTCATACCGCGAGTTTTTTCATACCGCAAAGCTAGACTGCGGGTATTTCTCCCTCGGGGCGTTTGCGGAGAACCCGGAAAAAAGCGCGGGGAAACCGGAAAAAAAGGGGATTTTTAGTTTATGAAATGGCGTCCAGTTGCGATCACTCTTTGCTTTCTCCCGTTTTATGCCTCCTCCCTGGCGCAAAACCCCATGGAAGGCAAGTGGACCAATGGCGATTACATCTTTTTAGGGGGCATGGTGAATGATACCGCCCTCCAATATGGCGGTGGGAATGCACATGAAGGCGGTTACGACTTTTTCGCCATCCGCCGGGCAGACGGCAAGTTCTACATAGCGGGAAAGGACTCCACCCGTGACGATGCCTCACTAAAGCCCGGCCTGGGAGACGTAGGTGACCAGATCACTTTTAAAAATATCGCGGGTCTCTCCGTCATGATCATCCGGGGTAAAAATGGCAAGCTCCATGACGTCCTTCAACGCATACCCGAAGACATCGGGCTTAGCGACCTCCAGGCGGCTGACCAATCCCGCTATGGTTTGTCCGGTAGCTATGTCGACAAAGCTTCCGGCCAGAAAATTACGTTCACCCCCGATGCACAAAATGTTTTGGGCAGCACCATGGGCACCCATTACCAATTTGAAACACACTATGACTTTCTCACAAGCATCTTCACTTTTGACAACAAGAAATCTTTTGAATATGTGAAAACCCCGGACGGTATTGATATTTATACCACCCACCAGACCAGCGAAGACGACGACGACAGCTGGGTCCGTGGAAAACGCGTCCTAAGCCTTCGGAAAACGGAGTGGTTCAACCTTTCCGGCGACGCAAGTCTTCCGGGGCGATATTCTTTTGCTTCCACCTGTCTGTTGACATCGGACATCCTCCAACATTTCAGTGCCGCGGAACGCCGGCTCATACGCAATGAAATCTTTGCACGGTATGGGTATCGATTTAAGTCAGAGGACTTGAAGGCGTATTTTTCCGCACAGCCTTGGTATAAACCGGTGTCGGATGATGTGTCCGACCGGTTGACGGAGTTGGAGCGGTTGAATGTGGAGGTGTTGGGGCCGGAGGGGAAATAAAATTAATGATGAAAAGTTTTTTGTACCTTTAGGTTGTCGGCGGCTGGGCATCTGCCCCCCAACGACTAGGACGTAGACGGGGTTCCACTGAGAGCCCTGTCATTTTTTTATAGCTACATAGATCCTTTTATTGAGGATCAAGGAACGCGAAAGAGCATAGAATCTTTTTTTGTAAATCAAAAAAATCTCCAACAGGAGCTTGTTTCTCTCCACCCCGCTACGCAAACTCTCAATAAGCGGCTTCTTCTCAATATCCGAGACCACGTCCAATACAAGCCGCGGAGCTTGTTCGGAACCCTCCTTGATACGACTACGGATGTTATCCGGGCTTTTACTGATGATTCTTTTGAAATCAACCTTTAAGACAATGTGGTCTCTCCATAGAAATGCATCGAACCGCCTTTCATCTCTAATTTAGAAGCATATAGAAATATATAGCATCCCACTACTCCCCTACCCAAAAACTCCCCTCCACCCGTATATCCCTGGAGGAACTCCCCACCATCACCTTAAATTCCCCCGGCTCGACGACGCGTTTCATCTGGCGGTTCCAGAGAGAAAGCTGGTCGGGACCAAGGGTGAAGTGCACCGTTTGAGCGGCACCGGGCGCGAGGTCGACCCGCGCAAAACCGCGAAGGGCTTTTAGGGGCGTGGTCACGCTGCTGACGACGTCACGGAGGTAGAGCTCCGCGACCTCGGCGCCTTCGCGGTCGCCGGTGTTGGTGATGGTGACGCTGACGTCGGCGCTGCCGCCGGGGGTGATGCGGGCGGGGGCGATGCGGAGGTCACTGTAGGCGAAAGTAGTATAGCTGAGGCCGTGACCGAAGGGAAAGAGTGCCGTGTCTGCTTCATCCACGTAGTGGTGACGGGAAGTGGGCTTTCGGGCTTCATAAAAAGGAAGCTGTCCTACCGAGCGGGGGAAAGTGATGGGGAGTTTGCCGGAAGGATTCACCTTGCCGAGCAGAACATCAGCGATACCCTGGCCTTCGACTTCCCCTCCATACCAGGTCTCCAGGATCGCAGGGTAGTGGGCGGCGATCCAGTCAATAGTGAGCGGCCTGCCGTTGACAAGGACGAGGGCGATGGGTTTGCCGGTGGCGTAGAGCGCCTGGGCAAGGGCCTCCGCCCGAGGGCTGAGGTTCAGGCTTGCCCGGTCTTTGCCCTCTCCTACTTCCCAGGGTTCCTCACCCAAGACCAGGACGGTGACGTCGGACTGTGCGGCAAGGGCAACGGCCTCGGACCGGAGGCTGGCTTCTTCGGGATAGCCGGTGGTATCGGAGCGGTGGTTGGACGAGGGGGTGTAACCGGCGGCGTATGTAACCCTGGCGCCTGATTGCTTTAAGCCGTCGAGGATGGACAGGCCCTGCGCCGAGGGACTGGAATAGCCGCCGGTGTAGGTGCTCGTGGCGAGGGGGCCAATCACGGCGATGGATTGGTGGGCGGCGTCCAGGGGCAGGACGTGGCCATCGTTTTTGAGGAGCACGAGTGCTTCGCGGGATGCACGGAGCGCCAGGGCGCGGGCGGCGTCCGTGTGTACGTGTAGTCCTACCAGCGTGGTATCTGTATAGGGATGGTCGAACAAGCCCAGGTAGAACTTGACGCGAAGGATGTCGCCCGCGGCGCGGTCCAGGTCCTGTAATGACAATGTCTTTCGGGCTAGCGCCGTCTTGACGGCCTCCACCAGCGTCTCGTGGGCAAAGTCGTAGAATTGCATGTCCAGCCCCGCGGCGATGGATTGACCAAGCGCGTCGGCGGTGTCGGCCGCCACGTGGTGTTCGGTCAGGGTCATCTTGATGGCGCCCAGGTCGGAAAGGACGAACCCTTTAAAGCCCCATTCCTTTCGAAGTACTTCGGTCAGCAGCCACCGGTTGTCAACACAAGGGATACCGTCCAGCTCGTGGTACGCCGCCATGATGCCCATGGCACCGCCTTCCCGGACGGCCTTTTCAAAGACATACAGGAAGGAGGACCGGGCTTCGCGTTCGCCCATATTGACGGGCGCTGTGTTGCTGCCGCCTTCGGGTACGCTGTGTACGGCAAAGTGTTTGGGTTCGGCGATGACGGCATCGGGGCTGTTTAACGACAACCCTTGTAAACCCTCCACCATGGCCACACCGTTGCGGGCATTGAGGTAGGCGTCTTCCCCGTATGTTTCCTCTGTCCGGCCCCAACGCGGGTCCCGGGCCATGTCGAGGACCGGTCCGAGGATCATGTCTACCCCGTGCGCACGGGTTTCGGTACCGATGACGCGCCCCACCTGGCGGACCAGGGCGGTGTCCCAGGCGGTGGAGAGCGCGAGCGGGATGGGGAATTCCGTGGAGCCTTTACCGGCATACCCATGCAGCCCCTCTTCGATAAAGAGGACCGGGATGCCGAGCCGGGTGTGTTCGATGGCATACCGCTGTATCCGGTTGGCAAGCGCGGTACTCAACGGATAAAAATCGTGGATGGAGCCGATGCCGTGGTGGCCGATCGCCGCCTTCACCAGCGTATCGTTATACTGTGCGGCCTCGTGTCCATCCATGCCGGCTACCTGGTAGCCCCAGTACATGTCCAACTGGCGGATCTTTTCTTCTACGGTCATACGCTGCAGAAGGTCTGCGACGCGGCTGGCAACCGGTGCGTGAGGGTTCTTGTACGTTTGTGCCATCGCGGCATTCGACGCGAGACAGGCTAGTATTATCCAACGTTTCATATCTGTTTATTTGCCGGGCGGCACCGGGGTGATGACCCAGCGATTGCCCGGGGTGAATCCGACGGGACCGGGTTTGTCCCGCATGAGCCCGTTTAGTTTGTAATAATTTTCCAACTGACAAAGCATGATCCGCTCCCCCGCTCCCACCTCGATGATGGCCGGGTCCTGGTCTGCCCCGTATCCGCCCAGGGCGGCGGAGCGCACATCGGCTACGTACCCGGGCCAGCGGCCACCGGACCAGGTGTACCCGAAAAGGAAGGGGTTGCCACCCCCGAGTGCGATCTTTTGTTTCCAGTCGAGTTGTAAGGTAGAAAAAAGTTCTCCCGGACAGGCCGCGATCACGATATTGTTGTCGATGATCAGCGTGGATAAGTGGACGGGTATGCGCAACGTCTTGTTGAATCGACCGGTGAAGGTCAGGGAGTCGTCGAGCAAGCGGAGCGTCTGTTCGGTGTCGTCGGTCTTGAGCATTTTCGCCAGCATGATCGTCTCGGCCGCCAGGAGCTCACCTGTACGCTCCATCGGCCGGTAGTCGGTCTGGAAGGGGTCGTTCGGACCGGTACGCCTGGAGCTGATCATCAGCGGCTCCACGTTCCCCCCTGCCCCCTGGACAAACAGACAATTCACCTGGTTGCCAAAAGCCCCTTCGACTTTTTTACAGGCGACGCCCGGGTAGTCCGCCGAGATCGCGTAATTGAAACACACGACGTCCGCATGACAGGCATAGTTCATGAGGATCACCCTCGGCTGTCCTTGCAGATCCTCGATGCGGATGACGCCGACCTCCGGGTCCACCGGGCCGAATGGAATGCGCTCGGGATTCTCCGAGGTATAGTGGGCGTCCCCGTACCAGGACTCGCGGGCATGGCCGTCCTCCCGGACAATGAGGCGGTTGAAACCCAACTGCGGGAAGCTCCGGTGTCCGGCGGCGATACGGGCAGGGAAAAGATGGCTCATCGCGTCGCCAACGGCCCGGATGATCTGGTTTTCGTAAAACGTAGTATATGGATTGCCTTTCTCGAAGGAGCGGCCGCCGTTTTTTTGCGGCTCGGAATGGTTGTGGCTGGAGCACAGGAACACCTGGTCGAGGCCGTATGTGTCCTTGCAAATTTGCTCGATACGGTCGCTGGTAAAGACGGCGAGGTCGACAGAAACGAAAGCAATTTTTTTACCGTTGCCTTCGAGCACGAGCGTCCGGGCATAGATCGAATCGTGGAGGGGTTCGTCGCTGGGTGGGGTGAGGTTGATTTTCGAGGTGCCCGCCAGGAGTGTTGGGGGTTCGGGGGGGCCGGTGCCGCGGTCCGGCGCGGCGGCACGGCTTTGGGCCGCGGCGGCCGCGCCGGCGGGAGGGGCGGGGGCGGCGGGGGGGGCGGCGCTGGTAGTGGCGGCGCCGACGCTCGGTTCTTCCGGCCGGCGCGTTGCCGGGCTGGCCCAGATCGTTTTTATGGCGTCCTCGACGTCAATCCCCTCGGGGGTCGCGGCACTGGCGCGGTTGCCATAGTACCAGCGGCGGTGATCGAGCGGGGAGCGCATGGTGCGGCCGCCGGGCATTTCGAGGTAGGCGTTGGTGTCGACGGTACGGACCCAGTCGTAGGCGTAGCGTAGCCAACGATCACGGTAAGGCTGTGGCTGGAGCGCGAACCAGGTGACCTCGTCATAGCCCCAGATCCAGTCGAAACCGCCGTGTCCCTCATTGGGCTGGCCCGGATGTTTGCTGACACCATAGTTGTCGAATTCGACCAGGTACGGGAGGTGGTTGCAGGACCAGCCGCTGGGGGTGATACCGCCCTTGCTGCGGTTGTACAAACCGTCCGAAAAGCCCAGCTCCAGTTTGGCTTTTTGCGGAGTGTCCGGAACCTCTTTGATGCGCAAAGGGAAGGCGTGAAAATCGAGGAGCAGGTGGCCGTCCTTTACCAAACCGCCGCCCGGGGTGTGGGCGTCCAAAAGGACAAGGTGCCGGCGGGCATGGGCGGAGGCGTAGGCACGGACAAGGGCAAACACACTCGCCCAATGGCTTAGATCCGGGTCGTTCCCGTTCATCAGCTCCACTTGTCCGAAGTGGATGGCCTCGATGCCGAGGTCTATATAGGACTTGGCGAGGTAATAAAACCAGAGTTTCGTTTCCGGCCGGCTGACATCGGGAACGGACGCTCCCGGCCCCCATTGGTCTTTGCGGCGGCCGTCGGGGTAGAGCATATCGGCGTAGCGGAAGTTCCGCGTTTCTACCGGCAGGTGTAGCGCCTGGAAAGCCCAATCCGGCACAGGGACCTGCTCCACCTTGTCGGTAACAATCTCGAAGATACAGGCCTCCAGGATCATGTCGGGATCGATGGCCCTGACCTTGGGCATCCCGGCGGCTGCGCGGGAGAGGTTGTCGGGGAGGTGGTCCTCGCCTCCCCAGAGACAAAGGCTACGGCCCACAAACTTGGCGCCGATGTTCCGGAGCATCCGGAGGTTGTCGGTGAGGTCGCCCCGGCCGTTGAGTAGGCCTTCCATGGTGATGGCGCGGGAAAGGTAGGCGTCGAGGACGGGGCGGGAGATCGAGCCGTCGAAGCGGTAGTCGGGAGCGGCGCTAACGGCGGCCGGGGAAGCGGCGCCAACGGCAACTGGGGGGGCGGCGCCAACGGCAACTGGGGAAGCGGCGCCAACGGCGATTCGGGGTGCGCGGGCGCGGGTCGCCCGTTCGATAAACGCCACCACCGCGCCTGAATCGGCAGTTGGCAAGACGTGGAAACGCCCGCCGAGGGCCTTGTAGCGTTGTTCAGCGACGAAGGTATTGGATTTGAAAAAAAGATTTTTGTCCCCGGCCATGTGGAGGATGGGTACACCGGCGCGGGCGAGGGGGGCAAGGTTGTCCAACGGTTGAATGCGGGCCACGAGGCTGCGAAGGAGCGGGTTTTCAGCGTAGATGCAGGCGACGCGGTCGGGGTGTAGCTCTGCCCAGGCGTAGACGTCCCCTGCGCCTTCCATCACGGGTTTCGTGGAGAAGCCGTGGCGCACGAGGTAATCGTAAACAGCGTCCCATTCGCCGGGAACGGGGCCATCGGCATTGGTACCGACAGGGCCGGTGACGATGTAGTAGCCCCTGGCGAGTAGGGCGAGGTCTATGGGCGCTTCTTCTGTGAAGTCGGCGCGAAAGACCCAGGGGTGGCCGGCGGAGACCGGGGCAGCCGCGGCGGGCGCAATAACGGTCACGGTCACCTTCGGACTATCGAGGCCGAAGCTGTACCGCTTGTAGGACCCGCTGAAAAAGGGCCCGCGGCAGGTGAGATAGACGTCGTCTTGGAGAAAGCTATGGCTTTGCGTACCATAATAGTTCCGCACGGCCGCACGGGCGGGCACCCAGTCGGGGAGGGCGGGCGGCGTCTCGTAAAAGCTCTTTTCCATAAAGTCCGCGATGGGTTTCGGGTCGCGGAGGCTATGGGGATGGTGGCCGTAGCCCTCTTTATACATCACCGAAATACGGCCGCCCAGCTGGCGGTAGATGGTTTCGATGGTGCGGGTACCGTAGAGCGGCTGGTATTCGTTGTTGAGGACCCAGGAGGGATCGCCGAGGATGGGGTCCAGGCTGCCACAGACGTGGAGCAACGGGACGTCGGCTTTGGCCAGTCGCCAGAGATTCGACAGGCTTTCCTGGTTGATGGCGGGGTTGTCGGCGTAGATCGCGGATACTTTGCCGGGGTGCGCGGTGGCCCAAAGGAACTCGTTAAAGCCGCCCTTGCTCATACCGACGAAGGCGGGTTTGGGAGAGAGACCGTGCTTCGACGTCAGGAATTCGTACCATTTATCCCAAAGGGTGTCGGGTTCGGGGTTGATAAAGGCGATACACCAGCCGCGGTGGAGGAGCTCCACCTCGGCCTGGGGTTGGTGATCCCAATAACAGGCTTGCCATGACCAGGGGTTGCCGGGGGCGGGTTGTCGGGGGACGACGAGGATGCAGCGCCGCTGACCGGCGACCGGGTGGCGGATGCCGTTGCCTTCGTCGGGTTGGGCTACGATGGGGCTTAGCGAGCCGGTGGCCTCGTCCATCAGGAAGTCGTAGCGGTCATAGCCGTGCCAGGAGGTGTGCGCACCCGTGAATGTCGTCGACTGTGCATGCACGGTGAAACAAAACGTCATGCAGAGGAGACACAGCCAAAGGCAGGGGGATTGCTCCCCCTGTCTTGTAAAGGCGCTCCTAAAATAACTGGGAAATACCGTCATATACATCGCCAAGATTACCGTCATTGTAAGCCACCACACAAATAACCGTACTGCTCCAATGGCAGTTGGTCTGTTCGTCGGTGTACAGCAGCGGATCGTTGTCTACGGCAGCCGTGACGTCGGTCCAGTTCCCTTCAAAGGGGTCGGTTGACTGGCCCGGGTAGTCCTGCTGCAAGTACGTCGTCGTGAATGCGGGGGACGCCTTTGGGGATGGAGCGAATGCGCTGCCGGCCACTGCGATGGCCACGGCGAGCGCCGGGGTGATGTTTGCAATGTTTTTCATGCTTTTTACAGTTTAGCTTTTATGAATTGCCTACTCTGTTCAAGGGTTTTCGGCTTCCCCCTATTTGTGATCACAAATTTTTATGGAGTGGCGGGCGGGGGCGCCCCATTGACCAACCGGTAGGTAACAAGCCCACCGGGATAACAAACAACCATCGCCCGCCCCCGGACGGCGAAGGACACGAGCTTACGCCCGTCCAGGCGGGGGACCTTCAGGCTGTAGCGGTAACCGCCACCCGACAGGTCGTAGACATCGATGTCGGAAGCATCCTCGAAAGTGCCTTTGGGTTCGTTATCGGCCCGGAGCAGCGAATTGATGAATAACAGGCCGTCGCTCACGGCGGTGTTCCAATTCACGAAAAACTGCGGCGTGCTGTTGGTATATTTTACCGTGCCGTTTTCCTGATAGCTCCCGTCAGCGGTTCGTCCATGGGCAACGGTGTCGATCGTCGGCAGGAACCGGGTAACCGAAAAATCCGTGTCCAGCATCAAAATACCATTCCGGTAAAACTGTACGAACACCAATCGCTTTGTGGCGGTATCGTAGTGCATGGTGCCATCGGCGGCCAGTCCAAAGGCGGCAGCCGAATGGAATGGGTCGGTTTTGCGCACCTGCCGGTTCGTGGCGGGGTCCCACAGGATAAAAGGAAGATGGTAGGCGCCACTGTCCTTATCATAACCCCGGATCAGGTACTCGCCGCCGGTCAGTGCGATGCCCTTTATAAACGTGGGGTAAGGATAATGGTGTTGTAACAGCTGAGCCGGGGTATCCAGTCGTCCTTTAAACACATCCGGGCCGTTCCCCGCAAAGAGGTATATATAGGGCGAATCCACCTGGCAATGTACCCTGGACCAGATGTGTGGATTATTGGGCAAGGCGAAGCCGGAGACGTGCGCCGCTCCAAGAGACCACCCGAACCGGGCGACCTGGTTCTTGTGTCCGGGCATTTCAACAAAAAAGCCGGAAGGGGTGACACCGCATATTTCACCGTACCGGAAGTCCGCCCGGATCGTGTCTTCAGGGGCAGCCACCCAGCCGGCCCAGGTCCGGTTGAACCCATTGTCCTCCTTGTTGGGCTGATAGGTCCCGGTATACAGGCAATAGACCATCAGCACGGGCAGGGCGATACAGGCCACCGTGAGGAGCCAGCGGGCGGAGGGCGTCATAGGGCCTCCGTTTTAGGCGGCCGCCGGCTTCCCGACAAAAAGATACCCGCCACCGCGAGCGCCATGCAACCTATGTTGAAATAAAAGTGCACGCCCCAGCTCATCTGGTTCAATACACCCCCGCAGGAGCAAGGGATATAGTAACTGTAGTGGGTCATGACGAAGATATACGCCGTGAACAACGACATCAGGAACAAGGACGCAAACAGACCCAGCAGGCGAATGGATGGGATCAAGAGCACCAGCGCCACCAGGATCTCCCCCAACGGCAGGCTCCAGGCCGTCCACCCGGCATAGCGGGAGACAAAGGGCGACCGGTTGAGCTGGAAAACAAATGTATCGTACGCTTTCAGCTTGCTGAGCGCCGCATAAAGGAAAAGAACCACAAAAAAGGAGGCGATGAGCCGCACAACTTGAATCCTTTTCATAACATCATTTTGGGGGGCCGCTTTAACGGGCGCGACCCCAGCTTTTATTGGGTTTCGGCCCCATCACCAATTCGAGGGTACCGCCCGCCTCCAGCTCGGCGTGTGTAAACCAAGGCGTATCCAGGGGCCGCCCGTTCAGGGTGGCGGACTGGATGTATTTGTTGACAACCGAGGAATGGCGGGCGATGATCGTGAAGGTCTTTCCGTTGGCCAGCGCGATGGATACCTTGCTAAACACCGGGCTGCCGATCGTATAACGAGGGAGGCCGGGTGTCATGGGATAAAAGCCCATGGACGAAAAAACCACAAAAGCAGACATGCCGCCCCCGTCTTCATCCCCGGGTATGCCGAAAATATTGTCCTTGAACCAGGCGTCTAAGAGGAACCGCACCCGCGCCTGTGTCTTCCAGGGTGCATCGGTCACGTTGTACAGATAGGGAATCACAAAACCGGGCTCGTTCCCCATCGAATGTTGACCGGTAAGCCCTGTCGCGTCGGGGAACTTCGCCCAGAATTCGAATTTGGAGCGTCCAAGGCCTGTTCGGAAAAGTTCGTCAAGCCGGTCTTCAAAAGCCTTACGTCCGCCCATCAGCCGGACCAGCTCGGGGATATTTTCCTGGACCTGCCAGAGGTACGTCCAGCCATTGTTTTCGTCATAGTAGTCCCGGCCGCCCATACCGCCGTCCCAGGCAGGATCGATGTTGATCCAGTTCCCTTCCGCGTCTTTTGGCATGAAGAACCGGCGGCTGCTGTCCCAAAGGTTTCGGAAGTTGAGTGCCCGGGCCGCAAATTGCGCGGCGTCGTCCTTTTTGCCAAGATCGGACGCCAGCCCGGACAGGGCCCAGTCGTCATAGCTGGCACCCAGCGTGACGGCCACTGCCTGGCGTTTTTCAAAGGGATGAACGGCTTCCACGGTTTCTTTTTCCTCCGGATGAAGGGCGGGAAAGTAACCGTGCGTATAGTAAAAATCATCCAGGACCGTCTTCTCCCCGTTCCGCCAGGGAAGCATGGTCGCCTGAACCGCATTTTTGCGCATGCCTGCATAGGCCTCCTCTATGTCGAAATGCCGGAGGCCCTTTCGATAAGCATCCAGGAAAACGACGGAAGAATGAAAACCGTTCATACAAGGGTTGTCCCCGAACAAGACGGGAAAGGTAGGCATCCACCCGCTTTGGCTGTACATCCGCACATAAGATTGGAGCATGTCCTGCTCCTGGTCCGGATGCAGGATCATCCGCAAGGGGTGCAGCGCCAGGTAGGTATCCCAGGACCAGTCGTCCACATAAAAGGGCCGGGTGTCCTGGTGCACCTTCATGTCATACCCGCTGTAATACTGCCCATCCTCGGTGATGTCCACCATGCGTTCGTGACATCGATACAGGGCCGTATAAAAAGAACGGCGTTGTGCCGGTGTGCCGCCTTCGACGCGGATCTGGCCCACCACGCGTTCCCAGGCCTTTTTACCGGCCGCCGCAAGCTCGTCGAAGGAACGGTTTTCTTCCTCGTAGTTTTTTTGTGCCTGCTCCGGGCTGACGTAACTGATCGCGTATCGGAAAGTCACTTCAGTAGTAGTGGAAGGAAAAGTAATGTATGCTTTTCTATCGCCCGGCAAAACACCGGTGGCACCGCTCCGGCTGAAGACCCCATACATAAAGACCTTGATGTTCTCGTGATAGGTCTCCATGCCCGTGACTACACCGGGCTTGGGGAAGCTCCACTGAGAGGGTCCGTCGTTGTAGACGTTGAAGAGGATGGATTTGGCCGGCGCCTGCGCGGGGAAATGAAAGCGGTAACAGCCGACTTTGCGGCCGGCGGTAAATTCGAGGGTGATCCCGTCGTCCAGGAGAAAGGTAGAGTAATACCATGGGCGATTAACCTCCAGGTCGTGGTCGTAGGCCTGGCGCGCGCCCCAGGCGGAGAGCGCAGGGGCGGTGCCCGGGCCCGCGGTGGAGGGCGCGGCGGCGGAGCCCGCGGCGGCAGGCGCCACCGACGGCTTCAGCCCAAACACCTCCCCCAGCCTGTGCGACACAATGCACAGCGGGAAACTGCTGATCTGGTCGTCCATGTAGTCCTTTCGCTGGGGCGTAAAACGGATCATCTGGTTGGGCAGTTGGACCGTGGGGCGAGTGGGTTCGAGGAGCCGGCCGACGTTGCCGATGGTCGGATCGATATAGTCGACGGCGGAGGCACTGTCCTGGGCGTACGTGGAGCCGGATAGGCAAAGGGCAATCATCAGGAGGACAAATCCATTCTTCATCAAAAACAATATTTAAGGGTTATCGTTGGGGCATGGTCGTGGTGAGGGGGTCTTCCTTTCGGAGCATCCGTGCGGCCCGGCCGGTGAGCCAAAGATAGGTGTCGCCCGGTTCTCCGTCGAGGTGCAAAAAGGAGGTCCTGGCGGTATCGAGGGGTGGTTGACCGGTGACTTTGAAAATGGCGGTGCCTTCGTTGACCTCGTCGAACATGGCCACGTAGAGCATCGTGGCACCGGCGCGAATGGCGGTGGAGAGCAATGACCAGTAGAATTGCCCGCCCTCGCGGGGAATGGACCCGACGGGTTTGACGTCGTTGGGGAATTCGTACTGGCTGAGGTTGTGCCAGCTAAAACCGGGATATACGCAGGGCACGTATTCCACGTGGTTGTCGGCGCACCAGGCTTCGTCTTCCTGGACCTGGTCGCGGTAGCGGTTGGTGTCGTTGTAAAGCAGGGGTGAAAAACGGCCGACCATCCAGGGCATGATGATGTCGGCCTGGCGGATGAGCGTGTGGAGATAGGCGTCGTGGACGCAGTCTTTATCGAGGGTACGCCAATACGTGGGTACACCGAGCATGACGGTGCAGTGCCCGTAGACGGGGTCGTTCTTTAAAAAGTCGATGAGGCGCTCCAACCCGATGTCGCGGATGTCATAGGGGCGGTCGGGGAAGCCGACGCCCCATATCACGACCACCGGCTTTCCGTTTTCGTGGAGATAGGTATTGACGCCATCCTGGCGGGTGACCCGGATGGAATCGACGAGGTATTTCCAGTCTTCGATGATGGAGGTGCAATCCTCGTCTTTGGCACGCAAACCGGAAAGATCATACATGACGGCAATGGCGCGTTTGTATTTGGAAGCGGAGGCCAGTGCGAGCTGCAGGACGTGGGTGGCTTCGCGACGGCCCTCACCGGGTTTGGTGTTGCCAAAAAAGCGCTGCATGAATACGCCGTCCAGGCCGTAGGTCTGCATCCAGTGGAAATGGACGTCGACCGTGCTTTCGTCCACGGAGCTGAAAAAACGCGCGTGGCGTCCGTCGGAGAGCAGGAAGGGGGTTTCGTAGGTTTTTTTGTACTCGCTGACGTCGGGCCATACGTCGATCCCGCAGTGTTGGGGGTTGCCGTAGGCGAAGTGGTGCGCACCGGATCCGTCGCCTTCCGCGCGGAACCAGCCTTGATAGCCGGCCATTACCAAACCGTGGTACGTAGGATAAAGGGTTTCGGAAGAGTGCCGAAGCTGGCCCTGGGCAAACCAGGGGCCAGACATCAGCAGTGTCACTACGAGAGAGAGAAACTTGTCTTTCATGCCATTCCAAAGTTATGGCGCCCGTGAAGGGCGTTTAGTATCCGGGGTTTTGTTGCCAAAGCGGGTCGTTGTTCATATCCGACTGCGGTATAGGAGACAGATAGCGGGTATTGATGTCTACCGACGAATTAATCGGGTTTTCCAGGGGACTGCGGGCCGCAATCACCTGGGGCAGGAGTTGAAGCCGCACGATGTCGAACCAGCGCACGCCGTTCTCCCCGGCAAATTCATACGCCCGTTCGAAGACACAGGAATCCTGGAAGGCAGCCTGGGAAAGCCCCGTGGTCAGGGCGGGTTCACCGGCGCGTGCCCGGACCTGGTTGATGGCGGCGTAGGCGGCGGGTGTCGGGCCACCACCTGCCATTGTTGCGGCTTCGGCATAGTCGAGCAGGACCATGGGGTAGCGGATAAAGTCGATGACCTTGTTGGTGCTGGGGCTCATGGACATAATGGCGGTATTGGTTTCGACGACGCCATCGCCCACGCCCGCGCGGAACTTCCTGTAATAGGGGTGACCGGCGTGTGTCTGGCTGGAGTTCCAGGGGACGAAAATATAAGACTTGTCGGGCTGGATGAGCTTGATGGTATCGTAAAAGGTTTCGTGAGAACGGAGGCATTGAGGCCGGTTGAGATAGAAATTGATCTCCGGGTAGTAATCGTCCCATCCGCTCGCGCCGTTGAGCGCCACCTCGTCGAGGGGCACACAGGAGTTGCCGTAGGTACGGTCGGGCACACCGCCGGCGACGTTGAATTGCAAACCAAAGATGGACTCGGTGCTGTTGTTGGTGGTAAAGACTTTGAGGTAGTCGGGGACCAGCGTGTATTGGTTGCTGTTAATTACGGTGTCGGCTTCCGCAGCGGCCAGGGCATAGTAGCTGGTTTGTTTCAGCGGCCAGCCGGTCATCGTCAGGTAAACATCGGCGAGCAGGGAGCGGGCGGCATTTGCGGTGGCCTTCCCCGGTTGATTCGGGAACGTGGTGGGCAGCCAGGCGATGGCCACCTGGAGGTCGCTGACGATGGCGGCATAGACCTTGGACACCGAATCCCGCTGGGGACGCGCATTGGCATCGAGCGGACCCAGGATGACGGGGACGGGGCCAAAGACGCGCACCAGGTAGTAGTAGCTAAAGGCCCTCAGGAACAACGCCTGACCGGCGGCCTGTTCTTTGTCCTGTTCGGTGGTCTGGACCTGTTGGTAATTGGCAAGGACGTTGTTGGCCTGGTAGACCGCAGCCCAGGGTCCCTGCCACTGGTTGAGCATGCTGGTATTGGTCGAGGTTCCATTGAGCTCGTCAAATTCCCGGAAAGGGCCTTTGTTCAGCGCCGGGTCCGTCGTGAGGTCGTCCGCTCCGAAACAGGACGTCATCCGGGAGGTGAAGCCAAAGGCATAGTCCGGCGTGAGTTCGGTATAGATGGCGGCGACCGAGGCGTCCAGGTCGGCCTGTGTCTTGAAATATTGACCCGGTGTGAGGCTGCCTTTGGGGTTTTCGTCGAGCTTCTGACAACCGGCGCCGAACAGCAACAGCAGGCCGGGCAGCGATAAGAGACTGATATGATAAATGGTCTTTTTCATTGTCGTAAAATTTGATGGTTAGAATGCAGCCCTCAATCCAAAGGTGTATGACTTTGGCACCGGGATGATCCCGTTCTCCAGCCCCGCGGTAAAGGCGGTGCCGGTGGAGGGGCCTGTGACGTTTTGGACTTCGGGATCGTAACCGGGGAATTTCGTAATGCAGAACAGGTTTTGTCCGCTTACATATACCTCCAGGCTGGACATCTTCCATCGGCCGGTAACGCTTTGAGGGATATGGTAAGTGAGGCTGATGTTCCTGAGTTTGATATAACTGCCGTCATACACCCAGCGGCTGCTGTTGATATAGTTGCTGCTCGTTTTGCTAAAGGTGGGGTTGTTGGTTTGGTTGGTGGAGGTCCACATATTCAAAGCATCCACGGTCGTGGGGTTACGCTGGTCCCCTACCCCGCCCCAGGTATAGGCGATGGTTTCGGAATAGATCTGGTTGCCGTGGGTCCCCTGGAGCATAAAATAGAGGTCGAAGTCTTTATACGTAAGGGTATTGGAGAACCCAAAGGAATATTTGGGGAGGCCGTTGCCGATGGGCACCAGGTCGTTGGCGTCGATCTTGCCGTCGTTGTTGACGTCCTGATAATGGGAGTCGCCGGGTTTGTTGCCGTAAGCGGCAGCTTGCTGAGCCTCCGTCGTCTTCCAGGTGCCGAGGAACTTGTACCCGTAGAATTCACCCATAGGGTTGCCAACTTTCAACAAGGAAAGACCCGTTTCGGGAGAGCCGATCCCATTCACGGCTACGTTGTCCAGCCCGCCCAGGTTAAGGAGCTTGTTCCGGTTGAACGAGATCGTGAAGAAACCATTCCACGAGAAGTCCCTGGTCTTTACGGGCGTGCCGCCCAGACCGAATTCCAGGCCCTCGTTCATCATGCTCCCCAGGTTGACCGCGTAAGTCTGCCCGCTGTTGTAATAGGGCGCCTGGAGCTGGTAAAGCAGGTGGGTGATCTTTTTATGATAGGCATCGGCGGTGAAGTTGAGCCGTCCGTGGAGGAAGCCCGCGTCCAAGCCGGCATCCGCCTGGGCGTCGTCTTCCCACTGCAGGTTTGTCGACACCGGTCCGCCCAGGGGCGTATAGCGCGTGGGCGTGGTGCCGTCGTAGAAGTAGGCGCTCGCGTTCTCGATCCCACCCACATTGATCTGGGGGATCGTTGCGTACGCGGGGACGGCCTGGTTGCCGGTGACGCCGTACCCACCGCGAATCTTCAGGTCGGAAAAAACGGACCCTTGCATGAATGCTTCCCGGCTGATGTTCCAGGCCGCGCCAAAGGAGGGAAACAGGCTGTACTTTTTGACCAGGTGCGAGGAACCATCGTCCCGGAGCGTGGCGTCCAGCATATACCGGTCTTTGAAAGCATAATTGATTCTGCCCATGTAGGATTGCAACGCGTCCGCGGAATAGGTGGACGATGTGGTCTGGGTGGCGCCAAGACCGAGGTTGTAATACCCCAGCGCATAAGTAGACAAGTTGGTGGACTTGGAGGTCGTGCTCATGGACAACCCGTTGGCTTGTTCGTACAGGGCCGTTACGGTCAGTGAATGGCCCCCGAAGACCTGGTGCCAGGTCAGGAAGTTACTGTTTTGATAGCTCCTGCCCCGGGCGGAGTAGACCTGGGCGTAGTCCGTACCGATAAACCCATTGCCCGTATTGGGTCCGAATACGCTTTGGTTATAGTTGTACCCCAGCGAATAGGTATTGTTGGAGGTGAATGTGAGCGATTTTAAAATATGCCACGTCAGGATGCCGGTGGCGGCCACGCTGACGGAGTTGCCGTCGACCGCCTGGTTAGTGGCCTGCGCGATGGGGTTGTACTGGATGGATGCATAAGGTGCCGAAGGGATCCAGTTCCCGCCCGCATCCTTGATGGGGGAAATGGGATCCCATTGAAATGCCTGGGCAAAAGGATCCAGCAGGTCACCGGGATAGCTGTTGTTGTGGCTTTGCGGTATCTCTCCATAAACGTTGAACTGGAGGTCCAGTTTTTTGTTCACTTTGACACCCACGTTGCTCCGGAAGGTTGTTCTTTTATACCACTGGTTGAGGATAAGCCCCGGTTGATCCAGGTAGCTGAGCGAAAACAGGTAATTGACCTGGTCTGTCGCACCCGATACACCGACCTGGTAATTTTGAACCCAGGGTTTGCGCTGGAGTGACCGTTGCCAGTCGGTTCCCGCGGGATGCAACTGGAGGGAATCCAGGTAGGTCTGGTTAAAAGAGGCGCCGGAACCGTTCATCGAATCCTGCAGGTTGACAGTTTTGGCAAACTGGTAGGCATTCATCAGCTTGAGCTCTTTGGGGACCTGGTTGTTCTGGAACCAGGTGCTAAAGGTCACGCGTGCCTTGCCGGGCCGGCCTTTTTTGGTGGTGATGAGGACGACGCCGTTGGACGCCCTGGATCCATAGATCGCGGTAGCAGACGCGTCTTTCAGAATTTCGATGTCGTCGATGTCCTCGGGGGAAAGGGATTCGATATTCCCCCCGATAAAACCGTCGATCACATACAAGGGATCGTTCCCCCCCGTAATCGAATTATACCCCCTGATCCGTACAGAGAAAGGGTTGCCGCCGGGCTGACCGCTGGTCTGCGTGACCACGACCCCGGGCGTGGTGCCTTGCAGGGCGCCCTGGGCCTGGGTGATGGGCCGTTTGGCGATGTCTTCGGATTTCACCGAGCTGATGGCCCCGGTAACGTCCCTTTTCCTTTGACTACCATACCCGACCACGACCACGTCGTTCAGGCTTTTGGTGACCGATTGAAGGACAACAGGTACCGTTCCTCCGGGCGTAGCCGCCACTTCTATAGATCCATACCCCACGGAGGTAATCACGAGAATGGGTTGCGCGTGGTTTCCCGGATCGATGGAGAAGGCTCCCTGGGCGTCCGCGGTGACGCTGATGCGTGTATTCTTAATGGTGATGGTCGCACCGGGGAGTGGTGCGCCGTTTTCGTCCGTGACCCGGCCCCGGATCGGGGTTTGCTGGGCCTGAGCGATCGACAGACCGCAGACCAGCCAAAGGGCATACATGAGCAATCTTTTCATATAACAGCAATTGGTGTTTTACTAAATGTTACCACAAGAATAGGCGGGGACGCCTAATGAATACCTTAACGGCGCCCCTAACAAGGAACTAATTTGCCAAAAAGGCGCGTTGATGATCCAGGGCCAGGGCCTCCTTCACCGTCCGGGCACCGGCGAGGTCTTTTTCCTTGATATAGTAGTCGTACAGATCCCCCATGGCATCGGACCAGGGCTTGTGGCGGAAAACGATGTTGAACGCGAGCTCTTCCTCTACGGTAGCCACGCGCACCGGGTCCCGGGGCGTACCCGGGGGAAAAGGCCACTGTCCCTTGAGGCGCCATGCTTTATCGACACCCACCAGGGAGTCCACGCGGGTAATCGGCATGGTACATACCGCACTGGAACCGGCGAAACCTTGTACCGCCAGCGCCTTGTAAAACGCATCCGACATCAACCGGTATCCATCCAGGTTGGGATGAAGGTGGTCCAGGAAAAGTTCATCTCCCGGGATGCCCCCGGTGGAATTCTTTTGAAAAACGTCTTTTGTATCGACCAGGTGCGCATCGGGGAATTCCTTACACAAGGAAGCGATCAGCCGGTTGAGCGTGTCGGGTGCGCGGAACCGGAGCTCGTCCAGGTCCCTGGCTTTGCCCAGCCAGGTACGGGCGGCGGCATAATCTTCCCGGGCATACGCCAGGCGGCCCAGGTAAAAACAGCAAAGGGCGTGCCCGGGGAAAAGCGTGTCCGCCCTCAGAAAAGCTCCTGCTGCGGCTGACGAATCGCGTGCACGAAACGCCCGAAGTCCGTCATCGAATACGCGATCGAAGCTGCTGCCACCCGGCGCGCTGGCAAATGGTTCCAGGTCCTTGTCGTTGGAGACCAGGTTGCTCAGGAAAACAGGAATGCGTTGTGCCCCCAACAGGGACAACGTTGCACGCATGTTCTGGTCGAAGCGCGTGACGCCCCTCCAGTAAGGAGCTGAACCATAGGCAATATTTGCCCTCAAATCTTCCTTTTTGCGCGTGAACCAGGAAGAGACCAGTTGAAAGGTCCGTTGTCCCCGGAGCCATTGCAAAATGCTTCCCGCCGGTGCCTCCCCGTACTCGTTGTGCCCGGTATAGATCAGGACCGCGTCCGGCCGGTAAGGGGCGAGTTCCCGTGCAAACCCCAGGACGGTATAGGAATCCGCGTCTGTCAGTGAAAGGTTGACGACCTCGATCGTTCTCCCCGGAAAAGTATGCATCAACCGGTACTGAAGCCAGCGGTGAAAAGAAGCGTTTCGGGGATAGGGATAGCCGTTGGACTCCCCCAGCACAAAGATCCGGAGGGACCCGGGTGCTTTGACCTTCAAAAAGGGATCCGCATCCGCGGGCGCCGGCCGGCCCGGCAAATACCGCCGGGGCGCGTCGGGATTAAAAACCAGGTAACGGTGATCCTGCGGGTCGTCGATAAAAAGGCTCAGGTCCCTGCCGTAGTGGCATACCCGCAGCCCGAGCTCCAACAGGCAAAGCAACAGGAAGGGAAGGATCACGGCGACGCGCTTATACGACAGGGCTCTTTTCACCATGAGGGCAAAGTTGTACGCCAACCCCTAACCGTCCCCCTAATAACGCACTAATTGGCCAGGATTTCGTGAAAGGAATGCTGAAAATCCTCGCCGTACATCTGTTGATATTCTTTTGCAAACTTTTCAAACGCGACTTTGGCCAGGGAATGCCGCCCCAGTACACTCAGGCTTTTACACTTCATCTTCAAGGCGTCCTCGTTGACGGGATCAAAAAGGAAAATCCCCGCCGCGATTTCCAGCAGAAACTCGGGTTCACCTTCAAAACGAACGCTTGCCGCTGACAAAAAGTCGATCGCCTTGTCCGAAACCTCGGACTGGATGTCGTCGAGCCAGGGATAGATGGTATCCGAAAGAAAGGCGCCCCGGTGGACGATGGCCAGTAACCGCCGGACGTCCGGCTGTCCGGGCGTGGACAACTGTACCAAAGCCAGGAACTCCGCCAGGTCTATCCGGATCTCACCGGTTTCATAGTGCAGCACCCATTTGTCTGCTTCCTTCGCGATCCCGCAACTACCGAGCTTGTCCAATATGCCCTTCAGCTTGACCATATTCACCGACCGGTTGTTTTGGGCGTCCTTCGCCGATTTGTCTTTCCACAAAGTGGCGTAGAGCTTCTCCGAAGAAATACCTTTCCCGGAGCGGAGCGTATGGAGGAGAACGAGGAGGAACAATTCTTTGAGCAGAGGCGTAAAGAGCTTGGTGAGTTCCAGGCGGTCCTTGTCGTAGACTTCGAACTGGCCGAAAAGGAGGACCGCGGAGCGGGGATCGGGGGGAGGCGCCGTTTTCAGGGGGGGCGCGGCGGGCGCCATCGCGGGCGGCGCTTGGGGCGGCGTGCCTATTGGCGGCGCGGCGGGCGTCATCACGGGTGGCGCGGGAAACGGCGTGCCCATCTGCGGCGCAGCGGGCGCCATCGCGGGCGGCGCTGGAGACGGCGTGCCCGTCGGCGGCGCACCGGGCGCCGTCCCGGCGTGTGCGACGAGCGTCGAGGGCAGGCCACTGGTTTTTTTGCGCCGGCGACGCACCCCCACGACGGCCAGCGCAACAAGCGCGAGCCCCGCCAGCGCCCATAGCACAGCCCGCTGCGGAAAACTGCGTGGAGCGGGCGCGACGGAGGGGACGTATGGATTGGGAGGGCTAGCGATGGTATACACCTTTACCTCCGTCATATCCTCCTTATTGGTATACATGGTCACCGCCAGCAACTTCTGGCTTTGGGGCGCATAAAAAAGATCGGCGAAGGATTTGACGTCGTAAAACGAATAAGGAATGGAATCCCCCAGGCGTGTCATCACCGGGGTTGTCAGCGACCCGCGGATCAGCCGGAGGGAAGAATTGAATTTGTCGTTCTGGAAGATCAGCCCATAATAGTCCCGGTTCACGGGGTCGATCACCAGGCTGTTGGCAAAGCAAAAAGGTTCCTCTTGTTCCTTTAAACGGTAGAGGGTAGTAAAGGACCGGTCACGGACACTATAGGCCACCAGGTCATAGTCATATTTGGGATTGACCATCTGGTCACCGGTATTGCTGCCATAGCCACCCATGATGTAGGCCGTATCGCCGATGGCGTTGGTGCCAAGACCCGCCAGGTAGCGCGGTGTAAAAGGATCACCTTTGGCAGGAAGGGTCTCCCACTTCCGGGCGGCAAAGCTGTACCGCTGTACCGCGTTTTTGTAGTGGAGTTGTCCGTATCCCCCGACGATATACAAAGAAGAATCCTGGTAGGACAGAAACTTATTGGCCTGCCAGAACTCTGTCAGGGGACCGTTTGGAAAGTCCCCCACCCAACCGCCCCGGCCGGGGGTGTAGGTACGTACGCTTTTGGCGTCTATGTCTATGTCATAGACCGTCCCCGTGCGGGGGTCGGCGATGGCCTGGTTGCCGGGAAGCAGGTTCTTCGCACGTACGGACAAAGGCGTACTGCCCCCCTGCCCTTTCTGGACCGAATACGTATACACGGAATCGGCGCCCAAAATGTACAGTTCTTCCCGGCTGGCGTCAAAGGCAACGGCGGGTGTACCCGATACTACGGTAACGGATGCCTGTTGCCAGTTCTGGTGCAATGGTTTTATCCAGATGGGATTGCTGACAGCGGCCACCTTCCGCTGTACGCTGTCATAAGATTCGTTGCCGGTGGATTCCGACAAGGGCCAGTAATACCGGGTCTCTCCATCCGACGACAGGCGAAGGTCCCGGATACACATCGGGGGAATATCCGCGGTCTGGAACGCATCGAAGGTACTGGCACCAAAACACATTCTGAAACACATATCCTCCTTGAAAACGGCCCGGGTGCTGCCTTTGCGGACCCGGTCGACCGACCAGGCCACCAGGCCCCCCTTACGGTCGATGTGGAGCCCCACGTTTGTCCAGCCGGTGTACATACGGGGGGAATCGATGGTAAAGGAGCCCCTCAGCGCGTCTCCGATGATGAGGTTGAAATTGCGCAACCGCTGGTTATAGACCAGGTCGATGTTTTGATGTTCCGCGGTGATCAACCGGAACACATAGCCGAAGTAAACTTCCATGCTGGGAACCAGCATCAGGTCGAAGGAAATATCGATGTCCCCCCGCAGACAAAGGTTGTCCGTGGGGGTGATATTGAGCGTCGTTCTTTTTTCCTGTACTACCTCATGGCTGGAAAACCGTAACCCGTAGGATTGGCCGTTGGTGAAAAGGGGACAAAAAAAACAAAACAATATGGCACAGCGTAGTCCTCGCATAGGATAGTAAAAACTAAAAATACGTATTTTTTACTACCACGTCCGCCCTCCTTGAAGCTGGCGTTACGACGAGGTTTGTGAGGTGCCCTGCTTCGATCGTTCCTTCTACGGTGGTGTTGCCCGGCGCGTGCAGCTTGAAATCCGCATCCCAGTCCGCGGGCCAGGCCGGCAGCAGCAGGATCTTCTGTCCATCCGATTGCAACACCATTTGCTGCAGCCCGTTTTCCCCATTGCCCCCATTGTCTTCGTCAGGCTTGTAGTCATGACCCGTGGCCCAAAAGGCGGGGAAGGCCAAAAACGGATCTTTGCGGGTGAGGTTGTAGGCAACATAATACCGGGCAACATCCGCAAGCCCCAGCATGGCGGCTTGTATGGGGTCTTGCACCCAGCAACCGGGTTCCGTAAACCGCCGCGCGGCAAAGGTATGCAGGGCCAGGTCGAGGTTCGGACGGTTCAGGCCGAACAAACGGAAGGGATAGACCGCGTACAGTTCCGGGTTCTCCAGGTTGTGTCCCTTTACCGTTTGCGGACCGGTATAGGGCAGCAGCACGGGCTGACCGTCTTTTACACCGACGGGGAGTTCCGGGAGCTGTGCGTAGAGCCGTTGCCACGCGGTCCGGTCGGCATCGGTGGCGAGCCCCGCGGGCAGGTCGAGCATTTTTTGGAGGACCGCGTGGAGACCGGCGAGGTCCGGGGCGGGATCGTGTGCCTTCCAGAACATTTCAATGGAATTGTCCGGGTCGAGCAGGAGCTTGCCCGCCGAGTCCCGTCCGAAGTGTTTGCTAAAGAATTCGAGACCGGCCCGCGCGATGGGAATCAGCGTATCCCGGGCAAAGGCCTTATCCCCCGTGTACGCATAATAGTCCAGCATCATCATGCTGAGCTCCAGGATGGGGGTGAAATAGTGCCGGGTCCAGAGCGCTTCGGCATCGGGTCCGGCGTAGGACAGACCACCCCAGAAGGGCGCGGTTTCCTGGAAATACGCACCACCGTGGTGATAGTATTGGGTCACCTGCGCGGCGTTAGCGGCGAGCATGTGGCGATACATACCGAACAGGGGCCGCATCATATCGAAGTCGCCCGATTCCAGCAGCGGCCAGTACATCGGGCGTGTGTTCTGGAACCAGTATTGACCGCCCCAGGCCCGGAAGTCGGGGTTCCCTTTTCCGGCGGGGTCCTCCACCGTGAAGATCGATCCGTTAAACTTGATGGGATACGTTCCCCTGCCCGCGCAGGCGGTGACAAAACGTTGCAGGACATACCCCTGGGTCACGGCTTCCCCATCCAGACCGCCCCGTACGCGGATCCAGGACCGGTTCCAGAAGGCCTTCCACCAGGCGAGGTGGGCGGCCCATGCCTGTTCTTCCGGAACAGCGTCCACCCTTTTGACCAGGCGGTGGAGGCCCGCCAGCCATTGGGCCGGGCTGCCTTGCGCTTGCGTATAGGGATAAATGGACAGACCGTTGCCCGTGGTTTTTATCATGGCACCGAAGGTGCGGCCGGCCAGGTGTGGGTCTGCGTCATCGGGGTTGCGGTGGTACCATATTTGTTCGGGGCCGTTCAGGAGGGTGTCGCCGTGGCTGAGGCGCCAGTCGACGAGGGTGGCTTTGAGCTGTGCGTTCTGCGCATCCACGTGGATGACCGGACGGTTGGCGTCGACCCACACGCGGAGGTCGGCGGAGCCTTCGTGGATGAGGATGGCGCCGTCGCGGAGGCGGAGGATCTGGTGGAAGCCGTCGCTGAGCTGCGCGGTGTCTGTGCCGCCGCGGGGGCGCACCGACACCCGCACTTCCCCCAACTTCATAAGGACTCCACCCGTCTTCATCCAACTATCCCAGCCGGCCTCTGTCTGCGCCCCCCAGGCATCGGTCTTGGCGATGTAAAAACAAAGATCCCCGCCGGGCTCGACCCATACGTTCAACCCGATGTCCCCGTTGCCCAAGGGCATGGATGCCGCGGAGGTGGGGCCGGGTACGGTCCAGTCGAGGGTATAGGGATCGGACGCAGCGGACTGGATAAAATCAACGATGCGGGTCGGGTTGGGGAAGCTGTGGGGGTGGTGCCCAAAGCCCGGTTTGTGGAGGACGGTGATCTGACCGCCCAGTGCTCGTACCTTTTTCTCAAAGGGCAGGGTATTTTCGGCCGGCGGGACGAGGCTGTCCGCGTCGGCGCAAAGGATGAGGATGGGGTATCGCCCCCGGACGATTTGGGGGACCTTGTCGATCGGGCTGCCATGGAAATCGCGGAGCCCGGCGCTGTCCAGGTGATAGTCTGCGAGCAAAGCGGTCCGTTCCGCGTGCGCCGCCTTTGACCGGCCAAGACCGCCGGGCCAACTGCGCAGGTCGAGCACCGGGTTGTCCACATAGACAGAGGCCACGGTTTCGGGGTGACGGGCGGCCCAGTTGAACACATAGACGCCGCCCCGGCTCATTCCTTCCAGGACGGCTTTCCGGCTGAGGCCGTCGCGTTGCAATAAGGCGTAAAAATCCGCCCAGCGCGCGAGCGCTTCGTCGTTGCCGAACAACTCGGCAACGTCTTCGTAGACGAGGGTATATCCCCGTTCCAGTAATGCAATATCGGTTTGGGGTTCGTGGCCCCAAAAACGCGCGCGCCATATCCACGGATGTCCGGGGACCGCGTGCGGATACCCGGGGGCCGCGCGTTTGGGCCGTACGACCTTGCAGCTCCGGCCGTTCAGGGTGAAATCAGCACAATCGTATCCGTGAAACGAACTGACGGTATAGGGTACCCCGAGGTTCGCGAAGGGGTCAAACGCGTCATCCCTTGGAGAGGCGATATCCTCATATACGCGGCGGGCCATCAGCGTTGCCCCTTCTACGTTGGGGTGAACACGGTCCAGCATCCAGTCCCCGTGATCGATCATCAGGGAATGCAGGTCGAGTAATTCGCAGTGCGTGTCAAAAGCTGCCTGCTCCAGGAGCGGGATCACCTGTCCGCGGATCACCGGGTCCCAGATCCCTGTCGAGTCGGTTTCAAAACTGGGCAAAGGGTCCAGCAGGATCACCCGGGCATGCGCCTGGAACGACCGGATCATGGCTTCCGCGTCGGCTTTGAATTCGTCAAGGTGGACACGGTTGATAAGCTTGGCGTCGTTACCCCCCAGGTCGATGATGACGATGTCGGGGTTCCAGGCAAGGGCTTCGCGGTATCCGGCAGTCGAGGCGTAGGGAAGATCCCCCTTGCGCAGCGTCGTGGCACTGCTCACGCCATAGTTCATTACCTTATAACCGGGCCCCAGCATTTCCTCCAGTTGTCTGGGATACGATTCCCTTTCCCGGTTTTGGAGACCATAACCGTAGGTGATGCTCGCGCCGATACAGGCGACCCGGGTTTCTGCGGTGGCTACCTGGGCCGCCAGCAGAAGGCAAACAATCCAATACTTATGCATAAGCCCTGCAAATCAATAGGGGACAGCCTAACGTCCGCCATAAAAAGGACCTAATTAATGGTCAAAGCTGAAATAATAGTTGTTCCCCATGGTCTTTTTCCGGGACCTCGCGGATAAAATTGTCGTATGCGGCGTCCTGGTCGTCATACACCCCGTAGGCGTTTACGCTATAGCCATAGGTGTTAGCGCCGAGGTCGAAGACATAAACGATGGACATATCCGAGGGGTCGGAAACGCCCTCGAACCGGAAGACCTTGGTGATCAGGAGTTCGGAAGGCTTGTAAAAGCGGGTTTCGTCGACCGTCATTCCCTGTTGGGTAAAGGTTAGCTCCCGAATGCCCTTTTGATCGAGGCGGTCGAGGACCTCAGAAAGCGTGTTCATATAAATATTTTGGGGTGAATGTCCTATTTTTCCTTTGCCAATTGACGATTCAGCATAAAACAATTTTTTATGAACCAATTTCTGATCATCGTCCGGGGCAGCGATCACTCCACCGTCAGCCCGGAAGCCATGCAAAAACGGATGGCCGCCTTTGGGGGCTGGGTTGAAAAAGTGCTGAACGGACGGTATGTGTCCGGGGCACCGCTGGAAGATTTTGACGCCCGCCTGCTCAAAAACAAGAAAGAGGTGCTCACCGACGGCCCCTTTATGGACTCCAAGGAGATGATCTCCGGTTATATGGTCATCAACGCGGAGAACATCGACGAAGCGGTAGCGCTCACCAAGGAATGCCCCCTTGTCGAAGAATTCCAACTGGAAGTCCGCCGGCTGAAACCCATGATGTAAGATGTACGACGTTCACCAGTTGGTAGACCATCTTTTCCGTAGGGAAGCGGGAAAGATGGTCTCTATCCTGACCCGCATATTCGGTCTGCACAATGTGGAGCTGGTCGAGGACATCGTCCAGGACACCCATCACCAGGCCCTGTGCGACTGGACCTGCGGCCCGCTACCGGACAACCCCGGCGGCTGGCTGATGACGGTGGCCAAACGCAAAGCCATCAACGCGATCAAACGGGAACGGACGGTCCGCTCGTTCGCGGGTGACATGGACGCCCTGCTGAAATCGGAATGGACGGCCGCGTATACAATGGACAATGTTTTCCTGGAGACAGAGGTCCGGGACAGTCAGTTGCGGATGATCTTTACGTGCTGCCACCCCGCCCTGTCCCCCGAAGCACAGGTCGCGCTGACCCTCAAAACCCTTTGCGGTTTTGGCGTTGCGGAGATCGCCTCCGCCCTGCTCACATCGGAGGCCAACGTCAACAAACGGCTTTACCGCGCCAGGGAAAAATTCCGGAGCGGCGGGATCGACTTTACCGTCCCCTCCGGTCAGGCCTTGTTCGAGCGGCTGGATGCGGTCCTGCTGGTCATCTACCTGTTGTTCAATGAAGGCTATCATTCGTCGGGAAGCAACCTCGCCATCCGCAAAGACCTTTGTCTCGAAGCCATGCGGCTGGGCATGCTCCTGATGGACAAGCCCAGCCTGAAAGGGTATCCTCAAACCCCGGCCCTCATGGCGCTGATGTGTTTTCATACCGCGCGCTTCGAGGCCCGCGACGAGGGGTTGGTCCTCCTGGAAGAGCAGGACCGTTCGCGCTGGGACCAGGATTTGATCGTGGAAGGGCTCCGGTTTCTTTCCGAATCGGCCGGCGGTTCCCACGTCACCGAATACCACCTGGAAGCAGCCATCGCGGCCGAACATTGTCTGGCGCCGCGTTTTTGCGACACCAACTGGAGGAAGATATACGATTATTATATCGCTTTGTTGCGCATCAAACCCTCGCCGGTGATCCGGCTGAATTTGGCGGTTATTTCCTCTATGACCGAGGGACTCCAAGCCGCCATTGCCCAGCTGCACGCGCTTGAAGCGGACGGGTCGCTGTCCGCTTACCCGTTATTGTACGCCTCACTGGGGGAGTTTTACTTCCAGTGTGGGGATAACGAAACGGCGCTCGCGTATTTCGAGCGCTCAATAACGTTTACCCGGGTGCCGGCGACGATCGAGGTGCTGGAGCGGAAAGCATCAGCCTGCCGGCGCTAAGGTTTTAGCAGCAGGTCGACGCGGCCGTAAGCCGGGAGGTGGACCGGCTGGTTACCCAGGGGCGCCAGTATCACTTGGTGTATGTCGCTCCGGTAGACTTTACCCTGTGCTTTTATTTGCGTGATCGCCGGTCTGTCCGAAGGGTTATAGACCTCGACCCAAATCGCCCCCTTTACAGGGATGATCGTTGCGACCACGACGTCCGGATTGCTCAGTCGCAAGGGCGCGTCGATCGTGCCATTCGCGAGCACGGGTGGCGCCTCCGCTTCCTCCCCTCTTTTGTAACAATCCACCAGGCCCCCCGGCCCGTGCGGTTCGAGCACATACCGGAAGCCCACCCAGCCTTCCTGGTCCGCCTTGTAGTTCGTATGCCAGTAGTTGTTGAGGGCGTAGGAAAAATAGGTTTGGGTCGGGGCGAACGTCTTCTTCCATGCGCTCACCGAGGACCCCGGTGCGATCACCTCACTGCGCATGGAGCCCCATTCCATGATGGGCGTCTCCAGGGAACAAAGCGTTACCCCCCAGTCTTTGTTGGACAGGTCCATCCATTTGCCGATATACCCAAAGTCGCGGTTGCCCCCCGCAAGCGTATCGTTGAAGGGCCTGTAGGGAAAAGAACCATTGTCGGCAACCAGGTCGCCGCCAGGCACTTTCATGGGGAAGGCGAAGTGGACAGCTTCTTTGGTTCTTACTTTTACTTTGTCCACACTGTCGATGATGATTAGTTTACCGGTGATGTTGTCCAACCGGTATTCGATTTTTAACGCCCTTGCCCCCGGAGCGTCGGCAGTGAGACGGATGACCGTCAGCAAAGGACCATTTTCTGTTACGTCCAGGCTTTTTACTTTGGCGGTTTGGGCCTCGGAAGGGTCCCTGCCGGGCACGTATTCATATTGGTTAAGACCGTAGTTGCCGTGTCGGACAATGTCGTTCCCTTTCCAGATGAGCGACGTAATGGAGCCGTTGAGCGAGTCTATCTGCAAACGCACATGGTCGTTTGTAAATGTATACCCGTTTTGTGTTGCCCCACCGGTCGGGCTGATATGGGATGATTCCCCGGCCTTGAGGATAACAGCCGAAAAGCCCGGGATGTCGGGGAGGTATACAAGGCGGTCTCCATCCGACAACGTTTGCTGTTGCAGGGGCGAGCCGTCCGCAAGTGTAACGTGGGCCCCTTCAGTAAAACCAGGTATCCGCACCGTAGCGTGGGTGCTCCAGGAATGGGTGTTCACGACCTGGAGTGTTCCCGGCGCCGGTTGAAGGCTTCGCGCCAGGCTATCCGCGGTGACAAGGAAATTTCGCTTAAACTGCCACTGCGCCACGGTAAAAGGATTGTCCGGATCGGAAATGCTGCACCAGGCGCCCCAGGTGTGTTCGTCAAACATGACGACGCCCCGCCACGCCCCCGCGAGGGCGACCGTGTCCGGGGCCGCGCCCCCCAAGGCCTCCAGCGCCTCCGTCTGTTCCAACCCCGCGCGGACGTGCCTGTTCCAGCCCAGTTCCATCCCGGTGGACGCCGCGCCGTCTTCCCAGTAGGGAGACATATCCCCGCTGTATACCGGCAGCTTATTGCCATAGGCTTTCTCTATCGCCGACAAGGCCATCGTGGGTGTCGACAACACCAGCCGCGGATAGATATAGGTCTTGTTCCAGTTCCGGATAAAATCCGAGATCCCCGTATCCAGAGGCGCATTATCGGACACGATGTTGTAGCGTACCAGCGCATACTTATAGGGATAATGCTCGTCATTGAGATGACGGACATACGCCAGCAATCGCTGTGTCAGCCGGGCCGGGTCCCGCGCACCCGGGGTTCCATGGAACCAGGCATAGGAGGAACCCGCCACGTCTGTCAAGACCTTTTGGCCGGTGCCCGGGGTCTTCCAGTAAAAAGGTTTATCCCCCCAGGTACTCAGCACCCCACCGATCCGGTCGGAGTTGTTCGGTCCAATAGAAAAATACTTGATCCCCGCCCGCCCCAGCGCCTGTATCGTACTCCAGGTATACCCGGGCACGTCGGTGATCATGGCGGAGTTCACGGTCACGTGAAACCGCTTTTCCAGGGTCCGGGCATACGCCGTCAGCCACGTCAGTTCCTCGGCATCGAGAAGCCCCGTCAGCTCGTTGGCCAGGAACGCCTGGAGCGTCATCCGACCCGTTCTAAGCGCGTCCCCAAAAGCCTTTACGTCTTCGTCGCTGGCGCTGTCCAGGAAATTTTCCACCGCCCAAAGGCTTTCTATATTCCAGCGGAATTGCGCTGCTTCCGGGTAGTCCTTTGTCTTTTCGATCAGCCGGATGGCCTCGCGGATGTTCCGGTTCTGGATGGCCGCCACCTCCTGTTGCAGGTTTGAATAGCCAATATCCGTGTGCGAGTGATGGACCAGGTGAACCTCCAGGGGTTCCAGAGGGGAGAGTTGAAACGTATCGGACTCTTTTTTGCCGTCGACCTCCAGGGACAGCGTTATCGAGCGGTCCCTTTGGTGATAGGGCACGGCCCATTCCACGTCATTGTAGTCGCTGTGCAGCGCGAAGGTCTTGTGTTGTGCACCCTCGGCGGCCTTTAATAGGCCTTGGGCTTTTGCATAGGTCCCATATATCCGGATCACGCGCAGCGTATCCCCGTTGGGCGCCCGTTTTAAAAGCGGAAAGACCTCCGCCAGGAACCGGTCGCCGATCTGGTACTGATACACCATCAGCCAGTCCTGGTTGTCTTTATGCTGACCGGTGATAGACAACCTTAATGGACGGCCCGGCGTCACCATGGACCGCGGGACCGCCAGCGTAACCCTTCCGCTAACGTCGTTGTTTCCATCCAGCGCTTTTCGTTCGAAGCGGATGGAAACGCCTTTATCATTCCTATAAAACCAACCCGGCTCGCTGAAATTCTTGTGTGTCGTGATCGTCAGCGCCGGTATACCGTCGATGGCCAGATCATAGGGTTCATCCCCCGACGACGTACCGGCGGCGTTCCCTCCTACCCAGCAGAAATAGGCCGTATCCCCTTTGAAATCCTGGGGCACCGCTTCGGTTTCCCAGGTAATGACACCCTGACCCGTATTGGTCCGGGTCAACAACGCCTGGCTGGCCATCGGCGTGTAAGCGCTGTACCCGATGGTTTCACCGGTAATCCGGCGAGTGTAGCCGGCCAGGGTGTCCTGGGCGTGGGCACTGGGGGTGATCCCCCATAAGGGTAACAGGTAGAGGGCAAGTCGCATCGATATGTTCATTTGTTCAGACATATCAAATGTAGGGAATTTTCAATGACATCAAACAAGATACAAAAATCCGACTAAGGCAATTCCGGGGGCGTCTCCTCCCCTGCCGGCCGCTCAAACCGTGTATCGAGCGCCACCCGCTCGTTGAAAAACCCGGCGTTCTTCAGGAAAAACGCCCCGTCCATCACGCCCCCCGCATAGTCCAGGCGATAGCCCTTGCGGGCGGTATTGTCCCCGGTGAAGCGGGCCTGGTGGAGCGGTGTCCAGTGTCCCTGGTCGTCGCCGATCCATTGGTGGTTGAACAGAACATAACGCGTCTTGTCTCCCTGATTGGGCTCGAAATTCTCCAGGAAGGAGTGTAGCCCGGTGAGCCAGCCCCGCGTCTGGGGGCGACTAAAGCTGGCAATCAGGCGCCAGTGGCCCTCCTCCGGGGCATAGAACCAGGCGGTAAAGGCGGTATGTCCGTCGTCCTGCGGCTGGGCCTTCAGTAGAAAGCGGTAAGTGTTCCCGGCCTTCCACATATAGTTCAGGTAGCTCTGGCCACCGGATCCTTCGTTTCCAAATGCGCCCGCGTGCACGCCCTCGCCCTTTTTGAGAAGGATGATGCGAAGGCTGTCTGGGATGGCTTTGGGGTCATCGGTCGTAAATGGACTCCATACGGAGAAAAGGATGTGCCGTTCGGTCGGGGAATTGACCTGCATGCCGAAATACCCTACGGAAAAACCATCCGCCATAAAATATGATCCCAATACGTCCTGTCCCTTCGGTACGGTGACCTCGTTGTAAAACCACTGGATGTGGGTGTCTTTCGGGTAGGTGTAAGAGAGGTGGACCGACGGGCCCCTCCTACCCCAATAAAAGAAGTTGCCTTCGTCGTTCGGGACGTAGGCGGTAGGGCCTTGCAGGGCGGAACCGGTGACCGTCAGGGAGCGGATGTTGGCGAAGACCAGGCCCGTGCGGGTGAGGCCGCGTATGACGACGGCTTGGTAGCCGGTGTCTTTTATAGTCCATTCGCCGGCGTCGAGGTGTAGCGCGCCGGAGGCGTTGATGCGCAGCATCCGGGCGGCGCCGTTTGCCGCGCTGGCGGCGCCCGCCAGGGCAACAGACACCTGGCTCTCTCCCTGCGGCACCTCCAGGTCCACCCACAGGTGGACGGTCCCCGGGGTGGAAACGCGGAAGTAAGTGGTGAACTGCTCGGAAGCGTCGCTCCAGTGTTCGATACCGGCGGCCGGGATGTCGTTCCCGAGGCTGCTCCAGGTGTTGCCCCCCAGGGGGATCACCAGGCTATCGGGCGCCAGGGCGCTGAAGGCGAAAAGTAAAAATGTGTACATACCCTGCAATTTGGGGGTTTTTCGCACGCGCGTACCGCTCAACCGGTTGCGCAAAATTGGTGTAATATCCGGTAATGGGGGGCAGGTTGGTCTCGGATAAATCCTGGATATTGGGATATGCGTCGCCTGGCGTTGTTTTGCCTATGGTGGTCCGTGCTTCGCGCGGACGCACAGGTCCTCCGTACCACGGCGGGGGAGCCTGCCCAGCTTAGTATCCGGAGGGCCGGGGTGCACGGGGTGCGCATCACCCTGAAACCGGTCAGCTATACACCCGATTATCCCTTTTGCCCTGCCCTTGTGGATAGCCCGAAAGAGCCGCCTGTGTTGGTGATCGGGGCCGGCGGGCCCGCCGCGGAACCGGGGGCGGCGAAGACGCCGGGAGCTTCGCGCTCCTGCCGCATCGGCGACCTCACCGTCACCGTACGTCCGTCGCCGCTAACGGTAACGATTACACGTAAGGATGGCAGCCTCGTGCAGCGTTTGACCTTTGGCGACAGCGTTCGCTTCGTACTGGACGGGGCGCCCCTGCTGGGCTTGGGGGAAGGCGGCCCATTGACCCAAAGGGGCGTGGACTGGCGGACCGAGCCAATCGAGTTTGACCGGAGCGGCCGCCTGGACGTGATGCAGCCGCGCTGGCAAAGCGGCGCTTATGGGTCGCGCAACCCGGTACCGCTGCTCATCGGGACAAAGGGGTGGGCCATTTTTGTGGCCTCGCCCTGGGTGCAGGTGGACCTTCGAAGCAAAGGCGCAGGCGTTTTTATTCCCCGGAAAGCCGATACCGCGCGGCAGAACGAAAAGAACCAGGGCCAGGCATTATCCAAGGGCTTGCCGCCCGCGGACGCCACGATCGATGGCCTCTTTGATTGCATCGTCTTCGACGCGAAGAAGCCCGCGGCCTTTATGAAAGACGTCTCCACGCTGAGTGGCCCGGCGGTGCTTCCACCGCTTTGGGCCTTGGGATACATGCAGTCCCACCGGACGTTGCAGGACGAGACCCAGATGATCGCCATCGTGGACAGCTTCCGGGTCAAAAAGATTCCGATAGATGCAGTCATTTACTTAGGCACCGGTTTTACACCCCGGGGCTGGAATACAAGTCAGCCTAGTTTCGACTTTAACCCGGAAGTGTTCCACCGCGATCCGGCGCAAGTGCTCCGGGACTTGCACGACCGCCACGTACGGGTGGTCTTGCATATAGTGCCCTACGACCGGGACAAGCTGCCCTGGTTGCACGGGTCAATTCCCGCCCGGCCGGGGGAGGACCTGAACGCGCCGGGAGGAGGGCCGGACCTGGGGCACATTCAGAATTACTGGGCGCTGCACATCCCGCTCATGCAATCGGGCGCCGACGCTTTCTGGCCGGACGAAGGGGACTGGTTCGACCTGTATGAAAGAATAGCCCGGCACCGGTTGTATTACGAGGGACCGCTCTCCACTTACCCGAACCTCCGCCCCTGGAGCCTGCACCGGAACGGCTACCTGGGGATCGCGCGGTACGGGGGCTTTGTGTGGTCGGGGGACACGGAGTCCTCCTGGAAAACCCTGGAGGGACAGGTGTCGGTCGGGCTCAATTATTCGCTTAGCCTGAGTCCTTATTGGGGGTCGGACATAGGCGGGTTTTATAGTAACCCGGACAAGACGGGTGAGCTTTATGCACGCTGGTTCCAGTTTGGGACGTTTTGTCCCTCTTTCCGGTCCCACGGTCGTACGTGGATGACCAGCCTGCCGTGGGGCTGGGGGTTGCCGGACCGGGGCGTCGTAGAGGATAAGAACTCCGTTTTGCCCACGTCGATGAACAACCCGTTGATCGAACCGGTTACCCGGTTGTATGACGAGCTGCGCTACCGGCTCCTGCCCTATACGTATACGTTGGCCTGGGAAGCGCGGACCCAGGGGATGCCGCTGATGCGGGCCCTTTGGTTGCAGTATCCCGCGGATACCGTGGCCCGGGGCCTGGGAAGCGAATACCTGTGGGGGCGTGACCTCCTGATCGCACCGGTATTTGAGAAAGGCGCCACTCAGCGACACCTTTACCTCCCGCGGGGCCAGTGGTACGATTGGTGGACAAACGACATCACCACGGGCGGCTGTTGGATCGACCGCCCCGTCACCCTATCGGTAATGCCGATTTTTGTGCGTGCCGGCGCCATCATTCCATTGGATACGATCCGGCAGTACACCGGCGAGCACGTCACCACACCCAT
This sequence comes from Dinghuibacter silviterrae, assembly GCF_004366355.1. NCBI lineage: Bacteria > Pseudomonadati > Bacteroidota > Chitinophagia > Chitinophagales > Chitinophagaceae > Dinghuibacter > Dinghuibacter silviterrae. The sequence continues at coordinate 1,510,243 of NZ_SODV01000002.1, read as the reverse complement.
GACGCTAAAGATCTATCCGGGCGCGGATGGCGACTTTACCCTTTACCAAGACGATGGCATCAGCGAGGCGTATCTGAAAGGGGTATCCACCCACATTAGGATCACCTGGAATGATAAAACCCGTGTGCTGACCCTGCGTACGACCGGGATCGAGCGGCCGCAGCGTTTCCGTGTGGAAGTGGTGGCCGCGGGGAAGGTCGTGGAAATAGCCTACGGGGGCGGCACCCGCACCCTAAAGCTGTAACCTTACACGCTCCGCAACCGCGCAATCGGGTTGGCCCGCGCTGCCCTTATCGCCTGAAAACTGACGGTCCCCAAAGCAATAACGGCGGACACCGACCCCGACAATGCAAACATCCACCAGGCAATCCCCACGCGGTAAGCAAAGTTCTCCAGCCACCGGCTCATGATCCACCAGGACAACGGAAGGGCAATCACAAATGCAATCCCCACCAGTACCAGGAAGTCTTTTGACAAAAGACTGGCCAGGCCTGCGGTGCTGGCACCGAGGACCTTGCGGATACCGATCTCTTTGCCCCTTTGTTCAGCGCTGAAAGCAGCAAGACCGAAAAGACCGAGACAGGAGATCAGGATGGCCATCAGGGTGAAGGCGTTGATGATGTGGGAAAGGGCGATTTCGGTCTGGTATTGTTCCTGTACGGATTCATCCATGAAGGTGTACATAAAAGGTTCGCCGGGGACGTACTGCTTCCATAGCCGTTCGATGGAGGCGAGGAGTGCGTGATAGTCGTTGGTCCGGGTGTTCATGATGATGATGGGCCAGCGCGAATCGATGGCCTGCTGCTTCCAGACCATGAAGTTCTCGATGGTGTCGTAAAGGGCGCTGTAGTTGAAATTTTTCATCACCCCGATGATCTGGACCTCCCGTTGCTGGTCGTCGTAAATGTGCACGCCGATGGCGGTCGCGGGGGTCAGACCCAATTGGTGCGCGTAGGTTTCATTGATCAGGCACTTGCCCGAATCGATGGCGTCGAAGTCGCGGCCGCTGAGCAGGTGAAGGCCGTTGACGCGGGTAAAGTATTCATCCGAGATGACGAAGTTGGTATAGCGTTGGTCGGCGTCGCTCTGGCCGCGTAGGAAAAAGTGGTTGGAGAAAAACGGTGCGCCGCTGTTCAGGTACTGGCTGCTGTTGGTGACCGCCTGTACGCCCGCTATGTTACGTAGCTCGTTTAAAAACGCGGCGACGCGTTCGTCCGGGTCGATGCCCTGGATCTTCAGGACGAGCTTCTGGTCCTTGTCGAAACCCAGGTCTTTATTCTTGATATAATTCAGCTGGCTGTAGATCACGACGATACCGGTAACCAACACGATGGAAAGAACGAACTGGAAGACAACCAGCGACCGCCGGATACCTGCGGCAGATATATGGCTGGTGAAATTGCCCTTGATGACCTTTATAGCCTGGAAAGCGGAAAGGTAGAATGCAGGGTAGCTCCCCGCCACAAGACCGGTAATCGCCATCAGCGCGAGCAGCACACCCCACAAACGCGGATCGGCGAGGAGACCGGGTTGCACCGAGGCGCCGGTAATACCGTTGAGATAGGGCAACAGCAGGACCAGCAGAAGTACGGAGAACAATACACCGATGACGGACAGCATGTATGACTCTCCCAGGAACTGGCGCACCAGGTCTCTCCTATCTGCCCCGATCACCTTGCGCACGCCGACTTCCTTCGCTCGTTTGGATGCCCGGGCGGTGGACAGGTTCATGAAGTTGATACAGGCGATCAGTTGGATCAGGAAGGCGATCAACAGCAGGATATTCAGGAAGACCGGGTTGATGTTCTTTACAAAATCAAGCCCCTTCCATTCGGGTGAGGTGTGTACCGACGTCAATGGCTGGAGGTGGAGCCGGTCAGTCATATTGAATTGCATGTACTGGGCGGCTGCTATCCGGTTGACGAGCGCCGGCAGTTTTTGTTCCAGAACCCCGGGGTCGGCATCGGGTCTGAGGCGGACAAAAGAGTTAAGGTAGTTGTTCCGCGTCCAGGTCGTCGATGTCAAAGCATCATTGCCCAACGGGCTGCCGGTCAGGTTGACGACAATCTGGGGGTTTATGACGGATTTACCCAGGCTTTCGTCTATGATAGCACGGACGATGTAATCGGTTTTGCCGTAGATATTTTCGATGGTGATCGTCTTTCCAACGGGATCTTCGGTCCCAAAAAGCCGGTCGGACAGGCTCCTTGTCAGCACGGCCGAAAACGGCCTGGACAGCGCGGTGGCGGCGTTACCTTCCTGGAAATGATAGGTGAATACGTCGAAGAAGGTGGAGTCGACCAGGGCGGCTGATTTCTCCGCGATCACTTTTTGGCCGTAGTGGAGGAGCTGGGTGGAAGCCCCAATGTACGGTATGACCCGGGTGTACTGCGCTATCTCGGGGAAATTTTGCGCCATGGAAGTTACGATCGGTGCAGCGGTGGTTGAATTCTTAAACGTCTCCCCCGTTTTCAGCTGGGTCACGACCTGGTCTACCCGGTAGATGTCTCCGGCGTCTTTGTGGTGCCGGTCGTAGCTGTACTGGTCGACCACGTACAGGACGATGTACAGACAGCACAGGGTGCCGGCGGTAAGGCCGAAGATATTGATGGCGCTGAAGAAGCGGTTCTTACGCAAGAAACGCAGCGCGGTTTTGAGATAGCTTTGGAGCATACGCAAAAACCGCGCGAAGATAATGCCACAATATAGACGACACTATTTCAATCAGTTGCGCACCCGCTCCTGTTCGCTTTCGATACAATAAGTGTCCGGATCGACGCGATGGGGCCCGCGGCCCCGCCGCGGGCTACTTCAACTCCTTGATCTTGATACTCCGGAAATCCACATGAAACCCATGGTCCTGCAACAGGATGTGCCCCTTATCCGCCTCACCGAAATGATCCCATACCTTGTACTTGCTGATGGCGACGAGGTCTTCGAATTCCTTGGACTTGCGGACGTAAGAAAGGACCTTGACGCCGTTGAGCCAGTGTTCGACCCGGTTGTCGGGGTAAACGACGATGCGGCCGGTGTTCCATTCGCCGATCGGGCGAAGACAGCTTTGGGGTTTGTTGGCCGGGATGAGGTCGTACAGGGAAGCCAGGGTGCGGTCGCCGTTGCGGCCCAGTTTGGCGTCCGGGTGGACGGAGTCGTCGAGGATCTGGTATTCAAGACCGATGGCGGAACCACCGGTTTGCTCTTTCAGGGTGACAAAATATTTTACACCGCTGTTACACCCCCTGCTCGTCCTGAACTGGAAGCTAAGGTCGAACGCGCTGTATTCGCCGGTGGTGACGATGTCCCCCACATTCTTGGCTTCTTCGCCCCCGGAGCCCTGGATGGTAATCATGCCGTCCCTGACGATCCAGCCACCGGTTTTGGTGGGGAAAACGTCCTGATGCGCGCCCACCCAGCCGTCGGAGGTCTTGCCGTCGAAGAGCAGCTTCCAGCCGGCTTTGCGTTCGGCGGGGGTCAGGGTGTTGGGCACTTCAAGCTGCTTAAGAAAAGCGATGCTTTCCGGCACCTGTGTTTCCGAGCGGTCGCTCTCATCTTCGATATAGTAGTGCCCGACACCGGCTTTCTCCGCGGCGGCGATGATCGAAGGCATGTCGATCTGACCCGTGCCTAAAACCACGTCGTTGTTGCCGGAAGTACCGCCGGTATTGCTGCCGGGGATGCCGATTTTGAGGTCTTTCAGGTGCAACGCCTTGTACCTTGTAGGATACTTGTACAACAGCCCCGCGGGATCCTGACCGGGGAAATATGCCCAAAGGACGTCGAGTTCAAAATTGACATAGGCAGGGTCCGTCTGGGTGACCAGCAGGTCGTACAACGTGCCCTGACCATAAGGCACGAACTCATACCCGTGGTTGTGGTAGATGAGCGACAGGCCATATTTTTCCTTCAAAATCTTGCCTACTTTATTAAAATCCGCGATGGCCTGTTGAACCCCCTCCAGGGTAAAGTCTCCCTTGTGTGGAATCCAGGCGACCCGCACATACTGCGCGCCCAGGGTCTTTGCGGCGGAAGCCACGTCATCGGTTTTGTTCAGGAGGTCGTCGTACCCCACCCCATACGAGCTACAGTACAGCCCCCGGTCGTCCAGCATCTTTCGCAACGCCGCCGGCGTCTGGCCAAAAAGGCTGGAGAACTCGATGTCCTGGAGTCCCTGGGCTTTGATCATGTCCAGGGTGCCGGGTACATCCTTGGCGAACTGGTTGCGGTAGGTAAAAGAAACAACACCGGGGTGGCGGGCGGTGGACGTTTGTCCGGCAATCGCGTGGACCGTGGTGGCCAGGGAGAAAAGGCCGATCAGGGTCAAGGTTAACTTTTGCATAGGGCAATTTAGAAATTTTCCCCGGAACCGCCGCTCATCGCACTGCCGCTCATCAATAAGATAGGGCCCCCTAGTGCGTCTGCACCACCATCTTTATGGACCCGTCGGGGTTATAATACAATTTGTCTACACAGACGGACCTTAGCCAATCATTGTGCGACAAGTTGCTATTGTGGTAAAACGCATACCACTGCCCCTTGTACTGGACGACAGACCCATGGTCGGTATAACTGTCCGTGGGTGTGATATAAATCCCCCGGTAGGTCCAGGGACCTAAGGGGTTGTCGCTGGTGGCATACCGCATCTGGTTGTGCATGCCGGCAGAGTCGTGGTTGTCGGAGTATGTGAGGTAATACACCCCATTGTATTTATGTACCCAGGTTGCTTCGTGGAAATCCACCAGGCCTTCCATGGGTTTCATATCGCCGTCGATGTCCATCATATTGTCTTTGAGCTTGCCGCCTTCGCAGTGGCCTCCTCCTCCATAATAGAAATAGGCCTGACCGTCGTCGTCAACAAACACACAAGGGTCGATCATGGACTTTAAACCCGTGATAAAGCCCTGGACGGTAAACCCGCCGGCCGGGGATTTGCTGGTGGCCACGCCGATCTTCCAGGTGTGGTTCCAGTCGGTGCCGCTGGGGTGGGGAAAATAAAAATAATACGTCCCATTTTTATACGCACAATCCGGCGCCCACATGAAACCGCCTTCCTTGCGGCCCCAGGGGACCTGGCTGGAATTGAGGATTTCACCGTGGTCCTTCCAGTGGACCATATCGTCGGTGGAATACACATGGTAGCGATCCATGAGGTCGCATCCCCGGGGCGGTGCGACGTCGTGCGAACAATAAATGTACAACCGGCCGTCCGCCCAAACGTGGGCGGACGGGTCGGCGGTGTACATGCTGGTGATGATGGGGTTGTGCTGGGCTGCAACCACCAGCGGGGCCAGGACAACGGCCGTACAGAGGAATCGGATCATATTGTTATTTTGTCGGTACATCCACTTCTACGATGGGGCTGAAATTATACTTCCTGTAGCTGTCATTGACGCGCACCCCGAGCCGGGCGAAATAGGTGCGGCCCGCGATCAATCCGTGAACCACCAACCGGTAGGTCGTCGCCGCGATCGTGGCGTTCCAGTTGCTGTTGATCGCAGCCAGGTTGTAGCTGCCGTTGGAGGGGTCGGAAATCGTAAAGTTCGTGATAAAGGCGCCACTGCCAACGAACTCCGTCGAATTCACAAAAGGCCAGATTTCCAGTATTTCGGGCAGGCCGTTTTGTCTCGGCGCCATGAGCTGACAGGTCATCACCAGTGAATCGGCGCTCAGGGTATCGGTGAAATGGGTGATCTCCAGGTAGGGCACGACCGTAAAATTCTGGCTGGTCGAACCACCGATTTGGGTCACGACACTGTCGGTCGGCCAGAAAGCGCCCTGGGTGGGGAGTACACTGTACTGCCCGCTGTAGATCCGGGTATCTTCAAAAGAGCCGTCGGGTTTGGTGGGTATATAGTAGGGATCGGGGGTACCGCTCCAGCTCAACTGTTTGAGCATGAGTGACGCGCCGCCGGTTTCCGTTAAAAGATTCTTTCCCGTTACGCTGTCGATCAGGTTCCCCTGGTAGGTCGAATTCGGGGCGGCATAGTTATCGGTCTTGGCGCAGGAATAGGCGGCAAGGACCAACGCTGCTATCAAAAAATTTTTCATGCGCATAAGTTTTAGTACCCTGGATTGTTGGGATACAGATTGGGATTCTTTGCCAGCTCACCGCCCGGCAAGGGTTCATAATACCAGATTTTCTGGAAGGTATAGGTCCGTTGGAAAGTTTCTATCTGCTTCAGGAAAATGAATTTGTTTTCCGAAGAGATATAGTAGGGCATCAGGCCGTACAGTTTCCGGTTATCCAACACCTGGTCGGCAATCCGCCACCTCCGGATGTCCCACCAGTACTGGTGTTCGAAGGCCAGTTCCTTGTCGCGTTCGTTGCGGATGGTGTCGATCGTCATACTGTTGGTCGCTTCCACGGCACCGGCCCGGTCCCTGATCGCGTTGATGTCCGCGAGCGCGTCGGCGGTATTGCCCAGTTCATAAGCGGCTTCGGCCCGGTTTAGCAACACTTCCGCATACCGCATGTCGATATAGCTTTGGGTGCTCTGGTACAGACCGCAGGCGGAGGCGGGCGCATTGTAGTTGATGTACTTCCGCAAATAGAAACCGGTACGGGTATTATCGTCACCCGTGGACGGGTTGAAACCCGCCCTTCCGATCACGTTATGACCGGCATACACGTTATTCGAGCTGGAGCTAAAGATCAGGTTGACACCCGCGGCGGTATCTGGATATTGCCCATACACGTCGTTGGGTGTATTGAGGTTATCGCTCAGTTCCTGTGCGGCACTGCCGGTAAACGTTTTATAGATTCCTCTTTGCTGGTCGAAGGTTTGTCCACGCAGCGTCATGCCCGGGAAATAAACGGTCGCGAGCAACCGGGGTTCGAGACCATTGGTAATATCCGCCAGGTTGTTAAACCGTGTGGGCGTCCCGTCCGCGTTGACGATGGGCAGCTCGCCGTAGCGTTCCACATAGTCGTAGTCGGGATACGCCCTGGAAAGACCGTCGCCCGTCATGATGCGGCAGGTCATCGTGGCGTCCCAGCTGTGCGGCCCGGAGTTGTCGCTGTTCAGGTTGGGATCGGACTGGGAATACTGGCGGATAAAGATCTGCTCGTTGTTGGGTTTCAGGAACAGGTCGACATAGTTCTGTTCCTTGTCGGGATAACCGCCCGTGTACAGGCTGAACTGTCCTTCCACCAGCTTGGCGGCGTCATAAGCCGCCTGGAAGAACGTATTCGCGTCCCCCGCTGGGATACCTACCAAACCTGCCGCTCTTGCTGGCCCGTCGACATAGTTGGCCGCGCCATACTTCGCAATGGTCGCCGCGTACAACATGGCCCTCGACTTATAGGCCATGGCCGCGTATTTGCTGGCGGCGCCCTGTTCGATCGACGGGTTGCCGCTCGCCCCCGGTACCCACATCAGGGAGTAGGCGGTGTCAAAGTCCGCGCCGATAAATTTATAACAGTCCTCCTCCGTGTTCCTCGGCACCTGGAGGCTGGCGATGCTGGCATTGGGATCCACGACAGTCTTGACGATGGGAACACCGCCATACCGTTTTACGATGGCAAAATAGGTATACGCCCTGCAGAAGTAGGCTTCCCCCAGCCATTCGTTTACCTGGGCCGGTGTATAAAGGCTGGCGTATTTGGGGAGGTCGTTGATCAGGATGTTGATCACGCGGATCCGGTCGTAGGGCCAGAATCCAAAACCGGTGGCCGCGTCACCGGTACCCCCGAAGGGACCCGCCATTTCGCCGTCAATGGCATCGGTATGATAAAAACACTGCCAGCGTCCCCCGTTGCCCGTCATAAAGCCGCCGTTCGGCTCGTACACGAAGTCTTCCATGGGCAGGAACGTATAAATATTGGCCAGGTACGCTTCCACACCGTTGGCGGAGCTGAAGACCTGGTCTTCGCTGATGATGTTCAGGGGGGGCACATTCAGCTTGTGGCAGGATGCCAGGATGTATGCGGCCAGTATCGTTATGGTATATTTAATTTTTTTCATGTTGTACATTTTAGAAGGAGACGGAAGCCCCGACGCTAAAGGTTCTGTTTTCCGGATACAGGTAACCGCCTTGCGAAATATTCCAGTCTTGGTTGATCCGCGAGTCCCCCGCCGAAGTCGATCCGGTGACACCGGGGTGTTCCGGGTCGCTGTATTTCAGATGGGTGAACGTGGCGAGGTTATAGCTGTTGACATACACGCGCAGGTTTTGGATACCTACCCTGGTCAGCAGCTTCCGGGTCAGGGAATAGCCGATCTCCAGCGTCTTGATCCGCAGATAGGAGGCATTCTGAACGGCAGCGGTACCCTGTGCTTCGGTCGAACCGGTCGTAGGATAGTACCCCGGCACCCACACCGTATTCGGGTCGAACATATTGGCATTCGGGTCTTTGGGGTGCCACCTGTCCATGAACTCGACCAGCGCGCTCCGCTGATACATCAGCGGTTGTGACAATTGTTCCGCGTATTGTACATGGAAGTCCGTCGAACCCTGGAACAGCACGGAGAGGTCGAAATGCCTCCAGCTCGCGCCCAGCGTCAGGCCATAGTTGAGCAGCGGGAGATCCCGGATGCCGATGGGCACCATGTCCTTCTGATCGATGACGCCGTCGTGGTTGACGTCCTTATAGTAGTAGTCGCCGGGAACGACATTCTGGTTGCCGCCGCCCGTATTGGCCTCATATTTTTGTATCTGCGCATAGCTCGTGAACCGGCCTTCGGCGATATAGCCCCACCAGATGTTCGTGTTGCGGCCCGTCAGCGAGTACAGGTATTGATCGTACTGGCTGCTGGCGCGCGTTTCCTCCTGGAAGGCATACCGGTTTCTGCTGTAGCCGATGTTAAAGGCGACGTTATAGGAAAAATCGCGGATGGAGTGCCGGTGTGTCAGCGTGAGCTCCACCCCTCTTGTCACGTCTCCATTCAGGTTGGCTTGCAGCGGCTGCAAACCCGAGGTTCCGGGTAGCTGGGCATTTGGCGTAGCCGGTATACCCGTCCGCGTACGCTTGAAGTAGTCAAAGCTGCCGCCGATAAGCCCGTTGTACAGGTCGAAGTCCGCCCCGATATTAAAGGTCTTGGACACCATCCAGGTCAGGCCTGGGTCGGGTATCCCCTGGGACACCACACCACCGGTATAGGAACCGTTGAGGACCGCACCCGGACCCGGGTAGGAATAACCCGATACCCATTGGTAGTTCAGGGCCCCGTCGTCCCCCAACTTACCGTAAGACGCCCGGACCTTCAGGTTGTTCAATATGCTCGGGGCGATCAGCTTTTGCAGGAACGGTTCATTACTGATCCGCCAGCCGACCAGGGCTCCGGGGAAAAAGCCCCAACGCCCGGTGGGGCTGTATTTGCTGGAACCGTCGTCCCTGAAGGAAAATTCCGCCAGGTACCGGCCCTTGTAGTCATAGTCAAACCGGCCGATGATGCTTTTCGTCACCTGGTTGACCAGACCGCTACCGTCTTGCAGGGCTTTCAGGTAATTATAGTCACCGGCGTTCCCGGCAAACAGGTAGGGTATGCCCAGGGAAAAGCTTTCCTGCGCCTGGAAGTTGTCGCCTTTGCCATAGTTTTCTTCATACAGCATCAGGCCCGTGACGTTATGCGCCCCTGCAAACTGCCGGTGGTAGTTCAAGGACAGTTGCATCAGCGTATTGGTATTGGTATAGTACTGGCGCTGCACCCAGGAAGGCGAAGACACCGTGGTCGCGTCATACACGTTGTTGATGGCATCATAGGTGTACAGGTTATGCGCCTGGTTGATGATCGTATTGTCCGATACGCTATAGCCATAGTTATACATCCCCTTTGCCATCAGGCCGGGGATACCGGGGACGTCGTATTCCAGTTGCATCTGCCCCTGAAAGTTGTTGTTCTTGTACGTATTCTGACCAACCAGGTTCGAATTCGTCATCACCACCGGGTTGCTGTTGTCCGGCTCCAGGTGGGGGTACAGCGGGTTGTTGTTGGCATAGATCGGGTCCGTGGGCAGCAGGTTTTCCGCATACTTGAAGATGGTCCACACCGACGCGTACGGCGCGTTTTTGGTGTCCGAATACCCGGATACCAGCACCGCACCCCTTAACCGCTTGGTGAAATTGAGGTTGACATTGCTTCGGAAGTTCCACCGGTCGTAGTTGATGCTGTTCGTCTTGAACAGGCTGCCCTGCGTCATATAGCCCAAGTCAAAAAAGTAATTGACCTTGTCGCTGCCGCCGGTCATATTCAGGTTGTGCTGTGTTTCCGGGGCAAAAGGCCGGGTAATCGCGTGCATCCAGTCGGTGGATTGCAGTTTGCCCGTGGCGTATTCCTGGATAAGGCTATCGGAAAAAGCGGGGGGCGCTGTCGACACGATATTGGTCTGGTAATTCCGCTTGATGGATTCGTTATACAGCTCCATGTATTGCGCCCCATTGACTGTTTTGGGCACGTCCAGGAATTGCTGCCAGCTCTGGTTGAAGGAATAATTAATATTAAATTTCCCGTTGGCGTTCCGGGCGCCGCGCTTTGTCGTCACGAGGATGACGCCGTTGGCGGCCTTCACCCCGTAGATAGCCGCAGAGGCATCCTTCAACACGGAGATGTTGTCGATTTCGGAAGGGTCCATCCGGGAAAAGTCACCGCTGCTGCGGGGAACCCCGTCGATGATGATCAAGGGGGGGCTGGGGCTTTCGGTGGCATTGCTGCCAAAACCCCGGATGTCATACGCCGTATTGAAGGACCCCGGTTCCGAGCTCATTTGCTGGATACGCATGCCCGGCACCTTGCCTGTTAGCATATTGACGACGTTCTCGTTTTTGGTCACCACCAACTCGTCGGACTTGACCACGGAGACGGCACCGAGCACATTCACCTTTTTTTGCGTGCCATACCCGACGACAACCACGTCATTCAGGCTGTTGTCCAACACCTTCAGCGTGATGACCATCGTTTTGGAAGCGCCGACCGTCTTTTCCTGTTTCGCAAAGCCGATATAGGAAAAAACAAGCACGTCTTTGTCCCCCGGAACATCGATCGAAAAGTGACCTTCCGCGTCCGTTGTCGTGCCTTTGGTGCTGCCCTTGATGAGCACACTCACGCCCTCGATCGGGGCACCTTTTTCATCCCGAACGACGCCATGTACCACGGCCGGTGGTTGTTGTACCGCAGGGGTTGTTTGCTCGGGCGCCATCACGAGAATCGTCTTGTCGTCGATCTTGTAGCGCAGGTGCGCGCTTTGGAAACAGGTCTCCAGTATTTCGGATAGGGGCGCATTTTTCAAGTGGACGCTGACCAGGGGAGCCCCCGCCAGGACGTCGTCGTTATACATGAACTGGTAGTCCGTTTTTTTCTGGATGAGCTCGAACACCTTTGACAAAGGCGCGTCTTTGAGCGAGACCGTCAGCCGGGGCTCCTGGGCGGGTCTCCCGGCGGTTAAGCCTATCGTTCCCAAAAACGCCAGCAAGAGGCATACGGCCTGTCTGATTTTATTCATAATGCAAGCAAGTTTTGTATGAATGGAAACAACCAGAGGAGCAAAGTGGGTGAAAGGAGGTAGGAAAAAAATGGTTTATTGTCCTTTCACCGTAAGCGTCAGCCCCGACTGCTCGAAGGTGACACGGTAGGTCGACTCCAGCATACGCAGGAGTCCTGTGATATGGTCGTCGCGTTTGACCCGCCCGGTAAAGCGCAGGCTTTTATACTTCGGATCCTCGAAACGGAAGTCCACATTATACCAGCGCGACAGCTTCCGGCATATACTTTCCAGGGGCTCGTGCTCAAACACAAAAAGCCCGTTCCTCCAGGCCAGCGCTTCTTCCAGGTCGGCGTCGCCGCTTTCTATTTTTTGACCCGTGGTCACGGTCGCCTGCATGCCGGACTGTAGCACGACGGTGCCTACTTTTACGCTGCCGTCCACCAGGGACGTCCGTTCGTAGGGTTCGTCCTTATAGGATTTTATGTTGAAGCAGGTCCCCAGTACCGTCACTTCCGTCCTGGGGGTTTCTATGATAAACGGATGCGCCGCGTCCCTGGCGACTTCCAGGTAGGCTTCCCCTTCCAGCCAGACCTTTCGTTCCCGACCCGTAAACCGCGTGGGATAACGGATGCTGGAGGCGGCGTTCAGCCACACCTTCGTACCGTCCGACAAAACCAATTCGTATTCCCCACCCCGGGGCGTGATCATGGAATTGAATTCCGCATTTTCATTGAGGTTGGCGCCGGCATTCGCATATTTTAGCTCGGTTTTGGTCGTGGCGGCCTGCGAGCCGTCGTCCTCCCGTATGGTGTCCTTTTTATTGCCGCCCAGTGCGAGGACGCGGCCGTTGCCTAAGACGAGTTGTGCCTTGGCGGCGCCCGGATGGATGTCGTCGAGGGTTTTCGCCGCGATCGGCGCCGGGGCGGGGTGCGGGGCCTCCCTGCGGTAGGCGAAGATGGCTATGGCCGCGAGGATGGCGGCGGCGGCCGCATAGCGTGCCAGCGCGAGCATCGGTCGGCGCGGGGGCGTGGTGCGCTCCGCCGCGGCGGGTTCAGGCTCCCCCGGCACCGCATCCTCGGGTGCGGAACGGATGGCGGACAAAAGTTTCTGCCAGGCGATCCCGGGATCCCCCTCCTTAAAGCCGTCCAATTGCTGTTGTACGTATGACTCCCGTGTCAGGTTCTCCCAAAGGATACGATTCCGGTGGTCCTGTGTAACCCAGGCGTCCAATCTGGTCCATTCCTCACTGGAAATCTCCCCTTTTAGAAATTTGCCCGCCAGTTCCGCAATATCGAGATATGACTGTAATTCGTCCATCGCTCCTTTAAAAACAACCGAAAGGGCAAAACGGGTGACAGAAGAGGACACCCCACAGGCAAAAAAACAGGAAATGTCGCAGCCCCAGCCGCAGCATCCGCAGGCCGCGGAGCTTTTGGGTTTTGATGGTATTAATAGATACCTCCAGGCGGCGGGCCGCTTCGTGGTTCCGCAGGCCTTCGAAATAACAAAGGTGGATGACTTCCCGGCAGCCCTCCGGCAGCCGGTCGAGGGCCGCGCGTACATCCGCCAGGACCTCGGCCTCGATCATCCGGTGGAGGACCGTTTCTCCGGCGAGGCCGGACTGCAGAAACGGTGCATGACGGGCAACGACTTTGTCGTGCTTCAATAAATTACGGCTGCTGTTTTTGACGGCCAGGTAAAGAAATGCCTTGACGGCCCGGAGGCTGTTAAACCCCTCCTTTTTGGACCATAATTGTATAAACGCCTCCTGGACGACGTCTTCCGCCTGGATATCGTTTTGGGTGATACCCCGGGCAAAAAAACGAAGACGTTCATAAAAAAGGTCGAATATATGCTGGAGCGCCTTTTCGTTCCCGGCATTGAATCCGGCCATGCAGTGCAATTCCTCCATAGACAGTCGGTGAAGCTTTAGCAAGTGATCGTCACCACTAAATAAAGATGACTGCCTTAATGGATGCCTTAATAAGCCCCTAACGGAAGAACTAATGTCAAAATGACGCACCTTTGTGCCTATGTCGCTCCGTTCCAAGTTCTTTTTTGCACTACTTGCCCTGGGCCCCCTGACCCTTCGGGCGCAAACCCTCCCCCGCATCCACAGCATGGGGAACCGTTTTGTCAATACCCAGGGAGATACCGTCCTTTTCCGCGGTTTGTCCGTGGCCGATCCCGATAAGATCGAACGGGAGGGACACTGGAACCCGGCGCTTTTTGAACACGTCCGGGATATGGGGGCCACGCTGGTCCGTCTCCCGGTCCACCCCTCCGCCTGGAGAGCCCGAACACCCCAACGCTACCTGGTCCTTTTGGATTCCGCCGTACGCTGGTGCGGCCGCATCGGCCTGTATGTGGACATCGACTGGCACTCCATCGGCAACCTGGAGACGGGGCTTTTCCAGGACCAGATATACAACACGAGCCTGCAGGAGACCTTTTCTTTCTGGCGGACCATCGCCCAACACTTCACCGGCAACAGCACCGTTGCCTTTTACGAGCTTTTTAACGAACCCACCACCTATAACGGCCAACTGGGCCGGGTCAGTTGGTCCACATGGAAAAAGACCAACGAGGACCTCATCCACCTGGTCCGGTCCTTCGACCGCCAAACGGTTCCCCTGGTCGCCGGTTTTGACTGGGCGTATGACCTGACGCCCCTGCACGAAGAACCCATCGACGCCGAGGGGATCGGCTATGTGGTACACCCCTACCCCTTCAAACGCGGTCAACCCTGGGAGCCCCGCTGGGACGAGGACTTTGGTTTTGCCGCCGGCAAATACCCCGTCATTGCCACCGAGATCGGCTTTGAATGGAAGGAAGGCGACCCCGCCGACGGCGCGGAACACTACGGCACCCGGATCACCCAATACCTGGAGCAACACGGCATCAGCTGGGTGGCATGGGTGTACGAGACCACCTGGTGGCCGGGGATGCTGAAGTCATGGGATACCTGGGAGCTGACGGGGTGCGGGAGGTTCTTCCGCGGGGCGATGCACGCGGCGGGGCGCTGACGCGCGCGGCGGGGCGCTACCGATCATTCCGTGCGCAGGCTCCGCACCGGATTCATCAGTGCAGCCCTCAGCGACTGGAAGCTGACCGTCGCGAGCGTGATCAACAGGATGCCGGCACCGGCGGAAGCAAAGATCCACCAGGAAAGGGGCGCGCGGTAAGCGTAGTGCTGCAGCCAACGGTGCATGCCGATGAAGACGAGGGGCATCGAGATAAACATGGATAGGATGACGAGACGCAGGAAATCTTTTGACAAAAGGGCCCAAAGGGTGAGTACACCCGCGCCAAGGACCTTGCGCACGCCGATCTCTTTTGTGCGCTGTTCGGCTACGAACGAAGCAAGACCGAAAAGACCAAGACAGGAGATGAAGATGGCGAGCCCGGCGAAGACGGCGGCGAGGTCCCCGATACGGGTCTCGGTGGCAAACTTCTGCGCATACACCTCGTCGTTAAAGTGATAGATAAAGGGGCTGGCGGGGTTGAACTTTTTGAAGACCGCTTCGATGGCGGCCAGCGCGGCGTGCACGGGTTTGCCGGGCTGGAGGCGGATGGTGAAATCACCCATCCAGCCGTCGCCGAGGAAAATAGCGGGTTCGATGGGCTCGTAAGGTGAGTTGGCCAGCATATCGTTGACGACACCAACGATGGTGTAGGGTTTACCATAGAATTTGACGCGTTGACCGATCGGGTTTTTGAAGCCGGCGTATTTGAGGGCGGCCATATTGATCAGCATGGCGCTGGTGTCGGTGGCGAAGTCCCGGGAGAGGTCGCGGCCCTGCAGGACGGTCCAACCCACGGTGCGCCCGAATTCAGGGGTGATACTGACGTTGTGGAAATTCAAATACTTTTGATCTTCCGTCTGTCCTTCCCATTCCAGCGAGTTGCCATTCCCAAATGAAGTGGTCGGGAGGGAGGATTCGGCGACACCAGCGACCATTCCGGTAGCCAATAGCTCATTGCGTACCGCATCGGCCCGGTGTTGCAGGGTATCGGTGTTGATGGGCACGGTGATGAGTCCTTCGCGTGTATAGCCGACGGGGCGGTCTTTAGCGACCTGGATCTGGCGGAAGACGATGATGGTGCCGATAATGAGCGATAGCGAGACGGTGAATTGGAGCGTCACCAGCACCTGGCGGGGCAGTGCGGCAGCGCGGCCGGCGCGGAAGAGGCCCTTGAGGACCCTTACCGGCCGGAACGCCGAGAGATAGAAGGCCGGGTAGCTGCCGGCGAGGATACCGGTCAACAGGGTAAAGCCCAGGGCTACGGCCCAGAATGCCAGGCTGTCTGCCGGAAATTGCAGGTGTTTGGCGGCGATGCCGTTAAAGAAGGGCAGGCTGAAGTAAGCGAGGCCGGCGGCCAACACGAACGCCAGCAGGGCAAGCAGGATGGATTCGCCGAGAAACTGGGCGATCAACTGGCTGCGGAGGGAACCGATGGTTTTGCGGATACCGACCTCTTTGGCCCGTTGTTCACTGCGCGCGGTCGACAGGTTCATAAAATTGATACAGGCCAGGAGGAGCACAAAGGTTCCGATCATGCCAAAAAACCATACGAACTGGACGCGGCCGCCGTCAGGTATGCCCCATTTAAAGTCGCCGTGAAGATGAATACGGTCCAGCGGGTAGGTCATCAGGGTTTCTTTTACTTCCGGGTTGCGCGGCCAGGCGATATAGGCGCCATGGGTAGGGAGCTCTTTGATCCGGGCGGTCGCCTGTTCGGGGGTTGTATTGCCCGCGAGCAGGCCGTAAAGGTGGGCGCTATGATCGCTCCAGTCGGCGTTCCTGTTGAGCCAGGCAGCCTCGGTGTTTTCCCAGGGCAGGAGGATACCCATTTGGTAGAAGGTGCTGTTCTCGGGCAGGTCCTCATAGACACCGCCCACGAAAAATGTCGAGTTGTTGTTCCGCCGGATGATCTTGCCGATCGGGTCGGCATGACCGAAAAGCGCGGTGGCGGTACTTTGCGATATGAGCATGGTGGACGGGTCCTTGAGGGCGCTGCCAGATCCGGCCAAAATATGGAAGGTGAAGATCTCCGGAATGGTGTATTGGGCCCATTGTCCATTGACGGCGATGGCTTTGTCGCCGACGTTGAGCAAAGAAGACCCATCATCCGAGATCATGCCGGTCTTTTGAAAAACGTCGTCATAGCCCTTGGCCAGGGCGGGCCCGAGCGCAGTGGATATGGTATACCCTGCCATCTGGGTATACCCCGCGGCGATGGCACGCTGACGCATGGCGCCGGTCACTTCATGGTGGACCATGACCTGGACGATGCGGCGGTGGTTGCTGTGGTAATGGTCGAAGGAAAACTCGTCGGCGATCCACAGGCCAATGAGCAGGGAGATGGCCATACCGGCAGCAAGGCCTGCGATGTTGATGATCGATTGCGACCGGTGTTTCTGAAGGTTGCGTATGGCGATGGTAAAGTAGTTCCTGAACATGCGCTTGGTTTGGATACGCGAGAATCGCAGCCAAAAAAGTACCCATTTTGCTACATTCTAATAATCAATCAGTTGCGATTTTCTTAGCGCCGGCGACTGTCCGGTTCCGCACACTGGGTGTCCACATATACAGGGTTGCCCACAAGAGCCAGCTTCCCTTCCTTATCCAGCACCTTTACATACATCGTGTGCCAATGACTTTCCGGATCCACCTGGATTTTTTCGTCGTTCGACGCAATATCCCGGCTCAATGCCGGGTTTATCTGCCCGTCCATGATAAATTCCACTTTCCCTCCGGAGACACCTTTCACATAGGCCGTTACATTAATGGTATCTGAAGGCGCCACCTTTAACACGCCTCCCATATACACCGTATCCCTCCCATGGGTAGCCAATACATCAAGGAAATGATTTTTATCCCCTTCCATATCTATAAAAACCCTCCCACTCCGGATCCCATCGATTAATCCTTGCACCGACAGCGCTTTCATATAAATGACCGTGGTGGGTGTTCCAATGTTTTCAGCATGGTGATCATCGCTGCCGCCTATGGCGGTGACATGCTGCCCGCTATTCAGCATTTGATGCCAGAGATCCCAGCCGCCTATGCTATGGTTCATGGTGGCGCCATTGACGACCTCCACAGCGGTGATGACTTTATCCGGAATGTCCTTTATTTGCCACCCGCATCCCATACAATTCTCTCCCGATGGAAGACCCGGATGATTGATCGATATGATTCCCCCGCTTTTGTTGACGGCGTTCATCCAGCCCCGCGCAGCGGCATAGGTGGCGTCCGTCGTTCTAAAATCGATAAAATCCGTCACCCCGAATATATTGGCGTGTCCATAAAATGTAGTGATTTCCCGCCCGGGTACCAGCAGTATCTTATCAAACGCCGGTTGCAATTCGCGTAGCGCGTCAGCCTGGGACGTCGTATTGTGGTCTGTTACTGCAATAAAATCCAGGCCCTTGTTCACCGCGGTTTCCACCACCCGGTACACAGGGCAGGGAACCGCTACACCGGATTGCGCGGCACATTTACCATCACTATGTCCACTGTGTATATGAAGATCGCCCCTATACCACCCGGCCTCCGTATGGATGGGCTTGTCAGAAGACTCATTTATGTAAATACGCGCCTCATAATTGGACACCACGCCCTCCCGGATATTGGGGACGCCCAGTAAAAGCGTCCATTGTCCAGCAGGAAGAACCCCCGGTAAATATCCGGGGGTCGCCTCTTCCTCGCTGATGGTAAAAGTATTTCTGGCGCCGCCGCTCCATCCCCTGAAGCGCTCCGG
Source organism: Dinghuibacter silviterrae (assembly GCF_004366355.1). Lineage (NCBI taxonomy): Bacteria > Pseudomonadati > Bacteroidota > Chitinophagia > Chitinophagales > Chitinophagaceae > Dinghuibacter > Dinghuibacter silviterrae. The sequence goes on along the minus strand of NZ_SODV01000002.1, from coordinate 1,492,057 downwards.
ATCCATAAGCCCGATATCGATGGCCGTACGCTGCTCCCGCCCGTCATACGAAAATTCTATCCTAAGCCGTTTGACACCTTTGGGTAAAGTAAAAGACCGCTCTATATACGTGTGGAAATCCTTTCTCTCTACTTTGCCTTTTAGGATTTTGTAAGGAAGGGTAGCTACCAGTAATAAGAGCCAGACCACGGTTAAAACTTGTATCTGAAGGAAATTTTAAAGCTCCTCCCCAGCAGTGGACGCGCCAAAAATATATATTGATTTGCCTCGGCGCTTTGGATCTCCCCCTGGCGCGGATTGCCTTCGGTAAGACCCAGCGAATTCGTAAGATTATCAATGACGCCAAAAACGGTAATTTCTTTGGTCAATTTAACCGATGCATCTATATCCACTTTCGTATAGGCCGGAAGTACCTGGGAGTTCGCCACATCGGTATACCTTTTCCCCTCATATTCTATGGCCGATTGCAAGCGAAGTTTGTTGCGGAAAAGATTGAAACCCGGAACCGCCCTGATGGAGGTGTGCGGTACCCTGATCAGCTGATTCCCGTCGTAATTGGCTTTTTGGGTGAGTGTACCCCCGGAAACGGCATCTACTTCATATCCTTCGTATACCCCATGCTGGTAGGTCGCCGTGGCGGATACATCAAACCACTTTACCGGGTAAAGAGCCCCCTCCAATTCAAGACCAAAAGTCTGCGTATTGGCGTTCGCGTTTACGGAAGTAAATCCGTTCAAAGTGCTCACTTCATTCGTGAAACCTACGTTGTTATACTTAGTCCAGAATCCCGTACCATAAAAAGCGAAAAGCCTGCGCGCATATTTGAAGCCGACTTCGCCGAGTTCCATGGTTTGGATAACTGCGTTTGCATTCACATTGGTGTAGTACGTACCAAATCCGGGAATACGCGCAGCGGAAGTATATCTGCCAAAGAGCCCCATGTTTTCCGAAAGCTGATAATCCGCGCCCAGCGTCCAGGTGGTGTAGTTAAAATGATGGTTATAGCCCTGCCATACCCCGTTTCCGGTGGTTATGGAGGACGTCGCATACGTGCCCAGGTTTACGGATTGGGATTGTTCTACAACGCCGTCCGTTTGCGCGTTTTCCCAGCGCAATCCGCCGTCAAGCCGGAAGGCATGGGTAATCTGCCATTCATCACTGACATAAAGCGCGTTGGTGGTCTGTTCGCCGTTGGCATCCGCCCACTCATATCCATACTGGGAGACCCCGTTATTGGAATAGGTATGTACGATATTCCCGTTGCCATCCAGGGCGACAATATTCAACAACCTCGAATTATTTTGAACGTCCAGGTACACCTTTGAAGAATACCTGCTGAAGTTTTGACTGAAGTGCGCGTAATAGTAGCCCAGGTTAAAATCGTGTTTTGAAGACCCCGTTACAAAAACGTGTGACAGGTGAAGGTCATTCATCACTTCCGTCATAGGCATCGTAATGCCCCGCAAACCACCTTGAATCACCATGCCATTGCCGTTTTGACCGGCATTGTCAAACAACTTGCCTGTGGTGACGTATTGAAACCCCAGTTGCTGCGCCCCCGGCGCTTGTGTCAATAACGGTGCCTGTGCTTTATAAAACGAATCGGCGGTTAACAAGTTAAGCGCGTATACACCATTGCGCTGGGTTTGTGTATTGTTGAAACGAAGCGAATTCTTTAAAATCCAATTGTCGGAGAATTCCGTCTGAAATTTAACGGTAACCTGGCTCCTGTTTACAGACGTGCCCACCGTATTGTCAAAATGATAAAGACTGCTGTCCGCCTGGATCATGTTCATTCTTTGCGTTTCCGCACCGGCGATCGCTCCGTAATTGCCATCAAAACCCGATACCGCCACGATCTTCCCTTTACTATTATAGGTCATCGGCATGTCTGTATAAAACACCACATCATCATTCATTTGCTTGAAGTCAAGATTAAAGGATGTTTTTTCCCAACTCTTGCCAAGGGAAACCCTGAATTGCCCACCGTGATTACCGGTGTACCCGGGATTACGCACCCCTGACTCCGTGCGGTAAAATCCACCGGCGGAAATTTTCCAGTCATCACCGATCGGAGCGCCTACCCATACATCTTCCCTCATCAGGTTATCACCGCCCAGGCTCAGCTTGAAAACGCCCTCCGTTTTATCGCCAACGGCACGGGGAATATAGTTCACCGCGCCCGCCGGTGCATTGGAATAAAAAACAGAAGAAGGGCCGCCACGAACCACTTCAATGGATTGAATGGTCTCATCGAGACGAAATGCCTGGTCCGCATTCAGGTAACCCAAGGCCGGGTCATGTTGTACAGGAATTCCGTCTTCCATCAATTGAATGGATCCGAAACCATCCACAGGAACACCCCTTGCCCTGATATTACCACTCGCCTCACCCCCAGTTGCTTCCACCCAAAAACCAGGTACCGATTTCAACGACTCGGTCACGCTGGTCGGCCCCTGTAAGCTCAGTGCATTATACCCGATACTGGTGACGGAATAGCTTGTTTGCAGTTTGGTACGGTTTAAAGCACCGGCACGCCCGGTCACAATAATTTCATTCAACCCGTTCTCTACCGCTTTTAATTTTATCAAAAGGGAGATGTCGGCATCCGCTTTTATGGTATAGCCGGATATCGTTTGGGTTTGAAAACCCACATGGGAAACAACAAAGGAATAAGGACCTCCCGCGGGCAGATTGCGATAAGTGAAAATACCCAAAGAGTCTGTTTGTGTCGCCGTGGTAAGACCGGTGCTTTGGTTTTTTGCAAAAACAGAAGCGCTGGTCACCGGCTGCCCGTTCTCGTCATTGACCTGCCCCTTGACCACATTGGCATTTTGGGCACTGGCAATCAATTGAATATGACAGAAAACTGTCAACAATAGCAGCGTAATTGGTCTGATCATACAATACGTTGTAAGGATTTAGTTTCCTTATTATACGCATCCTCTATACCAGTCCCTTACTGTTCATATTAACTTAACAAAGGGTTCAATTGTTCATGACGAAGGTATCGCCTTGTTTTTGGAGGCTGAAATTATTGAGCAGCGCAATGCTTTTGAGGATATGGGAGAGGGAGTCCTTTTTGTCTATTTTTCCAATAAAGGTCCGGTTGCCCAGCGCTTCTTTATTATAGATGATCCTGGCATTGTAAATCATCTGCAATTGGTCAAATACTACCTCAAGAGGGTAGTCGGTAAATACATAGCCATCGTCCTTATCTTTTTCAAGATGAAAAATACGGGCCGATGTAAAAATATAAATATCGCCGGGCGTAAGATGGTATTCATTTTTGCCGGCATTTACCTTGACTTCTCCTTCATGCAACACTACTTTTGACGCATTTACCGTGAAACGGGTCCCCAAAACAGTAATTAGTACAGAATTGCTATATACGGAAAAGGGTTTGGCGGCATCTTTGGCAACGGTAAATGTGGCTTCACCATTTAATATCACCTCTCGTTTTAAGGAGTCAAAGTTTTCGGGGTAAGAAATCGTACTGTTGGGCAACAGTTCTACGGAAGAACCATCACTCAACGCAAGCATCATTTTTTGAGCCGTGTTGTTCTTTTTTGTGGCAAAAGCCGCAGTGCTTGTTCTTTTTGCAATAAAATACCAGGACAGACCGACCACCATTACCACCGAGGCTGCCACAGCTATCCACCTGAAATTAAAAGGAGTAGCCGTATTCCTGTCTATGTTATTCCACAACTTGTCGGATATATCGGGCGATAACACCTGGTTGGGCTGAAAGTTGTCCCACTCTTCTTCGTTCATTATGGTTTCTTCTGTTGTCAAACTATATACTTTTTTATCTGCTTCAACGCCTTGTAAATATGTGCTTCCACCGTTTTGGAAGAAACAGACAGGGTTTCGGCAATTTCTCTATAGGTCATCCCTTGTTCACGGCTCATGGCAAATACCTGCTTTCTTATAGGGGGCAAATCATTCACCGCTTCCGATATTCTCTTTTGCAATTCGGCCTCCCGCATTTTTTCCGTTGTACTGTCAATCCCCCTGTCAATACTTAGCGTATCCAGACGAGTCGTTACCGCATCCGTATGGTTATACTTTCGCAGAAAATCAATAAGTATCGTATGGGCTATCCTGAACAACTGCGTGGAAATGGCGTATTCTTCCTGCAAAGTGTGGCGGCATTGCCAAAGTTTGGTAAATGCCATTTGTACGACTTCTTCTGCGATATATTCGGATTTCGTTTTGCTGAGGATGAAGAAATAAAGTTTTTGATGGTATTGGTCAAATACTTCTTTGAAGTATATGGCGTCACCATCCTTTAAATCCTTGACACTAAGCAAAATTGTTAGTTTTGGCGGCGAATGTAGGTAAATAACGAGGTAGCCGTTACGGCGGGAATAAAAATAAATATTTAGTAATATTAGTGTGCCGGATTGAGTTCATTCCAGTTTCCTGCTTCCGAAGTCATATCTATTTGATTTTCAAACCATAAATCATCGCTTCATACTGGAAGGTGCCGGTGAAGATGGAGCTATCCATAAACGTGAGGGTATCTTGAAGATTCAGTGGTGCTCCACACGATGTTCCCCTTCATAAAATGCTGCAGGCAAGAAATATATCGACTTAGTTGTTCATTGGTCCTTGAATCATAGACTAATGCTCTTTCTGCCAACTGGATGAATTTTCTTATTTCATTATCATGAATGGCGGCCACATCTTTTATGGCATCTTCAGTGCTCAATTGGTCTTTGCGCTTCAAAATGGAGACCAAATTAAATTCGGAGGCATTTCCCGACCCCCTTGCAATTTCTTTACTAAGAGAAAAAAGATCGTTGGCAAAACAAACCGTATTTCGAGCAATCTCGGTCAATTTGTGGACCACCGGGGACTTATAAATTGGTTCCGAAAGTTGGACTTTCCCTGTTACCTCCAATGATTCAGTGGCAAGGTTTGCTGCCCCCAAATACTGACGCATAGCAAAATACTCGTTCAAATTTGGAAGTTCGCTCTTAATAGCATGTTTGAACTGCCAAAGGCCACCTTCGAAAGTATCTTTTATTCCCTGAATAAATTTTTGTTTCCATATATCACTACTCCTGAATTGCATGCTCTGCCAAAAATCATCCAACGCTGCTAAAATCGGGCCGTCCTTTTTGACAGTGCAACGCCGGCCTCTTTCAAGGACGTCAAGAAGTCCATCTACAAAATATGTAAATGAAGCAATATCCCTTATTTCGTTCCCTTCGTCGAAATTATCATCAACTATAAACAATAGCGTATTCACGTTGCACCAGGCCGCCAGGTCCTCAAAGTCGCCATACGGATAGCTTCGGGCAATCATATTCGAAAACTTCTGACTTCGGTACTTCTGAAACATCTCCTCACTACTAATTAAATCAAAGTCCTGGACCCACTGGTTTGTATGTGCTTCGATTTCAGCCATATTGGGGTGAATTTCCGATGGGAAGGGACAGTAGAGTTCCGGAATCTTATAAATTTTCATACCGAGATCTTTTCAAAGGTATAAGTATGCGGATACCGTGCGGTGTCCTTGGTACTCCATTCAATGTTGCCCCGCATCAATATTCCAAGGGCGTCAACGTATTCTTTTAAAATTATATTAAAGCGGTCACCATATTTGAATATCCCGCCGGATAGTTCAAGGAATTCATTAACCGTATCATCATGAATATCAGCTGCCAGTTGAATGGCTTCACTAAGTGTAAGGTTATATTTTTCTTTCAGGATGAATACCAGATTGAACTCGCCGCCGTTATTCTTTTCCTCGATTTCCTTGGCCAATGAAAAGAGATCGTTCGAAAAGCATATTGCATTTCTACATAGTTCCGTTAACCGTTGGATAATGGGCTCGTCAAGAATAAACTGAGGCACGTCTATTCCTGCGATGCCTTCTAATGCGTCAGTACTCAAATGCGCCGCGCCGAAATACTGCCGCTGTTGAAAATATTCATCTAAACTTGGCTTTTTACGCATGAGCAAGTGCTGAAACTGCCAGTACCCCCCATCAAACATATCCTTGCAACCTTTGATAAATTTCTGTTGCCAGCGAGCATTGGTAAGTTTTCGGATCCGTAACCAGAAGTCGCTAAGTGCTGCCAATGTGGGCCTGTCTTCTCTTAGGGTGCAAGTCCGGTTCATATCCAATACCTCAAAAAAAGCTTTCGTATAGGAGAAGAATTCAGCTTCATTTTTTATCAGACCTCCCCCATCGATTTGGTCGTCAACAATGAATAGCAGGGCATTAAGGTCGGACCATGCAGCGACAGTTGTGAACTCCGCTTTGGGAAAACTTCTCCCTATAAAGTGACCAAATTTGCTGGCTTTAAAATTTTCCTGCGTTTCCGAATCTTCGATAAGACCGAAATCCAATACCCATTGATTGGTATGGCTCTCAATTTCGTCTACTTGCGGGTGTACGGCAACTGGGAAGGGACAGTGTAAATGGGGAATTAGGAATTGTCTCATATCGAGGTGGTGTTTATTAGCTTGGGGCAATTCCGGGCGATGACTGTAAAATAAGCCATTTAAATAAAAAATTCACTTTGATGGGTTAACCACTCCCTTTCATTTGTTTTTAGACTGGTCCTAGGAGTAGATGACTTATGGAAGCCACTTTTGAAAATATAGATATTAGTTTGAAAATGACTCCTTTATAAGTACGTGCTCCTCAGCAAGGCAATCCTCACGCAGCAGATGACGGCTTACTTCGTTGTTAGTGATTGAGCTTCAACCTGATTAAGCTTAAACGGTTTGGGATTTTATAAAATATTCACGAACATGGGATTAATAAGGAAGCTATTGTATGCTGGCTGTTCGGATCTGCAGGAGCATGATCCACAAAAGGCGATTTGTTTCGGGGTAAACGTAATGGTTTTGGTCAATGCGACATTGTGCATATTGGTAGGAGGGCTCTTTACACTGCTCAGCCGAAATCTGCTCATGTTGGGAGGGGTCCTCATAGAGACCACCTTTTTATCTATCCCCATCCTGGCCAATTTCAAAAAAAGATACTTTATTGCGAGTCTCTCCTTATATCTCCTCATGTGCATAACTACCTTTTACTATGGCTCCGTCATCGGGAAGGAGATGGACAATGCCACTTTAATGTTGGTCTATTCATTTTCCGTCGCCTTTTTTCTTTTCCGGGGTATTACTTTAGCGATTTGCATTGCAATTAATTTTGGATTCGTCGCACTCCTCAATTACAATTACGCTCACCACCTCATCCCCACGATGACCCTCCCATCTAAGGCATTAGAAGGATTTGTAAAGTGGTCTGTGTTCGCTGTCACTTTGCTCCTAACTGCGTTAACCTTCACCATGTTTGCCAAAAGGTATAGTCGGGTTTTGCTGAACTTGCTAAAGCTGAGACATTATACATCCCAGGTTGAAAAAAACCTGCAGGAGGAAGAAATATCAAACGAAAACAAGGTAAAATTTATCTCCACAACCTATCACGAAGTCAACAACTTCTTTTCCGGGCAGTCATCCCTTATTCGGAGGCTCAGTATTCTGGAAAATCAAAACCGTCATGCTGATATCAAGGAAATCTTGACAATAATCGAAGGTTATAGCGAAAATATGCAGTTGTTGATAAAAAACGCATTGAGCTGGTCGATGTTCGAAATGCAGGTGACAGACGAACCCTATATCGAGCTCTTGGATATCAAGGCCTTACTTGCGAACATGATCAGGGCTAACGAATTCATTGCTCTTGAAAAAAATACGAGACTCATCTTCCTGGTTGATGAATCACTTCCCGCGTTTCTACCCTCAGACCGATTAAAGCTGCTTCAAATTACCCATAATTTGTTAAATAATGCGATTAAGCACGCCGATGAGAAGGATGTAATACTGAAATTGGAAAAATTGCCCAACGGCTGGAGGATGATTGTCCAGGACAACGGGGTCGGCATCAGCGAAAGCTTACTACAAAGGATATTCAACCCATTTGTCACTGAAAAATCTAAAGGAAACATTAATGGCATTGGGCTTGGGCTTTATATCACCCGGAAACTGGTAGACCAGCTCCATGGTGATATATCAGTGCGCAGTCAATTGAACGCTGGTGCGTGTTTTACCGTCACCTTTCCAGAACTGGCGCTGAGCTAGGGCTTCTTATTCTGTAAATCATCGAATAAGGTACAATGAAGAAAATAAGGTCACTAGTTTATGTGGGTACCGGGGGGCTAAAGGAATATGATCCCCAAAAGGCAATCTGCATCGGAATCAATGCAATCACCCTAGTAAATGCCACCTTATGTTTGGGTGTCGGAGGCTTTTATTCTCTGATCACACAGAATATGTTAATGCTGGGAGGGGTTATTGTTGAAACAGGGCTACTGACGGTACCGATTTTATTAAATCATCGCCATAGGCACAGCGCTGCAGCATTGTTCATCTTTTTGACATTTTGTTGTACAACTTTGTATTACGGTTGCATTATTGGCAGAATACTCAACGCCGATTTAATGCTAGTATATCTAATTTCTTCTGCCCTCTTTGTTTTCAAAGACCTCAAAACAAAAATGCTGTGTGTTGCTCTGGTTCTTCTTCTGATAATTTTATTGGAATACAACTACTCATATCAAGTCATAAAACCCATTCCTTTTACCAGCGGCATCGCTCTTTGCATAAGATGGTCTGCCAATGCAGTCATCATCTTCCTTGTGATCATTACTTTCGCAATGTACTCGAAGAGGTACAACCATGTACTAAAAGAATTACGGGCCCATGCGCAGAAGGTCGAAGAGGACCTCATAGAGGAAACTATCGCTGGTGAAGAAAAAGTCAAATTCATCTCTTCTGCCTGTCATGAGGTGAACAACTTCTTCACGGGCCAGTTCTCTCTGATTCGACAATTAGACCGATTAGAACGTGATAACCGACACGCTGATATAAAAGAATTATTGGGCATAGTCAAAAGCGCTTCAAACGACTTGCAGCTATTGATTAATAATGTACTGAGCTGGTCTTACCTTGAATTGGGATTAAAAAACGACCTGTTTATCGAGCGCGTAGACATCAAAGCGCTCTTCATTAACCTGGTCAGAACCACTGATCTGATTGCCCTGGAAAAGAATACCAGCATTACCCTGGTTGTCGATGAATCACTTCCTCAATACATCACGACTGATCGTTTGAAACTCCTCCAAATATCTCATAACCTGATTAGCAATGCCATAAAACATGCCAATGGGAATAGCATTCTTCTCCAATTGGAATGTCTCCCCGGCCGTTCTTGGCGGATTGTTGTACAGGACAAAGGGGTGGGCATCAGTGAAAGCCTGATTTCAAAGATTTTCAATCCATTCGTAACGGAAAAATCAACCGGAAATCAGAATGGGATCGGGATCGGATTGTACATCACCAGGGAACTGGTACACAAACTCCGGGGTGACATACATGTGGACAGTAAAGTAGATTTGGGGGCCCGATTTATCGTGACGCTTCCTGAACTGGTGACGAACTAGGTTTTCCTTTGGCGTAGATGTGCGGATACCGGGTCGTCTCTTCAGTGCTCCAGATAATATTGGCCCGCATCTGGAATTTCAGGGCTTGCACGTAGTGGCTGAGTTCGTCCCCTGTTGTCGCTTCTATTTTTTGGGAGAGGTCGACAAATTCTACCACTGTATTGTCATGGATTTTTGCGGCCTTTTCGATTGCTTCCTCCGTTTCAACTTGGAATGTGTCCTTGATAATGGAAACGAGGTTAAACCCACCGGCCGCCTCCGACTCTTCCAGTTCCTTCCCAAAGGAGAAAAGGTCATTGGCAAAGCAAACCGCATTCCGAGAAAGTTCGGTCACCCTCACTACCATGGGTTCGTCAAGGACCGCCTCCGATACACTTACCTTCCCCGTCAGCTCCAAGGAATCGGTGGACAAGTGAGCTGCTCCCAAATATTGCCGATTCTGGATATAGGCTTCCATTGAAGGTCTCTCTTTTTTGGCGATCAGGTCAAACTGCCACATCAAGGCCTCGAACATTTTTGTCACGCAACCGACCATCTTTTGTCTCCAGGCCCGGGTCGAGTGCAGCTCCAGCCTTTTCCACAGATCTCGGAGCGCTTCAAGGACCACCCGGTGCTCACCACCTGTACCCCCTTTTCCTCCATCCATAATTTGTAGGAAGCCGCTGACCAACCGGGCACAGGTGAACCGGTCTCGGATGACCTCCTGGTCAAACTGGTCATCCACAATAAATAAAAGAGTATTGAAATCACTCCAAGCGCAAAGGGGGTCTACATCCCCCTTGGGAAAAGTACGGGCAATAAAGGTGCCGAAACGTTGCTTTTTATAATGTTCGATGTCTTCGCCCTGGACGAGCCCAAAGGATTGCATCCAAGCGTTGGTATGTGCCTCAATCCGTTCCCAATCCGGGTGGAGGAGGGACGGGAAGGGACAATACAGTTCTGGTATTGCGTATAACATTTACGTTCTTATGAATGGTGAAAGCATGTGCCCTCAAGCCCTGACCTCGAACGTGAGTGGGAGGCTTTTAAACCCAGACAACATTGTACTGGACGTGGCCGGAACAAGCTGGGTATTCTCCCTGACCTTCAGCTTCTTCATGTGCCGAAGGATGACTTCGAGAGCGATCCTCGCCTCCAATCTCGCTAGGGGGGCGCCTACACAAAAATGGATCCCGTGCCCGAAGCTCAGGATCTGAGAAAAGTTGGTCCGGTCCAGGTCAAAATGATTAGGATAGGGAAAAACGGATGGATCCCGGTTGGCCGAGCCTATCCAGGCCGTCACGAATTGTCCTTTCTTGATCCATTGCCCTTTCAATTCTACATCCTGGGCTGCGATGCGATACATGTTCAGGGCAGAAGGCCGTAAGCGCAGCACCTCGTTGATCGCCCTGGGAATATCTCCAGGAAGCGCGTGGAGCTGGTCCTGAAGTGTTTCGTGCTCTGATAAATAGAATAAAGCATTTCCAATAAGGGTGGAGGTCGTTTCATATCCTGCCATGAACAGAATAATGCAGTGTGCAAAGATGTGTTCCGGGTCCATATTCTCCGTCAGCAGGTGTGAAATCAAATCCGGCTGGGGACGCATCCGTCTCTCCTCGAACAATTCCAGGAAAAAGTTCTTCATTCCTTCCTGACCCTGGTAAAATCCGGTCCCCTCAACTACCATCTTTGTCCAGGCGTTGAAACTTTCAAAGTGTTGCGGAGGAATCCCCAATGCCTGTGCAATGACACTCGCGGATAGGGGCAGAGCAAAATCGTTTACAATATCCCATTCGCCCTGATTCAGCACTTTTGTGATTAAGCCTTCACATTGGGTATAAACTGTGTCCTCTAACTGACGCATCGCCTCGACAGAAAAGGCCCCGGATACCAGGGCCCTCAGCTTCCCATGCAAGGGAGGATCGGTTTGGTTGAAACTGTTACCTATCGGGTTTTCCTCGATCTTGGGCATGTATTCGTTAGAGAAAACGGAATAGTCTGAAAGGACCCGGCGCACATCCTCATAACAGAACACCTGCCAAGACCCCTTAGGTCCAAATATCAAAGGAAATTCTTCGTCATAATACACAGGGTTCTCATTCCTCATCTGTGCATACCATGAGGAAAGATCACCCAACTGGTGAGGGGATTGCATAACAATAGATAAACCTTAGAATAATTGTTGAAAGCGCAAATTGCAAATATTTGCCCAAAGGGAATTATCAATTCGGGAGCTTGTTAATGACCGAAAGTCAACTGATCTTATATAGCGCTGCAAGTTCGGTCAGCTCTTTGATATTATTTGTGTTTGTCTTTTCAAAAATTTGTCTTTTAAATCCCGAAACCGTACCGGCAGTAACATTCAAGGCCGCAGCAATATCATTGGTACCTTTTCCTTCCAGTAAATAGTGAAGCGTCTCTAGTTCCCTTGTTGTAAGGCCGGCAAAAGGACTATCGTCGTTGCCAGCTTGGACTGGAGCAGGTGTTTCATTGAACAGAAATTGTTTAAGTCTTGATCTTATCAGGTCTTCATCTCCCTGTTTTGACAAATAATTATTTATCCCGAAGGACTTTATTGCCTTCGCATAAGTATCGGTCGGCTTTGCAGAGAAGACCAGGATGTTTAGCTGGGGGTACAGGCCTCTAATTGCCGGTAGTATGTCAAGAGAGCTTCCGTCCGGAAGGCCAATATCAACGATCAGGTGGGTATAGTGCTCTTTCTTTAGTTCTTTCAGGAGCTCGCTGCAGGAAGTCACACTTTTTATACTTGAGAATCCCAAATCGAGCTCGATGGTCAACCGTAGGCCTTTTGATATCATGATGTGATCGTCCGCAAGTAAAATCTTGGGCTCCATAGCAAGTTGTATATTTTTTCTTACACCTATTATGTATCGTTCGTCAAATCTATTAATGAAATATACATATTTATCAGCAAAATATATTCTCAATGGGAATAATTTGCCCTTCCCAAAATTTTTTGGCAACCGCTCATGGATAGTTCCTCTACTTTAGCCACGCTCAACAACTATTAAAACAGACTATGGAACAGAAAAACCCAGATCGCGTCATTTACACGCGCCACAAGGATTATTTGAAAGCATCGTACGTTGAAAACTTTGCATTCGTACATCGTAACGACTCAGAGGACATCGTTCGCCACAGGTTAGACATGCAAGGCGGAGAATCCGTTAAGCTACTCCTGGAATTTCCGGATCCCCGCCGGTTTTCAATTGGTGCCCACTTGTATCTTGCGAGCAGCGAGGCGCGCGAAGGAATTGAGATGTGCGCTATTGTCACTAAATCAAAATGGGAATACTTCGCAGCACGTTTTGCAACAGCAGTGGCAAACACGGGATACCCTGTTGCGGTATTTAAAAGCGAAGAGGATGCCATCGAATGGCTTACAGGCAACCCGAAGCCTGTTGGAATTTCGTATCCCGCAGCTTTATAGAGTTTTTAAGGTTTTTATCCTACGCTTGTAGGACATAGGTAGCCGTCCCCCATGTCAATGGGGGACTCTTCACTTTCCAATACTCTTGTAAGCTAAAACGGATAGCGTAGCATACTCAACTTTAATGAGTTTTGCCAGTTGAACGAGATCTCCAACCGTAAAGCGGTCAGGGGATTCTATTCTTGATTTGAGCGTTTTATAGCCCAGATGCAGTTCCTGCGCTATATCCGTTATGGGAAGAATATCAAACAATTCGTCAATATGTTTTGCTTGTCCTCCTTCAATTAAGGACTTCGCTGAGCTCAATTGTCTTTCCGATGGCATCAAAGGAAAATTTCGGTCGGAAAGGTAAAGGGCGTGGTCAATTAAATCGAAAATATGGCAAAAAGAACAACATAAATGGCCTTAATGACAATATAAATTATTAAATTGACCATATTTCAAATTCTAAAATCTAGTTCTTTGCCTATCTCGATTATGTTAGGAATGCATACATATATCTTTTTGCGCAGTTTGAAAGAGAACTGCATAGGGTTATGATTGACGGCCGGCCTGTCTAGGTTGGCTTCTTTTCTGCATGTTCAACGATTGGTGGTATATAAACACTTTTAGGTGTAACATTAATTGAGGACGGCCGGCCTTTCTAGGTTGGCCTTTTTCTGGAACCGCACCAGCGGAGCTATAATTTTTTCTTCGGCAGGCGTACATGCGGTAGAATGAGCTCAAGGAGCTTGTGGGGATCGACTTCGAATAACCTGCTCAAACTGGCAAGTTCCGCAATAGTGAAACTTTCCGGATTCCGCACCTTTCCAGCAAAGGTGCGGTAGTCCTGGGCCATGTCCGACGCCACGACGGTTCTTGGAATTATATCGAACAATTCGTTGAACTTAATTGATTTTTCGCGTTCCAAAATTGACTGCACGGCCAGGTAACGGTTGTCTTTCTTCATCTACCAGTTTTTTTACTGGTAATCAAGGTAGTATCCTATCCAATTCAACCGCGAAAAACTGTAAAATACGTGTATTGACGTATTTCTAAACCAATAAATAACTGGTAATTTTGGACATGAGTATACAGAAAACACCAGAACACGACCTTTCGGACCTTTTAACAGGGATAAGAAAGGGAGACCTTTTTGCCTTTAAAAAGGTGGTAGCGTTGTATCAGGACTTTGTCAATGAAGCCTGTTTTGCTGTTCTCCGAAATAAGGACCAGGCTATCGAGGCAGGGAGCCGCGTCTTTCAAATGCTTTGGGACAATCGATCTGATATAAGTAGTCGGACCTTGATAAAAACCTACCTGACGATGGCTGCTTATGAGGTATGCAAAGCTCAGCGTCGTGGATCTGTTCCGGAAACACCAGCTATAATTCCAAGAGAAAAACGCACCGTCAGGCGGTAATTTGCTCCGGCTCCTGCTGATCGGCCCGGTAGTCGCATGCAAGCGTTATTTCAACCACAGGGATCCTAGCGGGTGATGTTCCAAGGATGAATTGATGGCCGATTGGAAACTTGCTGTGGAAGGGCAGCAGATTTTTTTAAATTGAAGCGTTAAAATAACATGCGGACAATTACCAACATAAAGGCATTAAATGACTACCTCTTGGAATGCGTTTTTAGCGACGGCTCCACTCGGATCGCCGATATTAAGCCTTTTCTAACTGCGGAAGCATTTAAGCCTCTTCTAGATCCGCGTATATTTTCCTCTACTCTTTCTAATCAAGGTTATTTTGTCGAATGGAAAGATCAGGACATTGATCTCAGTGCTGATACGCTTTGGCATATTTCTGCGCAGGCATAGGCAGTTGAATTCTCTTACCCAGATGGCTTAAAAGAGAAACCCGCGGTGGTGGCGGGTTTTGAATTATGTTCGGGACGACTGGATTCGACCCAGCGGCGCCGGAAAGGTATCTTACTCCGGTTGCAACCAAACCACCCTCACCTGCTTATCCCGCCTTCCCTCTTTATCCAGCTCCAGTGTCGTGTACACATTGTTGTCCCTGTCGTAGTCGGATACGCCGTACACGGCGAGGTCGTGTTCTTTCTTATTTTCCGCGCGTCCGAATACGAATTGCCTGTCGGGCATCAGGTCGGCGCCTTCCAGGGGGAAATAAAACCCGTCGCATTCCGTGACCGTCCGGATCGTGGTCAGCTTGCCCTTCTTTGCCGATTCGCCGTTTTTCTCGATGTCGTTGAAAAGCACATAGCTTTTATTGGCACCATCGATATAGGCGAAGGATTTGTACTGGTTGGCATCATTTAATTCGGTCGCGCTCAGCTCCAGCTCGGAAGCATAGAAAGCCTGGAAATGATATTTCACCACAAAGTGGCTCTTGGGGATCAGGTAGCTTTGTTTCTCTACGCCGGCCGCGTCAAATTTGCATACGGCCAGGTTGCCGGTTTCGACGGAGGTCATGGTATAATTGTCATAAGCGCTGTGCTGGGTGATGTTCGTCAGCTCTTCAAACACCACGGTAAAGGTCCCGTCGGCATTGACGAACATATTAACCGGTACACCGGTGTACCCGTTTTTCTCGCCAAACACGGCTTCATCCTCTGCATTGACTTTCTGCGTGAGCAGGGGTTTTACGCTCAGGAGCTTTTTTGCAAACGGATCGATAAAGGCCAGCACCGTCGCGGTCTCGTTGGGGTTGTGTCCCGGCTGGACCGCCGCCAGGAGAAGCAATTTTTGGGTAACGGGGTTGTACCGGACACAGCCGTGTTGGACGATCAGGCTGTTGTTAAAGGGCAGCTCGGTCAATGTCACTTCTTTGGCCCCGGCATCCAGGGTCGCCAGTACCAGTTCGCTTTCCCTGCCGCCGCTCTTGGCGTTATTGTAGGCATAGGCCAGCACGCTGACCTTGCCGCCCTCGACCGGGGCCATGTCGATAAAGTTGAGGTACTTGTATTTGCCACCGTCGGGCGACAGGTAGAAGGCGCGGGCGATTTCCTTATGATCGGGTCCGTAGGATACGATTTCCAGCCGTTTGTTGCGATCGGGCGTAAGGCTGTTCAGCATGACGACCGCGTAATAATCGGAGTGGGGGTCTTTGCGCACGTAAAAATCAGGCAGGGGTACGTGCCCAAACGCCATCGCGAAAGCGTTTCCCAGATTCACCTTGTCCAGGTCCAGCAGCCTTTCATTCTTTTTCAGGTTGCCCGTGGCGCCGTCGAAGATGATCCGGTAAAGAATGGGGGTATGCTCATCATATTCCCGAACCATGACGACTACATCTCCATTGACTTCGAAGATGCCCCTTACGGGTGCTTCCTGGTGCTTGGGCAGTTGCACGGACGTTCCCTTCGTGGCAATCAGGTGGTGGGTGGCGTCGAACAGTTTCAATTCGATCCCGGCCTTATCATCTATGTGGAGGTAGGCGGTATATCCGCTTTTAAGATGGAGCAGTTTCGCATACCCGTCTGTGGGTTCATCGAAAAAGGAGCTCTCGGCAACGCGTTTAAATTGGGAAAAGGAGGGAAGGGCCACAGCAAGGCTGATCAGAGCGCAAAGGATAAGTTTCATGCGCCAAATATATAGGATTTCATCATTTATTGCGGTTGCAGCCAAACGATTTTCGCGATTTTCGACGTTCCCTTCTTAGCGAGCTGCAGGGTAATGTATAGGTCCCTGTCACGATCGTAGTCAGACAGGGGGAATGGTGCCAGATCGTGTTCCTCGCTGTCGGCGGCCGGGCCGAATAACCATTGGGGAGCCGGCGTCTGACCATCCCCCAGCGGATAATAAAAACCGTCACAGTATTTTACCCCCTCAATGGACGTGACCTTTCCCACCGATTTGGTGGCATCCAGGTTGCGCTCCAAATCGTTGATCAGTATATAGCTGCGCTCTTTCGCATCCAGGTAAGCGAAGTCTTTAAATTGGGTCCCGTAGTATAGTTCGATGGCTTTGTCCTGCTCAAAGGACTGATGGAATGGAACTAACAAGTGATCCCGGAAAAAATAGCTTTGGGGAATCACCTGGCGATGCTGTTCGACGCCTTCGGTAGTATACCGGACCACTGAAATATCACCCACCGTCGTGTTGCTTACGGAATAATGTTGTCCCTCTGTCGTGGAAATACTAACCGCCTCGTATACAACGGTAAACGTTCCATCGGCGTTTACGTATACGTTTTGCGGGAGGCCGTCGCGCCAGAATGCCTTTCCAAACAACGACTTGATATCCCCGTCGGCCGTTCTTTGCGCGGAGATGGGTTTGCCGGCTTCAGGATCTCCAAAGGGATCGATCATGGCTGCTATCACGTCATAATCGCTGACGGGGGGCCATTGCCGGTCACGGCCGGCGGCTACCAGGAGGATCTTTTTAGTGACCGGATTATACCGGACACAACCGCCGTCGATATACTCTTTTACCTCCGTCGTCAGATCCTTTGCAGATGCCCCTTGCGCCCCGGAATCCAAGGTAGCGAATACCATTTCACCCTTTCTATTGCCATACATGTTCGCATTAAAGGCGGAGAGGAGTACACAGACCTTTTCTCCACCGATCACCGCCATATCCTTATAGTCCAGGAATTCATATTTGGGGCCGGCGGCCGGGCAAAAGGCCCGGCTGATTTCCTTATGGTCGGGGCCATAGAGGACGATCTCCATCCTTTTGCTGCGATCGGAACAGAAATTGTTTAGGGTAACGATGGCGTAGTGGTCGGATCGCTGGTCCTTACGGGCAAAAAAACCCGGGAAAGGGCCCGCGCCCTCGTAATTGATCCTGCGCCGCTCATTCCAGCCTACCTTTTCCAGTTCGGCGAGTTTTTCCTCCTTTTTTATGTCGCCCGTAGTACCATCGATGATGATCCGGTAGAGCTTCGGTTTATTATCCGAGTAGTTCTGGATCAGCATCACGACGTCCCCGTTGATCTCGAAAATGGCCATTAAACCCATGTCGCCCTCCCGTGTATAGGCGGGCGTCACCACCTTGTTCACCACCGGCTGGTGGGAGGGATCAAATATCTTTAATTCAAAACCTGCTTCTTTGAAGTTGATGTGTACATACACCGTATTCCCGTTTTTCAGGTGGAGCAGCTTTGCAACCCCTTCTTCCGGTTCGTGGAATTCGGCGCTCTCGGCAATCCGTTTGAATTGGGAAAAAGAGGGCAGGGCGGTGAGCAGCAACAACGCACAAAATATTCGTTTCATGGGAGTTCAGCGGTTGAAGCCACGAAAATACACAAATCAGGCGCTCAGATATCCCGTGTTTATAACTGCGTCATTTTGATAATAACTGCAACAACTTCAGGATTCTGAATGACTGACATTGAACAAAAAACCTACCCCATAGACATTCTGAATCCGGATGTTCCGGGAGGCATTGAGGTATTTCCTCAGGCGGGAGATAAACACATCCAGGCTCCGCCCCAGGAAATAGTCACTATCCCCCCACAACTGGTTGAGGATGTCCTCCCGTTTCAAGACCCGGTTTTGGTGACGGAAAAGAAAATCCAGCAGCTCCGACTCCTTGGGGGTGAGGATGATCTCGTCCCCTTCCCCCACCCGGAGCTTTAACCCTTCTTTATAAAAGCGAACGTCTCCCCGCTGGACGATACCGTCGTCGTCGGTCCGCCGGCGGATGATGTTGCGCATCCGCAGCACGAGCTCGTCAACGTCGAAGGGTTTGACGATATAGTCATCCGCCCCGATCCGGAGGCCCCGGAGTCGGTCCTTTTTTTCGTTCCTCGCCGTCAGGAAAATAAAGGGCAGGCGAAGCCCCATGTCTAAAATCCGGGTCGCCAGCTCGAAGCCATCCATATCAGGCATCGTAATATCGAGGATGGCGATCTGGTACATGTCCGGGTGTTCACGGAGCTGTTGCAGGGCGGTGTGGGCGCTGGGGAAAAGATCGGTGGCAAAATCGCTTATGTCCAGGTATTGTTTGACGACAGTGCCCAGGTCAATTTCATCTTCAACGAGTAGTGTTTTTGGTTGCATCTGGCTTTTATAGTGGTATCGTGATCAAAAAAGCACTGCCCTCCCCTTCCGTGCTGTCGACGGTGATGGTCCATTCGTGGGCATCCACGGCGGTGCGGACGTAGTAGAGCCCTAAGCCCAATCCTTTTACAGAGCCTTGAACGGAGCGGGTGTCCCGGTAAAATTTGTCAAAAATATGCTCCCTGACGGAGGAGGGAATACCGATGCCATTGTCCCTGATCTCCACATACAGGTTTTTGCGGTCGGAGGAGGTAAGGAGGTGAACCTGTTTCTCGTCCTTGTTGTTGTACTTAACGGCGTTGTCAAAAATATTCAAAAAAATGGTGCCGAACCAAAAAGGATCCAGGGCCGCGGTGTCCCTGGTTGCATTTTTATCCAGAAACAATACTATATCCGGCCGTTGCAGCCGGTAATCCGACACCAACTTATCAAGGAGTGCATGTACGGACTGCGCTCGTTTGTGGAGGTCGATGCGGTGAAGCGTCGCAATGTTCAATACATTGCCGATCAGCGTCTTTAACCTTTCTGCCTGGCGCTCGATCACTTCCGTAAGGGGCAACAACGGCTGCTTTTCGCTTTGGATGGCGCGGTTGGCGACCATGATGGCCGCCAGGGGGGTATGGAATTCATGGGTGATGCCGTTGATAAAATCGGACTTCATCTCCGACAGTTGTTTTTGCCGCCGCCAGTTTTGAAAGGTGAGGTAGAATAAAAGGACGACGGACCCGATGGAAAACAGGGACAACAAAAAGGCCGGGAGCATCCGCCGGAAGATCGTCCATTGCCGGTCGGCCGTATCCACATAAAGGTCCGCGGTGATGCGATAGGAATAATCCCGGCTGGCGGACACGGTCAGGGAAGTGACCAGGCTCCGGGGATGTATGTGGAAAAGGTTGCCACCGATGCGTACGCCATAGTCCGTTTGGATGACGTGTGTCAGCCCGGTATCCCACACCTTGTTGTTGTAACAGGAGACATACTGGTCGCGGCGGAACGATACGTCCAGCGAACGGACAAAAATGGCATACGACAAGGGGCTTGACAGGTGGCGTCGCTCGCGGACGACGCGAAGCGCGCTGTCGAGGTTGTTCGCGCGGGCCAGGGCGGCAAATGCACTGTCGCATACCCTTTGCCGGTAGTGGTCGAAAGTCATCCTGTCGTCCTTGTACAGCCGTTCCATCTCCATCATGTCCTTGTTGATAAACCCGTCCAGGATGCGCTGACCGCCCGGGATGACTTTGTCGTTGCGGATCATCGTGAGGTAGTCGCCCCCGATAGGTTCCTTTTTGCTTTGGAAAAATTGCTCGTTTTTAAGCTCGTACGTATTGTACAAAAGGAAAAACTGGACCCCTGACAATACCAGGAAACCGGCGATGGCTATGGCGCGGTATGCGGCTATGGTTAAGTTCAAGGGGCGCAAGCTACTACTAAATTTCTGGTGGTCAGGATGTTTAATATTCGTTAACAGTCGGTTATTGGTCCGTTAACAGGTTTCGGAAAAGAGGGGGGCTACTTTCGCTCAAACGAACTCCTTATGAGAAAAATGCTTGTTCTGTTCCTTGCTTTGTCCGTGCTTGCCGCCGCGGCGAGTGCGCAAACCAGGAAGATTTCCGGGAAGGTCACCGCCGCGGGGACCAACGAACCCCTGGCGGGCGTCACCGTCCAGGTCAAGGGGGCTGACGCCGGTACGCGCACCAATGCCGAAGGCGCCTTCACCCTCACGGTCAGGGATAACGTCAAAACCCTGGTCCTCACCTCCGTGGGCTATACCAGCCAGGAAATATCGGTGGGCGCCAACGATTTTGTGACGGTATCCCTACAGCTCGCCACCCGTTCGTTGAACGAGGTGGTGGTCGTGGGATACGGCACCCTGAAACGCGAAGAGATTACCTCCGCGGTGGCCTCTGTCAAACCCGAAGACTTTAACCAGGGCGGCGCCCGCAATGCCCTCGACCTGATCCAGGGCAAAGTAGCGGGTCTGGAAATCACCCGGACCGGGGGCACCAACCCCAACACCGGGGTTTCGATCCAGCTCCGGTCCGCCACCTCCCTGACAGGGAGCATCTCCCCCCTGGTGATCGTCGACGGGATCCCCGGCGGGAACCTCGACCTGTTGCAACAGGACGACATCGCGTCCATCGACGTGCTGAAAGATGGTTCCGCCGCGGCGATCTATGGGACCCAGGCCAACGGGGGTGTCATCATCGTCACCACCAAAAAGGGGCACGCCGGTCCACCCCGTTTTGACTACTCGACCTACTTCCGGAAGGATTTCGTCTGGAGAAAACCCGACTTCATGACCGCTGCCCAGTACCGGCAGCGCGCCCTGAGCGGTCTTTATCCGAACCTGACGCCCATTTACACCGAGGGGCAGTACAGCGCCAACACCGATATGTTCGATTCGCTGGTGAACAAGGACAACCTTACCCAATACCATAATCTTTCCATGTCCGGGGGGACGGAGAACACGAGCTACCGGGCCAGCATTTATTACAGTGACCTGGAAGGCATCGCCCAGGCCAACAGCCGCCGTCAGTACGGCGCCCGGTTCAGCATCGATCAAAAGGGCATGGGCGGCCGGATGACCGGGCACGTGGACCTGGTCACCAACTTCAACAAAGCCAACCTGGAAGGGGGCGGCCAGTGGCAGGAGGCCCTGTCCCGTATCCCGACGCTCCCCATCCACGACTCGACAGGCGCTTTTTATACGTCCAAGCTGACGAGCAACCCCATTTCCGACATCGCCCAAACCACCTACCTCCGGGACCAGTCCACGAATTCCGCGGACGCCAGCCTCGGCCTGGAAGTGTACAAGGGGCTGAAGGTCGCCGCCTTCGGCTCGGTGATGCGCGACAGCTACAACGACAACGAATACGAAGACCTCAATTCGGACGCGTCCCTGTATAACGGCACCTACCCCGGCGGCGGGTATGCCTACCAGGGCAACACGGTGGTGACTGATTATGCATTTACGCCGACTGTTGAATACAACCATGAGTTTGGGGTCTCTCATCATGTGAACGCGGTAGCGGGGTACAATTACCAATACCATACCGAGACCGACATCAGCATGAGCAACCAGGGTTTTATCAACGACGTCACCACCGACAACAACATCGGGATCGGTCAGGCCCTGGCCGACGGCAAAGCCAGCGAATACTCCTATAAAGAAGCAGAAATCCTGATCGCTTTTTTTGGAAGGGTCAACTACAGCTACCTCGACCGGTACTTTTTCCAGGCCAGTCTCCGGCACGAGGGGTCCTCCAAATTCGGGGCCAACCACAAATGGGGCGACTTCCCCGCCGTATCCGCGGGCTGGGACATCACCCGGGAAGTATTTATGCGCCACACCAGGATCTTTACCGACCTGAAGCTCCGCGCCGGCTACGGTGTTACGGGAAACTCCGGCATCGCGCCCTATCAATCCCTGGTGACCCTGACCACCGGCGGCCAGTATGCTTACCCTGATGGGGTCTACCGCCAGACTTATGGTCCCGGCAACAACCCCAACCCCAATCTGAAGTGGGAAAAGAAAGCCGAAACCAACGTCGGCGTGGACTTTAGCCTTTTGAACGCCCGCCTGACGGGGTCCGTCGACGTATTCTACCGGAAGACCACCGACCTTTTGTACAACTATACCACCCAGTTGCCACCCTACGTCCAGTCCAGCATCTATACCAACGTAGGCTCCATGTCTTCCAAAGGGATCGAGCTGACCCTGGGCGGCACCGTGATCAAGCAACGGGATTTTACCTGGAAGATGGACGTCACCGGCAGCTATACGACCAACAAGATGATTTCCTTTTCCAACTCCCTTTACCAGTTCTCCCACCTCGACCTGGGCGGGATCTCCGGCCCCGGCGCCCTGGGGAACGCGTTGCGCATCGACCAAGGCGGCGCCATCGGGAACTTCTACGGGAAACGGTTTGCCGGCTTCGATACCTCCGGTCACTGGCTGTTTTACAAGGCCGACGGCAAGACCAAAGTGCCCTTGTCCGGTATCACCCAATCCGACTACACCATCCTGGGGAACGGCATCCCCAAATACATCCTGTCTTGGACCAACAGTTTCGTATACAAGAACTGGGACCTGCGCATCTTTTTCCGCGGCCGTTTCAAGTATAAGATCCTCAACACCATGGACCTTGACTACGGGAACAAGTTTACCCTCCCCGGAAACGTCCTGAACAGCGCCTTTGGGAAGTACAACCAGCTCAACGACACTTACGAATATTCGGATTACTACCTCCAACCCGGGGGCTTCCTCAAACTGGACAACGTCACCGTGGGGTATACCTTTCGCATTCGTACACCGCTCATCCGCTCCCTGCGGCTTTATGCCAGCGGCAGCAACCTGGCCATTATTACCAAGTACAAAGGGAACGACCCCGACTTCGTGGAAGACACCGGTCTGACGACCGGGATCGACTCCCAGAATGCCTATCCCGACACGCGTTCCTTTTTACTTGGCCTAAACCTCGGTTTCTAAATCATCATACCATGAAAGTGAGACTCCTCCTGGTACTGGTCCTTTTTGCCTCCTGTACCAAGCTCAACGAAACAGACTACAGCAGCTTTATCACCGCCAATTATTATAATAACGAGAACGAGGTCATCTCCGCCGTTCTCCGCCCCTATACCCACACCAACGCCTGGATCACTTCCTCCGGCCAGGTCGGCTACTGGCGCGTCAGCGAACTCGCCGGCGACCAGCTCGCCTGGCCCATCAAGGGTGTCGACGGCCAGGACAACGGCAACTGGATCCGGTTACACTACCACACCTGGGTCATCGACGACCAGGACATCGTCCTCAACCCCTGGAACCTGATGTATACCGGTGTCGGGTACTGCAACGACCCCATCGACAACCTCCAAAGCCGTACCGCCACCCAGATGGGGATCACCGAATCCGAGCGCGAGGAACTCATTGCCGAGCTCCATTTGCTCCGGGCGTTTTATTATATCAAGCTGATGGACCTCTATGGGAATATCCCCGTCGTCACCGCCGTCGGTACGCCCACAAGTCCCCCCACCATGTCCGAAGACAGCGTCTTCCAGTTCTGCGAAAGCGAAATCCTGGCCTATAAAGACCTCGTCCCCATCCTGACCCCTTCCATGGTCGGCCGGATGACGAAAGCCGGGGCCTTCGCCATGCTCGCCGAGCTCTACCTCAACGCCGAAAAATGGACCGGCAAGCAACGCTGGGCGGATTGTATTTCGGTCTGCGACTCCCTCATCAACTCCACCGCGGGTTCCCAGACCGGAGGATCTATGGCGCTGGATACCGACCTCAATTCCACCTACAGCAACACCAACTACCAAAGCCCGGAAATCATCTTCTGTATGGGCTATAACTACCAGAAGTCCACGTTCCGGTGCAACTACAATTCCGACTTCTATCACTTCAACGAACAATACATTTACAACGGCACCTTCAACGGGAACAACGGGATCGTCCTCATCCCCGGTACCTACACCCAATACCAGGATAGCGACTACCGGAAAAAGGACTGGTTCTTCATCGGTCCCCAGTACTACCTCACCGACCCCACCAAGCCCGTACCCGGGTACAGGGAGTATGCCGGTCAACCCCTTGTTTTTGTAGACAATATCCGTAAGAACATCACCCTTCAACCCGGTCAGAACCCCAACACCCTGCCGTCCAACATGACCACCGGCGAAGAAAACAGCGGGGTCCGTTTTAACAAGTATAAACCCGGCCAGGTCACCGACCCCAATTATTTCAGCAACGACTGGGCCATCTACCGCCTCTCCTGGATCTATTTCGCCAAGGCCGAAGCCCTCATGCGCCAAAACGGCGGCACCGCCCCCCAGGCCGCCGTCGACCTCATCAATGCCGTCAAAAAACGCGCCTTCAGCGCGACCTATTGGCCATCCGCAGCCTATACCACCGCCACCCTCACCCTCCCCGAGCTCCTCAATGAGCGCGGACGCGAATTCATCTTCGAGGGCTGGCGCCGCCAGGACATCATCCGTTTCGGCACCTTCTCCACCGGCTCCTGGTGGGACCACACCCCCGATGGAGACACCCACCAGCAACTTTTCCCAATTCCGCTGACGGCCATCGAAAACAACTCGAACCTGAGGCAGAATCCAGGGTACTGATTTTCTTTTTTGCAGTTGGATTATATATGGCCGCTCCTTTTTAGGGGCGGCTTTTTTTTCTATATTCGGCTATGCGGACTTTACTCTTGCTTGGATGGATCGGATTGGCGGGTTGCGAATCCCGGAACGGAGAATATCCCATTTCCAAGGAAAAACTCGACACGGTCAGACACAATGTCTATCCGGTCTCTGTCCGTCCCCTGATATTTGAAACTGCTTTTTTTGAGGGGACCACGCTTACGCAGCATTCAACGCGCCTGCGTTTCTGCCCCATCCATATCGGCGACCTACAGGTGACGACCGGAAAGGTGATCGCCGATTGCCCCGTGACCGTTAAGGACGGGGTGCCCTTTTTGGCAGATTTTCCGGTAGGCGCCTTCCCCGTCCAGCTGGCCATCGCCACCATTAAGACAGACGAGCGGGTAGCCTTCAGCCGCATCCTGTTTTCGCCCGCCCCCGTCGCCCGTTGGGAAATGGCCCTGTTACGCGGGCAAAAGCCCCTCCCGTTGTACGATACTTCATATTATGGGTACGGAGTAGACGGAGGCATCGGGCTTTTTATCGACAGTGCCGCCAACGCAGTGATGCAAGCAGACGACAAACTAGACTCCGCCATGACAGATAGTATGTTTATATACAGTATGAAGGTGCATACCCGGGATACCTGGGATTATGGGGTATACAGGTTCAAGGGGCAAAACGTCGCGGTCTTTTCCACGGGCTGGGGGGATGGGTTCTATGGCAGCTATATAGGATATGATGCGGAGGGGAAGATCTGCCGGTTGCTGACGGATTTTGGGGTGGTGGATTGGCAGGGTGAAAAATAATTTGAATTTTATCCCGCGCCTTTGTCACGCGGCGGAGCGCTTTTGTGTCTTGTTGGAAAATAACGTTTATGGAACCCAGAATCACCTTCCAAGACACCCGCAAAGGGATGTTGGACACCCTTTTGAAAGTTGGCCAGTTTATGCACTCCGCCCAGCTCGACCCGAAATTGCAACACCTGCTGGCGTACCGGGTGTCGCAGATCAACGGCTGCGCTTTTTGCCTGGACATGCACCATAAGGACGCCATCGCCGCCGGGGATACGGAGCAGCGGCTGCATGGGATGCCGGCCTGGAAAGATTCCCCCTATTATAGTGACGCGGAACGCGCGGCGTTCCAACTGGCGGAGGAACTGACTGCCCACCACGAGGCGTCGGACGCGACTTTTGCCGAGCTGGAGAAATATTTTTCCAAAGAACAAATCGCGGACATTACCTTAGGGATCTCTATGACCGGGACCTGGAACCGGATCAACAAGGTTTTCCGGACACCGGCCGGCAACTATAAACCTGGCACCTATTAAAATGACGGACTATACGAACATCCTTTTCCCGTACGCGTACAACATCCTCGGCTCGGCCGAGGATGCCCGCGACGCGGTGCAGGAGGTGTTGATCAAACACCATACGGAGCCACGGGAGGGCGTCATGAACGAGAAGGCGTACCTGATCAAAAGCGTCATCAACCATTCGATCAACCAAAAACAGCGGCAAAAACGGACGCTGTCGGAAGACTCGTGGCTGCCGGAGCCGGTAGCGACGGAGTCGGCGGATGCGGGGTTGTACCTGAAGGACATCCTGTCCTATTCGCTGCTGGTGTTGCTGGAGCGGTTAAACGCCCGGGAGCGGGCGGTCTTTATCCTAAAGGAAAGTTTTGACTATTCGCACGAGGAGATCGCGGAGATCCTGTCTTTCTCCGTGGAGAATTCCCGGAAGTTACTCAGCAGGGCGCGCGAAAAGCTTTTCAAACCGGCAGCGGTGAGCCAACTGGATGCGCGGACAAATACGTTGCTCCACAACTATATCGACGCGATCCGGGGCAGGGACCTGGCCCGGTTGGAGGATATGCTGGCAGCGGACATCGCGTTCTACGCCGACGGGGGCGGGAAATTGCCGATTGCAGCGAAGTTCCTGGCCGGTGCGGAAGCGGTGGCGGCGTTGCAGGTCAGGACCTTTTTCGCCTTCCTCTCCCAGACGACGATCCGCGAGGCGGAGATCAATCACCAGCCGGCTATCCTGTATTACAATGGTGACCGGTTGCAGGCGTGCCAGGTGTTTGATATCTCACCGGAGACCGGGAAGATCTTGCAGATTAACGCGATTATCGATCCGGAAAAGTTGCGGGGACTCTCTAGGACTGATAGTTGATGGGCCCCAGCTCGATACCGTTGGAAAGTAAAATATAAACGTTGGAGAATGTTACTACCCAGGTATTCGGGTTACCTGTTACCGACCCGGTCCAGGTGGAGATAGGCACTTCTTGCCCGGCAGCGTTTTCTACAACGAGCTCTTCAAGGGTATTGGTTGTCGTGTTGAAGACGTATCCAACGGTGTAGCCCTGTTGGAGAAAGGAACCCATTACGAAGTGGAGCTGCGCGGTTGAGGATTTCCCGGTGGCCTTGGCCGTGGGCATCAGAAGGGGAATGGAAAAAAGAGCAACGAAGAGGAATAAGGCTTTTCTCATGGCGTAATTTTTTAGTACCCTGAACCTAATAAAAAAGATTGGAATTCGTATATTATTTTTATTTTCTGGAACTTTCTCCCCCCTTTTAATCGCCTTAAATTCGCGTCAAGCTGTAGCTTGACTTTACCCCCTAAAGTAAACGTATAGCTTGACGTAACTTTAAGGCGGAGAAAAGGAGGGCCACGGATTGAAAATTGGGCTTAACTTGGGGCACTTAACCCGCCCTCATGCGATCTATCCTTTTCTGCCTTTTTGCTGCCGCGATGTTTACCACCAAAGCGCAAGTGCAGCGCACTGCGAGCGTCAGCGCGGTGCTCCCTAAAGCCCCGATCGACTACATCAACCCCTTCATCGGCGCCACGACGCGCAACATAAAAGGCGGCAGCCTGGGCAAAACCTTTCCCGGCGCCACCACCCCTTTTGGCATGACGCAGGTGAGCCCCAACACGATCACCGGCGGTGACAACGGATCGGGCTACAGCTACGAATACAAAACGATGGAAGGCTTTGCCCTCACGCAGATGAGCGGGATAGGCTGGTATGGGGACCTGGGGAACTTCCTGGTCATGCCCGCGGTGGGCGCCTTAAGGACCAACCCGGGAACGGAAGGAGGCAGGGATGGGTACCGGATGCCGTATGACAAAAAAAGCGAGACGGCCTCGGCGGGGTATTACGCGGTAACGCTGGAAGAGGGCGTTTCCATCCGGGCGGAGCTGACGGCGACGCCGCATTGCGGGATGATGCGTTTTACTTTTCCCTCCTCCAAAAGATCCAGGGTGCAAATCGACCTGGCGAGACGCGTGGGCGGCACGTCGGTGGAACAATCCGTAAAGGTCGTGGACGACTCTACGATCGAGGGCTGGATGAAGTGTACGCCGGATGGCGGGGGCTGGGGTGACGGGGCCGGTCAGCCGAACTATACCGTCTTTTTCTGCGCCCGGTTCAACAAACCCCTGACGCGGTATGGCGTGTGGAGCGCGAATATACCCGACGGTTGGGGACGGCGACGAGAGGACGTGACGAGCGACCGTTACCAGGACAGTGTGCAAAACGCGCACATAACGCGTATGGCAAAAGACGCCCAGGGCAAACACCTTGGCTTTTTTGCGGAGTTCCCTACGGTGGACAATGACCCGGTGATCCTAAAAACCGGGATCTCCTTTGTGAGCGTCGACGGTGCACAAAAAAACCTGGAAGCCGAGATCCCCAGTTGGGACTTCGACGCGGTGCATGCACAGGCGCGGGCGCTTTGGGCGGACGCGTTAAACGCCATTGCCGTGACCGGGGGGAGCGAGACTGATAAATATTGTTTTTACACCGCATTGTACCACGCCATGATCGACCCGAGGATCTTCGGAGACGTGGATGGGAATTACCCGGGCGGGGATGGACAACCGCACAAGGCGGACGGGTTTGTCAAACGGTCCGTTTTTAGCGGCTGGGATGTGTTCCGGAGTGAAATGCCTTTGCTGACCATCATCCGGCCGGATGTGGTGAGCGACCTGATCAGTTCCATGACGGCGCTGGCGGACGAGAACGGGACGGGTTACTATGACCGATGGGAATTCCTCAATGCCTATAGCGGGTGTATGGTGGGGAACCCGGCGATCGTCGTCATCGCGGACGCGTACGTTAAGGGTATGCGCTCTTTCAATATCGACAAAGCCTACGCGGCTTGTCTAAAAACCGCGGCCCAATTTGGAAATGGGGACCGCGGATATAGCCCGGGCAGCATTTCGGAGACGTTGGAGTACGCCTATTCCGACTGGTGCATGGCGCAGCTGGCGGCAGCCTCGGGTCATACGGACGACGTCGTGCGCTTCCTGGGCCGGGGGGAAGCCTTCCGGAACGTCTGGGACTCTACCCATCACTGGTTCCGGCCCCGGGACAAAAACGGGGATTGGGAACCGTGGCCGGCGGGTGGACGGCTGACGGATGGATATGGAACGGTCGAAAGCAATCCTTACCAACAGGGCTGGTTTGTGCCCCATGAGGTTAATGGCATGGTCGCCCTCATGGGCGGCCGGCGGAAGGCGACCGCGGACCTGGTCAGTTTTTTCCAAAATACACCGGGGCCCATGTTGTGGAACCCCTACTATAACCACGCCAACGAACCCGTGCACCACGTGGCCTATCTTTTTAACCGGTTGGGGGCACCCTGGCTGACCCAGGAGTGGACCCGCGCCATTTGCCGGCGGGCCTATCACAACGCCGTGGAGGGGCTCGTGGGGAACGACGACGAGGGGCAGATGTCGGCCTGGTATGTGCTGTCGGCAGCCGGGTTGTACCCGCTTTGCCCGGGGAGTACACGGATGGAGATCACGAGCCCGGTCTTTTCAAGCGTGACGATTCAGGTGGAGGGCGGGAAAACATTCCGGGTCGTGGCGCGCGGGAATTCCGCGAAGAATATATTTATCCAGCGGGCGCGCCTGAACGGTAAGCCATACAAGCTTTGTTACCTCGACTTTTCGGACGTGATGGCGGGGGGCACCCTGGAGCTGACGATGGGGCCGCAGCCGGCAAAGCAGTGGGGCATCGCCACAGAGTAGCGGCATCGCGCGACGCGCAGGCGCCTTAGCGCCGGTACCCGAGCTCCGCTCCCCCGCTAACGGGCATCACGCACCCCGTAATAAACCGCGCCTGCTCCGACACCAGGAACACACAGGCATCGGCGACAACGTCCCCTTCCGGACAATACCCGAGCAGATGGATCGCATCCAGGTAGTCGCTGATCCCCTGGGGATCGGGCTGTGCCGCCCCCCATTCCCGGAGCATAGGTGTCCAGACGCCCGCAGGGGCAACGGCGTTCACGCGGATACCATACCGTGCATAGTCGATGGCCATCGATTTGGTGAGCGCGTCGAGCGCGCCCTTGGTGGCGGCGTAGGCGGCGTGGTTTTCCTGGCCGATCTGGCCGACAAGACTGCTGGTCTGGAGGATACAGCCCCGGCTCTCCCGGAGCGCGGCCAAACCAAACTGCGTCGTGTGGAGAACGCCTTTCACATTGACGTCGAACAACAAGTCCCACTCCGGCGAGCTGGTCTCGTGCAGGGGTTTGGCAGGTTGGGCGACGCCCGCATTGTTATGGATCGCGTCGATCCTTCCGTAGCGATCCAATGTACGCTGGATGGCGCCGGAGACATCCCCGGCGCAGGCTACGTCACCGACGATTCCCAGCACATCGAGGGCGGCGGAAGCAGTCGCCACCGACCCGGGGTCGTTGGCAAAAATAGCGACCGAAGCCCCAGCTTCCCGGTATTTCCGGGCGCACTCAAGACCAATGCCTGTCGAGCCGCCCGTCAAAAAGATCACTTTATTGTTCAACATAGGCATCAATGAAAAAGCCAGAACAGGATGCCCATCACGACAATGAGCGTTCCGGCGAGGAATTTGTAGTTGCCGATCCCTTTCCAGCCGGGGCTGCGCAGGGGATCCAGGGGAGACCGCCAGTAAAGGCCGTCCGGTGCTTCTCCCGGGTACACGACACTAAAAAACACCTGCAACACCACGCACAACACGAACAGGTAAAACGCCATCATCATAAAGGGCACGTTTCTTACAAACACATAGGCAGCCACGCCCAGCGCGGAACCGATCCAAAGCGTGAGCCGGGCGGAACGGGCGGAAGCCCTTTTCCAAAAAACACCCACCAGGAAAACACAGGTGATGGGCGGGGCGATGTGTGCGATGATGTCGTTGAGCCCGTTGAAGATGCTTTCGTACCGGTTGAGGAGGGGGAGCAGCGCGAGCGAAAAAATGAGCGAAGCCCCGGCAGCAATTCTTCCCGCAAGGACAAGTCCTTTATCGGATGCCCCGGGACGATAGCGTTTGTAAAGGTCGTAGCTCACCAGCGTGGCAATGGAGTTCAGCGCCCCGGACACCTGTCCCATCAAACCGGACAAGAGGGCCGCGACGAGCACACCCACCAGGCCGCTGGGCAGCAGTTGGGTGATCATCAGTGTGTAGATGCCTTTGCTGTCGCCACCCAGGCTGCGCACATCCAGTCTACCGGTGGCGGCTAAGGCATACGCAAACAACCCGGGCAGCACGAAAATAAAGACCGGGAGGATCTTGATAAAGCCGCAAAAAAGCGGCCCGACCCTGGCGTTTTGTTCGTCCTTGGCACCTAAAACGCGCTGGACGATGGTCTGGTCCGCGCACCAATACCAGATACCCAATACGGGATAGCCCAAAAACACCGCGTACCAAGGCATGGCACCGGAGGGACGCAACATGGATAGCCGGTCGGTCTGGCCGTGGGCATGCAACACCGACGTCATGGCGGTCCAGCCGCCCATGCGATGCCAGCAGGCGACGGTGATACAACAGGCGCCCGCGATCAGCACAACGGTTTGGATGGATTCGGTCACGACGACGGCCCTG
Organism: Dinghuibacter silviterrae; assembly: GCF_004366355.1. Taxonomy (NCBI): domain Bacteria; kingdom Pseudomonadati; phylum Bacteroidota; class Chitinophagia; order Chitinophagales; family Chitinophagaceae; genus Dinghuibacter; species Dinghuibacter silviterrae. Next base: position 1,460,198 of record NZ_SODV01000002.1, on the reverse strand, counting down.
AGCCCCCCGATGATGGTGTAGACCGCGGTGACCAGGCATATCACGATGACGCTGGTATACAGGTTGATGCCAAAAAGTGTTTTGAGAACGATCCCCCCGGCCAGCATGGAAAAAGCGATGTGGATGACGACCGCGCTGACGATCGACACGGCAACAAGCCAGTTCCTGCAGGCGCCGTCGTACCGCTTTTCCAGGAAATCGGGGAGCGTACTGACGCCGGAACGGATATAAAAGGGTACGAAAAAAAGCGCCAGGAGGATCAGCGTAAAGGCGGCCATCCATTCAAAATCCCCGTTCAAAAGACCGGTGTCGAAGCCGCTTTGGGCAAGGCTGACGAGGTGGACGGTGGAAATGTTGGTGGCAAAAAGCGCCAGGCCGATGGCCGGCCAGCGCAAGGTTTTTCCGGCGAGAAAGTATTCGCGGGCACCCTTGCGGTGTCTTAGACCGACCCACAACCCGATGGTGAGGATCGCCGCAATATAGGCGACGCTGATGACGGTATCGAGCGTACGGATCATGGCAAAATGAGGTCACAGCTGCTCCCGGGTTCGTAGGATGTCCGGTAGACACCGTCCCTGACGGAGACGGGGTGAACGAAATGCTTTTGCAAATGAGGAATATGTTCAAGGAAAAGGGCGTCGTGCCCCAGCGCGATGTGGTTGAACAACACCAGGTGTTGGTGGAGCTGACCCATGTCGCCTACATGCGGGACGACGGGAATGCCGTACAAACGGCACAAAAGACTGACGGTAATAAATTCACTCACGCCCCCTACCCTGACGGCGTCCACCTGTATAAAACCGGCACAGCCGGTCTGGAGATAATTCTTGAACACGACGCGGTTGGGGACGTGCTCCCCCAGGGCCAGTTTTACCGGCGCCAGCGCCCTCGCCAGGGTTTCGTGTGCCAGCACGTCGTCCGGATGCGTGGGCTCTTCTATCCAGAAAGGATCCATGGGCAACAGCCTCCGGCAAACCCCCAGCGCCCGGGGCAGGCTCCACTGCTGGTTGGCATCGAGCATGATCCGGGGCGCATCGCCGACCGCTTCGCGGACCAGGTGCGCCCTGCGGATGTCCCGTTCGGAATCGGGCGAACCGACTTTCAGCTTCATCGCCGTAAATCCTTCGGCCACGGCCTTTCGGGCGTTGTCGCGTACTTGTTCGTCGGGGTAGTTGAACCAGCCGATCGATGTATCGTAACCGGGATAGCCCTTTTTAAGGATGCCCATCCGGGTCTCTTTGGACGCGCCGTTTGATGTCAGCATCCGCAGCACTGCTTCCGGCGGAAGAACGTCCTCCAGGTAAGAAAGGTCCAGCAACCCCAGGACCGCTTCGGGCGAAAGATCGATCAGCAATTTCCAAAGGGGCACGCCCCGGCGTTTCGCCCACAGGTCGAAACAGGCATTGGTGACGGAAGCGAGCCCGAGGTGGACCACGCCTTTGTGGGGGCCCAGCCAGCGGAATTGCTGTTCGTTGGACAGCTCCTGGAAGATGCGTCCAAAGCTCCCCATCAGGTCTTCGATGTCCATTCCCTTTAGCCGTTCGGCGTAGAAATGCGCGGCTTTGCACACCAGGTCGTTGCCTTCGCCCAGCGTAAAGGCAAGACCGCTGCCCGTATGCCCGCTGTCGTCCCCCAGCAAGGTGACGGCATACGAATACACGGGGTCGCGATGAATGGCGTCGCTACCGGCGCCATGCTCCAGCGGAAAGCGCACGTCTCTGACATCAATGGTGTTGATCATGAACGAGGGGAAGTTGTTCCGCGTCGGTATCCAGCGCCAGCACGAGCACGGCGCTGTTGGGATCGGGGAGTGTTTTTGGTAAAGGAAAAATGAGGTTGTCTCCTTGCTGGAAGGCCTGTTCTCCCCCACCCATCCAATAGGCCCGCAGTACCCGCGCTCCCGCGAGGGCGGGCAGCGTTAAGGTATCGGAAGGGCGTTGCATAAGGTGGATGTACACCAGCTTTCCCTTGCGGGTGCTGGCATAGACATCATTCGGGGTATACGGACCGCCTTTCGTGTCGTAGATGCTGCTTCCGTAACGGCTCAGCCACTCGCCCACCTCCCGGATACGGGTGGCTTCCCGGGCCTCGAAGCGGCCGTCCGGCATGGGACTGATGTTGAGCAACAGGTTCCCGTTACCCGCCGCCGTGCGCACCAGTGCGTGGATACATTCGGCCAGGGTCTTGACCTTGTCGTTGGGCTTCCAGGCCCACTGGGTGGCGATGGTGATACAGCTTTCCCAGGGCTCCACCATGTTGAGCCGGCCGATCTCCTGTTCGGGGGTCAGGAAGTCTCCCACCGCACTGGTACCATACAGCGTCGATGGATCCTTACCCAGGCGGTTGTTGACGACGACATCCGGGTCCAGGCTTTTGATATAAGCATATACCTCCCGGGCGTATGCCATGGTCCATGGCTTTTCCCAATATCCGTCAAACCAAAGCATATACGGATGGTAGTGGGTAATCAGTTCTTTCAACTCCCCCTTCATCCGCGCGACAAAAGCGGGCATATTTGGGCCATAGTCCTTGTCGTGCCAGTCCAGCACGGTGGAATAGATGCAGAAGTGGATGTGTTGTTTCCGGCAAGCCTCCGCGAGTTCGCCCACCACGTCCCTTTTAAACGGGGTGTGCATGATGTTGAAATCGGAGTACGCCGTCGGCCAGAGGCAAAACCCATCGTGGTGTTTGGCGACGATCGTCAGGTAGTGCATACCCGCTGCTTTTGCGGCGGCTACCCAGGCGTCCGCGTTGAACAAAGCGGGGTCGAATTCCTTATACAGGGTATCGTACTCTTCCGTGGGAACCTCGCGTCCGCGGCTCCAGCCGATTTCCGTGCCCCTGAGGGTTACGGGGCCCCAGTGAATGAAAAGGCCGAAGCGCTGGCGCATGAAATCGGCGACATCTTTCTTTGGCGTGCTGGCCGGAGGACCGTTTACCAGGAAGTGGGCGATGCGTACCGAGTGGCCCTTGCTGCGGGGGTCGTTGTTGTCCGCGATGGTCACCTTTAGCAGATGCTGACCTTCTTCGAGCCCGCTACCCAACACCTCGTACCACGGCAGGTGCAACCAGCTGCTCCACTGCGTATACAGGTTCATCGTCCTGGCGGGGCCGTCGTCGATCGAATAGGTGATGGCGCCTGCGTCCGGACCGGAGAGAACGGCAATTCCCGCGGCAGTGCCGCGGAAGGCCAGCGTGAGCGTCGCGCCGGGGGTAACGGCCGAGAGCACTGGAACATGCACAAAGCCTTTGCGGGTGGAGGCGCTGTCGGCGGGAGTCCAATCCATGGACAGGGTCCAGGTGGAGTCGAACGCCGCATCATATACGGGAACATATTGCCCTTCAGAGAGGTTCGCGGGGTCAAGGGGGCGGGGCGCAGGGCCCGGCGCCCCGCTGCCTTGCGGCGCAACCCCCGCCTTCGTCACCCAGCACGCCTCCAGAAGCCGGCGTATGCTCTGAAAGTAGAGCTCCTGCCCAAAAGGAGCAGGATGTATGTCTTTAAAATCTTTTTCCCAACTGAATTCGCCTTTTCGAAGGTGGTCGTACACTTCATAGGCAATGTTCGCCGAAGGCAAACGGTAATGCCCGGCCACCAGTTCCTGGTTGGCGACCTCCACCGGCGTTCGCCCGGAGGTATAATCCTTTGTCTTATCGGGATCGGCAAACGCCATCATGACGATGTCCATGGCGGGATTACTCAGGCGCGCGTGGCGGATGATGCCTTCGAGCGCGCGGACCTGTAGCAGGCTGTCGGTGCCGTTGACGCGGTCGTTCACGGCCGTCTCCACAAAAAGCAGGTCGACCTTTCCGGAATCGAGCACGTCCTGTTGCAGACGGAACGCGTGAGGGACGCTCCCTAAGGACGGGATGCCCGCGGCGATAAAGCGGAAGGTGGTCTGGGGCCAGCGTGTCCGGAGATAGTCGCAGACCTTCTCCCGCCAACCGGGGTTGTAGGTGATGGAACCGCCTAAGAAAGCAACGGTCATCTGTTCGCCGGGACGGTGGAGGCCGTCGCGGATCTGCCCGTAGGGTTGGGCGGCGGCGCTGCAAACCGAAAGGGCGAGAACGAGGCTAAAGGCAATGTTTTTCATGCCTTAAATTTAGCTTGTTCGAACATACTTAATGACCCCGTTTACCTTTATTTTTACCTGGTGCGGCGTAGCCGACCTCAGTCGATAATCCGTGACCTTCCCGTCCTTCCACGTCATATCGACGGTGACGTTCCCCCTGGCTTTTAACCCGCGGACGTGACCGGAGGAGGCCCAGGCGGAGGGCAGCGCGGGCAAGAGGTCGATATAGCCCTCGTGACTTTGGAGCAGCATTTCGGCAAGCCCGGCGGTGGCGCCGAAATTGCCGTCGATCTGAAACGGCGGACCGGCGGAAAGAAGGTTCGGGTAAACGCCGCCACCGGCCCCGTAGTTGATGTCGGTGCGGGTCGTGGGGCGGATGAGCGTCGTAAATAACCGGTAGGCGCGGTCGCCCTCGTGTAGCCTTGCCCAAAACAGGAGCTTATAAGCAATGGACCAGCTGGGGCCGTCATCGCCCCGGGCGTCCAGGGTTTTTTTGCAGGCCTCCGCCAGCGCGGGGGTGGCATCCGGCGTGATCAGGGTCGCCGGGTAAACACCATAGAGGTGGGAAATATGACGGTGGTGGACGTCTGTTTCTTTATAGTTTTCCAGCCATTCCATCAGACGGCCGTCGGGGGCAACGACCCCGGGCGGTGGTATTTTGGTGAGCATCGTGGCAAGGGTGTCGCGGAAGGCGGCGTCCCTGCCCAGGACCTTCGAAGCCGTGATGACATGGTCGAAGAGCTCCCGGATGACCTGGTTGTCGATGGTGGGTCCCATGCAGATACTCGCCGTCTTCCCATTGGGCAGGTAAAAGGTATTCTCCGGGGAAGAAGAAGGCGCCGTCACCCACCAGCCTTTGGCGGAATCCTCGATGAGCATGCTGTTGTAAAAACGCGCGGCCCCTTTTAACACCGGATAGATGTCCGCCAGATAGGCGCGGTCGTTGGTAAAAGCATAGTGATCCCAAAGATTGCTGCACAACCAGCCGGATCCCACTTTGCAAACGCCCCAGGACGCGGACTCCCCGGGCTCCGTCCAACCCCAGACGTTGGTGATGACGTGGGCGACCCAGCCGGGGGCGTTGTAATACGCCTTTGCCGTTTTCTCGCCTTCCGGGACCATGCCTTTGACCAGGTCAGCCAGCGGCAGGTTCAACTCGGAGAGGTTGGTCACCTCCACCGGCCAGTGGTTCATTTCTACATTGATGTCAAGATGATAATCGCCGTTCCAGGGCGTATGTACGTCATTGGCCCAAAGCCCTTGCAGGTTGGGGGGCAGATAGCCCACCCGGGTGCTGCAGATGGAGAGGTATCGGCCAAACTGGAAAAACAGGACGGGCATGCCGTTGTCCGCTTCGGGGTGGTCGTGGAAGGCGGAAATACGTTCGTCGGTGGGGAGGGCGCTCCCACCGTCACCGATTTTCAGATCGAGCCGGCCGAACAAGGCCCTGTATCGGGCAACGTGTTGCCGCAGCTCCGCGGCAAACGGCGTGTGGATCGCCGTAGCGAGGTTCCGGGCCACGGTCGACCGAAAACCCGGATCGCGAAAATCCGTACCCGCGGATACATAGATGGTCAACTCGGTGGCTCCGCGTACCGCGAGTGTGTTGCCTTCCGGCCGGCATGTGCCATCGGTACACTGCGCTTTTACGCTAGCCAGGTATTGCATCCCGTTGCCGTCAGTCCCGTTGTCCAAACGGCCGGACAATTGCAAAAGATCTCCGGTGACATTCGACGACCCGCGCTCAGGGCGGCTAATGCCGATCTTACAATTGATGGCTCCGGGTTTGCTCGCGCGGATGCGGACAATGTCCACGTCGTGATCGAAGCTGGTGAGGTATTCGCGGGTGTAGGTGACGCCACCGACCCTGTAGGTTTCGCGGGCGAGGGCGCTGTCAAGGGAGAGCTCGCGATGGTAGGCGTCAGGCGCGGGCGCCAGCGAAGGGGCGCCGTCACCGAAATCCAGGTCGAGACGCCCAAGCATTTGAAAACATCCGTAGCGCGTCCCCCCGGATCCCGGCCCTGTGCAAATAAAAGACTGATCGATGAGCGCCTGCGCCTCGTCATTCTTCCCCTGCAGCAGCAGCGCCCGGATACGGGGCAGCTGTTTATACGCTTCATAATTGTTGGCGTCCTGGGGTGAGCCGGACCAAAGGGTGATGTCGTTGAGGACGATGGATTCGTGCGTGACACCCCCGTCGGGGGTCATGCCGAGGCGGCCGTTGCCCAAAGGAAGGGTTTCTTCCCAGCGGGTGGCGGGACGGTCGTACCACAAACGAAGCTGGCACAAGGCACGGAGCGGTAGCAAGGCGCAAAACAATATCAACGGCTTCATAGCTATTCTTTATCCCAGAACGTGAGCTGAGTCATGTTCACATAATTCGATTGGTCCACCGTCTGGATCACGCGCACGCGGATAAAACGGACGGGGGGAGGATTGGAAATAAAATTAAAATTCATCGGCGCGGACCCGTCGTCCGAACGGAAGGCTTCGGTCAGCAGGGTCCAGCCATGGGCAATATTGGAAGCCTTCCAACCCGGATCGTTGCTGGCCAATGTCGGAAAGGCGCCGGTGGTGTCGGCTATGCCCCATACCTCGAAGTCGTTGGGGTTGTGGCAACAGTTCCGCCCGATCTCCTGGATAACCGCCAGGTGGTTGTATACCTTGCCCATGTCCATCGTGATGGTCTGCGGCAGGTTGTTGGCCCCGTCGCTGTGAAAAATATTCGGGTAGCCCTGGGGGGTGGTACTGCCGTTCCAGAGCATCGCTACGTTCGTGCTGGATTGATACGGCTTCATATCGGTGGGCTCGTCGATCTCGGCAAAAATGCTTTTGTCACACTGGACGAGCTTGAAGATCTGCGGGAAGGTATCGGCCTTCAACGTCCAGAACGTGTCGATGGCGTGCGTGACCGGGAGGTAGGAAGACTGTACCAGCACGGACGCGCCGGATTGATAGCTGGGCAGGGTGACCAGGCTGTCGGCCGGGCCAATGGCGCTTTTTGACGCCACCCCCGCGGCATTAGTATAGTTGATGGTGGTCGTAATGTTGACGGTATCGGGCGTCGCAAACTTCAGGGTGACGGATCCGTCGGCGTTGACCACGAAGGGCGTGGTGGGATCCGGCAACCGGTTGTGTAAGGAAGCCTGGTAGATGGGGCCATAAGCCCGGGCGTTGTCGATCTCCGCGGTGACGGATTTGTTCCCGGCGGAGTCATAGGAATTGACAAAAAAGGTATACGTGTATTCCGACAGGTTGTTGATGTAACATTTCACCGTATCGGCAGGATTGTGGGACGTAGCCGGGATGATGACGGAATCGGCGTTGTTGTTCCAATACACGACGTACTTCGCCACGCTGGGATCGGTGCTGGGATGCCAGGTCAGCAACAGCCGCAGGTCACCGGGATAGACCGTGGGGTTTTGGATAACACCGGGATAAGTGATCTCCTGCCCATTCAGGAAAGAACGGTAAGCGGTCGGCTTTTTTCCGCAGGACAGGATCACCAGAAAGCCTATAATGAGGTATCGTTTCATTGCACAAATATTTTATCGAGGATCTCCCCAGAAGGTGAGCTCGTTCATGTCAAAGAAATTATTGGTCCCACCCATATTGGTCAGGCACTCGAAACGGATGTACCGGACCTTGGGCAGCGTGAGCGCAAAATTGAAATTGAAGCCAGCTTGCCAGAACGCGAGGTCAGCACTGGTAAACTGGGGGTTGGGTAACCCCGAGGGTTTGGCCGGGGAGTGATATTCACCCAGGTTGATCCAGCCGTTCGCGGTGGTCCCGCCCACGGGCGGCAGGTTGGTGCTGTCGGGCATGTTTTCGTCCATGGGTACATCCGGCCGACCCCAGAGCACAAAGGCCTGAGGGGTGCCATAGCCCCACATAAATCCCCCGGTTGGATTGTCTCCCGTCCGGCCGACCAGGTTGAACCGGCTCAGTTTGGCGCTCTCTCCCATGTCAAAGGTGACCCAGGAAGGCCATACCAGGGGCGTAATCGGTTGCTCGGTATTGTAGGTCGGTTCATTGATGTTGTTGTCCCAAAGATTTTGCACATCCCAATAGCTTTGGTCGTCGAACGGAAGCACGTCCGAAGGGAGCGTGTATTTCTTGAAAAGGCTTTTGTTCATCTCGACCTCATAGATCGGCTTGATCGTGGCGTATACCGTATCGGAATAGTTGTTCCATTGATCGGTAATGTACACACCGAACTGGCGGGGCAGGGTGTCGTATCCCCTCAGGCTAAAGTTCGAGGAGTCCTGGTTGGTATAGTTCTGGTCGATGATCTGCAATTTGCCGGTACTGTCGGGGCCGATGACGATGATCCCGATGGGCGCTTTTGCGGGGTTGGCAACGGTAATGTTTACGCCCCCAAAGTCCGGCACCATCTTTACCGTCGGTATAGCCAGCAAATAAGGCGGCGTCGTGGGGTGAACGGTGACCGTCACCGGGTCCGAGGACACATTCGCGCGGCTGACCACGGTCAGGGTCACCTGGTAGTCCTGGCTTTGGGCAAAACCGCTGACCGTAACGGTATCGGAATAGTAAGAGGACTTGGCCTGGCGGCTGTCCTTGGCATTGATCATGTAGTTGGCCTGTACGTACAGGATGTTCTGTGAGTTCGGAAGCGTATACGTCAGGATGGCCCCGCCGCTGAAATTCGTGACCTGTACATTGGTCACGGGGCCGGGTTTGGTTTTGTCCGTGGACACGATCGTATTGTAACTGTCCGTTTTTGTACAGCCAAAGTGCGCAGCGGCCAGTGTCATCAGCAGTGCAATCGTAATGCGATTTCTCATACTTGTGGGTTTACCAGTAAAGACTTTGTACGAGGTTGGGGTTTGTCAGCAGGTCGTATGTCTGGATCGGGTAGATATAGTTTTTGACGCTAAAGACCGGCTGATAATAGTTGACCAGTTGATAATATCCTTGTGTTGTAAAGTTGTTAGAGGCGGGGTTGACATTCCAACCCTGGAAAGGCCCGGACATGACGCCCTGCAATTCCTTCCACCGGCGCAGGTCCCAACCGGCCTGGCCTTCGAAGGCCAGCTCGATCCGCCGTTCCTGGTGGATGATGGCCCTCAGCCCCGCCTGGGTGCCGGGTTTGCCGGGGTTGTTGGAGTACTGCGCCCAGGATGCCTGTACGCCCTGGAGGCCGGCCCTTGCCCTGACCATGTCGATGTATTGATAGACCTGTGCGCTGGGTCCGCTGACTTCGTTGAGGCATTCTGCATACAACAGCCAGAGGGCGGGTAGCCGCATAAACGGCCAGGAATAGTTGTATCCTACGCTGGTCTGGCCGAAATAGGTTTGGTAGGGAACCAGTTTTTTGGCCCAATAACCGGTCGCGTTCCCCCGGAGCGCGTCGGGCCAGGCGGCATACCCGTTCACCGCGTTGACAAAGTTGGCATTGTTATCGTCGGTATTGCCCAACCCAAACCAGATCGCCCCGTCAAAGGCAACGTCGGCATAATACCGGTTTTCCCGGTCGAAGTTGCCCTTGGCACACGGATAGCCTTTTTTGATATAATAGAAGTGGGCGTCGTCTCCGGGCTGGAGCGTATACCGGTTGGCATAGTCCCAGTTTTTGTCTTCGTTGATGGGCACGCCGTTATTGGTGTAGAACAGTTCCGATTCCGCGATGGGTACGGAGAAGTTGGAATACACGGCAAAGACGTTGGAGGCGGCGTCGGCGTTGGTCCGTGCCGCGGCCATGTACTGCCAGCCGAAGTACGGATTGAGCGTCCAGATCTGCTCCGGATTCCAGCTTTCGGTGATGGCCCCTTGTATGGCGAGCAACGCTTCGGTGCTGTCGCTCATGTGTACCACGTTCCCGTTGAGCTTGAACTGGTAAAGCGAAGCACCGGCAGCGTTGGCGGCCGCAATCGCTGCCTGACAGGCGGTGGCGGCCCTTTGCCATTTGGTGGGATCGGCCGTGGTGGAGAACAGGTGTGTCCCGTCCTTGCGCACCATCCCCGCGTAGTCGGGGTTGCCGTTGAAGAGGGGGCTGGCCTGGGTAGCCAGTACCTCCGCTTTTACGGCCAGGGCGATGGTGGAGGTGATCCGGCCCTGTTCCGCCGCGGTATTTTCGATGATCGCAGGCAGATTATTAATGGCCGTATCGAGCAGGTTGACCACGTAATTGAAACAGGAATCCACGGTTTGTTGCGGGACCCGCACCTGGTCGGTGGTGGCGTTGACCGGCAGGGCCACGTCCTCGATGGGGATGGGGCCGTACATGCGGATCAGCCAGTAGTGGTAGTATGCCTTCAGAAACTGTGCTTCCGCGATCCAGCGCTGCGCTTGATATGGCGGCAGGCCGGGGGTGGTGTTGACGTTCGCTAAAAAAGTATTGCACATCCGGATCGACTGCCAGAGGTTCAAGCCCATATTGTACCCGTCCCAATAGTTCAAAAGCGGGTTGTCGGCGTTTTGAAGACCTTGCATAATCGTAAAGCCGGCGTCTCCGCCCGCGCCGCCCAAGGTCGTCCGGTCGCTGAGGTTGATGGGGAAAATCACCTCCCCCGAGGTCGTAAAGCCCGCATTACGCCGGATGTCAGCCAGGGCCTGGAGGTTGGAATAACAGCCGAAGAGGTAGGCCTCGGTCTCGTTGGCGTTGCTAAACGAACTGGCGAGCGTGGCCACGTCGTCGGGGGTGACGTCCAAATATTTTTTACAAGAGCTGGTGGTCAACAGGAGCAACAGCGCTATATAGACTACGTTCTTCATGTCTTAAAAATTTAAGTTTACGCCCACGTTGAGTACTTTTTGGATCGGGTAGCTGAAACCCTGACCCGACTGCTCCGGATCCCAGAGCTTGAAGGGCGCCCAGGTCAACAGGTTTAACCCGTTGAAATAAATCCGGGCGTTGTCCAGGAAGATCCGGCGCGACCAGGCCCTGGGCAGGGAATACCCCACTTCCAGTGACTTCAGCCGCATAAAGTTGCCGTTCCGGAGCCACCAGGAGCTGGTCTGTTCGTTGTTGTTGTTCTCATACGTCGACAGGCGGGGCCAAAGGGCGTAGAGGTTTTGATTCTCCTCCGTCCAATGGTCGTCTGCGTAAGCCTTTAAGAGCTGTGCGTTGTTGGCAAAGGGCGCGGTACCATACTGCCCGTAATACGCGTTGTTCTGGGCGGTCGGGTTGATGAAAAAGGAAACCCGTGCGTCGCCTTGGAAAAAGGCGCTCAGGTCAAACTGTTTGTACTGGGCCGAAAAACCAAACCCATAAATGATCTCGGGCGTGGTCGGCAGCCCCAGCGGCACCTGGTCGTAGGAATTGATGACACCGTCTTTGTTGATGTCCCGGTATTTGATGTCTCCACCCTGGGGCGGGTTGCCGCCAAAGAGCTGGGAGGGGGAATTGGCGGCTTCTTTGTCGTCCACAAAAAGCCTTTCCGCGATGTATCCGAATTGTTCGTTGATGGGCTGGCCCGAGTGGAACAGGTATGGATAAGGATATTGCGGCTCTTCGAGGTGCCCCACCTTATTGCTGGTCCCGGTGAAGTTGGCCATCACCGTTACCTGGAGGTCCTTCGAGAAACGCTGCTTGTAATCCAGGTGGAGGTCGATCCCATTCGAATACGCCGTCCCCAGGTTGGCCTGGAGGTTGGCTGCGGCGCTGTTTTCGATGCCCGTTTCCACGGGGATATACCCGCGCGGGATCAGGATGTTGTAGCGGTATTCGTGGTAGAATTCGGCGATGAGGTTGAAGTTCTTCAGCACTTCGATTTCCAGGGCGACGTTGCTTTTACGCGCCGTTTCCCAGGTGACGTCGGGGTTGGGATACGCCTGGATGGTCGTTCCATTCAACGAGAAACCGTTGGTGCTGCCAAAGGTGGCGCCCGGGCCGCCGTCGGGCGTCACGCTGGAGAGGTAAAAGAAACGCTGTTGGCCGATGTTGTCGTTCCCCACCAGGCCGTAACTGCCCCTGACTTTTAGCCGGGTGATCAACCGGGAAATGCCGCCCTTCCAATAGGATTCGTTGGAGATCACATATCCCGCGCCGATGGTGGGGAAGAAACCAAAGCGGTGGTTCGGGGCAAATTTCTCGGAACCGTTATAACCAAAGTTGAATTCGAGGAAGTACCGGTCTTTGAACGAATAGGATGCCCGCCCGGATAAACCCAGGTTCCTGGCGGGAAGAGAAGCCGCGAGGGACGGTTGGTTCGTGATGGGGTCGTTGGCGTTAGGCGTGACCGTTTGTTCGCGGGTGCCCAACACGGTACCGCTGACATGGTGGTCTCCAAAGGACCTATCGTAGTCGATGGACCCTTGCATGTAAATATAGGTCGAGATGATTTTGCTCCCCGGGTAGTAGCTCAGGAATTCCTGGGCGGCGCCGGGCTGGTTGTTGATCCAGTTCAGTGTATACTGCCCGGTGGACTGATTGACGCTGGCGACGTCATAATAAAACGGTTTGTAGGATCGCTGCTGGTCGAAATACGAGTACCGGTTCGTGCTGAAGATCCCGTGGAAAGCAAGACCGCGCGTGATGAAATTAAAGGTCTGGTTGAGCTCGAACTGCGCGGACATCCGGGATTCGGAAAAGTTCTTGTACCCATACATCAGGTCCGCATAAGGATTGTCCTGCAGGCTCCCTGTTTGTGACGTGTTGTTGCCAAAGAGGATGTGTTTGGTCAACAGGTTGGCCGAATCGGGTGCATAAAAAGCCGGGAAGGACACCGGGCTGGTATGCAGTACCCGGTCGTAGAGATCCGTGGCCAGCCCGGACTGGTCGCTGGTGATGGGACCGGTATAGTCGTTAAAGTTCCCCCACAACCGGACAACCGCTTCGGTCGTCTTGGTGACCTTGACGTTCACGTTCGAACGCAATTGATAGTTCTCGAACTTCATCCCGGAGTTGAAGTTGTTGACCGGGCTGATCTGGAGGATCCCGTTGTCCCGGTCGTACGAACCGGATATATAATATTTGGCCTGCTCGCTCCCACCCTGTACGCTGAAGTTGGCACGCTGGGTGGTGGTTTGTTTCCGGAAAAGCATGTTCATCCAGTCCACGGCCGGGTACAGATAGGGATTGCTCCCCGGGGCGTGGTTCCAGGTCGCCGTGGCGTTTTGGATCTGGTTGGGCGTGAAATAAGGCGTAGCGAGGGGATCCCGGGTGGTCACCGCCTCGTTATAGTCTTTCATATAGGTGATTGGATCGGCGAGCTGGACGGTTTTTGTCGGTTTTGACACGGAGTGTTCATAACGGAAGTTGACCTTTGCCTTCCCGGTCTTGCCTTCCTTTGTCGTCACCAGGATGACCCCGTTGGCGCCCCTGGCACCGTAAAGCGCGGCCGCGCTGGCGTCTTTCAAAATGGAAAAGCTGGCGATGTCGTCCACGTTCAGACGCGCCAGGTCGTTTGCCGTCAATTCGACGTTGTCGACTAAGATCAGCGGACTGGCGCTGTACCCTAAGGTCGTAACGCCCCGTATAAAGAACTGCGCGTTATCCGCCCCCGGTTGCCCTGACCGCTGAAACGCAATAACCCCGGCAATCTGTCCCGCCAGGGCATTGGTCAGATTGCTCGCAGGGATCCTCAGGTCCTCCGGGTTGACGGAAGTGACCGATCCCACCACGGCTTCCCGTCGCTGTTTTTTACCATAGGCCGTGACCACCACGTCCGACAGGTTGTTTTTGGACAGGTGCATGATCACGCTCATGTTCGCCCGCGCGGGTAACGCAAGCGTTTCGAAGTTGATGCTGCTGAATTCGATGATGGAATTTTCGGGCACATCCAGGATAAACCGGCCGTTGTCATCGGAGACCGTTCCGATCCTGGCATTGCCCCTGACCGTGACATTGGCACCCCTCACCAGGGCGCCCGCAGTATCCCGGATCGTCCCTGTGATGGTTATCCTTTGGGCTTCGGCCCTGAGCCCCAGGAAAATGCAAACTAAAAAGGCCAACAGTTTGAATGGCTTCGGCATAATGCAATCGTTTTGGCGCTGAAATTGTGTGTTGGATTTGCAGCTAAATTAGCATGAAGGGTTAGCCCAAACCATGGGCATTCCTTGGATTTTGATGGATTATCCTACGGTGTTCCTGTCTAGTGAATCACCAGTGCATCCTCCAGCTCTTCGAGGGTTTTCCCTTTGGTCTCTTTTACTTTCAGGGCCACAAAAACCGCCCCCAGTGCGCAGATCCCGGCGTAGAGATAAAACGTCTTGTCTCCCAGGCGTTCGAATAAGGGAGGAAAAGTAAAGACCAGGACAAAGTAAGCCGCCCAGAGACAAAGCACGGCGAGCGACGTGGCGGCGCTCCTGATCTTCCCGGGAAACACTTCGGCGATCAATACCCAGGTCACGGGCGCCAGTGTCAGCGCGTACGTGCCGATGGACGCCAGGAGGAACCACGACACCTGTGCCGCGCCCGTCCCCAATAAGTGTACAACGGCCAGGTACAGCAGCGAAAGACAAACGGCTCCGGCCAGCATCAACGGTTTGCGGCCCACCTTATCTACCAACAGCATGGCGGCCACGGTAAAGACCAGGTTCACGCCTCCGATAAAGACGGTTTGCAAAAGCTGCCCGTCTCTTGCCACACCTATGCTGGCAAAAATGGCGGGGGTATAATTGAAGACGACGTTGATGCCGCAAAATTGTTGAAAAACGGCCAGGCCGATGCCCACGAGGACGGAGGGGAAAACCGCGCGGTGTAAGAGCGCGCCGTAGTGAAGGCCCTGCGCGGCGGAACGCTTATCGGTGGGTGCCGCGGAGCGGTGAAAGCCGCCCAGAGTCTTGTGGGCATATTCTTTGCCCCCGATCCGCTCCAGCAAACGCTCCGCCTCCGCCGTCCTTCCAGCCTCCGCCAGCCAGCGGGGACTTTCGGGAAGCCACAAAGCGCCCAACACAAACAAAGCCGAAGGAACCACCCCAAGACCAAACATCCATCGCCAGGCATCGGGGCCTGTATTTCTAAGCGTATAGTTGATGAGGTTGGTCACCAGGATACCGATGACGACGGTAAGCTGGTTGATCGCCACCATCCTGCCCCGAAAAGAGGCAGGGGATATTTCGGCGATATACATGGGGGAGAGCAGCGAAGCCATGCCCACCCCCGCGCCCGCAAAAAAACGGGCCCCGATAAAAAAGTACCGCGTCGGCGCGAGCGCCATGGCCAGCGAAGAGACCCCGAAAAGCATAGCCGCCAGGAGTAATCCCTTCCGGCGGCCATACCTGCCGGAGATGCCCCCCGCCAGGACACTACCCAGGATGGCGCCCAATGCAAGGCTACCGGTGGCAAAACCTTCCCAATATGTATCCAACCCAAAGGTGGTTTTCAAAAAAGGAAGCGCCCCTGAAATCACGGCGAAGTCGAACCCAAACAGGTATCCACCCAGTGCCGACACAAAGGAGATCGAAAGAATGAAGGAATGATTATACCGGGTCATGGACATCGAATTCAAATATAGTGGTGGTTTTGTATTCCGCCCCGGGGTCCAGGATGGTGCTGGGAAAACCGGGCTGGTTCGGGCTGTCCGGGTAAAACTGGGTCTCCAGGGCCACGGCGCCGTGTTGTTCGTAGGTAACACCTTGTGCACCCAGAAACGATCCGTCCCACCAGTTGGCTGTGTACACCTGAATGCAGGGCTTGTCGGTATAGACGCGAAGACGCCGGCCGGAGGCGGGATCGCGGAGCGCTGCGGCAAGGCCGGGTTCACCCGGCGCGCCATTTGCGCTGCGACCCGGCGCAACGTGGTCCAGCACGAAATTGTGATCCAGCCCCCGGTCTACCGGAAACACACCCAGCCTTTCGCCAAGGCGCGCCGGCCGTGAAAAATCCAGCGGCGTCCCCGCCACCGGCCGGACCATACCGGTGGGAAGATTGTTCCCATTTTTCTCTGCATAGTCCCGGGCAAAGACCCGAAGTTCATGTTCGTCGATCAAAGGACGCGCAAAGGCACTCAGGTTGAAATAGGAGTGGTTGGACAGGTTGACGGGGGTGCGCTTGTCCGAACGCGCGGTATAGTCCAGGTAAAGCCGGTTGTCCGGTCTGAGCGTATACCGTATTGTCGCGTCCAGGTTCCCCGGATAACCTTCTTCTCCATCCTTGCTCCGGTAACCCATCAGTACACTCGCCTTGTCCGTTGATTGGACGACCTCCAAGACTTCCCATAACTGTTGGTGAAACCCGCGGAAGCCTCCGTGCAAATGGTTGGTGCCTTCGTTTTGGGTCAGGTGGTACGTGACGCCGTCAAGGACAAAACGGCCCCGCCAGATGCGGTTTACATAACGGCCCACCACACACCCCAGGTAAAGGGGGTTGTGCGCATAAGTGTCGATATCCTGGTAGCCGGCCACCACGTTGCCGAGGCGCCCGTTCCGGTCGGGCACCCAAAGCGTCCGTATGGAAGCACCCAGGTTGGTCAGGGTCAGGTGCATCCGGGGGTTTTGCAAGGTGAACAAATACTGGGCGTCGGGGGTATGGCAAACAGACTCTGTAATGGTTAGCATAGTGTTTTTTGGATCGTATGTAGATATTGCGTGGCACCGGCATGGGCAGGGTCCAGCCGGAGCACTTCGGACAGGTGTTCTTCCGCGGCGGCGGTCTGACCAAGGCCCAGGTAGCCCAGTCCCATCAGGTAGTGACAGTGCTGGCGGTTGCGTACGTCCAGGTCCTGGTCAAAGACCAGCATGTCCGGAAGGGATACGGCAAAATAGTCAATGTGGATCTTGTCCTCTATATGGGCCTCCCCAAAGCGGATAAAGCGTTCGAAGATGTTCCATGCCTTGGCGGTTTCGCCCAGTTTTTGCCAGGCCAGGGCCTGGTAGTAGATCTTGTCCGGTTGGGGATCGTTGTAGAAGATGGCCTGTACCGGCTCGTCCGCACCAAGTGTGGCTTCCTCGAATGCGGCCCGGGCTTCCTCAACGCGCCCTCGCGCTTCGTAAATACAACCCATCAGGTATAGGCGGTCATTCTCCGGCGTGCCATAGAGTTTGCCTTCGCCAAGGTTTTCCGGATAGTGTACCGTCGCTTCCAGGAGCGCTTCCGCCCGGTCGTATGCGCCTTTATCGATGGCCTGTTTGGCCAGGCCCAGTTGGCTATACAGGTATTGACGGACGACCTTACCTTCCCCACCCTCCCACGGATGGAAGATCCGGCCGGCCAATAGCGCCTTCGCCTTTTCATGGTCTTGCCGGAGGTTGTACAGGGACACGCGTTCCAGGTAAAGGTCATCCCGCTGCCCGACGAGCGGCAGGTAGCGTTCGAGCAAGTCGAGGCGTTCCTGCACCGGCCGGCCGGTTACTTTATACAACTGGTCCAGCTCCATAAGAACACGGGCGTCTTTCTGATCGAGCAGAAAGGCCTGCTCCAGGCAATGTATGGCCTTGGCCGTTTCTTTGGTTTTATTGTAATACGCCAATGCCAGGTTGCGGAAGGGCAAGGCATAGGCCGGGTCGATCTGTATTGCTTTTTCCCAACAGTCAATGGCTTCTGCGTACTGGCGTTTGTCGTACCAGAGGTTGCCTAAGTAACAGGCGGCGTGGGCGTCCGTGGGGTTTTGTTCCAGGGCGCTTTCCAGGATAAGGATCTCTTCTATTTTGTTGGGAAAAACAAGGGAGGGGTCGCCCTGGGCGGCCTTCCGGTAGAGCGCGCCGGCGTCCTGACCCGCTTTGAGGGCAAACCAGGCTTTGTAATAATTGCCCAGGGTGCTGTCGTCCAACAGGCTGCCGGCTTCCTCATACAGACCCATGTAGGCATAATCCAGGGAAAGCTCCAGGTAGTTGTTGAGGGCGCCCCGCATGCGCCCGGCAAAATCGGGATGCCGTCCCTCCCAGGCACAACCCATATTAAAGGGATCGATGTCCAGGGACTCTTGTATAAACGCGCGGTTGTCCCGGCCCAGTTGCCGCAACACGACCGCTTTCAGGTGACGGGCCTGCACACTGTGCGCGTTCCGCACAAGTGATTTATTGACGTGCTCCAGGGCTTGGCGCCATTGTTTTTGTTGACATTTTATCCGGGCCATCGACAAAAAGGCACTGTGTTGCCACGCGTCGTTCCAGGCTGCCTTGGCAAAGGCATCGTAAGCATCTTCTATCCGGCCTTGCAACATCAGTGACCAGCCCAGGTTGTAGAGCGGCTCCCCCTCGTAGGGATTGGGATTGCGCAATGTGAGCGTGGCGATGGCCCTCCGGAAATAAGGCTCCGCGCTTTTGAACTGGCCCCGGCGCAACAGCCAAAGACCAAGGGCGTTGTTACAGCGGATATCCCCAGGGCTGCGTTTCAGGCCCTCCTCGTAATAGTCGACCGGGTTATACGTGGCGTGCCGGTATTGTTCCAGGTGCAGGCCGTTCAGGTAGAGCTCTTCCACCTGTTCAATCTCCGCGGGGCTTTTGGCAGCAGTGGCGGGGGACGGTTGGGCTTTTACTTCCGGGGGGTCGGGGCGGTAGGCTACGAGCGTCACTCCTTCCGCGGAGAGGACAGCGACGTGACAGCCTGCGGCGCCGGGAAGTCGTTCGCTGAAAATGTGCGCGGGGGAAAGGTCAAACGTATACTCCTTAATCAGGGTATCGTCCCGGAAAATTTGTATCCGGGCGCCCGGATACCGCGAGGTCGCGTATACGCTGACGTTGTCCTCTTCCAGGTTGACCATCGCCTCCTTGGTCGCGTTCTTGACCATGCCCACCCCGGCAAAGGGCATGAAGTATTGTTCAAACGTTTTTTCCTCGTTGGGCTGGAGCCAGGAGAAATCGGGCTGGTTGTCCGTAAATACGCCGGTCATCAGCTCGATATAAGGGCCGTCCTCATCGGTCAGGTTCCGGTCCCAGGCCTTCCCGAAGTCACCGTTCCCCCAGGTCCATTGTTTTTTGCCGGGGGAAACATGGTGATCGGCCACGTGGAGCATACCCGCCTGGGTATCGTGTTCATAACAACCCATAAAGTCATACCTGGAACGGATGGCCATATAGGAAGTAGGTACCGGGATATTCACATACCGGGAGATATCCGTTCCCGGCGCATAATTGACCTTATAATACGTGCCGGTGGCGATCGGAAAATCCGATACGTCCCGTTTTCCATGATCAAATACGGCGTATACATCCGGTGGGAAAAGGGATTGGTAGTGCTCGCCCACCTTGACGGCCGGGTTGGCCCACCAGAGAAAGGTCTGGGGAAAAGGCGTGCGGTTGAAAAGCTTCCCCCGGATCTCCAGGTAGGCTTTGTCCGGGTATAACGTAAAGCCCGCCAGGCCTTTGGTCCGGAACATGATCTCCACCTCGTTCATCCACACCGTCCGGCTTCCATCCGGGTGTTCCTCCAGGCTGAAGTCCACGGGGGAAAAGGTAGAAGGCCGGTGGTGCTGGGGCCAGTTGAATTCGATCCCCCCCGATATCCAGGGACCCGCCAGGCCCACCAGGGCCGGTTTGATCACCTGGTTGTAGTATACGAAGTCGCGCCCCCTCACCTTGTCATACGCCCGTTGCACCCTACCCCCCAGCTCCGGCAGCAGCATGATCTTCAGGTATTCGTTTTCGAGGAAAACGGCGGTATAGGTCACGTCCTCTTTGTGATCCGAAATGTGCTCGATCACCGGATGCGGGTAGACGACCCCGCTGCTCCCCTGGTAGACCCTTTTTTCCAGAAACAAAGGGTTCTTTTCGGGTTGCCCGGCTTTATAGGTAGGTATCCGTACTTCTTCGATCCAAGCTTTTACGTCCATAGTTATTGTTTGATGATGTCGATCATGAGGGCGTCCTCCTTTGGTACGCTGACCTGTCCGGTAAGTGTTTGGCCGGTCAGGAAGTCCTTATACACGTAGTTGCCCGCGGGCAGCCCCAGGGCCTCCGGGGACAAGGTGTAAGCGAAGTCCCCCTGGCGGCTGAAGTTGAAAAGGCCCACGAGCGTGGTGTCACCCTTCAGGCAAAACACCATCTGCTGGTCAAAACCAGGTCCATCGGCCCACTTCAGGGGCGTGAACACCCGGGGATGGCTAAAGAAGGCGCAAACCGACGGGTTGTCGAGATACATGCGCGCGCGCTCCTGGGCGAGCGCGCTCCGGTAATCCGACCCGTCCCCGAGGATGCTGCCCATGACCATCAGCGCGTACAACCGGACCTTTACCGTCTGTTCGGACAAAGCAGGGTTCTTTTGAAAGTGCTCCATAACGGTCACGTCCAGGTTGGTGTACGGCCAGAGCGTGCCCATGGCCCACCCCAGGTGCGACGCCGAGGCCAGCGAATATTCCGTGCTGCCCCAGTTGGGAAAACCTTTGTCGTCGTCCCGAAGGTGGCTGTAAATATCCGTGGTGAGAAAACGGGCATGGGTATATTGACTGGGGAAAAGCGGGGAAATGGCCTCCGTATAAAACACATCCGGCCCCAGGATGGAATCGGACAGGTGCCGGAGCAGGCGCATGCCGTAGTTAAAGGCTTGTATACCCGTTCGGATGGCGGGGTCGGCATGGCGGGGCGACTCCTGGGCACCCGCGCTCAGGAAGTCGATCTTGATAAAGGTCGCGCCCATGGCCTTTGCTTTTTCCAACTGTCCTACAAGGTAGGCGCGCATGGCAGGATGCGTCGGGTCCAGGGCATAAGCGGCCCAGTCGCCGTCCTTATAGGCAATGGGCTCACGGTTCGCGTCTTTGAGGACGACCTGTCCGATGGTAAAATTCGTCCCGGCGAAGGGCGCCTGATCGATCCCGTTTTTCCACGTCCATTGGGCAAAGGGGGCGAAATAAAACCCGATCTGCTGGTGTTTTTTCCTTGTGTAACGCCCCAGTGCCGCCAGCATTTCCGTCGAGTAAATACCCTGGTCGTAGGAATCAATGCTCAACACGGGGTTTTTAAAATTCCCAAGCGTAGCGAGGAAGTCGGACACCTTTTGCACCCCCGCGGGCATCATGACGTGCTCATAGCCGAGCACGCCTTCCACCCCAAAGCTGTTCCAATAAAACGGGGCGGGGCCCTTCCACTCCAGGCGGCCGTTGATCCTGGCGTTCACTTCGCCGTAGGTTTTCAGGAGCGCGCGGATGTCGCGTCCTCCCCCGACGAATACCGTTGGCGAACGCACGACCGACCCCACCATCGTGCCGTGAGGCGCGTGGTCGTGGGTACCGTCTTTGCCGCCTTCGTCCGCGGGGAGTGCGGGGTTGTCCGGGGTGGAGACGCCGCCGAAAACCGTGAGCGAGTCGCGGTCACCCATGCGATACGCGATCCCCGTTTTCCAAAAATCGTGTGTCACGCTGCCCACGACAACCCCCGAAAAGTTCGCGTTGTCATACACAGCGGTCAGCTCGTAACTCATCCCTTTGGCGGGCGCCTTTTGCTCCAGCACGTGCACCCAGTCGTCGTTGTCAAAGGGCACATCCAGCAGGCGGCGCTCCGCGCCGGGTACCTGCGCGGTCCCCGCGAGGGGGGAAATGTTGCGCGTTTCCAAACCGTCCGCGCTTTGGGCCTCCAGGTCTATCAAGAGATAGGTGTCGTAGAGCGTGATGTGCTGGATCAACCGAATACCGCCCGCCTCGTGTATAAACGTGAGCCGCTTTCCGTCCAGTGAACACCAGTGCCGCGGACAGTCTTTGGTTGACACCAAACCCTTATGGACGTCCTCCACATAAGCGTAGGTCCGGGACAGGGTTTGGCCGGTAGCGAACCGGTAACTAAGGGTCCCGGCGACGGTGTCGGCTGTCACGGACACATAAGCATTGGATAGCGTCTGGCCGGTGACGACGCCGCATAAAACCATAAAAAGGATGATACAAGGTATACGCATATCGTTAATATCCTGGATTCTGATCGTTCAGGGTTTCGGTGTACATTATGAACACGTCCGCGGACCGAAGTTAATGGAGAATATGCCAAAAATCTACCTTTGTCTCCACTCACGGAATAGCAATTTTTCCGAAGAGTATGGACTTTTTCCCGATTTTTATACCCATGCAAAAACGGCTGCAACGCAAAAAGGAAGGCTTTGAAGGCCAAAAGCTCATCGTCATCCCCAGGAAAATCATCCACGACTTCCTGACCAGGGACCCCATTACCCGTCCAGCCTATATCACCGACATCGGGTACTATCCAAAGGCCCTCTTTCACTATATGGAAAGACCGGCGGGGGTTTCTCAACACATTGTGATTTACTGTGTGGAAGGGCGTGGGTGGGTCACGATGGAGGGTATGACGATCGACCTTTCCCCCGGTGAATTCGTGACCATTCCCGCCGGCACGCCGCACCGGTATGCAACGGATGCCCAGGCGCCCTGGACGATTTATTGGATTCACTTTGCGGGCGACACCGCAACGTATATCACAGACCTGCTCCGCCAGGGCAAACCCCGGCTGGTTTATGACCAACAACGCTTCAGGCTTTTTGACGACATCTATGCCCACCTGGAAAAGGGA
This sequence comes from Dinghuibacter silviterrae, assembly GCF_004366355.1. NCBI lineage: Bacteria > Pseudomonadati > Bacteroidota > Chitinophagia > Chitinophagales > Chitinophagaceae > Dinghuibacter > Dinghuibacter silviterrae. The sequence goes on along the minus strand of NZ_SODV01000002.1, from coordinate 1,437,777 downwards.
TACAGCAACGATAACCTCCGTTATGTCAACATGATCTTTTATCATTTCCTGTCCTCCCTGCTGTATGGAGACAAGTTTTCCCAGGCCGCCCAGCCACAGGAAAAGGACATCATCGACCGCACGATGGAGTTGATGCAGAAGCGGAGCCAGGACCTTTTGACCCTGGGCGAGCTCGCTGACTTTGCCGGGCTGTCGGTATCTCATTTTTCCACCTTATTCAAAAAACGCACGGGACATTCCCCCGTCGAATACTTCAACCACCTCAAAATCCAGAAAGCCTGTCAGTACCTCCTTTTCACGTCCATGACCGTCAGGGAGATCGGGGTCATGCTGGGTATAGAGGACCAGTTTTATTTCTCGCGGATGTTTTCCAAGTCCATGGGGGTGTCGCCTACGGAGTACAGACAGCGGAATACGCCGAGGTGAGCTATTGCGCCACGGCTTCGAAGACCGTGCTCTCCCCGTCGTGATCGAAGTCGGAGCGGACCCCCTCGTTCATCAGGAAGGCCCCGGTAAAGGATTTCCCCTCGTAAGCCCCGAAATAGCCTTTGTCACCCTTGTTGAGCTCGCTGAGGCGATAAGTGGCGTCGGGGTTGAGCCCCTTGAGCCGGATGTTTCGATGAACCGATTCCGGTGTTTTTTGGATCAGAAACGAATACACCACCGCGCGTTTCTTATCTTCCGTCACGTACATCAAGGCGGCCCTGGGCTCCTCGTAGGGCGACACGAGCCGGTACAGGTCCCCGTGGAGGACCACGTCTTCGATTCCTTTATAGGTCTGGATCGCGTTCCTGGCGAACTCCTTGTCGGCGGGGCTCATCTGCATGGGTTGCAGGTCCATCCCCAGCTTCCCCGTCATCGCTACATCAAAACGGAATTTGAGGGATTCGCTCCGGTGCGTGATTCCGTTGGGAATGTTGGACACGTGCGACGCCAGGCCGATCGCGGGGAAAAAGTATTCCATCCCCCACCCGATCTTAATCCGGTCCACGGCGTCCGTATTGTCGCTGGGCCAGAATTCCATGAAGTTCGGGAGGGTGGCATAGTCGACCCGGCCGCCGCCCCCGGAACAGGCCATCAGCGTGACGGCCGGAAAGGCTTTTTTCACCCTGTCCATAATGTTGAGCAGCGCCTTAGAGTAGTCCACAAAAAGGTTGCCCTGGCGGTCCTTGCCCAGGTAAGCCGAACCGGGGTTGGTGACATACCGGTTACAATCCCACTTCACATAACTGATCCCCGGGTTTTGCCGCAACAGCTTGTCGATGCACTGATAGACGTATTCCTGCACCCTGGGGTTCGAAAGGTCAAGGATAAGCTGGTTGCGTTGAAGATCGAGCGGCCGGTGCGGTGCGGTGATGACCCAGTCCGGGTGCTGTTCGTACAGCTCGCTTTTCGGGTTGACCATTTCCGGTTCGATCCAGATGCCAAACTTCAGGTGATTCGCCCGGCACTGGTCCACCAGGTATCCGATCCCGTGCGGCAGTTTGTGCGTATTCACTTCCCAATCACCCAGCCCCGCGTCGTCGTTGTTGCGTGGGTATTTATTTCCAAACCAGCCGTCATCCAATAAAAACAGGTCAAAACCCATCGTGCCCGCCTGTTGGATGATGGTGGTCAGCTTTTGCTCGTCAAAGTCGAAGTAGGTGGCCTCCCAGTTGTTCAGCAGCACATCCCTTCGCCCATACCCATTCCGGATGCCGTAGGTCCTTGCCCAGCGATGGAACCGGCGGGTGACCTCCCCCGCCCCTTCGGCGCTGTACGTATGCAACAAGGCCGGTGTCGAAAAGGTTTTGCCCGGGTCCAGGGTATAATCCGAGGCATAAGGATTGGCGCCGCAAAGGACGTTGAGGTTGCCCTCCGTGCCCACCTCGAACTTGAGCTGCCAGCTCCCCGGCCACGCCAGCGTGGCGCCCAAGACCTGCCCCTCGTCCTCCCGGAGTTTTCCGTTCAGCGCGAGCAGGAAAGAGGGATTGCTCCGCTGGTCCGAACGCACCCCCAGTTTGGAATCGATGATCCGGATCCCCGGCTGGAGCTGCGTTTCCGTCATATTGGCCTCGCTCGCCCAGTCGCCATAATACGAAGTCAGGTAGTATGCCGTCTCGTGAAAGCTCAGATCTCCCGAAGCAAAATCATGGAGTTTTATAGCCCCCTTCTCCCCGTTGCGGACCTCCGCCCACTGCGCAATGACGTTCTCCTTTCGATAGGCCTTGTAAAAAAGGGTGACCGACACCGGGTAGTAGCTGTCGTGAAGGTGAATCTCCGTTTGTTCCGTATTACTGTCGAGCTGCCGGGTGCTGTGGTTTTCATACACCAGGTAAGTCGTCGTATTGCCGTCGTCATGTGTCAGGCGTAGCGCTACCTCCGTATAGTTTTTCCCATAAGTGGAATAAGCCTCATCCCCTTTCGCGGGGTCTTCTCCCCCCTCCGGCGTTTGCGGCCCATAATAGAGCTGCCTTAACGTACTGTCCTTCCCCACCCCCAGCAGCAGCAGGTTGTCGTGCGTCGACACGCGGATCACCTGGGCATCCATCACAAACGGGCACACAGCCGCCAGGAACAATACAATCGTCTTTTGCATCATAGGCGCCAAATTTCGGGCTTATCCGCGGGGAGGGGAATGGGCTATCCTACGATCGGGATGGATAATCGTACGACGGCGTCTTCCCCTCCGGTGTGGGCATGCCTTTCTCTTCTGGCGTGGGCATGCCGTGTCACAGCGCGGGGTGGATGAGCCTAAATAACCTCTTTTCCGCAGAAGCCAAAAACACTTGCCATCGTTCGGATCTTCTGCGGAAAAGAGGTTATTTAGGCTCATCCACCCCGCGCGGGCGCTCGCGGCCCGGTCAGCAAGAGTGAGGTGGTTATTTTGGCTAGTGTACCATGATATTTCTTTGGGTGCGGCTCGTGCCGTCCTGCCAGGTCAGGATGTAGAGACCGGAGGGTACGCCGGTCAGGTCGATACGGACTTGGTAGGCGCCCATGGGGACGGCCATCGTCTTGGTTACTTTTCCGTTGAGGTCAACCAACTGGATGACGGCTTTGTGGACAGAATAGGGCACTTTGACGTAGACCGAACCGGTGGCCGGGTTGGGCAGCGCTGTGACGTGGGGTTGCAGCGGTACGTTTACCGTCGTTAGCCAGGTGCCGGCGGTTTTGCCGAGGGTGTCCGTGGCCGTCAGGCGGTAGTAGTTGTTGCCCTGGACCGGTGAGGGATCGGTGTAGGCGTAGTCAATACCGACACCGGCGATCTGTTGGGAACGGACGGTATAGATCGACGTATAACCGGTGCTGTCCGTGGCCCGCTCCAATTGGTAGGAGACGATATTCTCGTCGTACTGGGTGACCCAGGTCAGTTGGAGCTGACCATTGACCATCGAACCGGTAAACGAAATCATGGCGAAAGTATCGGCGACGGCAGGCGGCGGTGTGTAGACGTATGTAAACTGTGTAGTGCTATCGCTGCTGCCGGTTCCGGCGCTTGTCGACACCGACACAAGGCCGGTGGAACCCTGGCCGACGACGGCGGTGATCAGCGTGTCGGAGACAACGGTGAAGGAACTGGCCGGGCTGCCCCCAAAGGTAACCCTGTCTGCTCGCGTGAAATGGGTGCCAAGAATCGTCACCACACCACCCGTCGTATCGGAGGTGGGCGAGAAGGAGAGCACCTGGGGTATGTATACCGGGGTGCTTTGGAGATAGGTAAAGTCCGAGGTGGAGACGACCGTATCTTCCCCGGGCTGGATCAGTGTGATCGGGCCGGTGGACCCGGTGCCTACGGTGACCCATATCATGGTATCGGACTCGATGACGAAGTTCGACCAGGTTCCTCCAAGCGCGACGGCGGTGACCCCGGTAAAATGCGTTCCCCTGATCACCACGATCCCACCCGTGGAATCTGCCTGGGGAGAGAAGGAAGTGATGGCGGCTTGGGCCGGGATGCTGCTCAGGACGGTAAAGTCGCTCGTCGTCTGGAGCGTGTCTCCCGACGCGTAAACGACAATGCGTCCGGTGGACGCGCCTCTTGCCACGACGGCAGTGATCTCAGTCGACGACACCACCGTAAACGAGGCGGCGGCCACGTTCCCGATGATCACTTGTGTCGTACCGCCCAGGCTTATCCCGGTGATGGTGACGACACCGCCTACCGTATCCGACGCCGGGCTAAAGCCGGTGATCGAAGGCGGCGGCGGCAAGGTATAGGTAAAGACCGCGGCAGAGGTGTCGGACCCTTGGGGTGAAAAAACGATCACCGTGCCGGTAGCGCCTTGGCCAACGACGGCTTCGATCATCGTATCGGATACGATCGTAAAGGATGCCGCAGGGACCGAGCCAAAGCTGACGGCGGTCACCGTGGAGAAGTTTGCACCGTCAATGATCACCGTTCCTCCCGCCGTATCGGAGGCGGGGGTGAAGGCGTGGATCAAGGGGGCATGGGACCCCGGTGCGGGCGCCAGGTAGGTAAACCCGCCGAGCGAATCCGTTCCAACGGGTGTCACGACCGTGATCGCGTGTCCAAAAATATTTGACGGTACGACCGCGCTGATGCTGGTGTCGGACCTTACGGTAAAGGATGTTGCGGCCACACCACCGAAATATACGGCCGTGGCGCCGGTAAACTTCGACCCGCTTATAAAGACCGTGGCCCCGGCAGAATCCGCGGGGGGGATGAAGGACAATATGGACGGGCCGGTCAAAAAGGTAAAGGTGGCGGCGGCGGTAGCCGTGCCGTTGGGGGTGACCAGTTGCACACTGCCGCTGGCGCCTTTTCCGACGACAGCCGTCGCCAGGGTGTCGGCCAATACGCTAAACGAAGCGGCGGAATCGCCCCCGAAAAACACCGCGGTCGCCCCGGTGAAATGCGTTCCATGAAGGGTTACCGTGCCTCCGCTGGTATCGGAAGAAGGCGAGAAAGCGGCTATGGTGGGTGTCAGTGTAACAAAGGTGAACAACGGGCTTGCCAGGGTGTCGCCCACGATGGTCCCATTGGGCAGCTTCCCGCTAAACGATATATTCCCGGAGGTCCCGCTGCCCACGACGGCCGCGATCACCGTATCCGAAACGATTTGGAAGGATGCCGCGAAGGCGTCGCCAAAAAAGACGGATTTGACATCGGTCAGGCCCTGGCCTTTGAGGATTACCGTATCCCCCTTGCCGGCGCTGGTGGGCGCAAAAGAAGTAATCCGGGGGGAGAGCCCCAGGTAGGTGAAGGAAGCGGTCGAGGTCGAGCTTACCCCGGGCGTAACGACCTGCACGGTCCCGCTGGCACCGGCGCGGCTGACGACGGCCTTAATAACGGTATCGGAGACCACGGTCAGCGACGCGGCGGTATCCGCTCCGAATAATACGGCGGTGGTGCCGGTGAAGTGGGTGCCTTTGATCGTAACGGTTCCACCGGCCGTGTCGGCAAGGGGAGAAAAGGATGTTATTTTCGGCGTATCGGGAAGGACCCATGAAAACCCGGTACTGTCATAAGAACTGCCATTACCTACCGCCAGTTTATTGACCCAGGGCGTACCCCTCGGTACGACGGCCGTAACCGTCGTAGGAGAAACCACGGTGAAGGAGGTTGCACTCCAGGGACCGAACTCCACATCATTGACCGCGCCCAAATTGATCCCGTGGATCGTTACAGTCGACCCGGCCGTGCTGGGTACCGGCGAATAGGAAGTGATAAAAACACCGGTATAGGTGGACAGGTTGGTAAACCCAAGCAGGGGGGACGTAAAACCGCCGGTGGTGTTCACCCCTTTATTCAGGGTATCCCGCACGGTTAGCGCACCATTATCAGGACCGCTGACAACCGCCGTGATCACCGTATCGGAAACTATCGTAAAGAAAGCGACCGGTTGCCCACCGATAGTGACATTGGTAATATTCGTAAAACCCCTTCCCCGGATCGTGACCGTATCACCGGTGTGGCCATAGGTCGGGCTAAAAGAGCCGATGTACGCGGCGCCTTTTGCGGGCGTGCCGATCAATGCAAAATACATACCGGGGGAGTACCCATTTGCGTTAAACACACCAAAACTTTCACCCGGTGTCGACGGACAAACCGCTGTCATCAAAGTGTCGGAGAGGACCCTAAAGGAAGTCGCATATCCGTTCCCGATGTTAACGCTGGTGGTGCCGGTAAAGCCCCAGCCGTGGATCGTAACCGTTCCACCTGCCGTGTCGTAGTTGGGGTCGACCCTGGACACGTAACAATTGACTTGCGCAGTGGCGGGCAGGGAGAAAAAAGCAAAAATGGCGGCGACTAAGCGTACGCGTTTCAGTGAAATAAGCATGTGTTTCATTTCGGGTTCCGAAAAAGTAAGAGCGTTTCAAAGATACATAAATATCCTAATGTATCGTATTAATCCTCCGTAAAGAAAAGCCCGAGTTGCACGGTGGGCGGGGGTTCCCCGAAGTTGGACAACGAGACTCCTAACAATCTGATCTTCACCGGCTCTTCCAAAACACCCCGGAGCAACTGGCGAACGGTGGACTGGATAAGTTCAAGATCATCGGTCGGAACCGGGAGGGAAAAGCTGCGCGTGATCAGGCGAAAATCGCTGAATTTGACCTTGAGCGTGACCGTTTTCCCGCGGAGCTGGTGGCGCTGGAGACGGTCCCGGACGATGACGGACAGGCGGTCGAGTTCGGGGGCCATTTCTTCGAGGGAGGACAGGTCTTCCTGGAAGGTATCCTCCGCCCCGACGGACTTGGTTTCGCGGTGGGGTTGAACCGGCCGATCGTCCAGACCCCGAACGATCCGGTAATAAAAGGCGCCGGTTTTACCAAAGTCGCGGACCAGTTCTTCTTCGGTAAGTTTTTTGAGGTCGGCCCCGGTGAAGATGCCCCGGTCTTTCATTTTTTGCGCGGTGACCCGGCCGACACCGTGGAACTTTTCCACCGCCAGCTTTTCCATAAAGGCTTCGATGGAGGACGGACCGATAAAAGCAAACCCATCGGGCTTCTGGAGGTCTGAGGCGATCTTGGCCACGAATTTGTTGACGGAAACCCCGGCGGAGGCGGTGAGCTGGAGCTCTTCCCGGATGGCTTTGCGGATCGCGTGTGCAATCTCGATGGCGGACCCGATCCCCAGCTTGTCCACGGTGACGTCTAAGTAGGCTTCGTCGAGCGACAAAGGTTCAATGAGGTCTGTATAACGGTGGAAAATGGCGCGGATCTGCGCAGAGACTTCCTTGTACACGTCAAACCGGGGACGGACAAAAATGAGGTCGGGACAAAGCTCCCGCGCCCTTTTGGAGGGCATTGCGGAACGGACCCCAAATTTGCGGGCCTCATAGCTGGCCGTCGCCACCACCCCACCCCGGCCTTCTGGAGAGCCGCCCACGGCAATGGGTTTGCCCCGGTATAGGGGGTTGTCGCGTTGTTCGACGGATGCATAAAACGCATCCATATCGATATGGATGATTTTGCGAATGGGTTTGTCCATGACTATCCTTTCCCGGCCATCAGGTGCGACGGCACAGGGCCCCCGTTCCAGTGCTCGTGCAGACAAAGCGCCGCACCCACGGCGGTCGCCTGCGCCACGGACGCGGCCCTGACCTGCTGACCCGGGAAAGCACGGGCCAACAGGTGCATGAAAATAGGATTTTTACTAAAGCCACCGTCGACCAGGACCTGGGAAACACCGGAACCTTCCAGCACGAGCCGGGTACTGTCCGCCTGCCGGTAGACCAGGTCGAGCATCAGTCGGTGGTACGCCGTCTCGTAATCAGGGAACTCCCCGGGCTCCCGCTCCAGAAAACCCGAAGGCGGACCTGCCTGCTCCAGGCGTTCCAGGAGCGCGGTGTCGCAACGCACCGTCTCGAAATGGTTCGCGGGTTTGTGGAAGTGCAGGGCCAGTCGCCGGGCCTGTTGTTCGTGCGCGTGCCCCGCAAAAAGCCGGGAGGCCTTGACCGGGTTCCCTTTGTAGGAAATATAGCAAAGACAGTCTTGCTGCAGTTGGCCGGAGGTCAGCGGCGTGGCGTTGAAGGGGTTGAGGCTGACGCACCAGGTCCCCGTGGACAGTTGGAGAAAGGGCTCGCTGACGGTCCGCAGGTACGGGATCAGCGCCGAAGAACTGTCGTGCAGGCCGATCCCAAGGCGGACCGTCCCCACGGTTTGACAGGTATCCGACGGCAGGATAGGCGGTATTTTTTTGTCGATCCCTTCCTCCCGCACCCAGCGGTGGTAGGCCATCGCCTCGAAGTCCCAAAGCCCGGTATGACAACCCGTGCTGGTGATGTCCGCCGCGGGCGGGCCGCCCAGCACAAAACTGAGGTACTGCGGCAGGTGGAGGGACCAGGCGATATCCGCAAAAAGCGCCGGCTGCTCATACTTCAACCGGTACAACTGGAGCCCTGAACTAAGGCTGTCGTTCAAGGAGGAAGCGGTCTGGCGGCTGAGCGCGCCCGCGCCCCCGTAGCTATTGTAGAAGTGCTCCAGGAGACGTTTGGGGTAAGGCTTCAGGTAGTTGTACAAAGGCGCGATTACCCGGCCTTCGCGGTCCAGGTGGACAAAGCTCGCCCCATAAGCCGCGAAGTTGATGGCCCGCACCTCCCAACGGGGATCCGTCAGGACGTGGGCCGCCTGTTCCTTGACCCAGGCCGTGAGGACCGCCACGTCTTCGCAGGGAAAGCCGTCCTCGTCCACTGTTTCGCGGAGCTGTACGGACTCCTCCCAGCAGACACGGTAGTGCAGGTCGAACAGAAGTAGTTTTTTGTTCGTCTTGCCGACGTCGAATATGGCTATGACGGGAATGGGCATGGTCATTCGTTTGGCGGGCACGGGCTGCGGCACGCCCGCGCGTTTCGGGTCGGGCGGCGCGCCCGCGCGGGCCGCGGCGCTAGAGGCCGGTGGCGCGCCCCCCGCTCCCGCGCTCCTCTGTGAGCCGCCGCCGCACCTCGCCGGCGCGATACAACGCGAGCGGCTCCAAGGCCCCGCCCGCGCGAAGCCGGGCCTCCGCCACCAGCGGGCGGACGTCCGTCCGGTAGGCAGCCTGGAGGACTTCCTGGGCCCTGACCACGTCGCTGGCCGCCCGGGCCTCACGGAGGGCGGCGCGGTCGACGAGGAGCGCCTGGGCATAAGCGATCTTAATGGCTTCCACGGACTGGAGTAGGTCTTCCAGGGGGTCCTTGACGTTGTGGGAAGCGTCGATCATCCAGCCCAGGTCCCGGGAATGCAACATCCCGCGGGCGTCCATGCCTTCGACGAGCTCGCAAAAGATCAGGAACAACTGGTAGGGTTTGATGCTACCCACGGTCAGGTCGTCATCTCCGTACTTGGAGTCGTTGAAGTGGAAACCGCCCAGCTTTCCCTCCATGAGCAAAAGGGCCACGATCTGTTCAATGTTGGCGCCCTGGAGGTGGTGTCCCAGGTCGACGAGGGTATACGCCTGGGGTCCGAGCTTGCTCACGGCGAGCAAGGACTGTCCCCAGTCGGCGACAGTGGTGGAATAAAAATTGGGTTCGAAAGCCTTGTATTCGAGGAAAAGCTTCCAATCGGCGGGGAGCGCCGCGTAAATCTCGTGCAGGCTTTCCAGGGTCCGCTGGAACGCTTCCCGGAAGTTGAGCTGACCGGGGAAACAGGAACCGTCGGCCAACCAGACGGTCAAGGACTTGGACCCCAGCACTTCGCCATATCGGATGACTTCGATGTTGTGGTCGATTGCCTGTTTTCGCACCGCCTTGTCGACGTGTTGAAGGGAACCGTATTTATAACTCAGGGGTTGCCCCGGCTGATCCTGGAAGGTGTTGGAGTTCATGGCATCAAAGACCAGCCCGTAGCGCGTAGCCAGGGCCTTGATCCGTTCCGCGTCCTCCGGGATGTCCCAGGGGATGTGCAGGGAAATGGCGCCACTGGACCGGTTGAGGGCGTGAAGAAGCCCCACGTCGGCGATCTTTTCTTCGAGGTTACGGGGTTCCCCACCGAGGCCGAAACGGCCGAAACGGGTCCCACCGGCCCCCAGGGCCCAGGAGGGAATGGCGACCTGGAAGGCTTCCAGGAGGGGGAGCACCGATAAAGCCTGGGGCGTTTCGGACGCCAGGTGGTTAAACCGGCGCTCATGGGCGAACATGCGTTGGTCGTTGTGCTCGGCAATCGTTGTCCGGGAAATGTGCATGGAAAGGGTTTGAAGCATCGAATTTAACGAACAAATGCCATGGCTACGCCACCGTCCACATTCAGCACGTTTCCGGTCGATTTGTCCAAAAGACCGCCCACAAAAACGAAACAGGCATTGGCGATGTCGTCCGGGTTGATGATTTCGTTCAGAAGGGTCCGTTTGGCATAGTAGGCGGGAAGTTCGGCCACCGTAACCCCATAAGCCTTGGCGCGGCCTTCGGCCCAGGCGCCTTCCCAAATTTTACTGTCGGTGATGACGGCGTCGGGGTTGACGGTATTGACGCGAATATGGTCCTTCCCCAGCTCGGCGGCGTTGAGCCGGCTTAGGTGGAGCTGGGCGGCTTTGGCCGAACCGTAGCCGGCGTTGTTCGGACCGCTGACCAGGGCATTTTTGGAGACGATGTTCAGGACGTCGCCCCCAAAACCCTGCTGGCGCATGACCCGTACCCCCGCCTGCGTGACGAGGAACTGGCCCTTGACCAATACGTCGTACAGGAGGTCCCAGTCGTTTTCGGTATGTTCTTCGAGGGGTTTGGATATAGACAAACCCGCGCAGTTGACGACGATGTCCACGCCCCCGAAGGCCAGCGCGGCGGCAGCAAAGGCGCGTTGGATGGTATCCGCCGCCGTTACGTCCAGCACCTCCGCGGCAAAGGCGTCCCGGCCAAACTGGCTCATGAACGATTCGGTGGCACCAGACAGCCGCGCCGCATCGTTATCGTTGATGAGCACGCACGCCCCCTCCTCGATAAATTTCCGGGCGATGGCCTTCCCGATCCCCCCGGCGCTGCCGGTTACGAGGGCCACGCGCCCGCTCAGGGGTTTGGGTTTGGGCATGCGCTGGAGCTTGGCCTCTTCGAGGAGCCAGTATTCGATATTAAAAGCCTCCTGCCGGGGCAGGGAAGTATATGCACTGATCGCCTCCGCCCCCTTCATCACATTGATGGCGTTTGTATAAAACTCGGCGGCGACACGGGCGGTTTGTTTATTGGCCGCAAAAGCAAACATGCCCACCCCCGGGTAAAGAATGATGACGGGATTGGCGTCGCGCATGGCCGGGCTGTCGGGATGTTTGCAGGTATTGTAATAGTCTGCATACATTTTCCTGTACGCTTCCCAGGCAGGTTCGAGCGCGGTCTTTACATCGGCCAGGTCCGCATCCGGGGCAAGGCCCAGGACCAACGGGGATATTTTTGTCCGCAAAAAATGGTCCGGACAACTCGTCCCCATGGGCGCCAGGCGGGCGAGGTCATGGGAGTTGATAAATTCCAGCACGCGTTCGTCGTCGGTAAAGTGACCCACCATGCCCGTCCTGGAAGAGCAAAGCCCGCGGAGCACTGGTGCCAGGGCCGAGGCCTGGCGAAGCCGGGCTTCCCTATCGAGGGATGTCATGCGCGCCCCACCGAAAACCGGCCCCTTCTTGCCTAGGTTGTCTTCAATGTATTGCGCGCAGCATTCGATCACCTCCAGGGTGTTGTAATAGCTCTCATACGCCGTGTCCCCCCAGGTAAACAAACCGTGAGAACCTAGCATGATCCCCCGGATGCCCGGGTTTTCGTCGAGACAGGCCTTCAGCTTCAACCCCAGGTCGAAACCGGGCCGTTGCCATTCCACCCAACCAATGGTCCCGCCAAAAAGTTCCCTGGTGATGCGTTTGCCGTCTTTGGCCGCCGCGATGGCGATGGCGGCGTCGGGGTGAAGGTGGTCGATGTGTTTGAAAGGCAGGAACCCATGAAGAGGGGTGTCGATGGAGGGCGCCTTCGAAGCCAGGTCGTAGATACAATGATTGAACAGTTCTACCATCTTGTCCTCTTTGGCCACCCCCTCATAGACGTTGATCAGGCTGCGCAGGCGGTCTACATAAAGGGCGGCCAGACCGCTCCGCTTCATGGTGCCCAGGTCGCCTCCGCTGCCTTTTACCCACATGACCTCAACTTCTTTCCCCGTCAGGGGGTCTTTGGATATGACTTTGGCGGAGGTGTTTCCACCCCCATAATTGGTCAGCCTCAGGTCCGCGCCCAAAAGGTTGGAGCGGTACACCAACAGGGCTACCTCGTCGCCTTTCAGTTTGGCGGCTTCGGCCTCATCCCACAGATACGATACGTGCTTGAAATTCATAATATTTTTATTTGAGTGCATTCCCAACTCCGACGATCACCACCGACAGGAGGATCGCTCCAATGCCCAACGCGATCGTCGTCTTGGTGCGCCGGCTCACCCCCTTCCATTCCTTCAGCGCCAGCCCCCAGGCATTCGCCACGAGGATGATAAACGCCATGTGCAATATCCACGAACTGGCTCCATTCCCCAGCTTGCTCTCGCCCATGCCATAGAAAAAGAACTGGAGGAACCAGGTCGTACCCGCGAGGGCGGAGAACAGGTAGTTCTTTAACAAGGGTGTGCGCTTGTCGGTATAGTCCCCAAAGGAACGGTTGCGCAGGTTGAGGATCAAACACCAGATCCCGTTGGTCGCCAACCCACCCCACAGGAGGGTGATGTAAATGACGTTGTTCTGGTAGAGCGGGTTGAACCCGGCTTTTACAGCGGCTTCCGCCATCGGTTTGCCGGCCTCGATCCCGAAGTTGAAACAGGCGCTCAGGATGCCGCTGATCACGGCCACCACCAGCCCTTTGACGAGACTGAATTCGGAGACGCTTTTCTTCTTTTCTTCCTCAGGCAGCTCACGTTCCTTGCGCATGCCCGCCCGTCCGCAGATATAGATCCCCAGCAGACAAACCAGGACACCTGCAAGAACAACCCGGCCCCAGGAAGTGGTCAGCAGGTCGTTGAAGGTCGTCTTACCGTCAGCGGGAAAAAAGTTATAATAGATCGACGGCACCAGGGCGCCAAAGGCCGAGCAAAAACCCAGCACCACGGAGTTGCCGAGGGACATGCCCAGGTAACGGACGCCCAATCCATACGTGAGCCCCCCTACGCCCCACAAAACCCCAAAGAGCATCGTATACCGGATGGTTTCCGCCGGGGTATTCCGGATGATGTCGGCAAAACCCGGAACCGTCAGCCAGGCCGCGAGGGGCGGGACGATCAGCCAGGAGAAAAGCCCCCCGATGATCCAATAATTTTCCCAGTGCCAACCCCGCACCTTTTTGTACGGCATATAGAAACTACCGGAGGCGAACCCGCCTATAAAGTGGAAAAAAATACCTGCGATGACTTGCATAATCGTTAGATGGCGGTAAAGATAAGAGGGGGCCGCCGGTTAACTCTCCTGTACTGTCCTGTCGTATATTTGCCCAAATGAATATTTACCGGCTGATCAGCGTCAACGAACTTTCGGTCACGCCCAAATACCTGCAGGTGGCGGACTCCATCCTGAAGGGCGTGGAGCAGGGTCACCTGCTGCGGGGGGACGCGCTTCCGTCCATCAACGACCTGAGCTTCGAACTGGACCTGGCGAAAGATACGGTGGAAAAGGCGTACAAGCACCTGAAGCAAAGCGGGATCGTGGGTTCGGTCCACGGAAAGGGTTATTTTATAACGGGGGATGCGCCTACCGGCAAGACCAGGGTGTTCCTGTTATTCAACAAACTCAGCGCGCACAAAAAGATCGTCTACGACGCCTTTGCGGCGGCGCTGGGCGGAGATGCGCTGATCGACTTCTATATCTATAACAACGACTATGCGCTTTTCAAACGGCTGCTGATGGACCGGAAGAAGGACGGCTACTCACACTTCGTCATCATACCGCATTTCCAGGAAGGAGGGGAAGGCGCCACCAGCCTTCTCAACGACATTCCCAAACACCAGCTCATCCTGCTCGACAAACTGGCGCCCGGTATCACGGGCGTCTTCGGGGCCGTCTATGAGCGCTTTCGTGAGGATATCTACCAGGCATTGACGGAGGCCCTGGAGCCCTTGTCCAAGTACCGGACCATTAAGATTATTTTTCCTGACTATACCTACCATCCCCGCGACATCCTGGAAGGGTTTATCAACTTCTGCCGCGACTATGCGTTCCAAAACGAGGTCGTCTCCGACCTGCACGCGGAAAAAGTACAGGAGGGCACGGCCTACATCAGCCTGATGGAGGATGACCTGGTCGTCCTGGTGGAAAAGATCCTGGACGCCGGTCTAACGCTGGGCGAAGCGGTGGGGGTGATTTCGTACAACGACACGCCCCTGAAGCGGATCATCCTCAACGGCATTACGACGATGTCTACCGACTTCCATCGCATGGGCACCGAAGCCGCGAGGCTTATCAAAGAAGGCAGCACGGAACACATCGCGCTGCCCTTCCGGTTGACGTTGCGCAAGTCTCTTTAACGGCCCATCTTGTACACCTCCGTTCCTGCCAGCAGAAAGGCGCCTGTTCCATAGGCCTCCGTACTGGAGGCGCCCGTCCGTTGGGGGTTTTCCCCGATCTGTTGTACATACCCCAGCCGTCCGTCCGGCTGGACGGCACGCATCAGCGCCGCCCAGGCGTTCGCCACGACGGTCGCGTAACGCGCTGCCGGGAGCAGTCCGCGGTTGATCCCCCAGGCGAGGGCGTAACAATATAAACCCGTACCGCTGGTTTCCGGTCCCGGAAAGTTGGCCGGGTCCAGGAGAGAAGCATGCCAGGTTCCATCGGGTTGTTGCAGACCGGCCACACGCGCCGCCATTTCCCGGTAGAGTCGTATAAACCGCGGCCGGTCGGGATAGCGTTCCGGCATATTGGCGAGCATCCTTACAAGACCTGCCATCACCCAGCCGTTCCCCCGCGACCAAAACATCGGTTGTCCATTGGCTTCGTGCTGACCAAAGTAGCGGCTGTCGCGGTAATATAGGCTATCGCCCGGGGCGTAGAGATAGGCGGTCGTCTTCCACCAAAGGCTGTCGGCAAGGTCGAGGTACCGCCGGTCGCCCGTAGCCGTCGACAGGTAGGCCAGACCGGGAGGGCCCATAAAAAGGGCGTCGCACCAGGCCCACTGGCGCAGTTGCACGTGGTTTTTCCATTCCAGCGATTCGCTGTGCGGCAGCCGCAGGAGGGAATCGGCGAGGTGCCGGAAGGGGCGGAGCATGGAAGCCGCAGGGAGCGGCCGGGACGCGGTGCCCGCTGGCGGCCGGGCCTCGGTGGCGATATAAAGCTGCGCATACGTCTGCCCGATGCAATAATCATCCGCCATGGTCCTGGCGGGCCCCGTCTCCCATTGTAAAGAATCGCCGATGCAGCGAAGGGTATTCCAATACGTGGTATCCCCCGAAAGCTGCCCCAACGCGAACAACCCGGTATACGACACCGCGTTTACCCAGTCCCAGGCGGGGTACTTCATTCCCTCGCCCTTCCATTCTTCCAACTGCCAGTGGGCGACGCGGTTCATGACACGCAGCGTGGAATCCTTCGGAGGGAAGTGCGGGTACGGGACCGGATGGGGCTGCGCGGGCGCGCCCAGGCCAAGGACCAGCACAAGTGCGGCCAGGTTCATTCGTTTCATCATTGGTATCATGGCATTGAAAACCGCACCTCGGTCTTACCGCTTAGCCCCGGGTCTTTGAGGACCAGGGACACGCGGGTAAGGCTTTTACCCCAACTGTCTTGGAGACGGGCGTCGTCCATGTCCTTGACGGTCGTTTGCCAGGACAGGGCGGCGGCGCTAAAAGACAAGACGAGGAGGGGCGTGCCCGACGGGCTGCTAAAGGTGAGCCGGCCGGGGCCGCTTTGGGTGACGGTGCAGGGGGTTAAAAAGTTCAGACAGGTCGAGTCCTTCCGGACGTCGAGAACGAAGTCGTCTTCGAGCCGGAGGGTTTTGTCGCGGGGGTTGAAGTCAAACGTCCGGTCCCAGCGTTTGACAGCCGCCTCCGCGGGATAGGCGCTGGCCAGGTTCATCCGCAGGACCGAGCCGTCGAGGCGTACGTCGGTGGCTTTGTACTGTGCGCCGTCCTTTTGCTGGACGCCGTTGATAACGGGACAGTTGTGCCACTGGGACTGCATGTTCCACAGCGTATACCGCTGGCTGGAAAAGGTTTTGGCAGTGTAGGTGCCGACGCCGGCGTCGACGATGACGGGGGCGTCGCCCGCGTACAGGATGAAGTTACCGACGTCGTTGTGGTTGTGGCTTTCGCCGTTGTTGCCGCCCTGGGCAGCGAAAACGAGGTCGGGGGCGCGCGCCACCATCACCTGCACCGACGGCAGCCACCGCAGTGCAGGAGCAGCTACCTCTGCGGGGGTGGACGCCAACGCCCCATAAGTCTCCACGCCCAACACAAAGTCGTGCACGTTGCCAGTGGGCAACGCCCGGTGCCGCAAGTCGAAAAGATACGCCGCGAAATGCCGGAGCGTGTCGTCGTGAAAGTATTGTCCAAAGCCATACACGCTCACGGGGTCCGGTAGCGTCCGCGGCGTAGCGTCCGCAAAATTGACGACATACGGACCCGCGATGTGCATGGTGCTGATGTAGGAACCGATGCGATGCAGCAAGGGAATGCCCGACCAATCCAGACGCCCGCCGGACACTGAAGACGCCAGTTCGAGGATATGGATGAGCTTGCCCCCGGCCTCGCTCCAATAGGTGGGGCCTTCGTCACAACCACCGTCGTCCCCGTACCCATTAACGAAGTTGTCGGTGCTGCGCAGGACCTTGTCGAGGACGAGGTTGATAGTGTCGGCATGGACACCGGTCAGGAGCTCGGCGACGAGGACGTTGCCGTTGATCCAGGGGTTCCAGTTGTTGGGGACGCGGTTGTTAAAACCCATCCACCAGAAGTCATTCCGTCCCAGGTAGGGCGCGATGACGCGGCGGGTGAGCTCGTAGCGGACGCGTTTACCCAACACGGGGGAAAAACGGTCGAGCTCGCTGGACAGCAGCCACTGGATGGCGCCGACAGAAGACGCGGTTTCTCCATCGATGAGGTCGACGACGTTTTCGTCGGGGTCGGGCAGGTCGGTACCTATGTGTTGCATCCCGACGTGGGCGGGCAACACCCAGGTGCTTTCTTCAAGCGTGGCCCAAAGTCCGTCGGCAATGGCGGGCATGTATTTGGGATCACCGCTCACCAGCTCGCCGATGACCAGGGAAGCGAGGGCGGTCCGGCGTTCGGTCAACCGGGTCTCATAATGGGTGCGGTTGCCGGTCGTCTTAAACTCGTGGTAAAGGCTCACCGGGAGGGCGGGCCAGGTAAAATCGATATACCGGTCCGCCCTCGCAGTGAGGCTGGCTTTTACAGAATCGGGCAACGCCTTGATGGCGGTCAGCACTTTTTGCTTCCGGGCCTCCCTCCAGGTTTGGACCTGCTCCAGGGTGAGGTGGAGGCCGGAGGCTTCCAGGGCCGAGGAGAGGTAGTTGCGCGGGGGGGCAACACGCGCGATCAAAAGGAGTCCCATCAGAAAAAAAAGTTGCTTCATAACTTACCAGTTCGGGTTCTGCACCAGGTTCGGGTTCAAGGCAAGCTGCTGGGTAGGCAGCGGCCAAAGATAGTCCCGGGCGGGGTTAAAGCTGCGCTTGCCCGCGCTTTCCAGGATGACAAAATGGTTTGCATCTAAGATAGGATTGTTTACGGAAGCCTGGTAGGGAGGACCAAAGTATTGGGGGCCTTCCACGGCCAGGGGCAGTTCGGTTTCGGCGGTTTTCCAGCGGAGCTCGTCCCAGTAGTGGAAGCCCTCGAAGGCCAGCTCCACGGTTCTTTCCCGGCGGATCTCGGTGAGGAGGTTGAGGCTGTTGGCCGTCGCAAAGGCGTTGGTGAGGGAGGGCAGTACAGAGGGGTTGTTGTTGGTGGCCCGGGCGCGGAGGGCGTTCACCGTGAGGTTCAGGTCCGCGTCGCTGATGTTCCCGTTGAGTTCGTAGGTGGCTTCGGCATAGTTCAGCAACACTTCGGCATACCGGATCGCCAGGAAATTGACGAAGCTGGTTTGATTGGTCCAGTCCTGGACGATAAAATACTTCCGGACCTTATACAAAAGACCGGGGATGTAGGGGATGATGCCCTGGAGCTGGGGCCAGATATTGGCGGAGCTGAGGAGGGTCATGCCCATACGGGGATCCCGGTTCCGGAATTCGGTCAGGGGGCTGGTCTGCTTGTAGGTCGAGTCATAGACGGATTGGCCGGCAGGAAGGCCGTCTTTAAAGAGGACGGCATTCACATAGCCCCGGGAGGCGGTGATGTTGCCCTGCTCCAGGTAGCCCCGTTCATAAGAATGCGAACTGATGATGTTGCTGAGGCTGACACCGTACAGTTTGGGAAGGATGATCTCTTTGTTGGTGGCGTAGGTAAAATTGGTACCGCCAGGGGTGGGGTTGCCGCCCGCGACGATCTGGTTTTCGGTGGAGGGCTGGGTCTGGTATTGGAAAAGATAGTAGTAGCTGCTGTCGGGAACGGACGCCACAAAAAGGGTATGCTTGCCCCCGTTGATGACGGCCTGGGCAGCCTGGACGGCGATCTGGAGGTGAGCGGTCGCGTTGCCACCGCCATGGTATTTATCCCAGGTCCCTTCGAAAAGGGCGACCCTGGATTCCAGGGCCAGCGCGGCCGTGGCGGTGACCCGGCCATACTCACTTTTGCTTTGGGCAATGTCGGGCTGGGGGCAATAAATGGCGGCGTACGTGAGGTCGGCATAGACGCTGTCGATAACGGTTTCCCGGGCGGTCCTGGGGCCGTACAGAAGACTGTCGGAAAGGGTCAGGGTCCGCATGACCAGGGGGACGTCCCCAAAACGCTTGACGAGCTCGAAGTAGCCCCAGGCGCGGAAGAAACGCGCCTCTCCAAGGTATTGATGGATCAGGCCGGTGTCGCCGGTAACGGTGACCGACTTCTGGAGGATGTTGTTGGCGGCCCGGATGAGCTTATAGAAGTTCGTCCACTCCGAGGACGTGGCCGGGGCGATGCGGGAGCCATCCCCCACCCCGACGGTGCCGGTACCATAACCGATATTGGAATAGTCGTCCTGGGCAGGCGTGGGATTGCCCGTGGGATCGTCGGTACCCAGACCGGGTAAAAAGGTATATAAATAGGTACAGGCTTCGCTCAGATCGGAAGGGGTGTTCCAGAACGAGGCGTCGGTGAGGCTCGTCTGGGGATTCTGGACAAGCTGCTTGGAGCAACCAGTCAGGGATGCCAACAGTATGACAGATGCTATAGTACGTTTCATGATCTCCTGGTTTAAAAAGTGAGGTTCAGGCCGAAGGCGAACGAACGGAAAAAGGGGTACTGGAAGCTGGCGTTGGTGGGGTCCTCGGCGTCATAATATTTGAACCACATCTTGTTTTTCTCCCAGAGGTCCTGTCCGCTGAAATAAATCCGTACAGTCTGGATCTTCGCCCGCGCGGTGAGGGCGGCGGGAAGCGTATAACCCACCTGAAGGTTTTTCAGGCGAAGGTAGGCGGCGTTCTGGACCCACTTGCTGGAGATGACCGTGTTGGTGCCCCCACCTGGATAAAGACGGGGGAAAAGAGCGTTAGGGTTCTCCGGCGTCCAGTAGTTCTCGTTGATGGCCCAGGGCATGCGCCAGGAGTTGACGAAAGGCTGCGCGGCGGAGGGGTCGATGAGCATGCCGCGCTTGGCCACGCCTTGCAGGAAGACGCCCAGGTCAAAGCCTTTCCACTGCGCGCCCAGGTTGACACCGTATGAATAACGCGGTGACGTATTCCCCAGGTAGACCAAATCCCCATGGTTGGCAAGTGTACCGATCCCGCCGTTAATGACGCCGTCCTTATTGATGTCGGCGTACTTGATGTCGCCGGGACCCTGGTTGTTGAAGTTGAACTGGGAGGGGCTCTTCTGAACATCGGCCTGGTTCTGGAAATAGCCGACGGCCTTGTACCCGAAAATGGAGTTGATGGAGTAGCCGGGGATCGCAAAGTTCACGCCATTGCTGATGACGACGTTCCCGTTGTATTTGGTGACCTTGTTGTTGTCGTCCCAAACACTGACCGAAGCCCAGTAGTTGACCTTCCCTACCCTGTCCCTCCAGCCAACGGTGGATTCCCAGCCCCAGTCCCGGATGGCGGCGGCATTGGTCTGGCTGGGGGATACGCCGAGTACGGCGGGCTCGTTCAGGGTGATCAGGACGTTGTTGTTGTCCCGCTCGAAGTAGTCGAAGGTGGCCATAAGGCGATGCTGGAATAGGGTTACATCCAGGCCCCCATCGGTGGTGGTGATGGTTTCCCAACCAAGAGAGGGGCTGGGCAGGGAAGACTGGTAGATATAGATATTGGATTGGTTATTGAAGGGATAGCCCGTCGTATTGGCATTGAGGGTGGCGATGTAATTGTAGTTGTTTGTAGAAAGCGCACCCAATTGCGCGTTCCCCAGGCGGCCCCAGGAGCCGCGGAGTTTGAATTCGTCAAAAAAGGGCAGCGCTTTGTTGAACCAGGATTCTTTACTCAGCCTCCAGCCGCCGGAAATGGAGGGAAAAGCCTGGCTCCGGTGACCGGGAGAGAGGCGCGAGCTGGCGTCGTTACGCAAGGTGGCTTCGAGGAAATATTTTTCCTTGTAATTATAATTGAACCGGCCAAAGAACGATACCCATGCATTGGTCTGGATATTGTCCCCGATATCGCTCGGGGGCAGGTTGGCATTGGTCGTATAGTTCAGGGTCGGGAGGTTGTTGTTGACAAGGGCGTTGTTGTACGCGCTCAGGTAGTCATAATTGTAATACTGGTCCTCGAAACCGCCGAGGAGGTGGAAGTGGTGGTCACGATGCACGTCCAGTTCATAGTTGGCCAACGCCTGGACGTCGTAAGAGGTCTGGGTGGTCCGGGTCTTTTGCAGGGAATTGGGGTTGACGGTATAGCTTTTGATCGTCGCCACGCCCGCTGTATTGTAGGCCCAGAGCGGGATGGACTGGTTGAAGATGTTGTTGTTGTCCTGCTCGAAGTACGGGTTGTACCGTAGGGAGAGGTCCAGGCCTTTGATAAAGTGCGCGGCCTTAAGGGTAAAGACCCCGTTCAACTGGTTTTGGATGGTATTGTTGTAAGAGCCGCTGTTCAGGACGGCGTAGTCGTCCGAGCCGCTCCCGGTATAGGCAAACTGGGTGGTGGAACCGGGAAGGAAAATGGGATAGCGGTTCCTCAGTTGGTAGAGGTTGTAAAACAGCCCGTACTCTCCGTTAGCGGCGATGGTGGGTTGCTGTATAAGGTTCTCATTATACGAAAGCCGGGAGTCCAGGCTGAAAACAGACCCCAGGCGATTCGACAAATTAAACGTCACATTATAGCGTTCGTTGGCGTCGGGTCCGAACTTCAGCACACCCTGCTCCTTGTAATACCCGGTGCCCAGGTAATACTGGGTCTTCTCGTCACCGCCCCGGACGTCGACGTTGTAGTTCATGCTGGGCGTCGTTTTCCGGAGCAGGATGCCAACCTGGTTGATGTTGTAATAATAGTTGACACCATAGGGGTCATTGGCGATATAGTTCGAGTCGGAGCTCCGCATCCAGTTGATCTGTTGCTGGTTGTAGGGCTGGGCCGTACCCGCGTTGGAAGCTGCCGTGTCCTGCATGATGCTTTCTTTCCAGGACGGGATGCGCTGGGGGATGTCGTAGGACTTTTTAATGACATAAGACTCGTTAAAGTCCACGCTGACCTTGCCGGCCTTCCCCATTTTGGTCGTGATGATCACGACCCCGCTGGCGGCTTTGGCACCATAGATGGCGGCGGCCGCAGCGTCCTTTAGGACGGAAATGGTCGCAATATCCATAGGGTTGAGGGTGGTTAGATTCCCATTGGGAACCCCATCGATGACGACCAGGGGTTGGTTGGTGCCGTTGAGCGAGGAAAAACCACGCACGTTCAGGCTCCACCCCTCCAGCCCGGGCTGGCCCGAGCTCCGGGTGACGATCAGACCGGGCGCGGCACCCTGGAGACCGTCTACCGCATTCACGATGGGCCGGTTCTCGATGGTCTTGGCGTCCACGGTAGAGACCGCCCCCGTCAGGTCGATCTTTTTCTGGGCGCCGTAGCCAACCACGACCACGTCGCTTACCGACCCGGTCTTAGCCTTTAGGGAGATGTTATAGATTGTCTTCGCCGTTATGACCAGCTCCCGGGTGTCGAAATTGACGGCACTAAAGACAAGAACCGCCCCGGGTGCGGCGCCGATGGAAAAATGACCGGTTTCATCGGTCTCGGTTCCCGCCTGTTTACCCTTTATGGTCACGGAAACGGAGGGGATGGGTTTACCGGTCTCGTCCGTGACCGTGCCGGTCATGGTTTTGACCTGGGCCCACCCCGACAGGGAGAGAAAGAGGAGAACGGCAATCAATAGGGGCCTGTTCATACGCATACAATCGAAGTTTGGTGAAGAATGACTTCAACAAAAATGGGCGCTGCCCCCCGAAGCAGGGGGTGAAAATCCTTTGTAAAAGGGGGGAGTTTTTGGTTTTTGCGCCACGGGCGCGGGAAAAGCAGAAAAACAATCCCTAATTTTCTACCCGTGAAGAGGGTTATATTGCTGTTGATGTTTCCGGGGAGCCTCGCCGCCCAGCGGCGGGAGTTCCATCATTTTACGGTCGAAGACGGCCTTTCCCAGCATTCGGTCATGCAAATCGTCCAGGACCGCAAAGGGTTTATCTGGCTGGGCACCCATTACGGACTCGACCGGTACGACGGTGTCCGTTTCAAAGCCTACCAGAACGACCCTGACGACACCAACAGCCTTTCCGATAATTATATTAACGCGCTCTTGGTGGACACCCGGGGATTTCTTTGGGTGGGCGCTTCCGGCCGCCTCGACCGGTTCGATCCCGTCAAAGGGATTTTCTGCCATGTATTATATGACAGTCATTTCGTCCCCCAAAGCCGGGACGTCTCCGTCAATTGCCTCCTGGAGGACCATCGCGGAAACATCTGGGTGGGGACGCCACACGGGCTCGACCAGATACAAGGCGGAGAGCAACGCATCTCCCGGGTGTATAGCTTTCCCGGCGGGCGCGACCCGGAGGGCAGCGGCGGGCGCCAGGGTGGTGGCGGCCTACCCCAGGGCGGCGGCGACCTGGATAACAACATTCGCGCGCTTTGCGAAGACCAGACGGGCACCCTTTGGATCGGCACCGGGACCGGGCTGATCCGCATGGACACGAACGGGCATACGGCTGTTGTGCTTACCGGTAATTATATTACCAGCATCGCGGAAGACAAGACCGGGGTGCTATGGATCGGCACCCAGCACCAAGGCGTCAACCGGTATGCCCCCCGCACCGGGAAGTTTAGCCCGCTCACCGGTCTGCCCAGCAACAACATCCGCAAGATCCTCACCGACCGGGACGGACGTTTATGGATCGGGACGCAGGAAGGCCTCGCCATTGCCGACCCCGTGTCGGGTGTATTGACCACCTTTTTGCACCAGCCCGACGACAAATCCAGTCTTAGCCAGAATTCCATCTATAGCATCTGCCAGGATCATGAAGGCTCCGTGTGGGTGGGTACTTATTTTGGGGGCGTCAACGTCACCTATGCCACCGCCACCCCGTTCACCGTTTACCAAAGCGGTCCCCCCGGCTCCAGCATCAACAACAACGTTGTCAGCGGGATCGTCGGCGGCAGCGGCAACCAACTTTGGCTGGGTACCGAGGGCGGCGGTCTCAACTGTCTCGACCGGGGCACAGGCCGGTTCACCTACTACCGCAACGCCTCCGGTGTTTCTTCCAGCCTGGGCTCCAACCTCGTCAAGGTCCTCTACCGCGACCGCGCCGGGCGTATCTGGGCGGGGACCCACGGGGGTGGGCTCAATTTGTGGATACCGGGTGGGGCCGGAGGCCCGGGGGATGGTGGGGCCGAGGGCCGAGCCGGCGGCTTCCGCCACTTTTTGTATGCGCCCAATGATCCCGCTACGCTCAATTCGGAGATCAACGCCGTCTTGCTGGACGGCGCGGGGACCCTGTGGGTCGGGACTCAGGGGGGGCTGAAGTTTTTCACGGCGGGCGGAGTGACGCCGGGCGGAGCTGACGCCGGCTTCGCCCAGGTTGCGGGCCCTCCCCTATCCGCGCCGCTGCGAAGCGACCCCGTGCGGGCGCTCCTCGAAGACAGTCGAGGTGCCGTCTGGATCGGCCTATCCGACGGCCTCTTTGTCTACGACCCGCGGTCGGGCGCCTGCAGGCAGTTGGGGCGCGGCACCGTGAATTGCATCCGCGAAGGCACGGACGGGCGTGTCTGGGTGGGTATGTACTTCGGGGGAGCGCGGGTATACGACGGGCCTCATTGGACGACCTATACGCAACGCGACGGGTTGCCCAACAACAATGTGATCGGTATCCTGGAGGACGATCAAAAGAAACTCTGGTTTAGTACAGACAACGGGCTGGCGCGGTTCGATCCGGTCAAAGGCGTCTTTAAGAACTACACACGGGCGGATGGGTTGGCAGCAAACGAATTCAACTATAACTCATTTTATAAAGCGGCGGACGGGGAACTGTTTGTCGGCGGGTACAACGGGGTGACGGCTTTTTATCCGGAGCGGATCGAGACCAACAGGGATACGGCGCCGCTGGTGTTTACGGGGTTGCGTGTCCTCGACAGCAAGGATGCGGACATCTCCCATAGCAGCGGGGTGACGCTGACGGCGCGGCAAAATGTATTCAGCATCGACTTTGCGCTGCTGAACTTTATTAAGCCAGGGAAAAATAAGTACGCCTATACGCTTGAAGGTTTTGACTCTTCCTGGCACTACACGGACGTACCCTCCGTACACTATATGAACCTCCCGGCGGGTACGTACCGGTTGCTGGTCAAAGGGGCCAACAATGACGGGTTGTGGGGCGCGCCGGTGGCTTTGTCCCTGGAGGTCCTGCCCCCCTGGTGGAAAACGTGGTGGGCTTATGCGTTGTATGCGTTGGCTACGGCATCACTTTTTTTCCTCCTCATACGCTTCTTCTGGATACGCGCATCGTTGAAAAGAGACAATGCGCTGCACCAGGCCAAGCTTAATTTTTTCACCAATATTTCGCACGAGATCCGGACACGGCTTACCCTGATCGCTGGGCCCATCGAAAAGCTGCGGCTGGAGCAGGCGGACAGCGCACTCGGGCGGCAACTGGCGCACGTGTCCAGCAATGCAGGGCGACTCCTCCAACTGGTGGAGGAATTGATGGACTTCCGCAAGGCGGAGACGCACCACCTAAAGCTCCACGTCAGCCCGGTCAATATGGTGGCATTTGGGCGGGACGTCTTTGCTTCCTTTGGCGACCTGGCGCTGTCGCGGCGGATCATTACGGACTTTATCGCAACGGAAGAAGACCTGACGGTGTATGCGGACCCCATCCAGTTGGAAAAGGTACTGTACAACCTCCTGTCAAACGCGTTTAAGTTTACACCGGAGGGAGGGACGATCAGCGTGACCGTAGAAAAGCGTTCCGGTTTTGTGGAGGTGAAAGTAACCGACAACGGGAAGGGCATCGCGCCGGAGCACATCGACAAATTGTTCGTCAACTTCTTCCAGGTAGACGACCGGGACACGCGGAACACGGGCTATGGCATCGGCCTGGCGTTGTCGCGGAGCATCGTCCAGTTGCACAAGGGGCGCCTGACGGTCGAAAGCCGGCCGGACGAACGGACTTGTTTTACGGTGTCGCTGCGGACGGGGTATGAGCACTTTACAAAGGAGCAGCTGGTGCCGCGGGTGGAGGTGGAACCGGGGCAGGAAGTGCTGCCACGCCTTGGGGCCTTGCCGGGGCGGCCCCACCCTGACCGGCTTCCGGGCCAGCCCGCGACGGCCCCATCCGCGACCGACGCTCCGGGGCCAGTCGCGGCCCCTCGTAAAGCGACACTTCTGCTGGTCGAAGACAACCCCGAGGTCCGCGCCTTTATTACCCAGGCTCTGCCTCCGGAATACTGCGTCCTGGAAAGCCCCCACGGCGCCGCCGGTTGGGAAACGGCGACGACGGAGATCCCGGACCTGGTCATCAGCGACGTCATGATGCCGGAGATGGACGGCCTGACGCTTTGCGGACTGCTTAAAACGGACCCCCGGACAAACCATATCCCCGTTATCCTGCTGACGGCAAAGGCTTCGGTCACGCACCAGGTCCATGGTCTCGAAAAGGGCGCGGACGTGTATCTGACCAAACCCTTTAGCGTACAGGTGCTCCTGTTGCACATACGCAACCTGCTGGCGTCGGTGGAGACCATGCGCCGCAAGTACGGCCTCCAGCTCTCGGGACGGGGCGGGGAAAGCACGATCCCCAACGACTTCCTCCGGGACCTGGTGGCGATCATCGAAGAAAACCTGGACGGGGAAGCCTTTGACATCCCGCTGCTGTGCACCAAAGTGGCCATGAGCCAGTCCGTCCTGTACAAAAAGGTCAAGGCCCTCACCGGGCTGTCCGTGGGGGACTTTGTCCGGCAGGCTCGTTTCCGGAAAGCCGCCCGGCTCCTGGAGGAGGGACGGTTGTCGGTCTACGAAGTGGCCTACAGTGTCGGGTTCAACGACAGCAAATACTTTAGCCGGGAATTCAAAAAACAGTTTGGAATGACGCCCAGTGAATACGCCAAGTCCAAATTCGCCTCGGATCATACCTGATTCAAAACGGCATTTCCTTGCTTTTGGGTTTTGTTATCTTTGAGTCAAACGTATAGCCATGACTTTTTTGCTTCTTCTGGCCTGGTTACACACGGCCGACACTTCTTTCGCGCGCTTCGCCGACCATCAGAATGATCTTTTTGTAAAGGCCTACGAAGCCCGGGACACCGTCCGCTACAACAGCCTCCTTTCCGAATTCATCAAACGATATGACCAACTCGATTCCTTTGACCAGCGGAACTACCGGGGGTACCTCGAAAATGCCTTTTACAACCTCAGTTGCACGTTTGCGCTGCTGAACAGTAAGGACCGCGCCCTGCTGTACCTGGACAAGTCCATCCAGGCAGGCTACCTGGACTATATGCACATGTCCACGGACAGCGACCTGACGGGGCTGCACGATGAGACCCGTTTCAAGACCCTGATGGCTTTTGTGCGGACAGTGGGCGACTATAGGTACATCCTGGGCCGGGCGGGCGCCTACAATACGGCGGACCAGCGGCCGCTCCCCGCCTTTACCTATGCCCCGGCGACGGATCCTCATTTACAGGCGCTCCGGACGGCCTTCAACCTGGACTCTATTGCGGGTAAGGCCAACGACGTATCCCAGGTGATCAACCTCATGCGGTGGATACACAACCTCGTACCCCACGACGGCAACCACGGCAACCCAGACGTCGCCAACGCCCTGGCGATGATCGCGGTCTGCAAAAGGGAACACCGCGGGCTCAACTGCCGTGGCCTGGCCACCGTCCTCAACGAGTGTTACCTGGCCATGGGTTTCAAGTCCCGTTTCGTCACCTGTTTGCCGAAAGACAGTCTTCATGTCGACAACGATTGCCATGTCATCAATATGGTATACATTCCCTCCTTACACAAGTGGGTGTGGATGGACCCGACCAACGAAGCCTATGTCATGAACGAACAGGGACAATTGCTGGGTCTCGCCGAAGTACGGCAACGGCTGATCGACGACCGCCCGCTGATCGTCAACCCCGACGCCAACTGGAACCATTTGTCGTCAACGCTGAAAGAAGATTACCTGTACAGCTATATGGCCAAGAACCTGTATATCCTGGAATGCCCGGTGGCCAGCGAATATGATACGGAAGCCCGCACCACCGGGAAGACGTTGGCGTATATCCGGTTGCTGCCGCTGGATTATTTCCAGCAGGGGCCCGATAAGACCGTCCATACATACCCCAAAGAGCAGGTGACGTTTGTGACGTATCGAACCAATAATCCGGAGGCGTTTTGGGCGGCGCCGTAGGCATGGGAGGCGCGCGCCAGGCGGCCGCCGCGGCGCAGCGGTGGGCGGCAGCGACGCGGCGGTGGACGGCGGCGGCGCGGCGGTGGGCGGCTGCGGCGCGGCGGTGGGCGGCAGCGGCGCGGCGGTGGGCTGCGGCGGCGGCTTCGGCGCGGCGGTGGACGGCGGCGGCGGCTTCGGCGCGGCGGTGGACGGTGGCGGCGGCTTCGGCGCGGCGGTGGGCTGCGGCCCGCGGCTGGGCCCTGGCCCTTGCGGCCACGGCCGCGCGGATGGGCGCCGCCGCGCAGGTTCCCACGGGGATCGAATGGAACAACTATTCCACCTCCTTCGCGTGGAACGGCCGCAACACGGACAGCCCCTTCCTGGAGACGGCGGTGCCGTACAATGGGAAGTACTTCCAGGCGATCGACCATACACCGGCGGTGCCGCTGGAACCGGAGCGGGACTGGGGGTATTTCCGGGAGCTGAATGCCTATGATTCTTCGGATGTCTTTTTTTATGCACCGGGGGTGACGAGGGAGAATGCGGGGCGGTTTGAATACCGCATCCTGAGAGATGCAAAGACGGAGGTGGTGCCGTGGAGCGCTTTTCACGCGTTTACGGACGCGTTTGCACCAAACGGGGATGGCAAACCAAGCGGATTGCTGGGGGGGTATCATACGGACTGGGACCATTACCTGGTGGCGGAGCTGCGGGACAAGGAGACGCACAGGATGTTAGCGACCTCGGTGGTGTATTGGGAACAGATGCGGCCGGAGCTGTTCAATATCTACATGCCGGACGAATTGGGGTCGTTTCTGGAGATGAACGATTTTTTACAACACGTTACCAACAATTATAACCTTAACCCCAGCGCGGAAGATACGCT
Organism: Dinghuibacter silviterrae; assembly: GCF_004366355.1. Lineage (NCBI taxonomy): Bacteria > Pseudomonadati > Bacteroidota > Chitinophagia > Chitinophagales > Chitinophagaceae > Dinghuibacter > Dinghuibacter silviterrae. The sequence continues at coordinate 1,409,086 of NZ_SODV01000002.1, read as the reverse complement.
AAAGTGGCTCCGGAAGTATCCGCGCAGCGAGCTGGACAGTGGGTCGGGATTGCCCAAACATTTGCGGCTTCATCATGACGAGAACAACCTGATCTTTTACCTGGCGGCACATATATTCGACCGGAAGGCCCTGGAGTACCAGTTGGTCCGCGACGGCCAAATCATTGTCCCGTGGAAGACGAATGACTTCGACCTGAATTTTATCTGGCTGAGGGACCTTTCTCCCGGGACGTACGTGCTCAACATGCGGTTTAGCGGCCAGCGGCACAACCCGAACAGTTATGGGTTTGTCATTGAGCCGGCCTGGACACAAACGGTCTGGTTTAAGGTTTGTCTCCTGGCGGCGGCCGTCCTTTGCGGTGCGGTGGCCTGGTGGTTGCTGTGGCTCGGGCGGCGGGCGCAACGGGAACGCCTGAACCGGGAAAAGCTGCGGATCGAGCTGAAGTCGATCCGCTCACAGCTGAACCCGCATTTTGTGTTTAATGCACTTTCTTCGATACAGGCGTTGATCAACAAGGGCGATGTGGAGGGCGCCAACCGCTATCTGTCCGACTTTGGGCACCTACTCCGGAACTCTTTAAAAGCAAGCCGTCATGACTTTACGCCGCTGGAGGCGGAGATCCAGACGCTGGACACGTACCTGAAGCTGGAGCAGTTGCGCTTTCCTTTTGTCTATACCATGCACAAGGCGCCAGACCTGCCGGTGGCGGACCTGGAAATCCCTTCCCTGTTGTTGCAACCGCTGGTGGAAAATGCGGTCAAACATGGTATCTCGGCACTCCGGGACGAAGGGCGGATCGACATCGGCTTCTTATGGGAAAACGGTAATTTCACCTGTCTGATCCGGGACAACGGCAAAGGCTTTGACCCTTCGCAGGTGAACGGGGGCTATGGACTGACCCTGACCCGGGAAAGGATCGGGCTGCTGAACGAAGTGCTGGACGGTTCTTCCATCCGCATGGACCTCCACACCACGCCGGGGATGGGCACCACGGTCACCCTGGTTTTTCAACACTGGATACAATGACGCTGACGGCCGTATTGATCGACGACGAACAAAACAACCTGGACAACCTGGGTCACCTGCTGGGGGCGTATTGCCCCGAGGTCACGGTGACGGGTACCGCCCTGAGCGCGAAGGAGGGGCGGTTACTGTTGGAGCGGGTGCGCCCGGATTTGCTTTTCCTTGATATACAAATGCCCGGCGAGACGGGGCTGGACCTGCTGCGGTCGCTCCATACGTACAGCTTCGACGTCATTTTTGTAACGGCCCACGACCAGTATGGCATACAGGCGGTGAAGTTCTCCGCTTTGGATTACCTGCTGAAGCCGATCCATATCGACGAGCTGAGGACGGCGGTCGACAAGGCCATCCAACGCCGGGGGCACCCCCAGGGGCAGTTGGAGAACCTGGTGCACCTGCTCCGGCAGCAGCACAGAGAGGACCACCGCATTGCCCTGACGACGCTAAAAGAAACGCGTTTTGTGCCGGTCCGCCAGGTGATCCGCCTGGAATCAACCAACAATTACAGCCACTTCTACCTGGCCGGGGAGGAACGCCTGACCACTTCCCGGGCCATCCACGAATACGAGGACATGCTCCGGGACTATGGCTTTATCCGCTGCCATCAATCCCACCTCGTCAACCAACGCTTTGTCCGGAGCTGGGTAAAAGACGACGGGGGGTACCTCCTGCTCGACGACGGGACCCAGGTCCCTGTATCCCGGAACAAAAAAAGCGCCGTTGCAGCGGCGCTTCATAGATGATTCTACCGTTGGACAACCACAGACATTTGTGATTCGATGACGCGACCCACCGAAGCGGTGAGGTTGGCGGGTAACCCGTTCTTGTTAGCCGCGATCACCACGTCGACGATAAATTCGTTAAAGGCACCGGCCGTTACCTTGTTCGAGATCCGGTGATTGGTCGCGGGGTTGTGGGCATTGCTCATGCTCAAACCCGAATACGTGTAGTCTTTGGCACCTGTTCCCACGCAAAAGAAGTCGGTGAGGTTTTTGCTGAGCGCGTTAAAGCCGCTGAAATTGTTCGCGCCGACCTCTGCAAGCAGGGTCATAAAATAGGGGTTGATCGAGTCGTCCCCGGCGATCACAAAGATGGCGCTGTCCACCACGCTGCGGATACCGAGGCGTCCCTTTTCGATCATCTGTCCGCTGTTGGCGGGGTCGGAGACCATCGCCGTTCCGCCCAGTGAATCGTACAAGGTCGGCTGTGAGGAATTTTTGCTGCTTTTGGAGCAGGAAGGGAACATGGATAGGGCAATAAAAAGGCCCAGCAAGAACGTTGCTGCATTTTTCATATGTGTGTGGGTTTAAAAAAGATGTGTGAAGAAACGTTTTACCTGTAGGCCGAAATTTACCGCCGCCACTGGACATCCAGCGGATGCCATCTGGTCTTCCGTGGGCATAAACCGATCGGCGTTATAGGGCAAAGCCGCTTTGAAATCCCTGGTGATCTGTTGGGCGCTGGTTTGGTAGGGGAAATAGGTGAAAATGACCTTTTGGGTTTGTGGGTTTACCAATACGTGATCGATACCTTTTTCCTTATACAACCAGGTGGTGACCGTTTTTGCATCTTTGGCGCTCATCGGCTGGCGTACGTCGATGCGCGCCATTTCGCGAAGGCCGGGCGTGACTTTCACGGGTTTCAACGCCAGGTAAATGTGCAGCGCCAGTGCCAGAAGGCACAAGCCTCCGGCAGCAATGAATATTTTTTTCATAACGATATTTTTGAGGGGATGTGTAGGGGCGACTTCCCTACATAAAGAACCTACGACATTATCTTCGCGGTGGTTTTCCTTGCGGCAAAATTTTTATTATTGCATCATGATGAACCTGCACGCGCTCGAACAACAATTTATAGCGTACCTGAAGGCAACCGCTTCTGCCGAAGACGGCTCCCACGACCTCGGACACTTCCGGCGGGTATGGAACATGTGTCGCCGCATCGACGCCGCCGAAGAGGGGAAGGGGGATCTTTATGTGTTGCTTGCGGCAAGTTATTTTCATGACCTCGTTAGTTTGCCTAAGAACCATCCCGACCGGTCCAGATCATCTGTGCTCGCCGCTGAAAAAACCGCGGTATTGCTGCGCGAAGAATTTCCGTTCTTCCCCGCGGATCGCATAGACGCCGTTCGTCACGCTATCGAAGCCCATAGTTTTTCCGCGGGCATACCTGCGACCACCTACGAGGCAAAGGTCCTCCAGGACGCGGACCGTATGGAAGCCCTGGGGGCCATCGGGATCGCGCGGACTTTTTATACGGCGGGGTTTATGCACAGCCGGATGTTTCACGAGGAGGATCCCCTGGCGTTGGAGCGGACACCCGACGACCGGCACTTTGCATTGGATCATTTTCAACTGAAGCTGCTGCAGTTGCCGGACAAAATGCAAACGGCCGCGGGACGGGTGATCGCGCAGCAGAAGGCGGCGTTGCTCGTATCGTTCAGGGAACAGATGGTCCGGGAGGTCATAGGGGAAGACTAGTGCTGTCCCCGCGCTATGATCAAAAGCGGTCCATACGCGCTGTATTGGGGTAGCCCCGATACATCAAACAGCGTAAAGTCTTCCTTGCAAAGCGGCAGGAAGTGTTGGAGGATATCCGGCTCGATCTTATGAAGCGGCCAATTGCTCACCGGTTCGGTCGAGGTACATTGATAACAGTAAAGGTTGACGGCGCATACTTTTCCCTCCCAACCGGGTGCGGTATTGATCAGATGCCCCATCGTCTTTTTCTCGTTGAGGAGCGTATGGGCTTCGCCGAATTCCCCATAGTAAATGGGATCCCCCAGGCGGGCGGCAAAAGCAAGGAGGCGCCCGGCCATGTGCCCGTTCCTATTTCGATATACGTCCCGGCACGTGCCGGGATTGAAGATTATATCTTGATAATCCAAAAAGTATTCTCCAAGACCAACTTTATAATCTTCAGGACGCCGTACAAAATCTTCCTTCAAATTTTTTATCAATGTGAGGAGCGTATCGCAGTTTCGTGTCGTATCTTCATAGCGCTGCAAAAGTGAATCGGCATAATGCAGCAAAGCCGGTGCCTTTTGTTTCCACAAAAATGACAAAGCCGGTACGCAAGCATTGACCCTCTCAAAATCCACCCCGCCTCCGGGAAAGACACGGCGGTTTTCCGGCCGGTTCTGATCGTAGGCTAAAAGACCTTTCCAAAAAACCTTGTCCCGTATATGGAGATAGGACGTATCTCCGGTACGGAGGTATTGACCCGCCAGCAGGTGTGCGCCATGTCCTCCCTCCAGGAAAAAATGCGTCAATCCCATTTGCCGGTTTAGAAAACCGATCCAAACCAGGGGAAGGCGTGTATAAAACCGGAGCTGATGGGAGCCCCCTTCCGCCTGGAGCACCAATCGATACCCCTGCAACCGGACCTTTAACGAGTCTTGGGTGCGGGCGTCGAAACCGCTGTCCAGTGAAAAGCCGTAGCTGTGTGTGGACAGGTAAGCATCCACCTGTGCCGTGGCGGTCATTGCGAAGCAAACCCACAAAAAATGAAATGTAATAATTCTAAAATAATGCACAACCAATTGATTAATGAAATTTACCAAAATTAACAGCTATAAAAATGCGCCGAAGTTCTCTAATTTTACCCACCAATCATAACCATAAGGACCTATGATTCCTAACGATCAGCATATCCATATAAACGAAAGGACCCTGGAACGCATCTTTTACGATTATTTTCAAAAACTTACATACCAGGCCGGCGAAACATTGGGCGAGCACTTGTCTTCCAAAGATATCGTATTGGAAGTATTTCAAAAGTTGTGGGAAGGACGCGCCGCCCTCAAATTCTCCGACGAGAAGAAGCTGGCGGGATATCTCCGACTCCTGACCCAAAATGCCTGTATAGACCATATCCGGAAGCGGAATACGCGTAAAAAAGCGAACCTCCACCTCGCTTACCGCTGGGAAGTGCTGCAGATGCCAGAGGATTCCGTGCTGGCCACCGTAAAAAGCGCCCGGCTCCAGGAACAAACGATCATGACCCTGTCGGCCGCCCTGGAAAAACTCCCCGTGCAACAAAGAAGGGTGGTCAAAATGGACCTGCTGGAAAAATCCTCCGCTGAAATCGCCGCAAGCCTCCAGATCACGGAAGGTTGCGTGAGGGGTTACCGGGCAAAAGCCCTGGCCTCTTTACGCAAAATGCTCGGCGCCCTTTAAAAAATCCCATTTACGGTACAACGGAAAATAACTAGGTACGTTATATACGTAGAACTGCCTAGCTATGACGAAAAAGGACATTCAAATTGATGAGGATACCGTAAAAATTATGGCTGGAATCCTTCTGGATCGAATCCTGATGGACCCGGAAGACCAGTTCGAGGCCAGGGTCCCGGAACAGCGCGTAAAAGCGCACATCGAGGCCGGAAAGCTATATACAGAACTATCCGATACTCAAAGGATTCTGAATAAAATCCGCAACTATAGGCGGTGCAGCCTCAGGACCAGGAAGGCTTTCCAGGAACTCATGCACCGGGTCTCCCCACCCCTATTGCCCCTAACTGAGACACAAACACATTCCGACTCCCTTACTTAAACATTGACAAAACAGGTTTAGGCGTACGATGTGATGACGCAATATCCGCTTAAATACGGAGAAGTATTTCCGTATTTATACGGATAAACTTTTTGACCATGATATTCGATGACGATACTTACCAGAGCGGAGATGGAAACACTGAGCCGGGACTATCATAACCACATTCGAGATGCTTTTTCGGAGCTGGTGTTTATCCTGGACACCGACGGTGTCATCACCGAAATGAACCACACTGTCCGGACACGATTGGGTTACAGCAAGGACGCTTTGGCGGGTACCACCCTGGCCGCCCTTTCGGACCACCCCTTGACGCGCTTTTGGTTGCGTATACCCGATACCGGTACGCTGGTGCTGCCCATCCGCCGTTTAGCGACATCCGGCGGCGCCTGGCTAACCGTTCGCCTCACCGCGTCCTTCCTCCCGGACGGCCTCGGCAGGATCATTGTTATAGGGAAAATGCTCGGCCTGGACAACCTCGTGGAAACGCTCCGCCAGTCGCTGGAAGCCTCCACCGACGCTTACGAGCAGGGGATCCTTCGCGAATGCCTGCTGTTGTGTACCCAACCCATCGAACGCACCGGAGCTGCCCCCACCAAGATCCGGCTGACCCGGCGTGAACGCGCCATTCTCCCGCTCGTGGCCCGTGGCCTGACCAGCGGCGAAATCGGCAAAACCCTGGGCATCCTCGAAGCCACAGTCAACAAACACCGGGAAAATCTGCGCAAAAAATTCGGCGTGCACAACACCGTGGATTTGGTGGCGGCCGCCAGGAGAGGGAGGTTTATAAAATAAGAACACTTTTGCTGAATGTTATAACCTATAATTCTAAAAAAATAAAAACTTATAGAAGTATGTAGTAAACCATAGCTGTGCTTTTTAACTTTGTTTCTAAGTATAAATACGGAGGCGTCTCCGTATAAAGACTTAGAAATTTTTATGGATACACTTCTTATAAGTTATGCGGTAGAGAAATCAGGAATAGTCATTGCCCGGTGGAAACCCGTAGGCCGTGTCACTGAAACGATGAGTAAACTTGCCGTAGAGCAACGGCACAATCTTCGCCTGGGTAAAAATATTTATCTGATAGTCGTCAATAACCCTTTCAACGAATTCGATGATAGCGCCACGGCCTACCTGTCCAGCGCGGAAGGCACCAAGGGCATCGCTGCAGCAGCCATCGTAGCGCCCGACGCCCTCGGCAAAAACACGGGTAAACATATCATTGAAATCGACGTCCCCTGCATAAGGACCGCGATCTGCGATTCTTTGAAACACGCCTCCGACTGGCTGCTCGAAATGATGAAGCCCAACCCAAAGGGGATTACGATCCGCGAGGACCAGGTCCTCAAGCTTTGGGAAAAGCACTTTACCCGCAGTGCCATCGCGGAAAAGATGGGCTGTGCCCCAAAGACGGTTGACGCCCATACCTACAGCCTTAAAAAGAGGTTCAACGCCAAGAACATCCAGGAACTGATAAAGAAAGCCAAAGACGAAGGCTTCCTGCCGCACAGTTAGCGACTATCCCATCGGAATTTTTTGATCCCCACCGCCGCAAAGACGAGGGCATAGCCGACAGCGACCAGGATCGCCTGGGTAACCCCGGTGTTCCAGGCACCGGGTTGCATGCTGGCACCCAGCACCCTTTTCACGGTCCCGTAGGGCGACCATTGGGTGACGACCTTCATGTCATTGCCCAGCGCACCCATCTCTCCGAAAAGCCCCACCATGATAAAGACCAGGTACACCAGGCGGGTGGTGGAATTGACCGTTTCCGGATTTTTGATCAGCCCGACGATCATCTGACCAAGGCACAGGTAGACCAGGGCCGCGGTCAACGCGGCGACAAGACCCAGGAGGTATCCTTGGAGCGTGATCTGTATATGGTCCACATAAAAACCCACCAGGTACACGGCGATGGTTGTGATCAGGATCGTGATCAACTGCACGATCAACCGGCTGCCCATGACCGTCCAGGCCGGAACCGGGGCTACCCGTAACCGTTGGAAGACGCCTTTATCCCTGTCCCTGGCGATCGCATTACTGTACCCTATCAGGCAGGACGCCGCCACGCCGATGGTGATGCTGGTCGACAAGGCATAAGCGGCCCCCATCTTGTCGACCAGGGACTTCCAGGAAATGAGAATCACGACCGGCACCAGCAGCGACAAGAGGAACGCCCGGCGGTTGCGCCACTGGGTCAACATATCCGCCCTTAGTAACGTACGGAGGACGGTGGAGGTGGAAGGTATGGGGGTCATGCGCGAACGGTTTTACCGGTGAGGGCAATAAATACGTCTTCGAGGGTCACGCGGCCCCTGCGCGACACCGCGATGACTTCCGGTTCTTCTTTATGGCGGTCGATAAGCGCCTGGGGCGTGTCTATCGTAAGCACCTTACCATGGTCGATGATACCTATCCGGTCACAAACCGACTCGGCTTCTTCCATCGAGTGCGTGGTCAGCAGGATGCCGTGTCCCTTGTCCCTGATCGCCTCGATACGCTCCCACAACTGGCGCCTCGACTGGGGGTCAAGACCGGTGGTCGGCTCGTCCAACAGAACCAACCTGGGGTTATGGATGGTGGCGATCACCAGGGAAACCCGTTGCTGTTGTCCACCCGACAACTGCCCGAACTTCTTGGTGGAGGCCTCCGCGAGTTTGATGTCGTCCAGGATGGATTCGATTTTGCCTTTTGACAAGTGAACCCCATAGATGCCGCCGAATAGTTTGATGATCTCCTCTACCGTCAGGTCCGACTGGAAACTCGTCGCCTGGAGTTGTACCCCCATGGCGGCCTTGGCATGGCGCGGTTTAACCTTCAGGTCATAGCCCGCGACGCGGATCGAACCTTCGCTGGGTTTTAACAGGCCTTCTATGGCGCTAAGGGTGCTCGTCTTGCCCGCACCGTTGGGTCCGAGCAAGCCGAAAATTTCCCCCGGGTGTACCTCGAAGGAGACGTCTTTTACGGCCTGAAAGTTTCCGTAGCGGACGCCAAGTCCCTCGACGTGGAGCATCAGCGGGCCGAATGGGTGGTCCATGGCTGGAATTTTCTCCAAGATAGGGCGCCCGCGTATTCTTGTTTTTGGTTTCCCCACCAATCGGGGAAAAGATGCGACTAACCCTTTTATTCCCACCCGCCGCCGGCCACCAATATCTTCGTCTCCGTCCCCCCATCCGCCCAACCGGACAGAATCTGGCTGTCTATCGGTTCATAGATCCCCAATGACCCGCTGTCTTTCTTTACAGGGACGAGCAATATATAGTAAGGTTCGATGTAATCGGGTCGCTTGTCCAGGGTATACCCCTTCACGGTGACATATTGGACACCCGCGGCCTTCAATTGATCCAGGATCTTCCGGGTCAGGGGTTTTGCAGATTGAAAAAAAGTTTCGGTTTCGCCTTTCATAGATGGCTGGGTTGATCGGTTAGGATGTCGTTTGCCCGGCGCAGTGCTGCCGGGAATGTGGCCGTCACATTTTTTTTGCCCACCGCAAAGAGCAGGCGAGCGTCCTTCAGCTCCTGCATCACCTGGGCGCTGGCGACCTCGGAGAGGATCAGGCGGGTGCCCCTTTTTCTTGTATGCTTATATATTTCCCGGAGGGTCCTGATCCCCGTCGTGTCGACAATCGGCACGTATCTCATCCGGATAATCAGCACCCGGGGTGGATTTTCCGTTTGCTTGATGGCTTCCTTGAATTTATAGGCGGCCCCAAAGAACAAGGGTCCTTTAAACTCGAAAATGTCTACGTGGGCAGGGGCCTGAAACGCCTCTTCTTCTTTGTCCATGGTGATAGTCACCCCACTGAAACGGATCATTTGCCGCATGAAAAGGAAGCACGCCAGGACCATTCCAATTTCGATAGCCACCGTAAGGTCTACGAGTACAGTCAATAAAAAAGTCGTCATCAGCACGACGGCATCCCCCTTTGGCCCCCTCAGCACGGACACGAAGTTTTCCCATTCACTCATATTATAAGCAACCACTACCAGAATACCCGCCAGCGTCGACATGGGTATAAGAACCGCCCAGCGACCGACACAAAGCATGATCAATAGCAGTGTCAGCGCATGGATCATGCCGGCCACCGGTGTACGGCCACCGTTTTTGATGTTGGTCGCCGTGCGGGCAATCGCACCTGTTGCAGGAATACCGCCAAACAGGGGCGTCACCATGTTCGCTATACCCTGGGCGATCAATTCCGTATTCGGTCTATAGTTGCCCCCGATCATCCCATCGGCCACCGTCGCCGATAGCAGGGACTCGATCCCACCCAATAAGGCAATGGTGAACGCGGGCTGTATGAGCAGTTTCAATTCGGTAATGCCGGGTAGATGAATGCCGGGGCGTTGCAGGGTTGCCGTTATAGCGCCAAACCTCGTTCCAATAGTATCCACTGGCAAATGAAGCCCTTGCACGGCTGCCGTGGTAACAATCACCGCTACCAGGGAGCCTGGTATTTTCCGGGTAACCCTGGGCCATAGCAAGACAATGACGACGGTAATCAGGCCTAAAGCGATCGCTGCCGGGTTAATCGTGGACAAATGATCCAGATATGTCTTCCATTTATTGATGAAATCACCGGGAACCGCACCTGTATGCAGGCCCATTAGATCTTTTATTTGGGAGGAAAAAATGATCAAAGCAATTCCACTGGTAAACCCCGTAATCAGCGGGTACGGGATATACTGTATGACAGACCCCAGCCGGCTGATCCCCATCAGGATCAATATAACGCCCGCCATCAATGTCGCGATCGTCAGGCCTGTCACCCCATATTGCTGAACAATGCCATAGACGATGACGATAAACGCGCCCGTAGGCCCCCCGATCTGCACCCGGCTTCCCCCCAGGGCTGAAATCAACAAGCCTGCAACAATAGCCGTGATCAGACCCTTTTCGGGGGAAACGCCGGAAGCAATGGCAAAAGCAATGGCCAGAGGTAATGCCACGATGCCGACGATCACACCCGCCATGGCATCCCTGGCAAATTGGCGGCGGTCGTATCCCCGGAGGGTATCCAGGAGTTTCGGCCGGAATATATGGATATTGGACGCCTTGGTCATACCTTCATCCAGAATTTGAGCAGGCCGCTAAATGCTTCTTCTACGCGGTGAAAGTCCCTCGGCACTTCTGCGTCCATGCTGTGATAGGTAACCAGTCTCGCCCCTGCCGGAAGCCGGTCCAACTGCCTGTACAGGTAGCGCGTATAATAGTCGTACAAGGCCTCCGTATACACGAGCCGGTCGTCTATCTTGTCTGTCCCGTCCAGGTTTTCGTGAAAAGAATTGTAAAAATAAAAGGCATCATACCGCTCAAAATCCACCTGGGTAAAGTTCCCGTGAATAAAGGAGACATTGTCAAGCCCTAATTCCTTCCGGGCCTCGTTGGCGGTATCCACCAGGTCACCCCGCTGCTCGACTCCGGAGAAAAACGAACCGGGTCTGCACTGCGCGGCCGCCAGGCAAAATTTCCCCACGCCGCTTCCAATATCCAGTACCCGCGTACCCTCGTCGCCCGCCAGGAACCCAACCGCCTGCCGGACGACACGGAGCGGCGTCCAGTGCACCCGCGACAACGCCCTCACCTTTTCCGGGTAAATCCGGTCGAAGTATACATCGCTATCAAACCGCACATCGGCCAGCTCTTTCATAGCGCAAAACTACCCCGCCCACCTACCCCTTGCGGTACACCTTATCACCCAAAAAAGTGCATTTAATCACTTTTCGTACTTTTACCCATCCATGAGTATAAAAGGGATCTTTCCGATCGACAATTGGGATTTCAAAAGCCAGTCCATCCTCTCCGGTCTCCCCGAAGAAGACCTCGACATGCTTATGGAGCGATCCACCACCCACACGTATAAAAAAGGAGATACCATTTTCCGCGAGGGCTCTTTCCCTTCGTCCATTTTTTTTATCGCCACCGGCAAGGTCAAAAAATTCAAAACCGATAAAGCCGGCCGTGAACAAATCATCTACGTCGCCAACACCGGAGAACTGATCGGATACCACGCCGTCCTTTCCGAGGGAAGGTACCCCGACTCCGCCGCCACCCTCGAAGAAAGCACGCTTACTGTTGTCGAACGCGAGGACTTTCTCCACACCCTCCGTCACTCCCCCACCCTCAACCATCGCCTCCTCCAGAACCTCAGCCACGAATTCTCCGTCCTCATCAACAACCTCACCCTTTTTGCCCGCCGTTCCGTCCGCGAACGCCTCGCCCTCCAACTCGTCGTTCTCCGCGAGAAGTACAAAATCAACTTCGAACCCGGAACGCCCGTGGAAATCAACCTCTCCAGGGAAGACCTCGCCAGCCTCGCCGGCACCACCCGTGAAAACGTCGTCCGTATCCTCACCGAATTCAAAGAAGAAGGGCTGCTCCAAACGAAGGGCCGCAAGATCGTTGTTCTTGATGTTCGGGGATTGATCGGGGTGGCGGAGAGCTAGTTCTTTGAAGCGTCGCTGTTCCAGCCTGTGAAGCGCAATATCTGCCGATTCGATGTAAGTGGAAAGGGCGTTGGCTCCAGGATGAATATTTTCCGTGGCAGCTTCCTCATGAGGTCCATTGCAATCATCCACTGTATTAGCCGCTCTTTGTCGTCATTGTACATCATTGTCAAAGTTTTTATTAAGGTATTCGCCTTTGGCGTGATAAAAATAGCAGGTGTCCTGGCGGGTTATGATTAGGAAGAAGGTGTGGCGGTGGAAGAAGGTGTGGGGGGCGCGTTGGACGCTGTCGGAAATTGCTTTCAGATCTACAATCTTTTGAACAACGCTTTCGGGTAATCCATTTGAGGGATAGGCGAAAGATGCGGTTCGCTGCACGTCCAGGGAAGTGCCCTCGGGAGCGGTGTAGGTTTTTTGGGAGAATTTGTCAAAAACAATTCTAGAAATGTTCTTCCCAATGAATGAAACATTTAACGTGTCATAATGCTCTGGCAATTTAATAAAAACACTATCCTCCAAATGTCGCTTTGTAGAAAAAGAGCCCTCTCTTTTTGTCAACAATGCCGCGCTGAATAGAATTGTTACAATTATATATTGCATATTTCCCATTTTAATTTTGACATTTTCCACCCTCATTCAATAGGCCTCGATAAGTCGTAAACTCTGACGCCAACCCCTTCCCCACCACCTCCTCCTGATACAACGTCGAATTCTGCAACCCCATATACATAAGAGCCTCATAAGGCGCAAGATCGCTGCCCACCGCAGCGTACGTCGCTTTATAGTATGTCTGCACAAACTGCTCCAGTGAGGTCGCCAGCGAAGCGATATTAGCGACCATCCAATCATGCTCCACACTCTCCCAAATATTGACGGATTTGGACTCCGCCTCAAAATAAGTAGCCAGCTCAGAAAGGTCCATATCATCGATAGGCTGGGGCCAGGCCGAAATGACGGAAGAACCGAAGGTTTCGAGGGCCTTCTGGCGAAGCCGCGCGTGAAAGGCCTCGTGTATAAAGGTAGCCGCGAGGTAAATGCGGGAGTAGTCGGTATCCAGGGCCGAGGAGGCATTAAGGGTAATGACAAAGTTATTGTTCCCCAGATACGAACACCGCCCATCGGAGGAAGCTATGGTATCGGACAGGGCAAACGTGACGTTGTAGACCTGGTTGTCATCAAAACCGGAAAGGATACTCCGAAGCCCATGATTGAGATTGGGGTTCATGAGGTGAAGATATACGCATTGAACAATAGGGTGATTGGTAATAGAGGTATCGGGCTTGATGGAGGCATGGGCTACTCCGCCGGCGGAGGCACTCCCGGAGGGGAGGCCGACAAGGGTGTAGTCGGAAAAAGTAGGTCCACCGGAGGAGGGGGTAGTGTCGACGGTGCCATCGTCGGTACATTCTTCGGTGGAGTAGACGTATTGACACTGGGTGGGCCCGCCCCCGATGGAGCTGCAGGCGTACCAATCCGTGATGATGCAAATGGAGGCGTGAGAGGGTCCTGAGGGATTGACCAAAAGCGGGGATACCGGCAGGAGCGGCGTGACGGCCAAAGAAGGCTGATCACGCAAAAAAGTCCGGGAAGCCCGCAACGGAAGAGCACTGACATACCCCCGGAGAAACACCCCAAACCTGTCCTCTACCCGAATTTCTCCAGCGGGACCGGGCATGCGAAGCACCCGTTCAACGTGCCAGGCCCGGGAAGCATCCTGATACATCAACAACCAGGTAAACGAAACTCCCGATACTCCCCGAACGGTGAGGGATGCGCCGGAAAGAGGCACCACGACACCCGGTCCGAAGGAAAAGGCCCGCACAACCGCCCTATCCCAAAGGGGCTGTACACCCCGGGCGTCGGGGCTGTACACAAGGGTATCCGGCCGGTAGGTCGACCAAAAATAATGTTGCGCCTCCCCTATCAAATCATCAGAAAACGGCCGGGGCGCCTTGCCACACGCCGTAACAAGCAAAAGAAAAACGATCACTAAAGCCAGTCTGTTGAACATATCCAAAATATTTAGGGAACCAAACTAATGAGTGTAAGAGACAAAGTCAATCCGTAAAAACCTGGAGATTTGGGCAAAAACTATACTTTTACCATCCAAGCATGGTAAAAGACAATATAACGGGGGGGCAAAAGCCGATCGATTTTTGGGCGGTGTTGCTGGCCCTATCCGGGTTTATACTGATCCTCTCCTCATTACCGGGGATTGGCATTTCTGCGGACTCGATCACCTACACGAGCGTGTCGAGGAACCTGAACCACGGGGGCGTATTGAGGTCCTTTGACAGGGACGTGTTTGTGGACTTCCCGGTGGGTTACCCGCTGTTCCTGGCGACACTGCAAAAAATAACGGGTCTGGACCCGATAAAGTTTGCATTGTTCCTAAATGCGATCATGCTGGCCGGAATAACATTTACGGTAACGCAGTTGCTAAAAAGGGAGGGGATCGACCGCAAGGGGCAACTCCTCTTAGGCGCCTGCGTCGTGGCGAGCCCCGCCTTGCTGGAGGTCTACGAAATGCTTTGGTCGGAGACCCTCTTCATCGTGCTCATCGTTTGGTTTATCGCCGCGAGCCAAAAAGGGTCCTTTTGGATGATGGTCGTCGCCGCGGGATTGTCGGCGGTGGTTCGTTATGCAGGCGTCACCCTGATCGCCACGGGAGCGCTGATCATTTTATGGGACAGGGGTTTTAAAAAGGCCGTACTGTACGGCCTGGCGGCGGGAACTCCGCTGGCACTCAACCTGGTCCGCAACCAACTGATCAGCGGCACGGTCACCGGGGACCGGCAAAAAAACCTCCTATCCCTGTGGACCCACCTGCAAAGGTTTGGTGGTGTTTTGTGCGAGTGGGCGCCGCCGTTGAACCGGTGGCCGGTCCTATACGCACCTATAACACTCCTTTTTATCGCGGCGCTGATAGCCATCTGGAAACGAAAAAAGGGTTCACTTACAACGATCTGTGTGACCTTCACAGGCATCTACACGGTGTTTATCCTGGGAACATCGATGCTAACGGCTTATGAGAGCCTGGATACCCGGCTTTTGTCGCCGCTATTCATACCGGCCTTGCTGGGGATTGGTGGAACGATCTACAAGAGAACCGGACCAATCCCGATAATAATTCTCCTGGTGGTGGGTATCATGGCGGACGCGACCTATATAACACACCCCGGGATCGCCTATAAAAGGTACGTCCGCTATGACATCCAAACCCTCCGCCAGTCCCCCACCCTGGAATTTATAAACACCCACCCGGACATAGTGGACACGAACACGAGCGTGTATACAAATGCGCCGGACATTCTCTACCTGCTGTCAAAACGGAAGGAATCGGACTACCTTCCGGATCAAGCCTCCCCAAGAGACATAAGGGATTTCAAAAACGACCGGGGGGCGTATGTAGTTTGGATCGATGCTTGCTTGGCATATCCGAAATATTGCCTGGATAGTCTTAAGCAAATGGGTCTGGATACGGTGTATATGGGAAAGGACGGTGCTGTCTATATCCACAGATAGAGCGGGCGGGCGCAAATAGAGGGCAATACATATTCTAAAAAATGCTATATTAGGGTCCGAAAATCCACTAGAAAATCCACCATTTCATGAAAAGGTCCTTCCGGTCCAATATCCCCGTTCGGATTGATATCGCATTACTCCTATTGCGTGTGTGGGCGGGTGCAAGTTTGTTTGTCAAGCACGGTCTTGAAAAAGTGACGCATTTCCAGGATATGGCGGCGCATTTTCCGGACCCCATCCACATCGGGCCAAGGCTGAGCCTGATTTACGCGCTGATCACCGATGCCCTTTGCTCGATCCTGGTGGCGGTGGGTTTTGCCACGAGGCTGGCGGCCTTTCTGATCGTCGTCAACTTAGGGGTCGTTTTCGGAGCCATGCATCAATTCTCCTTTATGGCGGACCACGCGGAGCTGGTCTATCTGTACTTCGGCGTGTTCGCGACCCTGATGATTACAGGAGCGGGCCGGTTCAGCGTGGATAGTTACCTGTGAGGCTGTACCTTCGCAGCCGATGATCAAGCTGCGGATATTACCCCTGAACGACCGGCGCTCCCACAGGGCAGCCACGGGTGCGTTGTTCTTCCTATCCGGGCTTTGTAATTCGAGCTGGGCGTCAAGAATTCCGACGATCCAGCAAAACCTCAAACTTTCGGACGGCGCGATGGGCGGGGTGCTGATGGCGGCCCCGGTGGGGTTGATGTTGTCGCTCCCCGTGGCGGGCTGGCTGATCCAACTGAAGGGGAGCCGGCTGGTGGCGGGGTTTTCCGCGGTCACTTACATCTCGATGCTGCAATTGCTGGGGATGGCGCCCAGCACGGCTTTGCTGGTGTCTTCCCTGCTCCTTTTCGGGTTTTCCGGCAACCTGCTGAACATTTCGATGAACACCCAGGCGGTGGAGGTGGAAGCGCTCTATGGCCGCACCATCATGGCATCGTTTCACGGGTTGTGGAGCCTGGCGAGCTTTACCGGCGCCCTGGTGGGCACAGCGATGATGGCGGTCCCGGTGACCCCGACGGGTCATTTCCTGATCATTGGGGCCGTAGCTGTCACGCTGATGGCGCTGAGTTTCCCGCGGCTTTTGCCCGCGCAGGAGGTCGCGGAAGATGTCAAAAAAACGATGTTCGCAAAGCCCGACCGTTCGCTGGTAGCGCTGGGGCTGGTGGCCCTCTTGGTGATGATCTGTGAAGGCGCCATGGCGGACTGGAGCGGCATATTCTTTAAAAAAATAGTGCGGGTCTCCCCTTCTTCCGTCGGCCTCGGTTATGCCTCCTTTACATGCACAATGGCTTTTGGCCGGTTTGTTGCCGACGGGCTGGTCACCAGGATAGGGATGAAAAAAGTTTTGCAGGGAAGTGGCCTCCTGATCACCGCAGGTCTGGTGCTGGCCGTGGCCGTTCCCCAGCTGCCCACGGCTGTGCTGGGCATGTTTCTCGTAGGGCTGGGCTCGTCCTCCGTCGTCCCCCTGATCCTGTCCACCGCAGGCAAGTCCAAAACAGTGTCAGCGGGGATGGCGCTGGCATCGATCTCTACCATTAGCTTTATGGGGCTCCTTTTCGGGCCGCCCCTGATCGGGTTTATTGCGGGGGCGACGAGTTTGAGGGTTTCTTTTCTTTTCCTTTCCTTAATGGGGCTGTTTATTGCGGGGACGGTTGCCCGGATGAGGGAGTAGACTATTCTTCTATCAACTTCAGGAACGCAACAAGTCCAATGGCTTCAACATTGTCGGAAAGCGGAAAGCGCTCGGTCCCCGAGTAGACGACGAATTTATGGGTTGCCTTGATGTCCTCGCAACCGGCATGAAATCCTTTTTTAACACTGGGTGCGCCTGACTTTTTTATTTCGATGGCCCATATTTGTCCCCCGGGGCCCTCCAACACAAGATCGATCTCCGTTTGGGTGACTGTCCGGTAATAGCTGTATTGCCATTTAGTGGAAAGGCGGGTAATAATGCTTTCCATGACAAAACCCTCCCAACTGGCGCCCACTGCCGGGTTTCCCAATAAGCCTTCAAAAGTTGAAATATTAAGCAGGCTATGTAATAGTCCGGTATCCCGTATGTATATCTTAGGCGATTTGATCAGCCTTTTTTTCGTATTTCCGGCCCATGGCTGAATTTGCCTGACCATGTAAAAATCGGTCAGGATATCCAGGTAGGACTTTATCGTTGTATGGCTTACTTCAAGGCTCTTGCCCAAGTCCGAATAAACGACCTGCTGACCATGGTAATGCGCCAACATCGTCCAAAACCTTTTCATTCTTGTGGCCGACACCTGAGGGCCCATAAGTGGCAGGTCCCGCTCTATATAAGTAGAAATAAAGTCGTTCCTCCACTCCCAGCTTTCATCATCTGTCGGTGCCAAAAAGCTATTGGGAAATCCCCCGCGAAACCATAGTTTCTCCGGGTTAAATGCCAGGGGATCGTCTGTATAGATTTCCCAGGATGAAAAAGGACTTAGCTCCAGGTAGCGGATCCTGCCCGCCAGTGTTTCTGAAGATTGTTGTAACAATTCCCGGGAAGCAGACCCAAGCAATAAAAACTGGCCGGCCGTTTCTCCTTCACGTTTACGGACATCCACAAGCCCCCTTAGAAGCCGAAACAGGTCCGGTTTTCTCTGTACTTCATCAATAATCAACAACTGGTTGTTAAATCGCTTTAGGTAACCTTCAGCGTCATCGAGTTTGCTCAAGTCGGAATCCAGTTCCAAGTCCAGATAGGATGCCTTTTTGGTCGGTTGCTGATGGGCAATCTCCAGCGCAAGCGTCGTTTTGCCGACCTGCCGGGGACCTACGACGGCCACCACAGGTACGTGTGAAAGGGCGTTGGTCAACCTATGTTCAAGATCTCTGCGAATCATAGGGCAAATTTAGGATATTTGAAAGTCAAACTTTCAAATATCACAAAAAAAGACAAAAAACAGTGACATCTGAAAGTCAAACTTTCAAATGTCACGGTTTTCCCCCTAATGGGCCGCTCCCGCCCCAAGCGGCCGCACACTCCGCAACCCCACCACCGAAATCACCGCCAACCCCGCCAGCACCACCGCGCTCACGCCCGCGGCTACCTGCATTCCGGACATATAGGCCGCCGCCGCCTGGGGACGCACTGCCGGAACGAGGGTAAAGGCCGAAGCAAAGCCTTCCCGCGCAGCAAAAAGGTCGCGGACGGATAGCCCCGAGGGCAAAAAGGAGGGTAGCCGGAGGCGGTAGAAGAAGGCCCCCAGGCTGCCCAGGAGGGCAACACCCAAGGCGACGCCAAGCTCGTTGCACGTCTCGCAAATGGCGGACGCGGAACCGGCCTTTTCAGGAGGCGCCGCGCTGATGACGATGCCGGTGCCCAGGGAAACAGCGGGGGCGATCCCAAAGGCGCTGAGGACGCCTCCGATGACGACGAGGGCGAGACCGCGCCCGGCAGGAACGGAGCCGGGACCAGGGGAAATGGCATCCGGCCCCACCAGCGCGATCAGGAACAACCCGATGGCCGCAATAACAAGCCCCACCGCAAAAAGTCCCCCGGGCCGGAACCGCTTGGCGAGCGGTGGGGAGATCAAAAACCCGATCATCATAAAAACCGCCTGCGGGACCATCCACAACCCGGCGTGCAACGGAGATAACCCCAGCACCATTTGCAAATATTGAGCGGTGAAAATGGAAATCCCCCCCATCGCGATAGCGATAAAAAACAGCACGATAAGGGTGGCGCTGAATACGCGATCGGCAAAAAGACGAAGATCCAACAGGGGATCAGCCTGACGCCGTTCCCGCCGGACAAAGACGACACCGAAAACGATTCCCGCCAGTAGAATAAGCAAGGGCCAAAACGACCACCCCGACCGGGCGAGCTCTGTACACCCATAGACAAAGGGCAGGATAGCCAAGAGGGACAAGATCACCCCAACAGGATCCAGGGTGTGCGTGGTCCCTTCCCGATAGCCGGGCAGGAGCAAAGGACCGGCCACGAGGAGCAGGAGCATCACGGGAACACCCATCAGAAAAACACCTCCCCAATGAAAATGCTCGATGATCACCCCGCCGACGAGGGGGCCGATCACCATACCCACCATAAAACAGCTCATCCAAAGGGATATGGCGGTCGCCCGCTGGTGGGCATCATGAAACATGTGACGGATAAGCCCCAGGGTACAGGGCATGAGGGTGGCTCCGGTGATACCCATGAGCGCACGGGCCGCGATGAGCATGCCGGCCGTGGTGGAGAAAGCAGCCATGATGGAGGCCAGGCTAAATCCCAAGGCCCCGATAAGCATAATGGGCCGGTATCCTAACCTGTCCGCGGCGGTGCCCATGGTCACGAGCCAGCCGGCGATCATAAAGTTATAAATATCCATAATCCAGAGCTGCTGGCCGCTGTTGGCGTGGAGGCTTTGGCTGAGGGGCGGCAGCGCAAGGTACAGGACGCTGACGTCGATCGACAACAACAATGTGGGCAGCGCTAACACGGCGAGTGCGATCCATTCGCGTCTACCAGCGAGGGTTACAGTGTTCATACTACAAACTTAGTGACTGTCCCCTGCCACGCAGGGATGTGTTAATGACTTTTAAGAGGGGGGATCCTGACTTTGGTCTCATTTTTGAAACGGGGGGGTTAACCGAATACTATTCTATGACAACGCCTAAGAAAATCATCTTTTACCACTATTCGTTTGCGATCCCGGCCGAGGTTTCGTGGGCGCCGGCGGAACATCCGACCGAAATCTGGCTGAAACAAGCAGCGGCCCTCGACCTTCCGAAGGAAGTGACCCTGATTGTAAAAGAACGAAGACTCGTGCATTTTCCGGATATTTTCCATCAACACATGGATACGCTGCGCTCCATCGTAGAAGCGATACGGAACCTGGGGGTGAGTATATTTCTAAAAATTGCTAAATAATTTAGTATTTTTTAGTAATTTAGTGCCGATATGGCCTCTTCTCCTACCGCACGATCGGTCGCACACTTCGACCTGGATGCGTTTTTCGTGTCCGTCGAGTGTCTGAAGAACCCCGTTTTGAAGGGGCGGCCGTTGATCGTGGGCGGTGGCGAACGGGGCGTTGTTGCGGCCTGTAGCTACGAGACCCGGAAGTTCGGGGTGCACAGCGCGATGCCGATGAAGCTGGCCAGGCGTCTTTGCCCGGAAGCGATGGTCATCTCCGGAGATATGGAGAGTTATTCGAAGTACTCGCACCTGGTCACGGACATCATCCGGTCAAAGGTGCCCGTTTGTGAAAAGGCCAGCATCGACGAATTCTATATAGACCTGTCGGGGATGGACAGGTTTTTTGGCATCTCCAAATTCACCCGGGAACTCAGGGAAACCATCACGGACGAAACGGGGCTGCCCATCTCTTATGCCCTGGCGTCGAACAAGCTGATCAGTAAGGTGGCCACCAACGAGGTCAAGCCCAGGGGGCAGATGGAAATTCCCTTTGGAGAGGAACGCCGTTACCTGGCGCCCCTTTCGGTGCAGAAGCTGCCGATGGTGGGCAAGCAGACCGCGGACCAGTTGCGGCAGATGGGCGTGGAAACCATCCGGGTGCTGGCCGACATTCCGATGGAAATGCTGGCGAATATCTTCGGCAAAAACGGGATCGACCTTTGGCGCAAAGCCAACGGCATCGACGAAAGCCCGGTGGTACCGTATAGCGAGCAGAAGAGCATTTCGACCGAAAACACTTTTCACGCGGACACGACTGATATGACGTTCTTAGGAGACGAGCTGGTAAAGATGACGGAAAAGATCGCCTTCGAGCTCCGCGAGCAAAACAAATTGACGGGATGTATCACCGTCAAGGTGCGGTATTCCAACTTCGATACGTTTACCAAACAGGCGACGATTCCCTACACAGGGTCGGACCACGTGCTGCTGCAAAAGGTCAAGGAATTGTTTGCACAGTTGTACGACCGCCGGTTGCTGGTGCGGCTGGTGGGCGTCCGGTTTTCGCACCTGATCCCGGGGAACTACCAGATCGACCTGTTCGAGGACACGCAGGAGATGATCCACCTCTACCAGCAGATCGACCACATCAAGCGCCGCTTTGGCAATGACCTCCTGCGCAGGGCGGTCGGATTTGTTGGGGGGGAAAACAAGCGCTATGTATCTTAACTGCAAAACCTATTTCAGCTACCGCTACGGCACCTTCACGACGGAGGAGCTGGTGAAGGCGGGTGCCGCGATCGGCGCGGAGGCGCTGGCGCTGACAAACATCAATTGCACCGCAGACGCCTGGGACTTTTACGAATTCTGCATACAGCAAGGTATACGACCGGTCCTGGGGGCGGAGGTGCGGAATGAGGATACCTTTTGCTACCTACTGTTGGCCAAAAACCTGGACGGCTTTGCTGCGATCAACCGGTTCCTGTCGGAGCACCTGCAGACGAAGGCGCCTTTCCCGCAGCGGCCGAGGTTAAAGGCGGAGCATGTTCGGATCATTTATGGGATGGAGACGGCGGCCCCCGGGGCGCTGCGGCCGGGCGACCTGGACGAACACGAGCTGATCGGTGTCCGCCCCTCCGAGGTCAACAAACTCTACGGCAAAAACACGACCGGCGGAAAATTCGTCATCCGCAACCCCGTGTCCTTCCAGGCGCCGCCGGCAGACGACAACAGCCGGGACCGGAACCAGAAAAACGAATCCTACCGGTTGCACCGCCTGCTCAGGGCGATCGATAAAAATACCCTCCTGACCAGGCAACAACCGGAGGATATAGCTGCGGCGGATGAATTTTTCCATACACAAGAACAGCTCACAGCTGTCTTCGCCCACCACCCCACCCTGATCACCCGGACGAAAGAGGTCATGGACACCTGCGACCTGTCCCTGGATTTCAGCACGGATAAGACACTGCAAACCTATACCGGGAGCAAGAAGGAGGACAGAAAACTGTTAAGACAAAAGGCCCTGGAGGGTTTCCGCTACCGCTACGAAGCACGGGCGGACGCGCTGGAGCGCGTGGAAAAGGAGCTTGGCATCATCGACCAGATGGGCTTTAACGCCTTTTTCCTGATCACCTGGGACGTCATCCGGTATGCGCAAAGCCGGGGCTTTTACTATGTGGGCCGGGGAAGCGGGGCCAATTCCATCGTGGCCTATTGTCTCCAGATCACCGACGTGGATCCGATGGAGCTGAACCTGTATTTCGAACGCTTTTTGAACCCAAAGCGAAGCTCGCCACCCGACTTTGACATCGATTTTTCCTGGAAGGACAGGGACGAGGTGATGCAGTATGTCTTTACAAAATATGGGTCCGAACGCGTGGCACTTCTCGGGATGTTCAGCACGTTTCAGCGAAACGCAACGATCCGGGAGCTGGGGAAGGTGTGCGGCCTGCCGAAACCGGAAATCGACGCCCTGGTCGACAGCCCGAAGGCACCGCTAAAGGAAGACCGCTACCAGCGGGGGATACAGCACTACAGCGAGCGGATGATCAATTTCCCCAACCACGGCTCGGTGCACCCGGGCGGGATGCTGATCAGCGAAAAACCAATGTATACCTACACGGTGGTGGAGTTGCCGCCCAAAGGATTGCCGGCGGCGCAAATCGACCTTTTTCTCGCGGAAAAAATCAACCTTTTCAAGCTGGACCTCCTGAGCCAGCGCGGGCTGGGGCACATCAAAGATTGTATTGAACTGGTACGGCAAAACAAAGGGGTGTCCATCGACATACACGACGTGGAGACGTTCAAGCATGACCCCCTGGTCGCCGCGCGCATCAGAAAAGCCGACAGCATCGGGTGTTTTTATATCGAGAGCCCGGGGATGCGACAGTTGCTGCAAAAGCTGCGCTGCGATGACTACCTGACGCTGGTAGCGGCGAGCTCGATTATCCGGCCGGGAGTCGCCCAGTCGGGGATGATGCGACAATACATCCACCGGTTTCATCATCCTGCTGCGATCGAGTACCTCCATCCAAAACTAGAAGAGTTGCTAAAGGAAACCTTTGGCGTGATGGTATACCAGGAAGATGTGATCAAGGTAGCGCACTATTTCGCGGGTCTCGACCTGGGAGAGGCCGATGTGCTGAGGCGCGCCATGAGCGGGAAGTACCGGGGGAACGACCGCTTCCGGGCCATCCGGGACCGGTTCTTTGAAGGTTGCAAGGCCAAAGGATATGAGGAGGCGCTGAGCGCCGAGGTCTGGCGGCAAATGGAATCCTTTGCCGGTTTTTCCTTTAGCAAGGCGCACTCCGCGAGCTTCGCGGTGGAAAGCTATCAAAGCCTGTACCTGAAAACCTATTACCCGATGGAGTTTATGGTGGCGGTCATCAACAACTTCGGCGGGTTCTACCGGACGGAGGTGTATTTCCACGAGCTGAAAGGGACGGGCGCGACAGTGTTGCCGCCCTGCGTCAACGAGGGGTCGTACGAGACATCAATCAAGGGGTCCACGGTCATTACGGGCTTTAACCACGTCCAGGGTTTGGAAGAGAAGCTCGTGAAAACGCTGCTCGCCGAGCGTGCCCACAACGGCATTTTTACCGACGTCGGCGACCTGGTCGACCGCGTCGCCATCACCCCCGAGCAAATGAACCTGCTGATCCGCATCGGGGCCCTGCGGTTTACTGGGAAGAGGAAAAAGGAATTGCTGTGGGAGGCCACTTTTTTGTACAAAAAAAAGCAACGCCAGCCCGCAGGCGTCGCGCTCTTCCGGGAGCAGCCCGCACGCTGGCAGTTGCCGGATCTGGCGGAGCATCCGCTGGATGATGCATACGACGAGATGGAACTGCTGGGGTTCCCGTTGACGAATGTATGGGCATTGGCCGATGTCGATCTGGAGGCATTCAAGACGACCTCCGATCTGCCGGCTTGCCTTGGCCAAACGGTGACCATGATCGGCTATCTCGTCATCACCAAACAGGCCCGAACCCAAAAAGGCGAGTCCATGATGTTCGGGACGTTTTTCGACAAACGGGGGGATTGGGTGGATACGGTGCACTTCCCCGCTTCGTTGGCGCGGTTTCCGTTTCAAGGTAATGGGTTTTATGTGTTCACAGGCAAGGTGATAGAAGAGTTTGGGGTGTATTCGGTCGACGTCAATGCCATGCGGAAACAGGGGTTAAAAGGGCGTTCTATTCTTTAATAAAGAGTATGCTCTTCCGCACCATGTCCATATCCCGGATCACCAGCACATAACAACCCGTCGGAAGCCGGCTGATATTGATGACCGGGTTCAACAACCTTCCTGTCAGATACGTCCTTCCTGTCATATCCACAATGGAGAAAACCGGCATACCCGTGCCCGTCCTTTTGACATATATATAATCATGTGCCGGGTTGGGATATACGAAAGCGGTTGTACCCGGCACAGAAACCGCGCTGTCGGAGGCGGCGGCATCCGGCATGGAGGCCACCACCGTCCCCACATCGCTCAGGATCTTTAACGAAAAGCCAAATAAATTAGAAGAAAGTCCATCATTATTGTACACCCGCATATAGTATGTCTGGCCCGTCGTAAGGCCGCCGATCGTGGCATTTTCCGTTCCCGGATTCTCGAAACAAAGCAGGGACGTCAGCTGACCCGGTGTTCCGCTGAATACCTGGAAGGCATAGTCAAACGATGCGTTATTGGGCACCAGTGCGATACCAAGGGTGTTAGCCGTCGCTACGAAGGAATACCATACATCGTCGGCCTCATTCCCGCTATTATTGCAGGGAGGCATCGATTGCGTGGCAGCCCCCAGTACAAGGCTGTACGTGCTGTCGATGACGAGGGATTTCGCGCCGGTGACCTCGTCATTGGAGGGGGCCGACCCGGGGGTCGTTACGCTGGTATTGATGAAGGTCTCCGTGGAATCCCCTCCTGCCAGATAAACTCTATAATAGTAAGTCGTGCCGGGGACAAGGTTCACCAGGTTGGCGTCTCCGTTAGAGTAGTTGAAGCAGTACAGGGACGTAAGGCTGCCACAGCTTCCTTTAAATACCTGGACTACCGTGGGATGGCTGTTTGACGCAACGGCATGTACGATATGCCGCGTAGCGGTTGCCGTGAACTTGAACCAGATATCGCTGTAAGCCGTGCTCGTACAGGCGGGCATGGACAGGGTAGCCCCTGCAAGGGTGTACAGCGAATCGTTGACGGTATTGTTCGCAGGGATGTTGATTGCCCCGGTACACTCGTCATTCACTGGGGACACCATCGCTTTCACCTCCAGCCCGAATGGATAGAGGGCTGAGCCAAAGTCAATGCTGTTATATACCCGGATATAATAGGTGCTGCCTATGGTCAGGTTGTGAAAAATTACGCTATCCGCCAGCCTGAAGGAGGTATCCGCCACGCAGGCCAGCGACGTCAGGTTGCCAGGGGTTCCGCTGAAAACCTGAAAGACATACTGGGCAGTGCCTAAGGTGGAAGGGGTTAGAATGATCCGTGTCCTGTTGGTGGTAGGAACAAAGGAGAACCAGATATCATCGGCCAGGTTGCCGGTGCTATAGCAGGGGGACATGGATTGGGTCGCACCCAGCAATGACGAGCGATAGAGGGTATCGGTTTTGATCGCCCTGGCCCCCGTGACCTCGTCATTGGTGGCAAGGGCCATGGACGACACGGTGGTTTTGATATTGGTCTCCGCGGTATTGCCTCCGGCGAGATATACCCGGTAATAGTAGGTAGCCCCTGCCGTCAGGTTTTTCAATTCTACCTGGCCGTTTGGATAGCTGTTGCAAGACAGGGAGGTGAGGTTGCCGCAACTGCCCTGGAAGACCTGTACCACGACCGGGAGGCTGTCGGTGGCTTGCACCCCTATTTTATGCAGGGTGCTGGTGGTCGCCGTAAATTTAAACCAGACATCCCGGGCGGCAGAGCCGGTGCAGGCCGGCATGGACAGGGTAGCCCCGGCCAGGGTATACAGCGAATCATACGTCGATCCGCCAGGAGGGATGTTGATCGCACCCGTACACTCATCATTCACCGGCGGCACAATAGGTTTGACCTCCAGGCCAAATGGCGTGAGGACGGAACCATTGTCCAGGCTGTTATATACCCGGATATAGTAGGCGCTGCCTGGTGTAAGACCGGATAGAATAGTACTATCCGCCCCTTTGAGGGAGGTATCTGCTATGCAGGCCAGCGAGGTCAGGCTGCCAGGTGTACCGCTAAAAACCTGGAAAACATAATAGGCGGGAACAGAGGTAGGCGGCGTCAGAATGATTTTTGCGGTGTTGGTTGTAGGCACAAAGGAATACCAAATATCATCCGCCAGGTTGCCGTAATCGGCGCAGGGAGGCTGGGATTGGGTCGCACCGGCCAATGTAAAATGATAGAGGGTATCGGTCTTGATCGCCTTAGCGCCTGTGGCCTCGTCATTGGAGGGAGGGGCCACGGCCGTTACATAGGTTTTTATATCGGGCATCGCTGTATTACCCCCGGCAAGATATACGCGGTAATAATACCTGGTTCCTACCGTCAGGCTGGACAGCTCTACTTCTCCGTTGGCATGGCTATCACAGGCCAGCGAGGTGAGGCTGCCGCAACTGCCCTGGAAGACCTGTACCACGACCGGAAGGCTGTCGGTGGCTGTCGCCCATATTTTATGCCGGGTGCCGGTCGCCGTAAATGTAAACCAGATATCGCTGGCAGCGGTGCCGGTGCAGGCCGGCATGGACAAGGTAGCCCCCTCAAGGGTATGCAGCGAATCATAGGACGTTCCACCGGTAGAGATGCTGATTGCTCCGGTACATTCGTCATTCACGGGTGGCAAAATAGATTTGACCTCCAGCCCAAATGGATAATAGTAGGGTATAGCATAGCTTACGCTGGCATATACCCGGATATAGTAGGTGCTGCCCGGGGTAAGACCGGTTATGAGGGAGGAGGTATCTGCGACGCAGGCCAGCGAAGTCAGATTTCCGGGCGTACCACTGAAAACCTGGAAGACATAATTGCCGGCAGCGGGAGGGGTCAGCACGACACGTGCCTCTTTGGTCTTAGGAACAAAGGAAAACCAGATATCATCCGCCAGGCTGCCGGTGTTGTTGCAGGAAGGAAGGGATTGGGTCGAGCCATACAATGATGCGTGATAGAGGGTATCCGTTTTGATCGACTTGGCTTCCGTGACTTCGTCATTGGGGGAAGGGGTCTCGGTCATCACAAAGGTTTTGATATCGGGCTGTGCGATATTCCCCCCGGCAAGATATACGCGGTAATAATAAGTATCCCCTACCGTCAGATGTGCCACCTCTGCCTCTCCGTTAGCATGGTTGTCGCAGATCAGGGAGGTGAGGCTGCCGCAACTGCCCTGGAAAACCTGTACAACAACGGGAAGGCTGTCGGTTGCTTGCGTCCATATTTTATGCAGGGTGCTGGTCGCCGTAAATTTGAACCAGATATCCCGGGCGGCGGTGCCGGTACAGGGGGTCATGGATAAAGTCGCCCTGAAAAGGGTGTACAGCGAATCGGATGTCGATCCGTTGGTAGGGATATTGATCGCCCCGGTACATTCATCATTCACCGGCTTTGCGCTTTGTCCGATCCCAGGTTCCACCTGTAACAAGCACAACAAGGTCCAGGCAAAAAGCAACACTTTTTTGTGCATACAATAGGGTTATGGCTTTGAGTATAACTTATAAAAAGTCAGCGGCCCGCTCGTCACCGCGCTCCCGTAGGAATTCCCCGGTGCCGTGAAGTAATAAAGCGCGCCCCGGCTGTCCATCCCGCAGAAATAGGTGGCGCCCACCTGCGCAAAGTTGACAAATTTGGCCCTTCCGGTCAGATTGTCCTGTGCAGCGGGAACACCGGACAGCAGCCCTTGCTCCGTACCGGCATAGCAAAAGCAGGTTTCGTTCAGGATATTGTAAGCGATCACGGAGGGGCTGCCGGCCCAAAGGAGGTTGCCGTTGGGTAGGTAGAAGGTGGTGTGCGGGGCATTACCATAGAAATTAAAGTAAACCGGAATGGTGATCGGTGTCGACCCCGCCCCTGTCGCCAGACTGGTGTCATACGATATAAACCGGTATTGGGCCTCCGCAGGGGGCGAGCTTAGGGCTACCTGCAGGTTTAAGTCATACACCGCTACATTGACAGAATAGGTCGCGTCACTGGCGGCTTTGTTGTGAACGACGGCCGTACTCCCGTCCGGGGAAATAAGCGTCTCCGTGATATCCGCAACCGGATAGCCGGGGGCATTGAAGAGTGGAGGGTTTGATGAAAGATTGGAAGGGGGTTTGTAGCTAAAGAGGGATTTGAGCTTTCCATCTGTCCCCAACCGGCAGACGTTGTCCAAGACATTTTGACTGCCTTCGAGGGAGAAGCGGGTGACGACAAAGTTGGTATACCACGAACTCATCGGAAAGAGGGTGTCCGGTACCGCGTACCCATTGGTAAAATACCAGTTGCCGTTGTAGTCGGCGCTTACAAACAATGCCACCATGTTCACCGACGCGGCCGCGCCCTCGAAGGGACCTGGTCCGGCGAGGTGGGCGGGCGCGGCCATGGGCTCCAGGGTCCGGTTGAGGGTGGTTACGGTATGCGTATTTAGATTCATCGTACAGAACCGGAATACATAGTTGCCCGCCGTGTCGGTATTGTCTTTTACTTCGGCGGAAAAGCCCAGCGTCTGCCCGTCATAAGAGATGGCGCTACCCAGTATGTGGCGGATCGTAAAGCTGCCGGAGGCATCCGATAGCTGCGTACCTCCCTGTATGACCGCCTGTGCAGCCCCCCCCTTGATGGCAAATATGCCCAGGGGATTGTCGAAGTAGACGTCCCCTGCGGCATCCACGCTTGCCCCCATGATCAATGGCGCCGACTGCGTTTGATAGTCAGCCGGGTTGGTGGGCTGCCAGGAGGCCACCTGGTCGACCCAAAGAGTGGTATCCGTACGCTCCAGCAATCCGGAGAAGGCGTGGATGGTGATGGCCGGGGCCTGGATGGTGATCCCGTTGGCCGTCACTGTCACAGGGATGTTTTTACCGATGCCCATATTCTTGGTGATGAGGAAACGGACCTGGTCGAGAGAGTCAGCCGTAGGGCCGGGCACTTTTATCTTCGATACAAACACAGGACTGACGGTGTCTACACGGATGTACCCCCCCTTGTCCAGGAACATCTTTCCTTGCATCGTCATCGTATCGCCCACATAAAAGGTGGTGCCGCTGGTCGTCACCCAGGGTTGATTGTTGACGAGATCATAGTGCTGATCTACCTTGTGACAGGCCGTTATGATCAGGCAAAACGCCGCAAAGGTTATAATAAATGGTTTCATCTGCTCTAATAATTTTTATAGACCAATACGGAAAGGCCGCCGGTCGGGGTTTCATAGTTGCCGGTGAGGGGATCCGTGTATCCGGGGGACGTGTTGACATACCCTTGCAGCGCAAACGTATACGCATGGCCGGGATCGGCCTGCAGAAAAAGACGGGCGATGACGTCGACGGAATCACCCGCCTGGTAAAAGTTGATGCGAAGGGAGTCGCTGACCGGGTTGGGATAATTGATAAAGGCGCTGTTGTGCCCATAGGCGTAGGTCGTATCAAAACCCTGCACCGACGCCGGTTTTTCATCGATAGAAAAAAATATCCGACCGGCGTCCGGGCTGAGGTCGATAAACCGGACATTGACCTGGCCGTCCTGGGTATTAAACGAATCGCGCAGGACCAGCGACCGGAAATAACCCAGGCTGTCCGTATAGTACACGCTGGTGGGCGCATTGGCGGGTAGGTTCAGGGTGTCGTGTACCCGGGGGCGAAGACCGGTATCCAGTAGGGTAAAGGTGTGTGCGCCGGGATGGAGGTGCATGTAATAAATCCAGGGGATGCTTTGCGTCTGGTTATACGCCGTGGTAGGGTACGTATACTGGGAGCCCTTGGCAAAACCCGGTCCGCTCTTTATGTTCGTCGTTGCCGACGAATCGATCACGACATAGGACGGGATGCCGGTCGACATGTCGTTGATCAATTGGGGCGAGGTACAAATAAAACTAATCAGGGCGTCATCACTGGTACTGTCCGGCTGCACCGTCTTCCGGCAGGCGGAGAGTAATAAAAATAATATCGATAGTCTGACTATTCTTTGCATGGAAGGTCTTTTTAAAAGGCGTAGGTCAACTGAAGAAGGTAATAGCGGCCTGGATTATACTTGCTGAAGAGGTCGTCGCCCTTGTAGTAATAATAAATCTTGTTCGGATCGAGGTTGCCGTTGGTGACACCGCCCTTGATGCCTACGGGCTGCTCTTTCACATACTTTTCATTGTAGTTGTAGTCTTCCGCGATCCGGAAGGGTTGCGCCAGGATATTCTGTATGCTCAACTTCAGGACCAGGGATTTGACGATGCGTTGGCTCACGGACAGATCGACCAGGTGGCGGGCCAGTTCCAGGAGGTCGGGGCGAATGCTCAGAAAATTACTGGAGTCGGCTCCAGCGACTTGTTGATTGGAATGGGGGTTGGCCACCGACTTGGCATAAATGCGGGGACCGCTGACGTTATAGGTAAGGCCGATCTTGGTTCCCCATCCCGGGTTCTCATAGAACAGGCCCGCATTGAACACATAGGGAGATTGTCCCTGGAGGGGCCGTCCCTGGACGCTGACAGCGGTATCGCGTACATACCCGTTTATGTCCAGGACGCGCTGAACGGTGGTGCTTTTGATAAGCGCCCCATTGACGAGGAGAGAAACGTTTTTGAAAAGGTTCTTTTTGACCTCCGCCTCCACCCCATAGATTCGGGCGCTGGCGGCATTGTCATAGGTGATCTGGGTAACGCTACCGGGATCGGTCAGGCCGTTGCGGGAAATGCGTAACCGTTCTATGGGGTCCTGGAGATTTTTATAAAAGACACCCGCATTCAACACTTCGTTTTGGGCGGCGCTGCGGGGGTAGAACTCCACCCGTGCATCGTAGTTGTCGATGGTCGCGCTGACCAGGCCCGGGTTTCCGGTAATGTCCTCGTTGTTTTGATAGTCGTGGTCGATGTAAGGTGTCAGCTCCCGGAATTCCGGCCGGTTCACCGTGCGCCCATACCCTGCCCGCAGCACCCACCGGGTGTCGGGTCGCCAGGTGAGGTTGACGGAGGGGAGCACCTCTGTTTTTTTATGGTCGGTCAATATAGGGACGATGTTGGCGCCCATACCGTTGTCGGAACCGCCGGCCAGCCGCTGGCGATCGTACTCCACGCGAATGCCTGCGTTCAGGGTAATGGGCTTCCCCAGCGGGTTCCAGTCCCCCATCAGGTAACCGGCGTTGTTTTGTTCGCTGGCTACATAGCTGTCCGTCACGTTGGTGACGTCATAGATGCCCAGCCCGCTGCCATCATTTGGGAAATTGGCGGGGTTCCAGATGGTATTCAGGTACTGCTGCCGGAAAAAAATGAGGTTCGGATTGTTACTGCCGTATCCCTCCGGCCATCCATTGTAGGCTTGCTCGCTGCCCGGCGGAGCCAGTGTCTCTCCCGGCTGCAAACCACCCCGGTTGACGAGGAAAATGCGGCGGCCGACTTCCCGTAACTTGAACAGCTGATAGGTACCTGCTTTCAGAGAAAAATCGTGGTGCAGACGCAGCGTATAATCCAGGGAAGCATTGTAGACATTCTCCTTTAGCTTGATAAACGTCCGGGAGATCATTCCCTGGTTGCCGTCCGCCAAAACGCCGGTGTTCGTTCCCGCAGTTATAAACCCCAGCCCGGATGGTTCCCCCTGTATCTGGTTGGGGTATTGCCCCGTATAAAAGGTGGAATTGCGCTGGTCCGGGACGTTTTGCCCGCTATACGTATAGCCTATATTCCATTGGAGCGTCTGCGCGCTGTCCTTACGGAGGAAGTGCTCGCCGGTGAGGTTGCCGAAATACAACAGCCGCTGCTGGAACGACAGGTTGATCGTGTGCTGCTCGGGAGCGCCGTACCCGGAGTCTATCTGGGGTAAGATGTTGTCATGGACATCGTTTACCGTGGTGATCACCCGGCCTTCGTTGATAAAAAAGTTTTGCAGCTCCAGGCTGTTCCGGGGGTTCCATTTCAGGGTGAGGTTCTCCAGCGCGTTGATTTTGCCGATCTCCGTGGTCTGCCAGCTCTGCATGAGCTGGTTGTTGGCGCCCAGGGCATCGGCGGCGGCGATGCCAAATACCGGTGCCAGACCGTACGCATAAGTATTGCCGGTCTGGCGGTGTATATCGTAGAAACGGGTCTCATGTCCATAGGTTATCGAGGTCAGGTCGTATAGACGGCGCTGCCCTCCCAAACGCCAGGCATTGTAATAGTTGAGGTACACCTGCATGTCCGGTGCGCTTTGTTTCTGCCCGTCATCCAGAATGGGAGAGAATCCTTTGACCATCGTTTGCTGATCGACGGCTGCCTGTTTGTTGGATTGAAAATAGCTGGGGGACCAGGATGGCAGCTTCCTGCTACCGTCGTCAAATCCCAGGAAGTCATATTTACCACCGGTGTAGCTGTTTACTTCGCTGAGGGTGGAACCCGGCCGGTGCGCCACCTGTACACCGATGTCGAGGTGTCTCACGGGCATGGCGTTTTTGGTATACACCTTGATGGCGGCTCCCGCGTAATCCGCCACCATGTCGGCTACCGGGGACTTGTACACGAGAATTCTATCGATCACGCTGCTGGGCAGGAGGTCGTAGGCAAAGGCCTTGTCGTAAAGCTCGGTGGAAGGAGCCACGTTGCCGTTCAGGTACGTCAGGTTGTAGCGCTCGTTCATTCCCCGGACGATAATAAACCGGTCGTCCACGACCGTTACCCCGGCGATCTTTTTGACGACCTCGGCCGCATTGCGGTCGGCCGTTTTACTGATCAGCTCGCTCGATATACCCGAAACCGATCCGGTGGCATTGCGGATCTCGCCGATCAGGTCCTTTTCCGTGGTGTGGGTGACCGCCCGCAAATGCCGGACACCGGCCTTCACCACGACCTCGGTGAGTACTTTACCGGCGGGCATTTTGACGTCTTCTGTTTCCGTACGGCCGCCCGTAAGCCTTACGTTCGGGAGTATCGTCTTTTGATAGCCGCTATAGCTGACGACCAAGGTTACCTTCCCCTCCTGCAAATGATTGAACACGTAGTAACCGTCTTCGTTAGAGGCGACGGTCTCCCCGGTCTCCAGGATGCTCACGGTGGCGCCAGGCAGGGGCTGTGCCGTTTCAAAATCCACGACGCGGCCTTTTAAAATAGTTTTTTGGGGGGCGCCCTCCTTTTTAGCGATGATGACGATCATGTCCCCCTTGATCACAAAATCCGCCTGGCTGCCCGCCAACAACTGACGCATGACCGTGGTCAACGAAACGTCGGTCACCTGGATATCCACTTTCCTGGACACATCCAACACGTTATCCTGGTAATTGATGGTCCAACCGGTTTTCTGCTCTATTTCCCTGAAAATATCTTTTAACGACCGTCCTTTGGCCGAGAGGGTCACCAGGGGTACGTGCATATCCTGCGCCTGGCTGAAGGTGGGCAAAAAGGTGGATAAGGTCCATAAGAACAGACCGGCAACAAACGGAACAATGCCGCGCATGGGCAATATGGTTTTAATGTTTACAATGTCTATCGACAGGCCTTGCCCGTCACTTCGATACGGTCATCTTTTTTGGTGAAATGCACTCGTCCCATAAGCGTCAACGTTTCGAGGATGTCGTCGGGGGATACGTTTTTGAACGTAGTACTATATGTACAGGACAGTACGTCCGGATCGATGATGTTGAAATGAAGGCCATACACCGTTTCCAGGTCGCCTAAGATGTCTTTCAGGCTTGCACGGTCATAGTAAAACCGGTGTTCTTTCCAGGATCCGATGGAGGCAATATCGACGGTTGATTTTCGAAGGCTGTCCCTGATCAGGCTGACCTGTTGTCCGGGCGTGGCGAATGATCGCTGGCCGCCTGCGTCGATCCTGATTTTACCCGTAGCAACGGCCACCCTGGAAATGGCTTCGCGGCTACGGGAGCGGATGTCAAAGGACGTGCCCAGCACGGTGGTGGTGAAGGAGGGTGAATGAATGACAAAAGGCCGGAGGCTGTCCCTGGCGACGTCAAAAAAAGCTTCGCCGTCGAGGTATACCTCCCTGTTGTTTGTTTTAAGCCAGCGCAGGATACTGCCGCCGTTGAGGGTGAGATGTGTCCCGTCGCCAAGCACGATGTTTTCAAAATGTCCTTCGCCGACGGCGACCGAATCGTACAACATCGCTGTGGGGTGGCCTCCGGTGTTCGCCTTATATAGAAAAAAACAAGCGGCCACGAGGGCAGCAGCCGCGCCAGCGGCGGCCAGGCGCCTGCCGGAAAACCATCTTCTGCGCAAGGGGACGACCGGCGCCTGCGGATGCAGGATCGCCTTTAATACCCTTTGCTCCACCCCTCCGGGCAGCGCCTTTTCTTCCTGGTCCCAGAATTCCCCGGCAGGAAAAAGGGTGGCCACCAGGGCGTCCTTATCGGGTTGCCCTTCGATAAATGCGCGCAACCCGGCGATTTCTCCGTGCGTTGCGTTGCCTTCCAGAACCTTTTGAACGATGACCTTTGCTTCCAGTATATCCATACAAGAGAGAAGTACAGTATACCAGGCGGCTACCCGTAATGGGTTATGTTACCAATTTATGAACAACACCACCAGGAGGATCCATTCCACCATACGGGTGCGCAGGGTCTGGAGGGCAGCGGAGATGTGTTTTTCTACCGTCCGGGGCGCAATGCCCATCTGGTCGGCAATCTCCTGGTAGGACAGGTTGTAGTCGCGGCTCAGTTGAAAGGCCTGGCGCCGCTGGGGGCTGAGTGTATCGAGGATAATCCGGTAGTGCTCCTTCTTTTGTCTTTCGGACAAATATTCTTCGACGTGGGTATACGCGGTGTCGGCACCGGGGGCTTTCTTGTCCCTGACCGACTTTTCGAGGTAATTGTATAAATGATTCCGGGTGGCCACAAAAAGATAGGCGCCGATCCCCGCAGGCAGGATGTCGTCCACCAGCAAGCTGTCTTTTCTTCGCCAGATACTGGCGAATACTTCCTGTACCAGGTCTTCCGCCACGTCTTCCCGGCGGACATGTTTTTTAAAATAATAGAAGATCCGGGGAGCGTATTCCCTGAACAATTGTGTGAATTGTTGCTCCTGCCGGGCAATGTTGCAGTCAGTCGACATCTACAGCGGTGATCATCGGTGATCCTGCAAAACTAGCCGGAAGGGCAGGAAATGACGCATTAAAAAATTGTTAGGCGAATATTTGGAGAGCCCCCCCTTAAAATGTATATTTGGTTGTATCCATATCCCTTGAAAACATGTTCCTTAAGAAACTATTTACCAAAGACGGTATTGACAACCGTGATGTCCAGCACCCTGGACATCAGCGCTTCTTCCAGGAAGCCAAAAACGACGTCCTCCCGTGGATCAAAGTGACTTACCCTTTTACCCGGGACAACTGCCGCGATTCGGTCAAACAACTCTTCCAAGGCGAGAATATGCCGGTGTTCCAGTTCTGGCTGGATGACCTGTGCATTTTTTATGCTGTGGAAAAGAACGATCGCTATGAGTTCCTCTTGCAAAAAGACCTGCCCAAGGGCATGACGGTGGAAACCTTGCACACGCTGGCGGCCAGAAACCTGGACCGGGATGTCAACTTCGAACTGGGGAGAGCCCATTTCGGAGGGTACGCCCTGATGTCCGGGGGGTACCACGAGTCTGCATCCATCTGCCTGCCGCACGTATGGGAGTGGGTCTGCGGGGAGCTCAACGACAACGTCATGGTCAGCATTCCTGCCAAAAACCAGGTCTTTATCTGCCCGGAGCATGACGTCGACAACATCGCCAACATGAAGATCCTCGTACACGAGTACTTCAAAAAGGGAGACCGGTTGCTGACACGGAATATTTTCCGTGTGGACCGCAACACCCTGGAGTGGACCGTGGAGGACACGGTGGGGATGGCGTTGACGCACTAAGCCTCGGCGGCCCGTTTAAGGAGGCGAATGGCCTCCCGGATCTCTGTGGTCGTCAGCGACGCAAACCCCATCCGAATGCCATTTTCGGCGGAACCTACCGTACGATAGGCCGACCCATCTCCTATGAGCAACCCCAGTTCCCCCGCCCGGGCGGACAGACGCGGTATCGAAAACCTTTTGGGGAACCGCGCCCAGACGGCCATTCCCCCGTCCGGTTTTTTGAAGTCGACCAGGCCGCCCAGTTGCCCGGTGAGCAGGTCGCAAAACACATCCCTGCGCTCCTTAAATAGCTTATTCGTCTTTTTGAGGTGACGGTCGATGTCGCCGTTATCGATCAGCCCCGCCAGGGCTTCTTCTACCAGGTTGTCTCCCCTGAGGTCCAGGAGACGTCGAAACCGCGCGGCTTCTTCTACAAAAACGGCGGGCGCCACCAGGAAACCGATCCGGATCGACAGCGCCAGCGATTTGGTCATCGAGCCGGTATACAACACATTGCCCCCGTGATCCCCGCTGGCCAGCGGCAGGATAGGCCCCGATGCATAATGAAAGTCATAGTCGTAGTCGTCTTCGATGACGGCGAGGTTTTGGTCCCGGATCAGCTCCAGAAGGTGCATCCTTCGCTCGGCGCTGAGGGTGACGGTGGTGGGATGGTGGTGGTGCGGGACAACATAAAGCATCCGGATCCTGGTGCGCTTGCAGACGGCGGCAACGGCCTGTACGTCGATCCCTTGCTCGTCAACGGGGACGCGGACCAGTTGGGCACCCAGTTGTTCAAAACAAAGGTCGGCGTAGTGATAATTTGTCGTACCTACGATCACCTTATCCCCCGGCCGGATGAGCAGGGCCGCCGCCAGGTAAATGCTCATCTGGGCTCCCCGGGTCACCAGTACATTTTCCGGCCCGATGGCAAGCCCCCGGGAGGCGGACAGGTGGGTAGCCAGGGCTTCCCGGAGGTGATCCGTACCGGAGGGCCTTCCATACATGAGGCGGTGGGCATAGGCCCGCGTTTGACTGACCCGCCGGCATTCCCTCAAGAGCAAGGCCAGGGGGGATTCCCGTACATCCGGGAAACCATCATTGATCACCAGCCGGAACCGCGGAGAGGCGATGAGCGGAGGAGGTTGCGTTTCCTGGTGGGTAAAATCAAACCCCGTACCACCCTTATAGGCCCCCGTCCCCTTCCCCGGCTGAAAGGTCCGGGGTTTGACTTCCGGCAGGTCCGGGGATACCAGGACGCCCTTGCGGGGGATCGTTCTGATCCAGTCCTGGCGCTCCAGCTCTTCATACGCCGCGACCACCGTTTTCCGGTGCAGCGTCAGCAGCGCCGCGAGCTCCCGGGTACCGGGCAAAAAGGCACCCGGCTGGATACGTCCTTCCTGGATGAGGCTCACCAGCCGGTGGGCCACTTGTTTGTACACGGGCAATGGGGCATTCCGGTCGATCTGGACCAGTGTAGCGTAGGGCAACATAGCTGGACTACTTGAAATAGTAAATCTGGACTATAAAGATAGACCAAGGAACCGGTAGTTTTGGGGGCGAAAAAAAACACCATGAACGAAAGAATCAGGATCAAGGAAGTCGACCCCGCCGCCTACAAGCCCATGCTGGCCCTCGAAAGCTACGTGGCCTCCGTCAAAGACGTCTCCCCTTTGCACAAAGAGATGATCCGGATCCGGGCCTCCCAGATCAACGGTTGCGCCTATTGCGTCAATATGCACACGGCAGACGCCCGCAAACTCGGCGAAACCGAACAACGTATTTACCTGATGAGCGTTTGGCGCGAGTCACCGCAGTTTAGCGAAGAAGAGCGCATTATTCTCGCGATGACCGAGGAGATCACCCTGATCCACAAAGAAGGCCTTACCGACAACACCTATGCCCGCGCCGTTGACGTCTTCGGCCCTGCGCGGACCGCTGCCATCATCATGATGATCATCACCATTAACGCGTGGAACCGGATTGGCGTATCCACCCGGATGAAACCCGAATAAAAATTATGACGATAAGACCCCTTCTCACCGACCAAGACATCCTCCTCGCCTGGCCCGCCGTCTACGCCCTGCGTCCCCACCTCCGCCACGAACATTACCTGGCCCAGGTACGGGCGCAGATGGCCGAAGACGGGTTTCGTATGATCGGCGCCGTTGTCGAAGAAAACGGCGCCGAAGTGATCGCCGCGTTTTCCGGCTTCCGGAACATGCACAAGCTGTCCTCCGGACCCGGTATCTATATCGACGACCTGAGCACCCTCCCCACCTACCGGGGCAAGGGATATGGGAGTGCCCTCCTGGATTATATCCACGCGCTTGCCAAAGCAGAGGGGAAGACCAACGTGCAATTAGACTCGGGGCATCATCGCAAGGATGCGCACCGGTTATATCTCAATAAAAAATACGTGATCAGCGCGCACCACTTCACGAGGGAGGTTTAAAGCGCCGCCGCCGGGAACTCCTCCTTCAGGCGGCCCAATATCGTCTCGCCCAGCTCCATTTTCGCAAACGGCAGGGGTGCGTCCGGCAGCTTATTGACGGCAAGCTGCATCAGGGGATGTGTATAGTTGCCCGGATTGCGCAGCCCCTTCCTATCCCGGACGGACAGCCAGGCCAGGACTTCATAGACGTAGACATATTCCTCCAGGTTGCTGAACTCGGGGGAATTGTCTTCGTTGAAATAAGCCTGGCTCAGGTGATAGTCGCAAAGGGTGGAAACCATCTTGTCGACGATCTCCGTGTCGGCCGTGTCCCAGTTGTCCAGCACATTCCGGTATACACCCATATCCTTGGGGTAGTTGAATTTGGCCGTGTCGATGGTTAGACCGAAGCCTTTGTTAGCGACCTGTACGATAAACCAGCCGGCTTTGGAAAAGTTCAGCCCGCCTTTTAAGAATTTGGTCCCCAGCTCCCGGTCGATGGCGCGGATCAGGCGGCCGCTTTCCTCATACCACCGGGCGTGCAGACAAGCGGCCAGCCAGAAGGTCATATCCGTGAACTGGATCTTGGGGGGATTCCCGGCATAGCCCTGCGCAAATACGGCCGCGATCGCGGCGGTGTAGTAGGCATTGCCGGCAAAGTTCGTTTGGTCGCCGTTCACCTTTGCCCCGGCGAGGGCGTTGTATATGAAGTGGTACCCGTACCAGGTATTCAGGGACATGAAGTCGACCAAAATGCTTTTGAGCAGCTTGGGCTCTTCCAGAACCTTTCGTACCTCGGCTACGGGTTCGTTAAAATAAAAATCCGTCGCGTTGGGTTTCTTCAGCCATTCATCGAGCTCGTGGGTGACTTCGCTTACTTTTTGTTCGGTACTGTTCATTTTCTATTTTTTTAATGATCGCCGGCGGAACCTGCGCCTTGTGGCGCCTCCACCGCATCGCCGGTTGCGTCGCCGCCCGCGCCCGTCGCATCGCCGCCGGTGCCCTCGCCTTCCGGCTTGGGCGCGTCCCAGGGCGACACCTTTATATTCCCTACGTTCCCGTTTGACCGGTCTACGTCGACACGGTGCACCTCGTAATCCACGTTGGGTGCATTCTGTATCCATCGCTGGGCCAGCTTTGCGTTGGTGGGCAGGTCCGCGGGGTTGGGGGGTACCCTGTAATACGGAGCGCCGCTGGCGGCTTTTTTCAGCCGGTCGTTGACGTACCATTCCCCGCCTTTCGCCTGGTCTGCGCTGAGCTGGGAAGTATTGGCCTTGACCTCGATACACTTGACGTCCCCGGTCTTTGAATTCCTGCCGATCACGTCCACCCCGTGCCCGGAGTTGTTCTGGATCTGCAGGATTTCGTCGTATCCTTCCTTCTTGAGCTTGTCGATGACGGCCGCTTCCCCGGCATCGCCGGTTTGCTTATCATTCAGCTCCTTATTGTCCTCAAACGCTTCTCCGTTCTTGCCCTCGGCCGGGGTTTCGGCTTGCGGCCCCTCGGTCTTCGGTGCTTCTTCCTCCGAGGGCTTATCTCCTTCCGGTTGGCCTTTGCCGCCACCGCCCTCTTCCGCGGGAGCGCTTTTCGGTTTTGTCGATTCATGGATGGGCGTCATCCACAACGCCAGACCCAAGTAGTCCGAAGCGGTACCCTGCCCCGTAAACACATTTTTGGCAGACTGAACGGTACCGGTTTCCATGCTCACGGCGCCCGAGGCGAAGTCCCCTACCCCGGCCTGCCCGGTTTCACCATAGGTGGCGGCGACATTCTGGGCACCGAGGAGCCCGCGGAGCCCGAGCCCCATGCCGGTGGCCCAGGAACTGACGACATTGCCGACGACGTTTCCGGGCAGCGACTTTACGAGCTGTAAAGCGCCCCGTCCCAAGCCCGAAACACCGCCTTCTGCGAGCGCAGCCACGCCGCCCTGTATCAGTGCGGCGCCGCCACCCACGGCAGCGCCCACCATCGCCCCTTGCAAAACACCCCCGATAAAATTGGCCGCGCCCAAGGCGACGGCCTGCCACCAGCTTTTGATGTTCGGGGCAAAGGTGATCTCCTCGTTAAAGATACTGCAAACCATCTTATGCGCACCCGTCACCGTCGGCGTCCCCAGGATTTTGAGGTTGTCTTTTTGCCCGATCCAATGCCGTGCCATGGCGGCCTTTTGCCCGCAAATCAGGCTGCCGACGACGGCGCCAAAAACGGCGCCGGCAGCACCCGCGATGGCCCCGATGGCGATCAGGGCGGCCCCCCCGGTGGCGACCACACACACCGCAATGACGGCGGCCACCAGGGCCATCAGCCACATCAGTTTCTTACACGCAAAGTCGACAAAGCTCTGGGTCGATTTGTCGTTGATCGTAATATATTTATGGCCGTCCTGTTTCCTGGCGACCAACTGGGTCGATTGCATAGGGGCGGGCATGTTCCCGCCGCTGCACTGCCAGAAGTCTTTTTCCGTGATAATTTTTGCTCCCATAGGACTAGGTTTGGCTCGTCAGGGTGTATTCCATTTTTGAAAAAACCAATTGCGGGTCCGCCACTTCCTCCTTCAGGAGGTAAGCTTCCTTCAGTCTTCCGGTCTTTGGCTCGATCGCGTATTTGCCCAGTTCCGACAACCGGGGCTGAAGCCGCTCCAGGTCTATATTCTGAAAAGCCCCATAGGCTTTTTTGATCCACGTCTTGTCCAAACGCGTCAGGGGATACCCTTTTACGTCCACGGAAACGGCGTGTACATTCCCCGCCGCGGGTAGCGGGGTGTCCGCGCCCAGGTCATATCCCCATTCCACCTTGACCTGTTGGAATTGATTCCATTTGGTCTTGGGGGGCGTCTCCCCGGGTATCCGCCGGCCATATACCTGGTTGAAGTAGAGGTCGAAAAACTCGTTGTGCTGGACGGCTTCCACGATCTTCTCCGGGCTTGTAAAAATGTCGTCGTTCATCTGAACGATCCCGCGGATGGCGTTCGATTGCTGGTCGATGGCTTCCATTTCCCGCTTCGTGGCCGCCCATTTTTTCCGGATCACCTCTTCATTCAACACCCGGATCACCTGGCCGCTCCGGTCGACGGTGACGCGGATCTCGCTGTACATGCGGGCAAAGGCCTGGTTCATCCGGGCCAGGTCGCGTAAGTAAGGGTTGTTGGTCTCGATCAGTTCGTTATCCAACGTCAGTACCTCGATCTCCGTCTCTTCTTCCTCCACCCGCAGTACGCGCAGGTCCCACCGGATCTCGGTGACGGTTTGAATAGGCAGCGACCCCGCCATCACGTCGGTGCGGATGGTCAGGGTGTATTTCTGGGAAAAGGGCTCCCGGAAAAACAATTGCTTGTCTACAGTATTCTTGATCCCAAACGTAAGCATCCGTCGCTGTTTAATTTATGAATACGTTGCCCCCGTCCAGCTTCGACTCGCCTTTGATATGGTTGTTCTTGGCCTCGACGGTGACGATTTCTCCCTTGATGGAGATGGTGCCATCCTTGTGAATCGTGATGGAACCCTTCCCGGAAGTCAGCGTGATCGTCGTGTCGGCGGTCAGGGTAATGGAATTGTCCTCGCTATGGACAAGGATGGTATTGTTCCCCGACTGGTGAAGGACGCTTTTGGCGGCCGTGAGCGACATGGCCCCTTGTTGCTCCAGGATCTGAAGGGTGTTGGCGGCGGTTGTTTGAAGGTTAAGCGCGTGGGAAGCGTCGTTAAATGTCAGGGTGCTTCCTTTCCGGGAGGTCATCGCCTTGGTATTGCTGTTGGTGAAGCCGCTGCTGTCTACGTTGTTCCCGTGATAGACGCAACCCAGTACAACCGGCCGGGCGATGTTGCCCTCTTCAAAACCAATCACGACCTGGTCGCCCACTTCGGGGACGACCATAAATCCGCGGTTACTCCCGGCGTCTCCCTTGCCGGCGTTGGGGCTGGCCACCCGCAACCATTCGGTCGGGTCGTTGCTGGTGCAGTCCCACTTGAAGGTTACTTTTACCCTGCCTTGGTTTTTCGGGTCGTTGTTGTCCAGGACGATGCCCAACTGTAGATCGGGCTCGGGTTTTTG
This sequence comes from Dinghuibacter silviterrae, assembly GCF_004366355.1. Classification (NCBI taxonomy): domain Bacteria; kingdom Pseudomonadati; phylum Bacteroidota; class Chitinophagia; order Chitinophagales; family Chitinophagaceae; genus Dinghuibacter; species Dinghuibacter silviterrae. Next base: position 1,366,229 of record NZ_SODV01000002.1, on the reverse strand, counting down.
ATAGGATCGCACGGGGATGTGCTGCGTATCGGCCACGACGGCCTCAAAGCTGTTGTAATAGTGGCCCAGCCCGTCGAACTGGTGAAAGACCGTGGTCACCAGGAAGCGACCCAGGTTTTGGGTGGTAAAGTCGGCATCCTGCCGGACGCTCATGTCCACGTTGACCGTTCCCCCCAACTGGACGAGGGGATTGTTCCCGCCCCCGCTGATCCGGAGCAGGTCGCTGACCAGGGCGCTGGATTCGTTTTGCACATGGCTGTCGATGTCCGACTTGGAATCGATGCGGATGGGGGTGGGCTGGCTGTACACCTTGCTGTATACCGTGTTGCTTGCCTGCACGGCGTAACTCAAATCCGGTTGTCCTCCTTGCGGCGCGTTGCTTTCCGAGCTCAGCAACTGATCTTCCAACGGCTGGTAGGCAAACTTTTTATACTTCAGCGGCGCCACCTGCATGGCGTATTGCAACGCGTGCAGGTCCCGGCCATAGGTCAGCTGCACATCGTTCGCCTGCTGGGCAGGTTTGCCAAAGTTTAACTGGACACCGTCATAGTAAAACCATTCGAAGTATTCGGCCGAAAGCCGGTTGATAAAGTCAAAGTCGCTTTCCCTATACTGGATGATGTAGTCGATGGGGCCGGTCCTGGATGGATTCAAACTGATCCGGAGGTCGTTGGAGGGCGCGTCCTGTGTTGCCTGGCGGACAATGGTCGACAGGTCCTTGGCCAGGTAAGAACCCATATCGGGCCCGCGGTCGATCAGGATGGTCGGACTAAACCCACTGACGATGATGATCCCATGATAGCCGTGGCTTTGCGCCAGCTCCACTTTTGTCACCTTCCCCGTAAAGGTTTGCTGGGCCCCTCCCCCATCCACTCCAAACTGGATGGTGAGGTTCTTGCCCATAAATCCCTTGGAGTCCTCCAGGGTGATCATCCCCGGCTCGCCCATCTGGTCATGGTTAAACCGGAGCTCGAAATAGTGGTGCTCGTTAAACGCCTGTTTCAGGGTAAACGAGTTGAAATGCGCTATGGTGGTTCCCTCTATGCTCAGGTCTATATTCATTTTTGTATCCATGGTCGGAATTTTTTTATGTTACGGGCCATTTGGCGTAATAGCTGATCACCTTGTACGTTCCCCCAACCCGTCCAAAGACAAACCCGAAATAACCGTCGGAGTATTGCATGTACAGCTCGTACAGGTGGCTCCCGGGATCGGTCTGCCGGGCCAGTCTTTTATAATAATCCTCCTTGGTATCCGGCGCGATCTCCGCCAGGCTGTTTTCACCTGCCTTTGGCAACAGGCGGCGTACGTCCCGGTGAAAGATCGACCCATACAGCCGCGAAAAGTCAGTGGCGTGGATGACGCCGCCCGAGGTATCGGCGCTGCGGTCGCGGAGGTCGTCGTTTGTCCATTGCGGGGAGGTCAACAGCGGGAAGTGCAACAGCCCGCGGATCGCCGCGGTGTCGTTACTGGCGACGGCCGCCTGCAGGTGGCGGAAGGCCTGGCGGAAGAGGGTTTCGTCGGGGGCGGAGTGGGCGGAGACGGCGCTAGACGCTGGCGCGCCCCCCGGCGCAGCCGCAGTTGCGCTGGACGCGGGCGCAGCCGTAGCGCCGCTTGTGGCCGCGCCCTCAGGCCGCGCCTCCGGCGTCACCGCCTGGCAGGCGATTTGTCCGAGGAGCAACGCCGAAGAAACAAGGATAATATGATGATGCTTTCTCATGATCTGGGTATGCTGATCAGCCCTCTTTCTTCCATCCGCTTCAGGATTACCGCTGTTCCCATCTGCTTGCTCACGGCGTTGTCGTCGAATTTACCATCGGACACATACAGTCCCTTGGTGTAGAGGTTGGAATATCCCCAGAGATACGGGGACGGGATTTTGTGGATAGACGTATACCCAAACCCGTTGTAGGCCTCCAGCTTGCGGAGGATGACGGGGAGCGGCCACCCGGCGATCTTGTCGAACTTCATTAGTTTGAGGGCATCCACCGCGCTCTCTTCAAAGGTAAAGGGCGGCGGGTGACCTACCTGTGGCCGGTTGGCGGGGACATGGGTCGTATAGGCGGTGAGGGGGTCGCCGTTGTGCAAATGTTTTTTGAAGCTAAACCCGCATTCGCGGTAGTGGACGCAGGCGATGAAATACCAGGGGATGCGGCCGCTGGTGTTGTAGGGCGAGGGAGGGAGGCTAAAGCTTTTGCCAAAACCGGGCAGGCCCTGGGTGAGCGCGGGTAGACCAAGGCTGGAAAAACCAAAGCCCGAAGGTTCATTGAGCGCCGACCACCGGGAATCGAATGAGGGTGGGGTCGTGTGGATCACACCGGAGCCCAGGTCGGAAAGCCCGCCCGTGGACGGCGACGTCGGCGAAAACATCGGCAGCGGAGACAGCGACAGCGAAGGCGTGCCGGCCGCCGGGGCGCCCCCCACGAGCGCTGAAATATTCTGGTAGCGGGGTTTCCCCGGGATGATTTTCCCGTCGATGGTCTTATCTATTTCCGGCAGGCGTTCCTTGTGGATCTCACAGGTGTCGAAAAAATGGATGTATTCCAGATCGGTGGGCTGGGCGACGGCCGCGCGCTTGGTGAGGGGGGCGTGGACGGGGCCCTGACGGTGTATGGATCGTTTGCGTTGCATAGGAAGACGCGTGCAGGAGAAAAGGCGCCCCGGCAAAAACCGGGGTCGCCCTTTATAGGTGTAGTCAGCCAAAAACTTATTTAGGCCAGTCGTTGACGTGTTCCGCGTTGCCCATTTTGAGCTTGCGGGCGCTGATCACGAAGCTCAGCGTCATGGGATAGTTGCCCACGACATTGATACCTTCGTTGTACTGGATAACGTATGCGTCCTCGAACTGGAGTTCTTTCATCTTGGCGTCTTCCTCGCTCTTCTTAAAGACGATGCTGCCGCTGACGGGTTTGAACTGGCTGTTGACCATGCCTTCGATCACCGAAGTGTCTTCGGTGGATTCGACTTCTATATTGACGGTACCGCCGTATACACCGGAGGACGGGCGGCCTTTGGCGTCCACGTCCCTATTCAGGGAAAAGCTGGCCTGGAGAACGTCGAACTTCTTTGACCCAATGGTCAGTTGTGCTTTAAATGCCATATTGAACAGGTTTTTAAGGTAAGGGATTATTTCTGACCGGGCCAGTCGTTGACGTGTTCGGCATTACCCAGCTTGACCTTGCGGGCGCTGATCGTAAACGTGTACGTCATCGGGTCGTTGCCGCTGGCGGTGATGCCTTCGCTGTACTTGACGATGTAGGCGTCGTCGAAATTCAGCTCCTTCATTTTGGCGTCTTCTTCGCTCTTTTTGAAGGTAACGGAACCGGAAACCGGTTTGTACTGGTTGTTCACCATAGCCTCCACGACGGAGGTGTCTTCGGTAGACTCGACCTGGATGTCGATGGTGCCACCATAAACGCCCGAAGCGGGTCTGCCTTTCGGGTCCACATCCCTGTTCAGGGCATAGCTGCAGCTGAGGACATCATACTCCTTGCCGCCCATGTTTAATCTTGCTTTGAAAGCCATAAAACATAGTTTTTATGAAGTGAATAAAAAAATACGTACAGGAGGAAATTGGATCCGGAGGATCATTTTGAGGGGAGAGAGGTTAGCTAAGCGCAGATGGCGCCGTTTACTGTGATAAAAGTAAGGAATAATACCAAAGTCCTATATTAATTTACGACCAAATTCCGTCATTTTTCCTAACCATTTCTTCGCATACTCATTATCGAGCGCCTGAAGGTATCCCACCGTCGACGTCCGGACCGGCCGGAAACCGCGGTGTTCAAACACCACGCGTTTGATGGAATGATAAGCGGGGAGTTTTGTTTCCTGCCACCATTCCCACGCGGCCTTGTCCAGTACCGATACGATCCGCGCCGACTTACCCGTGAAATCATTCTCCGCGCCAAACAGCTTCTCCGGTGTAAAGAGCCGGTCGAAAAATCCCTTTAGCCGGGATGGTATCGTCTCCTGTGACACGGAGCAGAAAAACGCAACATGGTCCGCCCATCGCAACTGCTCCAACGCTCCGGCAAGGTCTTGCTCCAGGTCCATCGTCCGTGCCCCCAGCGGGGCCACGGGGCTGAATTTCAAGTCGGTGATCGTCAGGGTGCGTACGACCGCGCCGGATTCCGCCGCGCCGCTTGCATATTGACCGCCCAGTGCCCTCGTGCCTTCCTCTTCGACCGGTCCCCCATACAGTATCAGCAACTTATTCATGCCCCTAAAGATAGGGGAACCCGATCACTCGCCAACAGCGGGCGGGGCCGCACCCCTATTTCGGCTGCAACGCGTACTCCGTATTCCAGCTCGCCGTCGCGTCCTCCTCTCCTTTATGTCCGTCCAGTTTGACGATAAAGCTTTTCGCGGGGAAGTACGGGGTAATGTTGATATCCAGATGGATCCGGTCCTTTACGACTTCGTCGCGTTCGAAACGGGTGATCCGGAAACGTTCGATCAGCCGTTCGGGACCCTGGATGCTGTCCAGGAACTGCACGATCTGGCTCCGCAGGTTTTGTTCGGTTTTGGAATTCCAGTTTTCGAAGGCCCTCCGGTTGAGGAAGTCGAACAGCACCTTGGTCACATAGTCGAACACACGCACGACGGAATAGGTTTGCAAACCGATGTTATCACCACTGAAAAGGGTTTTGGCCGAAAACGCCATGACCTTCCCATATTCGTACACCATCGGGACCAAACCGATCCGTTCGAGGTGGGCGATCTCGCTTTTTTTGAGGTCGAAGCGAACGGCGTCGGCTTCGTTCATGCCGCCGTGTTTTTTACCGGCGGTCACCTGGGACATAAGGGTGTAGTACATTTTCCCCGCAAGAGCGGCAGAGCCTGGGACATAAAGCGCGTCTTTTTCCCCTGCCTCTTCCACTCGCCCCCTACCTACCAGCCAGTTGCAGGTCATGATGACGTTGGAGCGATAGGCATCGCCCCCGGTGAGGTTGGCGGTGCTGAACAGGTCGATGACGTCGTCGGGCTGGTCCAGGTTGGCAAAGTCCGTCACGAGCATCACCTTATTATTATGGGCGATCTTGGCCCAGCGTTCCACGACCTTGTTGGAGCCGAGGTACCCGGGGATGACGAGCAGGGAATAGTTGTCCCGGAGGTCGAGACGGTCGTAGTTTTGTTTGAGCTCGTCCGCCACGTGTTCGATAAAACGGGGATTGTCAAGGTCGGTCAACTGGTCCATGGATGCATTGAGAATGACCACGTTGCTCAGCTTGTCGGCCTCGGTATTTTTGTAAAACAGGTGGAGGGAACGGTAGGCCTGTTCGAGGTCTTTGGTGGCCTCCAGGGCAATACCGATATTTTTGTTGAGGGTCGTATCCACGGACTCGGTCCTCTCCTGGACATTTTCCAGGATAGCGCCCACGGAATCGGAAGACTCCACGAGCTCCTGCCACAGCCGGATCTTTCTCAGCAGGGCTTTCCGCTCGTATTGTTTGTCTTCTTCTTCGAGGAAAATCTTTTTGCGGGCCTTCCGGTCCGGGTTGAGGTTTTGAACGCCGTCGATCACGGCTTCGAGGAAGTCAAAGCCACCGGCCTTGACCAGTTTTTGCAGGCTTTCTTCGAGGGTAAGCTCCTTATCCTGGGTAAGCGCTGCGGGCTTGGCCGGTGCGGCGCCCCTTTCATTTGCGGGTGTCATAGGTTACTTTTTAAATATTGGCTTCCAGTTCCCCGGCCAGTTTGGCAAGAGCGGATGCAAAGGCTTTTTTGGTTTCGGGGTTTTCCAGCATGGCCTTCAAGGTCTTGTTGGACTTTAGCTGGCGGGCAATGGTCAGGCAGGTGTCCCGCTCGACGCTGAGGTCGCGGAGGTGGTCGCTTTGTTGAACGATCGCCTTGACACCGAAATCAGATAACTGCTGAAAATGAAGGACTTCTCCCTTAGGACTGCCATCGGCCCGTTCGTAATCCACGTGGACGGTGGGCTTGAAGTGTTCGAACACGTCCTCGACCGTTTTTAACCCCTCGGTCAGCTCGGGTCGAAGGGGTTCCCTGTCCGTAAGTTGCTGAATAAAAAGTGTTTTGTTGGGAGAAATGTCGGCAAATGCCTCGTGCACGTCGACCTTTCGTTCATTCCCTCCGATTTCATAGTTAAACATAGTGGTGCTTTAAATGAGGTATTCTTTCAACATAGCAAAAACTAGGCCTTTTTAGTAGTAATCCTCTTCATGCCCCGCGGTGACGTCATTCTTTTTCTTCACCGCCCCCGACGGCAACACAGGAAGCCCCTTCCTTCCGCCCTCCATAGACCAGTCCTGGTAAAGAACGTAATAGTAAGGAATACCGTTGGCCACGAAAAAGTCGTCCATCTGCAATTGCACCTTAAGTGCCTGGTTACAAGCCCTCAAGTAGCGAACCAGGGTTTCGAACTCCTCGGTGGACAGGTCTCCCCGGATGTCCCGGACCGTATGCCCTTTTAGAAAGGGGGCCTGTAACGGCATGCCGGACAGGGTCTCCAGGTAGGTGGCGAGGGGCATGCTTTTGATGTCTCCCCGGCTAAACCGGTGGTGCCAGAGGCTCCGGCCGGTGTTGACATAGACGTGAAAAAGCTGACGGCGGAAACTCCCCTTGTCTTGTTCGAGGTTATCCCCCGACAGACGGGAGAGCTGATCGGACAACTGCAACATCTCCTCCTGGCTCAGCAGAAGTGCGTACTGCCAGGGAGATCCTTTGGTCGCCAGGGACATAGGCGCCTTGACGTCGAGGTAAAACTTAAAGGTATTGTCGGGCAGCGCCTCTCCTAAAAAAGGTTGCAAGGGCACCGAATCCAGGCGAAGGAGGGCGTCTTCCACGGGCGGGTTGATCAATTCCCGCAACCGCCCCGCTTTCCGGAAGGCACTGTCGAGGGAACGGATGACTTCTTTATTGTCCTGGTCGACCTCCCCGACAAAACGGTTGAGGGCCGCGTCCATTTCCTTGTTGGTCTTGACCATGCCCCTGGCAGGAAAAACCACCGCCCCGGGGATCAGGCTGCCCTCGGGATAATTGAGGTAATAAGACATGGAATCGGTATACGCGGTGTTGAACTGCTGGGTGGCGGCCAACCCCTCCCCCCGGACCATGCGTTGTTTTTTCTGCTCCGCCTGTATCTGGGCGGCCTTTTCCAGGAGGTCCCTGCCCTGCAGGACGAAATTATTAAACGACGCATCGAACTTGTTGTATACCTGGAGTACCAGCAGGCGGGCGTCGGTCATCACCAAACCGCGGACGAGGTCGTAGCCTTCGGCGGAGGGGACCGCCGGGTCGTCCCCGGCGCTCCCGCAAAGGATGATGAGGTTGGTTTCCAGCTCGTGTCCTTTCAGGAGGTCGAGGGCGCCCTGTACGCCTTTGAAAAAGGGTTGCTGGTAAAGGCCACCCGTACACTGCCCGGTCACCACCGCCTGGGTGTTCAGGAAGTCGACCACCTTGCTGAAGTTGGGGCTCAGCGGAAATGAGACCAGGGGATCCGAGGTCCCGCAGCCTTGCGGATTGCGATAGACCACCGCCCCGTACCGGTATTTATACCCGGCAAACCGTCTTTGCAGGAATACCCCTTCAAAACCCTGGATGGTATTGGTCAGCCCGGCCATATAATTCCGCATGCTGCTGCCCCCGTCCACGACAAAAAGGACGTTAACCTGGCCGGACAGTTTCCGGAGCCGGAGGTACTGGGGATACGTAATGCGTGTGCCCTTTATATTAATGACCACGTCTTTGGACTTGTCAAAAACGTCTTCCGCCACCCCGGAGGTAAAAAAGCCATCCGCCGCCCGTTGCATCACGGGGAGGGAACGAAGCGTAGGATCGCTGTGCAAAGACAGGGGATCGTAAGGGTAGGACGGCGCCCGGGGACCGCCGACGTTCATGGCCCGGTTGGCATATTCCGACGCAGTGGAATCGGTGACGTCGTCTCCTCCGCGGGCGATGCCCATATACAGCCGGCTGCCCCAGGGGTGAACCACTTCCGTGGATACCCAACCCAGCACTGCCTCCCTGGCGCTGTCGGCGGTCAGTTGTGGCGCCAGGCCCACCAGGTATTTTTTCCCATCCTCAGACTTCTTGTAGATATACACAAACTGGTGGAGCCGGAGCTCGCGGTCCACCTGCTCCTGGAGGTCGGGGGAACTAAAGACGCGGATGGAATCGCTGCTGAAAAAATTCCCCGGCCGCGCAATGGGGGACCGGCCGGTGATCACGCCAATGGCCTTTTCGGGAAAAAGGGTCTGGGGATCGACCAGCGCTTTGCGCCACAACAGGAGGCGGTCCTGGGAAATCCATCCAAAGCTGACAGCCCGGGACTTGTCCTTGATCCTCCGGCCGTTGAGCAATCCGGGGTCGTACTGGATGAGCTTGACATAGTTGCCCTTGACGTCGGACACGAAAAAGGGCTGCATGTAGGCCGTTTTTTTATACACCAGCGTACCGCCCGCGCTTGTATAGGTATAGTTGTCTACACGGTCGGAAAAAACGATCCAGGGGGTCGAGGTATGGCCGCTGCTTTCGCTACCCGTTTCGAGGGTAGGGTTTTCAAAATTGGCGGGCAGGCTGCGCACCAGGTGCCCGCCGAAAAGGCCGGCCGAGGCAGGTAGATAAGCGGCCAGGCAAAGAACGATCAATGCTTTATACATAGGTTTAGTGAATGGCGTTGTCAATGGGTCGCCGTCCTGTGCTGCTGCACCGTCACCAGGTTGGCGCAGTGGGTATGGGGCACGATGGACAGGGTCACCTGGTCTATCACGATATTCCGGGTGAACGTCAGCCCTATGGTATAGGAATAGAAATCGGACCGCTTCTGTCCTGTTTCGTCGGAAGCCTGTACGGACGTCTTTTCCCCGTTACATAGGTAGTGATGCACCAGGTAATAATAATTGGTGTTAAAGTCCTGACCGGAAGCGATGGCTTGCAGGTGTACCCTGAAGTCGTTTTCGATCTTCATTTCCCCCTCTCCCGGTTCAAGGAGCTCGCCCGGATCTTTATAGGGCTCCGTCACGGTCACGATATGGTATACCGGGATGACGGACTTGTCGGTCCGTAAGGAGACCCGGTATTCCCCGGGCAGGTGATAAGCGTAGAACACTGTCGGACCGGCGGCGTCGACGCGCCCGGTTTCTCCAAAAGCCCATTGATAATCATTCGCGTCTCCATCGGCTTCAAGACGGATCTGTTCCCCCACGGCCGCGACGGAAGGACCGGTGATATGGATGGCGGTATCCCGGATGACCGCAACCGTGTCCAGGACGGTCACCGGGAACTGTTGCCGAAGGTCCCCATCAATGGTGACGCGTACGATATACCGGCCCGATTTGTGAAAGTGATACGTCCCACCGGGAGAAGCGCTCTGGTCCCCGTTTCCGAATTCCCACAACCAGGCGTGGGCGCCCGCGGTATTGTCGGTGTACACCAGGGGTTCGTTCAGGTAAATCTCCTGACGCATCAGGTGCGCCTCGATGTCGCGTTTCCGGAAGACCTGGCGGGCAAGGACCACAAGCCCGGCCAGGACGAGGATCCCCACGCCTAAGTAAATGATCACCCTGTTGAGGCTACCTGTCTTGACCGGCCGGTTTTGAATGTTTGCTTCGTTCATACCCCCTCGTTTACCGGCCCCGGCGGCCTTGGTTCATCAATGCCTCCTGCAATCCCCGCCTGGACAACTTACAATCGTCCAGGGACTGGCCAAGGGTTTCCATGTCCTTATAGTTCCCCCTCAACTCCTTACGGTCGTTGAAGAGCATTTCCAGGAACTGGGCCTGCTGCCAGAAACACTTGTAGCGCGGATCATACGCGCGTCGCTGGTACAACGCATTGATCGCACCTACCTGGTTGCGGATGTCGCTTTCCAGGAAAACTGCTTGTACCCCCGGATCGTATTGCTGTATCTTCCGGTACACGGAGTCCACGGCAGGACGGGCCTCCCCGAGCGCGGCCCGGAAAAGCTCTTCCTCCCGAATCCGCTGGGTCAGTTTGGCTTTCAGGGCGCTGGTGTCGGTCCCGTAACCGGAAAAAAGGACCCATCCAAAGAGACCTCCCACCGCCAATGTCAACAACAATAAAAGGACGAACTTCTCCCGCCTTTCCTTTACGCTTAAGCGCATACATGATTAGTTTATGCCAGACAACGTCCTGGCAGCCTCCTGGGTAGTCGTGCTGCAGGCCTTCAATTGATCCCTCAGGCTTTCGATCTGAAAGCGCGTTTGGGACAGGGAATCCTTGAGCGTTGTCAGGAGAACGACGTGGCCGGCCATCCGGCGATACAGGTCCGTGGCAGGATCTGCCAGGCTGTCGCCTTCTTCCTCCAGCATCCCCCGGATGCGCTCGTCACCGGTCTGGACGTCGTTCATGAGTACCGCCTGGTTGCTGTACTCCTGTGGGTCCGCCTTGACGTATTGCGTCAACGCGCGCAAACGCCAAAGGACGTCATCAAAACGTCCGGTGATTTCTTCCCTGTTATATTTGATCTGGTCATACTCGCGGGCTCTTTTGGAAAGCAGCTCCATTTCCCGCCTTGAGGTGGCGAAATAACTGACCGTACAAAGAATGATGATGGATAATAGCCAAAGGAAATGAGTGAGGAAGCTCAAGTAAGCGTTTTTCAGTTCACGGGTATTGACTGGTTTCATTTCAGTAGGTTATAAAAAGAACCTCAATTTTCGTTCCAATTTTGTATTATTGTTCATCCTAACGATATGAACACCACCTATTACAAACGACCCCTGGCGTTTCGCCGGTTGTTCGACCGGCAGTACCTGGAAACGTGCTCCCTGGGGATGTCGATCTCCCAACACATCGAACTGATTATCTTTACCCGTTTCGGCGAACACCGCTATGATCCTGCGTTTGGATGCGAGGTCTGGGAACTGGACTTCGAGCTGATCACCAGCCGGGCGCTTTGGGAAGATAAAATGCAACAGTCGCTGCACCGGGCGCTGGCGGAAAGGGAGCCCCGGATCTACGATATAGAAGTTACCATCGACGTGACCGATGTGGAAAAGGTCTACCCGCTTCGCCTGGTGACGGAAATCAAAAAACGCGTTGCCGTTGCTGTCCGCGCAAAGGTGACGGCCACCGGCGAACGGTATTCCTTTCAAACCTCCTTGTTCCTTAGTCCTTTATCTTCCGAATAGTTATGCAGGAACTCCGTTACCATTCTTCCAAGGAACAAATCCGCGGCCGTTTGCTCCGCCACGCGGCCGACTTTTGGAACCTGCCGTCGGCGACCGATCTGGACCCGCTGGTCCAGGTGCTGATCGAGGGGCTGGCGTCGGAATTGTATAATGTATCCGCGGACATGCAGTATACCGAGAGCCGGTTGCTGGAAAAACTGGCAGGGCTCCTGACACCGGACCTGATGACCATGCCGTTGCCGGCGCATGCGCTGGTGCAGGCACGGCCGGTCGAAAACGTGGAAATCCTGGAGGCGGGGTTTGCGCTGCGTCGCCAGACGGCCGATAAAGGCGCCGACGCCTGGTTTACCCCCGCCCGCGAAACCCCGGTGTATAACGCAGGGATCGTCCTGCTGGCCTCGGGGAATAAAGTTACCGGGCCCAGCGGCCGCCCCCTCCGCGCCCAGCCCGGAAAACGGCTGGAGCCTTATACCCTTTGGATCGGGTTGGACTTGCCGAAGGACATCGATACACTGCCGCCCCTTTCATTTTATATACATTCCCGGTATGAGGCACTAACCGAGGATTGGTACAGGCTTCTTCCGCTCAGCGGGTGGAAGATCCAGGGACATTCCCTGGACATGCGGGCGGGGTTGCCCGGCGATGATCCCGATGAATGGCTCCGGGCTTTCGATCCGCTGGCGGTACGGCTGCGCGACATCGAACGGTATTACCAGGCCCATTTTTTACACGCGACCCCGCTGCCATTGGAAGGAGGTCCCCTGCCCTACCCGCCCTCCTGGAAAGACATTTTTCTCGCGGCCGACCTGGCCACCCTCCGCGACCCGCTTTGGTGGATAGAAGTGACGTTCCCTTCCTCCATCGGTCTCCAGGGACTGGAAGAACTGGAGGTGCAACTCAATACTTTTCCCGCGGTCAACCGCAGGCTTCATAAAATCCACCACCGTTTTAAGGGGATAGGCCACATCATCCCACTGCGACCGGAACCCGGGTCTCTTTTTTTAGGGGTGCACCGGTTGACGGACAGCAAAGGCCGGGTATATGAACCCGTGCCGCTTCATCCCGAAGGCGGTCAGACCCCGGGGACATACAGCCTCCGCAGCGGGGGTGCGGAGCGCTTCGACCAACGCAACGCACGGGAAATCATCGACTACCTGTTCGAGCTCCTCCGGGATGAAAGCGCCGCCTTTTCCTCCTATGGATTCGACTTCCTGACACAGGCGCTCAAAAGCCTCCAGCAGGGGTTGACGCTGGTGGAGCAAAAAGCCCGGCAGACCTTGTCGGACATCACGGAGGGCACACGGTATATCGTGGTCAAACCGCTTGATCCCCATGAAACCATGCACCTGGAATACTGGACGACGCAGGGGTATCTGCCCTTGCAGTTGCAAAGCGGTACACCGCTTACTCAGTCCGAAGGGAGCCGTCTTCGCGCGGGCAGCATCCGTCTGGTTACCCGCCCCGTGGGCGCGCGGACCGCGCCGGGACCGGCCGACCGTCTCCAGGCCTACAAGTACGCCCTTATGACCCGGGACCGGATCGTCACCGAGGAAGACATCCGGCTTTTTCTCCGGCAGGAGCTGGGGGAACGGCTGGGAACCGTCGTGATTCGTAAAGGGGTCATGGTCTCCCAGCACCCAAAGGAAGGGTTGCGAAAAACCATAGACGTCATCCTGACGGATGCTGCGTTTTCCGATGATGAATGGCCCCACCTGTCCAGGGACCTGGCCGAAAAACTGGCGGCCAGGAGCGGAATCCAGCAATACTATAGGATCTTACTCCAATAAGGTCCACGTCTGGCGTGCCTGGGCAGGCCGGACGAGCTGTTGCTCGGCCACCACGATGTTTTCCTTCCGCTGACCGATGAATTCCAGGGAAGCCAGTTTCCGCCAAAGGGCGGACAACACCTCCAGGAAAACCCGGACCTGTTCCATGGCTTCCTGGATCCGGTAATGGCTGTAGGCGATGTCCATGGTCTTGGTGAGGAGTTCTTCAAAATTCCCGGGTGTGACATCCCTCCATTCGTAGAAATAAGTCAACACTTCTTCTTTTTCCTTTGCCCCATTCAGGTGGAGGGCCGTAAAAAAGAGGTGGGCCAGGTTGGAAAAACAGGCGGCCAGGTATATGGGCGGTTGTTGGTACCCCATATTTCTATATTCGAAGTAGGTGCGGGCGATAAAATCCAGCAGGTGGCTGCAAAGCCCCCGCACATTTCTGGGCAGGACCCCGCTGTGGTCGCGCTGGGCGATCTTTTCAAGTATTTTAAAGCTGTTGAGCTGTACTTCGTTGAGCATGCTCCCAAAGGTCTCGTAGTACCGGACCAGGGCGGGATGGCTGACGACCGCCGTGCAGGGCGGGATATAGGCGTCGTTTACGGAAAAACGCCCGTGCCGGCGAAACAGTTGTCCCACCACTAAGTGGTGGAGCCCCATATCGTCCGGGTTCATTTGGCTGGCCGGCAACACCAGGAGCTGGTACCGGGGTTCCGAAAAGGGATGCCGGGGAGGCGTTTCTTCCGCATCCGGCACGCCGGCCGGCACCCGTTCGAACGGGTCTACTTTCAGGAGAACATAATACGGCACCGGCTGGTCGTCGTCCTGGCCGGACTCATACGTATGGGTAAACACCAGTTCTTTCCCGTATTCCGCCGGTTGCCAGTCGATCCTGCTCCCCCCGGCGGTAATCGCATTGCATTGTCTCAGCCGGATGTCGACCTGGTTGGTCACCCGCTCCAGGATCTCCAACTGGTTGGACGGCCGCCCTCCGCGAAACGGGGGCAGCAGCCCAAAGTCATAGGCGTGCAGACCCAGGGCCGCCCGGTCCCTTAGGGCATCATTCACCCAGTCATCGGACTCCACAAAATGCTTCCGGGATATTTTCATGCCGTCCACCCAATGGACCGGCCGGTGTTGAACAGGGAACAACATAGGTTAATATATTTTACAGGATCACCATTCTGTCTTCTCCACCCGCTTCGGCCGTCTGGAGGACCACGCGGCGGGCATAGATCTGGTCTTTTTCCGTCACCCTATTGTCTTCTACCGACAAAGAAGGGTCCATAAACGTCCGGCGGGCAAAGAAAGATCGTTTGACGTAAAAGATCCAGCCATAGGTTTCCCCCGTTTCCGAAACGTAGTGAATCCCGCTGGACGGGAACTTTTGGTTGTAGTCGTCGATAAACTTACGGAACCAGGCGCCGAATTCCATATTGGGAGGTGCCTTCACCTTTACCTTCAGGGGGGAGGCATTTTCCGGCAATTTGTACAATTCGATTTCCAGGACCTTCATGCGGTCGAAATCCAGGTGTTCGATGTCGATCCGGGCTTCGTTTTTTGGATAATACCACACGTCATAGATCTCCGAGGGGATGGACGCCAGGGCCATGTAGGTCCACCAGAAAACCGGGGGGACCAGGAAAGCCACCACAGACGTCGCGGCCAGCCATCCATACCCCAGCCCGTTGACCCAGTTAAAGGCCAGCCGGAAAAGGTACGCGCCCAGCAAACAAGCGATCAACCCCATAAAAAAAACCAACCCTTTGCGGGCGTCCTTATAGTGAAGCGACAATTGGTGTACCGCCAGCGCCCCCAACGCCAGGTAAATGACCTCGCAGGCCAGGAAACCCCAGGGAAGGAAGAAGAAATTCAGGGCGCCCAGGAAACCGGGGATCCCCAGGCAAAGGGCAGTCAACAAGACAAAAATGATGATCCTGCGGTTGTTTAGTAAGCGGTTGCGTTTGTTCAACACGCTCATCACCACCATAGCTATGGCGGCCATCAGTGGTAGGAGGAGGTACCCTGTAAAAAGGGATGGGATATCCATGGTCAGCACTGGGCAAAATTAGGACCAAAAAGCGTCACCCGGCACTTTTTTTGTGCGGCAATCCTAACATGGATCAAGCCGACTTTAAAGCGGTGGTCATCGCCGCCGCCCTCATCGAAAACGGCGTCTCCCCCACCGACATCGTCATCCGCCCCGCCGGGGGCGGCATCCGCAATTATTCGAAGGATGTCATCAGTGTCAAACCCGCGCCCGAGGGAGACTACGTCATCATCCAGACCAGCCGGGAAGGATTATACGACATGTTGCCCGAGGGCCTTTTTCACCGGCCCGATCCCTATTCTTCCGTGACAGGCACGGATTCCATACTGGATGCGATCAAAAGGCGTAAGCAGGAGGAAAAGGAGGCTCGTCAATTTTTCCTCCCCTTCGAGTCCGAGATGTATTTCCTTCGGATCATGTCGGAGTTGTTCGAATACCGGGTCGACAAACGGAACCTCTATGCCGACCTGATCCGGTTGTTTACCCCGGAATGGGCGGTGCTGGAATATATGGAGCTCTGGCAGGCCAATGTGTTCCTCCAGTTTGTGCCCCACCTGCACAATACCCGGGGGGACCTCACTTTTCTCCAGCGGTTGCTGGAGCTGATCTTCCAGGTACCCGTACGGGTCGGGCTGCGCAAACAACGCAGCGGGTCCTTCCCTGATGCGCTTCCTTTGGGAGCGTGCCGGCTGGGGGTCGATTTTGTCGCAGGTTCGGCCTGGGATGACGGAGAGGACGAAGTATATATTGCGCTCGGGCCGTTAACCGCGTCCCAGGCAACGGGGTTGTTACCCGGGACGCGGGATGCGACCCTGCTGGATCAGCTCACGCGGTACGTCGTCCCCGCGGGGATGGACATACAGATTTCCCTGGAGCTGCCGCCGTCGGAACGGAGGATGGACTTCGGGGAGGCGCCGGTGCTCAATTACACGGCGTACCTGCCGGCCTAGCCGACCTCCTGGCTTTGAAATTTCGTAAACATCGCGCACCACGTATCATCCGATGGATAGTGGATCAAAGTAGCGCCGTCCTGGTATGGCCCGTTTTCCCTTTTGAAGGAACCCGTGCTTCCCTGGTTCATGTGGATGTTGTGGATTCCATAAGCCGGGGTAAACCCGAAAAATTGATCCGCCGTCGTATCCATGTAACAGCTCCCCAGGAAATACACCAAGGCCCCTTCGGTTTGCGCGCGTCCGAAACGCTGGTTCATAATGTCGTCCAGGTCCCGGCCGTTCGGGCCGTCCATGGGGGGAATGATGGACATCTTGCTGATGTCAAAAAGGTTTTCCTGTACGTAGTCCAGGGCGCCGGTACCGGGTTTGGACTTAAGGGTGAACAAGCCGGGCGTAAAACCTTTGACCAGTTGCAGGATGGGATGCGTGTAATTGTCGTCCATGTAGAACTGCAGGTCGGGGGGATTGTCGTCCGACAATACGTTGATCGCGGCGCGGTACAAGGCGCCGGAAACATTGACTTCCACCATGTAGTGGGGTTTGCTGTTGGGGTCTTTCTCCTGGGCAGCCACGCTGTCCATAAGCGCCGAGATCTTGCCGGTCAGAGCGCCATAAAGCTTGATGGGCATATAAAGAACGATTTTTTTAGAGGTCGGCAGTTTTTATTCTGCGAAGCATGATCCAATAAAACAGCGCCATGTACACCGCGCTCCCCAGGAGAAGCACATACACAGGCGGCGGGGAAGGCAGCTTACCCTTCAGCGCCGGTTTTAGAAACGGGAATGATAACAAGGTGTCCGATATACTTACCGGCATGTAGTCCCCGAGCTGGAACTCACCGGTATAGTGGTTGAGCGTGAGGGACAACACGTATTTGAACACGAACAGATATAAAAAGAACATCCCGATGGCCAGACCGGACCGGCGGATAAGCGTCCCCATCAACAAGGCCACCAACATATAGGTCAGCGACTCCACAAACAAATAAACCAGGCTTTGCATCCCGGCGACGGTAAAAGAAGTGCCGCCAAAAGCCCCAAACAACAACACCGATAACAGGGCCGACAGTACCGCCAGAAGCGACAGGACCACTACCCAAAGGAGTTTTACCGTAATGAACTGTGTCCGCGTCCAGCCATCCATGATGTTTTGGCGGTGGGTGCGGAAGGTGTACTCGTTGGTCACGATGGTGATGACGATCAGACCGGGGATGAACAAGAGCCAACCGGACATCCAGCAAAGCGTATTCCATACATCAGGGTAGTCGAAGGGGCCGCCCAGCAAGGCCTGGCCAACTTCTTTCCCGGTCTTTTCACTCACGGAGGCGTGTATCGCAAAGGCAATGTAATTCAGCCCGAACACGCACACGACAAAAAGCCCGGCGAGAATCCAAAACGCCCTGTAGGAGCGCACTTTCATCCATTCTATGTAGAGTATCTTTTGCATGACGGTCTAGTTTTGGGTGAGTTCAAGGAAGCGGGCCTCCAGGCTTTTGCGTTTGAGGGCCAGGTGTTCCAGGATGATCCCATGGGAAAAACAATACTCGTTGATCCTGCCAAGGGAGACCCCTGTTTCCGCAAAGACCAGCTCCAAAAGTCCATCCTGGGTCTGTACGGCCTGTACACCGGGAAAGGCGGCCAGGACGTCCCGGGCGCCGGCCGGTGCCTTGCATTCCACGATATCGCCCTGCGCCAGGATGTCGCTCACCCTGCCCGTGGTCAGCAGCTCTCCCTTTTTGAGCAGGGCCATGTGCGTACACACCTTTTCCACCTCGTCCAGCAAATGGCTCGCCATGAGGATGGTCTTGCCTTCCCTGCTGAGCGATTTGATCAGCTCCCGGATCTCCGCGATGCCGACCGGATCCAAGCCATTGGTCGGCTCGTCCAGGACCATGACCTCCGGGGACCCCAAAAGACTGGCGCCAATGGCCAGGCGTTGTTTCATCCCCAGGGAAAAAGTACTAAAGTCCGTGTCTTTCCTCGACAAAAGACCGACCCTGTCCAGCACGGCGTCGATCTCTCCAAAGCCGTGCCCCTTGATGGACGCGGTGATCTCCAGGTTCCGGCGGGCGGACAGGTAGTGGTAAAAGTTGGGGGTTTCCAGGAGACAGCCGATCCGCCGGCGGTCGTCCGCCGTAGGGACGTGGCCAAACCATTGAAACGTCCCTGCATTTGGCTTCAGGACGTCCATCAATATCCCGAGGAGCGTGGTCTTTCCACTCCCGTTGGGCCCCAGGATCCCGAAAACGGCGCCCTGCGGCACCTCGAAAGAAACATCCCTAAGGGCGGTGATGGCTCCGTAACGTTTGCTCAATCCGTTGACACTAAGAATGGTCATGCATTTCTTTTTTATACGCTTCGAGCGCCCCCACGATGGAACGATCGCCACCCTGCAACAAGGTCGTCGGGATGACGAAGGGACTGCCCGTCATGTTTTGTCGTAACCTGTAGAGCCATGACCTCACCGGGTTTTTGACCTGGTCCAGGAATTCCTGGTTGTCTGTAAGGTCCACCCGTATGTAGTTGCTGCCCCTGCCCACATGGATCAGGGCGAAACCTTCGATATTCCCCCACGTGATCCGGACCCCCTTGATGTTGTCCTGCAGCCCTTCCGGTGTCAGCTCCAGGGCGGGTTCTCCCTGCACCGCGGGCCACAACAGGCGGCGTACAAGGTAATAAAGGATCACCAGCAAAAAAAGCGTGATCACCGGAAAGGGCCAGCCTCCGCCCTCTTTTTTCCAGTAGAATGCGCACACGATGGCGGCGGCGGCCCAGAAAAAGGTTAAAAACCCGATAAGCCAGCGGTTATAGGGTATTTGGAACGTCTGCGTCATGGCTACCAGATATGGGCCCTCAGGCTGTCCGGGCGATACATCTTGTCCGACGGTTGCACGTTATAGGTAGTGTAATAAGCATTCAGGTTGGACACCGGCCCGTTGACCCTGAATTGAGGCGTCGAGTGCGGGTTGGTCATGACCTGCGTCCTCAGCACTTCGGGACGGGACTTGACCTTCCAGACCTGTGCAAACGAACGGAAGAACCGTTGATCCGGTGTCAGACCGTCGATCAGCGTGGTATCCTTTCCCTGAGCGGTCTTTTTAAAGGCACCATAGGCCAGCGACAAACCCCCGACGTCCGCGATGTTTTCGCCCAGCGTAAGGTTCCCGTTGATGTGGAACGTATCGACAGCAATAAAGCCATTGTATTGTTGCACCACCAGGTTGGCCTTTTGTTTGAACCGCGCGGCGTCTTCCGGACTCCACCAGTCTTTCAGGTTCCCGTCGGCGTCGTACAGACGGCCCTGGTCGTCAAAACCATGGGTCATCTCATGCCCGATCACCAGCCCGATCGCCCCGTAATTGAGGGCATCGTCCCCGTCCTTGTAGAAAAAAGGCGGCTGAAGGATCCCCGCCGGGAAGTTGATGTCGTTCGCCGTCGGATTATAGTACGCATCCACCGTCGGCGGTGTCATATACCATTCGGAACGGTCCACCGGCTGTCCGATCTTTTTGAGACCGCGCTGGTACTCATACTGGCCGCACTGCCGGACGTTGCCCACGGCGTCGCCCCGGTCGATGGTCACGGAAGAATAGTCCTTCCATTTATCCGGATAGCCGATCTTTTTGGTAATGGCGTTCAGCTTGACCAAGGCCTTCTTTTTGGTGGAATCCGACATCCAGTCCAGCGACTGGATGTGCTCTGCGTACGTCGCCTGGAGGTTGTTCACCAGTTCAAGCATCCGTTGCTTGGCTTCGGGCGGGAAATATTTTTGCACGTAGAGCTGTCCAAGCGCATCGCCCAACAGCCCGTCCACCAAGGACGAAGCCCTTTTCCAACGCTCCTGTTGCTGGCTCTGCCCGCTCAGGAGGTGGTTATACGCAAACTGGGCATCCTGGAATTCATGCCCCAGCACGGGTTCATAGTTATCGATCAGGTGGAAGGTCAGGTAGCTTTTCCATTCCTCCAGGGGAAGACGTTTCAGGGCCTCATTCAGCCCCTTGTAGAATTCGGGTTGCCCCACCAGCACGGTATCCGTTTTAGCCCCCAGCTCCTTCAACAGGTCGTTCCAGGGCAACCCGCCCGTCATACCCGGGAGGGCGCTGACGGCAATCCTGTTGTAGTTGGCATTCGGGTCGCGTAACTGTACCGGTGTCCGGGAGACTTTTGCCAGCGCCATTTCCGCATCCAGGACCCCGCCCGCTTTTTTTGCAGCCGTCGCCTGGTCATCCCCCGTCAGGCTAAACACTTTTTCTATATAAGTTTTGTACGCATCCCTGACCTTTTGTATAGAAGTATCCTTGTTAAAATAATAATCCCTGTTCGGAAGTCCCAGCCCACCCTGGCTGAAGTGAACCACATTCATACGGCTGTTCTTGTCATCGGCGCCGACCCCAAAAGAGAACAGCGTTCCATTGCCTTCTTTATACTCCCGGCCTGCTTCCGCCCATACTCCAGGTACGTCTTTTACCGCGTTGATCATCCCCAGCTCGTCCTTTAACGGGTCCAGCTTTTTGGCCTCGATCACCGCGGAATCCATGATACTCCCATAAAGATCCGCGACCTGCTGGGCCACCGTCCCTTTTTGCAAACCCGACACCTTCGAAAGAGAGTCCAGGATGGTGCGCATATTGCCCAGCGCCTGGTCGCTCAACGAAAAAATAGCCCCCCAGGCAGGCTGGGAAGCCGGTATTTCCGTGTGTTTGATCCATCCCCCATTGGCATACGTAAAGAAGTCGTCCTGGGGACGCACCGCCGAATCGACGGCCGTTTGATCGATGTAGGCCTTTGCGGTTCCATCCGGCTTTTGGCGACAGCCGGCGGTGAGTAAAAGTCCTCCTGCCAGGAGG
This sequence comes from Dinghuibacter silviterrae, assembly GCF_004366355.1. Classification (NCBI taxonomy): domain Bacteria; kingdom Pseudomonadati; phylum Bacteroidota; class Chitinophagia; order Chitinophagales; family Chitinophagaceae; genus Dinghuibacter; species Dinghuibacter silviterrae. Next base: position 1,345,494 of record NZ_SODV01000002.1, on the reverse strand, counting down.
CTCAGGGCAAAGCGGTGGGTTCCATTCATGGACTTGAGTGGTTTGGTAGAGGGCTAAATGTATTGTTTTTCCGGGGAAAGGAGAACAACGGGGCGGGGTTCGTGGGGAAAACGGGCCCAGCCTACACGAGTTTCGTGTATAAAATGTTGGTAATTAAGTAACTAAATGCACGATCGCACGGGTTAGCGGGATTTCTTCCGGCGTTTGAGGTTGGTTTTTACTTCGAGAATGAAGGCTTCCGGCACGCCCGCAAGGTTCGCAATCTCTTTGTCCTCGAACATTTTCAAGGCTAGAAGTTTTTTCACGACCTCACGACTTTTTTCGGCCTTGCCTAGTTCCTCCCCTTTCTGATACAAAGGGTCCGTTGTGATGTCCGTTTCTTCAAGAATGTATCTCGTGATTTCTCCCCACAACATGTTGGATGAATTTAACGATACTAATTTACGCAGTTTTGCTAAAATGCGCATTTGCTGCAAATACCTTTGCCTGTTCAAACTCCCTTCGGTTGCACCTATGACCTGACGAGCGATCTCGTTCGTAACCTCTGCAGAGTCTTGGCTCCCGAAATCTCCCAGAAGCGCCATCATTTTCTCCTCCGGCCGCGGGGACTCCAGGAACAGTCTGTAATCCACCGATAAAAGCGATAAAAGATGATACCGAAAGTAAAAATTCTCCAGGCTTAACTCCTCTGGCATGTCGAGTTTTCCCTCCGAAATGTAAATAACATATTGCTTTGCAGGCAACTTATATTTACGCCAAAGTACGATGTGGTACTCCGCCATCCGGCACACCATTTCCGGATCATTTCTGGTCTGAAACTCGATCTGAAGTATAAACGTATTTCCCTTACGATCCGTCACTTTTCTCAATACATCCGGTCTCCGCTCCCGGGTGTGTTGCACCCCGTCCGGTAACCCCTCGACGGTCTCAGGCTCTACACCAACGACGTGCTTCATAATACCCGGCAGGATTACCTCGATGTTTTCCTTGAGTACCTTGTCATACTGGTTGACCTGTTTCGGCTGCCGCCCCTCCAATCCCATCCCCACGTGTTGTATTTTCTACAAACATCGGGAAATTTTTGTTAGAAATACAAATATTTTTTTGCCCATTCTATATGCTTTTACAATTTACCATATCAGCTAAAAACCGCTAGTGGAAAAGGTTTCATCGCTTAACGCACCCCATATTTCTTCGCAATAGGCAGATACAAATCCAGCAACAGCGTAGCCTTCCCCGACCGGTCAAAAAACGACTCCCACGTACTTAACGGTTCCCAAATAAACGTACCCAATGCGTATTTCCCCGGAGCAGTGAATGCGATGTCGTTGACGACGGTCTTGAGCTGCGAGTATTCGGCCACCATCACGTATTTATGATACCGGTGCGCGAGGTCGGTCATGTTGGCCTGGAGGTCGTCGGGGGTGCCATGCCAGCGGGGATAGTAAGAAAGGCCTATGACGTCGAAGGGAACCTTTCGGGCAAGCATGTTGTCGATAAAAAAACGGGCCTCCCTGTTTTGGCCGCCTAACGCGATGTGCAGCATGATGGTGGTTGAAGGCGAGGCATCTTTGACACCCCTGATCCCGGCGTACAGCAATTGCGCCAAGCTGTCCAGGTTGGTGATGCCGCCATCTGGCCACAGCAGACCGTGGTTGATTTCGTTGCCGATTTGGACCATGTCGGGCGGGGTGCCTTGCTGTGCAAGGGCTGCTACCAAACCCTTAGTATAGGCATACACCGAATCCTTGAGGGTTGCAAAGTCAAGGCCGCTCCAAGCTGCCGGTTTGTTTTGCTGTTGCGGATCCGCCCAGTAGTCACTGTAGTGAATGTCCAGAAGAAATTTCATCCCCGCGGCCTTGATCCGCTGTGCCATAGCCGCGGTACGTCCGTAGTCGCAAAACCCTTTGCCGGGGGAATAACCCTTTGGTTGCTCCGGATGGTCGAAGACGCGGAGGCGGATATAGTTGAAGCCGTGGGCATGCATTATTTGCAACACGTCCCCGGGCTGACCGTCCTTATCGTAGAACTTCATACCCCGGGCTTCCAGTTGTGGAAGGAAAGAAATGTCGGCGCCGATGATTTTTTCTCTTATGATCGCGTTTCCCGCGATGGGCGGCCCATCCGTTACAGGATGCGGACGCCCGGGATGGATGGTATGAATTTCGGTAGAACCGGGTTGGAGGCTGTCGCCCGTGACTTTGAAGCGGACGATGCCGTTGGCTGTGCCGGCCTGGAGGACGACCCATAGCTGGCCGTTCATGAGGTGGGCAGCGGTGTCCGGACGTTGCCCGTCGACACTCCGGATTTGCGCGTCCCCCGTCAGCGAAAAACGCACCACGTTATTCGCGGCGAGGGGTGCCCCCTGCCTGTCGAGCAGGCTGATCTTCAAAAGAGCCGTATCCTTCCCACCCGCCACAATCGTGGTAGTATAGGGCGTAACGACAATCTCGGGAAGAGTGCTCCGGTTTTGCGCGGACGCGAACAAAGGGACGAGGACCGCCCCGGTCAGAAGCCTTTGTAAACACATAGTGCATCGCTGTTTTATCACCCGAAAGGTAGACAAAGACAAGACGATGCACTAGTGCTATTGTACAAATTAATGGTCCGGGCGTGCCAAAAAAAGGCAACGTTTTAGATAAACCTGTTCACCAGGTTCTCGATATACTCCTGCCGCCCGCTGGTCACCGCCGGCTCTCCGTGGGCCACCGCATACGCGCGGAGCGCCGCAAGGTCCAGCTTCCCTTGTTCAAAAGCCTTCCCATCCGCACTGTCGAAGGAAGCATACCGCGCCGCGCGCAGCTTTTGGTACTCGCCGTTCGCCAGGATACGATCGGCGACCACAAGGGCCCGGGCAAACGTATCGGCCCCGCCTATGTGGGCGTAGAACAGATCGGCAGGGTCGGTGGAGTTGCGCCGGATCTTGGCGTCGAAGTTGATGCCCCCGCCCTGGAAGCCACCGGCTTCGAGGATGATGAGCATGGCCTCGGTGAGTTCGTTGATGTTGTTGGGGAACTGGTCGGTATCCCAGCCATTCTGGTAGTCGCCGCGGTTGGCGTCCATGGAGCCTAAGAGACCGGCGTCGGCGGCGACCTGCAGTTCATGCTGGAAGGTATGGCCGGCCAGGGTGGCGTGGTTGACTTCAAGGTTGAGCTTAAAGTCGCCCAGCAGGTCATACTGTCTCAGAAAGCCGATGACCGTGGCGGCGTCATAGTCGTACTGGTGCTTGGTGGGTTCGCAGGGCTTGGGTTCGATAAAGAACGTACCCTTAAAGCCCTGTGCACGGGCATAGTCTTTGGCGGCGTGGAGGAAGCGCGCCAGGTGTTCCTGTTCACGCTTCATGTTCGTGTTGAGGAGGCTCATATAGCCTTCACGCCCGCCCCAGAATACATAGTTCTCTCCACCCAGGGCAATGGTGGCGTCCAGGGCTGCCTTGACCTGGGCCGCGGCATGGGTCAGGACGTGGAAGTCGGGGTTGGTCGCCGCGCCGTTCATATAGCGTTTGTGGCTAAACAGGTTGGCGGTGCCCCAGAGGAGCTTTGCACCGCTGGACGCCTGTTTGGCTTTTGCATAGTCCACCAGCGCCTGGAGACGGCGGTCGTTTTCGGCAATGTCGTTGCCATAATCCACGACGTCCACGTCGTGAAAGCAATAGTAGGGAAAACCGATTTTGGTGATAAACTCAAAGGCGGCGTCCATCTTATCTCGCGCCCTGGCCACAGGATCGGCCTGTGTGTCCCAGGGAAAAATATGGGTAGGTCCCCCAAACGGATCGGACCCGTTACCCACAAAAGAGTGCCAGTACGCCACCGCAAAACGCAGGTGTTCCTTCATCGTCTTCCCGCGCACGACCTTGTTCTCGTCGTACCAGCGGAAAGCCAGGGGATTGTTGGAGTCCGGGCCTTCATAGGCGATACGCCCGATGCCCTTGAAGTATTCTTGCTGCCCCAATACAATGTTTGCCATATTCGATAGTTGATATTTTTTGAGGAAAAATAGGCGCGGCGGCGCCGGCGCGTTTCGCGGATAACCCTAGGTGCCGCGGCGCGGCCGCCCCAAATGGCGCGGCCGCGCCGCCCGCTACACGACAACCTGCGGCTCCAGGAGCGCAAGCCACTCCTTATACGCCTGCTCATAGGCCCTCGCCCCCGTGGGCTTCACCTGTTTCACCGGCACCGTATGGCTAAACGCCTCCGCTTCCGTAGCAAAGGCCCCCGCCCCGATCCCCGCGCCCAGTGCCGCGCCAACGCTTCCGTCGTTGCGGTAAAGATCCACGGGCACGCCGGTGATCTCCACAAAAGCATCGGTAAAAACCTCGCTGAGGAACAGGTTGGCCATTCCAGCGCGGATGCGTGAGGGGCTCATCCCGTTTTCCCGCAGGATGTCCAGCCCATAGCGGAAGGCAAACGCAATGCCCTCCTGGCTCGCGCGGAACAAATGGGCCCGTGTGTGCTTATTGAGGTCAAGGCCTTGGATTTGGGCCCCCGGGATGCGGTTGCCCAGCATGCGTTCGGCCCCGTTGCCAAAAGGCAGGATGCGGACGCCTTCGCTCCCGACGGGAACCGAAGCCGCCTCGCGGTTGATGGCCTCGTAGGACAACCCCGCCCCCACCTGTTCGCGGACCCAACGGTTAAGGATACCCGTCCCGTTGATACACAAAAGGACGCCCAGCCGTTTGACATCAGGCAGGTAATTGACGTGGGCAAAAGTATTGACCCTCGACGCCACGTCGACCAGCAATTGATCCGTGACCCCGTAAATCACTCCGGAGGTGCCTGCGGTTGCCGCCACCTCACCGGGTTTCAAAACATTTAATGAAAGGGCGTTATTGGGTTGGTCGCCGGCCTTATAGGTCACCGGCACACCGGGCGTCAAACCCAGCAGCCTCGCTACGTCCTTACTCAAGCGTCCGTGCTCCGCAAAAACAGGCCGCACCTCTGGAATGAGCCTGGTGTCGAAACCGAAGTACCGAAAAACATCCTCGCTCAACCGGTCCTCCTTAAAATCCCAGAAGATCCCCTCCGACAATGCGGAAATGCTCGTGGTCGCCTCCCCTGTCATCCGGTAAGCAATATAATCGCCGGGCAGCATCGCCTTGTCAACGCGCGCATATACGGCCGGTTCGTTATTTTTTACCCAACCCAGCTTGGAGGCCGTAAAGTTCCCGGGGGAATTGAGCAGGTGGTTCAGCGCCCGGCCGCGCCCGATGGCCTCCAGGGCAGCATTGCCCGTTTCCACCGCCCGGCTGTCACACCAGATGATGGAGGGACGAAGAACCGCGCCGGCCTTATCCAGGATCACCAGGCCGTGCATCTGGTAGGCAATACCGATGGCCCCGATGGCCCCGGGGTCATACGCCTTTTGCGCATGGACCCGCTGGATGGCCGCGCAAACGTGGTCCCACCACATGGCGGGGTCCTGTTCAGCCCAACCCGGGGCGGGCACGTCAATGGGAGATTCGGTGTCCGGATATTTGGCCGAAGCCAGGCACTCCTGGGTGGAAGCGTCCACCACCGACACCTTAATAGAAGAAGTTCCTAAGTCGATTCCAAGTAAAAGCATACAATCGTTTCGAGGCCAGGGTGTTTATGCCAACGTTGGCATAAAGATAGCGGTTTTTGGTTTCCGGCCAAGGCTTGTGGAAAAAAACTACATTTGTCCGGAACACTGGTCTTTTTGAAAAAAGTCACCATACAGGATATTGCAGAGGCACTAAACATTTCCTTCTCGACGGTTGCCCGGGCGCTCAACGACCACCCTGCCATCAGTCCCGCCACCAAAAAGCGGGTCAGGGAGGCCGCCCGCAAAATGCACTACCGGCCCAACAAGCTGGCCTCATCCTTGCGCTCGGGAAAGACCCATGTAGTGGGCGTGATCGTCCCCAACCTGCACGTCAGCTTTTTCAGCTCTGTCGTCCACGGCATCGACACGGTGCTCAACGAACACCAGTACAGCCTGCTCCTGTACCAGTCCAACGAATCCCTGGGCCAGGAGGTGAAAGGCATTGATACCTTTCTGAGGTCCCGGGTAGACGGGATCATCGCGTCGATTACCCGGGAGACCTCGCACTATGAACATTACGACGAGATCCGAAAACGCCATGTCCCGCTCATCCTCTTCGACCGGGTCGCAGAGAGCTTGCGCGTGCCTTCCGTCCGCATCGACGACTACAAGGGAGGCTTTATGGCGACGGAACACCTGATTGCCCAGGGTTATACGAACATCGCGCACATCACGGCGGAACAAGACCTGGCCATTGCCACCGAACGGCTCAGGGGTTACCGGGATGCACTGATCCGGCACGGTTTGCCGGTTCAGGAGGAACTGATCTGCAAAGGACCCTTTTCCGCAGATTTCGGAAGGGCCTGTGTGGCAAGCCTGCTGGATAGAAAGGTGCCCTTCGACGCCCTCTTTGCGCTCGAAGACTTCACCGCTTTAGGCGCCCTGCAAGAGCTGTTGGAACGAGGCGTGCGGGTACCCGACGAAGTAGGCGTCATTGGATTTGCCAATGAATCGTTCGGAACACTGGTAACCCCCGGTTTGTCTTCCGTGGACCAGCAAACGGTCCGCATGGGAGAGATCGCAGCGGAACTTTTTCTCGGCACGGTATCCGGCAACACCCCGGCTTCGGTCATGCTCGACCCTATCCTGGTGCCCAGGGCATCCTCTCTCAGGATACGTTAGGACATTTTAACATTAACAGGAACTAACGGACTATTAGCAGGGATTAATCCCTGCCGCGCTATCATTACGGCCGATTCAACGGCTTGCCATGATACGCACAACAACACTGCTGCTCCTTGCACTTTTATGCACCGGATTTCTTCCGGCGCGCGCTCAATATGCCCGGGTCGTGCAACATCTCAAAAGAATGGGCGCGGACTACCCTGCTCTTTATGCGGAGAACCATCTGGATTCCCTGGAAAGCTTTTTAAAAGGTGAAGACGATCATTACGTGTTCATATTTGCGTTACAAAAACTGGCGGAGATCGAAGCCGGGAATTTCGCCGCAGACCGCTTGCCCTGCAATGTGCGACGGCGCCTATGCCGTCTTTCTTACTATTTCAGAGGTTTGCAAAAGGGGACGTTTGCGTTTAACATAGACGCCGGGAAGAGGGAACCTTCCGACATGACCCGGTATGTCAAACCTTTGTTCCTCCTGTCTGCACGCTGGGCAAACGACCTGCTTGCACGAAGAAACGGCCTGGATTCCACCGAGGTCTTTATGCTCCGGGTCTTCTCAGGGGATATACTAAGGCCACGCCAATTTTTGAAAGGAGACAAAGCGCTCGATTCGGTGATCCACGCGGTAGAATTACATTGCCTCTCCAGCATGCGCCGCTATCCATCAGGCCACGGGCGATATGCCTTAGAGGGAGGCTCTGGTGCCTGGATACCCATCGGGCCCCTGAGCGTAGTAGGCACGCACCCGTCACTGGACTGCCATTTCGGTGGAGGCAGGGCGACGTATGAAATTGCCATAGACTTCGGCTTCCGTTTTTTTTCAACCCCTCGCCCCTACCAGGTATTTAGGGATGATTCCTTGTGGTCGTGCACAGATTTCTTTGGCGGTCATATCGGCGCAACCTATACCCGTTATGTTTTCCGTCATCCGCACTGGGAACTTGGGCTGGTAACCGGGATTGCCTATGAAGGGTTTGACATTACCGAGAACGATACAGGTATATACAAACGGCTCGATCCTGCGGATATCAATTCGGCCGACTGGATGAATGGCCTCCGGTTCAATTGGTTTTCCCTCGGAAGATCGCATATCGGCCTGGAGGCTGTCTATCACCTCATCCACTACGACAATCCCAAGGGCACCGATCTGAGCGGCGATGCCTTTACGGTTCGGGTTCTTATAGGTGGAAACTAAAAACTGTTATCGTTATGAAACGCTTGCTTTGCATCCTCCTTGCGCTGCCGCTCCTGGCTCACGCGCAAAATCCCGCCAAGCTTACGGAGTGGGTGGTCTCCCGGCATTTCGATTCCCTTCAAATGTACCTGGAACGAGGGGGGCCGGGCTTGAACAATGCCTATCCTGAACTTTATTTCGCCTTACAAACCCTACTGGCCACGGAGAACAATACCTGGTACAAAATGGTATTCCCGCCCAGGTTTATTCAAAACCTCCTCGATTCCTATGCACGGGGGGCGTCGCCCATGCATGGTCCGTTGGCTGCATGGGCGGACAGGCTGCTCAAGGAAAAGCAGGACAGCATGGATATTTTGCAGCGGTTTTGCTGCGAGGTGTACGCGGGCCGGATCGCTTATCCCTCGGAGTATTGTAACCGTCATTCGGACCTTAGCATCCTTGTCTCGCCATCGGAGAATTCAAGGAGGCTGCGATCTTTTATGTTATGGACGGAGGAAGCCAGCCAAAAGGCGCCCCGCTGGTATGCCGAAAGACAATTCGACTCACTGGCGCATTTCATGCGGATAGACACGGACTGTCACTGCCCGGCCGTAGATACCGGATTCAACTACAATGCCGTACAGACTTCCCTGCGGATCCTATGTATGATCGAATCGAAAACTTTTTCCCCGTTTCGTTTGCCCTGTGACCTCCAATGGGTATTGTCTGCATATACGTACAGCATGGGAGACATCGACTATGAAACTTTTTTCACCTATCATCTACCGGTGGCAAAACACGTGTACCTGGATTTGACCCGGTATATGTACCCGCTATTTATCGTCGCAAGGGACTGGGCCAAAGACCTGTTGCGCCGCGAAAATCCGATGAGCCCCCTGGAGCGTTATTTGTGTAATGTCTTTGCCGGTAATGATGCGCAGTCGGTTAGGACGTGGAAAAAAACAAAAAGAAACCTTCCTGTCCTTGACACCTTGAGCGACAAATGTGCTGCCATCGAGCGAACCTATCCGAAAGGCCTTGGCAGGGTAATGATCGAGGCATCGGCCAGCGCCTGGATTCCTACCGGTCCCCTCTCCAGGCTAGGGGTGCATCCCTCCCTCGACTTTGTTATCGGCGGGGGCAACCGGAAAAATGAATATGCCTTTGCTTTTGGTTTCCGAATGCTACGAACGCCTACGCCTTACTACGTCTTACGGGACGACACCTTAAGGGCGCGTACCTACTACTCAGGCACTCACTTTGGCTTGGAATACACACGGTTTTTTGTTCACCGGACGCAATGGGAAATTGGATGGAATACGGGAATCAGTGTTGACAATTTCGCCGTTGCGCCCCTGGACACGAGCCAGGATAAAATCCTCAACCCCAAAGTGATCTCGTCGGCGGACTGGAGCAACGGCATACGCGTTAATTATTTCTATTCGAGACGCGGCCACCTGGGGCTGGAGGGCGCTTTTCACCTGTTCCATTACGCCAACCCGGGGGGAAGCAACCTGGATGGAAATGCCTTTACCCTGAGGGCATATATCGGCGGAAACTAGCTTACACCCCGAACTGCCGTAGGTGATGATCCAGGTGTTTATACATAAACATCGCCCATTCCTCCGGCGCCATCGCGCCGAAAAATGAATGCGGGTATTGGGTGCACTTGTCGCGTCCCCCCTCGAAAAACTGGCTGACCAGCGCCGTCAGGCGGTTCTTTTCTGTGGCAAAATCGGGCTCATGCAGGATGACAAAGTCCTTATCGGTCGGGCTGTTTTTGGGCCACCCGCGGTGCTCGTCGAGGATGCGTTTTTTGATCAGGGGGCCGAACAGGTAGCTTAGCCAGGGGCGGGGGTTTGGCTTTTTACCACAGGCTACTTCGAGGGCAAGGGAACAGTGGGCCAGCATCTGGGATACGGTCATCTTGCCCCATTGCCGGACGCTTTGGGGCGTCAGGCTGCCGATACGGTCCAGGATAAGGGCTACGTCCGTCCGGTTAAACAGGCTGTGCATAGGCACCATAAATTTAGCGAAAATAAAAGACCCCCCAAAGGGGGTCTTTCGCGGGGCGCGCCGCCTCTGGCGGCGCCAAAATGGAAAGCCCCCTTTCGGGGGCCTTCATTGGATGGGTTGAATGTTGCCGAAGCAAACTATTTAAGACCTACGACCAGCACCTGGAAGGACCCGGGCACGGTGTTCGGACGACGCTGACCGGGAGCCGTAGTGGCTTCGAAGTCGGCGGTAGGCGTATAGATCTTGTGCGTGGATTCGTCCACGGTACAGGTCCGCGCGCCCCGTTTGGTGGGTACATTGGCTAGGACCGTAAAGGTGGAGGCGTCCTTTTCCTGGATAACCGTGAGGGTGCCTTCCCCGTTGGAAGAGTAGACCCGGCGCAGTTTCGAGTCGAACCCGACACCGTCGCAACCATCCCCGATGGGCACCTGGGCCACGACAGTCCCCTTATCGGCATCCAGGACGATCAGGGTTTTGTTGTCACAGCCGGCAAACAGGCGGCGGGTTTTGCGGTCGATGGCCAGACCGGAAGGGGATTCACCCGGGGCGATGGACCAGCGGTTGACGACCTGGAAGGTCTTAGCGTCCACGGCGATGATCTGGGCTTTGTCTTCGATGTTGACAAAGATCTTCCCGGCCCCGTCGCTGACAGCGGTCTCGGGCTTGCCGCCCACGGGGACCGTGGCAACGACCTGGTTGGTGGCCGGGTCGATGATGGACAGGTCCTGGCTGCGGCCGTTACAGGTCACTACTTTGCCAGAGTAGTCGTCATAGAAAATGGCATCGGGGTTCTGGCCGGCCGGTATTTGCGCTTCGACGGCCAGGCTCTTCTGATCGAATACGGTGACGGTGTTGATGCGCCCGTTGCTCGTATAGCCCTTGCCGTTGGGCGCAATGGCGATACCATGGACACCGGTGGTGTTGGGGATAACCCCCAGGGAATCGCCGGTGGCCTTGTCCAGGATGTTGACCTGTGTGCCATGGGATACATAAAGGTGGTTGGATTGGGGATCCACGAATATGTAGTCCCAGCCACCGGAACTGGCGATATGGAACGTATTCAGAACGGCATAATCCGCGGGTAGGACTATGCCCGACATCGAAAGAAACAGGATTAGCTTTTTCATATCTACTGTTTTGGTTTAAAGATGAGGTGGATGAGGCTGGGGAGGACGACCAGGAGCAAGGGAAGAGCGATGATAAAACCGCCGATCACCGCGATCGCGAGGGGCTGGTGGAGCTGGGCCCCCGTACCGATCCCCAGGGCGATGGGCGCGAGCGCAATGATCGCCCCCAGGGCGGTCATGAGCTTTGGCCTCAGCCGGGTGGAAATGGAATAGATAACCGCCTGGTCCACGTCCCCGCTTTCCCGGAGGGACTCCCGGAATTGCCAGAAAGTGAAGATCGCGTTCTCGCCGATGATCCCGACGATCATGATCAGACCGGTATAGCTGCCCACGTTCAGGGGCGTGCCCGTCAGGTAGAGCGCCAGGTAACTCCCGGAAATACCCAGCACGGAGACCAGGAGGATGACAAGGGCGACGCGGAAGTCGCGGAACAGGAACAGGATGACCCCGAAAACGAGGAGACTCGCGGTGATCAGGATGATCAACAGTTCCTGGAAAGACTGTTGCTGGTCGGCATACGCCCCGCCGTAGGCGATGGAATATCCTTGCGGCAGGGAGAGTTTGGCGGACACGGCCTGCTGGATCTCTTTCATGACGCTGCCCAGGTCCCGTCCTTCGAGACGGCCGGTAACCACGCCCATGGACTGGAGGTCCTGCCGGTTGATCTCCGCATCCCCGGGGTTCAGGTGCACGTCTGCCAGGGTCGTGATCGGCTTGAGCTTACCATCGGGCAAAAACACCTGGAGCTGCCGGAGGCCGTCCACGCTCAAGGTCCGGTTGCCCGGGTACACCATGCGTACGTCCGTGAGCTGGTCGCGGTCGTAGACCGAACCGACGACGTTCCCTTCCAGGGCGGTCTGCAACTGGAATTGCAGGCTGGAGGGCGTGACACCGTATTGCGCCAGGGCCTCCGGGCGGGGCGTCACGTCGACGGAGGGGCCCGCAATGACGATCCCATCAAAGACGTCCGCCGTGCCGTCCACGTGGGAGACGATGCTGTCCACCTGCCGGGACAGCTGTTGCAAACGCGCCTGGTCCTCGCCAAAGATTTTTACTTCGATCGGTTGCACCGACGTCATCAGGTCGCCCAGCATGTCCCCGATCACCTGGCCGAAGTCCACCCGGAGCGCCGGTTGCGTCGCCTGGATCTTGTGCCGGAGGTCGGCGATGACCTCGTCGGTACTTTTATCCCGGCTTTTCTTTAAGGATATCAGGTAGTCCCCGGTATTGGGTTCCGTGATAAAGAAGCCCATCTGCGTCCCCGTCCGTCGCGAATACGCCTGGACTTCCGGGGTGGTCACGATGATCTTTTCCACCTCCCGGAGCATGCGGTCCGTTTCTTCCAGGGAGGTACCCGGAGGAGACGTATAGTCCATCACAATGCTGCCCTCGTCCATTTCCGGGAGAAAACCCGTTTCCAGTTGGGGAAAAATCAGGACGATGGAGACGATCAGCCCCGCGATGATGACGAGGCTGATGTATGGACGGCGGATAAAGAAGGCGACCCAGCGCTGACGGTGTACGGCATGCGGAGGCGGGATCTTGGTGGCTGCTTTGGCGCCGCCTTTACGCGACAGCAGCAGGTAGATCACCGGAAGGATCAGCCAGGTCACCGCAAAAGAACAGATCAGTGTGATGATCATGGTATTGGTCATCACCTTGAAATAGGCGCCCGCCACCCCTGTCATCAACACGAAGGGTAAAAAGATCACGATGGTGCTCAGCGATGACCCTACCATAGCGGGGAACAGGTAACGGATGGCCTTTTGCACCAGCGACACCGAGGCTTCATCGGGGTGTTCCTCGTGGGTCCGGTGGATCTGCTCCACCACCACGATGGCGTCGTCGATGATCAGGCCGATCGCCGCCGCGATGGCACCCAGTGTCATAATGTTAAACGTCTGGCCGGTGGCGTACAAACAGATCAGCGTCAGGCAAAGCGTAGCGGGGATGGTCAGCAGGATGACGCTGCTGGCCTTGAAAGAGCGCAGGAAAAGAATGGCCACAAAAATGGCCAGTGCCAAACCGATCCAAAGACTGTCCGTCACGCTTTTGACGGCATCCCTGACAAAATCGGCCTGGACATAAAACGGTTGTATGGACACGTCCGGCGGAAGCGTCTTGCGCAACTCCGTCAGCTTGGCGTTCATAAGATCGGACACGTCGACGAGGTTGGCATTGGGCTGTTTGATCACCGCCAACAAGATCCCCTCGTGCCCGTTGGCGTTGATCTTGACGTACTCTTTGGCCTCCTGGATCTGGACGTCGGCGATATCCCGGAGAAGGATGATCCTTTTGCCGTTGTTGCTCAGGACGATCTGGCCCAGTTGTGTTTTATCCGCCACGGACGCGTCGGTCAGGGTCAGGTAAAGCAGGCGGTAGTCGGCTAAGTAGCCATTCGACCGGACGAAGTTGGTCTGGGCCAGGATGGCGCTGACGCTGTCCGGGGTCAGGCCAAGGGTGCTCATTTTTTTGGTATCCAGGATCAGCCAGTACTCTTTTGTTTTTCCCCCGATCACGCGCACCTCGGAGACCCCGGGGACCTGCGATAAAAAGGGTTTGATCGTGTACATGGCCAGGAGCTTCATGTCTATGGGCGAACGCGTCTTGCTCTCCAGCGAGTACCCGATGACGGGTAGGATAGACGGGTTCATCCGCTCCACGGTAATCTGTACATCGGGGGGCAGGTTGCCCCGGATCTCGTTGATCTTGGATTCGATGCGCTGCAGGCTGATGTCTATATCGGCCTTCCAGTCCATAAAGGCGGATATTTCGCAGGTGCCCCGGCTCGTCGTGCTCCGGATCATCTGGAGGTCCGGTACCTGCTTGACGGCGTTTTCAAGGTCGCGGGTCACCGTAATCATCATCTTGCGCACCGGCATCTGGCCGGCGTCGGCGATAATCTTAATCTTTGGGAACGTGATCTCCGGGAAAAGGGAGGTTTGCATACGGCTGTACGCAAAACCCCCACCGAGGAGGATGATCACCAGGATAACGGTGATGGGACTTTTGTATGTGGTAAAAAAACGGTCCATTTCTTATTGGTTCGCGGTCGTGTCAACCGATACTTTTGCGGTATCGCCAAGTCCATAGTTCCCCGTCAGCAAGACATTATCGGTCGCTTTCAAAGACGGTGACAGGATTTCCACCCGGTCTGTGGTCTCCAGCCCCTTTTGGACAGGCACCTTGACCGCCGTAGCGCTGTCGATCATTTTCATGATCCAGTACTGGCTTTGGGTTTCGTCGGTAAGCACGGCTGCCTTGGGAAGCGATACCGCCCCTGTCTTTGCCTGTTTGACCAGGGTCACCTTGGCGATCAGGTTCTCCGGCAGGGATTGCCTGGTTTGCACCCGGATCACGTACGGCTGTGTCTGGCTCGCCGGGTCGACCGACGGCAATGCCTCGGATAACGTCCCCGGGATCACGGTTCCGTCCGGCAGGTGGAGCTGAAGCTGGCGGTTTTCCGACAAGTAAGGTTTTAGTTCGTAGGGCAGGTTCAGCAAAAACACAAAGCTGGTTTCATCGCTGATCACCGCCAGTTGCTCGCCGTCCTGGACATAGTCGCCGGCATGGTAGGTCAGCTGGGTGATGTACCCATCCCCAGGCGATTTGAGATGGATCGTCCCTACAAAGTGCAGCGAGGTATCCAGGGCCGTGACCGTATTCCCCAGGCTTCGGGCCTCTTTGGTCTGGAGGATAAACAGGTCTTCCCCCTTGTGCACGTACTTGCCCAGTTGCGCATTGACAGTGACCAGGTATCCCCCCGCATTGGCCTTGACATAGTACTTCAGCAGGAAGGAAGACACCGCGTTGACTTCCACGGTTTCGTCCATGCGCCCGACGGCGGGATGCGTAAGGGTCACCGGAGTGACGGCGTCGGCCGGGTTGGCGTCCGCCTCTTCGTCAGAGGCGGCATGCTTGCAGGCGGCAAGACCAAGACCAAGCGTCAGCATTACAATGTATCGTAGCCTCATTTGCGGTTCCAGTAATTGATTTGGTTAATGATTTGGAGCTTGCCCACGGTATTTTGGGTAATGACGTTCTGGGCGGCCAGGTAGTTGCCGATGGCGATGATATAGTCCGCGATCTTTACGTCCCCGGTGGCCAGCAGCTTCCGGTTCGCGTCGATGAGGGCGCGGGTATACCGGGATTGCTCGGTGGCCTGATCGATCACACCCTGGGTCGCCTGCAGTTGTTGGATCAGTTGGGCTACCTGCTGCTGGTATTGCGTCTTGAAAAAGTCCCGGTAGTTCGCCCGGGTCATTTCTTCGATGGAGACTTTGTCGTGTTGCATCTTGCGCTGCCTGCCGTCGTAGATCGGTACGGTGATGTTGACGCCCACACTGAAACCAAAGTTCTGATAAGGCGTAAATGCCAGCGAAGACACATAGCCGGCATCCGCATACAGGCTGACCTTGGCTTTATAGCCGTAGTCTATCAACGCATCACTGTTGCGCAGGACCAGGCTGTCCACCACGAATTTCCGGTAAAAGACCGTGCTCTCGGGGTCGAGCCAGCTCACGGAATCCAGGGCGGGCGCCGGGAGCTCGCCGAATGACGTATCCGCGAGTCCGCAGGTGTAATTCAGCGCGGCGAAGTCCACCTGGAATTGCACCCGGGCCTGGGTGAGCGTCAAGGCTTCCTGCTGCAGGGTCACCCGGAATGTAAGATAATCGGTCTGACGGTAGACGCCTTTTTCCGTCAGCTGTTTGAGCAACCCCTCCTCATCCGTCAGGAGTTTCAGCACATCCTGGTTGAACTGGTATTGCTGCCAGTCGCCATACGCCGTGATGTACTGGGTGGCGACCGTCTTTTTTAAGTCCTGTTCGCTGATTTTCCCCGTCACCGAGAGCGACTCGTTTTGGAGCCGGAGGGCGTCGTACTGGTTTTCAAGGTTGCTTTTTCCAACCAGGCGCTGGTTGAAGGTGATCAGTTCACTGAAATTCGCGCCGTTGGTGATGGCATTGTCGTATCCCCACCCATTGACCGTGGGTGCATAGGTATTGCTGCTCACCCCGTTGATCTGCGGTTTATACCCCGCCCGGATGCGGGCGCTGTCGATCTGGTTGGACCGGGCCTGGTTCCGGTAGTCTTTCAAAAGCGGGCTCCCCTTCAGCGCCTCGCCGACATAATAGGAAAGACCCTGATGGGGACCCTGGGCACGGGCGGTTCCCCCGACGATCAAACCCAGCCCCAGGAGCCATCGAATTTGCACACCTTTGAACATGGAGGCAAAGGTGCGGAAAGATTCTGGGGAAATTCTGTGCCCGCCGGGGGGGAGGAGCAAAAAAAAAGGCCCGCCGGAAGCGGGCCTTTGGGATGGTATTGTGCAATTATTTCGACGTGTCTTTGGTCGTGTCTTTGGTGACCTGCTTCCCGCTTTCCAGGGACGCGGCCTGTTTGGAGAACTGCGTCTTCAGACCCTGGAGCTGCGATACAATGGCCTTGGCGGTCTGGAGGTCTTCCTGGAATGCCGTGGCGTCGTTGTCGGAAAGGGAACTATAGTAGTCCACTTGCTGGCGGCAGTCGCGGATCACGGCGTCGGCTATCTGCTGACCCTTCGCGGTATCCCCGGCGAGGTAGAACGCGTAGGCGTACTGCATCGAAGTGATGTCTTCCTGGTTCCGGAAGGATACCATGCCCCAGGGAAGAGAAGCCGCCTTGATCTTGTCGTACCCGTAGTTGAGGACCTTGAGGGCGGTGTCTTTTTGGGACTTCGTCGCCAGGACCTGACCTAAGGTAGAGAAGGCGCTCCGGATGGAGAGAAGGACGCGGCGCCCGTTCTCGTCGAAGTAGACGTCGGATTTTTCCGCGCCGCCGAACTTGAACTTATCCATCAGGTTATGATACATGGTGTCCGTATTGACGGTGGGCACCCCTTGTTCGGGACGGAGGGGAACCAGGCGGTAGGCGATCCCGTCTTCCTGGACGAAATTGGTGATCCCCAACCCGTAAGGCTGCGAGAAATATACCGGTCGATTCCATTTATTGGCGGCGATGATGTTGAACTCCATAATGTCGTTCTTCAGCAGCGCATTGCCGGGGAAGGTAAAGTTGATCTTGTCGAGGATGCGGGCGCTGTCTTTCTCCACCACAGTCCCGTTGGCCAGGACGGTTGTCTTGTCTACGGGCAGGGAGAAGTTGTGCGTCGGGAAATAGTTCAACGCGCCCCCGCCCTGGGTTTGCAATTGATTTTTATCGTCTCCGATAAAGGCCATGAGGTCGTTCAGGTCCATATACCCGTCCTTCGGGAATTTGCCCTGGTCGGAATAAGGTACGTAGTTGCGGTTATCCCCCAGGTATTTATCAGGCGTCCAACTCATGGGGATGGGCGCACTTTCGTTGATCTTGCTGCGGAGCTGGTTGATCATCCAGTCCGTTCCCAAAAGGCTGGTCACGATGACACGGACGTCGGGCCGGACGTTTTCCACTTCCTGGGCGTACCAGAGCGGATAGGTATCGTTGTCACCGCCGGTGAACAGGATGGCGTTGGGCGCACAGGAGTTGAGGTAATCGGAGGCGGCGTCACGGGCCAGGGTCTTTGCGGACCGGTCGTGGGCCTTCCACTCCTGGCAGGCCATCAGCAGGGGAACCGCGGCCAGGCAAAGGACCGTGGACCCGGCGGCAGCGGAAAGACCCGCTACTTTCTGACGCTTCAACAGGTCATATACAAAAAGAACACCCAACCCGATAAAGATCGAAAACGCGTAAAACGATCCTACATAAGAATAGTCGCGTTCCCTCGGTTGCGGAAGGGCCTGGTTGAGGTAAAGGATGATGGCGATGCCGGTAAAGAAGAACAACAGGAAGACGACGACCGCATTGGTCTTGTCGCGCTTGTATTGGAATATCAACCCCAGCACACCCAAGAGCAACGGCAGCATGAACAGCGGGGCGTGGGCCTTGTTGTGTTTGAGGGACTCGGGGAGCTTGCTTTGGTCACCCAGCCTCAGGTTGTCGTAGAAGGGTATACCGGAAATCCAGTTCCCGTCCCGGACATTGCCCAACCCCTGGAGGTCGTTCTGGCGGCCGGCGAAATTCCACATGAAGTAGCGCCAGTACATCCAGTTGAACTGGCGATCCCACAGCCATTTGATATTGTCCCCGACGGTGGGCTCTTCACCGTCTGCAAGACCTGCGTAGTTCTTATAATAATCCACGTGTCCCTGGCTGTTGTCGGAATCCCACATACGCGGGAACAGGTGGATGTCAGCAGGGTCGTATTCGTATTTGAGTTTTTTGCCTACGATCTCGTAGCGTCCGGTGGTTTCATCCTTATAATAGATGTTCCCCGTTTCGGCGGAATTGATAGGCCGCGCTGTAAAGTATGCCCCCGAAAGAACAGGCCAGTCGCCGTACTGGGACCGGTCCAGGTAGGCCACGAGCTCGATCGGGTTGTTGACGTTCTGCATGTTCACCGCGGGATTCGCGTTGGCGCGGATCAGGATCACGGCATAGGAAGAATACCCCAGCAGGATAAAGATCAGGCCGTATAACCCAATCTCCAGGTAGCGCTTGCCCCGTTTGATGGACCACCGGATACCCCAGATCACCAGCCCCAGCATAAGGGCGATGAAGAAGTAGCAACCCGAGTTGAAAGGCAGACCGAAGTCGTTCACGAACATCAGCTCGAACGCCCCCATCAACTTGACGCTGTATTGGATGAGCACGACCTGGACCACGCCGGTCAGGACGCAGGCGATCAGAAATGCCAGGAGCATCCCCTTGCGGGAGAACTTATAGCGGCGGAAGTAAATCGTCATGACGATGGCGGGTATACTCAGGATCGAGAGCAGGTGGACGCCGATCGACAAACCAATGATATAGCAGATGAGGATGAGCCAGCGGTCGGAGCCGGGCTGGTCGGCCTGCTCTTCCCATTTCATGATGGCCCAGACGGTCATCGCGATAAAGAGCGGGGATACACCGAACACGATGGCTTCCACGGCAGAGAACCAAAAAGAGTCGGAAAAAGCAAAGGCCAGCGCCCCTACGGCTCCGGCCCCTAAGATGGCAATGGTTTTTTCGCGGTTGATCTCTTCCCCTTTACCGACCACCAGGCGTTTGGCCAGGTGGGTAATGGTCCAGAAAAGGAACATGACCGTAAACCCGCTGGACAGCGAACTCAGGAGGTTCACCTGGACGGCGGCGTGGGCATTGGCCACGGTGGCGTCCCAGCCACCCCCGAAAAGGATGATAAAGATGCGTCCCAGAAGGATAAACAGAGGGGCACCGGGTGCGTGTGAAATTTGCAGTTTGTAAGCGCAGGGGGTGAATTCCCCGCAGTCCCAGAAGCTCACGGTGGCCTCACGGGTCATCACAAACACGGTGCAGGCAATGGCACAGATGATCCACCCGAAGATGGTATTGGTCTTTTTAAAACTCATGCGGCAAATTAGGGAGTTTATGGGAATCCAGCGGAAATGATAGGTTTTTTTTAACGTTCTGGCGTCAGTTTCCCGGAATCGTAGGCTTTCTTGAAGTGGGCGTAGTCCCTGCGCACCTTCCCGGCATATTTGGAAGCATAGTCCGCAACGTATTTTTTCCATTCATCCGCCTTCCCGGCAAAGGCGATCAGTTCGTCAGCCGTGGCCGATCCCTGGCGCCCACCGGAGCGCAGCGCGCCCCAGGCGCAAATGGCCCCTACTTTGTCGATAAATTGGCTGCAGCGTTTGGTTTTGCCCCCGAAGTGAGCGAGGTTGAGTTTGTCTTCCATGGGTTGGAGTTCCTTGACCACAAAGTGCCGGCCGTCTATTTCCATGGTGCTGAGCAACGCCGGGGCGGCAGCCTCCACGCGTTTTTGGATTTCTACGATCCGTTCCGCCTGGGAGGTCCAGGCGGGCTGCCGGAAGTGGTGTCTCAGGAGCAGGCTGGGTGCCTGGGCTTCCTTGATATCGATCAGGGCATACCGGCCCTTGCCGGAGTGGCCTTCCACAAGAACAGCGTACCGTTCCATCCCCAGGCTGCCGGTGCCGGCTATGCGAAAAGCGATGTCCTTGATGGCAAAAAATTCGGGATTGCTCTTGTACAAGGGGGTCTTGCAAAAAGCGTCGCTTACGCGCTTCTGCTCTTCCTCACTGATGGCGATATAGTGGCCTGTCCCGGTGACCAGGCGGGGTTTCTTTTTCCCCTCTACCCTACCCGTCAGGAATTCCTTCCGGGTCCGGTTTTGCACGGTTTGAAGGAGCTGGCGGATGACCCCCACGGCTGTTTCCTTTTCCAGCACCCGGATATACCCTTTTTGCAGGGTCGTCGCAAACTGGTCCAGGAATGCCTTCACATGAAACACCGCGCCCTTGGCGTCCATGCCCAGCTCGTCCGCCCCGACATGGACGCTGCACGCAAAGCGCGTAATGTCCAGCAGACAGGGCGCCAGGGCGGCTTCATCGAAGTCATTCAGGTCGAAGTAGGCCAGGCCGTTATCGCCCTTGAAACTGCCGAGGTTCTCCAGGTGCAGGTCCCCGCAGATCCAGGTCTTTGGCGACTGCAGGATCGGGCTGTCCTTGGGGATGTCTTCGAAGAACAAATGGTCGCTGCCGCGCAAGAAACCAAAGGCATTCCTGCTCATGGCAGTGTACTTCATGGCCAGGACAGCAGGGATCCGTCCCTTGTTGTAGGCCTGGATTCTGTGGAGGAGGCTAGGCTCGGTCATCCCCTAAGATACATATTCCTACCAAAAGTAGGAATATAGCGCTGTCAGGATGACGACGATGACCGCCGCCCCGAAGGCAAAGCCCTTCGATACCCTGAACATGGATTTGTCGACGATGAGCCCTTTGTTCTGCACCCCACGCCGGTTTTGGAAGTTGGTGATGATCGCCATACCGATGATACAGAAGATGAACACCAGGCCCATCCGGTCCATGAAGGGGATTTCGTACAGGCCCTTGTTGGCATAGTTCGGCTGGTACAGACCGTAAGGCGTCAGGAAGCTCAGGTTGGCAAACATCGGCAGAAACTTCAGGACCACCGACATGATAAAGCCGCCGATGGTGGCGAACAGGGCCGCGTCGGACGTCGTTCTTTTATAGAAGAAGCCCAGCAGGAACATCGCGAGGATACCGGGAGATACGAACCCCGTGTATTCCTGGATGTAGTTAAAGCCTTGTTTGCCCTCGCCCATCAGCTTCTCACCGATGATCAGGGACATGGCGATGGCCAGGAGCATGGACACTACGACGGTCCATTTCCCCATGCGTACCAGGTGGGCTTCGTCTGCATTCTTATTGAAGGCTTTCTTATAGACGTCGAGCGTAAAGATCGTGGCGATGCTGTTGGCCTTACCCGCCAGGGAGGCGACAATCGCAGCGGTCAGGGCCGCAAAGGCAACCCCCTTGAAACCGACGGGGAGCAGGTTCATCAGGTTGGGATAGGCCTTGTTCGGGTCGACCACCCCTGCGGAACTCAGCATCTCGGTGTGGAACATACCCTTTTGCCACAGGACGTAAGCGCCAATCCCAGGGAGGACGACGATGACCGGCATGAGGAGTTTCAGGAAAGCGGCATACAGGATCCCGCTGCGCGCGGTCTTGAGGTCGGCGCCCAGGGCCCGTTGGGTGATGTATTGGTTGCAACCCCAGTAGTTCAGGTTGGTGATCCACATCCCCCCGATCAGGACCGAGAGGCCCGGAAGGCTGACGTAGTTGGGGTTGTCCTTTTTGAAGATCATGTGGAAATGGTCATTGGCCGAAGACGTGAGGATCTTAAAGCCGTTGATAAGCCCGGACGTCCCGGACTTCTCCGCTACCAGGTGGAGGGCGATGTAGGTGGCCACCAGGCCGCCTAAGATAAGGAAGAACACCTGGATGACGTCCGTATACCCGATGACTTTCATCCCCCCCAGGGTGATGATCACCGCGAAGATGGCCAGGGCAAAAATACATAAGTAGATATTCAGCCCCGAAATACTGCTGACCGCCAGGGCGCCCAGGTACAAAATAGACATGAGGTTGACGACAATATACAGCGCCAGCCAGAAAATAGCCATGATCATCGCCACTTTGTCGTTGTAGCGCTGGCTCAGGAACTGGGGCATCGTGAAAATCCTGTTCTTCAGGTATACGGGGATGAAGAATACGGCCACGATGACCAGGGTGGCGGCCGCCATCCATTCGTAGGTCGACACCGCCAGGCCCATCTGGAAGCCCGAGCCGCTCATCCCGATGAACTGTTCCGCAGAGATATTGGACGCGATCAGGGAAGCGCCGATGGCCCACCAGGTCAGGGATCCCTCCGCCAGGAAGTAATCGGCAGAAGTAGTTTGGGCTTTGCGTTTCCTGCGGTAGATCCAATACCCGTAAAAAGCCACAATGCAGAAATAGATCAGGAAGACGATGTAATCGGCTGGTTGGAGGGATTTCATTTACAAAAGCAATTCGTTCAAAAGTGAATAAGTGTGATTTTAACACTTCTAGGGTGGCCCTAAAAAAAAGAGCCTTCCTTGGAAGGAGGGCTCAATATACAAATAAATATTATAAACCAAGGTTTCCTTGTAGTCGTATGTCCCTGGAAGAGCTGCCCACGAGGAAATCAAAACGCCCAGGCTCTAACACCCACTTATGTTTGGCCTCGCTATAATATTGGAAGGCGTCTTTGTTCAGGGTAAGCGTGACGACCTTGGAGGCGCCCGGTTCCAGGTATACCTTTTCAAAGGATTTGAGCTCCTTTTCCGGCCGGTCGACGGAACACTTCTCTTCGTGGACGTAAACCTGGGCGACTTCCGACCCTGCCCTTTTACCCGTATTGCGAACGGTGAAGCGTACCGTCACCTGGTCTTTGCCGGCGGGAACGACACTCAGATCGCTATAGCCAAAGGTTGTATACGACAACCCGTGGCCGAACGGGAACAGCGGCGCCACCTTATAGGTATCATAGTAACGGTACCCAACATAAATCCCATCATTATACCGAACGGTCGTTCCGTCACCGGGATACTCTCCAAGTTTCTGAGCCGGCACGTCCTCCAGCTTACGGGGAAAGGACATAGGTAACTTGCCCGAAGGGTTGACCTCTCCAAAGAGAATCTTTGCCAGGGCCGTTCCCCCTTCCAGGCCGGGATACCAGGCCTGCAGGATGCCCGGCACCGTTGTTTCCCAGCGGGTCATGTCGATGGGGCCGCCCCCCATCAGCACCACCACCGTCCGGGGGTTGGCTTTTACCACCGCCCGGATCAGCTCGTCCTGTCCAAAGGGCATATCCATATTGGGTTTATCCACGTCCTCGGCGTCATACGCATTGTCTTTCCAGATCGCATAGTCATAGCCGTGGGTCCAGCCACCGACGATGATCGCCACATCCGCATGGGCAGCGGCTTCCGCGGCTTGTGCAATCAGGGCCGGATCGGCCTGTGCGCCCCGGGCTATGGTGTACCCCTGGGCGTACGTCAATTTTACCTGCGCCCCCACCAGGTTCTTTAGCCCTTGAAGCGGGGTGATCTCATACAGCGAACGCACCTGCGAGCTTCCGCCCCCCTGCGCGTTGAGCCGGCCGGCATTGGCACCGATCACGGCAACGGTATGTACGGTATGGGCGTCCAGCGGCAGGATGTGGGTATCGTTTTTGAGCAGCACGATCCCTTCCTCCGCGACTTTTCTGGCCACTTCCTGGTGTTCCCTGGTGTCAAAAGAACCCTTTTGCCGGCCATGGTCCATCATCCGGGTTTTAAACATGATCCTCAGGATCCGGCGCACCTTATCGTCCACCAACTCCTGGGAAACCACGCCGTTCCTCACCAGCGTGAGCACGGTGTCCCCCATGAAAAATTTATGGTAGTCCGGGTTAGGCAGCATATCCAGGTCCGTACCCATTTCCAGGTCCGTCCCGTTTTCCAGGGCCTCCATCGTGTTGTGCACAGCGCCCCAATCACTGATCACGATGCCCTTGAATCCCCACTCCTTTTTTAATATAGTGTCGATCAAATAGGCATTCTCCGTGCAAAACTGCCCCCGGAACTTATTGTAAGCCCCCATGATGGTGTTGGCGCCCCCCTCAGTGATCGCCGCCTTGAAACCGGGCAAATAGATTTCCCGCAGGGCACGTTCGCTCATTTCGACGTCGATGTGGCTCCGGTTGATCTCCTGGTTGTTGGCTAAGTAGTGTTTGACACAGGCCGAGATGCCTTGGGACTGCATCCCTTTGATCTCCCCGACCACCATCCGGGAAATCAGATAGGGATCTTCGCTCATATATTCAAAGTTGCGCCCGTTGAGCGGTGTCCGGATGATATTGATCCCGGGTCCCAACTGGACGTCTTTGCCCCGGGCATTGGACTCCGCCCCCAGGGCGCTCCCTTGCAGGAAGCCCAGGTGCGGGTTCCAGGTCGCCGCCAGGCAAACACCCACCGGGAAATAGGTGGCCGAATCGAAGACGTGTACCTGGGAGTCGTCCCAGCCCCTGCCGTGTTCGAGACGCACCCCGTGCGGTCCGTCAGAAGTCACGAGCTCCGGAATACCCAGGCGGGGAACGCCCCCGGAGGTAAAGGAGCTACTCGCATGGATCATATTGACCTTCTCTTCCAGGGTCATTTCTTTGATGAGTTGCCCGATCTTTGCCTCTGTGGCATCGGTGCCCTGGACGTGGATTGTCCGGCGGCCTTCGGCGGATGGCGCGGGCCCGTTTTGTTGGGCCACATTTTGTTGGGCCGATACGGCTCCTGAGATCGCTAACAAGGTTGCCCAAACAGCGCATTTCCTCAATCTTATCATGTTGCTGCAATTATTAGATGATGTTCCGAAAAAATTAAAAGTAGCGGCATTTGGCAGAAATGAAGCGTCCCGCAGCCCCGGAAGAAATAAATGATGTACCAAAAGTGACGATTGAAGTACCCGGGACGCAAAAATTCACCCCTACATCAACACTACATCAATGTCTTTCCCGACTATTTTTGCAGGGATATATGCGCATTTCTTTTTATACGGTGGGAAAAGGACATGAGGAATACGTCCGCGAAGGGGTCACGCTTTTCACGGATCGTGTCAACCGGTACTTTCCTTGTACCTGGAGGTTACTGCCCCCCTCCAAACATACCGACAAACGGGAAGAGGCAGCGACCATCCTCGAAGCCTTGTCGAAGGACGACTACCTCGTTCTGCTCGACGAAAGAGGAAAATCCTGGACCTCCGAACAGTTATCCGCCTTTATCGGGGCCAGGGCCGGCGATAGCTGCCGCCACCTGGTTTTCCTGATCGGCGGCGCTTTTGGCGTGGACCCCAGCGTGCGTGCGAGGGCTCAATTTATCTGGTCGCTGTCTTCCCTGGTTTTCCCCCACCAACTCGTGCGGTTGATCCTTGCCGAACAAGTGTATCGCGGGTGCACGATCCTGAGGAATGAGAAATATCACCACAGCTAAGCCCCCCGGCGCCTTCGGCGCCGGGACATAAGCGAGTTTTATCTATTTTTACCACATGACTATTACTATCGGCATTATCATCCTAACGGCCTTGATTTCGCTCACCTCGTTCAGCAATCCGAAAGCCATAGACGACCTCTCGATGTGGCCCGTGAAGATCGACCAGAAGAAGCAGTATTACCGGTTCATCACCAGCGGTTTTATCCACGGCGACCTGATGCACCTGTTCTTCAACATGTTCACCCTTTATTTTTTCGGGACCGCCCTTGAAGAAACCGGTGTATTCTCGGCCCCTGTCTTGATTCTGTTTTACCTGACAGCGATCGTTGTCTCCGATATCCCCTCCTACATCAAACATCGCCGTTCCTACGGCTACCGGAGCATCGGTGCCTCGGGAGCCGTGTCCGCCTTTCTTTTTGCCACTATCCTTTTCGACCCCTGGATGAAGATCGGCATCTTCGGTATCATACCGGTGCCGGGTATCCTCTATGCCGTTTTATATACGGCTTATTGCGTATACTCCAGCCGCCGGCGGGCGGACAATATAAACCACGACGCCCACCTTTGGGGAGGGCTCTACGGGTGGGTTTTTGTCATCATCCTCGTAAGGGGTGTTGTTCCCTTCTTCCTGAATCAGTTGATGCACCCGCCGATTTAGGGCTTTGCCCATACCATTTTAGGGTTGCGTCCATTCCAGCCGCAGGGCGTGGGTGGTGCCCGCCGTTACCTTGAACCGGTCATCGATGCGGTGGCCGACCACCCACAGGATCCGGCCGCCGGATTCGAGGACCCAGACTTTCTCTTTGTCCGCCAATGACAGCTTGTTGTCGATAAAGAAACGCGCGAGCTTCTTTTTTTTGGCCATACCCAGGGGGTAAAAGTAGTCGCCTGCCTTCCACCGCCGGAGCAGCAGGGGGAAGGTGACGCGGGCGGCGTCGAGGAGGGCCAGGGGCTCGCTTGCGCGTGGGGCGTGGGCACGCCCGGCGGGAGGGCCCGCGGCGGGCGGGCCCGCGGCGGCGAGCGACGCGGCGGCAGCGGGCGGCGCGGCAGCCGCAGCGGGTGCGGCCTCCATGGCGATGGTGATCACGCCCTCCGTGAACGCCACCTGCGTCTGCCCTTCCTCTATCGCCACTTGCGAAACGCCCTGACCGGCGGGGGCGCAGATGATGAGGAACCGCCGGTCGCGGATGACGCGGTGCGTGGCCGAGGCCACGAAGTGTCCGGAGGTGGTGTGCAGGAGCGCCAGCGCCTCTCCGGCCTGGGCAGGGGAAAAGCCAAAGGGTTTGAGCAGCTCGAAAAGAAGGGTCTCCAACGGGCGGGCCTTTTCCAGTTTGGCAACGGCGATGCGCCACTCCCCCCGTCCATGCGGTTCGAGGAGGTCTTCGACGTGACGGGTGACCGCCTGGCGATAGAGGTCCTCCAGGTCGCGGAACCGGGTAAGGTTGGCGGCCAGGTTCTGCCGGACGTCGGGGTATCGTTCTTCGATGAGGGGGATGACTTTATGACGGAAAAAATTACGGGTATACTTATCGGAAGCGTTGCTGCTGTCTTCCACGTGTTGGAGGCCTTCAGCGGCGGCATACGTTTCGAGCTCCTCTCGTGTGGCAAAAAGGAGGGGGCGGACGATCTGTTCCTGGAACGGGAGCATCCCGCGGAGGCCGCTGGCGCCGGTACCCTTGAACAGGTTCATCAACATCGTCTCGATATTGTCGTCCAGGTGGTGGGCGGTAGCGATCGCCGTGAGCCGCGGGGCGGGGGCCGCGGCGGCGGGCGGAGCGGCGGTGGACGGAGCGGCGGTGGACGGAGCGGCGGTGGTCGGAGCGGCGGCGATGCCGGCGCCGGACGCAGCCGGGGCGGCGCCGAGCAACTGCCGGAACCAGGTGTAGCGCAACTCACGCGCGGCGACCTGGATCGACACCTTGTGGGACGCGGCGTAAGCGGCGGTGTCGAAGCGGGCAACCTGGAACGCCCGGCCGTAGCGTTCCGCAAGCGCGCGGACGAAGGCTTCGTCGCGGTCGCTTTCGGCACCGCGTAGTTGGAAGTTGCAATGGACGAGGGGACCTTCGATCCCGGCCAGGACACAAAGGTGGGCAAGGACGACGGAGTCGAGACCGCCGCTGACGGCAAGGAGCCAGCTGTCGCCGGGTCGCAGGAGGTGCTCCTTGTGCAAAAAAGCGGTAAAACGGGTCAGAAGGGGTGCTTCCATATTTATAAAAACTACATCGTCAATTCTTCATACGCGGACCGGAGTTCTCCCAGGGCCTTGCGGTCGCCGGAGGCGCGGGCGGCGTCCATGCCCCGCTCATAAACAGCGATGGCTTCATCAGTGTGGCCGGTGCGTTCGAGGAGCTTTGCCAGGTGGTAATAGCTGCCTACGTAAGTGGGGTCTTTGGACAAAAGGCGTTCGAAGCTCGCCCTGGCGCCTTCGTCGTCGCCCATTTTGACGAGTTCAAGGGCGAGGGCGTGTTGCAAAAAAGGGTCGTCGGGGCTTGTTTCCAAATGTTGTTTGAGTAAAGCAATTCTATCCATAAAAAACCCCTATCTTTAAAAAGTCATCTTAGTTGCATAAACAACTTTCCATATGAAGATACTCGTCTGTATCAGTAAAACACCTGACACCACGGCAAAAATAGCCTTCACGGACAACAATACGAAATTCGCCGAAGCCGGGGTGCAGTTCATTATCAATCCCTATGACGAATGGTATGCGCTGGTCCGCGCGATCGAGCTGAAAGAAGCGGATCCCTCGTCGGTGATCCACCTGGTGACGGTGGGGGGCGCGGACGTGGAGCCGGTGATCCGCAAGGCCCTGGCGCTCGGCGGGGATGAAGCGATCCGGGTCAACGCCGACGCATCAGACAGCTTTGTCATTGCTTCCCAGATTGCTTCGGTGGCCACCGGAGGAGGGTACGACCTGATTCTTTTGGGTAAAGAGACGATCGACTACAATGGTTCCGCCATAGGGGCCATGGTGGCGGAATTGCTCAATCTGCCGTACATCGCCCTGGCCACCAAGGTAGACGTACAGGGAGCTACGGTCACGGTCACCCGGGAAATCGAAGGAGGGGAAGAGGTCGCCGAAGTAGCACTCCCGGTGGCGATCAGTTGCCAGAAGGGCGTGGCGGAACAACGCATCCCGAACATGAAGGGCATCATGTCCGCCAGGACAAAACCGCTGAAGGTGGTGGAGCCCGTCGCGGTTGAAGCCCTTACGGCCATCCATCATTTCGAACTTCCGCCCGCAAAGGCCGGTGTGAAACTCGTTAGCCCCGACAACGCAGGGGAACTGGTCCGTCTATTACATGAAGAAGCAAAAGTCATTTAAACATGTCTGTCATCATATTTGCCGACCAATCCGAAGGTCATATCAAAAAAGCGGCGCTGGAAGCCCTTAGCTATGGGGCGGCCCTCGCCCGTTCGCTGCAAACCACGGCCACTGCGGTGGTCTTGGGACCCATAAGTAACGACGTCGCCGCCGGTCTGGGTAAGTTTGGCGTATCGAAAGTACTGTTGGCGTCCTCCGATGCCTTTACACACCTCGACGGCCAGGTGTTTGCCGAGGCCATCGCCCAGGCCGCTACCGCGGAAAACGCGCAGGTGGTTGTTTTCCCGCACAATCCTGACGGTAAGTCGGTGGCGCCCAGGGTCGCCGTCCGTCTCAAGGCCGGGCTTGTCACCGGCGCGATCGACCTGCCTGATCTTTCGGGTGGTGGATTCGTTGTGCGGAAAAATGTTTTTTCCGGAAAGGCCTTTGCCTACGTGACCATTAAGTCTCCTATCAAAGTCATTTCATTGAACCCGAACTCCTTCCACGTACAGGAGGGAGACGGGAAAGCGGAAGTCGTGGCGTTCCAACCCACGGTCGCCGCCCCCCGTGTAAAGGTAACGGCCGTGAATAAGGTCTCGGGCGAAGTTCCACTGTCAGAGGCGGAAATCGTCGTCAGCGGCGGAAGGGGGCTCAAGGGTCCCGAGAACTGGGGCCTGGTGGAAGACCTGGCAAAAGTGCTGGGGGCTGCGACGGCGTGTAGCCGGCCCGTGGCGGATGCGCACTGGCGTCCTCACCACGAACACGTGGGACAAACGGGTTTGACGATACGCCCCAACCTGTACATCGCCATCGGTATCTCCGGTGCCATCCAGCACCTGGCCGGTGTCAACGGTTCTAAAGTGATCGTGGTCATCAACAAGGATCCGGAGGCCCCGTTTTTCAAGGCGGCGGACTATGGCATTGTCGGCGACGCCTTCGAGGTCGTGCCGAAGTTCACCGAGGCCGTCAAAAAGCTTAAAGGAATATAAGATATTCAATACCTTTTACCCGAGGCTGTCCCTTGAATTTTTAGGGACAGCCTCTTTATTTTGTTATTTTTGGGGCTATATTGCACTATTCACCGCCCACCCTGGGGCAGAAGAATGGAATATGAAGAAAATTGAATTGGAAATTGTAGCCCTCTCCCATAGTATTACACAAACGCATTCGTACGCAGTAGTACTGGGTGAAGTGAACGGACTGCGGCGCCTGCCGATCGTGATCGGGGGGTTCGAGGCCCAGGCTATTGCCGTGGCCCTCGAACGTATGCAACCGAGCCGGCCGCTTACCCATGACCTGATGAAAAACTTTATGATGGCCTTTAACGTGGAATTGCACGAGGTCATCATCAATGACCTCCAGGAAGGCATCTTTTATTCAAAGCTGGTTTGTTCTTCTGAAAGCGATACGGTGGAAATCGATTCACGCACCTCGGACGCCCTTGCGTTGGCGGTGCGTTTTGGTTGCCCCATCTATACCTTTGAACACATCCTCGAAAGCGCCGGCATCCTTATGGAGGATACCCACAAGGTCAAAGGCAAAACAGAGCTGGCTTCTACGACGACGACCACCACCGGTGGCAACGACGACCTTAAAAACCTGACCCTCGAAGAACTGAACCATCTCCTGGGTGAAGTGCTCGAACAGGAAGACTATATAAGGGCCATCGCTATCCGGGACGAGATCAACAGCCGGAAAAAATGATCCTTTTCCCCCCGTGTAAGATCAACATCGGTTTACGGATTCTCCGCAAAAGATCGGACGGTTTTCATGACCTGGAAACATTGTTCTGGCCCGTCCCCCTTCGGGATGCACTGGAAATGCTGCCTTCCGACACCACCCGTCTTCACGTGACAGGTGCCGACATACCCGGGGCGCCTTCCACCAATCTTTGCGTAAGGGCGCACGCCCTGCTGGCGGCCGATTTCCCGGCCGTCCGCCCGGTGGATATCTACCTCCACAAATCCATCCCGATGGGTGCCGGTCTTGGCGGGGGATCTGCCGACGGGGCGTTGGCGCTTGTCCTTGTCAACCGTCTTTTCCGCCTGGGGCTCACCCGGGAGGACCTTCTCCCCTACGCGCTTCAGTTGGGCAGCGACTGTCCGTTTTTTTTGTACGATGGCCCTTGCTGGGCGTCGGGGCGAGGCGAAATCCTGCAACCTGCGGCACTCGACCTGTCGGACTACCGGCTGGTGCTGGTGAACCCGGGGATACACGTGCCAACGGGGTGGGCGTTTGCGCAACTGGGGTTGGGCGCTGCGCGCAGCGAAAGTAGGGCGCAAAGCAGCGGCGCCGAAGGCGCGGACGCGCAACGCCGCGGGGAGCCGGACGCCGCGGCCCTGCGGGCCATCCCCCCGGTGTCGTCCTGGCGCGACATCTTCCACAACGACTTCGAACCCGCGGTCTTCGCCGCCTACCCGGCCATAAAGGCGATTAAAGAGACCTTATATGCCACGGGCGCCGTGTACGCCTCCATGAGCGGGAGCGGGAGCACCGTGTACGCGTTGTACCCCGAAGGGCAAATGCCGCGATTGTCTTTTCCAAAGGATTATTGGGTCTACATGGGGTGATTTTCGTAACTTGCTATCAGAATGAGCCTCCATTTCCTCGATCAGAACCTTGATTTTCTCGACCACCACCCGTTGAGATAAACGCGCACGCCCCCGCGAGGGACGTGCGGGCACCGCTATTATTTTTCCTCATTCTTATTATCCTTTTTTTTATGCAATTGACCGGCGCATTATCCGTCCGCGCGCAGCATTTCCTGGAGCTGGAAGAAAAATATGGGGCACACAACTATCACCCCTTGCCCGTGGTACTGACCAGGGGGGAAGGCGTTTTTGTGTGGGACGTGGATGGCAAAAGATATTTTGATTTCCTCAGCGGGTATTCGGCGGTGAACCAGGGGCATTGTCACCCGCGGATCGTCCAAAGCCTGGTGGAACAGGCGGGGCGGCTGACGCTGACGTCGAGGGCCTTTCACAGCGACCTGTTGGGAGAGTACGCGGCCTTTGTTACGGACCTTTTTGGTTATGACAAGGTACTTCCGATGAATACGGGCGTGGAAGCGGTGGAGACGGCGATCAAGTTGTGCCGGCGCTGGGGGTATGACGTCAAGGGCATCCCGGAAAACAAGGCGCAGATCATCGTGTGCGAGGGGACGTTTAACGGTCGTACGACGGGGGTCATCTCTTTCAGTTCCGACCCGTCGGCGCGGTCGGGCTTTGGTCCCTTTTTGCCGGGCTTCAGGGTGATCCCGTATAATGACCTGGGGGCGCTGGCGCTGGCGCTGGAGGACAAAAACGTGGCGGGCTTCCTGGTGGAACCGATCCAGGGGGAAGCGGGGGTCGTGGTGCCGGACGACGGTTACCTGGCCAAGGCGCAAAAGGCGTGCGAAGACGCGGGCGTCTTGTTTATGGCGGACGAGATACAGACAGGTTTGGGCCGGACGGGCCGCATGCTGGCGTGTGACCACGAGGGGGTGCGGCCGGATATCCTCATCCTTGGCAAGGCCCTGAGCGGGGGTTTGCTGCCGGTCAGTGCGGTGCTGGCGGACGACGAAATTATGCTGACCATAAAAGCGGGCGAACACGGGTCCACCTACGGAGGAAATCCGCTGGCCTGCCGGGTAGCGATGACGGCGCTGCAGGTGCTCCAGGACGAAGGTATGATCGCCCACGCGGCGTCCATGGGCGTCCTGCTGAGAAATGGGTTGATGGACATCGATTCTCCCCATATCGAACTGGTGCGGGGCAGGGGTCTGCTGAACGCCGTGGTGATCAGTCATCCGGACCTGGACGCGGCCTGGGAGCTTTGTCTGCGGCTGAAGGACCTGGGGATGCTGGCGAAGCCGACGCACGGGGACAAGATCCGCCTGGCGCCGCCGCTGGTCATCACCGAGGCGCAGGTCAGGGAGTGCATCGAACTATTCGCCGAAGGTTTAAGAGAGCTGGACTAATCATTTACTGAGGGTTTGCCAAAAGTGGAATAATATTATCTTGCAGCATGGCAAATACCCACGCGCCCGGCGCCCCTCACCAGGAACACCACAATTCCAGTTCGGACTTCATCAAAGACGTGGTCATCGGCATGAGCGATGGTCTTACGGTTCCATTTGCCCTTGCGGCCGGTTTGAGCGGAGCGGTCTCGTCCACCAGCCTGATCGTGCTGGCGGGGCTGGCGGAAATCACCGCGGGGTCGATTGCCATGGGCCTGGGGGGTTACCTGGCAGGGAAAACGGAATTGGATTTTTACAACAGCGAGCTGAAACGCGAATACGAGGAGGTGGATACGGTGCCGGATGAGGAAAAACGCGAGGTGAAGGAGTTTTTCCGGGAGCTGGGGTTGAGCAGCGACGTACAGGACAAGGCGGTAGAGGAGATCACCCGGGACAAGAAAAAATGGGTGGATTTCATGATGAAGTACGAACTCAACCTGGACGAGCCGGATCCAAAACGCGCCCGGAACAGTGCTTTCAATATCGGTGGTTCCTATATCGTAGGCGGGCTTATTCCGCTAAGCCCCTATTTTTTCATACAACATCCGACCGATGCCCTTAAATGGTCGGTGGTCGTCACCCTGGTTTGCCTGTTCATCTTCGGTTTCTTCAAAAGCCGCGTCACCGGCATCAACCCCTGGTGGGGCGCGGTTCGCGTGACCCTCATCGGGGCCGCCGCGGCGGCGGCGGCGTTCTTCGTGGCCAAGGTGTTCCAATAGGGCGAGGCGGCGCAGTTTTCGTATCTTTGGGGGTATGACTGAAGAAAAGAGCCTCAACTTCCTGGAAGAGATTATTGAACAGGATATTAAAGACGGGAAACACCCGCAGATCCATACTCGTTTTCCCCCGGAACCCAACGGTTACCTTCATATAGGACATTCCAAAAGCATCTGCCTGAACTTTGGCCTGGCGGCGAGGTATGGGGGACAAACCAACCTGCGCTTTGACGATACGAACCCGACGACGGAAGAAACGGAGTACGTGGACAGCATCAAGGACGACATCCGTTGGCTGGGTTTCCAGTGGGACAACGAAAGGTATGCTTCCGATTATTTCGAAGAACTATACCGGATGGCGGTAACCCTGATCAAAAAGGGGCTGGCCTATGTAGACGACAGCACGGCGGAACAGATTGCCCTGTCCAAGGGCACACCGACGGAGCAGGGGAGACCGGGGCCGAACCGGGACCGGAGCGTGGAAGAAAACCTGGAATTGTTTGAGGCGATGCGGGCGGGCAAGTTCCCGGACGGGAGCCGCACCCTGCGGGCGAAGATCGACCTGGCTTCCCCGAATATGCACATGCGGGACCCGATCCTGTACAGAATTAAACACGCACACCACCACCGCACGGGGGATGCCTGGTGTATTTACCCGATGTATGATTTTGCGCACGGTCAAAGCGATTCGATCGAACACATCACGCACTCGATCTGTACGCTGGAGTTTATACCGCACCGCCCGCTGTACGACTGGTTTATCGAAAAGCTGGACATCTTCCCCTCCCACCAGTACGAGTTTGCCCGGCTCAACCTGAACTATACGGTGATGAGCAAACGCAAGCTCCTGCAACTGGTCAACGAGGGTTTTGTGAGCGGCTGGGACGATCCGCGCATGCCGACGATCAGCGGTCTGAGGCGTAGGGGCTATACCCCGGAAAGCATCCGTGACTTCTGCGACCGGGTGGGGATCGCCAAGCGGGAGAACATCATCGACGTGAGCCTGCTGGAATTTTGCATACGGGAACACCTCAATAAGATCGCCCTCCGGCGGATGGCGGTCCTGGACCCGATTAAACTTATCCTGACGAACTACCCCGAAGGCGAAGTGGAGATCATGGAGGGGGAAAACAACCCGGAAGATCCCAACGCAGGGACGCGTCCCGTCCCTTTTTCCAGGGAACTTTGGATCGAACGCGAGGACTTTATGGAGGTGCCGTCCAAAAAATGGTTCCGGCTGGCCCCGGGAGCCGTGGTCCGGTTGAAGAATGCCTATATCGTCCGGTGTGACGACTTTACAAAGGATGACGAGGGCAATGTTACCGAGGTCCGGGCAACCTACCTCCCGGAGAGCCGGAGCGGGGAAGAAGGGAGCAGCGTTAAGGTGAAAGGGACGATCCATTGGATAAGCGCGGCGCATGCGATTACGGCGGAGATCCGTCTGTATGACCGTCTTTTCCGGTCGGAAAACCCGGCCGCGGAGGAAGGCGACTTTAAAGACGACCTGAACCCGGAAAGCCTGACTGTCATCCCGGCAGCGTACCTGGAACCGGGTATGGCGGACGCGGACCCGGCTACAAAATACCAGTTTATCCGCAAGGGGTACTTTGTATTGGACAAGGACAGTCGCCCCGGAAAACTTGTTTTCAATCAAACAGTTACGCTAAAGGATACGTGGGCGAAGGAGGTGAAAAAAGAAGGGGCCTGAGGTGTGGTCTTTTTAAACATTTCTTTAACACCAAAACCCCTGATTTTGTGGATGAGCGGATGCAACCTTGCCCGAATATTGCCGTCTTATATATCAATAAACTAAGGTTATATATGAAACCGAGCAAAATGTCTTTATTGTTTACCTTGCCGCTCTTCGTGCTGTGCAGTCTGACGAGCAGTGCCTCCGGCGCGCAGGATAATAAAGGATCATATGCGTGGCCATACCTGATCGTTTCCGGTGGTGACTCCATCTGGTTATACCAGCCTCAGGCAACTTCCTTGAGCGGTCAAACCCTTCAAGGTTCCCAGTCCGTATCGATTCACTCCCAGGGGGAGACCCAGAACCGGTACGGGGTGGTCTATTTCCAGGCGAACACCAATGACGCCGGGAATGGACGTGTCACGCTCAGCAACTATACGATTACCCGTCAGAATTTCCCGAGCCTGACCGACAACGGGCAGAGCCTGGTCCAGACCATTACGGCCAACGCCGGCGCTTTGCCGGTCGTGAGCCAGCGCAAGCTGCAGGACGACGTCGCCCTTGCCGGTAAAAAACTGGGTACGGGTTCGGGTGTTGCCGTAAAGAACGACCCGCCCGCCATCATCCATTCGAGCGATCCCGCCCTGCTGGTGATCATCGACGGACAGCCCCACATGACACAGGTACAGGGGACCTCCTATCAACGGATCATGAACACGAACTTTATGATCCTGTATGACGGCACCAATTACTATACCCCGATCGGCGACCAGTGGGCGGTGACCTCGGACCTGGCCAACACAAACTGGACCATCGCCCCGGCGAGCGACGCCCTGAACGATGCAAAGGCAAAGCTGCAGGCAGATAAGAGCCTCAACCTCTCGATCCCGGACAACAATTCGGACGAGGTAGCGGCCGCCGCCCAGAACGGGACGCTCCCCCTGTTGTATGTCTCCGAACGTCCCGCCGAATTGCTGGTGACCAACGGCAATCCTGACTACCAACCGATCTCCGGTACGAACCTGACATATGCCCAGAACGCTAAGGGGGACCTGTTCCAGGATAGCGATGACGGCAGGACCTATACGCTGATTTCCGGACGCTGGTACAGCGCTCCTTCCATAGACGGTCCCTGGACCTGGGTGGATCCTACCCAACTGCCGGCGGACTTTTCCAAGATTCCCCAGGACAACCCCGAAGCCCGGGTACTGGTATCGGTGCCCAACACCAGCCAGTCCCAGGAGGCGGTCATGGCCAACGATATTCCCCAGACGGCGACGGTGGACCGTTCGCAGGCTTCCTTCAAAGCCAACTACGATGGGGATCCCAAGTTCAAAGCGATTTCCAATACGGACCTGGAATACGCGACCAACGCCTCCGCCCCGGTGATCCGGGACGGGGACGAGTTCTATGCCTGTGACAAGGCGGTCTGGTTCCAGTCCGCAAGCCCCTATGGTCCCTGGACGGTAGCGGTACACGTCCCGGACGAGATTTACGCGATCCCGAGCAACTCTCCCGTTTACAACGTTACCTACGTAAAGGTCTATGACTATGACCAGGCGGATGACGACGTGACCTTTGGGTATACCCCCGGTTATTTTGGGGTGTATGACTCTTACTGGGGATGCCCCGTCTTCGGTACCGGTTGGTGGTACCGGCCCTGGATCGGTTCCTACTGGTATGGCTATCCTTATTCCTTCGGGTACGGGGCTGGCTTTGGCTGGGGTCCGGCTTGGGGTTTTGGCGCCTACTTCAACTTCGGCTTCGGGTTTTACAGCCCCTGTTATCGCCCCTGGTGGGGTCCCTGGGGTTGGTATCATCCCTTCTATGGTGGTTACGGCCACTGGGGTGGTCCCGTCTTTATCAACCGGGTCAATATCTATAATTCCTGGGGCCGCGGTGGTTTTGTCCACGTCAACAGGGGCCCGATCTCCGGTGCACCCGGACGCGTGATGCGGAACAGCATTGCTCCCGGTGGCGGGCGGATCGGTACCATGCCGGGCAACCGGATCAACTCGTTCGCTTCCAGGGGATCCATCTACGGCCGGAACCAGGTAAACGGCGGCTTTAGCCGGCCGGCGGCCATGAACAGCCGCGTGGCGACCAACGGGTTTGCCCAAAACCGGTCGTTCCAGCCGCAGGCGCAAAACAGGAGCTTCCAACCGCAAGCGCAAAACCGGACGTTCCAGCCACAGGCACAAAACCGGACGTTCCAGCCGCAGGCCCAGTCCCAAAACCGGACGTTCCAGCAACAACCCCAACAACGGACCTTCCAGCAGCCCCAGCGGGCCGCTGCCCCGGCCCGTACGTACTCGGCCCCGGCCTTCCGTGGCGGCGGAGGCGGTGGTGGTTATCGCGGTGGCGGCGGCGGATTTGGCGGCGGTAGCCGTGGTGGCGGAGGCGGCGGTGGCCGCGGCGGACGGCACTAAGCGCAATGCGAAGCGCTCTGCGCAAAACGCACACAAGAAAGGGTTTAAACGATATAAATGGCTAAGGGACGTCTTCGGACGTCCCTTTTTTTATCTCCAATTTGGGCAGAAAAGACATCACCAGGATGCCCAGCGCCAGGATGAACATGAGGTACAAAGAGGGAAGCCGTTCGGGACATTCCCCTTCCCGGCAGATGCTCAGGATGATGAAGTTTTTCAGGGCCCAGGCCAGGTTCATGGTCGTGAAGAATATGTTGGCGCGCTTTGCCCAGAGCCGGGGGATGGCAAAAAATAGCAGCGCAAAGCCACAACAAAAAATATTGAACAGGGCAGGTTTGCCAAAAAGGGTGCCCCCGGCGTCCATGCCTTTGACGAATACATGGAGGGAGGGGATGTAGATCCAGGGGAGGAAGGCGACGACGCCAAAAGCCAGGACGAGCACAATGCCGATCGATTGGGAATACTTCATTGTGCAAATAAAAAACTTAACATTGTAAACTTCGGATTCTGCATTAAATTTACGTTACCTTTTTATTAACTAATCGAACTATATGCTATCCAAGAAAGAAGTACGTCATCAAATTGCCGCTAAACTTGAAACCGCCCTTGCTGATTTTAAACCTGGTATGAGTGAAAAAAAGTTCAAAAGCCGGATAAAAAAAGCCAGCAAGCTGTTTAGTGACGCTGCCCCTAAAACCGCTTCTACCGCCAAGCCGAAAAAGGCTGTTAAAAAACAGGCCCCCAGGAAAAAGGCTGCGGAACCAGTTAAACCTTAGGCAAAATCCCGGATCTTAGCAGGGAATCCAAACCGAATTCCCGCATGCAACCTATCATAAAGATCAGCCTGATCGGCCTGCTTTTCGCGCAGGTATGTTTTACCGCAAGCGCCCAGGAAAAGGACGACGTGATCATTGCCCAGGCTCCGGGCGGATTTTCGCTTCATGGGCGTGTCTACCACAAACACTTTAAGGATGAAGTCCCCCCTGCCTCAGGGTACGTGACGGATTGGGAAAACCTCTTTACCGATGCACAGGAGGCACACATCGATTCGATGGTGGCCGATTTTAGCCGTCAGACCGGTATCCAGATCGCCGTGGTCACGGTAGATTCCTCTATGTCCAGCAAGGATGGCTTCGATTCGGTCATTCTCCGGTTGGGCAATACCTGGGGAGTGGGCCAGGATTCCAGCAAAGGCATTGTTGTAGGCATCTCCAACAGCCTGGGTATCATGCGCATACAAAATGGTGTAGGGGTGGCTGCCACCCTTTCCGATGCGGATACCCAGCAGATCGTAGACGCCGCCTTCCTGCCGGAATTTGAAAAAGGAGACTACTACCTGGGCACGTTGATCGGCCTGGCGGCCATCATGCAAAAGCTTCAGGGCGTAAGCCGGTAGCGCTGGGGAAGGACAACGTGAAACTCCGCGCCCTCCCCTTCCCGTCCATACGCAAATATTTCTCCCCGGTGCTGGTGGGCGATCTTCCGGCAAATGGCGAGGCCTATGCCCGTCCCGGGAAAGTGTTCGTCCTGATGCAGGCGTTGGAAAATGGCGAAGATCTTTTCCGTAAAGGCTGGGTTAAACCCGATTCCATTGTCCTTTACAACAATCCGGTAGTACGATTCCCCTTGCGCCAGACCGGGATAACCGGTCACTTCTTCCGGGCCCAGGAGCTGGGCGGAAACGTGCAGCAGGGGCGTGGTGTCCGGACGCCGGAACTTGAGCGCGTTCCCGAGCAGGTTGCAAAACAATTGGTTCATCTGTAACGGCACGGCGTCTATGGTAGGCAGGGGCAATATGTGTACCGTGGCCCCGGTCTCCTCGATGCGGAGGTCAAAATCCCTGAGGGCGGCCAGGACGACGGAATGGAGGTCGGTCGGCACGAAGGGATGGCCTTCCTGACCCACACGGGAATAGCTCAACAGGTCCCTGATCAACTGGGCCATGCGGTCGGCGGAGCTGCGGATCCGGTCCAGGGCATGGTAGCGGTCCTTTTCCAATTCCTGGAGAAGGAGCATATCCACAAAAACCCTGATTTTCCGCAAGGGCTCCTGGAGGTCGTGGGAAGTGACATAGGCAAACTGTTCCAGTTCAGCATTGCGCTGGCGGAGTAGGGCGTTGGCGTGCCGCAGGTCGTGAATTTCAGAAAGGTTTACATCAGACTTCGGGGTGGCGTCCATTGGAATCCGTCTCTCTGGCAACCAAGCGCGAAAATTTCATGCCATACCGTGCGAATCCCCTAATTTGGGTAATGGAATTCTCTAACCAATTTATCCACCACGTTTTTTTCTGGCTCCATCAGCCCGACAATATACAGGACCGGGACAGGCTTATCCAGGGCCTTCGCACCCTGGTCGCCATACCCGGCATCCAGCGGGCGCACATTGGCGTCCCCGCCGGAACCACCCGGGACGTCGTCGATGCCTCCTATGCGGTATCCTGGCTGGCGGTTTTTGACGACCGGGCGGCCCAGGACGCCTACCAGGTAGACCCGGTTCACCTGGCATTCGTGGAAGCATGTGGCCATTTATGGACCAGGGTCGTTGTCACCGATAGCATCACCGCCTAGCGTCCAAAGGGCGTCTGGTCCGCGCACCCGACGTTCTCCCCCGGGCTTACGTGCAGATAGGCGCAGAAATACCGGTAAAACTGATACCGGTGCAGGGTTCGCTCCTGGTCCTGGCCGGTTCCACATTCTACCCCTCCGTTGATGATGTTGACCGTGGCGCCAAAGCCCGGGACGCGCCCTTTGGCCCGGTCCTCCGGATTGGGCGTCCATTCCCCGGACATCACCTGGTGACAGGAGGGTTTGGGCGCCTGGGGGGTCATCCAAAACCAAACCGCGGACGCCATGGCCAGCTCCGGGTCCCGTTCCATCCGACCGGGATCCTTGAGCAAAACGTCTTTATCGCCGAAGAAGGCCTGGCTGAACTGCCCATAGTTGTAGTTCCAACTGAGCTGCACGGGTCCCCGGCCATAGTATGCCTGTCCGGGGGCGGGAGGGTAAGCGGGCTTGGTGGTGTCCGCATACGTCCCTTTCCCTTCCGAAACAAAGTACAACCCCCATGCGCAATATCCTCCCGGCGCCTTGTCCCAGCCACCGCTCGTTTCCTGGGAAACGTTGGCAAGAAAAGCGGCGAGCTCCCTCCGGCGAAGGGTGTCGTCGGTTTCCGACAGGAATCCCGGGAAGCGGGCAGCGGCGGATTGGAAGGCCTGGAAAGTGTATAAGGCGTTGCGATGGGGAAACAAATGATCCCAATCGGCGCTGTTGATCAGGACGGGTAGTAGAAGAAAAATCCAACTCATACCAGCAAAATTGAGAAAAATACTTACATTCAAAAAAAACCTCAAACGATTGCTCATGAATGAAACAACCGTTG
Organism: Dinghuibacter silviterrae; assembly: GCF_004366355.1. Taxonomy (NCBI): domain Bacteria; kingdom Pseudomonadati; phylum Bacteroidota; class Chitinophagia; order Chitinophagales; family Chitinophagaceae; genus Dinghuibacter; species Dinghuibacter silviterrae. Next base: position 1,304,629 of record NZ_SODV01000002.1, on the reverse strand, counting down.
TCCTCAAGGACAATTCCGCAAATCCCGCTCCACTCGGCCTGTTTGCTTTCGGTATGACGACCGTCCTGCTCAACCTGCACAACGCCGGCCTGTATGACCTGGACTCAATGATCCTGGCGATGGGCATCTTTTACGGCGGGCTGGCCCAGGTCATCGCGGGGATCATGGAGGCGCGCAAAAAAAATACCTTCGGCTTTACAGCCTTTCTCTCTTACGGTTTCTTCTGGCTGACCCTGGTCACCCTTCTGGTCCTGCCAAAGCTTGGCTGGGCCGCGGCCATCACAGGCAAATCGTTGGGCTGCTACCTGTTGCTTTGGGGCATCTTCACCTTCCTGTTGTTCCTGGGCACCCTCCGGATCAGCCGCGCCCTGCAGGTGGTATTCGCCACGCTGACCATCCTTTTCCTGTTGCTGGCCTTCAGCGAATTTTCAGGCAACAAAAACCTTGGTATGATTGCCGGGGGCGAAGGGATCCTCTGCGGGGCCACTGCCATATACACCGCTACGGCAACCCTCCTCAACGATGTCTATGGAAAGACCGTGTTGCCGCTGGGTATCAAGTCCTAGCATTACGGTCGTATATTTGGAGGCATGAAAGACCTCCAGGTCACAGGAACGGTTGCACCGTCCGCCCTGCAAGCCAAACAGATAGCGGAGCGGACGGTGTATTCCGTGCTCGTGATGATCAGCATCTCCCACCTGCTCAACGACACCATCCAGTCGCTGATTCCCTCGATCTACCCTTTGCTCAAACAATCGCTGCACGTCAGCTTTGGGCAGCTCGGGATGATCACCTTTACCTTTCAACTGACCGCGAGCCTTCTCCAGCCCATGGTCGGCTTTTTTACCGACAAACGACCGCAGCCCTGGTCGCTGGCAGCGGGGATGACCTTTTCCCTGGGGGGCCTGGTGTGTTTATCGATGGCGCATACATACGCCATGGTCCTGGTGTCGGTGGCCCTGGTCGGCATCGGCTCCTCGATCTTCCACCCCGAATCTTCCCGGGTGGCCTTTCTGGCCTCGGGTGGCAAAAGGGGGCTGGCGCAATCCGTTTTCCAGTTGGGGGGTAACGCCGGCAGTTCGCTGGGCCCCTTGCTGGCTGCCTGGATCGTCGTTCCCCACGGACAGCGATATATTGCCTGGTTCAGCCTGGCGGCGGTTGCCGCCATCGTGGTATTGCTCCGGGTGGGCGCATGGTACCGGGTACGCGCCGGTCGTACCGTCCAGGCCTCGCGCGCGGCTTCCGGTCCTCCCCTGCCGGCGCGTACCGTGATCGTATCGCTGGGCATCCTGCTGGCCCTCATTTTCTCCAAATATTTCTACCTGGCGAGTATGTCCAGCTATTATACCTTCTACCTGATGAGTAAGTTCGGCGTCTCGGTACAGAATGCGCAGATACACTTGTTCATCTTTTTGTTTGCGGTGGCGGCCGGCACCCTGATCGGGGGACCGGTGGGGGACCGGTACGGGCGCAAATACGTGATCTGGTTTTCGATCCTGGGGGTGGCGCCCTTCACCCTAATGCTGCCTTATGCCAGCCTCTTCTGGACCACCGTGCTGACGGTTTTTATCGGGGTCATCCTGGCCTCCGCATTTTCGGCTATCCTGGTATACGCCCAGGAATTGGTGCCGGGCAAACTGGGGATGATTGCCGGTTTGTTTTTCGGGCTGGCTTTTGGGATGGGCGGGCTGGGGTCCGCCGTCCTCGGCAACCTGGCCGACCACACCAGCATCCGTTTTGTGTACAAGGTATGCTCCTTCCTGCCGTTGATCGGTCTTCTGACAGGATTCCTTCCTAATATTGAGTTGCGGCGGCAGCCTAAGCGGACAATTTAGGCTGCCGCCGCAACACCGCTAATTATGGCCCTTCGGGCAGGACGCCTGTGGCGCCCTTTGGAGAAGAGACGCGCCGGAACAGCCTGAAGAATTCCCAGATGGCTTCGTTCGCATCCAGGTTGCGGCTGGTGATGCCGATGATCGCCTTGGGCAGGTAGGGCCATCCGCCGGGCCAGGTGTGGCCGCCGTCTTCAACAGTGATACCCACGACCTGGATGCCCGTTTGCCTGTTGGTGTAGGTTTGTTTGGTGATGGTGGTGCCGTCATGTGCGCTGTCCGGCCGGGTCACGACCACCGGCGCCGGATCGCAACCATCGATGGCCACCCAGCGGTCCAAGGTCTCCTGGTGGGACAAAATGGTGCCGCCCCTGATGGCGCCGCCCTTGAAGGGAACAAGGGGATCCTTGGTTCCCTGGAGGTATAATACGGGAAGCGGAATCGTCGCAGGCTTTTCGTCTTTGTCGACGGAAGCCGCTACCACAGCGATGGCGGCAATGCGTTTTGTCAGCTCATCCCCCAGCCTGGAGGTCATAAACCCGCCGTTGGACATCCCGGTAACGTATACCCTCGTGGAGTCTACCGGGTAGTGCGCCGCCATATAGTCGATGGTCCGGTTGATAAAATCCACATCGTCCACCCCCTTTTTATACGCCGGGGAAGAGGTCCGTCCATCGTTCCAGCTCCGGTCGATGCCGTCGGGGTAAACGAGGATCACGCCTTCCCGGTCGGCAATGGGCCTGAAGTCTGCCAGCCGCACCATCCCTGAACCCGTCCCCAGCCGTCCGTGGAGCACGAGGATCAACGGATGGGCGCCGGAAGTGATGCGCTTCGGGACGTATACCAGGAAGTCTCGTGTCCCCAGGTGAACGGCGTTTTGGGCGCCCCCCTGAAGTGCCAGGAACAGGGCAAGGATCGTATAGCAAAAACGCATACGGCAGTTTTTTTCGTTCCCGTATAAACGGGGGACGGGCGTATATAAGTATATTACAGTACAAAGAACCCTCATGTCGACAGTAGCTTTTTTCGATTTTGTCACGGCCATCAACGCCCGTGACGCCGAACGGTTGCATTCGCTCATGACCCCGGACCACGTTTTCTTAGACGCCATCGGCAACCGGGTGAACGGGGCAGACGCGGCCAGGGACGGGTGGATCAAATACTTTCATTGGTTCCCGGACTATGCCATCGAGCTCACGGACGCGCTGGAAACCGCCCATACCGTCCTGGCCACCGGTTTTGCGATGGGGACATACCTGGGTATCCCGGGGGAAAACCATTGGAGGATCCCGGCCGCCTGGAAGGCCCAGATACTGGGAGACCAGATCAGCCATTGGCAAGTATACGCGGATACAAAAATCCCATTCGACATCATTGACCGGCACGCGGCAGTTTCGCCCGATGGCGCCCGGGTTACCTCCATCGGGGGTGTCTTTTTCAAGTGCCGGGAACCGGAAAAACTAAAGGAATGGTACACCCGTCACCTCGGGCTCCGCACCGACGCGTACGGGACAAGTTTTGCCTGGAGACAATGGGACGGTCGCCGGAAAGGCTTTACCGCCTGGAGCCCCTTCCCCCCGGATACCAATTACTTTGCCCCCTCGGACAAGGATTTTATGTTTAATTATCGCGTGGTCCACATCGAATCCCTCGTCGCCCAATTGCGCGAGGAAGGGGTCGTCGTGCTGGACGAGATCGAGGCCTATCCTTATGGGAAATTCGTCCACATCCTCGATCCGGAAAACAACAAGATCGAACTCTGGGAATCGGATGATGAGGCGTATTCGAAGATACTGGGGGCAGTGACGCGCTAACGCACCGCGTCCTGCCACTGTTTGCCCGACACCGGTTTTAACGGACAATGCGGGTCGACCGTGACGGTACCGCGCATCTCGCTCGTCCATGTCTCACTGAACAACGATCGTTCCGCATCGCAATATTCAATCGTCAGTTCCGGACCGTTGACGGTCAACACCGCGTAGCCATTCCATCCCAGCGGATCTCCCTTTGGCGCCCCCACCCCCGGGCGAACCCGGTCGTCTACCATGACCAGGCGATCGTAGCCTTTATTACCGGGCTTGCGCGCATCGGTCTTTATTTCGATCGGCATACCCCCATGACCGATACAACGGCCATAAGCTGTGAGGCCGTTTTTCATCGAGAACTTTTCATACAACGAAAACCGGTGCTCGTGCCCCCATATCCAGATCACCGGACGGTCTTCCCCGATGAGTTCGGCAAGCTGGCGCGCCGGTACCGTGTATTCGGGTTCGTTAAATGCACTGATATACTGGTGGTGGGTCATCAGCACAAGTCCCCTTTGATCCTCCCCTACCCGCACGACATTCTTTAGCCACTGCACAAGGGTATCGTCCAGGCGGCAGTCGGGCTGGAACCGGGGCAACAGCTCCAGGATCGGTTTGCCGATCGAGTGATAGCCGGTGTCGAGGCCCAGGAGGCGCCAGTGGGCGTTTTCGAGGCAGAAGTAGCCGGCGCGCTGGCCGAGGAGCGCCCGGCCGGGCGCGGCGGCGGGTCCCATCGTCGGCAGCAGGTTCTCAAAAAACGCACTCCCTTTCGCATACATCTCATGATTCCCCAGCACGGCAAAACTTCCCAGCGGCCCGCGGTACCAGGGCGAACCGGGATCGAGGAAATTGGCGGCAATTTCTTTTGGTTCCCCCACATAATAGGTGTCGCCTAAGTGGATGGTGTAGTCGGGTTCGTGGGAACGCATCCGGTCGGCGATCTGGCGGGACTCGGCCGTATTCGTGCCCCAGTCGGCGCAAACAGCCAGGCGGACGCCGTTGCGCCCGGGTAAGGGATACACGCCCCGGTCGCCCGTTTCAGGATAGGTGGGATACGGATGGGGTTTGCCAAAACGGCTGTCCAGGTAGTAATAGATCCAGCTCCAGAAATGACGCGCGATAAAAGCAGTGATCTGGTTCAGCACCGGGGCGCCCTTTGACTTTTTTCGCTCGGTCCTGAAGTGGTTTTCAATAACGGTCCGGCCCAGGTGGAGATAGTCTGATTGATCCCGCTTGCTCATAACCATTTTTTGAAATAGATGTCCGCGAGCTTTCCCGCAAAAAACCGGGAGAAGGCCGTCATGGCCCTGGCCTTTTCGCCCAGCGAAGAGGCGTGAACGACCTCCATGGTCGTCATCTGCAGGGCGAAGTCTACGGGAGCGATCTTGAGGATGCCTTTGGCCAGGACAGGTGCGCCGGCGTCGGTACCATCATATATGGTGCTGTACAAAACGGTAGTGTCCTTCCAAAGCCGAAGCCCCTGGTCGTCGTCGACCTCCTTATAGCCGTAAAAGAAAAAGGTCCGGCCCTCGTGCGTATGCAATTGCATCTGGTATTTCATTTTGAGGTGGGCGGGATCCGGGTCGGCTTCAAAAAGGTTGAAGACACCGCCGCTGATGGTCATGGGCTGGTCCGAAAGCGCTGGAGCGGTCAGGGTTCCGGACATGGTGCCCGGGTGAGCCGGGTCTGCTGCCATTTTTGATATGTCACCCGTCCGGACGGTGAGCGTAAACAAACATGCAGAGCCATCCGCCTTGCCTTTGTCATAGCCCGCCTGGAAATCAGTCTTTTCTCCGGTGGAAACAAACCCCTTCATGGTTTCGGTGAATTGCACGGCCACCGGGTATTCCACGCCCGGCGGCGTCTGGGGCGGGTGATCCGTATAGTCGATGGAGCGACCATACCGGGCGGCGATCATCGGCGCGGCCCTTTCGGCCAGGGCGGAAATGGTAAAGAGTGGATTGGTACCCAGGGGTACGGGTACGACAGACCCGTCCAATACATACAAACCGGGCCAGGTATCTTTTTCCGTTTTAAAAACACCGCCACTGTGATCCGTGACCCCGGTTTCTGCGTCCTCGCCCATGCAACAACCACCCAGCGGATGTACGGTGACGAGTTCGTAGTGAAAGAATTTGTTCCATACGACGTCCCGGATAAATTCGCCCTGTAAAGCCTCCGTCGATGTTTTCAACGCGTCGTTTACTTTTTGGAAAATGGGTTGCTGCCCCACACCCGGCCATGAAATAGCCAGCCGGTTGTCCCTTAGCGTCATGGTCCCATTGCCGTCGTCGTGGGTCATGACGAGATAGGTCTGCATCCGGTTCGTCGCGCCCTTATACGGACCCTCCAGCAAGCTGATGGCCTCCTGCTTCTTCTCCCGGAACCAGTCGTGCCGCGGATCCAACCCCGCCAGCCCAAGCATTGCAGTATTGACGACCGAGGCGATCGGCGCCGGGATACTGCCCTCTTCAAAGGTCATGCCGTCGGTCAGCACCTCCCGGTGCCGCATATCGACAAGGCTCGTGATACAAGGCCCTACGGGTTCTCCCTCGTGGTTGCCCAGGCCGATTCCATTGATGGGCTCCTTACAATTGTAGGAAAAACCCAGTACGTCACCGTTGCCGGTAAAGTGTGTTCCGAGGGTATCGCTCAGTTGTAGCCCTTTTTCCCTGCTGCGGAGCAGGATTTCGGTGCTGCCCAGCGTGCCCGCGGAGACGATGACGACGCGTGCCCGTGTAAAGAGCGGCGGGGCGTGGAAGAGGTCGCGGCCGGTGTTGAAGACGTCGTAGTAGACGGTCCAGGCGTCCGCCGTGCCGGCGGCGGGCGGCACAATATGCGACACCGCGACCCCGCAAAAGATCTCCGCGCCGTGGTTGTAGGCATCGGGCAGGTAGTTCATGAGCAAGGTATTCTTGGCCCCGTGATTACACCCGGTGACGCAGTCCCCGCAATTGGTGCACGCGCTTTGCGGAACACCGGCCGTGTTGACATGGTCTGCAAAAGTCACGTTGATGTCAGGATACCTGAACGGGAACCCCAGCGCTCCCGCGGAGGTCTTCATCGCCCGTGCCTTGGCCAGTTCCGGGTAACCCTCCGCCCCTTCGGGATAAGGCGACGGAGACAACATAGACCTTGCCCGCTCATACCCCAGGTTCAGGCTGTCCATGTCGTCCCGGATGGCCTTTGGCCAGCGCGGGTTCTCAAAAACGCGTTCCTCCGGTTTTATGGAGACGTTGGCGTTGACGAGGGAAGTGCCCCCCAGCCCGCAACCCTTGAACACGCTGATGTCGGCACCGAAGTGGAATTCGTACAGCCCGTTCGTCTCCGCCGGTTTGTCCGGGGCGTGCACCTGCATCTCTTCGCCGGCGGCGGCCAGGTCCGACGGGTATTGGCCCGGTTGAAATTCCTTGCCTTTTTCCAGGAGACCGACGCGGAAACCCGCCCTCGACAGGCGGGAGGCGGCAATGCTACCCCCATAGCCGCTGCCGATGATGAGGACGTCGTAAAAAGGCTTGATATCGGAAAGGGGAAGGGCGAGTTGTTTCATATCTATGGTGCTATAGGTTTTTGGGTGAAAATAGCCTTTAGTTGCTGCCGCGCTTTTATCCGGGCAAACACCCCGTCTACCCCGATGACATACGCGAACCACCGGTTGCGCAGGCGCTGTCCGAAGGATTGATAAAGCTGTGCGCTACCAGCCACCTGCCGGTCCTTCCAAAGCGTTACAGAAGCGGACGACAAGGCCCTCATGTTCAGATGGACCTCGACGGTGTATTCCTGCCCGTCTACGAGACAGCGAAAAGAGAGGGCACACTGCCCCGGCGCCGGGATGCTCGCGGTGACGTCAAAACCCGACACCGTCTTGTCTTTGTCCCACACCAGCGACCCAAAAAGCTGGGGCCCCGTGGGCCGCAGAAAAAAGCCCAGGTTGACCTGCCGCTCCCGCCCCGCGAGCCGCCCGCGAAACTGCTGCCGGAAGTGAAGGGCGGGGCCGGGTTCGCGCATGGCCGTGGACGCGGCGTAGACCGCGGGATTGCCGCGCTGCGCGCCCGTCAGGGCCCGCGGGTGCGCAAGGTATCGCTTCGCCTCCGCGTACCCCATATTGATCAGCGTATCCGCATCGATCTTGCCGGTAACGAAGTCCGGGTCGAGCGGAAGCGCATACTCGGGCGCAAGGACGTGTATGCGGAAAGCCCGCCCCTCGCGGGCCGCGCGGGCGAAGAGCTGGTCCATTTCCTCGAAAAGGGCGCCGTTCGCGGCGATCTCGATCATGTGGACGTACTGATGGAAAAGGCCGGAACGGTAGGTGGGGGTATTGCCGATGCACCAGACAAGCCAGACTTCCTCGGCCCCGCGGTTATAGGCCTCCGTGAGGTTGGCGTCCTTGATCCAGACACCGTCGAGGAAGGACTCCCCCGCGATGGGAACGGCGGGCATAAAGAGCGGAAGAGAAATACCGGCGACGAGATAGTCGACGGTTACTTCCGGCCCTGGGATGGACTGGAGGACCTTTTGGGTGAAGTTGCAGACGTTAAAGGTAAAATCCGCGTCTTCGTTGGAACGGATGCGGTCGGGTGAGATACCAAGCTCCGGGAATATTTTATCACGCACGCCGGTAGCGCTGCCGAGGGCCGGGAGGGCGCCCCAGCGGAGGTAGTCCCAGAAAGGCAGCGGTTTCATAAAGCCGCCGAGGTGGAGACGTCTCCAGTGCCGGGCGGCGTCGGTGGGGGTGATGCCGCTGGCGAGCATGGCGGTACCGAAAATCCCGCCGGAAGTTCCATCGACGTGCCGGAAGGTAAGCCCCGCTTCCTCCAGGGCAAGGAGCACCCCGGCGTGGTAGGCCACGCGGATGCCGCCCCCGGCCAGGACGAGGGAGCGACGATAAGGAGCGTTGGGGTCGAGGAGGGACATGAGGTGCGCGTTAGGGGATGGTTCGGGCCCGGCGGACGGCCCACCAGTAGCCGAGAATGAGTATGGCCGACAGGCCGTCGAAAGAGGCTACTGCCGCGGCGAGGCCGCCGAAAACGCCGTGATAGATGCCGACGAACACGGCGACGCTGGCGCCGACTTTTTGGAGGCCGCACCAAAAGACGCTGGGCAAGAAGGCCGTGGAGGAGCCTCCGCTGAGGGGAGCCGCGGCGCGGGGCGAAGGCCGCAGAGGCTCGCCGGCAGCGGAGCCGCCCGGCGCGGCTGGGCCGCGAGGGCTCGCACCGACAAGGCTCTGTATCAGCAATCCCCCAAAAAGCACCATAAAAAACCCCACAATGGCAAACGACTGCGTCGCCGTCGCAGACGTCTCCGCGTGGACGAGACGCAGGATAAAGGCGGGAGCCACGGTCTGGACGGCGCCGGATAGGACGGTTACAACCCCGATGGCGATATTGATATAACGGAGTGCGGGGGACATCAGGGATTATTTTTCCTTACCAAACAAAAGAAGAGGCAGCCCAGCCACATGACCGTGGTAATGGCCATGCGGACGTTGTTGAGCATCATCCAGCGCTCCAAAAGCGTCGTGAGGGTTTGCTGGTCGGCGACGCCGGCGGCGACGGTCTTGTTGATGGGGATGATGAGGAGCTGACCGACGAGAGTGGCGCCGAGGATGCCGGCGGTCATGACCCAGGTGGTCCAGGCGGTGGGCTTTTTCCATTCGGTGATGATCAGGATGATGCAACAGACCATCATGATGGGGACGAGGATGGTGAAAAAGGACGTGGCGCGGCTGGTGGGGCCTACAAAGGCGTCCTGGACGCTTCCTAAGTTGAGGTATTGCCAGCTGGGATACCAGAAGAAGTGAAGGGCCCACATCACGCCCATGTATATGGAGGCGGTGAAAAAGGAAAAGCCGATGAGTATATTTTTCATGCGTACCTAAATTTTAAAGCGGGCGTAATCGGTGATGGAGGGTGCGGGCAGCCATTGTTCGCCGAGGCCGAGGTAGATGACGCTTTCCATGCCTTCGGGTGTAACGGAGGTGGGGGGCGTGTCGTAGGTCATGAACCAACACTGGAAGTGGTCGTCAAGCACGCCGGTGGCGTCGGGCATAAAAAGAGTGAAAAAGGGGTCGCCTTCGAGGCCGATGTCGCGCATGAAGGCGGTGCGGGCGTGTTCCCCGATATAGATGCTGCCCCTGGCTTTTTTACCAAAACGGATACCGGCCCCGGCGTTGAAATAGATGTACGAGGCCATGAGCATGTTGCGGAAGTGGCTGTAGTTGGTGGCCATAATGTTGAGGGGGAACCGGGCGGTCTTGGGGCGCTCGATCTCGATCCGGAAGGCAAACTCACCGGCGTCTTCGTATTGCGCGGAGACGAGGTCGTCTGTTACATTGAAGTCGAGGCTGGCGCGGTGTTTGGGCATGCCCCAGATGCCCTTGCCTCCCTTTACGGATATTTCGGTGCTGACGGGGAGGTCGAGGATGAACTGGCCGGTATGATAGGTGCTCATAAAAACGGCGGGCAACATGGGCGGAGCGGGACGGGCGCCGCGGGTGACGGCCAGCGCCAGGCTGTATTCGATGTATTTGCCGATGGTGGTGTTGATATAGTTGACAACCGTGACCATAAATACGGCCTTTCCGTTCCAGAGGCGCAGGGGATGGAGCTGGATGCCGGGCAGCAACGCGGCAGCCTTTTGATAGTCGCAAAAGAAACCGGCCATAAAGGCCTGGGCGTTGACGGTGCGCACGGGCATCGTAAACGGGATGCCGTCAACCAGCGCGTACCGGCCTGTATAGGCTTTGATTCGATTTGGAATACTCATAGGTAATTGAAGGGTTTTTATTGTTGGAGTTCCCTGATGATATCGCGGAAGATGTCCCGGCTGGCGTGTTCGCCCAGGAATATGTCCAGGTGGCTGTACCGCTCATATTCATACAGGCGGTGAAAGCCGGGCCGGCGGAGGTTGAAGTATTCAAAACTTTTTTCCTGGCTGGCGTGGAGGAAACACCGGTTCTTTTTACCGGTCAGAAACACAAACCGGGCCGCGGTCTTGGGTGTCTGGTCGGCATACCGGACGGAATCATCGGCGCTGACGAGCTGACCGGCGGCCACGCACTTGCGGATGTGTTCGAAAAATGAGACGGGCACTTTTCCAAATTCGGTCTTTATCCAATCCATCACGACGCGGGACAGGTTGGCGAGCTCCCACAAAGCTGGGTGTCCGCTTCCGTAAGTAAAGCTGACGAACTTTCCGACTTCCGTATCTTTTTCCCAGTGGGTGAGGTCTACCCAGCGTTTTAGCCAGCGGGCCACGGCGTCATCGGGCTCGTCGCCCCAACGGGGGTTCAGAAAGGGCGTAACGGATTGGATCAGGGGCAGGGCGCCTTCCAGCTTGACCCGGGAGAACCAGGGCACCACGGGGTGCAGCGAAACGGCATTGGTCACGACCGTGGTCACCTGTGGGACGAGCCCTTTGACCGCGGAGATCATAAAGCTGGTGGAGCCCTGACAATGGATGATGGCTTTCAGGTTGGCGGCGCCCGTGAGACGGCATACTTCGCGGACGGCAACGGGATGGTCGTTTTCCGCAGCCTGGTCGAGGTCCCACTGGTTGGCCGGACAGGCGATGCTGCCTCTCCAGTTCTCCAGCCAGACGTCAAACCCGGCGATCGAAAGGGCGTCGATGATGTTGCGGGGGGTGGGCGGGTTGAAGATGTTTCCGCTGACACCCGCGCCGTGCACCAGCAGCACCGGTCCTTCCGGGGAAGCCTCCTCTTTGATCAAGCGCCATAAGCTGCAAGGGAACCCGTCCAGGGCGGTAAAGAGGTATTCTTCAAAGCGCTGTTCTGGCATAGCGAATGTCCAAGGTCGGAGGGTAAGATAATAAATGACTTTCACTATCTTAACGTATATTTACGCAATATATCCATGGGGCGATGGTGTCCGCCCCGGTAACCGCCCTTGCGGGGCTGATGACGCCTACAAAATATTAAGTGTTAATATTGTAGGAGTTATGCGCCCAAAAACGAAGTTCGAACAGCTTTTTGTCGTTACCCATTTATTCCGCTGGACCCTTTTGGTCATTCCTATTGCGCTCGTCGCGGGCTCGCTGGTAGCCTTATTTCTCTGGCTGCTGGACTGGAGTGTCCGTTTCCGCTTTGCGCACGACTGGTTATTGTTCCTCCTGCCGGTGGCGGGTGTCGTCATTTATGGGTTATACCGATACTTAGGTAAAAATGCGGAAGCCGGGAACAACCTGATCATGGACGAAATCCACGAGCCCGGAGGCGGGGTACCTGCCCGGATGGCGCCCCTGGTGCTGGTGACCACCGTCATGACACACTTGTTCGGGGGCTCGGCGGGGCGGGAAGGCACGGCGGTGCAGATCGGGGGAAGCGTGGCGCAATTTTTCGCACGGCTGTTCCGGCTGACCCCCGGGGATGTGCGCATCGTGCTCACGACGGGCATCGCCGCGGGTTTTGGTGCCGTCTTCGGAACGCCGGTCGCCGGCGCCGTCTTTGCCCTGGAGGTGCTGACCCTTGGCCGTATCCGGTTTGATGCCCTTTTGCCCTGCCTGATGGCGAGTGTCCTGGCCGACGTCACCTGTCGCGCCTGGGGAATACACCACACCGCCTACCACATCGGTACGGCTTTTCACTTCGATTTCTTCTTATTGGTCAAAGTCATCGGCTCGGGTGTCGCGTTCGGGCTGGCGGGGTTTGCTTTTGCGGAGACCTGTCACACGATCAAAAATGCCGGTAAGAAGTGGATACGCCCGGCGTGGGCAATACCCGTTGCCGGCGGCCTGCTCATCATCGGGTTGACCTACCTCTTAGGTACGGAAGACTACCTAAGCCTCGGCGTAATGGGTAAGTATGCCCATTCGGTTACCATACCTTCCTGTTTCCTGGCCGGGGGCGCGACGCCGTGGAGCTGGCTGTGGAAATTGCTTTTTACCGCGATTACCCTGGGCACGGGTTTCAAGGGTGGCGAAGTGACGCCCCTGTTCTTTATCGGGGCGGCGCTGGGCAACACCCTCGCCACGCTTTGCGGCGCACCGGTCGACCTGATGGCGGGACTGGGTTTTATCGCGGTCTTTGCGGGGGCCACCAATACCCCGATCGCCTGCACCCTCATGGGGGTGGAACTCTTTGGTGCGGATAACGTCCTGTATTATGCGATCGTTTGTTTCACGGCGTATTATTTCAGCGGTCATTCGGGTATCTATCATTCCCAGCGGGTGGGCGTTTCGAAAGTTGAGCGGCTACGCCACGACAAGGGCAAAACACTAAAGGAAATCAGGGAAAACCGTTAATTTTATTTTCAAACGACTGCACCAGTGCCCTCCGACATGACAGAACTAACGCTCCGGCTGCGACAAAGCGATGAAAGGGCTTTTCACGAGCTCTTCGTTTTGTACGGTTCCCGACTGACGTGTTTTGTGCAGTACTTTCTCAAGGACAAGGCCCCCAGCGAGGACGTGGTTCAGGAAGCATTCCTCGCGGTCTGGCAGCACCGGGAAGGCCTGGACGAGCGGCAATCTTTGGAAGCCTATCTTTTCAGGACTGCCAAAAACTTAACGCTGAACGCTTTACGAAAACAAACCCATGGGCTTAACGCCCGGCGGCGTTTTTTCCAGCGGTTACAGCAGCACTGCAACGACACAGAGCACACCATCCTACACAACGACCTCCGCCGGCACACCGAACAGGTGTTGCTCACCCTGCCTCCCCAACAACAACAGGTTTTCCGGCTCAGCCGTTTTGAGGGATTGACCTTTGACCAGATCTCCGAACGGATGCACATTTCTCCCCACACCGTCAAGAACCACCTCCTCGCGGCGCTAAAGATGATGCGCAAAAATTTTTTACACCACTAGTCCTAAACCTCCCGTTGAGGTGTATACCCTGTAAACCATCCCGACTTTGGACCGGAACAGACTGAACTATTTGTTACAATCCCTGGCGCATGGCTTGCTTACCCCCGGCGAATACGATGAGCTGATGGACCTGGTCCATAGGAAGGAGGCGGAGGGCGACCTCTTGGAAGGTATGGAGGGGCTCCTGGAGGAGGCCCCTTCCGGGGAGGTGGATGAGGGGTTGTACCGGAGAATTTGGGAGGCCGCAGCCGGCGGCGATGCCGCGGGGCAGGGCCTCGCGGCGTTGCGCGAGCGGGCGCCAGCCTCCGGCGTTGCGGCGCCGGTTCACCAATTAAGGCGCGCCTATTGGATCGCCGCCGCCAGCGTACTCCTGCTGGCCGGCCTCGCCCTATGGTGGCGCTACGCGACCCGGCCGGAAAAAACCCCGGCCCTGTCCTATGCCACAGCCAAAGGCGAACGAAAGGACCTCTACCTTCCGGACAGCACGCACGTCTGGCTGAACGCCGGAAGCCGGTTGTCCTATAGCACGGGCCCGATCCGCGAGGTACACCTGGAAGGGGAAGCCTTTTTCGAGGTCCGCAAGGACCCGCAAAAACCGTTTGTCGTGCGGACCGGTGATTTGAGCACCCAGGTGTTGGGAACTGCCTTCGACGTGGAAGCATACACGGCAAAAACGGTCACGATCACGGTTGCAGAAGGAGTGGTGCGTGTGGATAGCGGGGACAAGGCGCTGGGGCGTTTGACAAAAGACCGGCAACTCCGGTGGTACAACGGTATGGTCACCCTGGAAGACGTAAGCGGCACCGAACTGTCGGCCTGGACAAACGGGGAACTGATCTTTAACAATATATCGATGAAGGAGGCCGCCGAAAGGATCGAACGATGGTTTGGGATGCCGGTAAGGCTGGACACCGCCGTCAGCAACGCCCGGTTTACCGTGTCCTTTAAAAAAGGAGCGCCAATAAAAGACGTGATGGACGTCGTTTGTATGTTGAACGGCTGCACCTACCGGATGGAAAAAGGAGAAGTCCTGATCAGGTAAGATTATTTTTATTCACCCGCTAAAACGATTATGCTTATGCCAAAGCACACTACTATCCTACCACCATAAAAGGGAAAAAAATTGGCCGCAGGCATTCGCGGTGCACAGCGGCCGGTGGATCGTAAACCTTTCTTGTCACAGCTTACAATCTTTCTAAAGGTATGCTTTTTCCAAAAACTCGGCCCCAGGGCCCGAGCGGTACTTCTTTTGTACCCACCAAAACAGTCGCCAAAACACTGCTGACGCTTTTCTCGCTCCTTCTTTCCTCAAGTCTCCTACTGGCCAGCGGGCTGGAGGGACAAGACCTGCAAAAAGCAAAAATCAGCCTGGACATACACGCCAAAAGCCTGGAATTTGTCTTCCGGGAGATCGAAAAGGAAACGGACTTCCGTTTCGCCTACCGTCCCGAAGAGCTCGCGGGTTTTACGGACGTCACCATCCGGGCGAACCACCGGAGCTTGGAGGAGGTGCTGCACGAGTTGCTCACGCCCAGGGGGCTTGGGTTCCAGCAAAAAAACAATTACATCCTGGTGGGGTTGCTGCCTGCGGGCGGCGCCCCGGAGCACGCGGACGTACGGATCACGGGCACGGTCCACGACCAGCTCAATACGCCCCTGGCAGGGGTCACCGTCCAGAACCTCCGGACCGGTAAAGCCACGGCCACCAACGCCAAGGGCACTTTCGTCATAGAAGGCAGCCCGGGGGATTCCTTACGTTTTACGTCGGTGGGTTATGGGGCATTGACCCAGGTCCTTCGGGAGTCCCTAGTGTTGGACATTACCCTGACGCCCTCGGCCGGTAACCTGGAGGAGGTGGTCATGGTGGCGTATGGCAAACAAAAAAAGATCAGCCTCGTGGGCGCCCAAAGCACGGTCGACGTGGGCGAGCTCAAGCAACCGGTGGCCAATGTGGGCACCATGCTGGCGGGCCGGATTGCGGGGATCGTCCAGGTCCAGCGCAGCGGGCAGCCGGGCGCGGACGGGGCGGACATCTGGATCCGGGGGCTGGCCACGTTTGCAGCCAACGGGGCCACCCCCCTGGTATTGATCGACGGGGTGGAACGCGCGATCGACAACATCGATCCCCAGGACATTGCGTCCTTTTCGGTGTTGAAGGACGCGGTGTCGACCTCGGTGTATGGGTTGCGGGGCGCCAACGGCGTCATCCTGATCAAAACCAAGTCCGGGGTGGCGGGCAAAACCAAAATAGACGTAAACTATAACGAAGGCGTCACGGCGTTTACCCGGTTACCGCAAATGGTCGACGGGATCACCTATATGAACCTGGCCAACGAAGCAAACGTCACCCGCGGCGGTACGGCCTTGTATTCTGCCCAGACGATCGCCAATACACAGGACAACAAGGACCCCCTCCTCTACCCAAACGTCAACTGGTTTAAGGCGGTGTTCAACCCCACGGCGTCGAACCGGCGACTGAACCTGAGCGCCACGGGGGGCTCTGCCAATGCGCGCTACTATACGTCGGTGGCCTATTATGACGAATCTGGTTTTTTTAAAACCGACGGGCTGGAGCAATACAACGCCACCACGCGCTATCAGCGGTATAATTTTACCAGCAACCTGGACCTCTCCGTCACCAAGACGACAAAGGTGGAGCTGGGGGTTCAGGGCTATATCTCCAACGTCAACTACCCGGGGAATTCCCCTTCGGACATCTTCGGCCAGGCGGTCACGGTGTCCCCGGTGGCCTACCCCATCATGTATCCCGGGGGTTTCGTGCCCGGCCGCAACCCCAACGGCGGGGAGCAAAATCCTTACGCGATGGCCACGCAAAGCGGGTACGTCAATACGTTTAACAACCAGGTGTACTCGAACATCCGGGCGACCCAGGACCTGGGCTTCTGGCTGAGGGGGTTGAGTTTTACGAGCATGTTTTCGTTCGACGTATTCAACCAGCAGCAAATCTCGCGCACCAAACGCAAAAGCACCTACATCATCGACCCCAACAACCCCTATAACCCCGACGGAACCCCCAACCTGAACCTGGTGTACCAGTCGCCCAACACGTCTTTGGGCTTCTCGAATGCCAACGCGGGGAACCGGCGCATCTATACGGAGACGGCGCTCAACTATGAACGCCTTTTTGCAGACAAGCATGACGTCAGCGCCATGCTTTTGTACAACCAGAGCGACTACGACAATGCGTTCCCAGGCGACTTTACGAGCTCGATCCCCTATCGCTCCCGGGGGCTGGCGGGCCGCGCCACGTATGGGTACCTGTCGCGGTATTTTGCGGAATTCGACTTTGGGTATAACGGGTCGGAAAACTTCGCCCCCGCGCGGCGGTACGGCTTTTTTCCTTCCTATGGAGTGGGCTGGGTCGTCTCCAACGAACACTTTTTCAAACCCCTGTCGGGCGCCCTCTCCTACCTGAAGTTCCGCTGGTCGGACGGGTTGCTGGGTGACCAGGGCGGCATCAACCGCTTTGCCTACCTGACCATCCTCAACAACCAGAACCAGCCGGGATATACCTATGGGAACAACGGGCAAAACGGCATCGGGGGCACGGAGGTGACGACCTACGGGGTCAACGTCGGCTGGGCAAAATCCCGGAAAATGGACCTGGGCATGGAGCTCCGTACGTTCAAGTCGATGGTTTCCCTGACCGTGGACCTGTTCAAGGAACACCGGACCGACATTTTCCTTCAACGGCAATCCGTCCCGGACTTCGTCGGGTTGTATAACAATCCGTACGGGAACCTGGGCATCGTCGACAACAAGGGCATTGATGCGACGGTGGAGGTCCCCGACATTGCCATCGGGAAAGTACACCTCAACCTGCGGGGCACAGCGACCTACGCCGCCAACAAGGTCATCGAAAACGACCAGCCCAACCAGCCGTATCCCTGGCTGAACCAAAGGGGGGCGAGCGTGCTGGCCCAATGGGGCTATGTCGCCGAGGGCTTGTTTACCAGCCAGGACGAGATCAACAAGTCCGCGGTTCCCTTTGACAAAAGCACGGTCATGCCCGGGGACATCAAGTACAAGGATATGAACGGAGACGGCACCATCAACGCCTATGACATGGTCAAGATCAGCGACGGGGATGTCCCTTACCTGACCTGGGGCGGGGGGTTCAACCTGACCTGGAAACAGTTCAACTTAGGTTCGTTTTTTGAAGGCACCGGGCACGCCAGCCGCATCATCAACGGAACCGGGATCATTCCCTTTAACGCCGACGGGGGGGTGGACAATGTGTACGCCGACGCGACCAACCGGTGGACGGAGGCCAACCCCAACCCGAACGCGGCCTATCCGCGCCTGGCTTATGGCTCGGACAAAAACCAGAACAACGCCCTGTACAGCACCTACTGGAAACGCGACGTGGGCTTTATCCGGTTGAAAACCGCGGAGCTGGGCTATACCCTTCCCAGGGGAACGCTAAAGCGCTTCGGGGTGACCAACGCCCGGATCTATTTCAACGGGGTGAACCTGCTCACCTTTAGCAAGTTCAAGCTCTGGGACCCGGAACTAAATACGGGTAACGGGACCAACTATCCCATCGTCAAGACATACTCTTTGGGTGCAAACCTGTCTTTTTAAACGCTTGTGTCATGAAAAAATTTGTCTATACCGCCCTTCTATGTTGCCTCGGCCTGTCCTGTAAAAAAGGTTTCCTGGACCAGGTGCCGAACGACCGGCTCACCCTCGACCAGGTTTTTGCCAACCGGACCAACACCGAATCCTTTTTAGCCGACATCTACGCAGAGATCCCGGACGAAGCCTGCCAGCGCTTTGTCAACTCCGGCCAGGGTCATGGTAACTCGGGTCCCTGGACCGGTGCCTCCGATGAAGCCGAATACGACTGGAGCTTTGTCACCAGCAACGACTACAACATCGGGAACTGGAACGCCAGCAGCGCCTGGGTGGAAACGTTCTGGAGAAACTACTACCAGGGTATCCGGAACGCCACCTACCTGATCCAGAACGTCAACGACTGCAAGGAATGCGGGGTTCAACTCAATACGCGCTACACGGCGGAGGCCCGGGCGCTGAGGGCCATGTTTTACTTCTACCTGATGCGCATGTTCGGCCCCGTGGTGATGCTCGGCGACCAGTCCATCGCCCCCGACGCTTCCTTAGGGGACATACAACTCCCACGCACCGGCTTCGACTCCTGCGTAAGCTGGGTGACCTCGGAACTCGACAAGGCCGCTGCCGATCTGCCCGTCTCCTACAACAACGATGAGATTGCGCGGATTACCAAGGGGATTGCCCTGGCCTTCAAGCAGGAAGTGCTTTTTATGGCGGCGCGCCCTTTGTACAACGGGAACAGCGACTATGCAGCCATGGTAGGGGCGGATGGAAAACCCCTTATCAACCAGACCTACGACGCCAACAAATGGACGCTGGCCGCGGCTTCCGCAAAGGCTTTTATCACTCAGTTCGTGCCCACGACGTACGACCTCTTTACGGAAAACGATGCCAACGGAAACTTTAGCGCCTTCCTGTCCTGCCGGGATGTGATGCTCACCGACTGGAACAAGGAATGGATCCTCGCCCGCCCTGCCAACGCCAATTCGTGCAGTACCCGGCAATACGAAACCACGCCTTACCACAATGGGGCCCAGGCCGAAGACCGCGGCAGCGGTGGGCTGGCGGTGACCCAGACGATGGTGGATGCTTTCTTTATGGCCAACGGGCTGCCCATCACCGATCCCAATTCCGGTTACCAGACCGGCGGGTTTACCGATTACCAGGCGCCCGACGACGACACCCTCCGGCCCACCTACAACCAATGGATCAACCGGGAGCCCCGTTTTTACGTAGACGTCACCTATACCGGCAGGCTTTGGCTCAACCGGAATTCCGGCGACGTGGTCACGTATACAAACTATACGGGAAACTCCGGTCTCCAGATCGGCGGCAACGACTATTCGCGCACGGGTTATATTGTAAGGAAAAATATGGCCCTCGGCGACTGGCGCAATGGCGGCCGGGGTTGGATCCTTTACCGTTTGGCCAATGTCTACCTCAACTACATAGAAGCGCTCAACGAATCCAATCCTTCGGACCCCGACATCCTCAAATACCTCAACCTGATCCGGCAACGCGCAGGCGTGCCTTTGTACGGGTCCGCCGGTCTCCCCGTGCCCCCCAGCCAGGACGCCATGCGTACCGCCATCCGCATGGAACGGCGGGTGGAGCTCGCCTTCGAAAACGTCCGCTTTTTCGACACCCGCCAGTGGAAAATCGCCACGACCACCGACAACGGTCCCTTTTATGGACTGAACATCACCCAGGACCCACCGGGTTTTTACACGGTGACATCCTTTGAAAACCGGGTGTTCCAACAAAAACACTACCTGTTCCCCATACCGCAAAACGAGATCAATATCGATAAAAACCTAGTGCAGAATTCCGGTTGGTAAACAGCCGGTTGGTTTCGGTGCCCCGCCTTTTGGCGGGGCTTTTTGTTATCTTCGCGGGATGACGCGCAGGTACCTACTTATTGCTTTTGCTTTTTGGAGCTGCCATTCTGCTTCGGCACCCCCTTCTTTGAGCGATACCCTCGAAACGACCACCCACCGGGGCGACAGCCTTTTCCTCGAAAGCGGCTCCCTGGCGCGCCGCACGGTCGTCTTACCTGACACGACATTGGCCGTTTTAAACCCGGGTACGCTGGTCGTGTATGCCCGGCACGGGGTTCGGTTGGACGGGGATGCATTTTTCGACGCGCCGCGGCCGTTCACCGTGCGGACCCGCAACCTCGTGATGAAGGGGACGGGCGGCTGGCGGGTCAGTGCTTTTGCAAAGGATGAAGGGGAGAGCGCGGAAATATTACGGGGCTCGATCGTTGCCGTTAAAGCCTATACATCCCCCGATAGTGAGTCCGATACGTTGGTTTCCGGGAATATGGTCATGATCAACCGGTCCATCGATTTGATGGAAAAAGAAACATACGACACCACCGAGCTGTCCACCTGGCGCGCCGGCACGCTGGAGTTCCGGCATACGCCCTTCGATTCCGCGGTGCGGCGGATAGAGGATTGGTTCGGCGTCACCGTGGAGGTGCGCGGGGACGAGACGAAGGCCTCGGCCATTACAGGGAGCTTCGCTCAGGCGCGCCTTGATGAGGTGATGCGGGCGCTGGCGCTGGCGTTGCCTTGCAAGTACAGTATTAAGAAGTACGCGGTCACGATAGAGCTGTAGCTCGCCGCGCAGCGGCGGCGCGAGCGCGCGGCACGCGCGTGTTGTGGCGCGCGGCGCGGCACGGTGGGCGCGCGGCGCCGCGCCTTCGGGCGCCT
The DNA here is from genome assembly GCF_004366355.1 of Dinghuibacter silviterrae. Lineage (NCBI taxonomy): Bacteria > Pseudomonadati > Bacteroidota > Chitinophagia > Chitinophagales > Chitinophagaceae > Dinghuibacter > Dinghuibacter silviterrae. Next base: position 1,283,860 of record NZ_SODV01000002.1, on the reverse strand, counting down.
AGCCCACCAACTCCCGATCCGGCGTCGCCATATCCGTCAGGGGCACCTTGCCCCGCTCCTTGCGGACGATCCGCGAAAACAGCGATATTTCCCGGTCGAAAAGAAAACGGAAGAAAAGAAGCGTCCAGGATTTGTGGGCGTGCAGGCTGTTGTAGTACGAAGGCGCGCCCGCCTTGATGAGGGGCAGCTTGTTCCACGGGACGGAGGGGAAGTCGTGGTGTTCGTTGTGGTACCCCACATTAAAGGCCACGGTGTTCAGCACACCATAGTAGCTGTAGGTCTCCTGTTCTTCGTCTTCGACAAGGTAGTGCTCCTGGATCCAGCGGGCCCCCAGGGGGTGAAGACCGATGGAAAAGAAAAAGCTTGCCACGATGAACACGAGCGCCTTGGGTCCCAGAAACCACCAGATGGCGGCCATCGCGACGATCTGTATGCCCAGGTTGAGGATGTTCCAGCCGTCCACCGGTTTGATTTCTTTCAGACGGCCGATACGCAACAACTGCACCAGGGGATATAACAAAAGCCAGAGGGCTTTTCCGACAAAAAAGTTGTTGATCAGTTTGGCCTCCCAGTGGTTGGGAAGGTCGGCGTCGAGTTCGTGGACGCCCTGGAAGGTGTGGTGTTTGAGGTGATACCGCTCAAAACCGACGGAGCTGGGGAATACGAGTGGAATATTGGCCAACATACCCGCCAGGCGGTTGGGCACGCGCCCCTTGAAGATCAGGGCGTGGGCGCATTCATGGATCATGACGAAAAGGGCGTGATCGGCAAACGCACCCACGAGGTAAGCCGCCGCAATGACAAGCCACCACGACTGGTGCGCCAGGAGAGCGGCCAGAACGATCTGGAAGGCAACGATGCCTAAGATGACCCAAAAGGTGAGCGGGTTTTTGCCGATCAGTTTGCGTATATCGGGATAGTCCTTCAGGATGCGCTTGGTGCGGATACGGTGCGGCTCGCCCTGGGTCGAGTACACAAAATCTCTTTTCATCCCTGAAAGCTAGTCATTTTAGCGGAATTCGAGCACGCCGCCTTTTTGTAGCTCCGCGTGAGAGAGGCTAAAGGAAGGATGCGGCTGTCCGTTGAGCACAAGGGTGTACTGCGGTCCTGCTGTACGCACGATGATCCTGAACGTCTTCCCGCCCGGCAGGTGCAGCGTGGCCGCGCGGACCAGCGGCAGACACACCGCATAGTCGCCGGAAGCGGGGTCTACGGGATACAATCCCAAGGCGCCCAGCACATACCAGGCACTGATTTCCCCTTCGTCGTCGTTCCCGCAAAGCCCACCGGGCCGGTTGGCATATTCTTCTTCCAGGATCGTGTGTACCCGTTGCGAGGAACGATAAGGATGGTCGGTATAATTATACAGGAAGGGTGTTTGCTGGTCGGGTTCATTGCCGTGCCAGTATTGTCCTTTGTCAAACAACGAGTCCAGCGCTGCCTCCAATTTTTCGGGTCCGCCCAGCAATCCGGTCAGCCCCGGCATGTCCTGGGGGACGTAGAAAGTATACTGGCGAGGGGTACCCTCGGTGACGAAGTACAACCGGGCGTCCGGGTCCTTCAGCGGATAAAAGCTGCCGTCCGCATGGCGGCCATTCATAAAGCCGGTTCTTTTGTCGAAGACGTGGACATAGTTGCGGGACCGTGCCATCAGGGTGTCGTAGTCCTGTTGCTTTTTTAATGTCTTTGCGATTTGTGCGATGCAGTAGTCATCGTACGCGTATTCGAGGGTCCTCGACGTTTGCTCGTTTTTGTGAAAGGCTTCGGATACCTCGTCCTCCAACGGATAATAACCTAATGCAAGGTAAGAGGCCAGAGACCGGCGGCCCCTGCCGTCTTTGTAGGCTGCGGCATCGGGTATGTCGAACGCGTCTTTGCGCATGTACCGATACGCCGTTTCCAGGTCCACGGGTATGCCCCGGGCGGCGGCAGAGGCGATCAATGCGTTGGCATGGTTCCCGACCATTTCGGCGGTATAGTTGTTCCAGCAGGGGAAGTCGGGCAACCAGCCGCCCTGTTCCGCCTTGAGCAGGATCGAATGCACGAGGTCGCCCGCCAGCGCGGGGCGCAGGATCTCTATCAGCGGGATCTGGGCGCGGTAGATGTCCCACATCGAGAAGTCGTCGTAGTAGGCGCCGCCGACGGCTGGCGGCGCGGCGGCGGTGCGACGGGCGGCCATGGCGTGCGCCAGCCGCGCGTTCTTGTACGACGTTGCGAACATAGGATAAGTGCCATCCACATCGCTATACAACCGCGGCTGCTGCATCGCATGATACATCGCGGTATAGAATATCCGGCGCACGGAGTCGGCCATGACTTCGAGGGTGACGCGGGACAACTCCTGTTCCCATACGCGCCGGGCGGCGGAAACCACCGCGTCGAAATTCCAGCCCGGTATTTCGGCGGTCAGGTTGCGGGCGGCGCCTGCTTCGGAGGTGAAAGACGTACCGATTTTTAGTTGGATGGTTTGTCCTGCTTTTTCCCAAAATCCCACATACGCCACCACCCCACCGGCGACAGGCACAATTTTCACGGAAGAGGTAACCCCCGGGAAGCGCACGGCAAAGCAACCGTCAAAACCCGCGGGTTGGCCGCCGCCCTGGTAGAGGCGGTATACGGGATTGCGTCCGCTGACGAGGTTGCCGTCCACCTGCAGGGTGGCCAGGCCGCGGTCGCTGTTGGGGTGTATGAGGATGTAGACGGAATCGTCGCGGAGTGCGGTAAAACGGATAAAACCGCAGCGGGCGGTGGCGGTGACCTCTGCCCGGAGACCACGTTGCGGCAGGTCCACCCGGTAGTAAGCGGGCGTCGCCGTTTCCGCGGCGTGGGTAAACGCTGTACCCGGATCGTCGAGTCTGAGGGTGCCGGTGATGGCGGTCACGGTCACGCTCCCATAGTCTTGCATACAGCTGCCGCTGATCCAGTGAGAGCCCCGGAAACCGGAGAAAAGGCTGTCCCCATAATAGTAAGGAGCCACGCATTTGGTTTCGGAAAAACGGGTCTGGGCGACCCACTGGGTCATCCCGAATGGATAGGTGACGGACGGGATCGTGTTGGCGAGGGCCTCGGTCCCCTGGCCGTGTGCCAGCGTGGCTTTGGTGGCGCTGGGGGCGGTTCCGATCAGGGGGTTGACATAGGGAAGAAGGGGATGCTGCATTTGGGCGTGGAGCGCCAGGGGAGCAAGGGCCAGCAAAACCGTTTTTCTAATGGACATGGGGCAAACATAAGACATTTAAAGAAGGCGCGGCGGCGTCGCGCCGCGCCTTCTCTGTCTATTGGTTCACCAGGAAATCCTCCCACCCCTGGGCGATCGTCCTGTTGCAGGTCATGGATTGCGTCCCGTTCTCACTGGAGACAAAGCAATTGTTGTTCCCTTCCAGCGAAATGGAGCCATCCGCGTTGCTGATCCAGGTGAATTCTTCCCAGGTACTGTAGCTGACGCGGTTACAGGTGATGGGGTTGACACCGTTTTCGGAAGAGACATAGTCCCCGTTGTTGCCCTGAAGGGCGACTTTGCCGTTTCCGGCGTCGACAACGGTAAAGTGTTCCCAGGCCGAGGCGGTCGTACGGTTGCAGGTCATGGGTATCTGACCGTTTTCGCTGGAGACATAGTCCCCGTTGTCGCCCTTGAGGGTGATCGACTGACCGATGGGGGGCGCGTTTACGGCCTTGTACACGCGGACGTAATCCACATACATGGAGGCGGGCAGGACACTGTTGTCGACCGTCTGGCCGGGGAAGTTACCCCCCACCGCCATGTTGAGGATGATGAAAAAGGGATTCTGAAAGGCCCCGGTATTGTTGATGTTGTTAGTAATATTGGCCGAGGCATACAGGTTGTTGTCGACATACCAGTTGATGCCCTGGGGCGTCCATTCCACGGCATAGAGGTGGTAGTCCGTGGGAGTCGTCTGTGTGTTGCCCCCGTATTGCGTGGCGCCGTTGTCGTACCAGTGGATGGTACCATAAATGGTGTTGTCGGTGTTGACGTGCTCCATGATGTCGGTTTCGCCGCACTGGGGCCAGCCCACGGACCCGATATTGGTCCCCAGCATCCAGAAGGCGGGCCAGAGACCCTGACCCAGCGGGAGTTTGATACTGGCTTCGATACGGCCGTATTGCACGGATACCTTGCCGTTGGTATTCATCCGGCCGGAGGTATAGTTCTGGCCGGCCGCGCTTTGTTGCTGGGCGGTGATCACCAGGTTGCCCCCGGTCACGGTAATATTATTCGCCTCATAAGCTTCCTCCTCGCTGTTGACACCGGGGTTCCCGGTCTCGATGTTCCAGTTGGCCGTGTTGAGGCTGGTACCGTTGAATTCATCCGACCAGACGAGCTGCCAGGCCGTGGCGGCCCTGGGGGTGGTGGGCCCGGACGCCTGGGGGGTTAGGATGTTTTTCGCACAGGACGCGGAAAGCAGGGCCAGACCAAGCAGGCCATAGTAGTGTTTCTTTATCATAGCAAACAATTTGGTTAGGGCTAAAATTGGTCTTGGAAAGTTCGTGATCCAAATAAAGGGGTACGTCAAAACCCCTACAAGACATAAAAACGGGTACATCATCACCCCTACCAACTTCCCGGTAGGGAGAAATACCGGTTATACGGTATTGATAGACAGGCGGGATCCGGTTACTTTCGTCCTCAAACCTCTGCACTATGAAACAGACGATGGCCGTAGTCCTCCTCTCGATATTCCTGGGATGCCAAAAAAGCGGGTCCGGCAACAACAATAACAATAACAACAACGGGCTGGCCAACCAGCCCACCGCCCAGGCCACTTTCGACAGCCAAAGCGGCGGGGTCTACAAAGGATCCCTGACGGGGTCGAGCGGCTATTTTGTGGTCAACCTCCAGGCGACAAAACCCTTTATCATATATCAATGGACGACTCCCTCCGGGAATATCGACAGCCTTTTTACCAGCTCCCTGGGTAGTTGGACCAGCGGGCAGGCCATCACAAAAGCGGTTTTCACCGGGTCGGATGGATCGGTCTTTTGGTTTTCAGTCGGGGCTAATGGCTCCGGCGCTTCGATCGACTCCGTATTCATCCCCGGACATACGGGACCGGTGTATGCCGCCATCGGCAAAGAATTAAGCACCAGCCAGATCAAAATATTCCAGGGAACGGGGACGACCTCCGGCGCCGGTTGTTACAATGGGATCGTAAATTTGTGGATGAATAGTACCACAGGTGCGTATGCCTATCTGGGCACCTCCGGCGACTTCGGGAGCGGTCCATTGTCCGTCAGCGGTAACACCGTCACGACAGGAAACGGGGGCAACAACTCTGAAAACGGCACCCTGACCATCAGCAGCGACGGCATGAGCATTTCCGGAACCGTTTCCAACAAGAGTTGCACGCACGCGATATCGGCAACACGGATATTGTAGGCGCTGGTGAATTTTAGTACATTGATGATTGATGCGCTACCTCTTTTGCCTCTGGTTGTGTTTATGGTGCGCTACCGTGCTCTCCCAGGACGCCGACAGCCTCAGGGCCCGTTATGTCCGGGCGGGCGCATTCCTACAGGTCGGCCGCCGGGATTATCCGGGCGCCCTTGCTTACTACCAGCAGATGCTGGCCCTGGATAAGGCTCGTCAGGACTATTCGCATACGATAGACGATTACAACTCCATCCTCAACCTCTATTTCTATATGGGGGACTATCCCAACGCCATGAAGACCACGCTGGAAGGGCTGGCCCTGGTGGAGGGAAAAGGCGACTCCCTCCAGATGGCACGGTACAACAACATCCTTGGATTTATTTACGAGAAAACGGGGGACACCAGCCAGTCGGCCTACTATTACAACCTGTACCTGCGGCAGTCGGAGCGGGCGCAGAACAAGCTTTTTACCGCCGATGCCTTTGACGACATCGGCGGGTTGCAAGTCGCAGGTGGACATTACCAGGACGCCCTGGCCTCCCTGTCCAAGGCGTATGCCCTCTATGGCCAGGTGAAGGACACGGACAGGCTGGTCTATACGGCCTGTAAAATCAGCCAGGCTTACGAAGGCATGGGGAATTACCGCCAGGCGCTCGTCTATGCCAAGCGCACGCTGGTTTTTGTGACCAACGAAAATGAATACGACCAGGCAGGTTATTATATCAATATAGGGGACATTTACCGGGGTCTGTCGGATTTAGGACATGCGGAAGAGATGACCCGGAAAGGACTCGCGCTTTCCCAATCCATCCAACACCGCGGGAATGTCATGGCTGCCCTGCTGTCGTTGTCCGATATTTTTGCGTTGCAAGGCCGGTACGACAGTGCCTTTTCCTACTACAGACAATACGATTCCCTGCGCGACTCGCTGGGCAATGCCGAGTCCCGGCGGCAGATCGCGGAGATGCACGAACGTTATGCGGTAGACAAAAAAGACAGGGAAATACAACTCCAAAAGGAACAACTCGCCCGGAAAAGCCAGGAACGGAACGTCTTTCTTTTCTCCACCCTTTTCCTGGTGGCCATCATCCTCCTGCTGTACAGCCGCAGACGCCTGAAACTCCGGGCGGAACGGGAAGCCAGACTGAACCGCCAGAAGAGCGAGCTGTTCGGGACCATCATGTCCGTCCAGGACGGGGAACGCAAACGCATCGCCCAGGACATTCACGATACACTCGGGTCGATCTTGTCCGCGGCCAAGCTGAGCCTGTCGCGGTTGGACAAAACCAGTTTCACGCCTTCGCAGGTGCAAGCCTACCAAACCAGCCTGGAACTCCTTGACCAGGCGGCGGCAGAACTCCGCAACATCGCCCGGAACATCATGCCGGCCGGGCTTTCCAAGATCGGGCTGCCCGCCGCGGTCAAGGGCCTTCTCGATACACTGGGCAGCGGGCCCGGGTTGAGCATCAACTTCAATACCCACGGCCTGGAGGAACGTTTGCCCGAAGCCCTGGAGATCAGCCTGTACAGGGTTATCCTGGAGCTGATCAACAACGTCATCAAACACGCCCGTGCCACGCGGCTGACGGTACAGCTGATCCGGCATCCCACCTACATCAACATCGTCGTAGAGGACGACGGCATCGGACTGGACCCCCAGCCCGGAGCCGTAAAAGGGATTGGATTGAACAGCATCATTTCCAGGATCAGCTATCTCAAAGGGACCATCGATATCGATTCCAAACGAGGAGCGGGGACCACCGTTCTGATAGACATACCTTGCCCTTGACTATGACTGCGCCCATACGACTCCTGATTGCGGACGATCACAAGATTGTCCTCGACGGCCTTGTCGCCTTGCTGGAGACCGAACCGGACTTTTGCATTGCCGCCACGGCCCACGACGGGAACGAGGTCCTGGACCTGGTTCAACGCATGCCCTTCGATATATGTCTCCTGGACATCAATATGCCCGGACCCGATGGCATAGAAATTACCCGTGTGATCCGGGCGGAGTATCCGGACTACCGGATCATCATCCTGACCACCTACGGGGAAAAAGAGATCATCATCCGGTTATTACAACTGGGCGTAGCGGGCTACCTGCTCAAGAATTCCACCCGGCAGGAACTGACCGCCGCGATCAAAAAGGTGGCGGCGGGCGGGTATTATTTCAGCGACGAAGTCCAGGCATCGATTGCTCAGGACTATACTGAGCCCCCCGCCCAACAGGGCGTGGCCCTGACCCAACGGGAGCGGGAAGTGCTGGAGCTCCTGTCCAGGGAATACACCAACGACGAGATCGCGGAGGAACTGCACATCAGTTTCCGTACCGTGGAGACCCACCGGAAGAATATGATGCAAAAAACGGGGGCGAGTAACCTGGCGGGGTTGCTGCGCTATGCGTATGGGCAGGGGTTACTAAAGTAGCCAACGCGCCGGCGACGGCGCCACTGACCGTCGCTCGCGCCGCAAGGACCGCCGCCGGCCGCCGTTCGGCCTATAGGCGCCGCTCGACCCGCTTTTGGCCCGCTCTTCATGCATTATATAGTACTTTGTTTTGCATAGTATTATGTTTAATCCATGAAGACAATTATCCTTTTCCTCCTGCTCCTGGCCCCCGCCGCCGGCCTTTTCGCCCAGGATGATGCCACCGTCACGGCGCTCATCCTCCATAAGGACAGCCTGTTCTGGCAAGACTACAATACGTGCAATGTGACGGACATACGGCAATTTTTTTCCGACGACATCGAATTCTACCACGATAAGGGCGGGGTCACCATCGGCCTGGACACGTTTATGACCGCCATCCGTCATGGGTTATGCCGCGATCCGGCGCATTACCTGTTGAGACGGGAAGCGGTCAAAGGCACCGTTCAGGTATATCCCCTGCACAAAGACGGCGTGGTGTATGGGGCGGTCATCAGCGGTCAGCACGTGTTTTATGTCAATGAATCGGGTAAGAGCGAGTACCTGGACGGGCTGGCGCGGTTTACCCACCTCTGGTTGTTGAAAAACGGGGAATGGAAAATGGCCCGGGTGCTCAGCTATGACCATGGGCCGGCGCCTTATGTCAACAACCGGCATGAGATCAGTCTCCCTGCCGACGTACTGCAGACGTATAAAGGTCATTATGCAGGACCTCAAAATACGGTGGATATCAGCGTGGAAAACGGGCAGTTGCTCTTAGTGATACACGACAGCCGGATGGTGCTTTGGGCCGAATCCAAAGATCATTTCTTTTCAAAAGAACGGGACCTGACGTTTACGTTCTTGCCGGACGGCAAACTCGTTGTCCGCGAGCACGGCGCTGTCACCGAAGAGCTGGGGCGGCAATAAGCCCCTGCCCGGTGCGGCAATGAAATGTCGTACATTGTGGGACCTATGTCTGACAAAAAAGTATTGGCCATCTGCGGTAGCACGAGGGCACAGTCTTCGAATAAACGATATATAGAGGCGATGGCAAGGCTGGGGGGGGCCACCTGGAAGGTGACACTTTTCGATGGATTGGCCGGTTTGCCCGCGTTCAATCCGGACCTTGATCCACCGTCCTCCGTACAAGACTTCCTGATGCTGATGGCGCAGGCCGACGGCATCCTGATCTGCACCCCGGAATACGCCATGGGTGTACCCGGGTCACTCAAAAACGCGATCGACTGGACGGTGGGTGTGAGCGCTTTTTCCGGGAAACCCACGGCCCTGGTGACCGCTTCCCTGGCGGGTCAGAAAGGGCACGCCTCGCTGATGGAAACCCTCCGCGTCATCGAAGCCCGGGTCACGGATGAGACGCAACTGGTCATCGGTCACGCCCAAACGAAGATTGACGTCGCTTCCGTAATCACGGACCCGGACACGCTGGAGCGGGTGACGCAATTGGTCAGGGCCTTTGACGACATGTTATGGCACGCATCTTCATAACCGGCTCCACCGATGGACTCGGGCAAACGGCGGCCCGTTTGCTGCTCTCGACAGGACACCGGGTTGTCGTACATGCGCGGAACGCATCCCGGGCGTTGGACGTATTACCGGGGGCCGATGCTGTGGTGACCGGTGATCTCTCCTCTATCAAAGAGACCATAGCGCTGGCAGCAGCGGTCAACCGCCTGGGGGCTTTCGACGCCGTCATCCACAACGCGGGTGTCTATCTCACCTCCGGCCGGAGCGGCACGGTGGATGGGCTGCCGACGGTTTTTGCCGTCAACAGCCTTGCACCCTATATCCTCACCTGCCTGATCGACCGGCCGGCGCGGTTGGTGTACCTCAGCTCCGGTTTGCACAAAAACGGGGACCCCTCCATGGAAGACCTGACCTGGGAAAAGCGCCGCTGGAGCGCTTCCGGTGCTTATGCCGACAGCAAGCTGCACGATGTGCTGCTGGCTTTTGCGGTGGCCAGACGATGGCCGGGGGTATACGCCAATGCGGTGGATCCCGGTTGGGTGGCGACAAAGATGGGCGGAACGGGCGCCCCGGACAGCCGCGAACAAGGGGCGGATACACCGGTGTGGCTGGCGACCAGCGACAATGCTTTGGTCAGCGGCCAGTATTTTTATCACAGACACGCCCGGACGCCGCACACCTCCACGGCTTTAGTGCCCGTTCAGGAGGATTTTCTGCTTGCCTGTCAACGCTTATCGGGCGTGGCTTTCCCCACTGGAGGCGTATAAACCTGGTTGGTAATGGGCGGCGTCACCGGGATCTGTATGACGTTGAATTCATGTTTGGTCGCCAGGTGACAATTGTTACACGTGCTGGTGAGCAACACAAAGGCACTTTTAAAGCCGGCCACATGCTGCCGTCCAATAGCAGCATTGACGCTGTCCAGGGCTGGATCGATCATCGGCAACTGCGTGATCTCGGGCCGGTCCGTGCAATATTTCCGGACGTCGTCCAGGGTCTCTTTGATCTCCCCGGTTTCGAACGCGGCCAGTTTCCAATTGCCGGATGTGCCGGCGAACCACAGCTTGGCGTGGTGTTCCTGTATCCCCATCATGAATTCGCCCAGGCCCGGTGCGTAAGCATTGTCCAGCTTGCTTTGCAAACTGTCTATCCTTGACTGAAGAATGGAATTGTCGGTCGAGGGTTGGGCACACCCGGCCCCTACAAGGACCAAGGTTGCCAGGATCAGGCGTCTCATAACTAAATTTAACACTTTTCCTTTGTGTAATTTCCCGCTCGCGTGCACCTCAGTAGAAAAAGGGTGTATGAAAAATAAGATCGGGGGCCTCGTCCTCTTTTGCCTCCTTTGTATGGGGGCCAACGCCGGAAATTCCAGCGAACCGCTTAACGCGAACGCAGTACTGACCTCGGTGATGGTGTACCGTTCCGGGGCGGAGATGAACCATGCGGTCTCGGCTACGCTACCGGCCGGCACTGTCGAACTGGCCGTGGACCGTTTGAGCACGGATATAGACAAAAACAGCGTGCAGATCCGCGTCCCATCTACGGTGACCCTGCTGGGGTTTACCTATATCAATGATTATATGGCGGAAAAGCCAAACACCGCGCGTCAACAACTGCTGGAAGACTCCCTGGACCGGGTAACCGAAGCCCAGGATAAAGTACAGTTATCGTTAACCAATAACGACGCGCTGTTGGGTGTGCTGCAAAAAAACCAGGAACTGAAAGGGGTGAACGCGGTGGACCTGCAAAAACTGATGGAGTATTACAAGGCAACTTCGGCGGACCTGGAGGAGAAGCAGTACGACCTCAAAAAGCGTTTTGCCCGCCTGGGTAAGGAGATCGACCGGCTAAAGGCACAGATCCAGGAGGAAGCCTCCCAAAACACCAAGGAGTCCGGCCGTTTGGTGCTTCGACTTTCGGTCCGCAACGCGGGGAGCTATGATTTCACGCTCTCGTATATCACGCATAAGGCCTCATGGTCACCCTCTTATGAAATACAAGTCGGGGATGCGCAGGATTCCTCCGTCAAAGTGATCTATAAGGCCAGCATCAACCAGACCACGGGGATCGACTGGAAACAGGTGAAGATGGCGTTGTCCACCTCAACACCGGGGAACTGGAACATAGCGCCGGAGCTGAATCCCTGGTTTGTTGGCTTCCGGCAGACCGCGCCGGTCACCGCTTATGGGATGACCGTCCGGCGTCCGGCACCAACGCAATTGGATGAAGTTGTGGTAGCGAAGAGTAAAGTGGTGATCCGGGGAGATGGAAACGACAACGAGGACGCCACGCCCATGTACATCGTCGACGGACAAATCTGGTCTTCAGATGCCATCAGAAAAATCGATCCGGCGATGATTGCCTCGACAGACATCCTCAAAGGAGACGAAGCGACTTCCATGTATGGCAGCAAGGCCGCCGCCGGCGCCATCGTGATCACCCTGAAAAAAGACCTCTCCGACTACACCGACGTAGACCAGCAACGCCTCAACACCGTCTACAACATCGACCTGCCCTACGACCTCCCGTCCACCGGCAAGGACCAGACGGCCAACTTACAAGTGACAAAGGTGAAAGCGTTATTCACGTACCTTGCCGTGCCCAAGGTATCGGACGACGTATACCTGCTGGCGGACATCCCCGACTGGGGCAAGCTTAACCTGCTCCCGGGCAAGGCCAACATCGTCCTTGACGGCACTTATGTCGGGCTTACCGACATCAACCCCTCTTCTACCCAGGACACCCTGCACCTGACGGTGGGCAAAGACAAGCGGATCACCCTCCAGCGCCGGAAAGTCACCGACTTCAGCTCCGAGAAGTTCCTGGGCGCCAACCGTTACCAGAAATACGTATTTGAGATCAGCGCCCGCAACAACAAAAACCAGGATGTCCAGCTTTCTGTCCTGGACCAGATCCCCCTGTCCACGAACAAGGACATAGAGGTCACGCTCAACGATCCGGGGAGCGCCCAGGTCAATGCGGATAAAGGAGAATTGCGGTGGACGCTGTCGCTGAAGGCAGGGGAAAGCACGAAGGTGCACTTTGGGTACACCCTGAAATATCCTAAGGGAACGGTACTGGATGCCCTGGCGCGGCAGTGAAGTTAACCCGGGTGAACGGCTTCGTCGTCCGCGGGTAGGAAATTTGTGCCCATGAACACGACATTTCTTCTGGCGCCCGCCCTTTTGAGCACGGGCGTCGTCTACGGCACGGACGTATTTTTTGCGATCGCAGGGAAAAAGGCGGCGGCGGCGAGCAGGGATGCTTCCGTCGCCGACCTGTTGGGGCATACCCATAGGGTGGCCGACAAACGCATGCCGTTTATCGGGGTGACCAGCCTGGTGACCACGCTGTTGTACGCCCTGACCTCCGGGCGCCTGTTGTGGCCGGGGGTTGCGCTGGTCCTGCTCCTGGGACACCTGGCGCTTTACCTGTCCATTGCAAAGCCCATTAACGCACGGTTGACATCTGCCGCCGTGCAGGGCACCACGCCGACCGACACCCGGGCGCTGCAGGTGCGGTGGGATGGGATCATCGGGTATAGGGCGGTGTTGCTGACGCTGGCGATGCTGGCGTTGATCGGGGAAGCGCTGGCGCGATGAGGAGCCACGCCCGATCCCGTATCTTTACCCCATGGGATCGGTCCTCACCGCCATACGGCAATACATCCAACTGGAAGACAACGAAGAAGTCCTCATAGCGGGTTTGTTCCACGAGCGCCACTTCGCCGCCGGCGAGCACTTTCTGGCCGAAGGCGACGTTTGCCGGCACGTGGCGTTTATTGAAACGGGGTTGATGCGGTATTACCTCAACGACGACGGGCAGGAAAGGACCATCTTTTTCAGCCAGGAGAACGAGTTTGTCTGTAACTACCAGAGCTTTTTGCCACGAAGCTCCTCCCGGGTCGCGATACAGGCGCTGGAAGACACCACATTGTCCCTGATCGGGTTTGACGACCTGCAAATCTTGTATGCGCGGGTCAGACAAGGGGAACGGTTTGGGCGATTGGCCATCGAGCATGTTTTTGTCAGCGCCCTGGAACAATTGCGGTCGCTGTATACCGATCCCCCGGAGGTCCGCTACCGGCGGTTCCTTGACGGGTTTCCCGGGTTGGCGCAGCGGGTTCCGCAATATTATATCGCTTCGTATGTCGGCATCCAGCCGCAATCATTATCGAGGATCCGGCGACGGATGACGGACAAGGGCTAGTGTCCCGTGATATTGGCCATCACCGCGTCGAGCGCCGCGTTGACGTCGGCTGGTTTTTCCACCATGGGGAAGTGACCGGTATCCTTGATATACATCACTTCGTGGGGAACGTGCGCCGCGGTGAGGGCGGCGGTATCGGTGGGCGTATAGTCGCTGTTGATCAGGTAGAGGGGCTTCCCGAAGGCCTGTAGGTTTTTGCGCTCCTCAAAGTTGTCGTTGCCTTGCAGGGCGGCGATGGCGACGGCGGAGTCGGCGTTGGCGACGTCTGTCAGGATGCGCCGTTGGATGGTATCGGCTGTTTTGTAAAAAAGGTCGCCCTGGAAGTATTGAAACGCGGCCTTTGTAAAACCTTCTTTCAAGACCGTGTATGTCCGGGCGTCGTCTGCTTTTTGGGTGGGTGTCTCGGGGTTGATGCTTTTGAAATTGTCGATACCCACCAGGGCAATCACCCGGTCGGGTGCGTGGAGGGCGGCCTCCAGGCAGAGGTCCCCGCCCATCGAATGCCCCACCAGCACCACCTTGTTCAGGTGCAGTTGGGACATCACGCTGTCGATGTCGCGTCCGTAGTTCTCCGTTGTCCATTCGGTGCGTTCCTTACCAGACTCCCCAAAACCGGGGAGGTCGATGGCAACGACATGGTACCGGTCTTTGAAGTGGTCCATCTGGTTCGACCAGTAGCCCTTGTTCAGACACCATCCATGGACGAAAAGAAGAGCGGTATCCCCTTGGCCGGCATCGACATAAGCGATCTTTACGCCCTGGTCGTCGACGGTCTTGACAGATTTTCCGCAGGAAGAAAGGAGGATCGCGAGGATCCCTGCATACAAGCAACGCATATCGTGAAGGTTATGGGGGTAATTTAGATAAAAAGTTACCTTTATCAAAAAGAACTATGATCGCATTTCTGGGCATGGGCCTTCTTGGGGAAAACTTTACACGCGCGTTGCTGAAAAAGGGGAACCAGGTCCAGGTCTGGAACCGGACGTTCTCCAAAGCCGCCGCCCTGGAGCCTTTGGGAGCAAAGGCTTTTGCCGGCGTGGCAGACGCCGTCCGGGGCGCGGACGTCGTTCATCTTACCCTCAAGGACGACGAGGCCGTGGATGAAGTGTTGGCCGCCGCCTTTCCCGGGCTGGCCGCCGGTACCGTGCTCATCGACCATACCACGACGTCTGTGCCTGGCGCGATCGAACGCACACGGGTCTGGAAGGAACACGGGTTCACCTATCTTCACGCACCGGTTTTTATGGGGCCTCAAAATGCACTGGACAGCACCGGCACCATGATGGTCTCGGGTGACCAGGACGTCATCGCGCGCCAGGAGCCTGCCCTGTCGGGAATGACGGGCAAGGTCCTCAATTTCGGACCAGAAACGGGCCGGGCGGCTGCGATCAAACTGCTGGGGAATTCCTTTCTCGTCACCTTCACGGCAGGCATCGCCGATATGCTTTCCCTTGCAAAAGCCCTCCAGGTTCCCTTGAGCGATGTGTCTACCCTTTTCGATACCTGGAATCCGGGTGCTTTGTTGCCGGCGCGGCTCAAAAGGCTCACCTCGGGCGTGTACACCCAGCCGTCATGGACGCTGAACATGGCCCGTAAGGATACAGGGCTCTTCATGGAAGCCGCCCGCCAGGGAGGCATACCGCTGGCCGTCATCCCCTCGATCGCCATTGAAATGGACAAATGGATCGGGAAAGGACACGGGGGCGACGACTGGACCGTCATCGCAAAAGACGCCGTATCCTAGGCGATCCGTTCCACGCGGACCGCAGTCCCGTAACAAAGCACTTCAGTAATACCGTTCATGACCTCGTTGGCGTCATAACGCATCCCGACGATGCCGTTGGCCCCTTTTTGTTCGGCGTGTTCCGTCATGAGGTCAAAGGCTTCCTGCCTTGCTTTTTCACAAAGGTCAACATAGATCGAAAGCTGTCCGCCGAAAAGCGATTGGAAGGCGCCCGCCACATTACCCAGGGCGCTCCGGGAGCGGACGGTGATTCCCCGGATCACGCCCAGGTGTTGGACGACACGGTATCCCTCCAGTTCAAAGCTGGTCGTAATCAAGTTATGGTCTATCATTTTTTACGTATTTTTACGGTACCCTTATGGATGGTGGATCTGATTATAATGTAGACCTTTTTTTTGAATTATCCGCAGACCTTCTGTGCATTGCCGGCTTTGACGGCTATTTCAAACGCATCAATCCCGCGGTCTCCAAAGTCCTGGGTTATTCCATAGAAGAACTGATGTCGCGTCCCATCAACGACTTTGTTTACCAAGAGGACAAGGCCATCACGGACAAACACCGGGACAACCTGAGAAGAGACATCCCCCTGCTGAATTTCGAAAACCGCTACGTGACTAAAAGCGGTGAGATCGTATGGCTCTCGTGGACGTCGATGCCGTTGGAAAAAGAAAAGCTGGTCTACGCCATTGCCAAGAATATAACACACAAGAAAAAACAGGAAGAAGACCGGAACCACCTCATCGCCCAGCTTTCGCAGGCCTCCGAGGAATTGAAACACCAGTCCTACAGAACATCCCATGACCTGCGGTATCCGGTGAACAACCTGCTCTCCATCCTGACGCTGCTGGACGGATCGAAGATACAGGACGGGGAAACCCTGGAATTTATAGGCCTGCTCAATGCCACGGCCCAGGACCTTCAACGGACCCTGAATGAACAGGTGGAGCGGCTTGGCCGGAAGGAGGACGGGAGTGCAACATTGGAAACCTTGTCCCTGGAAACCGTGCTCGGTGGCGTGACGTCTTCCCTTCGAACGCTGCTGGAAGGCGCGCGGGCGACGCTTCACATCAATTTTTCCGCGGCGCCGGCCGTCCGGCTCAACAAAGCCTACCTGGAAAGCATTTTTCTAAACCTCCTGACGAACTCCATCAAATACGCCCACCCCGAACGGCCACCGGTGATCACCATGGTCTCCCAAAAAACAGGAGGCAGGGACCAGCTGATTTTTTCAGACAACGGCCTGGGGATCGACCTGGACAAGGTCGGCGACAAGGTCTTCGGCTTTCGCCAGCATTTCCACGAACATAAGGACAGTAAGGGGATCGGGCTATACCTGGTGCACAACTACCTTACCTCGCTGGGCGGGCAGATCAGCGTGGAGAGCCGGGTCAACGAGGGGACGACGTTTGCGATCACGTTCCCCTAAGGCGCTTTATACACCAGCACCATCCGGTCCTCGCCCGGCGGCCGGACCTTCTCCATGTATTGGAACCCCAATTTTTCCAGCAGGTGCACCGAACGGGTATTTTCGGACGAGACGACGGCCCGGAGGTCTGGCTGGGCCGGCCTCAAATAGTCCAGCATTCCGCCTGCCGCCTCCGCCGCGTATCCTTTACCCTCATGAGCGGGCAGAAAGGCATAGCCGAGGTCGGGCACGGGGAGGTAGGTCCGCTGGAACAACCCGCAAATGCCGATGGGCTCCCCGCTTTCCTTCAGCGTCACCACGGCCGCGCCAAAACCGTTGTCCCGGTAGCTTTTCAGGTAGACGTCCGTGATATAGTCCCTGGCGGCTTCCACGGTCCGTACATGCCGGTCCGGCAAAAATTGCAGCCAATTGGGGGCATTGAAAAGCTGAAGGACAAAAGGGGCGTCTTCCGGGGTCATCATCCGGACGCGAAGACGGGCGGTATCAAAAAGAAAGGACATGACGGTCATCCAAATCTATTGTATATTTCGTTCCTATGAACATTCTGACCCTCCTACTCACTGCATTTTGCCTGACGGCGCCACTCCAGGAAAATGGTTACTTACTGCAGACCGACCACTACTCCATTCTTTTTCCTCAAAAACCAACGCCCCAGGACCAAACGGTCGATTCAAAGATTGGCCCCCTGCACATACACATGCAGATCTACGACGCCTCCAATGCGGTGGGCGACGGCAATGTCGCTTATTCCGTCGCCGAGACCCAATACCCCGACACCTCGATCAGTTCGGATAGAACGGACAAGCTGGACAAGTTTTTTGAAGCTACGGTCAATGGCGCTGTCAACAACGTAAAAGGGAAGCTGCTCTCGGTGGCTCCGATTCAACTAAACGGATACCCAGGCAGATTTTTGCGGATAGACTACCAGGACGGGGTTGCCGTGATCACGATGCGCGCCTTTCTTGTCAAAAGCACCCTGTACATGATGCAAACCATTGCCTATACGAAGAACGATCATAACGCGGCCAGCGAAGCGTTTATGAAGTCGTTCCGGCTGAAAACCGGCAAATGAGTACATTTAAGGCATGAAACTGATCCGGCTTTTCTGGCCGCTCCTCTTCGCCTGCGGGGCCTGCGCCGGCAAGAACAAGGTCGCAGATATGCTCCCCCGCGGAAAGGTGATCGACACCGTCCTCTGTACGGCAGATACGAGCCAGTCTTATGCTTTGTACGTCCCCGTGCGCGACGGGCGGTTGCCGGTGGTTTATCTTTTTGATTCGCACGGCAAGGGCGTCTTCCCCATATCGAAATACAAGGCGCTGGCCGACACGTTTGGGTTTATCCTGGTCGGCAGCAACAATTCCAAAAACGGCAACGACTACGATCAGAGCGACCGGATCTGGGGAACACTCACACAGGATACAAGAGACCGGCTGCCCATCGACAGCAACCGGGTGTATGCGTGTGGTTTTTCCGGCGGCGCCAAGGTCGCCAGCTATTTATCCATCATGCACCCGGGGATCAAAGGGGTGATCCTGAACGGAGCGGGGTTCCCCGACGGTGTCAACGCCAGCAATGTCGACTTCACAGTGACCCTCATCGCCGGAGAGGGCGATATGAATATGACCGACCTCGCCGCCTTCGACAAGGACCTGGAAGGCACCACGACGCGGCACCGCCTCCTTTTTTTCGACGGCAAACACGAGTGGGCGCCGGCACAGACCATGGCGCTGGCTTTTGCGGGCTGGCAGTTTGACGCCATGCTGCAACAATGGATCCCCACGGACACACCGTTTATCCAACGGTATATCGCTTCCAGCCATACCCGGTTAACCGGTTTTCTGAAAGCCGGGCACGTAATCGCAGCGGAACGGGAATGCAACCTCACGACGGCTTTCCTGGGCAAGCTCTACCCCGGTGCGGGTGTCTTCCAACAGGTGGGCGACTCCCTGGCCCGCAGCCCGGCCTACCGCAAAGAGGAGGAGGCCCAATCGGCGCTTTTTGCCCGCGAACAGGCCGCCAAACAGGTGTTTGCGGATCACTTCGAACAAGCCGCCAAACCCTATTGGACACACGTCATCGATTCTTTGCAACGGGATCCCTCCGCCATGTCCCAGCGGCTCCAGGCTTTTCTCTCCCTTGAATTCTATATGTACAGCACCCGCCTGCTCGGCACCGCGGAGAACCAGTGGGCCCGTTATTTTATCAACCTCTACCAGCAGGTCGACCCGACCAACAGCGAAGCCTGGTACCTGTCTGCGGTTTGCGATGTCCGCGAAGGCCAGGCGGCCCAGGTGGCACCAGATCTTCGAAAGGCGGTGGCGTTAGGGTTTACCGATGTAGAGCGGTTTAAGAAACAAACGGAGTTTCAGGGGATGTCCTTTAGCGAGTTTCAGCACTAGCGCCGCGACGACAGATACAAATGCCAAAGCAACATGGTAGCCACCGTCCTATAAGGCTGCCAGGCAGCGGCAATGTGTAAAAGGTGCTCTTTTGTCGTATCCTTTGGCAGCTTCTTTATCCTTTTCAGCGCGTTCATGGCGGCCAGGTCACCGGTGGGAAAGACGTCGGTGCGTTGCAGGACGAACATCAGGTAGACGTCGATGGTCCAGTGACCGATCCCCTTCAGAAGAATCAGCCGTGCCCTTACTTCATCGTCCGGGAGCGACTCCAGCGCTTCCAGGTCCAGTTGACCTTCGAGCAAGGCCGTCGCCAGGCCACGGGTATACATGGCTTTCTGGCGGCTGACGTAGCACGCCTTCATTTCCTCGTCGGTCAGGACCAACAGCCCGGCCGGGGTGAGTTCGCCGAGTTTGCCCCTCAGTTTGTGGAGCGCGGCCAGGGCCGAGGCCAGCGACACCTGTTGCTCCAGGATGATATGGACCAGGGTGTCGAAGGTATTCGGCCGGGTCCACATCGGCGGATAACGGTGCGTGTCGATGATGGCTCCTAAGTCAGGGTCAGCTGTTGCAAGCTGGTCGCAGATCTTGTGGAAGTTCCGCTTGTTGAATCTCCGGATCATGGGGGATAAAGGTAAATTTGATCATGAAAAATGCGAAAAAAGCGGCGCCGCATGGCGCGGCAGCGCCTGGGCGGCGAAGCGCCTCAGCGCCCAAGGAGCGGCTCATCGCCGTAAAACCCTCCGGTCAAAAAGACGAATCCCTGTCCGGCCTCATCCACGACCTCGTCCGGCAAATCCCACCGGGACGGGTCACCTCCTACGGAGCCATTGCGGCGGTACTCAGTCTCCCCAACCCGCGGATGGTGGGCAGGGCCATGCGCACAGCCGGTAAAGACGTGCCTGCCCAACGCGTCGTCAACAGTGCCGGGCGTCTGACGGGTGAGCATACTCAACCACGTAAACTTTTACTTGAAAAGGAAGGGGTCACCGTAAAAGGGGACAAGGTCGTCAACTTCAAGGTGGTTTTCTGGGATCCATGTAAAGAATTATAAATATGATATAAATCATGTTTTCAATAATAATTTTATGCCTATATTGCCATAAATTATTATATAGATGAATAAACTAATCTTCACCATTTCGCTGCTCCTGAGTACATTATGCCTTTTTGCCCAAACCGATTCGACTACAAAACCTGAGGTCCCTCAGTACCACCTGACCAAAGCCTACCTCAGCTTTATCATCCCCTGGGTAACCATCAACAACAAAACCACCACCACCGAATTCCAGTCCAATACAACGATCGGCTTCCCCGTAGGCATAAACGTCTACTATAGCAAACACTTTGGCTTTAGCTACGAAATCACGCCATCGGTTGTCTGGCAAAAAAGTGACGGCAAACAGGGAACCAGCAAGACGAGCAACGTGCTGTTCGACCCGGGCCCCATTTTCCGGTTTGGTCATGGCTTCAACATCATTACCCGGCTTGCCTTCGAAACCCAGGGACGCTACGGTGTTACCCCCGTCTTTAACAAAGTATACCTGCGCACCAAGGACCTGGACTACTGGTTTTCAGTATCGCTTCCCGCCCGTTTTGGGAACAGCCTGCCCGCATCGATCGGCGCCAATTTGCAGATTGGTTTTACCTTCAACTAATCCAACAGGGGGCACCCTAAAGGTGCCCCCTACTTCAGAATATCAACAAAATTGGTGGGTACCTTTACCCCAGTTGTGTTGAAAAAGCTCCAGCCATATTTGCCCCCGCTCATTGCCCTGGGTTGCGCGTTGTTCTTTTTGGTATACCGCGTCATCCGCCAGGTCCTCCTGCCCACCTTTGTGCGGAAGGGGAATTTGTTGTCGAGCCTTTTTCTCTTGTTCACCGGTCTGACCGAACACCTGATCGGTTTTGGGGAAGCCGTTGGCCGTGTCCCCCGGACCATCCGGAAACCTTTCGCCGGCCAGGAAACGTTGCTAAAAGCCTGGACGTTTAGCCGGAAGTACCTTCGCCAGGGGTTGCTGATCGCGACTTGGGCGCTGTTTGTGTTGTCTTCGCTTGAATGGAGTGGACGCACGACGACCGTTGACACGGCCGCATCGACCAGCAGCGGCACGGTCGCCGCGACCGGAACAGCCGCTTCCGGGCAGCAAGCCATCCGGCAAACCGAAACACGGGTCGTTGCGGATACGCATGCCCGGCCTGAACGGGTAACACCATCCCGGTGTGCCCTACCCTCTCTTCACGCAGACGCTACGCCACTCTGGTTGCGGTGGTGCACCCTTCGTCTTTGATGCCGCCCTGTCTTCTCTTGTAGCGGTCATCAAATTTTTTTCAAAAAATCAAATTCATGAAACAGTTCTTAGGACTGCTGCTGCTCCTGTGCAGCAAACCGGTCCTGGCCCAGCATCATACGACCTTGCATTTTATCAATGACGATACGCATCAATCCATACCGGGGGTCACCGTTCAGGTGCGGCCGACAGGCACGTCTGCAGCCGCCGATTCCAACGGTGTAGCCGTCCTGCCCGGGCTAAAACCCGGGAAGTATGCCTTTCAATGTACTTCCGAGGGCTTTCGGGAAAAAGAATTCTCCCTCTCCGTTGGCGAGCGGGACACCACGCTGACGGTCATCCTCGATCCGATGGTCGAGACCATGCAGGACGTGGTCATCGCCTCCACGAGGACAAACCGTCTTTTGAAGAATACCCCCACGACGATCCAGGTGGTCGACCGGGAGGACATCGAGGAAGGGACGGCGCAGTCGCCGGCCAATATCCGGGAACTGCTCACGGAGCTGTCGGGGACACAGGTGCAACAAACGTCACCGGTGTCGGGTAACGTCTCGATCCGTCTCCAGGGGCTCGACGGGCGGTACACCCAGCTCCTGAAGGACGGCTTTCCTTTGTACGGCGGTCTTTCAGGGAGCCTGAGCATCCTCCAGGTGCCGCCGCTGGACCTCCGGCAGGTGGAGGTCATCAAGGGGGCGGGCTCTGCGTTGTACGGGGGGGATGCCATCGCCGGGATAATCAACCTTATTTCGCGGACACCCGATACTACCCTGCACCTGGACGCGGTGTTGAACCAGACGGACAAGGGCGGCACCGACCTGGGGGGCTTTTTTAGCCATAGGGGAAAACACACCGGGCTGACGGTCATGGGTTCGGCCAGCCGGCAAAACCCGGTGGACGTCAACAACGACGGCTTTACCGACCTGCCCAGGGTCCGGCAGGGCACGGTGGCGCCTACCTTCTTCTGGTACCCGGATGACAGCACCACCCTTCGCCTGGGCGTCAACATCTCGACCGAGGACCGCAATGGCGGGGACCTTCAGGCGGTGGAGCATGGAGCGGATAGTCTGCATCCGTTCCTTCAGCGGAACCACAGCGACAGGGACTACTATCAGCTTTCTATGACGCGAAAGTTGCGCGGGCAGCAAAGCTTCACACTCAAGAATACCGTGGGGTACTTTTATCGCTCCATTGAGCAGACGACGGGGGGCGCGGGCGGCCTCGCGACCACCGGCTTCTCCGGCGCCGAAGTCTCGTCATTCACCGAAGCCAGCTATAACCTGACGGCGGGCGCTCACGACGTCGTCACCGGTATCGGCCTCACCACGGACCAGTTCAAGCCAGGCGGCTCGCAAGGGAACCTGGGCTATACCCACAACACCGCAGGACTCTTTGCACAGGACGACTGGACGCTGGACAAAAAGACCGTTCTCGAAGCCGGTGCCCGCGCGGATGTGGAGCATACGCTTTATTTCCTGCCCCGTCTCGCGTTGTTGTACCGGCCGGTGCGCCCGTTGTCCATCCGTCTCGGCGGCGGGCTGGCCTATAAGCTGCCGACGATCTTTAACGCCACGGACGAAGAGGAGGGTTATCAGCAGGTCTACCCTATCGCGTCCAGTGTGCAGGCGGAACGTTCGGAGAGCGCCAACCTTTCTGTGAACTACCAGGGGCATATCGGCGATGACATCGGGTTTACGATCGACCAGAATTTGTATTATACCCGGCTCATGCACGCGCTTATACCGCAGGAGGACAGCCTGCAACGGGGCTGGCTGTATTACCTCAACGCGCCGGGGCCGGTCCTTAGCCGCGGATCGGAGACCGACGCGCGGTTTACGCTGGAGCGCTTTTCCCTTTACATAGGGTACACCTATACAGATGCGCGGCGGGTATACCTCTCCGGCGATCCGCAGCTTCCGCTGACGCCGCACCATCGGTTTGTGAGCACCCTCACGTATGAGGCGGAACCGCATTGGAAGGCAGGCATAGAAGGGTTTTACACGGGGACGCAGGTCCTCGACGACGGGCAGACAGTTCGCGATTTCTGGACCAACGACCTGATGGTGCAACACACCTGGGGCCATTGCTCCCTGATGCTGAACGTGGAAAATTTCCTGGATACCCGCCAGAGTAAGTTCGGACCCCTGTTCACGGGCACGATGCAAAACCCGGTGTTTCAGGAAGTATATGCGCCGATCGACGGCAGGGTCATCAGCGTTGCGTTCCGGTATACCCGGTAGAACGCTACAACAGCGCCAGGACATAGCCTAAAAGGGCCCCGCCCGCTATGATCCAGGCGCTGTTGACTTTTGGGAGGCCAAACACTACGGCAGCGGCGGCGACCGCGATCACGGCCGTACGCCAGTCTGTGAGTGTGGACCGGCCAAACGTCCAGCACACCACCAGGATGATGGCGACCGACGCGACATTGACCCCGTCGAGAAAGGTGGAAAAAGAGGCGGAGCGGCGCATGCGGGGCACGAACGGGTTGAGCAGCCCCACGAACACAAAGGACGGCAGGAAGATCGCCAGTGTGGCGAGCGCTGCGCCCTTCCATCCACCCATCTGCCACCCGATAAAGGTGACCGACGAGAAGACCGGTCCGGGGGTGAACTGTCCCACGGCGATGGCGTCGATGAGCACGGGCCGGGTCAACAAGCCTTTGGCCACCAGTTCCCGGTCCAGAAAAGCAAACAACACGTAGCCGCTCCCGTAGAGGATAGCGCCGATTTTCAAAAAGATGAGAAACACCCTGAGGTTGACGGCTTGCGCCTGGAGCAATAAAGGCGCAAGGCTGTTCAACCGGCGCTTCGACAGGTATAGCCCCAGCGTCACCGCCCCCGCGCCAAACATCGCATACACCTCATCCAACCCCAGAAGACAGGCCCCCAGGACCAGCAACCCGATGACCCCCAGCGTCACGGTCCGTACGGCCCTTTTGGCCAGGGGGTGCACGGCGCCTAAGATGACGGGGATGATCGCCGGTTTGATGCCGTATACCCATGCTTCCGCGCCCGGCAAGTGACCGTACTTCTGGTACAGCCAGGCCAGGGTTGCGGTGATCAACACCGCGGGCAGGATAAAACAGGCACCCGCGACCAGCAGTCCCTTCCAACCCCCGCGTTCATACCCGATATGGATAGCCATTTCGGTACTGTTGGGTCCGGGGATCAGGTTGGTTGCCCCGATCAGGTCCAGGAAATGGCGGTGGTCCATCCAGCCTTTTTTGTCCACCACTTCTTTTTGCATCATGGCAATATGAGCAGCAGGACCGCCAAAGGCGGTTAGTCCTAACCGTCCGAATAAAGAGGCGAGTTCACGAAGGGAGGATTTGCGCATGCCTGGAAGGTAGCGCTATTTTCTTTCCAGGAAACCAAATATTCCATCCGATCCATTGGGGCCGGCGGTGAAAAAAAGTTGTGCTGTCGTAGTACCGGGAACGTCGTTTTCAAGGTCCCACAGACCGCCGATCACGATGGGCCGGTTGTGGTCCATCAGAGGGCCGAGAAAGATCCCCTGGTCGGTGTACATATTGATACGGCCGTCGCCAAAGTTGCCCACCAGGATGACGTTTACGCTGTCTGCCTGTTTGACAAAGCCCTCTTTTGCCGGGACAATGCCCCAGGGTGAGTTCAGGGGGCCGCGGGTGGCAAACCGGGACACCAGGGCGCCGCCGGGTGTAAAAATGTCGATAAACCCATTCCCGGGCCCTGCTTCGTCGTAATGGTCTGCGGGCGCCAGTTGTTTGGCATAAGTGACCCATAACCAGCCACCGATGCTCCGGATGTTGAAAGGCGCAAAGCCATGGGGGATGCCGGGGTCATGAAAGGTGGTTCCGCTGACATAGTTGAAGTCCTTGTCGAAAACGTCGATCGTCCCGGCGTGGAAATTGGTGGCGTACAAAAAATGCTGCCCGCCGGTACTGTCCAAGGCAATCCCTTTGTACACAGCGCCCCACTCTGAGCGATCCGCGACGATCGTCCCTTTGGTACCGCCCCCCCAGGCGATGATGGTGCCGTCTTCGGTAGCAAAAATAAACCTGCTCGCCACGGGTGGTTTGGCCGGGATCATGAAGTCGGCAGTGGGGTTGAACAGAACGCCCGTGGGTTTTCCTTCCTTCGCGCTATCCGGGGAGGGAATGGTGACGACCAGCGGGATCTTTTTGCCCGTATGGTCATACAGCGTGCTGAGTCCGGTCCCATTGTCAGAAATCCAGACGGGACTGGTCGGCGTAAACGCCATGCCCCAGGGGTTGACCAGTTGCGAGTCGACCAGTACGGGGCTGTAGCTCGCGTTGCTCGCCACCAGGTTGGTTTGCTGGTAGCCGTCCAGGAAAGCACGCAACACTACTTTCCGGCAATTTGTTGTCCCTAAAAGGCAAACAAAAAGGCCGCCCACGACGGACAGCCGCATAAGGTGTTTTGGAGTAGCCATTTTTTTATTGGTGTAGCCACAAAAAGTCAGCCACTCCAAAACAATTTGTACATTAAATTTACTAGTGCAGCGCCTGCAGCACCTCGTGCATCAGGCTGTCCGGATGCGGTTTTCCGCGATCCAGCGCCAGGCGGACGACCACAAGGTCACGCGAGGGGACTACTAAAACATATTGTCCCTCATACCCTTCGGCGGCATACGCGTCGGTGGGAACGTGCGGCCAGCGGCCACCGTTGAGCCACCAAAGCGCACCATAGATACCCGCTCCGGTCGTGGCCTCGTGTACCCAGCCTTCGGGTAAGATCCGCTGACCGTTCCAGACACCATCATGAAGATACAATAGCCCCAGGCGGGCCCAGTCGCGGGCAGTGGCGTAACAATAAGATGAACCGACAAAGGTTCCACCGGCGTCGGGTTCCAGCACCGTATGTATCATCCCGATCTTATAAAACAATTGTTCGTAGGGCCAGCGGTAGTAGTCATTCGAATCGACACAGCCGCGGATGATGGAAGAAAGGATGTTGGCATTTCCGCTGGAGTAGTTAAAGACCGTGCCGGAAGGGTGTCTGAGGGAGCTGCGCGCCGCCGCTTCCCCCATGTCCCGTTCTTTGAAGAGCATATCGGTGCAGGGGCAGGGGCCGATGTACCATTCCCACCAGCGAAGCCCGCTGCGCATCTGCATGAGGTCTATGGTCCGGATGGTGCGCCGGTTATCGTCTTTCCAGGCGGCGACGGGTGCGGGGGCCCGGACGTCGAGCCGTTTTTCGCGGACGAGAATACCGAGGAGTGCGCTGACGATACCTTTGGTCATGGACCAGCCGGCCAGGGGGGTGTTTTGATCAAAACCGGGGGCGTACCCCTCCCCGATGACCTTGTCTTTGTAAAGGACGATCAAGCCGCGGGTGCCGTTGCGGCCTACTTCCTTCTTTATCATCCCGGCCAGTGCGGCCGTGTCACCGTTGTCGAGCGGCAGCGTGTCTTTTGGTGGGACCGCTGTTTGGATGTTCCGCCACGATTGCCTTAGTGCCGCTTCCGTGGTCCCATTGACCAGGACGGCGCCCAGCCCGGTATGATAAATAGCCTTTTTCACCGCCATGCCCCATACGGTGGCACGCACGGAACTGTCCTTCCCATCGACCTGATAGTTGGCTAAGTTGAAAGGGAAACGACCCAGGTCGTTTGCGATGACACTATCGGGATCCCGGTGGGATATAAAGACCCCGGAGCAGCAAACCTTTGCACCATAGCCGCTGAGCAGGGGAAACGTTTCCCACAGGAAGAGGCCAAGGGAGAGGAGAAGGGTTAGGAGGAAAAAATAGGGGAATTTCTTCGGCGGATTCATGGTTGAGTGTAAAATTACAAAGCTATATTTGGAATCAATGAAAAGTGTTTTCCTTCTCTCCTTTTTCACTTTATCTGTAACCCTCTCGTACGGCCAAAAAGAAAGCGAGCCTCCCATTGCAGAACTGGGCGCGGCCATCAACAAAGGTCTGAAAGACGGCTCCTTTTCTTATGGACCCAACCTGGGCATAGAATTCACGCCCATCGATGAATGGCTGGAAATCGAAATGGATCTGACTCCACTGACCGACGGCCACTCCACCGAATGGACGTTTGACGTACTATTCAAAAAGCCGTTCACCCTGTCGGAGAAATTTGAATTTATGGCGGGTATCGGCCCGGAGTTTTCTTACTCAAAAGCGGACAACACCACCATCGGGTTGGAAATAGCGGGAGATTTTATGTACTGGCCATTCAAAACAAAAAAATGGGGGCTTTACCTCGAACCCGACTATGACATTGATTTTGCGAAAGGGAACAATCAGTCCATCGGGTTAAGCGGCGGGGTACTGATTCCCTTCAGATAAAGATCACCCGTTTTCCTGTTCAAACTCACCCCTACCCCTAATCACCGTCATGCCCGGGGCATAGGGCCCGGGATACTTTTGTGTAAAACCACGCATCATGTATCCCCGCCTATCCCTTTTCCTTGTGCTCCTGCTCCCGGGCATCTTTGCCAGTGCGCAAAGCCGGTACACCGGCACGGCAACGGAGCTGGTCATCAGCGGCACCTCGACCCTGCATGACTGGACCATGAAGTCCATACAGTCGAGCTGTTTTGCCACGCTCAACGTGGATCCGGCCGGCCAGGTGTCCGCCCTGAACACCCTTAGTTTTTCCACGCCGGCCACCGCGCTCAAAAGCGACCACAGCGGTATGGACAACAATGCCTACAAAGCCCTGAAGACGGACCAGAACCCCACGATTACCTATACCCTCAGTTCGGTCAGCGTGGCCGGGGGAAAAGGTGGCAGCACCGTCACCTGCAAAGGGAAGCTGACGATCGCCGGTTCCACCCGGGATGAGGACGTCGTTGCTTTTTGCAAGACCAACCCCGACAATACCATTACGGTGACCGGGACCAAAAAAATCAGCATGCGGGACTTCCAGATCGACCCGCCCACTTTCGCCTTCGGTACCGTCAGGACCGGAAACGACATCGTCTTAACCTTTCACCTAACACTAAAAAAAGCTTAACATGAAACGCTATTTCTTCTGCTCATGCCTGCTGGCTTTGCTGGGAACCTCCGCGTCAGCACAGTTGCTTCAGGGGCAAATCCCGAACATGCGCCCTTATGACCAGCACGGGATCAACCAGTTCGAAACCAGGAAAGATACCCTGGCGTACACCGGTCCGACCTTACGCATCGGTGCCGGGTTCACCCAGGAATTCCAAAACCTGAAAGACCAGAACAGCTCCGGAGAGAACGGGAAATTCCCCCTGTATAAGATAAGCCCCGGTTTTAACCAGGCCGAAGCCAACCTGTACACGGACTTCCTCCTGGCCGACGGGATCCACCTAAACGTGAGTCTTTATCTTTCCACACGCCACCACAATGAAACCTGGGTGCGCGGCGGCTACCTGCAGTTCGACAAACTGCCGTTCAAGGGGCAGATCTGGTCGGATATCATGAAGTACACGACGATCAAGCTGGGGCAAATGGAGATCAACTACGGCGACCAGCACTTCCGCCGCACGGACGGGGGACACGCTATGTACAACCCCTTTATCGAAAACTACATCGTGGACGCGTTTGCCACCGAAATCGGGGGTGAGGTCATGGTCCAGAAGAACGGCCTCTTTGGCATGGTCGGCCTGACCAACGGGATGCTCAAAGCCAGCATCGACTCCGTGGCCGTCACCACCCAAAACGGCAACATCCGGAAAAACCCGGCCGTCTATGGAAAGATCGGGTATGATCCCACGCTTCCCGGCCGCGTCCGGCTGCGGGTGAGCGCCTCTTACTACCATGATGGAAGCTCGTCCAGCAATGACCTGTATTTCGGGGACCGTGCGGGCTCGTCCTATTGGATGGTCATGGAGCAACCCTATACCGTCCCCCCCAGCGGTACCAGCGCCTACGAAGCCGACGCCTTCTCGGGCCGGCTGAACCCGGGTTTTAGCTATAAGGTCGACGCGATGATGCTGAACGGCTTTGCCAAAGTAGCCGGGTTCGAATTCTTCGGCACCTACGAACACGGCCAGGGACGCACCGGCACCGAAGTGTCCAACCGCCAGTTCAACCAGTATGCCGTGGACGGCATCTACCGTTTCGGTCCCAAAGAGAACCTGTTTGTCGGGGTCCGCTACAACGGGGTGACCGCAGAGCTGAAAGGCCTGCCCTCTCCCGTGACCATCAACCGTTTTGCAGCGGCGGGCGGCTGGTTCCTGACAAAGAACATCTTGCTGAAGGGCGAATACGTCACCCAGAACTACCTGGACTTCCCTGCGTCCGATTACCGGAGCGGTGGTAAGTTCAATGGGTACGTCATCGCCGCCACCGTAGGATTCTAAAACGCATTGTATGCAACTCCTCATTCTTCTGATGATCCTCCTGGGCAGCCGGTGGGTCGTCCAGAAAAGCAGCAGCCTTTGCATCGCAGGCCATACCAACATCAACCATTTCACCTGCGGTGTTCCGCAGTGCGCCGAGCCGGATACGTTGTATTTCCTGCCGGAGGGAAGCCGGGGATCCGTCCCCGGCATTCCCCTCTGCGGGACCGTCCGGCTCAACATCGACGACTTCGATTGTCACAACAAGGTGATGACGGACGATTTCAAAACAACGGTCCGGGCCAACCGCTTTCCCCAGTTGAAAATCAGTTTTATCAACCTGGAAAGAATGCCCTCCGCCCGCTGCTGTCCTGAGGCCGTAAAAGGTTGGGTGGAGATCGAGCTGGCGGGTACCTGCCGGCTTTTCGAGATCGACTATACCATCCTCCGGTCGGAGCCGGGCGTCCTGGAACTCGACGGCAAACGGACACTGGCCTTTCACGACTTTGCCCTGGACCCTCCACGGAAAATGGGTGGGTTGATCAAGGTCAACGACACGCTGGATGTCCATTTTTCCCTTTATCTAAAACAAATCAATTGATATGAAAACCATGAAGGCGGCTGTCGTCCGTGATTTCGGCCAGCCCTTGCACATAGAAGAACGCCCCATTCCCGTTCCCGGTCTCCACCAGGCGCTCGTTAAAGTGATCGCCAGCGGTGTCTGTCATACCGACCTCCACGCCGTTTCCGGCGACTGGCCGGTAAAACCCAAAATGCCGCTGGTTCCCGGGCACGAAGCTATTGGTTTCGTGGTGGCCGTGGGCCCGGAAGCAGGCAATGTCAAGGAGGGCGATATCGTCGGCGTCCCCTGGCTGTACAGCGCCTGCGGCTGTTGCGAATACTGTATCACCGGCTGGGAAACGCTTTGCGAACACCAGCAGAACGGCGGCTACAGCGTGGATGGCGGATACGCAGAATACGTCCTGGCTGATGCGCGATACGTGGGGCATTTCCCCGCGGGCATCGACTTCGTCCAGATGGCGCCGATCATCTGCGCCGGCGTGACGGTCTACAAGGGTCTCAAGGAAACCGATACCCGTCCCGGCCAATGGGTAGCCATCTCCGGGATAGGTGGGTTGGGTCACCTGGCCGTGCAATACGCCAAGGCGATGGGCCTCCAGGTGGCCGCCATTGACGTGTCCGACGACAAACTCGAACTGGCCAAAAAATTAGGCGCCAGCCTCGTCGTCAATGCCAAGAAACAGGACCCCGGGGCCTTCCTGAAAAAGGAAGTGGGCGGCATGCACGGTGTCCTCGTGACTGCCGTGTCCCCCATCGCCTTTAAACAAGGACTGTCCGCTCTGAGGCGTAAGGGGACAATTTCGCTCAACGGTCTGCCCCCCGGCGGTTTTGACCTTCCCATTTTCGACACCGTGCTCAACCGGTATACCGTCCGCGGGTCCATCGTAGGGACCCGGCAGGACCTCCAGGAGGCCATCGATTTCGCGGTCGACGGACGGGTAAAGGCCACCGTGCATACCGCCCGGCTCGAAGACATCAACGATGTCTTTGACACGATGCGTAAAGGGGAGATCGAGGGGCGGATCGTTTTGAAAATTGCATAAAACCTCGTGACCATGGATACGATACGGCAGCGCCTTTTTGCCGAAATACAACGCCAGTTCAACGAAGCTTATCCTTACCTGTGCATCCAGTGGGTAAAGCGGGCCGGCGTTGTGGTCGTCAGCGGGTCGGACACCACCGGGCGGCAACAAGCGGCGGATCTCCTGATCCGGGTTATCGGCATGAGCGACGACATGACAGTCGCCGACCTGGAAGTAGCGCTCGAACAATGGTTCGGGTACCCCATCCAGGTGTTGAGACGGGCGGGTAATTCCTGGATGGAAACCCGGATGACCCGGAATTGGACACTCTATCAACAAAATCAAATCGGTTATGAAACAGGTACTTTTTGTCAGCGCCAGCCATGAGCTTCCGCAAGGGGCTTTCCACCTTCTTCGCGCGCTTCAGCTTCAGGAGCGGGTTCACGCCCGTGGGCTGTTTTTCCGGCCGACCGGCTGCGACGCCCCGGCGGTCGCAGGACAAAAAGCGCTGTTCGCCAGCGAGTGCGCGCAACACTACATTCGATATGATATTGCAGACAACGACCAGCCGTGGAACAAGGACTTGCTGGCCCGGGAAAGCCGTTTTGCGGACGTAATGCTCGCCAGCGCGGAGTTGTTTTGCGAGGGGAACAATGAAGCCCTGCGCGCCGCTGAATGTCCTGTCATGATCATACCCGAGGGCTTCAAAAAGATCGGGCATGTCTATATTGCCTACGACGGCAGCAAGGAAAGTATGTTCGCCCTCCGGCAATTCTGCTATCTTTTCCCCGACCTGGCCGACCTGCCCACGGAGATCATGTACGCCAGGGACGAAGGCAACTTGGACATGCCCGACCAGGAGCAACTCAAGCGGTTCGCCCAGCTCAAGTTCGATAATATGAGCTACAGCAAATTACACTTCAAGGCCGCCGATTTCTTCTCCACCTGGATCAGCGGGAAAAAGGACGCCCTCCTGGTGAGCGGGTCGTTCGGCCGTTCGGGGCTTTCCTACGTGGGGAAACCCAGTTTTATCGAAGATGTTATCCGAAGACACACGCTGCCCATATTCATTGCGCATGCGTGATGTCAACGATGGGCCACGAATACCGGGATCCTGTGCTCCCGTATGACCTCCGAAGAAAAACTTTTGGACAGCATTTCCGACAGGAAGGAACGCCCGTAGCTGCCGGTGATCAACCAGGGGTGGGTCATCATGCCGATCCAGGTATGGTAGAATTCGACCGGTTTCATGGTCAACCTTAACATCCGGAAGCGCTTGTAATGCGTCACGCAAAACTCCCGGACGCCTGCCGCGTGAGGGATCTGTGCCTCGGGGTTGTTGCTGATAAAGACGAGCGTGGCGTGAACGCCCATCAATTCCGGGAACAGGTAGGCAAACTGCCGGATCGCGTACATCGAATCCGCCGACCCGTCATAGGCCAGGATCAGTTCCCCCGGCAGTGGAGCGTTATCCGGCAGCAACAGCACCGGGCATTCTGCGTCCCGGAGCATCTCCCGCATCCAGGCATTCGGCTGTTCGGAAGCCTGCGTCTCAAAAAAATGGCGGGCACTCAGCAACATCAGGTCGGCATATCTGGACTCGCTTTGCAGGCAAGGCAATTCGAAGTCGTGATAATCCGAATGTATGCCCAGCCGGATACCCCGGTCGGTGCAAAAATCACCCAACTTTTGTCTGTGGTGAGGCAGGTCCGGTGTTGCCGCCGCCACCCCGGCGTAGTCCGATTCCGGTAGGAAAGCCGCTGTCAGGGCAATGTGGCCCAACGGGTCCATCTTGCCGACGAAATCCAGCAATTCCTGCGGATAATGTCCCTTTTCAATGTGAACGAGCACCTTTTTCATACGAACCTTTTTTGACCCAAAGGAACAATACAGTTGCTTTCCCGTCAATGACAGGGTGTCGGACAGGTCATGAGTAAAGTCAACCCGGCCCCTGACGCTGCTCAGGGAACACCGGGCCCGGTCCGCGTATTTTACCGGATGTTTAAAGAGCGAGCCCAGCACATCCTACTGAGCTGTACCGTGGTCACCCTTGGTTCGGCGCTGCTTCAATATCTCTACCCCTCTTACACCCTGTTCGACGGCGGTCTCATCGTCGCCATCCTGCTGACGGTTTTCCTGAAAAGCGACCACTATACACGGGTTTTCGGCTGGACAGGCGTCGCCCTTGTCATCCTGGCTTCTTTTTACAGCACGGAGAACGCCGACCGGAAACAGCTTATATTCCAGCACCTTTTTTCCCTGATCATCATCATCCTGACAACGGTTTTTATTCTCTATGTAAAAAAACTGTACCGCTCGATCGAAGCCGATCAACACCAGTTCCGGGCCCTCTTCGAGCACGCCACCGAAGGCATCATCCTGACCGACGACCGGGGGGTCATCGTGTTGTTGAATCCCGCCGGGGCGGCCATGTTTGGCTACGCCAGCAAAGAATTGACCGGGGCGAACATCGACAAGCTGGTCCCGGATCGTTTTCACCCAGCTCATGCCGGGCATCGCGACCGGTACTACCAACAACCCGGGAACCGGGCCATGGGCCACGGACGGGATCTTTTTGCACGGGCGAAGGACGGTACCGAATTCCCGGTGGAAGTCAGTCTAAGCCACTACCGGCAATACGGCCGGATGTTCGTCATCGCTTTTATCGTCGACATCAGCCAGCGCAAACAATCCGAAAGGGAGCTGCTGCAGTTAAATACCGGTCTGGAGGTCAAGGTCGAACAACGCACCGCCATCCTGCGCGAGGCGCTCCAGGAACTGGAACGGTCCCAGGAGGAATTGAACGCCGCCCTGAGCAAGGAGAAAGAACTGGGGGAGATCAAGTCCCGTTTCGTGTCGATGGCGTCTCATGAATTCCGGACACCTCTAAGCACCATCCTGTCTTCCGCCAATTTACTGGCCCGGTACACACAAACCGAAGACCAGGACAAACGGGATAAACACATCAAGCGCACCCGGGACGCCGTCAAGCACCTCAATAACCTGTTGGATGACTTCCTGTCCCTCGGCCGGCTCGAAGAGGGTAAGGTCAGGGCCGAACCGGCGTGGATGTCCCTTGCCCCCCTGCTGGAGGAGGTCACCGAAGAAATGCAGGCGCTCGCCAAACCCGGTCAGGTCATCCACTGCAACTGCCCGGACGACCAGCTCCTCTATTCCGACAAACGGCTTTTGAAAAACATCCTGGTGAACCTCCTGAACAATGCCTCAAAATTCAGCCCGGAAGGGGCACCCATCCACCTGGAGGGACGCCGCCACCCGGATCGGCACATCACGGTCACCGTCCGGGACAACGGCATCGGCATTTCCACGGAAGACAAACAACACTTGTTCACCAGCTTTTTCCGGGGCGGAAACGCGCTCAACATCGAAGGAACCGGGCTGGGGTTGCACATTGTCCGCCGGTACCTGGACCTGCTCGATGGGGATATATGGCTTGACAGCAAAGAAGGAGAAGGAACAAGTGTCACGATCGAGCTGCCGGAGCGCATCGGCTAATGGCACCGGATCGCCTGGGGCGGTCTTCCCGCCAGTACCGGGCTTACAAACGGTATACCCAGATTCAGCCCTCGCAGGATCAATAAAACGGCCATGAGTGCCGTCAGGTAAGGCAAGGCCCTTCTCAAATTTTGCCGGGTGGTCATGCCCACCATCCTGCCTGTGACCTGTAGCCCTAACAGCATGGGCAGGGTGCCCAGGCCGAAAAATGCCATAAAGGCCGTGGCCTTTACGGGGCCGTCGCTGGTAAGGGCGGCGGCAATGGCGATATAGACCATCCCGCAGGGTAAGAGGCCGTTGGCGGCGCCCATCCAGAAGTATTTGCCGCGGGAGGGGGAAGTCCATAGCCATGTGATGGTTTTTTGGAGGTGCAGCCCGCCCGGCTTGAACCGTGGCCCCCGGAGGACGAGCTTGCACAAAAGTCCCGCGCCCAGCGCGATCGACAACCCCTGCTGCCACCCGGCCAACACGAACTGGTGCCCTACCAATCCAAAAAGAAGCCCGCCCAATGCGTACACCCCGATCCGGCCGGCATGGTACAAGCCGGATGCGCGCCATCGCGCTGCCTCCGGCAGGTGCCGCACAGGCATGGATAAGACGAGCGGCCCACACATACCCACACAATGGGCGCTACCCGCGAACCCCAGGAGGAAGGCTGCAAAAAGAGAAGCGACCATAAGAATCAATGTATATAGACCGGCTGTTCCGCGTAGTACAGTTTCCCACCTGAACGCCAGCTCACCTTTGCAGTATAGTTGCCGGCAGGGAGTAACTGTATCCATTGCCGGCCATCCGCATCCGGCTGCAACGATACCCGCCTGTCCCTTTCCATGTCCGAAGGGCAGTAGAATACAATCGACCCTTCCAGAGACCGGCCGCGCATCTCCGAGGGCATACAAAGCTCGATACGTTCCCCGTTTTCCGACAGGCGGGGCAAAGCAGACAGGGCGTTGGCGGCCTTCGTGCCGTCGATCACCTCCTGGTAGGCCAGCTCCTCTTTATAATAATCCGCCGTGACCAGGTCGACGGGCATTTTCATACAACGGTATACCATGTAGGAGATCATGGCCCCGAACAAAATAAATACCACCGTTAATTTGTTACCCCAACTCATAATAAAGATGTTTTAGTCCCCGTCACCGGGGATGGGTCCAAGAAAATTTGTTCCGATCTCGCCAATTTTATGATCGCCTTCATACAAGGCAAGCCGGATGCGCGTCTTCCGTTCTTTTACGGCATGCTTCGGCAACACGACGAAAAAGGTGCCGCTACCCTCTTCCTCCGCTTTTAAAGGAATGACGCTTCCCCCGATGACCTGTACCCTGCCGTCCAGGTCTACCAGCCGCACGTCCAGGGGCACTTTCCGGATCGTTTTGTTGGCAACCTTGATCGTATACAAATTGGATACGCTGTCGGCGCCCCGTTCCTGGAAGAGCATGCCGGGGGTGCGCATGACCGTTGCATCGACGTCTTTACGGCTGAGCAACAAACCCGCAAGAATCAGCAACAGGAAAGACAGCAAGGCCGTATACAGCTTCATCCGCAGGGTGTACCGGAGCGGCTCATGTCCGGATATGCCGTTTTCGGAGGCGTAGCGGATGAGGTTGGGTGTCCGGCCGGCCTTCTCCATCATGTGGTTGCAGGCGTCGATGCAGGCGGTACACCCGACACACTCCATTTGGGTGCCGTTGCGGATATCGATACCCGTCGGGCACACTTTTACACACTGGAAGCAATCGATGCAATCGCCCAAACCGGTATCCGTTTTTTTGCTGAATTTCCCCCGGGGTTCTCCCCGTTTATAATCGTAGGCGACGATCATCGAATTCCGGTCCAGCAATACCCCTTGCAGACGGCCATAGGGACAGACCACCGTACAGGCTTGTTCCCGGAAAAAGGCATACACCGCATAAAACACGCCGGAGAACACCAGCATCGCGAACAGACCGGGGATGTGTTCGGTGACCGGTCCCGTGATGATTGCCCATAGTCCTTTGGCACTGATGATATAGGCCAGGAAGGTATTGGCGATGATAAAGGAGAGCAGGTAGAAAACCACGTGTTTCGCGGACTTCCGGAGGATTTTCTCCGTGGTCCAGGGAGACTTCTGCAAAATTTTTTGCCGGGCGGCGTCCCCCTCGATCAGGTACTCCAATTTCCGGAAAAGCATTTCCATAAAGATTGTCTGGGGGCAAACCCAGCCGCAAAACAACCGTCCGAAGGCCGCGGTGAACAGGATCACGAAGATGATAAAGGTCACCGTCGCCAGCCCGAAGATGAAAAAATCCTGCGGCCAGAAGATCTTCCCGAAGATGATGAACCGGGCTTCGGGGATATTGAATTGTAAAAAGGGCTGGCCGTGGACGTATACAAAGGGCAGGGCAAAAAAAAGGACAAAAAAGAACCAGCTGATATAGGTTCGTGCGCTATACCATTTGCCGTGCGGTTTTTGCGCAAATATCCATTTGCGATGCCCTTTGGCGTCCACGGTCGCCAGTTGGTCCCGGAAGGAGTTGTCCATACGATTTATTTCATGAGTGTTCCTTGTGGCGCTTTTGCATTCGGTGGGTTTGTCCCCGCCAGGGACTTCACATAAGAGGCAATCTGCGCAATCTGGCCGGGCGAAAAATCATCCTTCCAGCTTTTCATCCCCTTGTCCGGCCAGCCGTACTTGATCGTCTTGAAAACGTCCTGTATGGTCCCCCCGTGCAGCCAATACGCATCGGTCAGGTTGGGCCCGACGCCCCCTTCCCCGTTTTTCCCGTGGCAGGCAAAACAAGTGCCTTGAAAGATGGCCTTCCCGGCCTCCAGGTCGGCGGGTGATGTCAAGAGTTTGACCGTATTCTCATCCACGCTGTTGGCGGCATTCTTCAGGTATTCCTGCTTTTTGATCTCGGCCTGCTCGACCGCGATCCGGTATTCTTCCGCGGGCAGGGGCGCCGAATGCGCGACGTGGTAGCGCCAGAGGTATACGCAGGCGAAAATGATGGTGGCATAAAATCCATACAGCCACCAGGGTGGTAATTTATTGTCCAGTTCCCGGATGCCGTCATAGTCGTGACCGACGTCTATGGCTGACTCCTCTGTGGCTGGGCGGAATCGGTTCATTTTCGTCCAAATGGCCCGGTAGTCAATAGACTTCCGCTCTTTGGGAGCGCTGTGCTCTGTCAACAGCACGCGAAGGTTGTATAACAGGTACAGGATCACCAACACCTCCAGGGCCACAATCGACACCAGCATATAAAAGGTAGTGTCTGAAATCCCGCTGATCATCGGTGCGGCGGCCAGTACCCCGGCCCTGGCCCTCTGCTCTTCCTTCCAGGAGCGTTTGGCCGCCGCCAACAGGAGCGAGGCCAGCGATTTGATCACCAGGAGGAGCACCACCATGATGCCGGTCATCACCAGTACAAAAGGATTTTCCAAAGTAGACATATCAATCATTTTATTTTTCTTCCAATGGCATCTTCCTGATTTCCTCGATCATCCCCTTGTCCGCCCTGAGCGCCCACACCAGCATGATCGTGAAGATGGTACCGAACAACAGCAGGGAGGTCATGCCGTAGATGCTTACCCCGCTGATTTTTTCCAGGTAGTTGATAAATTTCATTGTGCGTGTTTTAATTGCCCATCACGTTACTGCCGTCCGCTGAGGCCTCCTCTTTCGGCGCGGCCTTGATATCTTTCCCCAGGCGTTGCAGGTAGGCGATCAAGGCGACGATTTCCTTGTTCTGGCCCGTACTGATCTTGTCGGCTTTTAGTGACGCCTTGATCGACGCCTCCTGTTTCACCAGGTCTTCGTTGGCTTTTTCGGCATAACCCTCCGGATAAGGGACGCCCAGCGTTTGCATGGCGCGGATCTTTTTATAGGTATCGACGGTATCGATTTCGTGGTCGAAGAGCCATACGTAGGAAGGCATGATCGAGCCCGGCGACATCGACGACGGGTCCAGCAGGTGATTGTAGT
This sequence comes from Dinghuibacter silviterrae, assembly GCF_004366355.1. Lineage (NCBI taxonomy): Bacteria > Pseudomonadati > Bacteroidota > Chitinophagia > Chitinophagales > Chitinophagaceae > Dinghuibacter > Dinghuibacter silviterrae. The sequence goes on along the minus strand of NZ_SODV01000002.1, from coordinate 1,245,155 downwards.
GCCAGCTGTCCGGGTATTTGCCACCGACGCGGGCGAGGTCCGGACCGGTTCTTTTGGAGCCCCATTGGAAGGGATGGTCGTATACGAATTCCCCGGCCTTGGAATACTCACCATATCGCGCGACTTCGTCCCGGAAGGGCCGGACCATTTGCGAGTGGCACAGGTAGCAACCCTCGCGCACATAAATGTCGCGCCCCTGTAGCTCCAGCGGCGTGTAGGGTTTTACGCTGCTGATGGTCGGTATGTTCGATTTCACCAGGAAGGTCGGGACCAGCTCGATCAATCCCCCGATCGCCACGGCAATAAGGCTGAATACCAGCATTTGCATGGGGCGGCGCTCGATCCACCGGTGCCAGTAGGCCCGGCCGTGCGTGGTCGCCGTTTCGGGCAGAGCCGCGGCTTCTGCTGCTTCGTTGGCGACAAAATGTCCCTGGGCAGCGGTCTTTGCCAGGTTATAGATCATGATGAACACACCGGAGATGTATAGGGCACCACCGATACTCCTGGCGATGTACATCGGCAGGATGTGGGTGACTGTTTCCAGAAACTGGAACTTTAGCTGGCCCTCGTCTGTAAAGCTCTTCCACATCATGCTTTGGGTGAAACCGGCCCAGTAAAGGGGGACCGCATACAATACAATTCCCAGCGTGCCGATCCAAAAATGGGCACCGGCCAGTTTTTTGGAATAGAGGGTGGTGTTCCACATACGGGGTACCAGCCAGTACAACACGCCGAAGGTCAAAAAGCCGTTCCAGCCCAACGCCCCTATGTGTACGTGAGCGATCGTCCAGTCGGTGAAGTGGGAAATGGCGTTGACGTTTTTCAGGCTGAGCATCGGCCCCTCAAACGTCGCCATACCATAACAGGTGATCGCCACGACCAGGAACTTCAATACAGGGTCCTCGCGTACCTTGTCCCAGGCACCCCTCAGCGTAAACAAGCCGTTGAGCATCCCGCCCCAGCTCGGGGCGATCAGCATCACCGAGAACACCACCCCGAGCGACTGCGCCCAATCGGGAAGGGCCGTGTACAACAGGTGGTGGGGGCCCGCCCAGATATAGATAAAGATCAGGGCCCAGAAGTGTATGATGGACAGCCGGTAGGAATAGATCGGCCGGTTGGCGGCCTTTGGCAGGAAATAATACATCAGGCCCAGGTAGGGTGTCGTCAGGAAAAACGCGACCGCGTTGTGCCCGTACCACCATTGTACCAGGGCATCCTGTACGCCGGCGTACCAGCTGTAACTTTTCCAAAGGGTCACGGGCAGTTCCACGGAATTGACGATGTGGAGCATGGCCACGGTAACCCAGGTGGCGATGTAAAACCAGATGGCAACATAAATGTGTCGCTCCCTGCGTTTGAGCAACGTGCCAAACATATTGATGCCGAAAATGATCCACACCACCGCGATGGCGATGTCGATCGGCCATTCCAGTTCCGCGTATTCCTTCCCGCTGGTCTTACCCATCCAAAGCGTGATCGCCCCTGTCGCAATGATGGCCTGCCAGCCCCAGAAGTGCAGCTTGCTCAATACGTCACTAAACATCCGGGCCTTGCACAAGCGTTGCAAGGAATAATACACTCCCATAAAAATGCCGTTCCCCACAAAAGCAAAAATGACCGCGTTGGTGTGAACAGGTCGCATCCGGCCGAAGGTGGTGGCCGGCAAGCCAAGGTTCATGGCGGGATAATACAAAGAGATTGCCGCCCAGAGCCCCGCCAGCATCCCGACGACGCCCCAAAACAAAACGGCGTAGGCAAACCATTTGACCGTCCGGTTGTCGTAATAGAATTTTTCTACCTGCATATTATGTATTTGATGGTTTGGTTTCCTTCTCGTGTGGGTCCGGCAACTCGTCGTCGAACAGCATACGCAACGGGGGCGCATAACCGTCGTCGAACTGTTTCGTCCTTACGCCCCAGATAAAAGCGCCAAGAAAAAGAAGTGCCACGGAAAGACTGGCGATCAGTAACAAAATGATGACACTCATAGCGATGTTTTATAAAGTTTCAACACCTTGGCGGTAAGACTGCTGGATCCATACGTAACGAGCAGGATCGTCAGGGAACTGGAGGGCATCAGGATGGCCGCGACCATAGGAGACAGTGCCCCGCTAACGGCAAAAGACAAACCGGCCAGGTTATACAGGACGGACAGGATAAAACTCGCCAGGATGATGTGCTTCCCCGAGCGGCAAAGCCGGATAAAAGCCGGGAGTTTCTGTATCTGGTCTGACCTTAATATGGCGTCGCTGGCGGGGGTGAAGTTGTTGCAGTCGTCCGTGAGGGCGATGCCGGCGTCGCTTCGTTCCAGCGCACCCGCGTCATTGAGACCGTCACCGATCATCATGACCCGGTCGCCTTCGGCCTGTAGGCGGCGGATGTAGTTTACCTTTCCTTTCGGTGTCTGGTGGAAGTGAAGACGGGCGGCGGGGCCCAACAGGGCTGCCAGGCGTTCTTTCTCCCGATCGTTGTCTCCGGAGAGGACGGAGAGGGTGTAATTGTGTTGCAGAGTGGCCACCAGATCGTGCAGGCCTGCCCTGTAGGGGCTGGTCCACTCGAAAAAACCAGCGACGCGGCTGTTGATGGAAACATAGACACGCGAGCCCTGAGCGGAGACTGGGGCCGCGGTTGTGCCCACAAATTCTGCGGACCCAAGCAATAGGTGTTCTCCATCAACGAACCCCTTGATGCCCGCTCCCGGGTGCTCCTCGAACCCCAATACCGAACAAGCCACTCCTGCCTGTAATTCCCGGGCCAGCGCCCGGCTCAACGGGTGGGCAGACTGGGCCGCCAGGGTAGCTACCCGGCGCCGGTCGTCCTCGCTCAACGCCTCGCCGGTCCAGGTCATGGCCTGGCCACCCGGCGCTGTCAGCGTTCCCGTTTTGTCGAAAACGATATGGTCGACGCCCGCTATGCGCTCGATCACTTCGGCATTTCGGAGGTAAAAGTGGTTCCGTCCCAGGATGCGCAACAGGTTCCCGTTTGTAAAAGTGCTGGAGAGCAGGAGCGCACAGGGACAGGCGACGATCAGCACCGCCGTCACGGTGTTCCAGATCCGTGACGGGTCGTGTCCCATCCAGTACAACGCTGCCCCGGCGGCAATTGACAGGACGATATAGGTAAAATAACGGGCCAGCGGGTGGACAAAGGACACCTTACTGCCGGCGCGCCCTTTCCGGTTCCACAACTGCGTGAGGTAGCTTTGCGCCACCTCCCGCACGACCAACAACTCGATCGCCCCACCTTCCTGGCGGCCACCGGCGTATAACAATTCGCCCACGCTTTTGTCGACCGGCGTGGATTCTCCCGTCACAAAACTATAGTCAATCGACGCCCGGCCCCGGGTGAGGATACCGTCGGCCGGGATCAATTCTCCGCT